>OX638335.1:647500-2158385 GCA_951812785.1 uncultured Gammaproteobacteria bacterium
ACCGTGAGGGAAAGGCGAAAAGAACCCCGGAGAGGGGAGTGAAATAGAACCTGAAACCGTATGCATACAAGCAGTGAGAGCAGACTTGTTCTGTGATTGCGTACCTTTTGTATAATGGGTCAGCGACTTACTTTCAGTGGCAAGCTTAACCGTTTAGGGGAGGCGTAGGGAAACCGAGTCTTAATTGGGCGAATCAGTCGCTGGGAGTAGACCCGAAACCGGGCGATCTATCCATGGCCAGGTTGAAGGACAGGTAACACTGTCTGGAGGACCGAACCCACTTATGTTGAAAAATGAGGGGATGAGCTGTGGATCGGAGTGAAAGGCTAATCAAGCTCGGAGATAGCTGGTTCTCCTCGAAATCTATTTAGGTAGAGCCTCATGTATCACTCTAGGGGGTAGAGCACTGTTATGGCTAGGGGGTCATCCCGACTTACCAACCCATTGCAAACTCCGAATACCTAGAAGTGCAATCATGGGAGACACACGGCGGGTGCTAACGTCCGTCGTGGAAAGGGAAACAACCCAGACCGCCAACTAAGGTCCCAAAATCATAGCTCAGTGGGAAACGATGTGGAAAGGCATAGACAGCCAGGAGGTTGGCTTAGAAGCAGCCATCCTTTAAAGAAAGCGTAATAGCTCACTGGTCGAGTCGGTCCGCGCGGAAGATTTAACGGGGCTTAAGCTATGTACCGAAGTTGCGGATGCGTCCATTCTTAGGAGTGGCACGCATGGTAGAGGAGCGTTCTGTAAGCCTGTGAAGGTGAATCGTAAGGTTTGCTGGAGGTATCAGAAGTGCGAATGCTGACATGAGTAACGATAATGCGGGTGAAAAACCCGCACGCCGAAAACCCAAGGTTTCCTGCGCCATGCTAATCAGCGCAGGGTTAGTCGGATCCTAAGGCGAGGCCGAAAGGCGTAGTCGATGGAAAACAGGTTAATATTCCTGTACTTAACCATACTGCGATGGGGGGACGGAGAAGGCTAAATCAGCCGGCTGTTGGTTGCCGGTTTAAGAATGTAGGCAGAGGTCTTAGGCAAATCCGGGACCTTTTTTAGTTCCTCTTTAGTTAGCCCCGCTGCGCGGGGCTTGAATGCTGAGATTCGATGACGAACTCCATTAGGAGTGAAGTGGTTGATGCCATGCTTCCAGGAAAATCCTCTAAGCTTCAGGTATTGTTGATCCGTACCCTAAACCGACACAGGTGGGTGGGATGAGAATTCTAAGGCGCTTGAGAGAACTCGGGTGAAGGAACTAGGCAAAATAGCACCGTAACTTCGGGAGAAGGTGCGCCCTTGCCGGTGATGAGACTTGCTCTCTAAGCTGGTGGGGGCCGCAGTGAAATGGTGGCTGCGACTGTTTACTAAAAACACAGCACTCTGCAAACTCGTAAAGGACGTATAGGGTGTGACGCCTGCCCGGTGCCGGAAGGTTAATTGATGGGGTTAGTCTTTGGGCGAAGCTCTTGATCGAAGCCCCGGTAAACGGCGGCCGTAACTATAACGGTCCTAAGGTAGCGAAATTCCTTGTCGGGTAAGTTCCGACCTGCACGAATGGCGTAACGATGGCCACACTGTCTCCACCCGAGACTCAGTGAAATTGAAATCGCTGTTAAGATGCAGTGTACACGCGGCTAGACGGAAAGACCCCGTGCACCTTTACTACAGCTTTACACTGAACTTTGAACCTACTTGTGTAGGATAGCTGGGAGGCTTTGAAACTTGGACGCTAGTTCAGGTGGAGCCAACCTTGAAATACCAGCCTGGTATGTTTGGAGTTCTAACCTCGACCCATTATCTGGGTTAGGGACAGTGTATGGTGGGTAGTTTGACTGGGGCGGTCTCCTCCCAAAGAGTAACGGAGGAGCGCGAAGGTATCCTAAGTACGGTCGGAAATCGTACGGTTTGTGCAAAGGCATAAGGATGCTTGACTGCGAGACAGACACGTCGAGCAGGTGCGAAAGCAGGTCTTAGTGATCCGGTGGTTCTGAATGGAAGGGCCATCGCTCAACGGATAAAAGGTACGCCGGGGATAACAGGCTGATACTGCCCAAGAGTCCATATCGACGGCAGTGTTTGGCACCTCGATGTCGGCTCATCACATCCTGGGGCTGAAGCAGGTCCCAAGGGTATGGCTGTTCGCCATTTAAAGTGGTACGCGAGCTGGGTTTAGAACGTCGTGAGACAGTTCGGTCCCTATCTACCGTGTGCGTTTGAAATTTGAGGGAAGCTGCTCCTAGTACGAGAGGACCGGAGTGGACGAACCTCTGGTGTGCCGGTTGTAACGCCAGTTGCATTGCCGGGTAGCTATGTTCGGAAGGGATAACCGCTGAAAGCATCTAAGCGGGAAGCCTCTCCCAAGATTAGATTTCACTAGACTTTTAAAGTCTCTAAAGGCCCGTCGAAGACTACGACGTTGATAGGCAAGGTGTGGAAGCGCAGTAATGCGTGAAGCTAACTTGTACTAATTGGCCGTGCGGCTTGACCATATAACACTCAAGCATATTGAGTGACGTGAAGTAACGTTTTAACGCTGACATACGACTTGAATTGAATGCATTTCCAGAATTTGCACTGAAATTGTTTTAAGCAATTTCCAGTACGTTCTCCATCCTTGGAGGTTGTAGTGCCAGTTAATTTAGCTGGAGAGCATGCCAAATTGCTTGGTGACCATAGCGAATGTGGCCCACCCGATCCCATCTCGAACTCGGAAGTGAAACCGTTCAGCGCCGATGGTAGTGTGGGGTCTCCCCATGTGAGAGTAGGACATCGCCAGGCATTAATTTAAAAAACCCCGCACTCGTTGAGTATGGGGTTTTTTTTGTCCTTTATTAAATGTCTAGAAGTACGCGCTCTACAGTGGCTATAAAGATAGTCGATCAATGCATTAACATCTGTTGCAAAAAATTATAGAAACTACTTTGCAGCAGATTTAATATTTTGCTTTGACTGAGAAGTTTGAGTATTTGTTAATTCTGTGTCGATAGCTTTTTGAATGGCAGCTTCAATGTCTTTAAACTTATGGCTAGCATCTTCTGATGATAGTTCCCCGTTGCTTTGAGATTTGGAATTGTTCATGTTGATCTCCACAATAAATACCTTTGGTTAGCAGTTATATTTTTTGTAAATTAACTATCAATTCTTTTTCAGTATAAGGCAAGACCGTATAGGCAATTAGGCAATGATCCGAATATTCAAATATATCAATATAGTAATTTGCTAGTTTAGTTATATAGTAGGTTATTGAAGTACAAAGAAATAATATTTTATAAAATGCTTTAAGAGGGTGCAGAAAGCTGACGCTATCAATGCATTAATATTTTTTAAGGGATGATTAAATCACATTGTGTATAGTCCTCATGTACATAAAAATAACATATAAAAATAGAATGGATAACGTTATGACTAATAATCCTCAGCTTCTAGAGTCGAGTGTTTCTTTACAGTTTAATCCGCAAAACGTCCCGGAAATTCGAGAAGGATGTAGCAGCCCTGAACATCTACTAAAAAGTAGAATTTTTTCTAAGTTTCTAGAAAAATACAAAATGGAATTCATTGGAAACTTAAGAAATCGAAAAGAAAATAAATTAGAAGTACAGAGTAAAATAAATTTAGGGAATTATATACTTACATTGACCCCAGAATGATTATTTTTTGCGATAACCCTTGATTCCTGGGGTCAGAATTTAATGTATAATGGGTCATTATGAAAACAGCAAAAACAATATCGGTTAAAAATTTTGGGAGTTATATACAATAGTGCCCAAGATCAAGGGAGATACACATGGCACAGAAAGCACCCGGCAAGCACTATCGTGAAGGTATCAGCCTCGTAAAGCTGTTCAAGATGTTCCCTACCGACGAAGCCGCCGAGAAGTGATTTACCGAGGGACGCTAGGCCGATGAGTTTGGGCACTATGTGTATATAATTCCCGAAATCCTTGCCTCGGAATTAATGAAATCGATGTCCGGTAATTCTGAAATCCGCAGCCTGCGTACAGGCCGGTGATGAGCAAGGCAAATTACCAATGACAAGATGTCTGATGCGCCTTTTTATACTGGTTTTGGTGGGCCTTGTGCCTTCGCAGGCTTTTGCTGGGCTTGAGATTTGTAACAAAGTGCGCGTGGATAACGTGTGGGCCGCCGTCGGCTACAACACGCCTGAAGGATGGATTTCCAAAGGATGGTGGAGGCTTCTACACGGTGAGTGCAAGCGCGTTATAGGCGAAGACTTAGATAAGTCACACTATTATTACCGGATTATTACCGCGCGGTGCCCGACGGGCTGGTTTGGGAAGACGAGCGTTACATGTTCTGCACCAGAGATCTCGGTTCATTTACCATTGTGGGTAAGGAGAACTGCGAGGCCCGGGGCTACGACCGTCAGGCCTTCACCAGAATCTCGTTGGACGACACCACCACAGAGTTGAGGATCACACTCACCCGCGACACCGCCACGGCGACCGCCACCATCACCGATGACGATGATGCGCCGGCCGGCATCGCGCTGAGCGTTGCCCCGACAACCCTCGCCGAGGGGGCCGGGGAGACCGAGATCACGGTGACGGCGACGGTTTCGGGCGGCACTCGCTTCGCCACCGATCAGACCGTGACGGTCAGCATCGCCGGCGACAGCGCTACGGAGACGGCGGATTTCGCCGCCGTGAGGGATTTCACCATCGCGGTTCCGGCCGGCGCGGCCAGCGCCAGCGGCACCTTCGCGCTGATCCCGGTCGCCGACACGCTCGACGAGGCCGACGAGACGGTCACGGTCTCAGGCCGCTTCGGCGGCACCGATGCCACCGCCGCCAGCCTCACCATCACCGATGACGATGATGCGCCGGACCTGTCGATTGCCGATGTCAGCATAAACGAAGGCGCCAGCGGCACGGCGACCTTCACGGTCACCCTGGGCGCGGCCTCGGGCCGGGCGGTCAGCGTCGATTATGCCACCAGCGACGGCACGGCGACGGCGGGCAGCGACTATACGGCGGCCAGCGGCACCCTGACCTTCGCCGCCGGGGAGACGACGCAGACCATCGACGTCGCGGTGACTGGCGATGCCCTCGACGAGGCCGACGAGACCTTCACCGTCACCTTGCGCGATCCGGTCAATGCCCGCCTCACCACCGCCACCATCACCGATGACGATGATGCGCCGGCCCGGGAGCGCCTGAACCGTGTCAACGATGCGATCCTACCGGAGTTGTCACGTGCGTTGACCTCGAATGCGGCCGGGGCCGTGGCCGACCGCGTCGAGGCTGCGGCCTCCGGCATGCGAAGGGAAGCAACCCTGTCCATATCGGGAGAACCGACTATCCTGCGATTTCTCCAGGCAAACGAGGAAGCACTGAATCAGGGCAGCCTGGATGTAGAGGAGATGCTTGGCAGCAGCTCCTTTGCCTTGCCTCTCGCGACCGGTGACCTGATGTTCTGGGGGACGGGGCAATACCGCAACCTCTCCGGAAGGAACGAGGCGGTGACCTGGGCGGGTGATGTCTTCGGGGCGCATGTCGGTGTCGATGGATGGATAGCACCCGAAGTTCTGGGCGGCCTGATGCTTTCGTGGTCAAAAAGCACATTCAGCTACACGGACCAGCTTTCGGGAGAACCGGCGTTAAAGGGGACCCACAAAAGTCGGATGACCGGAATACATCCTTATGTCGGCTGGGTCTTGCCTAATGACCTGAACATGTGGGCCAGCGCAGGTTACAGCTGGGGAGAGCTGGAAATTGACGATGAACAGGCAGGCCTTGCGCACAGTGACATGCGGATGCTTATGCTGGCGTTTGGAGGCAGTGGTCAACTGGCGGCGACCGACGCGCTGATCCCGGGCGGGGAGAACAGGCTGCGGCTGAAGGGCGACGCCATATTTGAACGCTTGGACGTTTCGGGGGATGGCACACTGATTGATCCCCGAACGACGAACACCCACCGCCTGCGGTTTGTGCTGGAAGGGTCACATGACCAGACATTATCCTCGACCGCGTCGCTGGTTTCGTCTCTGGAACTGGGCGTGCGCCACGACGGTGGTGACGGTTTGACGGGTTTCGGGCTGGAACTGGGAGGCGGAATCAAATATGTGGACCGGTCCCGGGGCCTGACCGTAGCGGCCAATGCGCGTCGCCTTGTGGCGCATCAGGCGGACCTTAGCGAATGGGACGGGGATTTCTCCATCCTGCTTGATCCGCGGGTGGATGGAAGGGGCCCCTTCTTCAGCATGGCTGCGGCTTATGACGCAACATCCAGTGGTGTTCCGCAATTGTGGTCTCAGGGAATGACTGGCGCAATCGGTAACGATGGCGCACAGGGCGCGCGGATAGAGGCCGAGGTTGGCTATGGGACAGGGCTGGGGGGCGGTCTCCTGACGACCTATGGCGGGGTTTCATTTATGGACGGAGGCGCACGGGATTATCGCCTGGGCAGCCGATTTACGATCGCTCCGTCGCTGGATACCAGCCTTGAAGTCACACGGCGGGAACCTGCGGGCGGCAAAGCCAAGCATGGCGTGGGGCTGCAACTGCAACTGCGTTGGTAGCGGGTCGCCCGTGAAGAATCTGTTCTTGCACATTTTTGGCGGTTCATGCGGCTTTGGATTGATGAGTTGTAGATTGGCATTCGATTGCTGCCAATGTGAGGATCAGGAATTGGACGCCTCTAAAAACCGTGCATTTTGGGATGTGATCTGATTCACTTGAGGTGGGAGGATTTTGGTTATGCACGCGCTTGGATTGTTTGATTTGACGGATCATCTTGCTCGGCTTTCTACGACGGGCGACCCGCTTGAAGCTCTGGAGAGCGCCGTCGATTTCGAAAACTTCCGTCCGGTCCTGGTCAATGCGCTTGATTATGGGGATCGGCCCAAGGGTGGGCGACCACCCTATGACCCTGTTGTGATGTTTAAGGTTCTGGTCCTGGCGTCGATGCACAATCTGAGCGACGAGCGCATGGAGTTTCTGATCCGCGATCGCTTCAGCTGGCTGCGTTTCCTGGGATTTCAGATCGGGGAGCCAACCCCGGACCAAAAGACGATCTGGCTCTTCAGAGAGAAGCTGACCCAGGCGGGCGCTTTCAAGGCGCTGTTTTCGGCGTTTGAAGCTCAGCTGCGAGACCGCGGCTACAAGCCCACTGGCGGACAGATCGTGGATGCGACCCTTGTCTCTGCACCGCGCCAGCGCATGACGAAAGCAGAAAAGGAGCGCACCAAGGCGGGCGAAAGCGCGGCCGACATCTGGCCCCCTCTCGGACATTGCGGCGCAATGCCCGAGAGGGCAGTGGATGATCCGGCCAAGGCAGCACAAAAGGACACGGATGCACGTTGGATGGTCAAGTATTCAAAGGCCAAAACCACCGAGGAGGGCGAGAAGGACGCGGGCCTTGTCGATATCTCGGTCCCGCACTTTGGTTATAAGAACCACGTGTCCATCGACCGCAAATGGCGCTTCATCCTCGGCGAGACTGGCACGAATGCGGCTCGGTATGACGGGCATGAACTCTCCTCGGTTCTGGATAAGGGGATTTTGTTGAGAGGGATATTCACGCCCGAAGCGTGGCGTGATTCAAGATCGTATCCTCAACAACACGACCGATCCCTCTCATGTCCCTGTCTACCACCGCCCTGTACTGCTGTCTTGCCGATTTTGCTGAAACCTTCGAGGGGGACCTGGGAGCGTCATAGCCTGATCCCGACAGGCCGCAAACGGCGGCGGGCGGGCAAGCTTCTTTGGGCGAAATGCTATTCATCATGGTGTTGTTCCATCTCTCTCCGTTCAAGGATTTTAAACACTTCTGGATACATGGCGTGGAACAGAAATATCGTGACTGCTTTGGCGATCTGCCTTCATACGGGCGCTTTGTCGCCCTCATGCCGCGCCTTTTTGCGCCGTTTTGCGTACTGCTCCACAGCCTGTCGGGCGAAGAAACCGGGATCTATATTGCCGACAGCACCAAACTGGCCGTGTGCGCCAACCCGCGCATCAGCGCAACCGCACCTTCAGGGGGTTGGCGGCGCGCGGGCGCTCGAGCATGAGTTGGTTCTTCGGCTTCAAGCTGCACGTGGTGATGAACCACAAGGGCGAATTGATGGCTGTCAAGATCACGCCTGGCAATACCGATGACCGCGCACCGCTGGCCGACATGGTCGCGGAACTCCAGGGAAAACTGCTTGCAGACAAGGGCTACATCTCGCGTGATCTCTTCACCCGGCTCTGGAGACAAGGGTTGCATCTGATCACGGGTATCCGCAGGAACATGAAGAACCACTTGATGCCGATTCTGGACAAACTGCTGTTACGAAAGAGATTTATCGTGGAAACTCTGTTCGACAAACTTAAGTCCGGGATGGGACTCGAACACACGCGCCACAGATCGCCAACAAACGCATTCGTTCACATCCTGTCCTGCCCTGGTGGCCTATGTTCTTGGCAAAACCAAAATCAGAATGAACGACATCGCTTATCCATAACTCGGGTTGGATGAGGCAAACAGCTCGAAGCCTGTTTGGGCCGATACAGGGTATCGCTCGGCCAGGAACGAAGACTGGCTCAAAGCGCAGGGCTATCGTTCGCACATTCACAGCAAGAAACCGCGCGGAAAACCCATGGCCAAACATATCCGCCGAGGCAACGCCACACGGTCAGCCATTCGACCTGTCCGACGAATTTCCACTGCCCCAGAGTTGGTTATGGCATGCTTGCGGTGAAGTCGCGATTGACCTTGTCGTCCGGGCACGGTTGGGATGTGTCAGGATTGGTCGTGATCGGCTTCTGGTCGCGCACAACGCCCTGTATTCCCATGGCTTTCATCAGACGTTCCACTGTGCAGCGGGCAATGTCGTGATTATTCCGCCGCAGCTCGTGCCAGATTTTGCGCGCACCATATCGCTTGCCGCTATCATTAAAGGCGTCTTTGATCTTCTTTCGATTTATTGCGTCTTGTTTGGCTCGGTCTGACGCCAGATCAGGATCACGGGCAATGGCTGCATGTGCATAGAAAGTGGAAGGGGCAAACGGACACGGTTTGTTGTGCCTGGTTTGATGAATGTAAACCACCCTCAGTCAAGCTTGATAACAAGCCTGCAAGCATTCTGCTACCATCTGCACAGACGAATGGCGGGGCTATTCAAGCATTAGTGGCGATACCCATCACAAGGTCAATCATTCAGCCAAAAGCAGTATGTTGATGGATTAGCCCATACTAACGGCATAGAAAGCGTATGGGCGGTATTAAAGCGGGGGTTCTACGGCACCTATCATCAATTTAGCACCAAACACCTAGATCGTTATGTTAATGAATTACCCTTGTAGGTTAAACAAGGGTAATTGTGCCATTGATACCATAGATAGGATCAGTGCCTTGGTAAGGAATGCAGGCGATAAGAGATTAAGTTATAGGGAATTGATCGGGGATTAAGGTGCTATGAACCCAAAAGAATCAAAAGCCTTTAAGAAGGCCATTACCGAGATATTACTAGGTAATGGTAAGCGGGCCCAATACCAAAACAAAAAGCCGACTCAACAAGAATTAAAAACCCATTGGAAGTTGGTATAAGCAAAGAAGCCCCCAAAACGGGGATTTAAAGTATAAACTTCCACCAGGTTGGATGAGGAGATATTATCACAATGGAAAATCACTCTGATTTTACATTTATCACGAACGAAAAGGAACAAAATCTTCTTGAACGCTTCAAGGCGCTAATCTGTAGTAGCTCAGACCTGATCGTACCGTTACCGGTTATTGATAGGAGTCTGTCAGTTTAGATGTGAGCTAAATTCTTTTCAGCCCAAATCAATTTACCATCCATTAACCTGTCCATGGGTATTCTACCACCGCCCATGTTGCCTTGATGAGTGCGTTCATTGTGATCAGTTTCTATCCAGTTGTCTTGATCTTTTGGTCAATCCTCCCTGGTTGAGTACCGTTTTTTCCTGAAGGTAATTTGATAAAACTCATTCAGAGATGCCATGGGTGTTGCGGTGATCAATGTCGTTAATGGCCAGGTATCACGGATCGTCATGATGCTCCACGCGCCCACAATATTCTGTGCCTCTGTCGGTTAAACTACGTAGCATCGGCAAGGCATGCTTTTCAAAAAACGGTAGCACCTCATCAAAGAGTAGGTCTGCGAAGGCGATCTTGCTGTAGGTGTCTACGAACGTTTGCGGGTATAGCCGACCAACACCTTTGAGGTGGCCTAAGTCACCAGGATGTGCCGTGTCAATCTCACCACAGGCCTCGTCATCCTGTTTCTCAAGGGCGGCGATCTGTGCATCGCTTAAGATAATGCCCTCCTTGGCAATTTCTTCTTCGAGTGCTTTGAGTCGTTTCTTGAAGTGCTCTAGAGTATGGCGCAGCCAAACGCAACGCACACCGCTACCAGCGATCAACACACCAGTTCATTGCTGCTTCGATGTCGCCCAACCGCGGGCTGTTCAATCGCTGACGTAACCCCTGCATGTGCTGTGGGTTCATCCACACGGTTTTTAACATCGGCTGTTCTACGACTCTTGTCAATCCGTGAGTCAATGCCACCTTCTTCAACCCGCTGTTGATAACGATAGAATGTGTCTCGCGACACCCCCATGACTTGACAGGCGCTAGATACGTTGCCCAGTTCTTCTGCTAAGTTAAGCAAGCCCGCCTTGTGTTTAAGGATTGGATTGTTAGTATGAAGCATGAGAGTTACCTGCAATTTTGGTTTGATTTAAAGATTTCAACACCTTTATCAAAACGGGTAACTCTCGCTTTTGCAACTCTTGTGGGCTGCTAATTGTCAGATCGGGTCTGAACTATTACATTTAATCTTCCTCAAAATGGCCGATGAGCAGAAAACGACTAAGGCTTTTTATGATACCGAAGAACTATTACTAGCTTCTCTCAATTAACATGGATAAAGAGTTCAATTCTGAGTATCTAAGACCTTTAGAATTTGTTAATGAATCTGATTCAAGAAATCGTTGCTTTTCAGTATTGGATCCTGCTATCAAAAATATACGGCCTTTAGAAATCAAGGATTATCATTCTTCTATATCTAAGTATCAATTAAACGAAAATGTACCTGAAAATATTAGAATACAATTTGAAACCGTTAAAAATCTCTTTTTGTATTCCTGGTTTGTTTATCGCTTCCACTCAGTGTCGGAATTGTGTGCATTTACTTGTTTGGAGCTTGCGTTAAGGACAAGATATGGAAAGGAGATACCTAAAAAATATTATCCTCGATCAAAAGAGCCAACATTAAGACCATTGCTTAACTATGCAATTGATAAAGAGGATATCAGGAATGAAGGTTTTCAAGTCTGGCATAATGCCGTTCTAAAGAATGCAAAGAATCGTTCGGATATGGAGAAGATTGACGAATTTATTGCTAGCGGTCTGCCAGAGATGGAAATAGATGAGGCGGAGCCGAAAATTATGGAAGTGGATAAAAATTATGACTACATCAACATCATAAAAGAGACCATCCCAATGCTACGTAATAACTATTCCCATGGCACGTCCATGTTGCATAACCAAGTTTTGGGTTCAATACAAATAGTGTCTGAAATTATCAATCAAGCATATGAATAATGTCTGATCGCTACGATACAAAAGGTAATCCAGAGGGTGAATTTCAACCTTGCTCTAATGATCAAGTACTAGTTAACAAACTGGGTATTTCTGATGTTAAGGAAATAGAGATAGCCGAGTTTGATGTCTTGGTGGAATTTCAAACATCGCTGTTTGATGAGATAGAAATGGACTCTGATATTGCGGCGAAAGATCTTTGTGATTGGCATAGCCGCTGGCTGGGAAATATTTACGATTGGTCAGGCAGTTATCGAACGGTGAATATGGAAAAAGATGGATTTATTTTTGCCGCCGCGCATTTATTACCAAACTTGATGACAGAATTTGAACGGGATTATTTAGCAGTTTATACACCTTCTAATAATTTGGACCGTAATGAATTAGTTAATGCAATGGCATTATGCCATGTTGAATTTATTATTATTCATCCCTTTCGTGACGGTAATGGTCGATTAGGGCGATTGCTTGCAACTGTGATGGCCCTGCAAGCGAATATGCCTGTTCTTGATTTCAGGTTTATTGAAGAAAATAAAGCTGACTATATTGCCGCTATTCATGCAGGGCATACTAAGAACTATGAGTCAATGAAGCTTATTTTTTCCGAGGTGTTGGAGCGTTCTTTGACGGAAAGCGGCCCGATTTAGCGCATCGAGAGATATAAACAGATGATGCAGTACCTGTCTCTATTGCTGTATTTGAGGATATATTAGCAATAATCTGTTTTTCGGCAGAACTACGCTTAAGAAAACGATTACTAGATGAGAGTGTTTTTGCAGGCATAGTGTAATTATATTAGAACTAGGAAGTTCTACAATAGATAAAATCATATAAATATAAAGGGAACTTATTGAAAATATGGGTGCTTCTGAAATAGTTAATAAAGTCTGGAACTACGCCCATGTCTTACGTGACGATGGCGTGGGATATGGCGATTATGTTGAACAGATTACGTACTTGATCTTCCTCAAAATGGCCGATGAGCGGGAGCAGTCTGGCCAGAAAGTACGTGTACCTAAAGAATATTCTTGGGCTCGTTTAATCAAGCTTGATGGTGATAATTTAGAGCTGCAATACCGCCATACTCTAGAAAATCTTGGCAAGCTTGGCGGTATGTTAGGGACGATTTTCCGTAAAGCGCAAAACAAAATTCAAGATCCTGCTAAATTAGAACGCTTAATTAAAATGATTGAGAAAGAACAGTGGTCTACTTTGCCTGCGGATGTAAAAGGAGAAATTTACGAAGGCTTATTAGAACGCAATGCGCAAGATGTTAAAGGTGGGGCCGGACAATATTTTACTCCACGTCCATTAATTCAGGCGATGGTAGAAGTGATGCAACCCAAGCCGACCGATACTGTAGCTGATCCCGCCTGTGGTACTGGCGGTTTTTTATTGGCCGCACATGATTATATGGCTGATCAAGCCAGTACTAAAAAACAACAACGTCATATTAAAGAACAAGCATTACGCGGTAACGATATTGTTGATAGCGTAGTGCGCTTATGTGCCATGAACTTATATCTACATGGCATTGGCCCTAGCGATAATATCGATGAATGTCCGATAGAAGCCAATGATGCCTTAGCTAAAGAAGTGGGAGATGATCGTGTTGATATGGTATTGGCCAATCCTCCCTTTGGGAAGAAAAGCTCGATTACCGTAATCAATGAGAAAAGTGGTAAAAAAGAACAAGAAAAACTGGTATATGAGCGTGCAGACTTTTGGGCGACGACGTCTAATAAGCAACTTAACTTTGTTCAGCACATTGCCAATATGCTAAAAATTGATGGTAAAGCTGCTGTGGTAGTGCCGGATAATGTGCTGTTTGAAGGGGGCGCAGGGGAAACCGTTCGTAAAAATCTACTTGAACGCTGTGATGTGCATACGCTACTGCGTTTGCCTACAGGGATATTTTATGCACAAGGCGTTAAAGCGAATGTGATTTTCTTTGACGCAAAGCCTACTTCTAAAACAACCTGGACGAAAAAACTTTGGATTTACGACTTCCGCACTAATGTGCACATGACGTTAAAGACTAGCGTTTAGTTAAAAACGATTTTGATGAATTTATTCAATGCTACAAGACTGATGATCGTAGCAAGCGCCGTGAGACTAAAAAAATAGATCGATGGAAATCGTTTTCTTATGATGAACTCATTGCGCGTGATAAAACCAACCTAGATATCTTCTGGCTTAAAGACGAAGCATTGGAAGATACCGAAAATCTACACCACCAGATATATTAGCTGCTGAAATTGTAGAGCAATTGGAAGCAGCGTTAGTAGAGTTTAAGAGCGTGGAAGAGGTTTTAGCTGCTAATGGGGATAATGAGTAGTGTCTATACAAATGCAAGCTGAAGATTTCTTTAATGCCTATCTAGTTCTTAAAGAAAATAACGAAGCCTTTATCGAAAGGCAAGCTAACTCGTTAGGAAAAACGATTGAAGAGTCAAAAGTAATGAACTTAAAGGGTCAAACCCACTGCTGTCCCAGTAAGGAGAAGATAAACAGACTTAAATCTCAACTAATTGATACAATGTAGTTGTCTAGAAAACACTGTATACAAAGGAGATTTAAGCCATGCCGCATTGTAACACTGTCCTATCTCAGATGCTTAAAATGGTCCCGAGACATGAATTTGAACGCCTCGCGAATCAGGTCGATAGCACTATCGCGTTGGAGCCAATTCGTGGCATTAGCCGTGGGGCAACTCAATGGCCGCCAAAGTTTACGTGATATTGAAAGCTGTCTGATCAACCAACAATATACACACTACCATTTAGGTTGTCAGTCGGTCAGTAAATCAGCCCTGGCACGCGCCAATGAACAACGCGATTATCAATTTTATGCTTCTTTGTTCGAACAACTCTATCAACGTTGTTTACATCACTCACCCCGACATGGGTTTCGATGCAAAGGGAAGTTGTTTTCGTGAGATGGTAGTTTGCTAGATGCTTCGATGAAACTGTTTCCCTGGGCAGATTACAATCGCAAGAAAGCCGCCTTCAAACTGCATCTGGGCTTAGATCACGATGGGTTGATTCCAAGCTTCGCGCGGGTCACGGAAAGCCGTATTTCTGAAAATGAAGTGGTAAACCTTCCTGGTGGTTCCGTAGTGGTCTTTGACAAGGGCTACAATCACTACCGATGGCATAAAGCCTTAACAGATAAGGGAATTTATTGGGTGACACGTATTCGAGGTAATGCGCTATATCGTGTGGTGGAGCGCAAACCCATCGCTGAAAACAGCAACATTACACGCGATCAAATCATTGAATACACCTCAAAACAACGTGCCGGCAATCAGTTGTACCCCATTCGTTGTGTTGGATATCAAGCCCCACAGACAGGTAAACATTATGCATTCATCACCAATCATTTTGATTGGTCTGCTCAAACCATTACCGACATCTATAAACAACGTTGGCAGGTGGAATTATGCTTTAAGTGGATTAAACAAAACTTAAAGATTAAGAATTTTCTAGGGATCAGTAAAAATGCGGTCTTGACTCAAGTGCTAGCAGCATTGTGTGTTTATTTGCTCATTGCATTTATGAAGTGTCAATCAAAAATAACGCAAAGCATGCAACAGATCATTCGTCTGCTACATACCAATTTATTTATTAGGCGCGATTTGTTCAGTTTATTTAATAAAGTAAAACCAGATAAACATGGTTCACCTCAACTTAGTTTATCTTTGGCGCCGCGTTACTGGGACAGCAGTGGGTCAAGGCCCTTTAATTTGCTCAGGAAAGAAGCCATTGAGAGAAGAAGTGTTTTCAGCTCTCGAAAACAAACCAAAAGTTATGGAACGTAAGAAAATATTCGAACGAATTGTTGATAGAATCTTGAAATTTATAGATGTATATGATGAGAATATGGGTTGATAGAAAATACTATGAATATACCTAAATTGTAGTAGCTCAGACCTGATCGTACCGTTACCGGTTATTGATAGGAGTCTGTCAGTTTAGATGTGAGCTAAATTCTTTTCAGCCCAAATCAATTTACCATCCATTAACCTGTCCATGGGTGTGCTACCACCGCCCATGTTGCCTTGATCTTGTTGTCAATCCTCCCTGGTTGAGTACCGTTTTTTCCTGAAGGTAATTTGATAAAACTCATTCAGAATGGTTTTATCAAAGCGCTCACAGATGCCATGGGTTTGCGGTGATCAATGTCGTTAATGGCCAGGTATCACGGATCGTCATGATGCTCCACGCGCCCACAATATTCTGTGCCTCTGTCGGTTAAACTACGTAGCATCGACAAGGCATGCTTTTCAAAAAACGGTAGCACCTCATTAAAGAGTAGGTCTGCGGCGGTAATCGGCGTCTTAGTCGTGTAGAGTGCCGCAAAGGCGATCTTGCTGTAGGTGTCTACGAACGTTTGCTGGTATAGCCGACCAACACCTTTGAGGCTGCCTAAGTAACCAGGATGAGCCGTGTTAATTTCACCACAGGCCTCGTCATCCTGTTTCTCAAGGGCGGCGATCTGTGCATCGCTTAAGATAATGCCCTCCTTGGCAATTTCTTCTTCGAGTGCTTTGAGTCGTTTCTTCAAGTGCTCTAGAGTATGGCGCAGCCAAACGCAACGCACACCGCTACCAGCGATCAACACACCTCTCTTACGGAGTTCATTGCTGCTTCGATGTTGCCCAACCGCGGGCTGTTCAATCGCTGACGTAACCACTGCATGTGCTGTGGGTTCATCCACACGGTTTTTAACATTGGCTGTTCTACGACTCTTGTCAATCCGTGAGTCAATGCCACCTTCTTCAACCCGCTGTTGATAACGATAGAATGTGTCTCGCGACACCCCCATGACTTGACAGGCGCTAGATACGTTGCCCAGTTCTTCTGCTAAGTTGAGCAAGCACGCCTTGTGTTTAAGGATTGGATTGTTAGTATCAAGCATGAGAGTTACCTGCCTTTTTGATTTGATTTAAAGATTTCAACACCTTTATCAAAACGGGTAACTCTCGCTTTTGCAACTCTTGTGGATTGCTAATTGTCAGATCGGGTCTGAACTATTACAGCTGGGTTCATAATGAGGTTCCTTACTCCGTGTGCATGATCTTCGTTGAAGATATTGCCTTTACACCATTTACCGACGGATTCAATGTTTACCTTAGCGACTTTTGTACGAATGCTCTAGGTTACCTGGAAGGGTGAGCCTTGTTCATTGTAGCTTGGTCCGGTTGCAGAGCTTGCGTATTGAACGGGGATACCTGTATCATTTGGGATGTTTAATGCTTGCTGTAGCCCATTTTTTATTCCATGTTGGGTTAGTTTTCCAAAGTCTCTGGCATTCTGATCATTAACCAGGACATAAACTTGGGTCTCTACGCGCAATTGTGGATTTTTGACTGAGTCATTAAGGCATGAACCGAGTGTTGGACCGGGCTTTATTTGAGCACTCAAATGGACGTAATGAACTTCAATTGTATCGCCAGGCGCTAGACCACCGTGTTTACCAAGACAAATTTCTTCCTCTACTGAAGCTAACTCTTGTTGAGTCAAACTCCCGGAATACTGATAGCCGGTATGATACCCATGACCGTCGCCATTCCCCGCATATTTTGTGAATTCACCACCTTTGTGTTCCGCATTTTTATGCAAGTGGATATTACATAGGTTCATTTGTGAAGAGGGTGGGGCCGCATTAAAAGCAATGTTGTTGCCTGAAACTAGATCAATATCACGTGGTGCTTGAGGGCTAAAGCCTTTACCTTCTGTATTAGTCGCTAGGTTTTTACGTTGTTGGTCTACAATTTCGTCAGAAACCAGTGCGTTTAAACCAGAATCCGTATCCTTTGCTGCTATGGTATAGGATATTCCTATCGCTGTGAGCAGGATAAAAAGGCTTTTCTTTTTCATCGTTCTTTTCCTCTAAATATAAATGGGAGTTAACAATGATGCTCCCACATTTCAAATTTAAGTTGATTAAGGTACATGATGAATTTTGTGGCTGCAAATGACAAGTATTGAGTTCCGAGTATGATGATGTAATAGACACATTATTTGGCCAACCAATATAATGAGAACTATAAATTGCTTTTAAATAAAATTAATAAGGCTTGGAAAGTTGAAGCTGGGCTTGAACACTTGGCAGGAGAAATGCCGCGTGACCTGTAATAAAACTAACGTAATAATTTATGACTAATAACGATATTCTTCGCCGTCTGCGTTATGTCTTTGACTTTTATGTATTAGTTCTTTTCCAGTCGCTCTAACTCTTCATGTAGTTGCATCCATTGTTCTTCAAGAGTTTTATTTTGTTGTTGAAGCATACCTTGTTTTTGTAATATTTCTTGTAGCTTCTTTTTATTAGTATCGTCATAAATATTAGTGTCTAGCAACATGGCTTCTATTGCATTTAATTCTTTTTCATTGTCTGCAATAGTTGCTTCAATTTTTGAGATTTTCTTCGTGACCGGCTTTAGTTGACGGCGCAGCTCAGCGGCTAAGCGGCGCTGTTCCTTGCGATCTACTTTTGGTGTGTTGGTATTTTGATCAATCCTTGATGTATTGTTTTCGCGTTTACTTTTTAGAACCCAATGTTGATATTCATCTAAGTCTCCGTCAAAGTTTTGTACTTTTTCTTCTGCTACTGATAAGAATTCATCTACACTATTACGCAATAAGTGTCTGTCATGAGATACCAATATCATGGCGCCTGAAAAGCTCTGTAATGCCATGGTTAGCGCATGACACATTTCCAAGTCTAAATGATTGGTAGGTTCATCCATAATGAGCAAGTTAGGTTTTTCCCATACCACTATTGCTAGCTCTAAGCGTGCTTTCTCACCGCCGGAAAAATTCTTGGGTGTTTCTGTTGCGTTGTCATGGAAGTTAAAGCCACCTAGAAAATTACGAATCGCCTGTTCGCTAGTAGCAGGTGACAAGCGTTGGATATGAGTCATAGGGCTGGCCGTTAAATCCAAGGCTTCTAATTGATGTTGTGCAAAATAACCTATTTGTAAATTATCGCCCGCGTGTCGTATCCCACCTTGTAGTGCCAGGTCACCCACCAGAGTTTTGATCAAAGTGGATTTACCTGCACCATTTGGGCCTAATAAACCAATGCGGCTACCGGGAACAATGCTCATGTTTACCTGAGTTAAAATTTCTTTATCGCTATATCCCAGGTTAGCATCTTCGAGATAAAGTAATGGGTTGGAAGCTTTAGGAGGCTGACTAAAACTAAAATGAAACGGTGAGTCGATATGTGCGGGGGCAATATTTTCCATACGTGCTAATGCTTTGATACGGCTTTGTGCTTGCTTTGCTTTAGTTGCCTTGGCTTTAAAACGATCGATATATTTTTGTAAATGTGCGCGTTCCGTCTGCTGCTTTTCATAGTTAGCTTGTTGCTGCGCCATATGTTCTGCATGCTGACGTTCGTAGGCAGAATAGTTACCCTTAATAAAGGTTGATCTGGCAGTGATGCAAGCGGGCAATATGGGTTGCGACTGAATTCAGGAAATCACGATCATGCGAGATAAGTAACAATGTGCCTTGATAACGTATTAGCCATTGTTCGAGCCAAACGGTTGCGTCTAGATCCAAATGGTTGCTAGGTTCATCTAACAGCATTAGGTCGGCAGGGCACATGAGCGCCTGTGCTAAATTTAAGCGAATACGCCATCCACCGGAAAATGTATTGACGGCACGTTGATGATCGTTGGTATCAAATCTTAAACCATACAAGAGTTGTTGTGCACGACTGGGTGCTGTGTATGCATCTATAGCATCTAATTTTTCATGTTCATGTTCATGTTCATGTTCATGTTCATGTGCTAAAGCGATGTTGTCCTTATTAATTTCAGCCTTTTCAATTGCAGCTTGAGTAATGCGTAATTCCTTAATCACCATCCAGCACATACTCTAATGCAGTGCGATCACTATGTGTGACTTCCTGCGCCATATGGCTGATACGTAATTGTTTAGGTAACACCACATCGCCTTGATCAGAATGCAATTGAACCAGGAATAACTGAAACAGGCTGGACTTGCCAGTACCATTGGCACCAATAACACCGATACGCTGCCCGGCATGGATGAGTAGATTTGCTTTTTCTAATAGTACTTTTTGCCCACGATGCAGGCTAACTTCATTTAATCCAATCATTGCGTATTACGGCTAATTTCTAAAAGTAGAGTAACTGCTTGGCGTAGTATAGTGATGTTCCTATTGCTGGCAGGACTAATATCTTTTGATAAAATCAAAATCTGAGTCCAAATTCAAAGCTTCCGTACTTACTGATCCCAAAATTTCCAATCTTGTTCTTCATTTTCAGTGCTTCTGCCTACGAATCGATACTCGAATAAGTATTGATTACTATAGTTGAGCCGAATGCCAATCCCATTTGTTGTATTTGTGGTTAGGTGTATCTAAATCTTCATTGCTATGATCGCCGACAATAAATTCTCCACCAAAAGAAATGTCATTAAAAACTGTACCTAATGACAATTTGTATCTTGGGTGCAAAGATATGTGAGGGTATACCTCATAACGATTAGTTTTATATTCTAAGAAATATTGTAGTGTTAATTGATTCTTTATTTGTAGGTCCCAACCTTCTGGTCGTACAAAGCCAAATAATTCATGCCATTCAGTTTGCATGTTTTCGGTTTGAGAACAGGGGCCAACACAACCCAGGCTGAATTCATGGCGTAGATATCTATCTTGCAAAGTTTCTGCTTCGTAAAAGAAACTGGCATAAGTCCAGCCTGCATATGGACGATCGCGATTGGTATCAATTTCATTCGGTGTCAAAGTTAGGTCTGAACTGGTGTATATCTTCTGCCCAAAGCTTAAGCCTTTTGATGTCTTAATGATGTTTGGATTATGTTCAAACCAATGCAGTGTGCGATAAGCTAAATTCGATTGCGAATCTTTGTTATTGATATCAGTATGACATCTGAACAGAGCTATAAAACCACTTGAATAATAACGGTCAGTACCGTCACCCAGGGTGAGGGTACTATCATTCTCAATTATTAACGACGCTTCGCGGCTACTACAATTCTGTGACCACGCTGTTTGTATTGACGTTAATAGGATAAATATAAAGATTATCACCCTGACCATTCGAGTAGCATATCCTAAATAGTGGCTATAATAATGTAAAAATAATAATAAGGTTTTAAATCACATTGTTATACGATTTTGCATTAATAAAGAAATTTAGCAGGAGAGGGTAATGAGTTTATTTGGATTCGTTAAAAATATCGGCAGAAAAATATTTAATAAAGACGACGAAGCTGCTGAAGAAATTAAGAACTATGTAGAAGGGAATAACCTAGAAGTCACTTTTGATGATGGCATAGTGGGGTTGTGCGGAGATTGTAATTCTAGTGAGGCATTTCAAAAAGCAGTACTCATGGCTGGGAATGTAAAAGGTGTTGTTGATGTTCACATAAATGGCTTAAAGGTTGTTCAGAATGGGCAAGAGACACCTATGAGTACAGCAGGCGACAACCAATCTATGCCAAATGATGGAACCAAGGTTGAGTACTATACGATTGTATCAGGCGATTCATTGAGTAAGCTTGCCAAGCATTATTACGGTAATGCTATGGACTATCCTAAGATCTTTGAAGCTAATAGAGAAGTGATTGAAGACCCGGATAAGATTTATCCTAGGCAAAAAATCAGAATTCCATTGTAGGGATCAATTATGAATTTATTAAAGACTATTTTAGAAGCCCAAGGTGGCAATACGGTAAATCAGCTTGCTAGCCAATTTGGTTTGAGTGGAAATCAAGCTAACTCTGCCTTAGCTCAACTAATACCAATGTTGGCAGGTGGTGTTAAAAAGAATGTGCAAAAAGGTGGATTAGACTCGTTGATCTCAGCACTTAATAAGGGGAAACATAGTCAGTACTTGGATAACCCATCACAATTAGGAAATTCATCGACGTTATCTGATGGCAATGCCATTTTAGGGCACCTGCTTAGGAATAAAGAGGTGAGTCGTCAAGTGGCAGGGCATGCAGCACAAAATACTGGTATTGATTCTGGTATTTTAAAGAAGATGTTACCTATTGTAGCTACGATGGTTATGGGAGGAATGAGTAAGCAGTCCGGTGCTGGTGATGCATTGGGTTCGCTACTAGGCGGTAGTAGTCAATCTCGACAATCGTCTAGCCTGGAAAGTATGCTGACTTCATTTCTTGACCAAGATGGTGACGGCAGTGTTGTAGATGACTTAATGAGCAAATTTCTCAAATAAGTTTAGATATGGTTTTTAGTTAGGAGCAATGCATTCAGAGATATTCTGAATGCATTGCTCCATTTCTTGTTGATTGATTTCGTTACGTTCAAACAGAGAGTTGCACAGATTTGCTGCAGCAATTGTTTCACTGGATTTGTTCTGAAATAGAGTTAAAGCCTCTCCGCCTTTGTTGGCTATATCTTTAATAACAGTTGGGCTTAACATCCCTGCTGTCTCTAGCACATAACACTGTGCAATATTATGTATTGCGCTAAGTAATTTAGGACCAATAAATTGTGGCGGTATATTGCCACTGTTCAAGGTTAATAATCTTTCTGCTGTTTCAGTGTAGAAATCTAAAAAGTTATTATTTTTCCTGAACATCATAAACGCATTATGCACCTTTGTTTTTGCGATCAATCTATTCGGATTGTGTTTGTCATACTGCATCCAGACTTCTCGTCCTAATGAATAAGAGTCTTGTGGTAAATTAAAATTTTCAGGTGAGAATATTAAGAAATCAGCATCACACCATATGACTGTTTGATAATTATCTTTCAGCTTGCTCTGTAGTAATTTCAGGCGCGCAAGGTCAGTGGCTATTACCCGTTGCGCCTGAGTTTTCTTGAATAACAATTCTGGAATATAATTAAATAGTTCATCACCAATATATTGATAATTAAACTGATTTAATTCAGCCCAATGTTTTACTGAATCCATACACGTCTCTAACCATGCATGTGGCAGCGGTTGTCAATGAGATTGAATGACTAATGTGTTCGACATATTATTTATCGAATAGCATGTCAAAAAATATAGCACGCTTGCCGGGAGTGATATCTCGATCTACGCGGTATTCAGCATGCTGCTCAAATGGTGCATCAGGTGTGATCCAAATACTCCATAAACCACGTGCTTCATTCGGTAGTAATGAGTAACGCGTATCAATGACACGTGCTGGATTATGTGGATCAACAGAAACATAGCCTTGTGAAAACCAGTTGAATCTTTTTAAATCTATCGCTTGTTGCGAATTCATATTTAACCAAGGGAAATCTCGTTTCACATTAAGCTTGGGAGTTAACTTTCCGGGGAAAACTTTAGTTTCCCAGCCGATTCTTACCCCATTGATATAAAAGCCTTGGTCCGTTTCATAAATTACTCGCCACAGTATTAAATTACCTAGCGTCGGTTTTGCATTCAGCCTTATTGGTGTATGGCCACGCTCTGTTGCTAGTTGCCAACCAATGTCACTGGCACGTTGATTTTGGTAAAGACCGATGAATTGATAAATAACAACCCAAAGAAATCCTATTAATGCAAATCTGGGATTCTTTCTGACTGCCGCAATAATGATTAATATTAATAGAGGTAAAGTTAGAATTGGATCAATAATAGAAACGCTATCCCAAGAAAATCGATGATTAGTAAATGGCCATAACAACTGCGTACCATAGCTAGTGCAAGTATCGAGTAATCCATGGGTCGCATAACCTAATGTGCAATAAAGATAAGTTTGTTTAAACGATAGTTGCGCGCGTCTAGCAATAATATAGTGAAGAACACTCGCGCAAAGTAAGCCGCCGACCGGTATGAATACTAATGAATGAGTAAACTGACGGTGAAATTCTAAGAATAGTAATGGATCGGTGCTTGAGCGTATGAATGCGTCAAGGTCAGGTGCCATTCCTGATAGAAAACCAAGAATTCCTACGATGAATACATGAGCTTTGTTACTGAATGACTGCGGCAAGCTTGCTCCTAGCGCGCCTTGTGTGAGTGGATCCATAATGTATTTATCTTAAATATTCTTGTGATGTAGCCAGGTCAGATTTATTTAAGTAGTTTGCTATAAAAATGCATTCACTTGTAGGTTTTATTGACTGTTCGCCTTGATTCGTCACTATATGAATTATTAGTATTGATAGATGCAATATGTAGCGGAAGCACAAAAGAAATAACTATTGCAGTTAAAGAAATAAAATTGCGTTTTACACGCTACGCAAGCAGCAAGTAAGTCAAGCTATATTCAGCATGTGAATAGGCATTGTAAAACGGGATAGTTGTTATCCTTGGTCGTGTATCTCACAAGGTGCACGTAATTCTTCAGGCGTATTCTCAGGGCATACACCACAGTCTTCATTGCCCGGTACGGCAAAATCAATCTTCTTTGGATAAGGCAAATCCAGGTTGTTCATTATCTCTACAAAATCTTCCATAGGCTTGTTGTTGCCCAACCGAGGATTACGCTGTTTCTCTTGTAATACACTCGAGACTAATCGACCTGAATAATCGTGACCTGGATATACAATAGTATCATCAGGCAAGGAAAATATTTTCTCATGGATGCTTTTGTATAACGTCGTAGCATCACCTGATTGAAAATCAGTTCGACCGCAGGCTTCAATTAACAAGGCATCTCCAGTAAATATCATCTGTTGTGTGCCGTTATCAAGTAAGTAGGCAAAATGGTGGTCTGTATGTCCTGGTGTGAAAAGAGGGTGCAATGAGATATTACCAATCTTAATAACTTCACCTTCTTTTGCCCCAATGTCCATACAAGGTAATTCGCATATACCTGGATAGATTATTTTACTTTTTGTTAATGCTTTCAATTTAACCGCGGCAGTTAAATGATCTGCATGAATATGTGTATCAATGGTGTAGTTGAGTGTTAAGCCTAACTTGTTTATTACTTCCAAATCACGATCTGTAGTTTCTACAACAGTATCAATGAGTGCGCAGTGGCCTGTTTCTTCACAACCTAGCAAATAAGTATAAGTGCTAGAGGTAGATTCAAAAAGTTGTCGAAAAATCATAGGAATTCTAGTCGTTGAGCTGGTTCCATTTATACCATAATAATTAGTTGAATTTCGATATGCCAGCCATGCTAAAAAAGAAAATAGGACTGATTAATAGGTCGTAGATAAATAAACCGTATTTGTGGATTCCTCTTTGGTATAAGGATTGGGGAAGTTAATAATATGTGTTTGAGTAGAGTGAAATACAGAATTTTATAATGCTACAAAATTTTGATCTGGTAATTCATTTGACCATAAACCAAATATCCCTTCGGAATATAATTTTCCAGCTAAGCTTTCAAGTCCGGCCTTGGTGTAGAAAGCGCTATTATTTTCATTAAGTAAATGGCTGGGAGAATGATCTATATCTAATAATACAGCATGGGCTAATTGATCTGGTTGATCATGATCAAATCCGCAATTATGTGAGCCCGCTAATTGATAAAAATCAGCATAAGTTAGTTTGCAGTGCAAGTCATTAATAAGTGTTTCAGCTAGTGGCACTAGCTTCTGTTGATGCCAATTAATAACAGGCAACATAACATCAATAACGTTTAGTGAATTCACTGAAGGGTTTTCTAATACTGCTGCTGCGGTATAGCCGAGACCTAATCCACCGACAACAATATCTAATTTTTCATTATGGCCAAATACATCTTGAACTTGTTTAAGACCAAGACGTGATAGTTGGATTTCAGCTTCTGTGAATAAACTAGACATTAAAAATTCTTCACCTAGTTTGACCTCATAGATGATCACGTCATTTAATCTAGGTTCGGATCTACGTCTAAGACTAATATCTCCTAGAGGAGTTTGTTGGAAATCAATTTCTTCAAAAACTGGCTGCATTAAAAGCTTATAGCTCTAGCATCATTTTGTTGACTAACTAAATACTCTTCATAATTGCCCTGGAAATCGATAAGTTTTTTATCTTTTATTTCAATCACACGCGTTGCGAGTGATGATACAAATTCGCGGTCATGACTAACAAATATCAAGGTTCCTTCATAGTGCTCTAAAGCAAGGTTTAACGCTTCAATAGCTTCCATGTCCAGGTGGTTAGTAGGCTCATCCATAATAAGCGCATTGGTTTCGCCCATCATTAATTTTCCAAATAACAAACGATTTTTTTCTCCACCAGAGCAAACTGCAACTTTCTTTTTGAAATCATCTGATGAGAATAATAATCGACCTAGTGTACCGCGTACGATTTCATCATCATGTTTAGGTTTACGCCACTGGCTCATCCAATCAAACAAAGTTAACTCGTTATCGAATTCGGCACTACTGTCTTGAGGGCAGTAGCCTAGCGTTGCATTTTCAGACCACTTTATTGTGCTCTGATTAGCGTCGATCTGATTAACCAAACAACGTAGGAAAGTAGTTTTACCTGTACCATTTTCACCAATAACTGCAAGTCGGCTGCCGGCTTCTAAAATAAGGTTGCCGCCAGAGAATAGTGTTTCATTGTCAAACCCGTGTGATATATCTTCAATTATTAATGCTTGGCGATGTAACTTTTTAGCTTGGCTAAAGCGTATAAATGGGCTAACGCGGCTTGAAGGTTTGATATCTTCAAGTTTAATTTTATCTATTTGTTTAGCGCGTGATGTTGCTTGCTTAGCTTTAGATGCGTTAGCAGAAAAACGGCTAACAAATTGTTGAAGGTCTGCAATCTGTGCTTTCTTTTTGGCGTTCTGTGATTGTGCGCGTTCACGTACCGCCGTTGATGCAATCATGAAATCATCATAATTGCCTGGATAAACACGTAACTCGCCAAAGTCCATATCTGCCATATGCGTACATACAGCATTAAGGAAATGTCGGTCATGAGAAATAATCACCATGGTACTTTTGCGATCATTGAGTACGGCTTCTAACCAGCGAATTGTATTGATGTCCAGGTTGTTGGTGGGTTCATCTAATAACAATATATCTGGATCTGCGAACAGTGCTTGAGCTAGCAATACTCTTAATTTCCAGCCTGGAGCAACTTCGCTCATCAGACCAAAATGTAGCGCTTCTGCAATACCAGCACTCATTAATAATTCACCCGCTCGACTTTCAGCACTATAACCATCTAACTCCGCGAATTGTATTTCCAAGTCGGCGACTTTCATGCCGTCTTCATCAGACATTTCTGGTAACGAATAAATGCGCTCTCGTTCTTGCTTGATTTCCCATAAGGTGGCGTGACCCATAATGACGGTATCGATAACGCTAAATTCTTCAAATGCAAATTGATCTTGGTGTAATTGACCAACACGTTCGTTAGGAGTAATTGAAACGTTGCCAGAAGAGGGTGCTAGGCTGCCATCAAGAATTTTCATGAAAGTTGATTTGCCGCAACCATTGGCTCCTATCAGACCATAGCGATTACCTTCGCCAAATTTGACTGAAATATTTTCAAATAATGGCTTAGCGCCGAACTGCATGGTGATATTTGCGGTAGTGATCAAAACGGTATTCCTGAAGAGGTAAAAATGATATCCAATAAAGTGGCGGTACTATAAGGAGTTGTTGTATCGACGTCGAGTAAATTTGTACTTAGTTTCGAGCAAAACTAGTTTGAAACTGAGTACATAACTTCGGTTAAGCTATTTGGTCATCAGCTACATGATAATGTGGGTCTTCTAGTACATTTACTTCTACTAAATCTCCAGCCTTAGTAAGTAACTGGCGGCACTCAATACTTAAGTGACGCAGATGTAACTTTTTGCCTGCTTTTATATACCTTTCCGCTAATGTGTCTATCGCTTCAATGGCTGAGTGATCTGCGACGCGAGAGTTTTGAAACTCGATAATCACGTCATCAGGGTCATTATCAGGATTAAACAATTCCAGGAAGTTTTTAACAGATCCAAAAAATAATGGTCCATTAAGTTCATGTATGCGCGAGCCTTTTTCATCATCATACAGTACTAATGTGAATATGCTTAGCATTTTCCCAGGCAAAAGCTAATGCTGAAACAATAACGCCAACTACAACGGCAACGGCTAAATCTGTAAATACGGTAACAGCCGATATTAGAGCTAATACAAATGCATCAGTTATAGGAATTTTTCGAATAATTCGCAAGCTGGACCACTCAAAAGTAGCAAATACCACAATAAACATGACGCCTACTAAGGCTGCCATGGGGATTTGTTCAATCAATGATGATGCAAATAATATAAATATTAATAAAAATACCGCAGCAGCCACTCCAGATAAGCGCTGACGTCCACCTGAATTTACATTAATCATACTTTGTCCAATCATGGCGCACCCGCCCATGCCACCAAAAGATCCTGTAACAGTATTAGCAATACCTTGGCCAAAACATTCGCGATTGCCTCTTCCTCGTGTATTGGTGACCTCATCAACCAGGGTAAGCGTGAGTAGAGATTCAATGAGTCCTATAGCGGCTAAAATGAACGCATAAGGCAGAATGATGATTAATGTCTCAAGAGTAAAAGGTACTGCAGGAATATGAAAGGAGGGTAACCCGCCTTCAATGCTGGCTAAATCGCCCACGGTGGTTGTGTTTAAATCCAGACCAATGACCAACAAGCTAACGACAATAATGGCAGCAAGTGCGGCAGGAAAGCTGCCAGTTAGTTTTGGTAGGAATTGAATAATAAGGATGGTGAGTAATATTAGGCTGGAGAAGATCATCAATGCGTCGCCACTTAACCACTGTTTAATGCCTTCTGAATCTGAAATTTGAAAATGTTGTAACTGCGCTAAAAATATAACAATGGCTAATCCATTAACAAAGCCCAGCATGACCGGGTGTGGCACGATACGAATAAATTTTCCTAATCTTAATGCGCCGGCTAACATTTGAAATAGTCCTGTAATAACTACCGCCGCAAATAAATATTCAACGCCATGTTGCGCGACTAATGCGACCATGACCACAGCCATAGCACCAGTCGCACCAGAGATCATTCCTGGACGACCGCCAAATATGGCGGCGAGAAGCCCGACCATAAAGGCTGCATATAACCCTACTAAAGGCTCCACTCCTGCCACAAATGCGAATGCCACGGCTTCTGGCACCAAAGCCAGAGCAACGGTTAAACCGGAAAGAATTTCATTTTTAAAGCAAGCGCTACTAGCGCAACCAAGTTTAAACATTGGGAACCTATTTTGTGGGAGATTAACTGCGTGAAAAGGCGCAGTCTATATCAGAAAACTCTTATATAAGACATACTAGTGCATCTATGCTGTTTACTAGCGTTATGCTGTTAAAATTAACATGCTCTGCACAACAAGCGATTAAGAAACAATCAACTGAACAGGTTATACGACACGTGACTTCCACAAACTTTTCATCTCTTTCTATAAGTGCTGAGCTGGCAGCTAATATAAAGTCTCTGGATTACCAGACGATGACTGAAATACAAGCTCAAAGCTTGCCTGACATTCTAAAAGGTAAAGATCTATTAGCTCAGGCTAAAACAGGGAGTGGAAAAACAGCTGCATTTGCCATTGGGTTGTTGAGCAATTTGGATACTCAATTATTCATGACTCAATCATTAGTGTTATGTCCAACCCGAGAGTTGGCGGATCAGGTAACTAAAGAAATACGTCAGTTAGCGCGCGCTATTCCTAATACAAATATCTTAACTCTATGCGGCGGTAAACCTCTTGGACCTCAGTTGTCGTCACTTGAAAGGAATCCCCATATAGTTGTAGGTACACCAGGGCGTATTCTTAAACATTTAAACATGGGTACATTACTTTTAAGCGGACTTAAAATATTAGTGTTAGATGAGGCTGACCAAATGCTCAGCCTTGGTTTTCAAGAAGATATTATGAAGATCATCAAACAAACACCACGCAAAAGACAAACATTATTGTTTTCTGCCACTTATCCTGATGAGATCAAGCAAATCAGTGAATCTATTCAGATAGATCCCATTGATGTGCGTGTCGAAAGTTTGCATAACAATAAAAAGATAAAACAAATCTTCTATGAAATACAAAAAAGCAGCCGAACAAAAACACTGGTGTCCTTGCTACAGCATTACCGCCCAGAATCTAGCGTGGTGTTTTGCAATCGAAAACAGCAATGCCAGGAATTAGCCAACGACTTGTGGAGCCAAGGGTTTCACGTGCTGGCATTGCATGGTGACCTTGAGCAGAAACAACGTGATCAAGTATTAGTTCAAGTAATGAATAAAAGTACTTCCATCTTAGTTGCAACGGATGTAGCAGCACGAGGTTTAGATATTAAAGACTTAGACGCAGTAATAAATTTTGAATTGGCATTTGATCCTGAAATTCATATACATCGTATTGGCCGGACTGGTCGTGCAGGCAAAGATGGCCTGGCAGTGAGTTTGTTTATGCAAAGTGAAGCTCATCGTATTAAAGCGATAGAGGAATTCCAGCAATCCGACATAGCGATTCACTCAGCAGCATCACTTAAAGCACGCGAACACTTCAAGTTGATTCCCCCGATGGTATCTCTTTGTATTAGTGGAGGGCGCAAAGATAAAGTACGTGCTGGCGATATTCTTGGCGCATTAACTTCTACTACTGATTTGCCTGGCAAACAAATTGGTAAGATCAATATTTTTGATCATTTTTCTTATGTAGCGGTCGATAGATCTATCGCTAAGCAGGCATTAAAGATTTTGACAGATGGAAAAATAAAAGGACGTAAATTTAAAGTGCGTAAAATCCGATAGATTATTCACTTAATTTTTCTAATCAAGCAATAATGAGTCATTTAAAAGCTAACAAAATATCGACAACGCAACTGCTTATACAGGATGTTGCTGTTGAGCTGATGCGCAAGAATGTTAAAAACATTAATCTAAGAATTACTCAACCCGAAGGGCAGGTGAGAGTGTCAGCACCTAAACGAATGCCGATTGACCTAATATATGCATTTATCAACTCCAAATATGATTGGATAGTACTTCAGCAAAAAATATTACAAGCATATGTTAATGAAAATTCGATTAAATACGAAGCTGGAGAAAAACATTTCTACTTGGGTGAGCAATACGAATTGCAAGTAACCGAATCAAATTTAAAGCCCAAAGTAATTTGGAATGAGCAAGTACTAGAGCTGTATATCAAAGCTGAAGCGACATCTGAACAACGACAATCTGTTATGGAATCTTGGTATAGAAGTGAATTAAAGAATAGCATACTAATCCTGATTAAGAAGTATGAACACTTGATGTGCTTACAAGTGCCAAAGTTTGGCGTAAAGAAAATGAAAACCAGGTGGGGCACATGTAACCCAAAAGCTAAAAGGATCTGGCTAAATTTAGAATTAATTAAAAAACCAATCGAATGTCTTGAATACGTAGTGTTGCATGAAATGACTCATTTCCTTGAGCCTAAACATAATCAGCGGTTGTATGATTTTGTTACTGAATATATGCCAGAGTGGAAAGCAGCAGAAAAGTTATCTCAGAGATAAATAGGCAAGACAAAGTATTGCTTTGTCTTGCCTGAAATAGATAATATTTTAACTCCTAGAACTTTGCTGTCTACGGTTACCTGAACGATTCTGGTTGTTGCCACGACCGCTATAGGGTAAAGAAGATGGCGAGCGATTACGTTTTGATGAAGACTTATTACGTGTAGTAGCTCAAATCTAAACTGACAGACCCCTACCAATAACCGGTAACTGTACGATCAGGTCTGAGCTACTACAGATAAATCTAAAAACTAATCAAGCTTTCTTTGTCGCCTTAGGTTGGGTGGGTAACCACATATAGCGATATGCTGCCAATCGTTAAAGAGTTATAAACTATATTTATACTCGGCACGCTGGTATTAATCGGCTTGCAGTTTATATTCGCGTCATTCGCGGTCCTGCTGTGGATTCCCTGGTTTGTTTTCTGTTTTTTTATTCGCGACTTTCATCGTGATATCCCCCCCATTCCTCTTGCGAGTATTAGCCCTATTGACGGTGTCGTCACTGATATAACGCAAGTGCAAAATCCATTTATTGATCAAATCAGTTGTTGTTACACCATCCAACAATCATCTTGGGGCGAGTTTAATTTGCATAGTCCTATCGAGGGTAAAGTAGAACAATTATGGGTAACCAAGCCATTAAATAATAAAAAAGGTCTAGTGTATTGGGTGCGTACTGATGAACAAGATGATGTTGTTGTGCATGTGGCATTAAACTCGGCATTTCAGCATGGCAATACCACTTTGCATCCGGGTGAGCGCGTTGGTCAGGTGCGGCGTTGTGGATTTGTCGCGTTGGGGTGTAGAGTGAATATATACTTGCCGAAAAATGTCCAGCATGTTGCTGAAGCTGGTGATAAAGTAGCCGCTGGCAAAAACATGCTGGCCAAATTTATCCATTAAACTAGCGCTATGACAGAACCCACCAAATCAAGAAAAGGTATATATTTGTTGCCGAATCTGTTGACTACAGGTGCGCTGTTTGCGGGTTTTTACGCCATTGTGTCTGCTAACCTTGAAAGATTTGAACAAGCTGCTGTTGCGGTATTTATAGCGATGGTACTGGATGGTCTGGATGGACGTGTGGCAAGGCTGACTAATACTGAAAGTAGCTTTGGTAAAGAATACGACAGTCTTTCCGATATGGTATCGTTTGGACTAGCGCCAGCCTTGGTAATGTTTGAATGGTCTCTTCAGCATGTCATTTATGAAGGATGGTTATTACAAAAGCTAGGATGGTTAGCAGCCTTCTTTTATACCGCTTCCGCAGCACTTCGTTTAGCACGTTTTAATTCACGTTCAGCTGATCAGGATAAGCGATATTTTCAAGGACTACCTAGTCCAGCTGCAGCAGGTGTCATGTTGGGATTTGTATGGGCATGCCACGACTTGAAATATACAGGTGCGGATTTATGGTTTTTCGCATTTGGGTTAACGCTGTTGTCTGGTGGTTTGATGGTGAGTAATTTCAGTTACTACAGTTTCAAAGAGCTTGATGTGCGTAATAAAGTTCCATTTATAGCCTTATTGGCTATTGTAGGGGTGTTTATTCTAGCGTCTATTGATCCACCTAAGCTGATGTTCTTCGTATTCCTAGTGTATGCCTTGTCTGGGCTAGCAATATTTATTGTACGTTTATTTAGAAAACGTTCTCGTTCGGTAAATAATTAAGAAAAGACCACTAAATAAGCATTGCCAAACAAGAATTGACTCAGATATAGTAGTCGCTATGCAGAACCACATAAATAATATCCAGACTCAATCTCATGCAGGCAAGCAATTGCCAGCGTGTTCGTCTGTTTTTGCATTACTCCTCCTGCCGCGCTAGCGGCGATAGATCCCTGGCGAGGGTAAACGTATTCCAAACATCATATTTTTTTATTTACCTTATAATTGCGTGGATACGCAGAAACCGCTAGCTATGGCGGTGATTCAATGTCGGAGTAGTAGAAATGGACAGCAGTGAAAAATTAATTATATTTGATACCACCTTGCGTGATGGTGAGCAAAGTCCTGGGGCATCCATGACTAAAGATGAGAAGTTACACATCGCAAAATCACTAGAGCGCATGAAAGTTGATATTATTGAGGCTGGATTTCCTATTGCCAGTCCTGGTGATTTCGAATCTGTAAAGGCAGTCGCGGCAGCTGTTACCGAGAGTACTGTGTGCGGTTTAGCGCGCGCGCTTGATCGTGATATTGATAGAGCGGGTGAAGCATTAAAACCAGCTAAGTCTAGTCGTATTCATACATTCATAGCGACATCGCCAATTCATATGGAGCGCAAGCTACGCATGAAACCCGATGAGGTTGTCGAGCAAGCAGTGGCTGCAGTTAAGCGTGCAAGTAACTACACCGATGATATTGAGTTCTCTCCAGAAGATGCAGGCAGATCTGAATTTGATTTTCTATGTCGCATTATTGAGAAAGTTATCGACGCTGGTGCTAAAACAATTAATATTCCAGACACTGTTGGTTACAACATTCCTCATCAGTTTGGTGAAATGGTTGGAAATTTAATTGAAAGGATTCCTAACTCTGATCAAGCAGTATTTTCAGTTCACTGTCATAACGATCTTGGTTTGGCAGTTTCAAATTCACTTGCCGCAGTATTAAAAGGCGCGCGCCAAGTAGAGTGCACCATTAACGGGTTAGGTGAACGCGCGGGTAATGCCGCACTTGAAGAAATTGTTATGACGGTACGCACACGCCAAGATGTATTTCCATGTGATACCCATTTAGATGCCACTCAAATTTTATCTACCTCTCGTTTGGTTTCTGCTGTGACCGGTTTTCCTGTGCAGCCTAATAAAGCGATTGTTGGAGCGAATGCGTTTGCTCATGAATCAGGAATTCATCAGGACGGTGTCTTAAAGGCGCGTGAAACTTATGAGATTATGCGTGCGGAAGATGTGGGTTGGAATGAGAATCGTATGGTGCTTGGTAAGCACTCAGGTAGAAATGCATTTCGTTCACGCCTAATTGAATTAGGAATAGATTTTGAGTCTGATGAAGATTTGAATCGCGCCTTTGTTTCGTTTAAAGACTTGGCAGATAAAAAACATGAAATCTTCGATGAAGATTTGTTTGCCATAGTTACCGATGACGATGCGAACTTGGAGGAGAAGTATAAACTGGTATCGTTGCAGGTATGTTCAGATACTAATAAAGTGCCGGTTGCTGATCTTGTTTTATTTATTGATGGTGAAGAAAAGTCTTCCAATGCAGGTGGTGGTGGTCCCGTTGACGCAGCTTTCCAAGCAATTGAGATGCTCGCAGAAAGTGATACTAAATTACAGCTTTATTCGGTGAATAGTATTACCAGCGGAACGGATGCACAAGGCGAAGTAACAGTTCGACTGGATAAGGAAGGAAGGATTGTTAATGGTCACGGAGCTGACACCGATATTGTGATTGCTTCTGTGAAAGCATATTTAAATGCATTAAATAAAATTAATTTCACTATGGATCGAAAGCATCCGCAACATAGTCAGGCGTAATGGAAAATAAATCCTCACTCGACGAGTCGACGCGCAATAATTACTTGGATGCATTAGGCATCCAACAATGGCGTATACGCGACTCGCAAAGTGAGGGTGTGGTGGAAGAAGTGCAACAAAAAACTACTCCTGTTACGCAAGTTGTTAATCAGCCAAAAGCAAAAAACTTTGAGCCGTTGCCAGTTGAACCTATAACTCAACACGCAGTTAAAATTGATGTCGACAAGATCTCCAAAATGGATCTGTCGTTATTAGAGTCGCATGTAAAAAATTGTGACGCATGTGAATTGCATAAAACACGCAAGCAAACAGTGTTTGGTAAAGGTCACCATAAAGCAGATTGGCTAATTATTGGCGAAGCGCCGGGCGCAGATGAGGATCGCGAAGGCGAACCTTTTGTAGGGCGCGCAGGGCAATTATTAACACAAATGCTACGCGCAATAGGGTTAGCTAGAGAAGAAGTGTTTATTGCAAACATTTTAAAATGTCGCCCACCAAATAATAGAGATCCTAAGCCAGAGGAAGTGAGCGCTTGTAGTGTTTATCTGAATCAACAAATACAACTGTTAGAGCCAAAAATTGTATTGGCATTAGGAAGAATTGCAGCTCAATCATTGTTGAAAAGTAATGTAGCCGTCGGAAAAATGCGTGGCAAGCTCTATCACTTGGGGAAAAATAACATACCGACTGTTGTTACCTATCATCCTGCTTATTTGTTGCGTAGCCCAAAAGAGAAACGAAAAGTATGGGAAGATTTAAAATTTGCACGTCAGCAAATTGTTTCTTAAATAGAATATGAGTGCCATTCTGGAGCCAGTTGAGCCGAATTATCGCTTGATGGATTTATGTGATCTGGAAAGCATTATGCGTATTGAAAATCGTGCTTATCAATTCCCTTGGAGTCAGGCAATTTTCCAGGACTGTATTAAGGCTGGTTATCATTGCTGGGTGGCGGAGTTGGACGCTGAAATTATCGGCTATGCAGTATTCATTAATGCTGCACAAGAATGCTATCTGTTAAATTTATGTATCAATCCAACGCTGCAAAAAAGAGGGCTAGGGCGAAAGTTGCTTACAAGTGTATTGAATAACGCAAAAGAATATAATGCAACTTGTGTATTTTTAGAGGTGCGCCCATCCAATAGGCAGGCAATTGAGTTATATGAATCTGAAGGGTTTAATGAAGTGGGAATTCGTAAAAATTATTACCCTGCAACTCACGGAAGAGAAGATGCAATTATTTTTGCAAAAGAAATTGGATGTTAATTGATGTGCTTTAATCGGGTGGGTGTTAATAATTAGGTCGCTAGCAGAATCAAGGAGTAGTAACAATACATACAGATCAGATCTGACTAATACATATAAACTGTTAACTAAAACGCTCTTAACCACTCCTCAAGTCTACGTGTAGCAATAACATCATCTCGGTTGTAACCAAGGATGTCAGTTTTCAGGGATTGCTTTAGAGTAGGGTCAGTTTCATAGAGATAACGGTTAAATTGTACGACTGACCATTGAGAGCCTGAGCTGGCATCTTGCCATTGGAAGTTCACCAAGTCTTTATGCTTACAGATATCCTTGAGGCCATAACCCTGTAACGGCAAAACCAAACTTTCAAGCACTGGTTTTCGCATATCGAATAATGGGCTTTCATCACCGAGAAGGTATTCGACTGTGGTGTTTTCTTCCATACCGTAGCGTTTGGCATAGTCACGTATGGTATAGCGTTCATGCTGAGAGTAATGGGCAATGATCAGGTTGGGGTACTGTTCACGGTATTGCTCAATTTGAGCGAGAAAGCCCAGCCAGCCTTTTTTGTCTTCGCTTTTATCGTCCGTCCATACATACTCAAAATCGGAATTTTGATACTCAGGTACTAAGAACCCCCAAAGGTAAACATGTTTATCACCTGAGCCTGTCAGTGGATTGTCTTCAATATCGAAATGAACCCAGTGACCGTCAGGCAAGGTAACTGTGGCAGTTTGGTGGATTTCACCCGTAAGGTATGACCTGGCCTGTAAGACTGCTCGGTTCTTCTTTTCGAAGCCCTTGAGATAGGGAATATCAGGGATAGTAGCAGGGTCAGTATTGGCGAGTTCTGATATTGTTTCTATGCCAGCAGCTTCCAAGCCGATGGCTGCACGCCCCCATATACCATAAAGTAGGGAAAGCTCCTCTTTCTCCTCGAAAGTGGTCTTGCAATGGGAGTAGTACGGGCAAGCCCGACATTTACTATGGCTATAGCGAACCAACGGCTCACTATCACTAGCAAGAAGTTCTCGCATCTCTGTAACGAACTGATTGGTGATGGTATTAGCTTCGTCGCTGATTTCACCTGTGCTGCGACCACCTAGAAAGGTGATCGCTGGTAGCTTGGTTCCCAGAATGCAGCGATAAAGCCCAAGCTGTGCTTGTATTTCTTTTTTATCGTCAGTAAGCGATAGTTTGGCATCGGCAGGCTGATATTCACCGCTTTCATGCCGTATCAGAAAATCAGGGTACCCCTCAAAGCCATTTTCACTATCTATGAGCTTCGCCTGATAAATGACCTCTACACCTTCGTCCATTAGCCGCTGAGTATGTTCGGGTGAGGTGGCAGTATGCACTTCCAGCTCTTGGCTAAGTCTGTCTAGTACAGCCTTTTCGTGGGCTAAGCCAAGCTCAATAACCAGCTTCTCAAATTCATCTTTGGTCGGTTCAGCCTCAAAGTCGCCACGGTTATCTAGCCATACTCTACGAGCACACGAAACCCACGATCTGGCATCGCTGGGCTTAATGGTGGGACTGGTTGGCGTATGGGGTGTTCCGTTTTCCAATAGATGATCCTAAGTTATTGTTTTTCTCTAAACAATCTAATGAAGAAAACTGGATTGTAAAAGCTATTTATCGTTGTTGATTGCCCAATATTCCTCTATTCTCTCAGTATCATTTTGGTGAGTAAAGCTATGACTGATGAAATTTTGACTTTGAAATAGGTTGCTGAGTACCTGAAGCTAGCCGAAAAGACTACTTATCGCTTGGCAGCAGAGGGTAAGCTGCCAGGCTTTAAAGTGGGGGGGAGTTGGCGGTTTAAGAAAGAAGATGTCCAGAAATGGATAGAAGAACAAAAAGATAAGGGGAAATAGCGCTATGAATTATCGTTTGCTAAACATTAAAAATCAGTCGATAAGACAGCTAGGGACAGGTATCAAACGTCTTCAAACAGGAATAACAGTATGACCAGTATGCAACAACGCGCCGAACTGCAACGCCAAATCTGGCAAATTGCCAACGATGTGCGCGGCTCTGTGGATGGCTGGGACTTTAAACAATATGTTCTCGGCACGCTGTTTTATCGCTTTATCAGTGAAAACTTTGCCAACTATATAGAAGGTGGAGATGAAGGCATTAACTATGCTGAGCTTGAAAACCATGTAATCACCGATGACATCAAAGACGATGACGGCCCGAATGACGGCAAAAATGGGGAATTCTCAACACGGGCGAACACACAGGTTCGCCCGTACCGAGGATTGTGCAATGGTTTAAAACCATGACAACCAATGCGTACATTGATGGTGTCAAACATCATTATTGGAAACCATTTTACAAACGATTATGGCAACGTAATTATTATGAGCATATTGTCCGTAATGAGGCTGATTTAAACCGTATTCAACAATACATTAAAAACAATCCTGCCCTCTGGCAACAGGATGCATTGCACCCGAAGCAGGCAGAACAACATGGTTGATCATATTAAGCCAAATCTAAGCCTGCAAGACCAAACCACGGAATTTCTGCTATATACCGCGCCCAATGGCGAGGTAAAGATTGAGGTGCTGTTAAGTAATGAAACCCTTTGGCTGACGCAGGCGCGCATGGCGGCACTGTTTGGTGTGCAGCGGCCAGCGATTACCAAACACTTAAGAAATATCTTTGAAAGCAATGAGTTAAAAGAAGATGTGGTGTGTTCCATTTTGGAACATACCGCTGAACACGGGGCCATTCCGGGGAAAAAACAAACTCAAAACGTAAAATACTACAACCTCGATGCGGTAATCTCAGTGGGGTATCGCGTCAACTCTAGTCAGGCAACCCAGTTCCGTATTTGGGCGACCCAGCGAATCAAAGAATATATCACCAAAGGCTTTGCCATGGATGATGAGCGCCTTAAAAACGGTCAGTACTTTGGTAAGGATTACTTTAAAGAGCTGCTGGAACGGGTGCGTTCTATTCGCGCCAGTGAACGGCGGATCTATCAACAGATTACCGATATCTTTGCTGAATGCAGTATTGATTACGACCCCAACTCTGAAACCACGCGTTTGTTTTACGCGCATGTGCAAGATAAGTTTCATTTTGCCATTACCGGCCATACCGCGGCAGAAATTATTTCACTGAAAGCAGACGCCAGTAAGCCCTTGATGGGCATGACGACCTATAAAAATGCACCTGATGGTCGGGTGCTGAAGTCAGATTCAACCATTGCCAAAAATTATTTAGCTGAGGCGGATATTAAAAAGCTAGAACGTGCTGTGTCGGCTTTCTTTGACTATATCGAAGGGATTATCGAGCACCGTAACAGCTTCACTATGGAGAGTTTTGCTGAAAGCGTGAACAAGTTTTTGACTTTTAATGAGTATCAGGTTCTGGAAGGCTACGGAACCGTGACCAGTAAGCACGCAAAGCAAAAAGCCATTGCTGAATATGACAAGTTCAACAAGCAACAACACATCGAATCTGATTTCGACCGCGAAGTGAGAAAGCTACTGCAAAAAAAGGACACAGAGGGATGACAGAATACAAAACCATTGCCGAGTCCAATAACTTTATCGTTGTTGATTGCCCAATATCCCTTTATTCTCTCATATGGTTTTTGAGGGGATAAAGACATGAGTGACGACATATTGACCTTGAAAGAGGTTGCTGAGTATCTAAAGCTGGCCGAAAAGACGGCATATCGCTTGGCAGCAGAAGGTAAGCTGCCAGGCTTTAAAGTGGGTGGTAGTTGGCGGTTTAAAGAATCAGATATCGATAAATGGATTACCGAGCAAAAGAAGCGTGTTGGATAGTGAATAAAAACAATAGGAAAAGACTTTTATGATCACGGGTGAAATTAAAAATAAAGTAGATCAGATTTGGGGAGCATTCTGGTCTGGTGGTGTATCTAACCCTCTATCTGTTATTGAGCAAATCACTTACTTGTTATTCGCTAAACGGCTTGATGAAATTCATACTGCAAAAGAGGCTCAGGCTAATTTATTGGGTGAAGTAATTACTGACCCTATATTTGAAGAAGGGCAGGAGCATTTACGTTGGTCTCGCTTCAAAGATTTTGAACCTGAGCGTAAGTTCAATATTTTCAAGGATGAAGTCTTTCCCTTCATCAAATCTCTAAATGGTCGTGCAGGCAGTTCTTACACCAAATTCATGAAGGACGCGGTGTTTATCATGCCTAACCCTGCACTTTTGGATAAGGTCGTCAATATGATTGATGACATTCCTATGAAAGATCGTGATACCAAGGGTGACCTGTATGAATACATGTTATCCAAAATAGCTACGGCAGGTCAAAACGGTCAGTTCCGAACACCTCGTCATATTATTAAAATGATGGTTGAGCTGACTGCACCAACTCCAAAAGATATTATCTGTGATCCAGCATGTGGTACATGTGGATTTTTGGTATCGGCAGCAGAATATCTTGAAGATCATCATAAGGAAATACTTCGAGACGATGACTTGAAAGAGCATTTTCATCATCACATGTTCCATGGATCAGATTTTGATTCTTCTATGCTGCGTATTGGTGCAATGAACATGACTCTGCACGGAATTGACAATCCACTGATTGAAGATAGGGATTCATTAAGTGAAGACCATGCAGATAAACGTGATGCCTATACTTTGATACTGGCTAATCCGCCATTCAAAGGATCATTAGATTATGACGGTACAGCAAAGTATTTACTGCAAGTCAGCAAAACTAAAAAGACAGAACTTCTATTTATCAGCCTGTTCCTCAAGCAACTAAAAGCTGGTGGACGCTGTGCCTGTATAGTTCCTGATGGAGTATTGTTTGGTGCTTCTAAGGCTCACCAACAATTGCGTCAAGCATTGGTGGAAGATCAAAAGCTTGAGGCTGTTGTCTCAATGCCCTCTGGTGTATTTAAACCTTATGCAGGTGTATCCACCGCCATCCTGATTTTTACCCGCACAGATTCAGGGGGAACAGATAAAGTCTGGTTTTATGACATGCAAGCTGATGGTTTAAGCCTTGATGATAAGCGTGATGAGATTGAAGACAACGATATCCCCGATATTATTGAACAGTATCACCAGTACAAACAGGGCAAGGGTGATTTCTCAGATAAAAAAGCCAAAGCCTTTACGGTCGATAAGCAGGATATAGCCGATAACAAATATGATCTTTCTATCAATCGCTATAAAGAGATTGAGTATGAAGATGAGGTTTATGATTCACCGTTAGTAATTTTGGATAAGTTGGATGCTTTAGAAGATGAAATTCAAAGTGATTTGAAAGAGTTGAGGGTAATGTTGTGATTAATTCCGCTTCTCTTAATGATGTCGCAGAAGTTATAAGAGGAGTAACTTTCTCTAAAGCTGAAGGTTCACAAGTTCCATCAAATCAAATGATAGGTTGCCAGTAATTCGTGCTGGTAGCATCCAGCAAAGGCTTATATTAGATGAAGGTCAGATATGGGTTCCTGCAAACAAAATAAAAGCACATCAGCTTATACAGAAGAACGATATAGTAATGTGTACTTCATCGGGAAGCTCTGATTTGGTAGGGAAGTGTGCTAGGTCAAGACAGAGTTGGAATGGATCATTTGGTGCTTTTTGTGCTGGAATTAGAGCAGATGAAACAAAATGTAATGCATCATATTTATATCACTTTTTAAGTTCGCCAATTTTTAGAAATTGGACAAAAAAATCTTCTGGAGCAAATATTAAGAATATTAGAGCTTCAGAACTAGCTGTCTTCAGAATCCCACTCCCACCAATGGAAGAGCAAAAACGCATTGCTGCGATTTTGGATAAAGCGGATATGCTACGCCGTAAACGCCAAAAATCCATTGAACTAACTGACCAACTCCTTCGCTCTGTCTTTCTTGATATGTTCGGTGACCCGATCACAAATCCTAAAAATATAAAAACCGCAACAATCTCTGATATTGGTCAGGTAATCACAGGAAACACACCTTCTAGAAAGAAGCCTGAATATTATGGTAGCGATGTAGAATGGATAAAGTCAGATAATATAAATACACCATATCATTACTTAACAAAAGCAGAGGAATGCTTATCAGACAAAGGGGTGCTCGTAGGAAGAACTGTTCCAGAAAACTCTATACTTGTTACCTGTATAGCGGGAAGTAAAGATTGTATTGGAAATACTGCGATAGCAGATCGAATGGTAGCGTTTAATCAGCAGATTAACGCTATTGTCCCAAATAAAAAAATTCTAACTCTGTTTTTATACGCTCAACTAGCCTTTAACAAAAGGTTGGTTCAAAAGGCATCAACTGAAAGCATGAAAGGTATGGTTAGTAAATCTAAATTCTCAGACATTGAAGTTTTGTTGCCCCCAATGGAGGATCAAGAAAAATATGCAAAATATTTCCTAAAAGCTATAGATAAAATAGAAACCATGAAGATTGCTGAAAGTAACTATAACAATTTATTTAACTCTCTTACGCAACAAGCCTTTAACGGTGAACTAACCAAACAAACGGAAGCGGCATAAAAGGTAGCCAAGGATGACGCAGAATAATAACAGCAACTTTTCATTTTTATCCCAGCACTGGGGTTTCTTGTTGCAAGATGCGCAACAGGTGGAAAGCTATTCTTTACGTGATCCACGTGCTGCCGCTATTTATGCCCGCCGAACTTTAGAAATCTCCCTCAAATGGTTATTTGCGAATGACACGGCTTTAAAAGCCCCTTATGAAAAAAGTCTGGCGGCAATGATTCATGAGCCAACCTTTGCCCAGAATATTAAAAGGGGATTATTTCACGACATTAAATTTATTCATCGTCTCGGTAATATTGCCGTACATGGTGATAAAAATATATCTGAACAAGAAGGTTTAAAGGCAACCGTTGCATTGCATCAATTCTTGGGTTGGCTTGCACGTGTTTATACTCGTGGTGGAGCAAAGCCAGATCAGTTTCAAATCTCATGGATTCCCAAATCAAAACCAGATGCACCTCATCTCTCGGTAGCACAACTTGAAAAAATTCAAGCAGACTTAACGGCTAAAGATGAAGCCGCTGCTATAGCCAAAGAAAAACTCTCCCAAACAGAAAGCGAACTTGCTGCTCTTAAAGAACAATTAGCATTATTACAAGAAGTCAAAGAGACCAACAAGAAAACTATTGGTAGCAGTGAATACACAGAAGCCCAAACACGTGAGTTAATTATCGATGTTATGTTGCGTGAATCTGGTTGGAATCCAAAAGCAGAAAATGTTGAAGAATATGAAGTATTGGATTGTATGCCAACTGCCACTGGTGAATGTACAGGCAAGGGATATGTAGATTACGTCTTATGGGGTGACGACAACAGACCTCTCGCACTGGTCGAAGCTAAACGTACTCGAAGCGATGCACAAATAGGTAAAAGGCAAGCAGAACTTTATGCGGATTGTTTGGAAAAACATCATGGTCAGCGCCCGATTATTTATTACTCGAATGGCTATACCACTTGGATGTGGGATGATCAGTTTTATCCACCTAGAGAAGTACAGGGATTTGCAACTCGTGATGAATTGCAGTGGAAATTAAATCAGCGTACTGGTCGTCAAGATTTAAGTATTCAGCAACCAAAAAAAGAAATCACAGGGCGTTACTATCAGATGGAAGCTGCCGCACGTGTTATGGAGCATTTTGGTACTGAGCGAAAACGAAAGAGTCTTGTTGTTATGGCTACGGGTACTGGAAAAACTCGTTTGTCAATTGCCTTGGTTGATATGTTGTTGCGTGCTGGGTGGGCAAGGAAAGTGTTGTTTCTTGCTGATCGCATTGCGTTGGTAAATCAAGCTAAACGAGAATTCAACCGTCACCTTCCTCATGTATCTGTTGCTAGCCTGCTTGATAAGACTGAAGAAGATGCACGGGTACTCTTTTCTACCTATCCAACAATGCTCAATTGTATTGATGGTACAAAGAAGGATCAGAAAGAAACTTTCAGTGCAGGTCATTTTGATTTGATCATTATTGATGAAGCTCATCGTTCTGTATATCAAAAATACGGCGCAATCTTTGATTATTTTGATTCACTTTTGTTGGGATTGACTGCCACACCAAGAGGAGAAGTAGATCGTAATACTTATAAATTGTTTGAACTTGATGATCACCAACCGACATACTCCTATGAACTATAGCAAGCAGTGAATGACGGCTTTCTCGTACCTCCTCGTGCAATTTCAGTACCTTTAAAGTTCCAAAGAGAAGGGATCAAATACAAAGACCTCTCTGCCGAAGAACAGGAAGAATATGAGTTACAAGAGCAGTTTCATGATGATGAAGGCAATTTGAAAGAAGAAATTGGTTCGGCTGCACTTAACAAATGGCTCTTCAATAAAGATACAGTCAACAAAGTGCTTATGCACTTGATGGAAAACGGTATTAAAGTAGAAGGTGGTGATAAGTTAGGCAAAACTATTATCTTCGCTAAAAACAAAAAACATGCTGAATTCATTGTTGAGCAATTTGACCTCAACTATCCATCTATGTCTGGAAAGTTCTGTCGTAGAGTTGATTATTCAGTTAAGTATGTACAAAGCCTGATTGATGACTTCAGTGTGAAAAACAAAGACCCGTTTATTGTTGCTTCAGTTGATATGCTGGATACAGGAATAGATGTACCAGAAGTTGTAAATTTGGTGTTCTTTAAACTTGTTCGCTCTAAAACTAAATTCTGGCAGATGATTGGACGTGGTACACGTTTATGTGAAGACTTATTTGAACCAAACAAAGATAAGCAAGAGTTTGTTGTCTTTGATTATTGCCAAAACCTTGAGTTCTTTGATGCTAATCCAGAAGGTTATGATTCAGGTGTTCAGGAATCTGTAAAACAGAAAATATTTAAACGCCGTCTAGAATTATCTATTGCATTGCAGAATGCTAAGCCAGAAGATGAAGATATGGCTAGTTTTGCTAATAGCTTAAAAGATCAAATGCATGATGTTGTCTCGGTTATGAATCTTGACAACTTTATTGTTCGTAAACAGCGTAAAGACGTAGAGACATTTGCTGATCGTGATCGCTGGGATTCATTGAGTGAAGATGATCAGACTACATTAAGCAGTAAGGTTAGTGGATTACCATCGGCAGATGATGACGATGAATATTCAAGGAGATTTGATTTGCTTATATTGAATTTGCAATCTGCAATCTTGCAAAATAGTAAAGCACAAGAAAATTATAGAATAAAAGTTCAGGAGCTTGCCAAAGGACTGGAAGATAAGTCGGCTATACCTAGTGTTGCCGCTCAGATGGAATTGATAATGGAATTACAGACTGAGCAATGGTGGCAAGATGTTACCTTGCCTATGCTGGAAAATGTAAGAATCAGTCTGCGTGATCTGACGAGGTTTATTGATAAAGATGCTGGTTTGGTTGATGTCTTTACTAATTTTGAAGATGAGTTTGATGGCGATTCAACCACGCACGAGATTGTAAAAAGTGATCCCAAATTAAAAGACTACCGTAAAAGAGTACAGCGTTTCATTAATGAGCATCGAGATCATGTCACTATCAGGCGATTAAGAAACAATGAGCCTGTTTCTCCTACAGATGTTTCCGCACTTGAAGAGATTCTGTTTGCTGAGGATGGAGCAATACCAAGAGATGAATACGAGCATATATTTGGTGAGAAACCATTAGGTGTTCTGGTTCGATCAGTTGTAGGTTTAAGTCGTAAGGCTGCGAAAGAAGCCTTCTCAGAGTTTTTATCAGAAGCACCTTTGCATCCTGATCAAATGACTTTTCTGGATGAAGTTGTTGAATACTTAGTTAAAAATGGGACTATGGAACCAAAGATCATGTTTGATACACCATTTACGCTCATTAATGATCAGGGAATAGCGGGTATATTTGATGAAAATGAGAGTAAGAAGGTTATAGAGCTAGTGCGTCATGTAAATGAGAATGCAGTGATTGAGAAAACAGCAGGGAAATGATGTATATAATACAGGGATAAAAAATGGAATTAAGTATAAATGACTTTGATTTTTTAGACAGTTTTGAACATTTAGGATCTCATGTTCTCGATCAGAACGGAAAGAATAATCTTGATCTTTTTATACTGAAGATAAACGCAAATGAATTCGATTATATTTCTTTAAGAGAAAACTTGCTTGATCCGTTAATCGATTTTTCTCTATCACGAAAAGTAAAAGAGAAATATAAAGGAAAGCCAGGAACGCTATCAGCCAAAGCAAGAGATAAGTTTATTAAATACATAAATAATAAAGGCGAATTGGGAGAGTTGCTTTTATATTGTTTTCTTGAAACGCACCTTCATGCTCCAAAACTTTTATCTAAGCTTGAACTTAAAACATCAACTAGTCACTATGTTAATGGTGCGGATGGTGTCCACTTCTTAAAATTGAAGGATGGAAGTTATCAACTCATTTTTGGTGAGTCAAAAACAATAGCAGGCTTAACTGCCGCAATTACTGATGCATTTAAGTCTATTTACCAGTTTAAAAATTGTATCAATGAAAAAGGAGATAAGAAAAGTGGTCTTCCATATGAGAAAGGGCTGATTAGCGATCATTTGGAAAAAGAAACTTTTTCAGTCGAAGAAAAACAATTTATCGAGAAAATTATTTATCCAGGTCGTGACCGTGATTTTGATGTTGATGACGCATTTGGAATTTTTGTTGGTTATGAAATTACAATAAATGGTGAGGATAAAAAACTTTCGAATAAAGAGTTTAGAAAAAAAATAAAAACTCAAATCGAAAAAGAAATTAAGTCTTCATTTGGGCATGTAATCAAAAAAATTGAAGAATATGATCTTTGTGGCCATAATTTTTATATTTATATTTTACCTTTTACTGATTTAGATAAAACTAGAAGTCTTATCCAGAAAGAGATATCTCAATGAGTATTCTTGAAGAACTATCTCAAAAAACGCTAACTGATGATTATTTCACAGAGTTGTATAGTAAAGCAGAAAGGTGTGCTGCCGCAGACTTCTTTCAAGTAGAAAAAGAAAGTCTAGAAGATAAAGAGTTTCTTGATTTGTTGCGGTTCTCAGATATTTTGTCACGTTCAGAAGATCCTGACGCACAAAATAAAGCATATAAGATCGTCAGTCTTTTAGTAGATGATTATAAAAATAATGCATTATTCCGATCTTTTGCTGATTCTGTCCTTACCAAGTTGGGAAACTTCCCAGCGATGCATTTTCTTTCAGAATATAATCAAGAGTCTGATAGTCATTCATTAGAATTGATTCTTGAAAAATATGTAAAAGAGCAGTATCAAAAGATACCTAATAGTGAGCTAGTATTTACAGATGCACAATATAAAATATACGAAAGTTTAAGAAATAGTAATCATTTCAGCTTTTCAGGCCCAACGTCACTTGGTAAATCATTTATTATCAATTCGTTTATTCGAAATCTTATTGTTGAGGATAAAGTTAATGAAAATATAGTAATTCTTGTACCGACAAGAGCCTTAATAAACCAAACGTTGACATATCTTAAAAAGGAATTTTCCGATGTAGAAGAGTATAGAGCCCTTTCGCACCCAACCGTTCCCGAAACATTCAGAACCGAAAAAAGCCGATATATTTTTGTATTTACTCCCGAAAGGTTAGTAGCCTATCTTTCGGATATTAGTAATCCAAAAATTGGTTACCTTTTTATAGATGAAGCTCAGAAAGTCGTCTCTGAGAAAGATTCGCGAAGTCCTCTCTATTATCACGCAATTTTACAGGCAGAACGGAAGAGTATAAAACTGTATTTTGCCTCTCCAAACATTCCCAATCCTGAAGTATTTCTAAAGCTTTTTGAGAAAAGCACTGATGAGGCTATCAGTATTAAAAGTTCTCCAGTTGCTCAAAATAGATACTTTCTCGATTTGCTAGATAAGCGCTGTGTACTATTTTCTGACGTGTCTAGCGAGCAAGATATCTCAGTTGATTTTACAAATAGAAACTTTTCCGATTGGCTCAAGAAATTAAGTGGCGATCAGTCGTCTATAATATATTGCAACACTAAAGCTGACACCATTCAGTATGCTCTAAATTTTTCGGAGAATCTTCCAGATAAGAATGACGAGAAGATTGACGAAGTTATATCTGTCATTAAAGAACATCTTCATGAGCAATACTTTTTGATTAATTGCTTACGAAAAGGTGTTGCGTTCCACTTTGGTAATCTTCCTCAACGAATTAGGGCTAAAATTGAAGTCCTGTTCGTAGATAAAGTAATTGATTATGTTTTTTGTACATCAACTCTACTGGAAGGAGTAAATCTTCCTGCCAAGAATATATTTATTCTTAATAATGCAATTGGTTTAACTCAATTTTCAGATATTGATTTTTGGAATCTAGCCGGACGAGCAGGAAGGTTAACTAAAGAGCTGTCAGGGAATATAATTTGTGCCCGGATAGAAGATAAGAAGAATAGGTGGAAAAATCCTGAGAAAGACCTAGCAGTTGTAATAAATAAAGAAATAAAACCTGTCTCGCCTTTGATTACTAATGGACAGAAAAACTTCTTCAAGAACGTTGAGGCAGCGTTGACAGGTGCTAAATTTACAAGAAAAAGCGCTTCTTCTAATGAAAAGAATGTCTGGAATCATTATGCCAATATTGCTCTTATTCATGAGATACGTTCTGATGATTCAGCACTACGATCTAATTTTATAAAAAATAATGTAGCAGCAAAAAATATTTTACACGAAATTAGTAAATCTAACTCAGTACCAGAGAGAATATTGTCCTCTTACTCGGTAATTAAAGCTAAATACCAAAATCGTGTTTATGAGCGTGAAGATCTAGTAGAACTAGTGCTAACATCCGATATTAGTTATGACTCAGCACTAAAGAGTCTAGAGATGTTGTGTGATTTTTACTCTTGGGATGAAGAAGAGATATCTGGTCGAAACCCAATGTTCAGGTCAAGAGATAGCCTCAAGTACTTTGCTGTATTGATGTCAAATTGGATGAACTCTACACCGTTGAGCAGAATGATATCTACCTCAATCGAGTACTATACAACGCCCGCAACTATTTGGGATATAGATCAATTAATAATTTTTAATCCCAATAATCAATATCATATTAATTTGGTTATCAACGAAATTATTTCCAATATTGATAATATTTTAAGATTTAAGTTAAAGAACTATTTTGGTAATTACTATGAATTACTAGTCGAAAGATTAGGTAAAGATGCTGCTGGAACGAATTGGGCAGAATTCCTCGAATATGGTACGACTGACTTCAGAATTATTGAGCTACAGAATATTGGTATACCTAGACATTTGGCTAATTATCTACTTCTAAATTACGCTGAATTATTTGTTTTTAATGAAAAGGCTATGATTTCATTTAAAAGAGACGATCTGGTAGACAGGATGAATCATAATTCAGTCGAATTTAAAGAGCTTATTGAAGTTATATAGGAGTATTTGTGGGAACAGAAATTACACTCTCTATCGATAAGATCGATGTATGTTGGTCAAAAAACCATATGGGGATAGACCATGGTTTTCTGTTCCAGTCTGATGATCGAAAGCGATTAAAATCTGATCAGGTAAACTACGACTATTATGAGTCTAAGGATAACCCTGATTTGATAAAAATGGAAATGGGGTTCACAAAACCACTAAGGGATGTTGTACCACGTTTAGAGCTAATGGGGGTTACTCTCGACCAGATTCGCTTAGAATATGAACATGCAGCAGCAGACTCTTATGAGACTCGAAAGCAATTGGAAGAGTCGAGCTTAGAAAAAGTAATTTCCTGCATGCCGTTTGATGATTTCTTGGATATTATCAAACTAATTGATATCGGTAATCTTGATGGTTCATATGATAACGATAATATTGATAAAGATCCCGCAGAATATGGCGCTAAATTTATCGATGTAAATACTCTTAAAGCTATACCTCACTACGATTCTTATGATGCAATGGTCTACTCCGAGCAAAGTCTTGTATCTCATATATTAGATTTCTTGCGTCCGTATTCAGCTTTGCGCTTGTTGGCAGAGAACGAAAATAATATTCATCAAGAAGTTAAATGGCAGTATGGGCCTCTGGTTGAGAATGGTTGGGCAGATGTTTCTATGTTCCAGCCATGTGCAAGAAGGAAGCAGAAGTTCCTAATTGTCACGGAAGGGCATACTGATGTTGAAATTATTGATCTCGCTATTAGAACATTGCGACCCCAAATATATGATTATTTTAGTTTTATCGATATGACTGAGGGTCATCCATTTGGAGGAACAGGAAACCTTCAAAAATTTGCGAAGGGATTGGCGCAAATGGATGTTCACAATCAAACCCTCTTTCTATACGATAATGATACTGAAGGTTTGTCTGCGCTTAAAAATACCAATAAATTAAATCTCCCGAGCAACATGAAGGTTGCGATGTTGCCTGACCTTGATGAGTTCAAGTCATTTCAAACAATTGGTCCATCTGGGGAGAATAAAATGGATATCAATGGTAAAGCCGTCGCTATTGAGTGCTACCTTGATTTATTTCGTTCGGAGTTACCAGACGTGCCGGTTATACGTTGGAGTGGTTACAAAGGAGATGTAAAACAATATCAAGGTGCTTTGGTGGCAAAAGAAAAATATACAAAAAAGTTTTTGAGCCATAGCCCAAATCAATTGCTGGGTAGTGACTATGATCTTTCCAAGCTGGAAAGGGTGGTAGATACTCTTTATCAGAAGTGTGTAGCGATTGCTTGTTCAGCAAAATCTTAATACTTGCATTGGGTTGAAAGTTACCTAAGGACGTAATTCCTTTGAGTCAAGCTCTCGCTGAATATTTACGATTTAGGTCGAAAATAATAATTCAATTGAATCCAATTCAATTACTTGAAATTTCCCATAAGCAGTCTCTTGCTTCCAAATTTCGGGTTCCATGCACCTTTTAAGCCTTGGGGAATTTCTCCATCGATTGCATACATTACTCGTACCCAGAGGTTCCCTATATGGTGTATGTATGCTGAAGTTACGCATTGCCCATTAGTCTTATCTATCTTTGCCTCCAAATCACTACTACTGGCGAGAATTGTATTTTCGCTATCATCAGCTATAGATGGCCCGAATACAATATAGATATTGGGATGTATTTTGCTGTTAAGTATCGCATTTGAGAATGGTTGAATATCAATTCCTTTTACTTTACCTTCGATCAGCATACAACCAAATTGCTTTACCATGTATAGATGAACATGGCGCATGAAATGTTTTGTGCAGTAGGGGAATATTTTGTTTGAACGGATATACTCACCGACAGTAATTTCTGGTTGTCTGAAACGCAATGCTTCCGTGAGATATTGCCACGCCAGATCATGTGGTTGTGTCCTGGTGTTGTTACAGAATTGGCAGAGACTAGGCTCGTATTTTAGGGCTTTTGCATCCAGACTGCCTATTTTTTTGTTCTTACGTTTGGCTGTTTGTATATAGATAGGGGCAGACTGAGAGAAATTTCCAGCCACTGACTTCAGGTCTGATTTTTTAATCTTGTGCTCACGGCTATTCGCAGTGTCACCACATATCCAGCAACTTTTATTAGTCAAATTCATTTCCTTTTTGTGTGGCTATTTTTTATCAGAAAATTCTACGAATAGCACGTAGATTATAAACCTCTCTTCTGATGGAGTATAACTCAAGGGCGTAATGCCCTTGATCCAATTTCTCGTTGAATGTTTTCGATAGATGTTAGTGCATTCCTGCGCTGATGGGTGCCCGGGTTGCTTTTCGCCAATTCATTGAAGCTCTGTCTTAATAAAACATGTAGCTCGGTTTTGTTTTTTGCGGCTAATTCAAATCTTGTTCGTAGTTTCATTTTACTCTCCTTTATTTGGAGACCGTGCCATCACGATCTTTGTAAGAGAGAGGTCAGTTCATGGATCAAGAAACCGCACTTGTTGTTGCAACGTTAGAGGAAAAGCTTGCCTCAAGAATTTTGGCAAGCTTGCGAGTTATCTAATGTCCATGTGCTTAAATCTGATTAAAAGTCTGTTTGGTATTGGTGTTCATTTTTTGTGAAGGAGAGGGATGGAATACGCATCATGATTCATTGGTAGCGGTGGTTCCCCCCCTGTCTGGATTACGCCAAAACATGAGATTTTACGCTCACTTCCATTGTCACTCCTGCTCACTCATTTTCTGGGGTTTCTCAACCCCAAAAGGGGTGTGTTTTTAAGATATTTAGGAGAAAAGACATGAACGAAGAATTAAGAGTATATGTTGCAGATTTAGCGGCTTACAACAATGGCTATCTGCACGGTGTTTGGATTGATGCCATGTTAGACTTGGGCGAGATGCAAGAACAAGTTAGCCAGATGTTAAAAACTACCCCACTGGCGGAAGTTGCAGAAAAATATGCAATCCATGATTATGAAGGTTTTGGAGCGTATAAGGTCAGTGAATATGAAGGGCTTGAATCCGTGCATGAGGTGGCTTGTTTTCTGGAAGAATTCGGAGATGTTGCAGGCGATGTATTAGCCCATTTTGGCGACAATTTAGAAGATGCCCGAAAAGCCTTAGAGGAAAACTATAGTGGTTGTTACAACTCCCTTGCAGGCTATGCCGAGGAGCTTATCACCGAGACCAGTGAAGTACCTGAGCATTTAGTGTTTTATATCGACTATGAATTCTATGGGGCGAGATATGGAATTAAATGGGGATGTGTTCACCAGTGGTGATTGGCTGACAAGAAGTACACGTATTTTGGAGCCATTAGGCTCCAATTTACTTGTCTTGTAGTCGTTGGATTTAGTCATAGCTATTGTGTGTTTAATGCTGCTACCCACGCATAGAGCGCGGGAAAGCCCTGGTTGTTTAAAAATATGGCGATATTGATATGAAGAATACCAATATCGTCAATAAACTAAACCTTCAAATAGAAGAGTATTGATGTATTAAAATAGATCAATATATTTCATGTAATATGTTATTATATATCGTAAATGTTAATGAGTTTTTGTATTGTAATATATTAGTGTATATCATCTAATTTTATAGATATAGAAAGATAGATCAAAATGACTTATTTAAACGACCAGATACTCGAAAGCCTACGTGAGGCTCGTCAAAGAAAGGGGTTTAGCCAAAGAGAGCTAAGCGCTAAGTCTGGCGTGCCGCAGAGTCATATCTCCAAGATAGAGAATGGGGCGGTGGATTTGAGGGTGTCTAGTTTGGTCGCTCTGGCACGAGTTTTGGATTTAGAGCTTGAACTTGTTCCGAAGAAAACAGTTCCTGCTGTGAAATCTATCGTGCGTAGCAGTACGAGTGCAGATTTGGCTAATGCGCAAAAAATGATTCAAAGAGAAATGGATCAATATAAGAAGGTTATCGCGTCCGCAACTCAAGTCTCTACCTTCGCAAACAGTGATTTGGAGAAATTAAGAAAAGCCATTGCTGACATTGACCTTTTCAAACTCGATAATTCAGCGCTAAAGGCAATTGAATCCTCAAGGATGGCTATTGAAGACGCGATGAAGCAAAGCTCTGTGAATCAATTAAAGGGTGCGATGGAGCCAAGTGAAGTTATTCAAGAAGCCATGAAAAAAGCAGTTCGTCAAATGAGTGCTCTGCGTAATTCGCTGGCACATGGCAACCATTTTCAAGAAGCTAAGACGTCTTTGCCAGCCTATAGCTTAGACGGAGGCAATGATGAGTAGTAATGTCTCAACCCTCAATGTTTTTCTCTATGATGAGTTGGTCGGCACGATTACCAATGTGGGCAATGACCGCTCTTTGTTTGCGTTGACGCAAGATTATATTGAGAATACTGACCGTTCGACGCTAAGCCTTGGTTTTAAAGACTCCCTTGGCGAGCTGATCACGGACTTTAAGCCCACGCAAACCAAGCTCCTGCCGTTCTTCTCAAACCTTTTGCCCGAAGATGAGATGCGTAGATATTTGGCTGAAAGAGCTAGTGTAAACCCCGAGCGCGAGTTTTTCTTGCTCTGGGTGTTGGGTCAAGATTTAACAGGGGCGGTCACCATCAAGTCTGTTGATGGTGAAGCGCTTCCTCCGAGTATCCGTGAGCCAGTCGATGGAGGCGAAGAATATAAAGACGGTGCGATGCGTTTTTCTTTAGCTGGAGTTCAGTTAAAATTCTCTGCCGTTCAACATTCCTCCGGAGGATTGACGATTCCTGCTAGTGGTATGGGCGGATCATGGATTGTAAAGCTACCCTCAAGTAAGTTTAAGGAGGTGCCTGAAAATGAGTTTTCCATGATGGAGCTAGCTCGAAAAATCGGCATGACTGTTCCTGAAACACAATTACTCAATATTGGGGATATTGAAAACATCCCAGATGGAATTGGGCGGTTTGGCAGCTCTTTTAGCAATTCTCGGGCCTTCGCGATCAAACGGTTTGATCGAACCGATGGCAGAGGCTCTGTTCATATTGAAGATTTTGCGCAAGTGTTTGGTGTCTATCCATATGACAAGTACAAGAAAGCCAGTATGTGCAACATTGCAGAAGTTATAGGGATCGAAGGACAGGAAGACGATATTGCTGAGTTTACTCGCAGACTGGTATTTAACACGCTCATAGGTAATGCGGATATGCATTTAAAGAACTGGTCGCTCATCTATAACGATAAGTGCTCAGCCTCTATTGCGCCAGCCTATGATTTCGTTTCAACAATCCTCTATATTGCGGATAAGGAAGCCGCTTTGAAAGTCAGTAGGAGCAAGAAATTCGCTGACTTCACCATGGATGAATTGTCCCATTTGGCGGCAAGGGCACGATTGCCAGAAAAGCTAGTCCTGGATACGGCAAGTGAAACAGTAGAGCTTTTCCATGAAAAATGGCAAAACGAAAAGAACAATCTGGCGCTTAATAGTGACGTGATTGAAGCAATCGACAAGCATCTGGAAGATATTCCGGTTGCTAAAAAAAAGTAAAAAACTAATGGGTACAAATTTAGATACAAATAAGGGTTCGAGTGGTATGAGTGATAGCAATTTTGTCAATGAAGTCAACAAGCGAAGGACGTTTGCTATCATCTCACATCCTGATGCTGGTAAAACCACCATCACTGAAAAGTTGTTGTTATATGGAGGTGCTATTCAGCAGGCGGGTACGGTGAAAGGTCGTAAAGCAGCGCGTCATGCCACTTCGGATTGGATGGCACTAGAACAACAGCGCGGCATTTCAGTGACAAGTTCTGTGATGCAGTTTATTTACAATGACTGTGTCGTGAACTTGCTTGATACTCCCGGTCACGAAGATTTTTCTGAAGATACTTATAGAACATTAACCGCAGTGGATTCTGCATTAATGGTGATTGACTGTGCCAAAGGGGTTGAGGATCGTACTATTAAGTTAATGGAAGTGTGTCGCTTACGTGACACACCAATTGTCACGTTCATTAATAAGTTAGACCGTGAAGGACGTGAGCCGATTGAGCTAATGGATGAAGTGGAGTCGGTTTTAAAGATTAAATGTACGCCTGTGACTTGGCCTATTGGCATGGGGAAAAATTTAAAAGGTGTGTATCACCTGCTAAATAATTCGGTACATTTTTTTGGTGCTACCCACGGTGGTAAAAAATTAGATGGTGAGGTGGTTGAAGGATTAGATAACCCGCGACTCGATGAAGTATTAGGCGATATGGCTAATGATCTTCGTGAAGAAATTGAGTTGGTGGTTGGTGCTAGTCATGATTATGAGCATGAAGAATTTTTAGCGGGCAAGTTAACGCCAGTATTTTTTGGTTCTGCGATTAATAATTTTGGTGTGCAGGAACTATTAGATAAGTTTGTCGAAGTTGCTCCACCTCCGCAGCCGCGTGAAAGTTTAGAACGTACGGTAAGTGCTGATGAAGAAAGTTTCTCTGGTTTCGTTTTTAAGATACAAGCTAATATGGACCCCAATCACCGAGATAGAATTGCCTTTATGCGCATATGTTCGGGTAGTTTTGAAAAGGGTATTAAGTTACGCCATGTGAGATTGCAGCGTGAGGTGAAAATTTCTGATGCGTTAACTTTCTTCTCTTCTGAAAGAGGACATGTAGAAAAAGCTTATCCTGGTGACATTATTGGACTGCATAATCATGGCACTATTCGTATTGGTGATACATTCTCGCAAAAAGAAGATTTAATTTTTACTGGTATTCCTAATTTTGCACCAGAATTATTTAGGCGTGCGCAATTGAAAGACCCGTTAAAAATGAAAGCACTACTAAAAGGGTTGATACAGCTATGTGAAGAAGGTGCGACGCAGTTGTTTCGCCCGTTGAACAATAATGATTTAATTCTAGGTGCGGTTGGTATTTTGCAATTTGATGTAGTGAAGCATCGTTTAAAAGATGAATACAATGTGGATTGTCAATTTGAAGCAGTCAATGTGTACACGGCCAGGTGGTTGTACTCTGATAATGCACAAGAGCTAGATAAAATTAAACAGAAATCTTCTTCAGGTGTTGCGTTAGATCATGCAGGAGAGTTGGTGTATATGGCATCTTCTCGCGTTAATTTAGATATGGCGACAGAGAAGTGGTCGAATATTGAATTTAGGAATACACGCGAGCAAGTGTATAATTAACGATGTTGTCATGCCCACGAGGGTGGGCATCTAGCTAAAAAATGCATTTAAAATCCAGTGCAAATTATTTTCCAGTTTTAACTGGATTTCCATCTTTAATGGAAATGACGAGAAGTTAAAAATTACTTTTTAAGTAAGTCTCATTTCTGTTAATAGTTTCTCTTCAGTGCTTGGCTTTGCTGGTGCTTCCTCTTCTTCCTTCTTTAGGCTATTCATGAATTTAATCACCATGAATATAGCAAGCGCTACAATAAGAAAATCAAAAACAGTTTGAATGAATGCACCATATTTAATGGTGACTGCTTCCACGCCATCGCTGGCTTCTTGTATTGTCACTGCTAAATTAGCGAAATCGACGCCGCCAACTAACACTCCGATAGGAGGCATGATTACATCTGAGACGAAAGACGAAACAATCTTTCCAAATGCAGCTCCAATAATGATACCAACGGCCATATCGACAACGTTGCCGCGCATAGCAAAATTTTTAAACTCAGACATCATACCCATAGTTTTTACTCCTGATTTTGTTTTTTGTTGTTTATGTGCATTGTAATTTACTATTTTTATCCAGATAAATTATGAGCGCAGACAGTATGTTAATTGGATATAATGGTTGTGTACATAGTGTGTTTTTCTTAGACAACATGAGGATCATCTAAAAATTTGTAGATGATTGAAAAATTGGAATTTTTAGGAGCAGTAGATTCAATTATGAGTGGATTAACACCTTCAACCTGGCAAGTATTTAAGAGCGTATTGATGAGTTTTTTTGGGGTGCAGACAGAAGCGACACGTCAGATGGATTTTACCCATGGCAAGCCAGGTCAATTTATAATTATTGGTTTAGTCCTTACAGCATTGTTTATAGTGATGGTGTTTACCGCGGTGAAAGTAGTTTTGTACTTCGCTTTGGGTAGCTAGGAGCTAACCCAGTGAGATTTTCTGCATAATCCTTCGTAGTCACATACACGGCAGACATTATCTTCGCCGTTGGCAGGCAAAGGAGTTTGAGCTCTTAGTTCATTAACAAGGTTTTCTATCCTTGGTAGATGTTCTGACTTTAAATTTTCAAGTTCTTCATCACTGATTAATGCACTTGGTTTAACTTCGCCCTGTGTGCCTAAAGTTAAATATTCTGCTTGAGTAATTCTTTTGTCGAGTAGTGCATAAAAAGGTAATTGCACCGTCTCGCCATTGAGCACTTTCTTCTTGGAAGGCTTGGTGCTGCCAGTTTTGTAATCAATTACCGCATAACTTTTTGTATTAGAATCAATGCGATCAATATGTCCATATAATATCAGGTTATTATCTAAGCTAATTTCTAGTGATGCTTCGCCGCGTAACGTTTTCCATTCTTGGCTTCGGTCAATCGCCCAATCAATATATTGAGGAACGTTGCTTAGCCATCTCTGTAACCAACCTTGTTTAACATTTGTTGGGAAAGAGGCACGCATGAATAATTCGCTGCTGACAGCAGTTAACTGGGCAATTAAAGTGGCGCGATTATCATTACTAAACGTACTGCCAGGTTTATTTTTCTCGCCAAAATGAAATTCATGCAAGCTTTGATGAACTAGTTGTCCAAAATCAGATGCTTCAAAGTCATCGGTATTTTTTTGTTCTCTTAATGATAATATGTATTTTGCAAAGTATTGATATGGGCAATCAATCAGTGACTGATATTGTGTAGCAGAAATTCTGTTCGGAATGAGCTCGCTGGGTGCACCAGGTTTGGGCTGCTTGGTTTTAAGGTCTGAAAAGTGAGTATTATTTTTTTTGGATTGTTGGCGTAACTGTATGAGTTGGTCGAGTTGGTTGTTGCGCAGAGATAAGGAAAAGGCTTGCTCATTAAATAATTCGATTAATTTCACCCAAGCGCAAATTTCTTGAGGTTCGCCATGATTTTCTGTTTCCGCGCTTAATAATAACTGCTCGCATTGCTGAAGTAACTGTCTGAAGCGTACGAAGTTAACTGCTGTGGCTTCATGAGTAGTCGGCAAATGTAGTTCATGACGCACTTTTTCATTAAAGAAAGTACGATGTGTTTTTATGTTGGTTAAGCGATTGTCTTCTACGCCAGCAATGATGGCGGCTTTGAAATTAAAGTTATCGATGTGTTCGAAACCACACAGAGTCACTCGCTCATCAATTTCTCCAGGAATAAAATAATTATGCTCGAATAAATCACGTAGCCATTGACGCCATTCTTTCCAGTTAATTTTTATACTGTTGTTTCTAGTGCTGTTGATATTGGCTTCGAGTGTCTCTAGTAGCTGCTTCCCAGCCGCATCATTGTGTAAGCTCTGTTTAATGCCGACTGTTTCCAGCGTGGTTAGTAAAGCCGTAGAGAGTTTATATAGCTCATATTCACCTTGGCTCTTGAAATCTAGCAATGATGCACTAGCATTCTTGATTAACTCGCAAGTGCTGATAATTTCGCTGCAATCAAGATCATTGGTTGCGAAGTGGGAGCTAATAAGTGAGGTAAATATATCAATAGTGTCTGTTAGAGTATTGCGGTGCCTTTTTAATAACTTCCTTGCTTGAAAAACTTGATGTTGGTATTGCACATTCTCGCTGAAGTTTTCTGGCAAGAAAGGAGAACTAAGTAAATCCAGCAGTAAATCTTTTTTGAAATTGTTTTCAACTGCATCTAGCAGAATTTCGATCGAAGTGGCAGCGCTTGTAGTTGATAATGTCCAACCACCCAAGTCAGTTGGCTTGATACCTTCTTCTTCCAGTACAGCGCGTATGCGGCGAGCGAGTAAGCGGTCGTTAACAATAATCCCAATAGACTTTATATCTTCTAATAACCATTTCTTGGCCTGTAGGCACACAGCATTAACATGGCGTTCAATGGAGTTGCAACAGTAAATACTCAGCCAATCTTTAAATACATCCTTAGAACATACTTGTTTGAGCTGCTGTATACGTCCATAAGTATGAGTGCCCCGATTGTAAATAATATCTAGCGCTTGTTCGCGTTGATTACTTGCCTGGTTAGTATTCTCTATAGTCGTTATTAAACGAAGGTGGGGGTGATGATGGGTGCCAAATTGTGCAGCAGATACCTTCGGTGAATAAAGTGATAAACAATGCTGCTCGCATAAATGATGGAAAAATAAAACTTCAGCAGCGCCAAAGCGATGTTTGCCTACCATGTAAAAATGCTTGTCAGTTTCTTGGTCGCGATAATTCACCAGGGTTTGACAATAATGGTTAATTGGATCAATCCATTGACGTGCTTGGATTTGTTCTTGATAGGCTTGCCATAAGCGGTAAACAATTTCACTTTCGCGAGAAATGTTGTCTATGTTGGCAACAGGAAACTCATAGCTTTTTAGTAACACTTCGCGCAAGGCAGTTTCACCGTCATCTAATGGTATTTGTGCAAGCGTACATTCATTGAAAAGGTTGACCAATTCTTTGGCTAATGGCCACGCATTGTTAGTTTGAAATAACCCTGGGCTATGACGTATAGCTTCAACTAATAATAGTTGTTTGTTGGTCTCGCTAATGAGCGCTTTATCAGTGGTGCTCTGCTGATACACCCAATCTTGTAACGTAGTAATGTTGGGGAGCAACAAACTATCGATATTGGCTGCTTTTGCGGCTGCCAATAACTTTAGCTTCATGGTGTGAATCACACTGCGCGAGTCACACCAGAGTGTGAATTGAGTTAAATCACAAGGGTTTGGTTTTTTTAGTGCGATTAAATCCCTGGCTAGTGCATCAAGCGGGTTGATTGCGTAGTCAACAAAGACAAAAGGTAGTGCGGAGTCATTGTTAATAGTGTTCAAAATTGTTGGCTATCGATCTAGATATTGGCGTTTTTCTTTGACGTCTTCCCATTCGCCTGCATCTTCAGGAGGGTCTTTACGCACCGTTAGTACTGGCCACCGGGCAGACAGTTCTTCATTGATTTCCAAAAAATCTTTCTGATCCTCGGGCAAATCGTCCTCAGAGAGAATGGCGTCGACTGGGCATTCCGGCTCACACATGGCGCAGTCAATACATTCTTCTGGGTCAATCACCAAGAAATTAGGGCCTTCGTGAAAGCAATCCACCGGGCAGACCTCGACACAGTCTGTGTATTTACATTTTATGCAAGATTCTACTACTACAAATGTCATTTTGGCTCCGTATAGTCCATTAAAATCGTGGTTACGTGTAAATTGCTAGAGAATTCAACTTGTCGCCAATCTATATTGGGTGCACTTAGCAAGTCAGATCACATGCAAATATCGATTATTTGGCAATTATATCTAAATATCGGATTCGGGAGGAAATTTTGACAACCGGTGGGGCGGGGTTTATCAGCTCACATACTGTCGATCTGCTTTTAGAGCAAAATTTCTCAGTGCGCATGTCGGATAATTTATCTGATGGGTCAAAAAATAACCTGTCTGAAAAATATCGTTATCGCTCATAACTACGATTCTAACTATACTGAATGCGTGGAGAACAAAATATTGCCACGTTTATTATAATGTGTGGATGAAGTGATGATTCGATATCAATGCACAAGAAAATCATTAATTAAAAAAGTCTAAAATATATGCGCTTAATTCGTCTGTTCAAAAATGATCTTGGTAAGGAAATAGCAGAATGGGTTAACACCAATGTCATTACTGAATCACAAGCGATTCAAATATGTGAACGTTATGATATTAATTATCATCAAATACACAATCGCTCGTTTGGGTATAACGTTCTCGTTTTTTTGGGCTATCTGTTTATTGGCTTGGCGGTGATTGTGTTACTTGGCGCAAATTGGGAGGAAATACCAAGAGGCTTAAGGATGGCCGGTTTGATTGTGTTAACCATGGCTACTCATGTGGTCGCTATAAAAAAGTATTTGTCTAATGGCTCAGTGCTATTGTTTCTATTGGCTAATTTATTTTACGGCGCAGCTATTATTCTCATTGCACAAATTTATCATTTGGGTGAACACATGCCGGATGGCGTATTGTGGTGGGCGTTAGGTTGCTTGCCTATTGCTATCTTGTTGCGTAATCCATGGGTGATGTTGCAATCATTACTGCTCGCTATTATATGGGTTTTTATGCAGGTAGGCTTTGGTTTTTATCCTGGGTTATTTTTAGTATTTATACTCGCCTCTATCTACGTTTTATTTCTGGGTCAGCAGAGTATTCTTTTATTTCTTACACTTGTATTTAGTATTGGGTGTTTAGTCGAGTATTCGCTTGCCATGTGGTGGAATGATAAATGGTATTTCGATTTTTATATTGAACATATTCCAGTTAACGTATCTTTGTTTATTTTTGCTTATGTATGCAGCTATTACTTAGCGCAACAATCTTCTCCTAACGCAAAAAATTATGCTGCAGCATTATCTGTGTGGTCATTGAGTTTTGGTTTGATTGGCATGTTTATTATGAGTTTCGAATGGCCGTGGCGTGAAATAATAAATGAGACATGGAGGTATAAATCTTCTATGTTTATCATTGTAGGCGTGCTTTCATTGGCTTCGTTGGTGTTAGCAGCATTAACTAAAAAGTTGTTGCCGATTGCGGTTATCTTGGTTTTCCACCTGGTTTCTTTAGCGCTATTAATGGTCACTGAGAATGCAGCTGCTGCTGGATATTTTCAAGTGATTTACAATATTGCGCTAATCGGTATTGGTGTAGGGCTGATTATCCAGGGGATTCAGCGGAGTATTACCTACTACTTCTTTTTGGGTGTCGTGATTATTTTACTGACTGCACTAATGCGTTACGTTGATTTAATTGGTGATTATGTTGGCGGGGCAATTTTGTTTGCAGTATTTGCCGCCGTGCTTTTGGGTGCAGCCAAATTTTGGAAGCATAATAATACACAGGCGAGCATTCAATGAAGAAGACTATTGCTATAGGTTTGTTGCTTGCAGCGCTTTTTCAGTTGCTCATATTAGCAGGTATGGTTGGACTTTCAGCGATGCCATTATGGACTGGCAAAGAAATTAAAATTAAAGCTATTCCTGTCGATCCGCGCTCAATGTTTCGAGGTAATTATGCGTACTTAAAGTACAACATGTCTGAAGTTGAGATTGAACATCAAAATAAAAGTTTACGCTATGGTGAAGTGGTATATGTTAGTTTATATCAGGCTGAAAGTGGATTAGACGAACTGTCTAAAGTGTCGCTGACTAAACCGCAACAAGGTATTTTTTTGCGTGGGCGAATTCAAGCTCATGGTTTTAATTCAAATCAACAAACTTATACTGTTAAATATGGTGTTGAAGCTTTCTTTGCGCCAAAAGAAAAAGCACTGACATTAGAGGAAGACTTGAGAGATGGAGGCATTGCTGTGCTAATGGTATCTAATAGTGGTAAAGCACGGTTGAAAGACATTATTGCATATGCTGAATAACTCCATGCTAACCAGTAACAGAAATTTTGAAAGACGCAATAATAATTGAGTCAGTACAGCGTTGGGTAGAACAGTTTATTATTGAGCTAAACCTGTGCCCCTTTGCTAAGCGAGAGGTAGCTAAAAATCGAGTTCGCTATGTGGTGACTGAAGCCACCACTGAAGAGCAACTATTGGTCGCGTTAGAGGCAGAATTGCACTTTCTCGGTGAATCAACATCTATTGAAACGACCCTATTGATTCATGCGAATGTGTTGCGTGAATTTTATGATTATAATCAGTTCCTAAATATGGCTGACGATTTACTGCAAGAGATGGATCTTGACGGTATATTCCAAATAGCCAGTTTCCATCCGCAATATCAGTTCGGTGGTACTAAGATTTGTGATGCTGAGAATTATACTAATCGATCACCGTATCCAATATTGCATTTATTGCGTGAAGATAGCCTTGAAAAAGCGATTGCTGACTATGATGATGTCAGTAAAATTCCTGTTCGTAATATAGAGCTCATGAATGATTTGGGCGAAGAAAAACTTAAAGCAATGCTTAACTATTGTTTTGTAGAATCTGCCATTTCAAAATGAATTTTTGTCAGAAATTATATTTTATTATCATATTAGTAATTTTTTCGACAGGCACACATGCTTCTTGCGTGATTCTTCTTCATGGGTTAGCGCGAACAAGCAGTTCAATGGACAAATTGGAAAAGCGTTTAATAGAAGAAAGTTATCACGTAGTCAATCTTGGTTACCTATCGAGAGAGGCCACTATTGAGGTGTTGGCCAGGCGGGCCATTAACCCTGCATTGATGCAATGCAAATCTGAGCAAGAAATTAATTTTGTGACACATTCGATGGGTGGCATATTAGTGCGGCATTATTGATCGCAGCAAGATATTCCCAAGCTTCATCGTGTTGTTATGTTAGGTCCTCCAAACAAAGGTAGTGAAGTAGTAGATAAAATGGGCAATGTTCCAGGGTTTGATTTTATTAATGGCAAGGCTGGTATGCAATTGGTAACTGATTCTTCCAGTGTGCCTAATACTTTAGGCGAGGCTGAATTTGATGTGGGGATTATTGCTGGAACCCGAAGTGTTAACTTGATTTTGTCTTATCTCATTCCCGGGCAGGACGATGGCAAAGTGTCGGTTGAAAGTACTAAGTTAAAAGGGATGAGCGATCATACTGTTATGCCTGTAACGCATACATTTATGATGAATAATAAAAAAGTAATTGCGCAGACATTGCATTATTTGAAAAATGGGAAATTTAAAAAGGAATAAGCTTATTAAGACTTTATGGATTTTGGTATATCTAGCGGTATTGATTTGGTCAGGTATTCAACCTAAAGATCAGTTCACATGGTTCCTAGAAGTTGTACCTGCCATGATAGGTGCGATTTTATTGCTCGTGACATACCACTCTTTTCGCTTAACGCCGATGCTCTACTTTTTTATATTGCTGCATTGTATTGTGTTAATGGTAGGTGGGCATTATACCTACGCTGAAGTGCCGTTATTTGATTGGATTAGCGACACGTTAGATATGGGTAGGAATAATTACGATAAGTTAGGTCATTTTATGCAAGGTTTTGTCCCTGCGCTATTGGCTAGAGAAATTCTAATAAGAAAAAATGTGCTTAATAGTGAGGCATGGTTGAAATTATTTGTCGTCAGCATATGTTTAGCGCTTAGTGCATTCTATGAATTAATGGAATGGTGGGTAGCACTTGCTACGGGCGGTGATGCTGAATCGTTTTTAGGTACTCAAGGTTATGTCTGGGATACACAGTCCGATATGATGCTAGCGTTGATCGGGGCAATTGCTTGTTTGTTATTGTTGTCCAAGCGTCATAATTATCAAATACAGGACATTATGTTGACTCGTTGAATTGAGTCGCTGGTGGAATTTCACTTGTTAAGCTTGTTGCGGTTTTTTTCTGCCTCTAGCCATACATCGCTTCCTGTCCATGAGGTGCTTAGGTAAAGTGTTTCCACTTCTTTCCTTGCCCATGGTGTCTTGCGTAAAAATTTTAATGATGAGGATAGGCTAGGGTCACTAGTGAAGCATTTTATTTTTTTGCCTAATTTTTCCCAACCATATTTTTTTTCAAGTCGAGTGACAATCTTTTCTAATGTAAGACCATGAAGAGGGTCTTTAGAAACGCGTGTCATTTATTTTTGCTATAAGGGTTTGGTTTTGATGAGTTAGCATCTTCATCAGGCTTTGTTTCAGCTTTTTTCACACGAAGTTTGCTACCGAGTAAATCCATGCCGTTTAAGTTCTTCGCTGCGGCTTTAGCTTCGCCGGGTTTAGGCATTTCAATAAAGCCAAATCCTTTTGGCTCGCCTGTTTTTTTATCGAGTATAATAGTACAAGATTGAATGGCGCCGTAAGTGTCAAAAAGTGATCTGAGTTTAGCTTCTGTGATACTACGATCAATATTGCGGACGAGTAATTTCATAATAGTTAATATAAAGTAATGACTCAGTGAAAGTGCTATTTTTTAGTGTGATAAATCAGTCTACATGAGTTAGAAACTAGCGTCATAAATTCTATAAGTTTAACGATGAAACAAAAAATTTTTGCTTATCATCAAGATACTGAATTGGATTGGGTGGCTGAATTAAAATGCGGACACTATCAGCATGTGCGCCATAATCCTCCATGGACAAATAGACCTTGGGTGCTGACTGAACAAGGCAGGAATTCGAAGTTGGGGGTTGAGCTTGAGTGTAAAAAGTGTGATGAAGGTGCTATTAAGGATAACCTCTAGTAGCGCTTCTAAAGCATCAAATTTGTAGAAGGTTCAAAGTGTGTTACCGCATACTCCTTGAGCCAATCAAGATTTAATTAAGTTACGTTCGTATTCGATTTTGCCTGTTCAAAAGAAGTGATAAATTCATCATCATGACTATTGAGCCACTGATCAACTTGAGTGAGGATAGAGGTTGATTTTGCACGGAATACTTCTTCAAACACGGCATCAGTAATCAATGCAATTTTCTGTTTGCTGGTGACATTGTTGATATGAGCATAAGCCCCACATACGCCTAACATTGATGCAGTAATGTATTTGCTGTTATGTAAAGTGGTTGCCACAGTGCCTAATTCATCTTTCAATGGTTCAAAGCAATCTGACATAGCGCGTTGCAAAATGCGTTTGCATTTACCTGTGTTGAATCCAAACATATTATTTTTCTTTCTTGGTTGAATAACAAGCCAATTCCTGTGGTGCCTGTGACAAGTAAAACGCGCGCGGAAGTGTTGGCATTGCGTGAGAAACTCAATAATGTTCACCCATTTATCGTTGAGAATGGGGCTGGGATATTTTTTCCTTTAAATTATTTTAATCATGATAGTTGCTCAATTTAAATTAATTTAATGAACTGAAGGTTTTATTATGGGTGATTTTCATCAAAGCGGCATAGTAACTACGTTGCATAATTTGTAATAGTTCAGACCCGATCTGACAATTAGCAATCCGCAAGGGTTGCAAAAGCGAGAGTTACCCGTTTTGATAAAGGTGTTGAAATCTTTAAATCAAATCAAAAAGGCAGGTAACTCTCATGCTTCATACTAACAATCCAATCCTTAAACACAAGGCGTGCTTGCTCAACTTAGCAGAAGAACTGGGCAACGTATCTAGCGCCTGTCAAGTCATGGGGGTGTCGCGAGACACATTCTATCGTTATCAACAGCGGGTTGAAGAAGGTGGCATTGACTCACGGATTGACAAGAGTCGTAGAACAGCCGATGTTAAAAACCGTGTGGATGAACCCACAGCACATGCAGTGGTTACGTCAGCGATTGAACAGCCCGCCGTTGGGCAACACCGAAGCAGCAATGAACTGGTGTGTTGATCGCTGGTAGCGGTGTGCGTTGCGTTTGGCTGCGCCATCATCGAGAGCACTTCAAGAAACGACTCAAAGCACTCGAAGAAGAAATTGCCAAGGAGGGCATTATCTTAAGCGATGCACAGATCGCCGCCCTTGAGAAACAGGATGACGAGGCCTGTGGTGAGATTGACACGGCACATCCTGGTGACTTAGGCCACCTCAAAGGTGTTGGTCGGCTATACCCGCAAACGTTCGTAGACACCTACAGCAAGATCGCCTTTGCGGCACTCTACACGACTAAGACGCCGATTACCGCCGCAGACCTACTCTTTGATGAGGTGCTACCGTTTTTTGAAAAGCATGCCTTGCCGATGCTACGTAGTTTAACCGACAGAGGCACAGAATCTTGTGGGCGCGTGGAGCATCATGACGATCCGTGATACCTGGCCATTAACGACATTGATCACCGCAAACCCATGGCATCTGTGAGCGCTTTGATAAAACCATTCTGAATGAGTTTTATCAAATTACCTTCAGGAAAAAACGGTACTCAACCAGGGAGGATTGACAACAAGATTGAGACAACTGGATAGAAACTGATCACAATGAACGCACTCATCAAGGCAACATGGGCGGTGGTAGAATACCCATGGACAGGTTAATGGATGGTAAATTGATTTGGGCTGAAAAGAATTTAGCTCACATCTAAACTGACAGACTCCTATCAATAACCGGTAACGGTACGATCAGGTCTGAGCTACTACATTTAATTCAAATAATGTTTAAATCCCAGTGGCCAACAAATTGGTATGGCTGCTGGGAAACTGTTAATTCTTTAATTCACAGAGCTTTGATAGTTCTACTAGTTCTGATCGAGTTTTAGCTAACATTAGACATAGCAATATTCCCATGGCCTGTAATGAAAATCACCGGCATGTCGGGGTTAATTTCATTCAATCTATTTTGTAACTCTAGACCAGAAATCTCAGGCATTTGAATATCTGTGACTAAACATCCGGTCCATGGCGATGATGGTCGTGAATGACGACTAACTCAGCACATTCTCGTTTAAATGCTGGTGTGATCTTCTTGGCATGGTTAACCCCTTTAGTTGTATTTGAAGAATACTTCTAACTAGGTCTCCAAGGTAAATCTACCGTTACAGCTCAAGGCTACTTGGATTCTGAATAAATTAGTGGGACTAAAATAATTCCTAAACATTATATTTCTGCACCTCTTGAGAGATGCTGAGGAAATGCTAGTTTTAAGTGCTTAATAATTGCTCAGACACGTAGTGAATCTTGCTCAAAGAATTCATGTTATTCTACTGGCATGTTTTCACTTATCACCACTATGTTTTATATGATGTCTGCATATATTGCATTTCTGATTGGCTCATCTTCTGAACTTTCTTTATATTTGATTGCTTTAGTGCCGCTGGGCTTTGTGTCAGGCTACTTGCTTGATCGCTTAAATAGCATTAAGAAAATTTGGGTAGATAATCGAAAATTAATTATCAATATTACTGTGACCAAATATTTTATGTTTCTATTGGTTTCCGCTATGTTTTGTGTGGCAGGGTTGTTGTTCGTCAATAGTTGACTAGGCGATAATCTGTCATTAACCAGTGTTAGTGAGCTTGTGACCCCCTGAAGAGTAGTCTTAAACCCCAATTAAATTTGTGCTGATCTGATGAGTAATGTTCTTCCATTTAAAAAGCCTGCGGTTAAAAAACGTGGCTTATGTCAGCATGGGCATCACAAGTGGAGAGCAGTTACAGATAATAAATTGGACACTAAGCAAGGGAAGCTGGTCACCGTTTATAAATGCTTAAATTGCGGCAAGCAAAAGATAAAGGTACACTAATTTTAAGTTAATTCGAGGGTGGTTGCCTGTATTGTATCAATAACCTATTGATTATTTTATGGTTATTTGAGGGCTAAGATTCAAAATGCTTTTCTTCTTGAACCACAATAATACAATACGAGCGCCTATCTTTGCTTGCTAGTCTAATCTGCCCTGCATTATAATTTGCGGCCCTTTCAGCACATGGGCTGAAACGGCTAAGTAGCGATTTTATAAAGAAATTTAGCTCGTCATAATTAAATATTTTAAAAGAAACGCGGAATCCATATGCATAATACTTACCCGCCAGCGCAGGGCCTTTACGATCCAGATTATGAACACGACTCATGTGGTGTTGGTTTTGTCGCCGATATTAAAGGGCGAAAATCTCATACCATTATAGAAAATGGTTTAACGATACTTAAAAAGTTAGTTCACCGTGGTGCGTGTGGTTGCGAAGAAAACACCGGTGATGGTGTTGGCTTGCTTCTGCAAATGCCGCATAAGTTTTTCTCTCGTGTATGTAAAGAAAGTAATATAAATTTGCCAGAGTTCGGCCAATATGGTGCGGGATTAGTTTTTCTACCTAATGATGCTGCGCAATCAAAGCAGTGCCAACAAACGATAGAAAAAATTATTATTGATGAAGGCCAGGTGGTATTAGGTTGGCGCGAAGTGCTGACTGATGATTCTAGTTTAGGTCCCACTGCAAAATTGGGCGAACCTACATTTAAGCAAATATTTATTGGTAGACACACAAAAGACGAAGCTGCATTTGAGCGCAAGTTATTTGTTATTAGAAAATTAGCTGAAAATACTATTTGGAATTCAGGACTTTCTGAAAGTGCTAGTTTTTATATTCCATCGCTTTCTTATCGTACTTTTATTTACAAAGGTATGTTGACGGTGTCTCAGCTGGAGTTGATGTATCCAGATATTTTAGAACCTGATTTTGAATCTGCATTGGCACTCGTGCACCAACGTTTTTCAACCAATACATTTCCTGCCTGGAGATTGGCGCATCCGTTTAGATATGTTGCGCACAATGGTGAAATCAATACCGCACGTGGCAATGCTAACTGGATGCGAGCACGTGAAGCATTATGTGAATCAGAATTATTTGGCGATGACCTGAGGAAGATTTTCCCAATTTGTATTGAAGGGGGTAGTGATTCTGCAACTTTCGATAATGTCATGGAATTTTTGCATATGAGCGGAAGGCCGCTTCCGCATGCAATACTAATGATGATTCCAGAAGCTTGGAGTGGGCATGAAACCATGTCTGCTGAGCGTAAAGCATTTTATGAGTATCACGCTTGCTTAATGGAGCCGTGGGATGGACCGGCATCAGTAGCATTTACTGATGGTGATGTGATTGGTGCGGTACTTGATCGTAACGGTTTGCGCCCCTCTCGTTATTACGTGACTAAAGACGACATGGTGGTGATGGCATCAGAAGTCGGTGTGTTAGATATTCCGCCGGAAAATGTCTTAATTAAAGATCGTTTGCACCCTGGCCGTATTTTCTTAGTAGACACTAAGCAAGGTCGAATTATTGAGGATGAAGAATTAAAGCAACAGTTCGCTTCTGAACACCCTTATGCAGAATGGTTGGATAAGCATTTAGTGTCTGTTGATAAATTACCAAATCCAAAACAAATTCATGGTACTGACAATGAAACATTGTTGCAGCGCCAACAAGCATTTGGGTATACCCATGAAGAACTGCGCGTATTAATGGCGCCAAAAGCAGCCAAAGGCATGGAGCCGGTAGGTTCAATGGGTTCAGATGCTGCACTTGCAGTATTGTCCAATCGCTCTAGATTATTATATGACTACTTCAAGCAATTATTTGCGCAAGTCACAAATCCTCCCTTGGACGGCATTCGTGAAGAGCTGGTCACGCAAGTAGCTGTTACTATCGGTGCAGAGAAAAATTTACTTCAGTCGACAGAAGAGAGCTGTCGACAAATCAAATTATCTTCGCCTGTGTTAACTAACGAAGAACTTGCACGTATTCGTGATGTGGATTTACCTGGCTTGAAAACTGCGACGGTTGCAATTTTATATCCTGTTGCAGAAGGCGGCAGAGGGTTAGATCAGGCGCTACAAACAGTATGTAAGCAAGTAGATGCAGCTATCGCAGCAGGCAATACCAATATTATTTTATCGGATCGTGGTGTCGATCAAAACAATGCAGCCATACCTGCGTTGCTGGCAACTGCTGGCGTGCATCATCATTTAATTCGTAATGGGTCTCGCACCAGGATTGGATTAATTCTTGAGTCTGGTGAGCCTCGTGAAGTGCATCACTTTGCCGTGCTAATTGGTTATGGCGTAGGTGCGGTGAATCCATATCTTGCATTTGAATCCTTGGGTGACTTAATTGGTAAAGGTCATATTCCAGAAATGGAACATGACAAAGCAGTTAAAAACTTTATTAAAGGTGTGAATAAAGCACTGACTAAGATTATGGCGAAGATGGGAATCTCTACGGTGCAATCTTATCGTGGGGCACAAGTATTTGAAGCGATTGGATTGAATAAAGAGTTCGTTGATAAATATTTCACTTGGACAGCTTCGCGCATCGGCGGGATTGGCTTAGAAGAAGTAGCCGCTGAAGTGAGTGTGCGTCATCACAATGCTTATCCAGAACGTCCATCGAAAGCGCCTGATTTACAATGGGGGGGGGAGTATCAGTGGCGACGTGATGGTGAATACCATTTATTTAATCCTGAAACAGTATTTAAGTTACAACATGCAACACGCACTGGACAATACGAGATATTTAAAGAGTATACAGATAAGGTTGATAACCAGAATGAGAATCTGGCGACTTTACGTGGGTTGTTTGAGCTGAACTCAGAAAGAAAGCCAATTCCATTAGAAGATGTTGAGCCGATTGAAAACATTATGAAGCGCTTTTCTACTGGGGCAATGTCTTATGGCTCAATTAGCCAAGAGGCGCATGAAACATTAGCGATTGCAATGAACCGCATTGGCGGTCGTTCAAACACCGGTGAGGGTGGCGAAGACCCAGATCGTTTTACAAGAGATGAAAATGGGGATTTGCGTCGCAGTGCTATTAAGCAAGTGGCTTCTGGTCGATTCGGAGTGACTAGCGAATATTTAGTGAATGCAGATGATATTCAAATTAAAATGACGCAGGGCGCTAAGCCTGGTGAAGGTGGTCAGCTGCCGGGAACTAAAGTGTATCCGTGGGTGGCTAAAGTACGCCATTCAACGGCAGGTGTAGGTTTAATTTCACCACCACCACATCACGATATTTATTCTATTGAAGATCTTGCTCAGCTCATTTATGACTTGAAGAACGCTAACCCTGAAGCACGTGTGCATGTGAAGTTGGTGGCTGAAGTAGGCGTGGGGACTGTCGCAGCAGGTGTTGCTAAAGCGCATTCTGATGTCGTTCTAGTGTCTGGTTATGATGGCGGCACGGGGGCATCACCAATGAACTCCTTGAAACATGCAGGTTTGCCATGGGAATTAGGGATTGCAGAAACACAGCAGGTGCTAGTGCAAAATGGTTTGCGTGATCGCATTGTGGTTCAAGCAGATGGCCAATTAAAAACAGGGCGTGATGTGATTATTGCAGCACTACTTGGCGCTGAGGAATATGGTTTCTCTACTGCACCTCTGGTTGTTATGGGTTGCATTATGATGCGTGTATGTCATCTGAATACATGTCCAGTCGGTGTGGCAACGCAGAACCCAGAATTGCGCAAAAAATTCGGTGGTCAACCTGAGTTTGTTGAAAACTTCTTTAAGTTTATTGCGGACGAAGTGCGTGAATATATGGCACAGCTTGGATTTAGAACCATTGATGAAATGATTGGTCAAGTTGAAGCAATCAATATGAGGAAAGCAGTGGATCACTGGAAAGCGAAAGGTTTAGATTTTTCAATGATACTTCATAAGCCAACACCTCATGCAGGTACCGATTTGTACTGCATTAACAAGCAAGACCACGGTTTAGAATTATCACTTGATATGACTGCATTAGTACCTCAGTGCAAAGAAGCATTAGAGGAGCGTAAAGCAGTCGACATTATTCTCCCGGTACAAAACACACATCGTAGCGTCGGTACTATCCTTGGTTATCACATTACCAAGCGTTACGGCGGCGAAGGTTTACCAGAAGATACTGTGCGGACACATTTTAATGGGTCAGCAGGTATGAGCTTTGGTGCATTTGTCCCTAAAGGAGTCACGATGACATTAGAAGGTGATGCTAATGATTATCTCGGTAAGGGATTGTCCGGCGCTAAATTAATTGTATTCCCATCTAAACATTCAAGTTTTGTTGCAGAAGAAAATATTATTGTTGGTAACGTTTGTTTGTATGGTGCGACATCAGGTGAGGTTTATATACGCGGTATTGCCGGTGAACGTTTTGCGGTACGTAACAGTGGTGTTGATACGGTTGTTGAAGGTGTTGGTGACCACTGTTGTGAGTACATGACTGGTGGTAATGTTGTGGTGATAGGCTCAACAGGTAGAAACTTTGCTGCCGGAATGTCTGGTGGGGTTGCTTATGTTCTTGATGATAAAGAGACGTTTGATAGTAATTGCAACCAAAGTGATATAGGTATAGAAGAATTGGTTGAAGAGGAAGATATTGATTTGGTTAAAGGGCTTTTAACTAAACACGTCGAATACACTAAAAGCACAGTAGCTAAAAAGATTTTAGATGACTGGTTAAATTATCAAGGGCAATTCATTAAAGTAATGCCTAGAGATTATAAACGTGTATTGGAAGCGATGAAGCGTGCAAAAGCAGAGGGAACTTCAGTGGATGAAGCTGTAATGGAGGCTGCACATGGGTAAAGTAACGGGGTTCCTGGAAGTAGAAAGAGGGGCGCAACCTTATCGTCCTGTTGAGAAACGCTTGCTGGATTGGAATCAAGTCATGGCGCCGTGGCAAGCAGAAACATTGAAAGGTCAAGCGGCGCGTTGCATGGACTGTGGTATCCCATTTTGTCATCAAGGCTGTCCACTGGGGAACTTAATTCCTGATTGGAATGATCTTGTTTATCGTGAGCAATGGGAAACTGCTATTCAGCGCCTACATGCCACAAACAACTTCCCAGAATTTACCGGAACGCTTTGTCCTGCTCCTTGTGAAGGGTCATGCGTGTTAGGCATTAACGATAATCCAGTGCATATAAAAGCAATTGAGCTTTCTATTATAGATAAAGCTTGGGAAAACGGTTGGATTCAACCTCAAATTGCGGAAGTAAAAACAGGTAAGAAAGTCGCTGTCGTCGGCTCTGGGCCTGCAGGGATGGCGGCGGCACAACAGCTTGCACGTGCAGGACATGATGTCACTTTGTTTGAGCGTGATGATCGCATTGGTGGATTAATGCGTTATGGTATTCCTGAATTTAAAATGGAAAAGAAAGTCCTTGATCGACGTATGCAACAAATGCAAGCAGAAGGTGTGACCTTTAATACCAATGCGCATGTCGGTGACAATGTCTCCGTTGATGAGTTGAGAAAAGATTTCGATGCATTAATGCTAACAGGTGGCGCTTGTGATCGGCGCGATCTTCCTGTTGAGGGTCGAGAATTAAAAGGTATTCATCAAGCAATGGAATATTTGCCAATGCAAAATCGCTTATGTGAAGGTGATAGTAAACCAAGTAATTTTATTGATGCAAAAGATAAAAATGTTGTAATTATCGGTGGTGGTGATACCGGTGCTGATTGTTTAGGGACTGCGAATCGCCAAGGTGCAAAGACGGTGCATCAGTTAGAGATCATGCCGAAACCTCCTGAGATGCGTGCGCAAGATAACCCATGGCCTGAATGGCCACGTATATTCAGAACGGCTTCTGCGCATGAAGAAGGTGTTGATCGAGTTTACTCGGTTTCAACAAAACGTTTTATTGATGATGGGAACGGTAATGTAAAAGAGTTAGAACTGGTGACTGTTGAAATGAAAAATATTGATGGGCGTATGCAATTTGCTGAAGTAGAGGGTAGTAATCAAATAATACCTTGTGACTTAGTTTTCTTGGCGATGGGGTTTGTTGGCCCAGAGAAACCTGGCATGTTAGAGCAGTTGGGGCTCAAGTTAGATGCGCGTAGCAACGTCATTGCAGATAAAAATTGGATGACGAATGTTGACGGTGTATTCACTGCAGGTGATATGCAACGAGGCCAAAGTCTCATTGTCTGGGCGATTGCTGAGGGGCGCTCTGCGGCGAAAGGTGTTGATGAATATTTAATGGGTGCTAGTGACTTACTATCTCCAGTTGTAGTAGCTCAGACCTGATCGTACCGTTACCGGTTATTGATAGGAGTCTGTCAGTTTAGATGTGAGCTAAATTCTTTTCAGCCCAAATCAATTTACCATCCATTAACCTGTCCATGGGTATTCTACCATCGCCCATGTTGCCTTGATGAGTGCGTTCATTGTGATCAGTTTCTATCCAGTTGTCTTGATCTTTTGGTCAATCCTCCCTGGTTGAGTACCGTTTTTTCCTGAAGGTAATTTGATAAAACTCATTCAGAGATGCCATGGGTTTGCGGTGATCAATGTCGTTAATGGCCAGGTATCACCGATCGTCATGATGCTCCACGTGCCCACAATATTCTGTGCCTCTGTCCGTTAAACTACGTAGCATCGGCAAGGCATGCTTTTCAAAAAACGGTAGCACCTCATCAAAGAGTAGGTCTGCGGCGGTAATCGGCGTCTTAGTCGTGTAGAGTGCCGCAAAGGCGATCTTGCTGTAGGTGTCTACGAACGTTTGCGGGTATAGCCGACCAACACCTTTGAGGTGGCCTAAGTCACCAGGATGTGCCGTGTCAATCTCACCACAGGCCTCGTCATCCTGTTTCTCAAGGGCGGCGATCTGTGCATCGCTTAAGATAATGCCCTCCTTGGCAATTTCTTCTTCGAGTGCTTTGAGTCGTTTCTTGAAGTGCTCTAGAGTATGGCGCAGCCAAACGGAACGCACACCGCTACCAGCGATAAACACACCTCTCTTACGGAGTTCATTGCTGCTTCGATGTCGCCCAACCGCGGGCTGTTCAATCGCTGACGTAACCACTGCATGTGCTGTGGGTTCATCCACACGGTTTTTACTATTGGCTGTTCTACGACTCTTGTCAATCCGTGAGTCAATGCCACCTTCTTCAACCCGCTGTTGATAACGATAGAATGTGTCTCGCGACACCCCCATGACTTGACAGGCGCTAGATACGTTGCCCAGTTCTTCTGCTAAGTTGAGCAAGCCCGCCTTGTGTTTAATGATTGGATTGTTAGTATGAAGCATGAGAGTTACCTGCCTTTTTGGTTTGATTTAAAGATTTCAACACCTTTATCAAAACGGGTAACTCTCGCTTTTGCAACCCTTGTGGATTGCTAATTGTCAGATCGGGTCTGAACTATTACATATAATGGAAGTGGCAGATCGCTGCCCTGTGCATAAAACCTTACTGGGTAAGTTAGAGATAAGCTCGAATTTTGATTTCATAAAGTAGGCGAAAGTCTATGGAATTTGAAGATATTTTGATATGGTAAATTGCATTATTATGCAAATTAAGAATAGTTTAATAAGCCATTTGAAGGGTAATAGAAGGAGTATTGAAGTGCGCTGAGTATGGCGTACATTTGTTAAGAGGTTAACGCCTTTCCATCGGCAATAAAAAAAGCAGGTACTGATTTCTCGAAGTCACTTTAGGTGACTTTATGTCTCAGGTGATATCTATCTTTCTTTGATGGTTTTGAGAAGCTTATATCCTTTAAGGTAAGTTTTAATGCTATAAAATTCTAGGTATTGTCTTCCAGGTAATTCTGGTTGTTGTATAAACTTGTGTAGAAGATTGAGTGACATGGAAGACAATAAATTATCAAATTGGCAGGTAGTCAAGAGTGTGCTTGCTTCATTTGTCGGTATTCAGAGTAGTAAAAATTTAGAGCGTGATGCTAAAAGTAATAGTATAGAAAAATTTGTCATTGTTGCTTTTATTTTGGCGGTTGCTATTCACGGATTGCTATATTTGCTGGCGCTGTATATTTCATGGGTGACGGGTGTCGAATGAGTATTAACTTATTCACTAAATTAAAGTAAGTGCTGCTTAATTTTGAGAACCAGGTTCGTTTCATTAGTTATTTTTGAGTTCCACTACTCGGACTGTTACAGATAAGATTATTAGTATGGATGCATGGCTTCAGAAACCACTGTATCAACGATTAATCGATATACAAATACCTTTGTTTTGGTTGGTATCGTAGCCTTGGGAGCAATCGGTATAATTAATATATTTGCTGGCTATTTGAGCCAAGGTTTAGGGTTTGCAGTGATATCTCTCGTGTTGTTGCGCATATTTGTGTGGATAGAAAAGTCGAAAGCTCGTAGTGCACACAAGTAGATGTATGTACTTGGTATATTTTTATATTTGTTAATCTTTCCATTCGCTAAACACATAATCCTTCTCTTGTTGTGATGTATGGCATTGATAGCATGCCTCTTTATAATTATCGCCAACAACAGTGTTGTTAGCGTCGCCAGAACCAAATCCTTCGAATCCCCATCCTGATGTCTCCAGAAACCTTTCTGAATCTTTCATCATTACGCCGAGTACTTTTCTGTCTTTTTCAGTAATAGAATTGTCGCTGTCGGAAATAGCTAATAAATCAAAGATGATGATAGATCCTTCTGGAAAGGTACCAGTTTGATAACCGACCAATGCGGGTTTGTTGGCATAAATGCGATGTATGCCGCCGAATGATGAATGAAGTGGATGACCTTCATGTATCACCATGCTTTTGACGTGTGTCCAATGTCTGTAATCACTGGGATATTCAATGTTTGAGTCTGAATAAGCTGATGCAAATATAAAAAAATTTATGCTAATGGCAGTGAGTAAGTTTTTAGTTAATTGTTTCATGGCTGGCTCCTGATATATTCTGTTATCGTAATGAATTTAGGGATAAAGTAAGGGAAGCAAAGGTTACGAACAAGTAAGCACTTTTTAGATAGGTACTTACTAAATGGTGTAAATTATGGAAAATCAAGATAAAAAAAATAATTCATCAATTACGGTATCACGCATGGTGGAAGACATTGTTGGCTGTAAATGGTCTTTGTCTGTGATAGAAGCAGTTAAAAGTGACATTGTTCGGCCGGGCGAAATTCAACGTTCTATTGAAGGCATTTCTACCAAGGTGCTTAACGAGCGATTTAATAAAATGTTGCGCTATGGAATTCTGGAAAAAACTATCTTCCCCGAAGTGCCACCTAGAGTGGAATATCAGTTAACAGAGTTTGGAAATAAATTCATACTTATTCTTGATCAAATTGACGCATTGCAAAACGATATGTAATGCATTGCTAAATTTTTGGAGTCACTAATCATGAAAGCAGTTGGTTTATATCGATACTTGCCTATACAAGATGAACAATCTTTAATAAATGTTAAGATCGAAAAACCTGTGGCGACAGGTAAGGATTTACTGGTAGCAGTAAAAGCCATTGCGGTGAATCCAGTTGATACCAAAGTGCGTGCACCTAAAGATCAAGTGGAAGAGTTGCCGCGTGTATTAGGTTGGGATGCTGCTGGAGAGGTGGTCGCGATAGGTGATCAAGTAGAGCATTACCATATTGGTGACCAAGTTTATTATGCAGGCGATATAACCCGTCCAGGGAGTTACAGTGAATATCAGTTGGTGGATGAGCGCATTGTTGGCCATATGCCTGTGTGCTTAGACTATGCTAAAGCGGCGGCAATACCCTTGACCGGTATTACGGCGTGGGAAGCATTGTTCGATCGACTGAGAATATCGGATAAGGGGGATGATGCTGGTAAAACGATATTAATTATCGGTGGTGCGGGTGGTGTCGGGTCTATTGCGATTCAGCTGGCGAGCAAAGTGGCTAAGCTCAATGTAATTGCGACCGCTTCACGTCGCGAGTCACGTGACTGGTGTATCAAGCTGGGTGCAGATTATGTGATTAATCATCGTCGATCACTTACTGAAGAACTGGCAGAACAAAATTTCAAGCAAGTTGACTATATTGTTTGCTTAAACAACACGGATCAACATTGGAAAGCGATAGCAGAAATCATTGCGCCACAGGGTGGAATATGTTCGATTGTTGAAACCACATCACCGGTTGATTTGAATGCTTTAAAAAGCAAAGCAGCCACATTTTCCTGGGAATTCATGTTTACTCGTTCCATGTATCAAGCGCCAGATATGATTGCACAACAAAAACTACTGAATGTGATTGCGAAGCTAATTGATAATGATCAGTTGGTCACAACGGTGAATGAAGTGATCAGACCGATTAATGCAAATAATCTCCGTAAGGCGCACGCATTGATAGAGCAGGGCAGTGCGATTGGTAAAATAGTATTAACTGATTGGGAGTGAAAATACTGAGACTGTTTTGTATTTTCCTAATTAATTATCAGCTGTGCCAAATGCAACAAAGACTTCAGCTTCTGTCATGTTATGTGTATCGTTTGAGAAATTATAATAAGCGGGTTTTTTATCAATAAACACTTGGTGATCGAAAATAAAGTTTTCATTGTGTTTAAATAGACCAGCAGGTACAAAATATTGATTATTCGCTTTTACTCAATAGAACAAATGTGTTCCACACTAGCTACAAAAACCACGTTCAGCCCATTCTGAAGAATTAAATATAGATACTTTGTTTTCACTTTCAAAGGTGACGTCGCTGCCACAATCGATAGTCATAAAAGGCCCGCCCGCCCATTTTCTGCACATACCGCAATGACATGCACCTACTTTGTTGTTGAGGTTATTTACGGTGATATTGACTGCGCCACATAGGCAGTGACTATTTTCTTTAGACATGTGATCCTTTTGAGTTGTAAAGCGTGCTTAAATTTATTCGCTGTGTATATCAGATTAGTTCATTCACAATATTTGTTGGCAGGTATACATGATAATGCTCATAGCAATAATGTAGATTGTTTCTACAACGACCGAGATATTACTTTTATCAGCAAACTTACCATTACTAATAATCAAGCATATCAAGGTAATAATGATGAGAATCATCGTGGCTAATGTGCCATGAAATGCATGAATACCAAAAAGCCAAGCGAGACCAAATGCACCCAGTGCCTGTGTCGTCATCGCCAGTGCAGGGGGTTTGCAATCGCCATCCATTGAAATGCCGGGGACACCATTCGCCCACTTTAAGCCAAAGAATTTGGGGCTAAACCAAAGCCAACCAAGCAAAAATGACAACACAAAACTAACAATCACTGCAGTTAAGTTAACGCCGACTAATAATTCTGCCATTTGTTTATCCTCCGAGATTGGGAGCTAGATTGAATGTGTATTTTAGAGCCTTGATTGGTAAATTTGCAATGCGGGCAATAACGTTAGTAATGTAAAAGAACCGTAAAGCTAATAAATCACGGAAGAGTTTTAAATTGATGATAGCGCTAGTCGCGCATTATGCTGTCCCTCTAATGTAGGTGTTATATAATATTTATGCTGTTGGTGAGCCTTGAATTGGTAAACAAATCATCAATGAGTTCTGTTATTTGTCTTTCAATATTACTAAGGATAAAGATTTTCCGTTTTGGATATCTTTAAGTATTTTTATGTCTTCAGATTGTATTTTTTGTCGTCGGCTTGATTTAATACATCAAGGTGAATTGGGTTTCATTAGCCAGGATAAATATCCGGCGTCTCCAGGGCATATGTTAATTATCCCTAATCGGCACGTACCAAATTATTTTGATTGCACTAAAAAGGAAATTGCAGAGTTATGGGCCTTGGTGCATTTAGCTAAGGAAATGGTGGAGAAAAACCATCAGCCTGATTCTTATAATATAGGTATTAATGTGAGTAAGGCGGCGGGTCAATCAGTCCCGCATACACATATCCATCTGATTCCTAGATATGAAGGGGATGTAGAAGATCCTAGAGGTGGTGTGAGAGGGGTGTTGCCGAAAAATAGAACTTATACTAGAACGCCTGCTGAATAAGTAGAGCAATAGCCGTGTGAGCAAGAATACTTACACGGCTATTTGAAAGCTTATGGGCGTTTTGGTGTTTTGTACTCTACTTCTTTCTGGAACGGAGTCCAGGTAGTGTTATAACCAACGTAGCCCTTTTCATCTGCTTGTTTTTGAGTCGTTTTTAGAAAACGAGATTCACCTTCTGGGACTTTCGATCTGGTTTTTTTTGCATCGCTCATAAAGCACCTTTTTGCGTAAAAATAGGGATAATTCGAGCCAAGGATTGTAACAAAAATGCACCATGGGATGACACAATCTCCTTATGCATAGCAAAAATATATCTATAACGAAGTGGTATTAGGTGTAATTTGGACAGAGCAAGTACACCTTGGGTGGGAGTATCGGTTAATATTTAACCTTTTTGTGCGAGTATTCCCGACGATATAGCAATAGCCAGAATATAAAGTTAACTAATCAATGGAATTCGTCGTTTACCGCCAATGGGAACAACTGCCTGATAATGCCAATATGCTCTTTGCTGAAGTAGAGAAGCGCTCATTATTTTTTTCACGTACTCGGCTTGAGAGCCTAACGCAGCATGCATTGACCGAGCATCAATCCATATTACTGTTATGTGTCGTAGAGGATGAGACTATTTTAGCTATCTTGCCATTATTGAAAAGCCCACAAGATGGCCTGCGTTCCTTAAGTAATCATTTCACTACTTTATTTTCAGTTCTGGTCTCGGAGCATGATTCACGTGATGACATCATGAGCTGTTTAGCGCAGGGGTTATCTAAAATGGACGAAAATGCTATTCAACTCGAACCCATTGATGCCAATGATGACAATTTGATGAGTTTGTATCAACGCATGGAAGCATGCGGATTCACTCGCCAAAGCTACTTTCGCTTTTACAATTGGAGTCACCCAGTGAACGGTCAATCATTCGGTGAATATATGAATGAACGGCCCGCCAATATTCATAATATGATTAAGCGCAAGCATCGTAAACTTGAACGAGAGCACCTTTATCAAATTCGGCTATATGACAAAGAAAATATTGATCGTGCATTGGAAGATTATCAAATGGTGTATCAGGCGAGCTGGAAAGCGAATGAATTTTTTACTGATTTCACACCGAGTATTGTGAAGAAATTCGCGAGACTAGGATGGTTGCGACTTGCTGTTTTATATAACGAAGAAAATCCGGTAGCAGCTCAGATATGGTTTGTCGTTCATGGCAAAGCAAGCATATACAGGCTCGCCTATGATGAGCGTTGGAAAATTTATTCGCCTGAGTCTATTTTGACTCATTACTTAATGCGTTATGTGATTGATACTGACAAAGTCTCAGAGATTGACTTTCTGACGGGTAATGAACGTTACAAGCAAGACTGGATGACAGTGCAAAAAGAACGTATGGGTATATATTTAGTGAAAAGTCCAATGAAAGAACACTAGTTTTATCGAATGATTAAGTTGTTTAAGAATAAATACCAGAGTTAAGATCACAACTTTAAGTAGGGCATTTAATATTCGTTTATTTATCCAGGAGTGGATTACTAGGCATGCTAGAGTTTGAATTGGTTGAATCAAAATATCTGAAAAATTTATCTAGCTATCACTCATAATTAATTTCAATGTCTGTTGTTAAACACTATCCATTTAATGGGTCAAAAAATCGTTTACGACTTGGTTTGTCTGCAATTCCTGCTTCTGAATGGATTTATTATGAGGATGATTTTTCAAAAAGAATATCAGAAAAGAAAAGCTTAATTCTGCAACAAAAAAACCGTGTTATTCAATGCATGGGTAATAGTGAAGCTGCACAAAATGAGCTTTTAGATAGTGTACTTTTATATATTGCCAAATATAAAAGTGATTTATTTGCCATTAGTGAAGGTACAGTTATCAGTCATGCCGATAATAGTGAATATGAATTGTCAATGTATAAGCATGCGCCATTAGAACTTATCAGTTATTTAGTGCCTGATGATTTTTGCTTGTTAGAAAAATACAGTGATGATTATTGCCTTACCGCAGCCTCTGTATGTAGCCCCACTTATTGGGAGTTGTCGGAAAAAATGGGCAAACCATTAAAGGATGTACATGCGCCCATTCCAAATCTAGAGGACAAAATTGGCAGAATGATTAGGCATTTTTTTGCCAATTTGAAAGTTGATGATTATTTCCAGCGGTCTAATTGGTTTTTAACAGTAAATCCAGATCTGTCGCTTTTTTTAAACAATTATAATCTGGGCAATCATATTGAAGGTCTAAATATAAATAATATTGAGGAAAAATTATTTCTGAGAACTGAAAGACAATCATTTAGAAAATTAAAAAACACAGAAAATATTGCATTTGGAATTAAGATATATGTATCCCCGATTAGCATCATAAAAAAACATAAAGCAATTGCAGAAGATTTAATTGTCGCCATAAATATAATGACTAAAGATCAGAAGCAATTACTCGGGATTGATTTATATGAAAATATACTTAAGGAATATTTAAATAGTGTCATATAAAATTCTTGGTTGATGTAATGAGTGATCTCAGCCGTTAAGCTGAAAGCGTTCGATAATGGCTAGGCTAATTAGAATCATGAAAACATTCTTATATATTATTTGGTTTAATGATAGGGATTATTGCTGCGTGAATTTTAACGCTGATTATTTTATATGTGGTGCCAATTATATATAGTGGATTAGGGCAAGATGCGATGTCACAAGGGATTATGGGGAGATTGATATTGGTTGTTGCAGCGCCAGTGCTTGGAATAGTTGGCGGTCTCATTGGGTACAGGAAGTCTAAGAATAGTGATCCAACGTCTGTATGTAAGAAATGATTGAATACTTGAATGATCGCTTTTGAGTTATCAATTGCCGCAAACGAGGCTCAATCCCCAAAAGGATTATCAGACAACATTAAAATAATGTAAGGAGCATAGGTTAATACTGCGCCTTGGCTGGTTTCCAGTTTGTCAAAAATAGTCGCTACGTCAACGAGTTTTGAGTGATCTTGTGGTGCTTGTTGTAGTGACTCTAATGCAGAGATAAAAGGTTTGATGTCTTCATTGTCAACATAGGTTTTCAGCATGTTAATGGAATGTTTGATGCTGGCCACATCAACTTTTTTAGCGCTGCTGATATCCGCAGGGGAATGCTCGCTAAACTCAGGGGGTTCCTGGAAAGAATTGTTATTTAACTCAGCAGACTTAGTGACAACATTAATCCCAGAAATAGAATTGTATTCTTCTAACGCCTTTTCCTTAACCTTATTAACGAAATCATTAAATTCAGCCACGTTGGGCTTAGATAAAGCCAACGACACTAATGGTTCGCCATTGACACGGCTGACGAATTCCAAATGTGTTTTAGTAATGACCGGCTCTGGGTTGAGCACTGCTAATGTGACGCTAAGCATTTCTTCTTTGTAGCGTGACTTGATGCGAATGTTAATTTGGTCGTCGTCTACCTCAAATTCATGAGTAGGTTTAAGTAGATAATTTTGCGTAAGTTTGATGCTCATGTTATTTAAAGATTGATTACTTATCAGGAAATGCCAACGATATGTGTTATTTTTTCAGCCCAGAAAATACATCAAATTCTGCTTTTGCTTCTTTTTTGACGGCATCAACAAAGGCATTGAATTTTTCTGCGTTAGGCTTGTTTAAGTAAAGAGATATTAATGGGCCGCACTTCACACGGCTATGGAAGTGCAGATGTGTTTTACTAATAACAGGTTCCGGGTTGAGAATAGCCAAATCGATATCCAATTCTTTTTTACCTTTCAGTAAGCTATTGATTTTAACTTTAATGACATCGTCTCTCAGCTCAAACTCTTGAGTGCCGTGCAGTAAATGTTTTTGAGTGAGCTTGTGCGTCATAGTGATTAATGTTGAGTTTCGGTCATATCAATCATTTCAGAGACTTCCAATGTGCCATTGATTTCTCGAAATGGACATGACTTTGTTGCGTCAAGTGCAGCTTGCATGGATTCAAATCTCAGTATACTCATCCCCGACATTAGTGTAGTCGTTCCTGGTTCGGTTTTGCCGTCGGGATGAACTGTATGCGTATCTTTGAATGGTATTGCAGGGCTAATCACTGCATCGCCTAAATTGGCTAGCCATTGTTGATACTTCTCGAAGTGTTTTTTCCCCTCTTCAGGGTTGGTGGGGTAATCACCCCCAAGATAAACGAACATAAATTGTGGCATTAAAATATCCTCTTGTGTCTAATTTTGCATAATACAACGTTCCTGTTATTGCAGTATTGGCTTTTAGGTTTTTAATGAATAATTAGAGATAGTGAATTCCATCTCTACGCTTATGTATTGCTGGTTGCCCTTCGGTTGCGCTACGTAATCTGGCTTCGACCCGTATCGCATCTATTAATGCCTGATCTGCGATTTCCGGATAAAGTTTGTAAAAGCGCTCTACCTCCAGCGCATATTTACGCGCATTGATTTCCAGCTGAGTTCGTTGCTCCAGCTTTAGCCCATGAAGCATTAATAATCGAGGAGACTGACGCTGCAAATAACGTTGGCATAGTTCGGTATTTTCACTGTCTTGCCAGCCCTCTTTTAACAGTAAAGAAGGGAAAAATTCATCTGATGAGCTATGTCGAGCAAACCATTATGCTTTTGCATAAAAACCAGCGTGTTCGGCAACTAAGCGCTCTAGTTGATAATTAATGGGTGCATACTCGCGAGATATTTCCTCTTCAGATCGGTCTATTGGCATGACAGCCGCAGGTAATGCTATCCATTCTGCACGTTCTGGGAACGTTTTCTTTTGGCTCTCTTCAGTACAAGAATAGATTAATGCTAATGGTGACTAGTCTTTACCATCAAGTAACCAGTACTCAAATACATCTGTCGCCGGAAAGGGTAATTTGGCATCGAACAAGTATTCTATTAATTCCATTATGCGCTCATCAACACTTTCATCTGTGCTTTGGTTGATGTCTGGTTTCTTTTCTTGATTATGTAATGAAGCCAATGTCTTTTGACGAATATCACTGTCTTTGATCATCGCGACTCGAAAGTAACATTTAACATTTTGCTCGCTGATGCTTGAATCTGATGAATTATTTGCTGAATGTAAAATTGTATTTCCCAGGTTTGGCTGTCGAGTGTAATTGCACGAGTGCGATCAGATTCAACAATTTGCATTTGCCCCGAATAAGGAGGCATTAAGCGTTGGGAGTAGGCCTTAATCAATGGGATACACGTTGGTGCTAGTTGCGATTAAATGGTTTCTAATAATAACCCTTATGATACAGTGCAGGAGGTCATGATCTTTTTTGTGGGTATATTTTTCCTGTACAAAGACAGGTCATTCAAAGCACATTACACTTGAAGTAATTTGGCTAATTTCTCTGACTCATCTCTTCGTTCTTCAGCCAGTTGTTGATAACGAGTCAATTCCACATCGGCAAACAATTCAGCAATCTTGTCAAATTCAGTGGCAGCATTGAGTGCCATGTCGACATAGTCTGACTCAGCGGCCAGGGCATGCATCGCTGAAGCGCGATTAGCACTGACCATGGCCCACATCATAGGGACATCATCCTTGACTAATGCTTTTAAGGTGGCATCATAAATGGGAATAGATTCTTCAAGGGATTGAATGTCTTCTTCGTGTTTGCCTAGTGCTTGTAGTGCCACAGCCAGATTGTTTTGTGTAATTGCCCAGCCATAAGCTGATTTGTCTGGAGTGCGTTCTGCCATGGCATTACGCATAACCACAACACATTGCTCCAGTGTTCGTGCACCTTTACGATGTGTGCCCAGCAAGCAAAGTACATTACCAACACTACATAATGCTGTTGCCCAGTCATCTGGATGTTGTTCTCTCTTTAAGCCGGTTGATGCTTGTTTGAATATATCGGCCGCCTGTTTTAAAAACCCTGTGTCGTCTTCTAATTGCCCAAGTGTTTGCATCACAACACCTAAGCTATATTGAGTACTTGCCCAGTCGTAGGGCATGTCTTCAAGGGTGCGCACTTCTAATGCGAGTTCATAAGACATGGCTGCTTGTTCAAGAAAGTGCGAGCTACCACTGCGCTGCCCAATGAAACCCATGATGTCGCCAATATTATGATGAATCGCAGACCATCTGGCGGGGTCATCTTCTCTTTCAACCATCATCTGCAAACCCTGAAACAGTTCAATGGCTTGCTGAAAAACATGTGCTCCGCCTAATCTTAGTTCTCTAACATCAGCGGTATCCACTAGTGTTTTTTGTGAGTTGGCCCATTCAATCAGTGTTTCTTTATTTGGAGATAACTCAAAGAAAGTATCACCATAACGATCAATGGCTTGAGTGAGTGCTTTACACACGGGTGAATCGCTATCTAATAGGCTAATAATGTGGTCAGCTTTGTTTTGGAATCGCCATACCATTGGCACATCCAACCCTGGGGTTAACAGCGTTTCAGCATATAAATTGTGAGGCAAGATGTTACTCCGTCTTTATTAGGGTCAGGCTCGAATTCATGGTTAATTAAATTCGAGCCTGACCCTAATAAACTCTAAAATCTGATAGTAATAAACTATCAGCACTAAAATTTATTAATAGGCTCTACGCGTTGGTTTGTCCCTACAATCTCACTGATATCTGGATCAGCATTAACAGGGCCGCCTACTTCAATCTCTTCTTCTGTTGCATCGCGCACAGTGAGAATTTCGAGTTTAAAAATAACTTCTCGACCACACAGAGGGTTATTACCATCAATGGTCACTGATTTTTCATCGACTCTTGTCACAAGGAAACTCTTGGTTTGGCCTTGATCGTTTTCCATTAAAATATTCATGCCCACTTCACGATATTCTTCGGGGACATTTTCGATGTTGTCTGTGAACACGAGTGACTCATCGCGAGGGCCATAGAGTTTGTTGCAGTCAATTGGTGCATCAATGAAGTCACCAACCGCTTTGCCGGTTAATGCGGCAGTCACCTGTGGCGCGAAAGCTTCAGTGACACCATGAATATAACCAATGGGATATTCGACCGAAGTCAGTACGGCTTCGGTTTTTGAATCAATAATTTTATATATCAACTCAACTAGTTTTCCGTCGAAGATCACTTCTTTGGTTGCTTCATTCATGTGTCTATTCCTGGCTTAAGTTCATTCAGACAATTAAAAAATTGCAGCAGCAAAAATTTTAATTTCTTCACGTTCGTAGCCAAGTACAAAACGTCCGAGCCATTCGCCTTCTTTCTTGGTGCTTCTGACACGATATAAAATAGTGATGTGCTCACCGCGGCGAATAATGCCAAGGAAATCGTAGTCAGGAGATAGGTTTCTTGTCAGCTCGCTTTTAGCAAATTGTTTACCCACTTCAACTTCATTCAGACCAATCAGTAAGTCATAAGAGAAGTTGCGAATGAATTTTCCATATTCACCTTCGTTGGAGTATTTGATGAGGTCGTCCCACATCGGGTTAGCGATGGCGAGGATTTCTTCATCTGTTTTATCGATAATATTCATAAGCATTCTAAGCCTAAAAGGGGTCAATATAAGGCAGTCCAGGTTAAGCGGACAGATTAGTTAAGCATACGCATGATTATTTTCATATTCAAACGGTGTTTGATAATTCAACGTTTGATGAATGCGTTTACGATTATAAAAACATTCGATGTATTCAAAGATATCACTTTTTGCTTGTTCTCTTGTCGTGTAATTTCTCCCATGAATGAGTTCATTCTTTAATGTGCTAAAAAATGTTTCTGACACCGCATTATCATAGCAATCTCCCTTGCGACTCATACTCGGGATAATATGGTGTTGTTGCATCAATGCACGATATTGATCAGCCGCATAGAGTCGGCCGCGATCAGTATGATGAATGAGACCAGCACCAGGTTGCCGTTGTATGATCGCCATCTGTAGTGCATTCAGCACAAGCGGTTGATTGTTGCGACGCGACATCGACCAACCAATGATTTTACGTGAATACATGTCGAGCAGAATGGCGAGATATAACCATCCCTGCCGTGTCGGCACACAGGTGACATCACCTGCCCAGACTTGATTTAGCTGTGCTGCTGTAAACATCCGCTTAACATGATCTGGTGCAATCCAATGACGGTGCTTAGAACGTGTTGTGATGTTAAAATGCTTGCTGCGTTTAGTTTCGATTTGATGTTGCCTGCGTAATCTGGCCACGCGATGTTTCCCGCATTGAATACCTTGAGTGTGCAAGGCCTTCCAAGTTTTCACGTAACCATAGGCATGTTTGGACTGAACATGGATCTTCTGAATCTTCGCTAAGAGCACTTGATCTTCCTGAGCACGTAGACTTTCATTACGATCACGCCAGTCGTAATAGCCACTGCTACCCACATTCAGCACACGGCACATCGCACTAATACTAAACACAAAGCGATGAGTTTGAATAAAGCCATATTTTACTCGAGTTCCTTGGCAAAGAACTGTGCGGCCTTTTTTAGAATGTCGCGTTCCTCACACGCTTAAGTGCGCGCCGCAGCTGGACAACTTCACTTTCTTCACGGCGCCCTGAACCTGGAAAAGCATCCACACCATGCTTGTTGACTTCTTCTTGCCATTTATAGAGCTGGTTGCGACGAACGCCTAAATGAATGGCCAATTCAGCAGTGGTTTGATCACTTTGCTCAAGAAGCCGTACCGCTTCTCGTTTAAACTCTCGGGTATACGTTTGACGTTTTGACATAGATCACCTCTAAAAGTATTGTCTCTTTTTTGAACTGTCCGTTAAACCCAGGCTGCCTTAATGCCCTTTAAATTAAATTTATAAAATTAATCACTAAGGAAATTTTTAAAGGGTACTGACCCCTTTTAGATCATTAACTAAAAAAGACCAACAGTTTTGCTGTTGGTCTTTTTTAAATAAAGCTGTGAAGTACAAGAGGCGTTCAATAATGAACGCCTCTTGAGACTACTTATTGTTCCCAAGACTACTTACGCAACCTTTTCCTCTGCATCACCTACTAGATGATAGCAAGGCGCTTTTTCCATGGTGTACTCACCCGTTTTTGGATCACGACGTGAAACGGTTAGTACGTGCCAATTCTGGTCATCCAGCTTCATGGTATCCCCACGGTAGTAGTAACCAGGCCAGCGAGTTTCCTTGCGGAATAAAGTATGTTGCAACACTGCCTCAGAAGAGAGTTGACGATGCTTCAGTTCCCATGCACGTAGTAGTTCATGGATGTCTGATGCAGCAACTTTCTCTAAATCTTCCTCAAGCATTTTCATTTTCTTAAGGCCGATATTGAGCAGTTTATCATTAGTCATGTAGCTGACGGTTACACCACCTGCATACTCGTCCATTAACTTTTGCAAGCGATCAAGACCCTGACGTGGGTTGATGTAATTAGGGTTAACACTACCCGCAGTGATTTCATTGCGGTAAATCTTGTAATGCTCCATCGGTTTAAAGATTTGCTCACCACGCTTATCAATCTGCTGTTGAGAAACCTGGATACCTTGTGCCTTACCATCATCGATGTATTTGCAAGCAGCCTTAGCAGCCAGGCGACCTTCTGTGAATGAACCTGAAGAGAATGCGTGTGGTGTACCACCGGCAGCATCACCTGCGCCGAATAGACCTTCAATAGTCGTCATGCGGTTATAACCCCAGAAATATTCTTCAGGTGCGATATCTTCTGGACCTGATACCCATGCACCGCAACCGGTCGCATGTGAGCCCATCACATAAGGTTCTGACGTGGTTAACTCAGGATTCTCGTACTTAGGATCGACGTCTGTAGACGCCCAAAGTACTGCCTGACCAACTGTCATGCCCAAGAAGTTGTGCCAACCAATCTCTTCAAGATGAGGGTCTTGGAATGCTTCCATGGTCACCATGTGAATCGGACCACGACCTGCATTGACTTCGTTAATGAACGCATGGTTACGCAGGCACGTTGGAATAGGCTTATGAGATAAATGCTGGCCTTCTGTATCTAGGTATTCTTTACCGACCATCTTAGATAATTCAGGGAACCACTTTGATTCGTACTCTTCACCAATACCGTTCTGTGTATATGTCTTAAGGTGAAGGAAATAGGCACCGACAGGACCGTAACCGTCTTTAAAACGCGCTAACACAATGCGATTTTCCATCTGTGTCATTTTCGCGCCAGCCTCAATTAACAAACCGTAGGCTGAGCCAGACGACCATGGTGCATACCAAACACGACCTGCACCTTCACCCACAGAGCGCGGCTTAAAGATGTTGGATGCGCCACCAGCAGCACAAACAACTGTCTTAGATTTGAATACGTGGTAGTCGCCAGTACGTACGTTCAAACCAACCGCACCCGCAACACGATTTTCTTTGGATTCGTCCATTAACAAGTGAGTCACACAAATTCGGTTAAACACCTTATCTGCAGATTTCTTTGCCGCTTCAGAAACGATAGGCTTGTAAGATTCGCCGTGAATCATGATCTGCCATCGACCTTCACGCTGGTAGGCACCGGTTTTAGGATCACGCATTAATGGCAGACCCCATTCTTCGAATTGGTGAACCGCAGAGTCTACGTGTCTTGCCATATCAAATAGCAAATCTTCGCGAACCATACCCATTAAATCCATACGTGCATAACGCACGTGATCTTCAGGATTGTTTTCACCGAAACGGGTTCCCATGTATGTGTTGATCGCGTAAAGCCCCTGTGCAACCGCACCTGAGCGATCCATGTTTGCTTTTTCAGCAATGACAATTTTCTTGTCTTTGCCCCAGTATCTAGACTCAAAAGCAGCCCCTGTGCCGGCCATGCCAGCACCTGTGATCAAAACATCAATGTCATCTTCTACAACAGTCTTGTAACCCATTAGTAGTAAACTCCTTCTTTCATCTTCAGGCCGTTAGACTCAAGTGTATGTAAACCACCTTCATCTAAGCGAATGTATTTCGGCTCATTGAAAAGTAATTGGCTATCCGTCATATCCTTACTAGGAGCAGACTCTTCTGATAGATTTGGAATAGCTGTTCCCCAGGGTTTAGTGGTAATCGGCGCGAGTAGATTCATGTCTTTCTTGCCGTTGCGGAATTTGATACGCCAGGCAATCACACCTTTTTCTTCATCACGGATCACTCGCACTGAGTGACCTAGTGGGGCGAAGTCGGCATATCCACGTACGTCGATAGCATTATGTGGGCAAGCCTTAACGCAGGAGTAACATTCCCAGCACATGTTTGGCTCAATGTTGTAAGCACGTCGGGTAGTCGTGTCGATATGCATGATGTCTGAAGGGCAGATATCAACGCAATGTCCACAACCATCGCAACGAGTCATATATACAAAAGTAGGCATAATATATCTCTCTTAATAATTTAAAAATTAATAATGGCTTGGGGCTTCACGTTTGATACCTTGCCCCATGTTAGGTGGATTAGTGCCCATATACTCTGGGATATCCGGGAATTTTGACTGAATGGCAGGGTCTGAAAGCTCGCCAACTTCAGGCAGATTTTCATATGAACCGTCAGCTTTGGTAGTACGCTTTTGGAAAGCAGCAGCAGGCTTAAAGAACATATGTGCAAATTTGGACCAAAATACGGTGCTGAACAATGTCGTGCTAGATGTTATGAACAAGACAAAGAAAATCACGTTGAGTAATCCGCCGCTGGCAGGTGTGCCTGACCATAACAATGCGAAAGAGCCAGTAGTGAGCAAAGAGACAATGAAAATGTCACCTCGACCGTTGAAGTTGTACCATTTTACGCCTTCAGACGCGACATCAACACGGATGAAGAACCAGAACCAGTAACCGCCTAGGCACAGCATGATCGCTCCAATATGCCACATTGCTGTCAATGTAGTAGGTGCTGTCGTTCCTTGAGACGTGTAACCGAAAATTAACCATGCTGTCGTGGCAACAAAGATAACGAAACCATACATTGTTAATAGGTGAGATAAGCGACGGCGTGTACTCTGGAATTCGCCTGAGGTTAATACCTCATTAGCGACAGTAGCAACGGCCATGGATACTTTTTCACCGCCACTGACAGCACGTTTTGCATTCTTTTTAGCTTTTTCAGCATTTTCAAAGAAGTACTGCGCACTCTTTTTATGCATCATATCAAGGATCGTGCCGACGATAACGAAGATAAACATAAGAATGACGTAGCCTTGCATGATCTCGGGGGAGATATATGCTGAAAGTACAGCAAAAGGATTGGTTTCGAACATTATTTTGTGCCTCCTGACAATAATGTTATTTATTTTTTTGAGCGGAGAGTTTGATGGCTCACCAGAAACAATACAACATAAATAAAATTATAGCGGTTTCAGGTAAATTTATGGAGCATACTAATTATTTTATACGTTCGGAATACGATATCCGAACTTAGCCTATATCTAAGGTGTTGCGAAAACCATAAATAGCTAATAATTAGAGGATTCTAATATTATTTGGAGGTTTATTCTAGACCTCTTCGGGCTGGTTAATGAAATATTCTCGCAAGCAACATATCCAATTAAATTGTTAGGTGTTAACAATGAAAGCTATCGGTTTATACAAATATTTACCAATTGAAGACGATCAATCTCTAGCTTGATGTTGATGTTGATGTTGATGTTGATGTTGATGTTGATAAACCAGTCGCAATAGGGAAGGATTTATTGGTTGCGGTGAAAGCGATGACAGTGAACCCTGTCGATACCAAAATACGCGCATCCAAAAACCAAGTAGAAAAATTTCCGCGTATTCTTGGCTGGGATGCTGTGGGTGATGTGGTCGCAGTTGGCGATAAGGTTGAACATTTTTACTAATTGTTGTTACGCTAAACAACAATGAATTTAATTTCAGCCTATTTGGGGAAAATGCGTGGAGGGAAGCAGGTACCTGCTCGCGCACCGTGGCATGAAGTATTTTGGTCTGCGCCAGGTGCTTTTATTGGGATTTATTTAATCTACTATATTGGCCACTATCAACCACTTCATTTTGTTGATTCGCTATTTCTTGTTGGTTCGTTTGGAGCGAGTGCTGTACTTCTGTATGGCATACCTAATAGCCCTTATTCTCAGCCGCGCAACCTGGTAGGGGGGCATATTGTATCAGCGATAATTGGAATAATTTGTGCGTTGCTGCTAAATGCTCAGTCAGAGATCGCGGCAGCTTCTGCTGTATCATTAGCACTAATATTTATGCACTTAACAAGAACCGTGCATCCTCCAGGTGGAGCAACGGCACTCATTGCTGTTATTGGTAGCGACCAGATTCATGAAATGGGATATTATGTACGTATTAACGCCCATTGGCACGGGTGCTGTGATAATGTTGGTCGTTGCGCTACTAATTAATAATTTTTCCTCGTATCGGCGCTATCCCCAATATTGGTTCTAATTGTTTATTGGCGCCACCCTGGTTTTCATTATTGCCAGGGAAGTAGTTGTGCTATAAAACGCTATTGATGTAACAATGCTGGTTGATAATTTATGCCTGAAGGAGTCCTTAAAATAAATGACCTGTTGACTGGCGAGGCTATTGAAAAAGCGACTGACCGTGTCGCAGGTTTGCTTGATAAGGAAATATTTAGCTATCAATCACTTGTCGAGTTGGGGGTTGTAGCGACTGGATTTTTTGCTGCTCTATACATATCTAGAAAGCTGTGTGCATATATTTTGGACTGGGAAGCTAGTTATCAATTCCGCTCTAAAAAATATTTATTTGCAACACTGAGAAGATTGATCTTCCCGTTACTATTGTGTGCATGGATGGGATTCTTCGCGGTTATCTGCATTGTTATAAAGCAACCGTGGCCGTTGATATCCATCGCAATGAGTCTGACCATTGCATGGTTTGTTATTCGGCTTGGCTCGTCTTTTATTGATAACCCGTTAATCAGTCGTTTCGTAAGTGCAGTTATTTGGGTAATTGCAGCACTAAATATTCTTGGGTACTTGTCTCCAGTTGTTGAATTCCTGGATAAAACAAAAATTAATATAGGGCAAGCCAGCATTTCTTTGTATGCAATTGTTTCCTCGCTATTTTCAATCGCCATATTTTTATGGATAGCATTCGCGCTAATTAAGCTGGTAGATAATGTGCTTAAAAGCAGTAGTAACATTACGCCATCTGCGCGGGCGCTTCTTTCTAAAACATTTAAATTTGTATTAGTTGCAGCGGCATTTATTTTTGGCTTAAGTGCGGTTGGGATAGACCTGACTGCATTTGCTGTACTCGGTGGTGCAATCGGCGTGGGGATTGGGTTTGGATTACAGAAAATTTTCTCTAACTTGATCTCCGGTTTTATTTTGTTACTGGATAAATCAATAAAGCCTGGTGATACGATTAATGTAGAAGGAAGCTATGGGCGTGTTGATACTTTAAGTGCACGCTATGTGTCTGTAATAACGCGCGATGGAATTGAACATCTTGTACCAAATGAAGAGATGATTATCAATCGGGTGGAGAATTGGTCATACAGCCATGAAAATGTACGCCTAAGAATCCCTGTCGGCGTCCACTATAAAACAGATGTTAATAAGGCGATTGAACTTTGCCTTGAGGCAGCAGCAGAGGTTGATCGAGTTTTGAAGGTTCCCAAACCGGCATGTTTATTAAAAGGCTTTGGTGATAGCTCTGTAGATCTTGAGATTAGAATATGGCTGCGAGATCCTATGAACGGTTGTTCGAATGTAAAGAGTCAGGTGTTGTTGATTTTATGGAATAAATTTCATCAACATAATATTGAAATTCCTTATCCGCAGAGAGACCTGCATTTAAAGTCTATATCTGAAGAGTCTATTTCAGTACTTAAGCCCACCAATAAAGCAAGTATAAAAAAGATTTAAGCAGCGTTAGTGAACGAATGCGCTAACAGTAAGAGAAGTATATAAAAAGAGGGTTTTAATTGGTATCTATTTGAGATATAAAGATTAATATTGCTAAAGTTGATTATGTGTTGGGGATTTGGAGGCTTCTGTAAAATGAATAAGTTGCACAGTAAATTCGAAGAAATATTGAGTCATACTGATATCGATATATCAGGTTCTCGTCCCTGGGACCTTAAAATACACAACAATAATTTTATTGATCGTATTTTCTCTGAAGGGTCACTTGCTTTAGGTGAAGGTTACATGGACGGGTGGTGGGATGCGCATAGTGTGGATCAATTTATTTGTAAGATCTTGAGAAGCAATGTTAGTGAAAAGATAACTCCATATAAGATTCTTATGCTTGCGTTGCAGGCTAAGCTAACCAATTTACAGAATTTTGCCCGTTCTAGGCAGGTGGCTCATAATCATTATGATTTAGATAATCGACTATTTGAGATTATGCTCGATAGTAGAATGACATATACCTGTGGCTATTGGAAACAAACTAATGATTTGGAAATAGCTCAAGAGAAAAAGCTGGATTTAGTATGTAGAAAAATTCAGCTCAAAGAAGGCCAACATGTGTTGGATATAGGATGTGGCTGGGGGAGTTTTGCAAAGTTCGCAGCAGAAAATTATGGAGCTAAAGTTACTGGTATTACAATATCAAGTGAACAAGTAGCCTATGCAAGAGAAGGCTGTAAAAATTTACCTATTGAAATTTTAGAGAATGACTATCGCTTGGTAGAAGATAAGTTTGACCACATAGTTTCATTGGGAATGTTTGAGCATGTTGGGAGTAAAAATTATCGTACTTTTTTCCAGCAAGCTAATAAATGCCTGAAGGATGATGGGTTTTTACTACTCCATACAATAGGCGGTTTAGAATCTAATCTAACCCCTGACCCCTGGATACATAAATATATCTTTCCTAATGGACAGATACCATCACTAAAGGAGGTTGCGTCTGCCTCTGAAAAGCTGTTTTTAGTTGAAGACATGCATAACTTTGGTGCTTACTACGATAAAACTTTAATGGCTTGGTTTAATAATTTCCATACTGGCTGGGATGAATTGAAAGCGCGCTATGATGAACGATTTTATCGCATGTGGAAGTTTTACTTACAGGCTTGTGCGGGCGCTTTTCGTGCGCGTGACCTTCAGCTTTGGCAGTTTGTATTTTCAAAAGCTGGTGTGCGTGGTGTTTACCATAGAGTTAGCTAAACTTAATAGCAATTAGCTAACTGTAAATTGTTTGCCTGTTTTCGATACTGATTGGCAAATTATTCTCCGGCGATTGGGTGCTAACTGGAGTGTACAATGGTAATTATCCGCTTTATATAGGTTTTTTATTAGTATTGACCGTTCTTAACCGATAGCCTGAAGGGCCGGTATTCTTGAAAATTAGTGGATTGGTTTTTACTGATTTACGCTCAATAGTATTGCTAGATTTAATCGTTATTATTTCTTTGAAAAATATGCATGCCAACTAATCTTGCAATTAATACCACTAAATAGATTTGTCCAAAAAAACCTTTGATGATGGTGGTTAACTTAGCAGGCGGTGTGTTTGGAACAATATCACCATAACCGACAGTTAGAAGTGTTATGAAGCTGAAGTAAATTCTATTTAGTCCATCATCTTCGCTAGAGAAGGAAACGATCTGTTCGTTAAGTGAAGAAAGAAACGAGCCTGGTTGCAAGGTGTCGATAAGTCCATATATTGAAGCAAATGCAAAGCCTAATAGTAAATAGGCGCATAAAGATTCTGCAATTGTATCAATGGTAACTGTATCATTTGAGAAGATATTTTTAAGGATAAGCGCGATTGCAAATGTTAGAGCCGAGAATGAGAATAAATGTGCAAAAATGAGAATGTTTAGATTGATGCTGTTAGCAAGATTAGCCCAAGAGAATAGTAAGGCGGCACACGCAAATGCGATATAGCTGAAAATAACTTTACGGTTATTGCCTAGCACAAATACCATGATGAAGATTAATAGAGTGAAGGTAATATGCGAACTTATTCTTCCAAATAATGGCGCAAATAAAATATTTGTGACTAAAGCTAATAGAAGTAAGCTAAATCTCCAATTGGAGATAAAATCAGTCACGCTCAATCATCTTAAAAAGCGTGACGATTATTATGGTAACGACTACTGAGTCGGCTCAATATACTGGCTTTGAGGATATTCAGGTTCATATTTACGTGAAGATTTTTCTTTAACGGTGGCAATTATATCTGACTCGTTAGAGATGGGCTGACGTTCTTCGTGGCTGCTGTCAGCCGTTACTTTTTTGTCAGTGTTTTTTGGTTTGCTGTCATTGCTAGTTTCTGTTTTTACTTCTGTCGTCGCTTGCTTGTCATTCTGATTGTTTTGCGGCTTCTTGTTTGAACGGCGTTTATTTTGTTTGCTGCCCTGATTGACCTGCTTGGGTGCATAGGTAAACCAATCTGCTTCATTAATACGATAATGGTGATCGCATTCCTCTTTAATAATGTGTGCAGTGGTTGCATCAACTGAAGCAATTTCTACGCGCACACCTTCAGATTTCAAATGTCTTACAAGTTCAATATAGTCAGAATCTCCAGACATAATTACAATGGTATCTACCTTGCTAGCTAGCTGCATGGCGCTAATAGATAAAGGAATATCTGCGGATTTGTGGCAAGGGCGTACTGAGCCGTGGAAAAATTCGTGTAGACGATCTTTTAGCTTTTGCGAGATTTGCTTGCCTTCGCGGAAGTAGATAAGTCGATTGAGTCCGCGATTGCCTAATAACTTGGGGATTAATTTGTCAAAGTTGAGCATGGTATTCGCGTCTTTAGTCTGATCGTGAATACTTCTTTCAATATTGTTTCCATCAATGAGAATAGCCACAGTCTGGCTGATACTGATATCTTCAGGTTTTTGTTCGATTTTTTGTTCGGCCATAAAATAGTCCTTTAAGGGCTGAATATAGATTCAGCCGATAATAGTTGTAGGTGTGTAGATGGATATAAAAACAAAGGCGGGTATACATAAATGAGCCGCGCCGTTTGTAGGGTGTTTATTTATAGATATAAACAACTGAGCCTATTATAGGGCGTTCTCTTTGCAAGGTAAAATAATATTTAAAGTTGCCCGGCTAACCACACATGTATGGCTGACTAGGCGCAGAATTTTAGCTAATGCAAATTTTATTAACTACATGTGCGCTGGCGATCATGCCAAATGAAGCGGTTACAGCCGATAAAGAGCCAAAGCCGTTGGCGCAATTTAATCCACTCAAATTGCTACATTCGGACTTATTAGTGCTGATTTCTCGATTGTCTGTGGGATAACGACATTGTTCAGTGGAAAATACGCATGGGATATCAAACCGGCGCTGTAAATTTCGTGGAAAACCATGTTGAGTGCGTAATTGCTTGCGTGTTTTAGCGAGTAAAGAATCACCTTCTGAGCGACTAAGGTCGGTTACTTGAATGCGTGTCGGATCTATTCTTCCTCCGGCGCCGCCAATGGTGATTAAGCTATTTTTATTGCTTCTATAGTAGTGGATTAGTGAGGCTTTAATGCGAAATTGATCGATACAGTCAACAATGTAATTAAACGAAGTATTTAATAATTGCGGGATGTTGTCGCTAGATAAATGATCATCAATTAAATTGACTTTGCAGTCTGGGTTAATCGATTGAATGCGTTTTTGCATGGCAATGATTTTTGATTGGCCAAGCGTTTCCGATAACGCATGTATTTGTCGGTTGATATTAGATTCTGCAATATGGTCTAAATCTATTAAAGTTAATTCACCAACGCCACTACGTGCTAAAGACTCTGCAACCCAAGAGCCCACGCCGCCAATGCCGATTACGCAGATATGGCTGCTTGTGATTTTTTGGTATGCTTGTTGACCATACAGCCGTTCAATTCCAATAAATCGTCTGGAAGTTTGTCTACTCATTGTGTGTTTATAATTGAATAAAATTATGCTCAGGGCAACGACTTATTTTTATGAAATTAATAGATACTCATTGCCATCTTGATTTTGATGTATTCGATCATGATCGTAATGACGTGCTCAAGCGTTCGCGCGAAAATGGTTTGTGTGGATTTGTTATCCCAGCAGTCCAGCAAAGCACCTGGGGCTCGTTGATATCCCTTTGTGAACAATCAGATGATATGCATTACGCCTTGGGCTTGCACCCTATATTTATTGACAAGCATGAATTGAATCATGTCGGAAGTTTGCGCGACTGCGTGGCAAATAATCAGCCCATTGCAATTGGCGAGATTGGATTGGATTTTTACGATAAGTCCTTGCAAGCTGAAAAACAGATAGTGCTATTTGAACAACAGCTGCAATTAGCTTGTGATGTGGGTTTGCCAGTTATTTTGCATGTTCGTAAAGCACATGAAGAAGTGCTGGGGTGTCTCAAGAAGTTTCCTGTCATTGGTGGAATTGTGCATGCGTTCAACGGCAGTCTGCAACAGGCTGAACGTTACCAACAAAGCAACTTTAAATTTGGCTTCGGTGGTATGTTGACCTACGAGCGGTCATCCAAGCTTAGAAAGTTAGCAACTGAGTTGTCAATCGAATCCATCGTGTTAGAAACAGACTCGCCTGATATGACGGTTGAGCAGTATCAAGGGCAGAGGAATAGCCCCGAGTATTTGCCGCATTGTTTGAAATCTTTAGCCGAAGTGAAGGCGATGTCTATGCAGCAAGTCGCACTGCAAACGTCGCTAAATGCTTGCGCAGCATTAAATTTACACATCTAAGTTGATATGGCTTATCCGCATTATAATCGTTTTACTCAAATGCAGAGAAAGGTGGCGAGCAAGAGTGATTCATTGCCGCCAATAAGATTTACAAAATTAACAGAGCTGCAACAATTAGTGGCAGAGTTACAGGAACAATTATCACTTGAGAATTTGGAGTTTGTTGAGAGGTCTAGCCAGCATTTGATTGATGCCATATGTTCACAGCTCAAATTTGCTAGTACGCGCGTACACGTACTGGAAAGGAGACCGCATGATGACTATAGCGAGCTTCATGGTTTGTATGAGCCAGTAGATGAAACGCGAGCGCGTGCAAGAATTTATGTATGGATGCGCACGGCAAAAAGACAGCAAGTGGTCGCATTTAAAGCTTATTTGCGAACTGTGATTCATGAGTTATGTCATCATTTAGATTATGAGTATTACCGACTTGATGATTCTCTGCATACAAAAGGCTTCTTTCAACGTGAAGCGACGATTGTGAAACAATTGATTGGATGAAAATGTATGACCATATTAAATAGCAAAGAAAGAATGCCGACAGAGCAAGAAGCGCTGCGTGGTAGAGATACTCCTATGCTAATCTCACCGATGCATTACGTGAATGGGAATCTTATTCAGCCACCATTGCCTGATAACATTGAGAAAATCATTTTTGGCTTGGGGTGTTTTTGGGGGACTGAGAGAACGTTTTGGCAAGTAGATGGCGTTTATTCTACAGCAGTAGGATATGCCGCAGGTTTTACACCAAATGCCACTTATGAGGAAGTATGTACAGGGCTGACGGGCCATAATGAAGTAGTATTGGTAATGTTTGATCCCACCAAGATTAGCTTTGAGAAATTGCTGGCGCTATTTTGGGAGTCACATAACCCTACGCAAGGTATGCGTCAAGGTAACGATAAAGGCACCCAGTATCGATCGGGCATATATGCTTATAGTACACAGCAACTAGGAGCCGCAGAAAAGTCAAAACAATTTTATGCAACCAAGTTGAGTGAAGCAGGATATGGGCATATCACTACAGAAATTATGCTTGCCCCTGAGTTTTATTATGCTGAAGATTTCCACCAGCAATATTTAGCTAAGAACCCCAGAGGTTACTGTGGTCTTGAAAGGATAGGAATTAAATTTTGAAACACTAAATATTTTGCTGGGTGAACCGGGTGAATGATATAAGAAAAATCAGGTGTGCAAGATAAATAAATGATAGTCTTTAGTGCTAAGGCTTGATAAGTGTTCGACTATTTTAGTTTTTCAATTCTAGAGAATCTATTATCTTTAGAAAAATATCTCGAACTCACCGTAGACGTTGTTGAGAGTTAGGAATTGTTTGGGTGCATTTAGCGGAAACTGAACTGTGTACTATCTTTTGCAGTGCAAATAACATTATGCGCTTGAGCTCAATATAATCGCGAAAATTCTTGTGTGTTAATTGTTAAAGTAACCACTATAGAGTCCATGTTATAGCTTGAGAAAACCTTGTGGATAATAAAGATAATATTTCAGAACAAAGAAAAGATTATAAAGCAAGAAAGTTGACTATGTCAGAGCTTAAGGAAAATCCAATTGAACAATTTAAATTGTGGCTGGATCAAGCGGTGAATACAGGTATGCCTGAACCGACCGCGATGAATCTTGCGACATATTCTCCACATGATGGCTTGTCTTCGCGCATGGTATTGCTTAAGAGTGTGTGTGAACGTGGGTTTGTTTTTTACACTAACTACGATAGCCGTAAAGCTCAAGACATTGCTCACTATTCAAATGTTGCGTTGTGTTTTTGGTGGGGGATGCTAGAACGTCAAGTACGTATAGAGGGAAAAGTGGAAAGAGTGAGTGATCAAGAAAACGACAATTACTTTGCTTCTCGTCCACGCGGTAGCCAGATTGGCGCAATTGCCTCAAAGCAAAGCTCTGTAATGAATACCTATAAAGAATTGCGAGAGCAGGTAGGCGCCGTAGAGGAGCAATATAAAGATTTAGTGGTAATACCCCGACCAGGCTTTTGGGGAGGCTATCGTGTGATGTCAACAGCAATTGAATTCTGGCAGGGTAGACCAAGTCGCTTACATGACCGATTGAAATACAATAAGGAAACTAACGGAGACTGGACTATAGAAAGGCTGTCTCCGTAAGTAGATTAGCTGTAATAGTTCAGACCCGATCTGACAATTAGCAATCCACAAGGGTTGCAAAAGCGAGAGTTACCCGTTTTGATAAAGGTGTTGAAATCTTTAAATCAAACCAAAATTGCAGGTAACTCTCATGCTTCATACTAACAATCCAATCCTTAAACACAAGGCGGGCTTGCTCAACTTAGCAGAAGAACTGGGCAACGTATCTAGCGCCTGTCAAGTCATGGGGGTGTCGCGAGACACATTCTATCGTTATCAACAGCGGGTTGAAGAAGGTGGCATTGACTCACGGATTGACAAGAGTCGTAGAACAGCCGATGTTAAAAACCGTGTGGATGAACCCACAGCACATGCAGGGGTGACGTCAGCGATTGAACAGCCCGCGGTTGGGCAACATCGAAGCAGCAATGAACTGGTGTGTTGATCGCTGGTAGCGGTGTGCGTTGCGTTTGGCTGCGCCATCATCGAGAGCACTTCAAGAAACGACTCAAAGCACTCGAAGAAGAAATTGCCAAGGAGGGCATTATCTTAAGCGATGCACAGATCGCCGCCCTTGAGAAACAGGATGACGAGGCCTGTGGTGAGATTGACACGGCACATCCTGGTGACTTAGGCAGCCAGGATACGTTTTACCTAGGCCACCTCAAAGGTGTTGGTCGGCTATACCCGCAAACGTTCGTAGACACCTACAGCAAGATCGCCTTTGCGGCACTCTACACGACTAAGACGCCGATTACCGCCGCAGACCTACTCTTTGATGAGGTGCTACCGTTTTTTGAAAAGCATGCCTTGCCGATGCTACGTAGTTTAACCGACAGAGGCACAGAATCTTGTGGGCGCGTGGAGCATCATGACGATCGGTGATACCTGGCCATTAACGACATTGATCACCGCAAACCCATGGCATCTCTGAATGAGTTTTATCAAATTACCTTCAGGAAAAAACGGTACTCAACCAGGGAGGATTGACAACAAGATCAAGACAACTGGATAGAAACTGATCACAATGAACGCACTCATCAAGGCAACATGGGCGGTGGTAGCACACCCATGGACAGGTTAATGGATGGTAAATTGATTTGGGCTGAAAAGAATTTAGCTCACATCTAAACTGACAGACTCCTATCAATAACCGGTAACGGTACGATCAGGTCTGAGCTACTACAGATTAACTATAAAGAATATGCCATTCAGGCGCTGGCTTCACTTTATGTGGCCAATAAGTTTTTTCCGCATCGCTTGCGATTAATTCCTCGCATTTTTTACATGCTTCGCCGTAGGTCATTTGCTCGTCGAACTTACCAGTTTGAAAGTCATACTTATGTTTCCAGGCAATGATATAGCCTGTGTCTTCATCGCGTTTGATGAGGTTTTCATTCGTCATTGAGGTTCCCTTTCGTTCCTTGGACTTCTGCGAATTATAGTTATATTAGTGTTCGCTAAAAAAGATGGGTCATTTTAGACATCTAACGGCTCTTGTCTAGTATAAATTTCTCAAATGGCATGCTTTATCTAAATTAGCGAAAATCAATAAATTCTATATAAAACAATAGGTTGTCTCATTGTTTGTGGTTAAGGAAAAATTTATCACCGTTAAAAAGATGAAAAAAACAGCTATTTGCGCAACTTTAGTACAAACGCGTACATTAATGCGACCTCTTTGAGGCTATCAAATCGTCCTGATGCGCCGGCATGGCCCGCATCCATATTTGTTTTCAATAAGACGATATTGTTGTCTATTTTAGATGCTCGCAGTTTTGCGGCCCATTTAGCAGGTTCCCAATAAGTCACTCGAGGATCAATCAGGCCAGCGGTAATTAAAAGGTGCGGATACTCCTGAGCGAGCACATTGTCATACGGGGAATAACTTTTAATATAGGCGTAATCATCTGATTGAGTAATGGGGTTTCCCCATTCTGGCCACTCAGGAGGTGTTAGGGGTAGGCTGTCATCGCACATGGTATTAAGCACATCGACAAAAGGGACATCTGCAATGGCAGAATGAAATAGATCGGGTTGTAAATTGATGACTGCACCGATCAGCATACCGCCTGCTGAGCCACCATGGGCAGTAATATTTCCCCAGGAAGTGTAATTTGTTTCAGCTAAATGTTTTCCTGCTGCAATAAAATCTGTAAAGGTGTTTTTCTTATTGCTGAGCTTTCCATTGGTGTACCAATCATAACCGAGTTCCATGCCTCCTCGAATATGAGCAATGGCATAGACATAACCACGATTAACTAAACTAAATCGGGTGGTGGAAAAACTTGCGGGCATGCTGCTGCCATAAGAGCCGTAACCATAAAGTAATAATGGCGCGCTGCCATCAATACATGTGTCGTGCTTGTACAGTAGTGAGATGGGAATACATGTACCGTCTTGAGCGCGGGCAAAGATTCGTTTGGTGATATAGTTTTCAGGGTTGTGGCCAGAAGGTACTTCTTGTTGCTTGCGTAATTCTCGTGTGCGTTGCTGCATGTCGAAATCAAACACCTGGCTAGGTGTAGTCATAGATGTGTATGAGAAACGCAGAGTGGTGGTGTCAAACTCCAGGCCTGGATCAATGCCTAATTCATAAGCTTCTTCATCAAATTCAATGGCGTATTCGTGTGCATCGGAGTCTAGCGGAGCAACTACAATTTTCGGTAATCCCTGGATACGCTCATAGCGCACCAGATAGTCTCGGAACATATAGATACCTCTTAATAATGTTCCCTTGGTTGGCAGATAATAATTTTTCCAATGTTGGCGTTGAGTGTTTTCTAGTGGCGAGCACATTATTTTGTAATCAGCGCATCCATCTGCATTGGTAGTGATGTACCAGGAATCACTATGATCAGTAATAGAGTATTCAATATCTGTGCAGCGGGCTTGGAATAGAATCGCGGCTTGTTTGGGTTGGTGAGCGTCTAAATAATGAATTTCGCTAGTGGTGTGGTCGTGTACCGAAATTAAAATAAAGCGATTAGACTCGGTGCGATTCAAGCCAACAAAAAATCCTGAGTCTGTTTCTTGATAAACCAGTTCGTCTTGTTGTGGAGAAGCATTTAAGCGGTGGCGAAATACTTTATCAGGGCGGTGATTTGAATCTAGTGTGGTGTAGAAAAATGTTTCACTATCCATTGCCCATACAAAGTTGCCTTGGATGTTGTCGATAGCTTCAGCTAAATATTTACCGCTTTCTAAGTCTAATATATAGAGGGTGTAAAATTCTGAGCCTTTGGTGTCTACACAATAGGCCAGGTAGCGATGGTTAGGGCTGTGTTCGCATTCCCCTATGTCAAAATAATCATGCTGTTTAGAAAGCTCATTGGCATCAAGCAAAATTTCTTCTTCATCTGGCTGCTGATAGCGGCAATATAGTGAATGCTCAGCGCCAGTAGTGTAGCGGTCATAATAGTGGTAAATGCCATCTTTACAAGGGACAGAAGAATCATCTTCTTTGATGCGTGCTTTCATTTCCCCAAATAGTGAGGCTTGTAACTGTTCAGTGTCTTGCATCCAGTCTTGAGTGAATGCATTCTCTTGCTCTAGGTAATCGCGGATATCTTCACGTAATAAAGAAGGGTCGCGCATTACTTGTTGCCAATTTGGATCGCGTATCCATGCGTATTGGTCGTTTCTTGTGTCACCATGCATAGTGACTTTGTGAGATATTTTTTGCGCTATCGGTGCTTTCATTTGCTGTATATTTTTACGTTATGAGTGTTACTAAATCGCCATTAATAGTGAGTAGTCAAACTGCGCCAAATAAGAATCTGGCTAAGTTGGTGCAGAAGTATCAGAATTCTGAGTGGCAAGATTCTATACCTAAGCAAGCGCTAAATGCATTTCAAATGGCCAATGAATTTGTATCTTCAAATAAAGTGATATTGGATAGTGGCTGTGGAACCGGAGAGAGCAGTTATCATTTGGCGGAAAAATTCCCTGAATATAAAGTAATAGGTGTCGACAAATCGACTGAGAGATTGCAACGAAGTCATGTTTATGGCGATCGGCCAGTTAATTTGTTATTTGTTCAGTGTGATTGTGTGCATCTTTGGGGGCTAATTAAAGAAGCTATGTGGAATATTGAGCGCCATTATTTGTTTTATCTCAACCCCCGGCCAAAGCCTGGGCATTTACAGCGCCGCTGGCATGGGCATCCGGTATTTCCCACGATAATTGCATTAGGTGGTGTGTTGACTATGCGCACTAATTGGAAAGTGTATGCGCAAGAATTCATGCAAGCATTAGAGATTAGTTGTTCTGCTGAGGTGATGATGAATGAATTGGTACTTGAAATCGATAATGCGTTTACACCATTTGAACGAAAATATAGGCAAAGCGGGCATCAATTATATGAAGTAGTCATTACCTTGTGAGGTTGTGTCTTCCCCGTTACTCCGTTTGCACGGGGATGAAAGGGTGTGGGTGGTGAAGGTGTTTAATTGATTGGTAGATTAACCTTCCGCATCTAACTCTGTCTGCCATTGTGCACGAATCACATTATTAGTAGCAATACTTGCCCCTTTGGGGCCACTGTGACTAATTTGTGCGGCTTGCGGGCCTAATGCGTATTGGTAGTATTGGATAGCTGCTGCGGCAAATTGTTTGCAAGTGAAGGGGAGTTCGCTGCGCACTTCAAACTCACCATCTTCTTTGATGAGTTCAATGTCTGCTGTCAAATGGGAATGGAATTGCTGATTAAATTCCACATCAAATAGCACTCTAGTGAGTTGTTTGGGAGGGGTGCTGGCATCGACAACATCAGGGAATATTCCATGAAAAACAAATTTGGCTTTACTCATTGTATATTGTCCATCAAGCCCGCATATTGTTTAGTATATAAAACTCTCACGAAAGTGTTAGCAATGGAATACAGATTAGATACAAATGTCGCTAAATTTGAGATACATCAAGAACCTCACGGCTTGTGGGATTTATGGGTGGATGGAATGCCAACATTGACGTTTCAATCTCCTGAAGAGGCTGCGCGTTCTGTCTACAATAAGCGTACTGGGTATGTCATATGGGATCAATTAGAGGAGCATAATGCCCCCGAGAATATTGATGGCTGGACTAAACACGAGTAGAAAATATTATGGGTCGATACCGCCCTCCTGCGCCTGCTAAATCCAAATACATCACAGTCGCAGGTAAAGACCGGCTTCAAAAAGAACATGATTATTTGTGGAAGGTAAAGCGTCCAAAGGTGACGCGCTCAGTGCAAGAGGCTGCTGCTCAAGGAGATCGTTCTGAAATGCTGAATATATCTATGGAAAAAAGCAGCTGCGTGAAATTGATTATCGCGTACGGTATTTACAAAAACGTTTAGGCGATATTACGGCTGTTGATAGCGCTCCTAGCGACCCCGAGTGTGTCTATTTTGGTGCTTGGGTGACGCTAGAAAATGAGCAGGGTGAGCAGTTGGAATACCGTATTGTTGGTCCGGATGAGTTTGATGATGCGTCAGAATATATCAGCATGGACTCTCCGCTTGCGCGTGCGTTAATGAAAAAGCGCGTAGATGATGAGGTTTCTGTAAGTTTGCCCAGCGGAACTCAGGTCTATTGTATAATAGCCATTAGATATGCATAAAACCATGTAGAGAGCGTAGATAATGAAACCGAATGTGATTGCTGTTTTGTTAATAACAACGAGTGTGTTAACTATCGAGGTGCAAGCACAGCAACTTTATAAGTGGGTTGATGCTCAAGGCGTTACGCATTATTCAGAAGCATTGCCGAGTCAGAATGTTGATCATGCCGCATTTGAGTTTACTAAAGATTACCAAGTGACTAATCCGCAAGATGATTATTACTCGATCCAAAGTCAATTAAAGCGATTGCAACAACGACGTTCTCAGCAGCGTGTTGAAAAGCAATAAGCCGAGGAAGCAAGAGCGGCCAAGCAACAAACACCCGAAATTATTTATCTGCAGGCTAATGAGCCGGAGTCTAACTATTATTTGCCTGGGTATTATCCAAAGCAAGCCTATTATCAGAATCATCAAAAAACCTACATAGAAAAGCCTCGGTCTGGTATTTCTCAAAAAGTAAAAGTGAATCGTTCTGGCGCGGTATTTTCAGCATCCCGCTAAAGTAGTCATTATATAGCATCTAAACTTCATGCAAGTGTGGGTTTAGTTAGCCCATTGTTTTTGCTAATGTACACCGCCTCTCGTTTATACAACTCAGGATACGCTGCATGACTCAGGTGGTTTTACATCTCGGTGAACAATATATAGAAGAAGATCTTGAGTATTATTTTTCGGATGAACGCGATAAGAATAATCAAGTGCGTCCAGATAGACATATCTACAGCATGACTCCTTTTAGTGAGCATATCGAAATGGATTTCGCCGATGGTAAAGTCGGCAATTTTTTCTACCCAGTTTTGCCTGAGGCACTCGATCGTATTTATATTGGTATTAGCGTGTCGCTGTTTGCTAATCACTGGGGTGCTTCTTTTATATTGGAATTGCTTAAACATCTTAAGCCCGGCGGTTCCATTATCGTGCCGGTGTATCCAGAAGGGCAAGCAGCAGAGAAGGATTTTTGGTCACGCAGTTTTCTAGAAAATACATTCTTAAGTCGTGAGCGCTGGACTGGGTTTAGCAACATTAGCGCAGAGAACGATGGTGTCATGTCAATTCGTGTAGGCAGAAAATGGCCAGCACCCATGCCAAGTAGTATTGAGTGGTTTTTTAAGGAACGTAGCAATTTATTATTAGCCAGTGTGCAGTCGGATTTTAATGGAGGTGATATAGCAACGCATCTAAAGCAAGCATTTGTCCCGTTATGCGCAATGATATGGAAGCAATACAGTGTAAGTGCGGTCACTGAGCGAATTATTACGCAGTATGTTGGGAAAAAGCAGGCTACCTCTCTTGCCCATGTCGGGCAGGATTACGGGATGTTGGCGAACGATGTCATTTTATCTTCGTTGGTGAACGTGCAAAGTGGAGTGACATGGCATGTTGGCGAGCGTGATAGTCATCTAAGCGATAGTATTTCTCGCTATTTTTCGGCGCATACGCATGCTCAACATCAGATGAATTACGCCAACATTATTGATGTTGTATTTAGCGATTCTTATGATGTTGTCGTGGTTGGTGAGTTGTACTCAAATATCGAGGCTGAACAGTATAGACGGTTGTTGCAAAACGCCTGGGCTCATTTGGCAATAAATGGCGCGTTAATAGTGCATGAAGATTTGTCAGGTAATAATGCACAAGTAGTTGATTTAGATAGCATTATGACGCAGTTTGGGGAGGTGTGTTACCATTCTTTAATTGCAGCACGTAGCATCGAGCCGGAGGTTGAAATTAGCCAATATTCATTGGCGGTTGAAGAAAATTTACGTCAGGAAAAGACCAGCAAAGACCATGTCTTTAGAGTGTTGCACAAAACTTAGTTGGCATTAGAATCATATTCGTGCCCATATGTAGCTTTTCCAAATCTATTTAACCTTAATTATTTGTTTGCGGAGTGGTTCACTAAGTCACTAGGCTATTCCATAGTGTAAAGTGACGAGATAGGTAATCGTTTGAAAGACTGCGCAATTTTCAATCAAACAAGGGCGTATAGTGCACTTAGGTTGGGTAAATGAGATGAAATTACGAGATATGAACTGGTCAGCATTTAGCTTAATCAGTATGTTACTTATAGTGACTGCGTCAACATTAATTACTACAAATGCTGATGCAACGTCTCTTACTAAGCAGCGCCAGCAGTATGCGGATGCGCGCCATGCGCTAGCAACAGGTAGGCTGCAAGATTTTGAATACCTGGCAGCTCAATTAAAAGACTATGCTTTGTATCCTTACTTACAGTACGAAGAATTGCGCCGTAGAATTTCTAGTGCGCCAGAAAAAGATATTCGTGCTTTCCTAGATAACTATTCCTACTATTCCTGTCGCCAGCCGAATTAGGAAGGCCTGGTTGAGTGAGTTGATGAAGCGTGGCCAACATAGCAAGTTTGAGCAATATTATGAGGGTGGTAATAATGTTGCTCATAATTGCTTTGATCTACAGGCGCGTATGAAGGTTGGGAATGCGCCAAGGTCAATCGAAGAAATTAAAGCATTCTGGCTGGTGGGCAATTCTCAGCCTAAGCAATGCGATCCTTTATTTTCCTGGCTTGAAAAACAAGGCTATATGGATGATGAACTGATTTGGCAACGTATTGATCTGGCGATGGCAAAACGTGATATTAAGTTGGCGAAATACTTGGCAGGTAAGTTATCTACACAACAAGTTCACTGGTTCGCACTATTAAATAGTGTTCACCATGATCCTCAAAAGATATTAACCGATCCAGATCTGAAACAAGATCATCCGCTAGCGAGAAAAGTGATTGCATATGGTGCCCGGCGTTGGGCGAGAAAAGATGTTTCGGCTGCAACAAATGCATGGCAGCAGGTGACTAGTAAATATCAATTTACTGATGAGCAGCGAATTCAAACGCAAGCAGATATAGCCTTAACTGCCTCGCTACGACATCATTTTTTAGCAGCAGAGCTGATGAATCAGCTGCCTGCTGACATTGAAAATGTAGAAGTACAGCAATGGCGTGCACGGGCAGCGATGCGCACCAATGATTGGCCAGCAGTGTTGCGTAGCATTGTGCTAATGGATGTGGACTCTAAACAAGCATTAGAATGGAAGTATTGGCGCGCACGCGCACTTGAGGAGATGGGTATCCATGCAGATGCAAAACACACCTATCAAAAAATTGCACAGGAACGAGATTATTATGGCTTCTTGGCGGCTGATCGTGTGCAGCAACCATATGTAATGAATGATGATCCATTACAATTCACCAATTTTGAAATTGGTAGACTATTAGAGTATCCACCGTTAATCTGTGCGCGCGAATTGCTGGAAGCAGGCCAGACATGGCATGCTCATAATGAATGGAAATATCTCACTGTAGAATTTGATAAGAAAAAACTTCAAATAGCAGCATATATTGCACATCAATGGGATTGGTATCACACCGCTATCTTTACTGTAGCAAGAGCGAAGCACCATGATGATTTGCAGTTGCGTTTCCCTCAGCCTTATGACAACATTTTTAATAAGAACGCAAAAAAATTCTCGTTAACGCCTGAGTATGTTTATGGAGTGATGCGACAAGAGAGTGCAATGAATAGTAGTGCAAAATCTCACGCGGGCGCGAGAGGGCTGATGCAGCTAATGCCGGCAACAGCTCCCTATAACGAAACACGTAAATATGTGAGACGAGTAATGGCATATGCCACGGTGTATGAGTGGAAGATGGCGCAAAAAATTATGCGATTACAATCACGTATGCCGCCAGTTCTTGCAAAATAAGCACTTGACTCAAGACGCCGAAAAAATATTAGATTTTTGGTTTGGTCGGTTGACCAGTGCGACAGATCTGGCGCAAGATAAATCAGCAATGTGGTTTGTTAATGGTGCTGATTATGATGATGTGATTCGTGAAAATTTTCTGTCAGTTCATAATCAAGCCTGTGCGGGCCAGTTAGATGCGTGGCGCCAGTCGCCTAGAACTTTATTAGCGCTGATTATATTGCTGGACTAGTTTTCTCGTCATATATATAGAAATAAATAGTCCTCAATCATATGAGCAAGATGAGGAAACAGTCGCAATTGTTAAACGAGGGATAGATGACCGGTTAGATCAGTCATTATATTTTATCGAGCGAAAATTCTTCTATATGCCTTAATGCATGCGGAGGACATCGTTACCCAAGAACTTGCGATATCAATGTTTACTAAGCTTTGCGATGATGTTCCTGATGGATTGAAACAAGTATTTTTGAAATCACTGAGCTTTGCTCACAGTCATTACTATGTAATTTCGCCGTTTCCCTGAATTAAATCAAATCTTAAATCGTGAAAGCACTCCCTCTGAAATTGAGTTTCTCGCCACAGGTAAATATCGGTTTCTGTAACAACTAAAGATCCTCCTCCTGTTGATCTGAAACTCAACTGAAAAGTGAATTGATGGCACGTTGATATCAGCTAACTAGTAATAGAGTTGTCGTTAATCGTTTTGAATGTGAATCTTGGAGATCAGTTGCGTATCTCTTAATGTTATAGTATAACATTACACGATTGATAGTAACATACGCTTAAATGAATAAATCTGCTTATCTTAATAGTACCTTAGCCACATTCTTCGCTTTGATGATGTGGTTTAGTGTGACGCACGCATATGAGCATGACAACGAGCATCATGTTTCTGAAGATTGTGAGATTTGTTTTATACTGGTTCATTCAGCAGATGATGGTTGGGTCGATTCAAATGATCAATGCGACCCCGTTATCTATCGATACCAACTTTCCTTTAGTTGTAAAACCCTTTTTAGTTCAGCACTAACACATAATCAAGCAAGAGCTCCTCCTGTTTAATTAATTGATCCGTAAATTAATTAATCTTAAATGGCGATACCCCGCTGGTATGCCCCTAAAATAAAGGAGTGAGTATGATTAAGCGTGCTTTTGTCGTGCTGCAGTTATCTATTGTGACACCGTATGTGCAAGCAGCTGAAGAGTTACCGCCGATAGTGATTCAATCAACAGTGTTTGAGAAGCAATCTACCGATGATTTTGCACAATCTACAACGATTATTAGCGATAAAAAGTTGGAACAGAAAAAGGCAGCTACGATAGGCGAGACTGTTAGCTCTGAGCTAGGGATTACCTCAACATACTTTGCACCTGGGGCAAGTCGTCCAATTATTCGTGGTCTGGGTAGCGATCGTGTACGTGTGCTGGAAAATGGTGTTGATTCATTGGATGTGTCGAGTGTTAGTGAGGATCATACCGTTTCAATTGAACCCTATTTAGCGAACCAGATTGAAATATTACGTGGTCCTGCGACACTGCGTTATGGGCCAGGTGCCGTTGGGGGTCTGGTGAATGTCATCAATAAGCGTTTACCTCAAACACTTGAGACGAATGAGCTGGAAATAGATATCCATACTGAGCATGCGACAGCATCAAATAGTAATACGGCAGCGATTGATCTGAATGGTGTGTATAAATCCTTTGCTTGGCATCTAGATGGCTTAACTCGCAACACTAATGATTATGAGATAAATGGTTTTGCCAATGAGTCAAGTTCGAGTGATAGAGGGACTCTGAAAAATAGTGATGTAGACACTGATAATATTGGATTGGGTGGCTCTTACATTACTGATAAAGGCATGGTTGGGTTTGCATTTAGTAAGCTGGATTCTAACTATGGTATTCCCGCGGCTGAAGAGGGAGATATTAGAATAGATTTGAAACAATATCGTTATGACAGCCAGATCGAGCTATATCAACCCGTCACAGACGTTGATTCAATTGCATTGCGTTCAAGTTTTAATAATTACCGTCATTTTGAAATTGAAGAAAGTGGAGAGGTTGCCACGACGTTTGATAATGAAGCGTTCGAAAGCCGATTAGAAATCTTAATGAGCAATAATCAAGGCTGGAAAAATGCGTTTGGATTGCAATACAACGATAAAGAATTTTCTGCGGTAGGTGAAGAAGCATTTATTCAACCGGTTGACGAGAAAAAATATGGTGTGTTTGCAATTAGCAATTATGAAACAGATGTATGGAATCTAGAAGTAGGTGGTCGATTCGATCGGGATGAATACAAACCTGATATAGCCAACGATGAAGAATTTTCTGTGTTTTCATTATCCATGGGTGCTGTTCGAACTTTACCTGATGATCTAAAGCTGAGTGTTTACGCAGCTCGCTCAGAACGTGCACCACAAGAAGTGGCTTTGTATGCAGAAGGTCCACATTTGGCGACACTCACTTTCGAAACTGGCAATGAAGATATTAAGGAGGAAACTTCCTACAGTCTAGAGCTTGGATTGGGCCAGGATAAAGAGAATTACAGTTGGCAAATTAATAGCTTTTACAACCAAATAGAGGACTTTATATATTTGGCCATGGTAGATGAAAATAATGATGGTGTTGCCGATAGGTCGGATGAGGAGGGTGTATTTGAATTAGACGGCGAGTTGCTGACTGGGAGCTACGCCAATGAAGATGCAAAGTTTTATGGTATTGAAGCAGAAGCTACTCGACGGATGTTTGAGAGTGAAATGCTTGCTGTGAATGGGCGAGTATTTGGGGATTATGTGCGTGCTAAATTTAGAGATAGCGATATGGGTAATGTGCCCCGAATCACGCCAGCAAGATTAGGAGTGGGTTTAGATGCAGACTATGATCAATGGAGTGTGAATGTGGATTTGACGTATGTAACAGAACAAACAAAAACAGCACAGCTTGAAACAAGTACCAATGGATTTACGATGTTAAATGCCGGCCTTGAAAAAACATTTTATATGCAGAATGCAGGTGTGAATTTATTTGTAAAAGGCAAAAATTTGTTGGATAAAGGCGCTAGGCAACATGCTTCTGTTCAGAAAGATCGTATCACCCTTCCTGGACGTTCATTTGTATTTGGCTTGTCATTGAGCTATTAAGCACATCATGGGCTTAATTGTTGTTGAATTTGATGCAATGTGAACCGGTCTATCCAGTCACAGGATAGATCGGGTTCTAAGTAACCGCAGTGACCACCATGGTCAGTGATTGTGATGTCCAAGTGTGGATGTTTGTTAAGCTTGTTTTGGTCTTGCCAAGGAATAATGGGATCGTCTTTTAGTTAACCATGAAAATTGATACACGGCGCCAACTCCGTATAAAAATATTTATCCCGCCTATAGGCCATGTTAAACTTATTTAATAATCATTAAATAACACTAAATCGAAATGCAATTAATTGATTATAAAGAAGCTTTTATTATTAAAGAGAATAACTCAAGAACGATATACGGCATTTAGTCCGTACATTAACTGTTAGGCAGACAATACGGATGGAGCAATGAAGATAATAAAATATGCCAGGCTTCTTACAGCCCTTATAATTTCAACAAATTCCTTTGGTAGTAGTGATAGCTCCTACGTAGATGGAAGCAAGCCATTTCTTGTCATAAAAGATGTAAATCGACAAGCTGAGGCATGGGGTACTTGCTCAGCAGCATATGATGTAATTGCCATGCTCCTTAACGAATCTAATCCAGCACAAGCAAAGCATTATAAAGAGCTCGGAAACGGTGCTTCAATGGCTGTTTTTATATCTCATGTTGTTGACGGATTTACCGAAGCTACTAATCAAGACCAGCTTAATTCCCTCTGGAATTACTCAAAAATCTTGGCTGATTCCATTCCCGAGACAAAAAAAACAATGATTTTAGCTGATGCTGAATCACTCGGGGAATCCGGTGCTGATGAGTTCCTTACAAAGCTTGTAGTGACATTGAAGGTTTGCATAGCAAACCTTGAGAGCCAACAAATATACATTGATATAGTGCGGGATTTTGCTAAAAGTGGCCTAATTACCATACCTAACAAGTAAAGGCAGCATCGCCCTTCGGGCTGGACGCGCTAACGCGCGCCGCTGCTTTAGGCGTTATAAGTCATGAATGAACCATACTATATGATCGGGAAGTGGCACATATGTAGAGAGTGCAAAAGCAAGTACGACATGAGCAGATGATTGAAGTGTGCTAAGACGGTCACCTGCAATCGAATAGCCGTGTAAATAAGCATTTAAATCTTTGAATCCATCATAATGTGTCGCTAGTACTTCAGTGGCTTGTCTTAGCGTATTGCATTGGTCGAAAGTTTTTTTTGTGTACAGGTGAGGAAATGCTTGCGCTTTTTGGTAGAAGGCAGTTTTCCAGCGTTGCATAAAATAATTTCGATACACAAGCAGGGAATTCTCAAGCGCTTCCAAAGTATTGTTTGGGTCTATTACCGGACAAAAAGAAATTGTGTTGTTTAAGTCTAACTGTTCATGTGTGGTGAAAGCATTAACTCTTAAAGCGAAATTGGCTCCTAGTGAGAATCCGATTAGTGAAAGCGTTTGATTGAATTCGTTTTGGATGTAAATACATGCGTTAATGACTTCCTGAATACGACAAGAATGAAATATTCCCTCGTTCAGGTGATGTGAATTTCTGTGATCACGCAAGTTCAGTCGGACAACAGTAAAGCCTTGTTTAAATAAAAAATCACCCAGTGTAATCAAATAGAGTGAGTCAGAGCAGCCTAGCCAGCCATGTAAAAGAACGACTAAGGGTGAATTGGGATTCTTTTGGTAGTTGATTATTGCGGATAAGTGAATGCCATCGCCAGCTAAAGGGTTAAGTTCAATTGAGCTTACTAAGTTGATTATTGCGGATAAGTGAATGCCATCGCCAGCAGGAATAATTTTTTGTTTAGCTTGTTTGCGAAAAGATTTACTTTTACGGTGTGCAACTAACTTTCTTGCCGGCGAACCCGCGACAATGCTATTGGCGTGGCCGTTACGAAATATGCCTTTCCCAATATATGGCTGCATGATTATTTGCAATCAATACATCTGTTTATTGCGCCTTGTGTAGAGCTTGTTTTAAGTCAGCCATAATGTCATTGATGTGTTCTATGCCAATTGATAAGCGCACTAAGTCTTCACTCACACCTGCTGTTTTCATTTCTTCAGGTGACAGTTGCCTATGCGTTGTACTGGCGGGGTGGCAGGCTAATGACTTCGCATCGCCAATATTGACTAAACGTACAATTAAATTGAGTGCGTCGATAAACTTAGCCCCCGCAGCGGCGCCACCTTTAATGCCAAAACTTAATATTGCAGATGCCCGTCCACCCATGTATTTGTCAGCTAATGGTTTATCTGGATGGTTATCTAGACCGGCATAACGCACCCAGCTTACTTGATCATGATCCTGTAAAAATTTTGCGACAGTCATTGCGTTTTCACAATGCCTGTCCATGCGCACAGCAAGTGTTTCAATGCCTTGTAGTATCTGGAAACTATTAAAAGGTGATATGACTGAACCCATATTGCGTAATGGTACGACACGGACGCGACCAATAAATGCAGCATCGCCCATTGCTTCGGTATATACCACGCCATGGTAGGAAGGATCGGGTTCGTTCAGCATGGGAAAGCGTTTAGCGTGTTTTGCCCAGGGAAACTTTCCGGAGTCTACGATAATGCCTCCAATTGAAGTGCCATGCCCGCCCATATATTTTGTTAAAGCATGTATGACAATATCTGCACCATGTTCGAAAGGTCTACATAGATAAGGTGAAGGCACAGTGTTGTCTACGATGAGTGGTACTCCGTGGCTGTGTGCCATGTCTGCGACAGCGCTAATATCTAAAACATTGCCTGCAGGATTACCGATAGTTTCAGCAAATACGGCTTTCGTGTTGTCATCAATTAATGCCTCCATGCCGGTAACATCGTGTTGATCAGCAAAGCGCACTTCAATGCCTAAACGCGGTAATGTATGTGCAAATAAATTGTATGTGCCACCGTATAAAGAAGATGCAGAGACAATGTTGTCACCTTGCTGGGCTATCGCAAAAACTGCATAGGTGATGGCAGACATGCCTGAGGATAATGCAAGTGCTCCCACGCCTCCTTCCATTTCAGTCACACGTTTCTCTAATACTGAAGAAGTAGGATTCATGATGCGCGTATAAATATTGCCTTCGACTTTCAAGTCAAATAGGTCTGCGCCATGCTGGGTATCATCAAATGAATATGAAGTGGTTTGATAAATGGGAACAGCAACTGCTTTAGTGGTTGGTTCTGGTGAATAACCACCATGGATAGCAATAGTTTCGATTTTCATAGTTTTATTGGTGGTGTGAAAATAAATTTTAAATGTCTAGCGGGTCATGGGTTAAATTTTAGCAGTGTTTGCCATTGCCGGGATAGCAATTCATAGTCATGAGCGTAATTGCCAAGTAGGTTGAAATTGATTATCGATAATTGTATGGGCAATTAGCCATTGACTGGCATCGTCGCTATCAGCATAGAACCAGCAAGCAGCTGAGCCTAAACGGAAGTTATAGCCCCAAGTATTCATATCATGCAAATGGATGGCTTTATTGAAACCTGGGATATGGTCCGATAATACTAACTGGGGAAAGCAGCAAGCATTCTCAATTAACGCAGATCCTCCTGCATCATGGGAATCAATAGTGCGTTGCTCGGGAGGCATACAAATAAAATGACAGGCTTCATGGAGCAAAGAATGAACCGGCGTATCGTCGCGAACATAAAGTGTTGATTGATAACGCCCGGCTTCAGGAGCTCCCCAAAAGCTATAGGGGATATCGTTGCTGATGCCTACTTTTTCTAGATTTAATCGATAACGGTCAAAAAGCGGGCGCAAAGCGGAAATTTGGATGTTTTTTAAACTATACATTTCACCATTTGGTCGCTCATGGAGCGAGTAACTGTCAAATTGACCGATATCAAATAGTGTAGCGAAATGTATTGAAGTAGCATACGATTTTGTTCATTTAAGGTATACTAGTGCCCGCCCAATGGGCACCACTGTATGGATATTTAAATAGGAAAAATCACTAATGATTTCACAACTACGACGAATTACTTTATTCAGCTTGTTGGTAATTAGTTCACACACATTTGCTGCAGGTGATGTAGCGCGCGGGGAAGTGAGAGGAGAAACCTGTCTCGGCTGTCACGGTGTAGCTAGCTATACCAATGTTTACCCGACTTATAAGGTGCCAAAATTAGGTGGCCAACATGCTGATTACTTGGCAGCAGCGCTTAAAGGCTATCGTTCGGGAGAGCGTTCTCACAAAACGATGCGTGCTCAAGCGGCAAGCTTAAGTGATCAAGATATCGAAGATATCGCCGCTTATTTGGCATCGCTTAAATAATAGCCACCTACCGTTATAGATTTAGTTAAAAGGAAATTAGATGAAACGCTTGATGCTTATGTTAGCAGTACAAGTTGTATTTGCAGCAAGTGCTATCGCCGGTGGTAATGCTGCGGCTGGGAAAGAAAAGTCACAAGCTTGTGTGGCTTGTCACGGTGAGTCTGGAATGAGTGCCGTGGCTACATTCCCTAATATCGCGGGGCAGTATGAAGATTACATCTATGTTGCGCTCACAAGTTACAAGTCAGGATCACGAAATAATGCCATTATGAGCGGCATTGTTGCCGCGCTTAATGAGCAAGATATGAAAGATTTAGCGGCTTATTATGCAAGTCAGGATGGCCTAGAAAGTATCGATCTTTCAGCTGGCACTAATTAAACGCTAGGCGCACTGAGTGGATTTCCACTGAATGCGTTCTTTTCGAGTGTTTACTTCTGGTTAAGATTTATTCTGTTCCCATTCTTCTGGGGTATAAGCTTTAATGGTTAATGCATGCAGTTCGCCGCTGGCGATTTGTGCATCGACTGTCTTATAGACTAATTGGTGTTCTTTCAGCATGCTAAGGCCTTCAAATGCTGTGCTGATAACAGTGGCTTCATATTTGCCGCCATCACCTGTCACAATCGCTTCCGCGTTAGCAATACCGCCTTCAATTAATTTTTTTATTTCTGATGTTTCCATAACGATTAATAATGAGTGATTATCCGTGGCTAATCATTTATCCAAGTGTAGCGTACTGAACAAATTTATTTGCTATCTCCGACAGGGAATAATAGTTAATTATTGCGGTTCTGATGCAACCATAGTTGCTAACTCATCACCAATTTGAGATTTTCTCCAGCCGGATTCAACTTTGCTTTGCTGACCAAGCACTAAGTTAACAAGTGATTTTCGATTGGCTAATAGTGAAGCGGAGGTATTAATCTGCTCAGCGCGATTGCGCGTGAATTCCATCAGCTTTTTGATTAATGTTCTTTGTTCTTTGCTGAGTCTGTTATTGGCAGGCTCTTGTAAATTGTCGGCAATATCTGCGGGAATAGCTTGCTGTAAAATGTCGACGATATTGCTTGAGTGGCGCATTGATTTAGGTGAGTGCTGTTTAAGGCATCGGCAGATGGATTCGCTGCTAAAGTCTTTTAATTGGCACGTTTCAAGAATTGCTGAGTCAGGCAATATCCACCTTCTTGGCAGGTTTTTTGTTTGAGCAGCTTGCTCGCGCCAATAGGCAATTTTGCACACATAGTAAAATTGTTTCGCGCTTAATTTACCAATACCTTTGACTTGTTTCCAGGCTTGATCGGGTTGCACAAAGTAATTGGACGCTAGCAATAAATGCTCACATTCTTCTGTTAACCATGGTGTTCTACTAGCTACTGCTAAATCTGTTTCTAACTTTTTATATAGTGGGCCAAGATGAATCACGTCATCTAGTGCATAATCAATTTGTGCATCTGAGAGAGGGCGTCTCTTCCAATCGGTGCGGCTTTCTGTTTTTGCCAAATGCACAGATAATCTTTGAGAGACTAACTCAGCGCAGCTGATTTGTTCACCTAGGCCTAATATACTGGCGGCTACTTGAGTATCGAATAGTGGTTGTGGAATGAGTTGATACTTGGCATACAGTACTTCTAAGTCCTGGCGGCAAGAATGAAAAATTTTCAGTTGCGAATTTTGTCGAAGCAAGTCCAGTAACGGATCAATATGGTCTAAGCTAAGAACATCGATACATGCGTTGACTTCATCTGTGGCGATTTGAATCAAGCATAGGATTGGGTAATAAGTCGATTCACGCATGAATTCTGTATCCATGGCTAGCCAGGATGATGATGAAATTCGTTCTACAAATGATTCTAGCTCAGCAATGGTAGTGATAACGTTGGGGAACATTTTGATTGATAACTTTTTAAGTGGTGATGAATGAGGCAAAGTTTGCTGAGTAATTATATCTGGCTTTTGCTTTTGAGCGGTCTACAGGTTTCTCAAGCGCATGCTGATTGGCAGTCACTATACTATCGAGATCACCTACTTGTAGGAAAAATTTTCTCAACACAAGAGAAAGTTTGGATATCACCACAGCAATTGGATAGCAAAATTCGCGATGAGCAAATAATACTGTTGGGCGAAACCCATTCAAATCCTGATCACCATATCAAGCAAGCTGAAATCATAGAAAATTGGCTTGCTACTGGGCGAGCTGTTGCATTAGCATTTGAAATGCTGGCATACGATGATTGGGAACAGTCATTATATTCTGAATATTCATTAGGGGCACTGCGTCAAAAGCTTGAGCAGGTGTCTAGTCAATGGGATTGGGAAATATATCAACCGATACTAGAGATTCAAATTAAATATCAGTTACCTATAGTGGGTGCGAATCTTACTCGAATACAATTGGATCAATATTCCTCTGGTGAAAAATGTCAGGTGACACGACAAGAGGACTCATTAGATGTTTGTGATTCGATTAATGAACAACAGCAAACGGTGATTAAGCAACTAATTTTCGATGCTCACTGCGGCTATTTGCCTGTGGAATACACAAAGCCTTTAATGCGAACTCAGGTGGCTAAAGATGCATCGTTTGCGCTATCTGTATCTAATATGGGCAAAACTCATAAAGTTGCTCTCATTGCGGGCGCAGTTCATGTTCGCAAAGATATCGGTGCGCCTGTACACTTGCAACGCTTAGGTAAACAATCTGTCAGTATTGCTTTTGTGAATGTTGATCCTGATAAATTGACAGTGGAAGAATATATTGGGCCTACAGATTTGGGTCGTCAATTTGATTACATCTATTTTACTCCTAGCGAACGTAATCAAGACCCATGTGTTGAGTTTGCCGAGCAATTAAAAAAACTGAAAAAGTTAACTAAATAGTCACACTGCCATGCAAGATAAAACTACAACTGATCGAGTAAAAAGCCTGCAAAAACACTTAGAACAAGAGAACCCATTATTGGTGTCTGTTGTTGATAAATTTGTGGAATTAGATGAAGTGGGTCTGGGGCTGGGAGTATTAAATGCGCGTGATTCCTACACGACAGAAATTTCATGGTGGCCACTGATCTCAATATTGGGCACATTCTCGGCAGGCAAATCGAGTTTTATTAATCAGTATGTGGGTGACACAATCCAGAAAACAGGCAACCAAGCAGTCGATGATAAATTTACTGTGCTTTGCTTCAGTAATGATAACTCAGTACGTGTGTTGCCAGGCATAGCGTTGGATGCGGATCCACGCTTTCCGTTTTATCAAATGAGTGAGGCAATTGATAAGGTAGCAGAAGGTGAAGGCTCAAGAATTGATACTTATTTGCAATTGAAAACCTGCCCTACCGATGTTATGCGAGGAAAAATCTTAATTGATTCGCCAGGGTTTGATGCAGACTCCCAACGTGATTCTACATTACGGATTACGGATCATATTATTAATCTGTCTGACTTAGTGTTGGTGTTCTTCGATGCAAGACATCCAGAACCTGGTGCAATGAGAGATACACTAGAGCACTTGGTTGCTGGTACGGTGCGTCGTAAAGATGCCAACAAAATAATGTTCATCCTGAATCAAATTGATACCACCGCTGCAGAAGATAACTTGGAAGACGTGGTGGCCGCATGGCAACGAGCTATTGCTCAAGGAGGTTTGGTGAGTGGTAGTTTTCATACCTTGTATAACGAAGAGGCTGCTGTAAAAATTGAAGATGCAGGTTTAGAGGAAAGGTATAAAAGAAAACGTGATGCAGATTTGCATGAAATCACAAAACGTATTGCACAAGTGAGTGTTGAGCGTGCTTATAGAATTATCGGTGCGCTAGAGAATTTTTCTAATCGTATTGAAAAAGAAATTATTCCTGAATTGCAAACAGCCGTTAGCGTGTGGAAAAAACGTGTACTGATTGCAGATGCTATTGTGTTAATTCCGTTATTTATTTTATTCTTGTCGTACACGATTTCTCATGGTTACTGGCAAGGGTTTAACTTTGCTATTCCAGGCATGTCGGAAGATGGCTACGGTGGGATCATATCTAACGTATTGTTAGCAGCGGTTGTAGTAGTATTTGTATTAGTGCATTTTATTATCAGGGGCACTATCGCAAGATGGTATGCGCGTGGCTTAGCAGAAGATGGCTACTACGGAAATTTGCGAGCAGCGTTTCTCAAGAATACACGTTGGTTTAAAAGTGTATTGTTTGGGCGTATAACTGGTTGGGATCAAAAAGCGGTAGAGAAAATTAGCGAGCTACGTGATTCTGCTGATGGTTTCGTTCAGAAGCTTAACGATCAATATACAAATCCATCAGGTAAGTCTTCATAAGTGCTCTCATTCCCGTCCTTATTAGAGACTGCTTCTCGGTTATGGCTTGCGCGTCACTCTGCCTCCTGTATGCATTTGGTCGTGCATTTCTAGCGAAGATGGGAATCTAGCCCAGGCTATAATTTTTTGATGGCTGGTAAATGACCGCTATTGAGTATTCAGTTGAAAACTATTTCAGATAAAAACTTATCGTTAGGTTTTGCGTTGGCTGGGTTTGGCACGCTGTTGTTTTCGTTAAAGTCGATTTTTATCAAATTCCTCTATGCCGAAAATATGGATGCCGATGAAGTGTTGGTGTTGCGTATGGTAATGTCGTTGCCTATTTATGTGGTTGTGTTGATCTGGTTGTTACGCAGAAAGTCTTCTGAGTCAACGTTAAATATATCGACAATAACGAAGATATTCATGCTCGGATTTTTTGGTTATTACCTGGCTTCGTTATTAGATTTGATGAGTTTAGAGTTGATTAGTGCGCAGCTTGAACGCTTGGGGTTATTTACTTATCCATTTATGGTGGCAGTGCTTGGATATTTTTTCTTTAGTGAAAAAATAATGCGACGAACAATCTTCTCTTTAATCATTACCTATGTGGGCTTGTATGTGGTAATGGGGCATGAATTAAGACTGACAGGTGATGGCGTGATTGAGGGAACGTTCATGGTGTTAGGTTCGGCATTGAGCTTTGCATTCTATGTGTTATTTAGTAAGCGTTATATTAAGCAGTTAGGACCTCAATTGTTCACTTGCATTGCGATGATTTCATCTTGCTTGTTTGGTTTGCTCCATAAGTGTGATTGTGCTGGAGATAGCTGATTTTTCTATTAACCAGTCCGCATGGTTTTGGTTGCTGATGCTGAGTACTGTTATTCCCAGCTTCATGATGGTAGAAGCACTAGATAGAATTGGGGCAACGCAAACAGGAATTGTCGGAATGCTCGGGCCAGTAGTTACTATCGTGTTAGCGATTTATTTGTTAGACGAAGCGTTTAGTGTGTGGTTGGTATTGGGGGTTGCGTTGATGATGATAGGTGTTGTTAATTTGATAAGGTGCAAGAATTAAACTTAGTAGCTTGCTATGTCATCTCCGGCTTGAGCGGAGATTTGTGAGTAACTCATGTGTTTTTGTCTGCTGTTGGATTGCCGCCTTCACTGGAAAATACTCCTCGTTTTTGGCTCATATGTTATTCTCCTTTCTGCATCCATACGGCCGTGCATTTCTAGTATTTTCGCCATCTCTGACGGTTGCGTGGGAATGACAGTGGAAGATTTATTAATCTAAATCAGTTGTCCTACGTATTGCACGCATCACAATATAAATCCATGGCCAAACTAGTGCGCTGGTTAACGCCGGTGACCAGTACGTCCATGATTTTGGATCTTGTCCTAAAACGCCGTACACCCAAAGTGAAACGCTCATGTGTGGCAATAGAATCATCGCAATAAATAACGCTTGTTGATGTAATGGATAAATACGTACGCGTTGATGAAATCGAATGCTGATGAATGCGGTAAGTGCAAAACCTAATGCATGTTGCGCTAGTAATGCACCACGTAATACATCAACAACTAAGCCTAGTCCCCATGCGGAGCCCACACCAATCCATCTTGGTGTAGTTATGCTCCAGTAGATGATTAATAATAAAATCCATTCGGGGCGAAAAGGCTTTGCCCATGCTGGAATGGGAACAATAGTTAGCAGTGTGGCAATAATAAACGAGCTAATCAATATATAATATGTTTGTGTGGTTCTACGCATATTATGGTAGTTTTTGTTTGGCTGTAGGCTCAGGATTGCTGGTGCGATCCAAACTACTATTGTTTTCTTCCGGGTTTGACTCTTCGTCTTTGGGGGAGTTTGTCCACAAAAGTAATACTTCGCGTATGGTGTCTAAGTCGGCTAAAGGGCGTGCTTCTACGTACAGAAATGCTTCACCAGGTCGATTGTTGATGGTCGTAACTTCTGCAATAGGGTAGTTGGGTGGGTAACGACCATCTAAGCCGGAAGTATGTAGTAAGTCGCCGATGCGAATATCAGCTGATGAAGAAACGTTTTTTAATTCAACGCGGTCTGTTTTTCCACTGCCAACAAGTAGTGCGCGTAAGTTTGTTCGATTGCTTTCTGCAAGCAATGCATGATTGGGGTCAGAAATTAGTAATGCTGTCGAATGCATAGGATAGACTTCAACGACTTGTCCAATAATGCCTTTTGCTGCAATAAGTGGCTGACCATCAAATACGCCTTGACGTTTACCCTTGTTAATGGTGATTAACTGTTTAAATGGGTGTAGGTCAACTGACAAAATTTCTGCAATCAACACTTGCTCATTAGATGTTTGAATGGGTGAACTTAGTAGTTGTCTCAGTCGTGCATTCTCTTGCTCTAGTAGCGCTAAGCGTTGCAGCTTTGTTTGATTAAAAAGTGCTTGCTCGCGTAATTTCTTATTATTAGAAAGTAAGTCAGTGCGTGTGGCAAGAGTCTCGCTGAATATTTCACTGATGGCAGAAGGGAAATGTGCCAAGTATTGTAGTGGGTATGTGACCGTTGCGAGTGAAGAACGAACTACCTGCAAATGCTGGTAACGATGATCCACTGTCATCATGATGACGGAGAGGATCACCAGAAGCAGCAGTTTAGAAGACGCGGATGCGTCAAGGGTAAATAGAGGTTTTATAGTGATCCTCCGTACATCAAATAAGAATGGCTAACTGCTTAGTCTCTAGTCAATAAATCGCTGCCAAATTCATCAAGCATTTCGAGGACTTTACCACCGCCTCGTGCGACAGAAGCGAGTGGGTCATCTGCAACAATTACTGGAATGCCTGTTTCTTCCATAATTAAGCGATCAAGGTCGCGTAACAGCGCACCACCACCCGTTAATACGATGCCTCGTTCTGCAACATCAGCGCCTAACTCTGGAGGGGTCTGCTCAAGGGCAGTTTTCACAGCGCTGACAATGCCATGTAAAGGTTCTTGTAGTGCTTCTAAAATTTCATTGCTATTGAGTGAGAAACTCTTAGGTACCCCTTCGGAAAGGTTTCGGCCTTTGACTTCGATTTCTAACATGTCTTTGCCAGGGTAGGCAGTGCCGATGACTTGCTTGACTCGTTCGGCAGTCGCTTCGCCAATCAATACGCCATAATTTCTGCGAACATAACTGATAATGGCATCGTCGAATTTGTCTCCACCAATGCGCACAGAGGCAGAATAGACAATTCCATTTAGGGATAATACAGCGACTTCTGAGGTGCCGCCGCCAATATCTAAGATCATTGAACCGCGTGCTTCATCAATCGGTAGCCCGGCACCAATCGCAGCGGCAATGGGTTCTTCAATTAAGTACGTTTTTCGAGCACCTGCACCATCGGCTGATTCACGAATAGCACGTCGTTCTACTTGGGTAGCGCCACAAGGTACACATACCAGCACGCGTGGGCTAGGGCGTAAAATCATGTTTTTATGCACAGCACGGATAAAATGCTGCAACATGCGTTCGGTGGTGGTGAAATCAGCAATTACGCCATCTTTCATTGGGCGAATGGCTTCAATATTCGTCGGTGTGCGGCCTAACATTCTTTTGGCGCTAGCGCCGACCGCTTCAATTGAGCGTGTGCCTGTGTTCGGATCGTTGCGAATGGCAACTACCGAAGGTTCGTTGAGAACGATACCTTTGTCACGCACATAGATAAGGGTATTAGCTGTGCCGAGATCAATAGAAAGGTCGTTAGAAAATAATCCTAGAATTCGTCCAAACATGAGGGGGAATGTCTTTAATAATCATTGGAATAGAAACGGTACTCTAACAGCGGGTATGGGTTTGGGCAAGACGTTATATATGGTACCTTTCTGTACCTAATCTAAGGAGCAATATATGGCACTTTCAACGGAAGATATTCGCGATATTGCCAAACTGGCAAAATTGCAAATTAATGAGGATGAGCTAGATCGCTATAAGCAAGAGCTGTCTCGCATCTTGGAGTTTGTTGAGCAGATGAATCAAGCTGATGTCGAGAATATCGAGCCGATGGCGCATCCGCAAGACATGATACAACCTTTGCGCGTCGATGAAATCACAGAAACCAATCTGCGAGAAAAGTTTCAGTGCATTGCTCCGGCAACGCAAGATGGCTTATATCTCGTCCCTAAAGTGATCGAATAACTATTTGCGTTATTAGCAATATACAACCTATCTTTTATTTATGCATAAGTTAACTGTCGCACAACAAGCGAAAGCCCTTGCTGCTAAAGAGTTTAGTAGCGAAGAACTGGTCAATCACTATATTCAACGCATTGAATCGCATGATGAACAATTAAATTCGTTTGTTACCTTTACGCCTGAGCAAGCCATAGAAAATGCTAAGCAAGCTGATGTGCGTGGTAAGCAAGGTGGAATACTCAATGGCATTCCCATTGCACTAAAAGATATTTTTTGTACAGATGGAGTAAAAACAAGTTGCGCCTCACGCATGTTAGATAATTTCATTGCACCTTACGATGCGGCTGTTGTGACAAAATTAAATCAAGCCGGCGCAGTGTCATTGGGTAAAACTAACATGGATGAATTCGCTATGGGTTCATCCTCTGAATCAAGTTTTTATGGTGTAGTTAAGAATCCCTGGGATACAGAGCGTGTGCCGGGAGGTTCGTCTGGTGGTTCGGCTGCGGCAGTGGCAGCACGGTTAGCACCCGCAAGTATGGGAACAGATACTGGCGGTTCAATTCGTCAACCCGCTGCTTTTTGTGGCATCACTGGTTTAAAACCTACTTACGGCCGCGTGTCACGTTATGGAATGATTGCATATGCCTCTAGTTTAGATCAGGGTGGCTCCTTTGGAATTACATCTGAAGATTGTGCTTATATGTTACAAGCGATTGCAGGACATGATGCGCGTGACTCTACCAGCGTCGATCAACCAGTACCTGATTACGTTGCAGGATTAAATCGATCAATTAAAGGGTTAAGAATAGGATTGCCCGAAGAGTTCTTTCAAGAAGGGTTAGACGCTGGAATCGCTGAAAAAATACAACAAGCCTGCGATGTACTTAAAAGCTTGGGTTGTGAAATTAAACCAATCTCATTGCCAAACGCAAAGCTAGCCATTGCAGCTTATTATGTCATTGCGCCTGCGGAGTGTTCATCAAATCTGTCACGTTTCGATGGTGTACGTTACGGGTACCGTTGCGAAAATCCTAAAGGCTTAGAAGACATGTACTTGAGATCGCGCAGCGAAGGGCTAGGTGAAGAAGTAAAACGTCGCATCATGGTTGGTGCTTATGCATTGTCAGCTGGTTATTACGATGCTTATTATTTGAAAGCGCAAAAAATACGCCGATTAATCAGTGAAGACTATCGTGCTGCGTTTAATCAAGTCGATGCGGTGTTAAGCCCAACCACGCCAACCACCGCATTTAAAGTGAATGAAAAGTCAAATGATCCAATTACTATGTACTTATCCGATATCTATACCATCGGTGTCAATTTAGCTGGGTTACCAGGCATTTCATTACCAGTTGGATTTCAACAAAACTTGCCAGTGGGTATGCAATTGGTCAGTAACTACTTTGAAGAGCAAACATTATTAAATCTTGGGCATCAGTACCAGCAGCAAACTGATCATCATTTGCAAATGCCAAAAGAGTTTGAATAGGTGATGAGTATGGAATGGGAAGTAGTGATAGGGCTGGAAATACACACCCAGCTAAACACCAAAACAAAGATATTTTCGGCCGCCGCCACCGCATATGGTGCAGACCCCAATACGCAAGCCTGCGCGGTTGACTTGGGCTTGCCAGGCGTGTTGCCTGTATTAAATAAAGAAGCAGTTGCCAAAGCGGCGATGTTTGGCTTGGCAGTTGATGCCACCATTAATGATGGGTCTGTATTCGATCGTAAAAATTATTTTTATCCTGACTTACCAAAAGGCTATCAAATTAGCCAATTGGCCATTCCAATTGTCGAACACGGTAAATTAGAAATAGCGCTAGAAGATGGTTCAACAAAAGTAGTGGGAATTACGCGCGCACATTTAGAAGAAGATGCCGGTAAATCTTTGCACGAAGACTTTGATGGCATGACAGGCATTGATTTAAATCGTGCTGGTACACCATTAATTGAAATTGTTTCCGAGCCTGAGATGAGTTCGGCAAAAGAAGCTGTGGCGTACATGAAGAAGATTCATTCTATCGTACAGTACCTGGGAATCTGTGATGGCAATATGCAAGAAGGTTCATTTCGTTGCGATGCTAACGTATCTGTGCGGCGCAAAGGCGAAATGGAGCTAGGCACGCGTACAGAAACTAAAAACCTCAACTCATTTAGATTTGTAGAGCGTGCAATCAACTATGAAATAGAACGCCAAATTGATGTGATAGAAAGTGGTGGCCGCGTAGTACAAGAGACACGGTTGTATGATGCTGATGATGATTCCACACGCACAATGAGAACAAAAGAAGAAGCTAACGATTATCGTTACTTTCCAGATCCTGACTTGCTGCCAGTTAAACTTGATGCAGATCTTTTGGTGCAATTACAAGAACAATTGCCAGAATTGCCAGATGTGAAACAAAAACGCTTTTGCAATCAATACGGCTTAAATAATGATGATGCAGAACAAATCAGTGCCTCACGAGACATGGCAGACTACTTTGAACAAGTCGTCAAGTATGCGAATGGCGAAGCTAAAATGGCAGTTAATTGGGTGTCTGGGGAATTGTCAGGTGCATTAAATCAAAACAATCTTGAGATTGGTCAAACGCAAGTGAGTGCAGAAAGGCTCGCGCAATTAATTTCGCGTATTTCAGATAACACAATATCAGGCAAGATTGCTAAAGAAGTGTTTCAAGCGATGTGGAGTAGTGACAAAACAGCCGATCAAGTGATTGAAGAGAAAGGTCTTCAGCAAATTTTAGATATTGGTGAGCTAGAAGCGATTGTTGATAAAGTTGTTGGCGAAAACCCTAAACAGGCTGAGCAGTATTTATCTGGGAAAGACAAGGTATTCGGATTTTTCGTAGGTAAAGTGATGCAGATAACTAAGGGTAAAGCCAATCCTGCTCAAGTAAATGAACTACTGAAAAGCAAGCTTGTTTGAGTAACTTTTTTATGTTCCTTGTCATTCCCGCCTTCACTAGAAATGCAGAAGTATTTCTAGTGAAGGCGGGAATCCAGTCATGGCTAATTAAGTTGGCTGGTTAACGTTTATATAATAAATAAAAATAAAGTCATTAGAAATGAATGCGATGATCGTATAGCGCATCTAAATTCTTTATTCTTTGAGCTTCAATCAATCGGTATTAAAAGTAATTTACTCTTTATTTAAAAACAAGGGCGCAACAGTATGCCTGAAAGATTTATATGCAGAGCGCTTTGACCCGGTATTAGGGGAGGCGCAATTATCATTGCAACATGGAGGAGGCAAACAAACTACCTGACGACATCAAACGCGAACAAGAACAAGTCACATGGGCGATCCGCTATGGTGGTTTGATCGTGTATTTACAATGGTTTTGCATTTAACTTTGATGAGGGTGGTGTGCAGGGATTATTAACAGGTAAACGTACTATGGTTGTCGGCGCCGGTGGTACTAAAGAAGACTTTGGTAAAAATGCAATCAATTAACTAAAAGTACTACTGAAGGCACATTAGCGTTTTGTGGTATTACTGATATTGTCGATCGTGTTTTTTATTTGGTGGCAATAGTGGAAGATGAGGCACGCAAACAAATGTTAAATGAGTTGGAACAATTCATGTAACGCAATCGGAATTGCTGTTTCCAAATTGTCGGCGCAATAATTTTTTAACCAAATAAAAGTATCTTTCGGCGTGGTAGCGCCTGAAACATCATATACATCGCTATCTGAATAATTCACGCCCGATACAAACCCGCTAGCCCAAGATTGATATAAACGAATATTTTGCACTGCTTGTTGAAAGCCAATATTTTTAGGGGTGATATCGTGAATTAATTCTTTACATGCAGTGCCACCCCACCCCTGTGCGCTAAAGGGAGCGGCTTTATTTGTGTCAGTTTGTTTGGCTTGCATCGTTGCGCAACCGTTCGCAATTAAACTGGCAATTAAAATAAATGTGTGATTGAAATATCTTATGCTTAGCATTATTGCATAACTACGCATGATGTTTGTACCCTTGGTATTTTTGCTTAATGCTTAAAATTAATACGCTGAAGCATTAAGCTATTATTCTCGCTCGACCCAAATGGAGTTAGACTTGAATTAAATTTAAATTGGTTGAGTGTTTAATGAGTTTGAATTAATTCGAGCCTATAAAAATATCGACTTAGCAAAACAGTTTATGCTGTTATTGATGAGAATTAAGAGTCGGCCACGTCCAGAGAATCATGAATTATGTACGTCAAAAGCGATCAAAGAAAAGATTATCCACTTGCGTTACAAACTATTTGAATGAGGTTGACTAAAGAGCCCGATCATATTAGCTAAAAATATCTCGGTAGGCAGTCAGAGATATATGAGCGGTTATTTAAACAGCTTTTTGTTCGCCCAGATTGAAAATGCGATAAAAGCAGCGATTGGCAAGAGCCAATAAAGTAGAAATTCAGTCATAGGAAGTATTGTAAGCGGACATTCGTAAAAAGTACAAATATTTTTTATATCAATAATTGAATATAATAATAGATTGATTTAAATTAATCTATTATTAATCGGTATCATTATAGGTCTGGCTAAATTTAATGGGTTTTCAGTTTGATAATAATGCGTATTTAGCCGATGAGCTGTAAATATAAACTCAGATATCTAAGTATTTTTTCTTAGATATACTGATTGCTGATCAACATATGCGTCAATGCAGAAGATTATTGCTAAACTAATACGTATGAATATTGTTCGTATACTACTAATAAGCTTTTTTATACTGCCACCGTCCGTGACATTAGCCGGTGTTATAAGTAAACAGGTCAGCTATCAATCAGATGGCGTTTCTTTGCAAGGTTATATCGCTTATCAAGATGAAGGTATTCAAGTGAAACCAGCGGTGTTAGTCGTACACGAGGGGCCACAATGATTATGCACGTAAGCGGGCTAATCTGCTAGCAGAGCTTGGTTATGTGGCGTTTGCTTTAGACATGTATGGTGATGGCAAAGTGGCTAATCATCCTGATGAGACAAAAAAGTTTATGCAAGAGGCGATGAGTGACCAAGAAGCCTTTAAAAATAGATTCTTATCAGCACTAAATTATGTTCGCCAGCAAGATAATGTCGATGGAACAAATCTTGCCGTCATAGGCTATTGCTTCGGTGGAGGCGTAGTGCTGAATATGGCGCGTATGGGGGTGAATCTCAAAGGTGTGGCTAGTTTTCATGGGCCTCTTTCTACCAAGACCCTGGCGAAGAAAGGCCAAGTTGCTTCACAAGTAATGGTATTCCATGGTGGCAATGATGCATTTGTCTCCGAACAACAGTTAGAAGATTTCCGTTCAGAAATGTTAGCAGCTAATGTTCAGCATGAAATCGTAGTGTACGAAGGCATTGATCATAGTTTCACCAATCCTGATGCAGATATGTTCGTAGAAAAATACAGTATGCCTCTAAGCTATAACGAGGAAGCGGATGCTGATTCCTGGGCGAAAATGGAAACGTTCCTTAAGCGCATATTTAATCGGTAGGCCACAAATATTTGTTTACGCTTCAGTTTCTACTCCGTCAATAATAAAACCAATTTTGCGACGAGGCTTTTGTTTCTCTACCTTTTGCACAAAGCATAATAGCTGCATGCTAGACTGATGCGATAGCAACATGCATGGATTGCCATTAAGTAGTCCTTCGATACAGATTCCATGAAAGCTTTCTTGTGCCATGTGTTCAATGTTCACCTGAATTCCACCATTTAAAATAGCCAGAATAGCGGGTTCAACATCATCGCCTAATTCTTTGCGCCAATCCGTCACCGTTTGAGAAAGACGCTGTAATAATACCCGTGCCGATTGATAAGAATTTTCTTGCGCATTTTCAATTATTTGTTGTGTAGTGCCATCATGTGGGCGAGGGTAACGTAATGAACTTAAATCTAATGCGCCTGGATTGGAGGCTATAAACTTTTTCAGCGTATCTTCCATGGTAAAAATCCTTATTTATCTTCCTTTGAAAAAAGAGCCAAGTATGCCGCGCACTAATTGTTGACCAATTCTGGAGGTGATAATTTTAGTGACACTGCGGATGACTGTATTGGTTGTAGAGCGACTATTGCTTCTTGAAGTGCTTTTTTTGGTAGTAGGTTTTTTGTATTTTCTTTCTCTGATGGTTTTTCTTTTGCAGCGTTCTGCTCTTGCAGACAGCAATTCAAAAGCACTTTTTCTATCAATAGTAGTATCGTATTTGCCTAATACAGGACTCTCGCTAATAACCTGCTTCCTTTCCGAAGCTGTCGCAGGTCCCATTCGAGATTCAGGCGGGCGAATTTTGGTTTTTTCTACAATGGTGGGTGCGCCTTTTTCATCAAGCACTGAAACTAATGCTTTACCGACACCTAATTGGGTAATTTCTTGCTTAATGTCCAACTTGGGGTTTATGCGAAAAGTCTGTGCTGCTGCATTCACTGCTTTTTGATCTCTAGGAGTGAATGCGCGTAAAGCATGTTGTACTCAATTGCCTAATTGACCCAGGATGGATTGAGGGACATCAATTGGGTTTTGTGTCACAAAATAAATCCCCACACCTTTTGAGCGAATTAAGCAAACTACTTGTTCAATTTTCTTTATTAGCGACTTGGGCGCATCTTGAAATAGCAAATGTGCTTCATCAAAGAAGAAAACCAATCTCGGTTTGTCGGGGTCACCAACTTCTGGCAATTCTTCGAATAACTCTGATAGCAACCATAATAAAAAAGTTGAATACAGTTTTGGATTTTGCATCAGTGTTTGTGCAGATAGAATATTAATGAACCCTTTGCCAGAATCGTCGCAACGCATAAAATCATTTAATTCTAGTGCAGGCTCGCCAAAAAACTTTTTAGCACCTTCATTTTCTAGTACCAGTAAGCGGCGTTGAATGGCACCCACTGATGCTTTACTGACATTGCCATACTTGGTGCTAATGCTAGAGGAATTCTTGCCAATAAAATTCAACATAGCACGCAGATCTTTTAGATCTAGCAGTAACATTCCTTCATCGTCTGCAAGCGAGAATACAATGTTAATTACACCTTCTTGCGTATCATTTAGCTCTAATAACTGTGAAAGTAGTAACGGGCCCATCTCAGAGACGGTAGTACGAATTGGGTGGCCTTTTTTGCCAAACAAATCCCAGAATACAGTTGGGTATCCCTGAAAGGTGTAATTCTCAGGGCCAGTGTCGGCGGCACGTTCAATCATCTTTGGATTGTCTTTGCCTGCTTGGCTGATGCCACTTAAATCACCTTTAATATCTGCAGCAAATACAGGTACGCCAGCTTGCGAAAATCCTTCGGCTAAAATTTGTAGTGTCACGGTTTTTCCTGTGCCGGTAGCGCCTGCAATTAGACCATGGCGGTTGGCGCGATCAAGTCGGATTTTTTGCTCGGCGTCACCTTTGCCTACGCAAAGAAAAACAGATGCTTGAGTCAAAGTGATACTCCTAAAAGTGGCTTGATATTTTATTGAGATAATATTTTGTTTAAAGACTTGAATGCAAACGCTATTGTTGCTTATTTGTGGGCCAATCTGCGGGAATTTCATATCCTGCACCAACTAGAGCATCGGTAATTATCTGCCCATCGTATCCGTGAATGACTTCTGATCCAATGATTGAGATAGGAACCCCATGCCCTCGTAATGCCCAATAACCAGCAAATCCATCTAGAGATTTTTCTGTGTCACGCTTAATGAAGGGGATTTGGTATTGATTTAAAGTGCTTCGTAATGCCTCGCAGTATGGGCACCACTGAGTGGTGTAGATGATAACGGCATTAAAATCTTCTTTGGGCGCATATAAATGCGCAGCCAAACGATCTATTGAGAATAAAACAATCGCAGCGATCATCAGTATGAAAAGCAGTTTTCTCATCAAGACGAGTTTGAGGTGTGTTTTAGACGATTATACTAGTATTTTAGCTGGTAATTCGAATTCCTTGAGGCTGGTGAGCTCTTAATTAATATTGGGTTACGATTAAAGCTCGATCAACTCAAATGGAATTGAGATATGTCCGTTGCAAATTCAGAATTAGGCTCGGCAAAAGCACAGTTACTACGTCTTTTCTTAAAACAGATAGTTAATGATGATCTGCGCGCCAAGCAGTTATTTCGTATGTTTTATGACAGAGGCGAGATTTCTGGAGAGCAATTTTTCGAGGCGATTGAAAGATATAGACATTGAGTTAATCGGGTCGATTAACTATTGGCATTGGGCATCCAATGCATGTTGCTATCACGCGTAATAATCCCCACTCACTAGGTGTAATAGAATTGTCTTGCTCAATGCAATTAGCGCAGGCAGTTAAAAACTCATCTTTCAATAGTGGTACTAAGTAATCTATTTTCTCGATAGATTTATTCACTTTAATAAACTCTAATTGTTCTACAGTAATTCTTGAAGTGTTGTTTATGTTTAAACTTTGCATGCCTTTCGAATAGGCAGCGTCTTTTGATTTGTCAGAATCATGAGCTTCATTGGCTAACAGTGATATTACACATGTAAGTGAGTCTCTAATTTGCGAGAAGGAATGATAACTGCGCGCGAATCTCTTTTTAGTGCTGACACTAAAGTGCGGATCTAAGTAATGACTCAATAAACGGAAATGCAGCCATTCTTGTAAATCAGAATTCTTATCGGCAAAAATAAACTGAGTTAAGTGTTGTTTAAGCTCGCTGTATTGCTGCGTCGACAATCTTTTTAATGCTGAAATGGACATTTCAATAATTGGTAAAATACCTTTTTGAGATAATTTCTCCACGTTCTTGGCATAGCGTTTAACATCAGATAACAGCAAAGCCTGTGATTCAATAAATGCTAATTGTTTCTCTTGAATAGTTTCGTTTTTATCTAAACGAAGTGCCAGCATTAATGCGTATGTGCTGCCAGGTGTATGTGTTGAATTGTTAATGTCTTTTGGTAATGATTGCATAAGCACACTGGCAATGCCCATCATAATAGGATCAAGGAAACCGGTGTTGCGTAATGAATCTACTAAATTGTTTATTTTACTCTTCGCAGTTGCGGCTGATGACTCTTCTTTAGGGTTTAATTGTTTGCCGACTAAGTAGCGGCCATCCCAATTAGGTTGGATACGAAGAATACGTTTTTCTAACGGTGGGTGAGTGGATAAAAATCCAAATGCGCGTAAGAACATGGCATCACCAAAAAACAAATGACTGCATTCGCTGGCGCTAGGAGAACCCATGTTCGAACACACACCAGAGCCAATCACTGTTAAAGCATCAGCCAGGTATTCGCGTTGTCGGTTCACAGCTGATTTTATGATTGAGCCAAAGAAGGTGCCGATAGAGCCAATCACCATTAAGCCAATACCAATGCCTAGTACAGGTAGTCTAGCGCGATTATTAGAGCGCGATCTGGAGGTGCTATATAAAGCTAGCCTGCCTGCTTGGCTGATAAAAATAATGCCTGCAAGAATAGTAATTAGATTTAAATTCAAACGCATATCGCCGTGCAGCACATGGCTGAATTCATGACCAATTATGCCTTGAATTTGATCGCGAGATAAACGCTCTAAGGTTCCGCGCGTAACACCTAGCACTGCGTCACTTTCGCTAAACCCTGCAGCGAATGCATTGATAGTAGTTTCTTCAAGTACATACACAGGCGGGACAGGTAATCCGGCGGCAATTGCCATCTCTTCTACTACATTAAGTAACTGCTGTTCATTGGCAGTTTCTGTGCCTTGCTCAATGGGGCGTCCTCCTAGCATCTCTGCTACACGACTTCCACCTTGAGATAATTGAAGGCGCTTGTAAATAATCACGCAGCCAATCATTGCAATAATTGAGATAGCAGTTTTTACAATGGAATTCCATTGCATGGGCTGAATACCGGAAGATGAGCTAACAGCAGTCGATTGACCAAAGCCCCAAAACGACACGGTAATTAAGACGACGGCGAGGCCAATAATGCACAATACGGCGACTGAAAATAATGCAATCAGCAGCCATGTTTTTTGGCGTGCTTGATCTTGTAGCTCAAAAAAATTCATTTGCAGAATTTATGCGACAAGATAGGCGAGACAGCCTAATAAACTGCTAGTGGAAAGAGGTCGATTAAAATGACACCTTAGGCGCGGCTTGAATTTCAGCACTATCTTCCATGATTAGTAAGTTGGTATTGGCAGGATGTCCAAATGCACTTGCGAAGAAGATTGGTGGAAAGCTTTGTCGGTACTCGTTATAAGCAGTGACAGAATCATTGAATGCTTGGCGAGCAAAAGCCACTTTGTTTTCAGCCGAGGTCAATCCTTCAGACAGCTGCATCATATTTTCGTTAGCTTTAAGATCTGGGTAAGCCTCGACTACTAAATTAAATTTAGCCATAGATGATGCAAGTGCTGATTCAGCACCCGCTAAGTCTTGTATAGCGGCGGCGCTACCAGGGTTGGCTTTTGCAGCATTGAGTAATGAGCTAGCAGCATTTCTGGTGGCAGTCACAGCTTCTAGAGTTTCGCGTTCATGCCTAATATAGCCTTTCGCCGTTTCTACTAAATTAGGGATAAGGTCATAACGACGTTTAAGCTGGACTTCGATCTGGGCGAAACCAGATTCTAACGGCTCGCCGTTTAAATCTAAAAATGTTGTGTATGGCTTTTGTATTGCAGACGCTGTCATTATTTTCCTATTTATTTGGCTTATAACCAGCGAGGTGTTTTTTAACTTCTATTTTCCTTCTCATCCTCTTATAAATACCGATTTCATAAAGAATGATGGCAACAATAACAACTAGAAAGGTAATAATTGAACAGTCCATGCTAGATCCCTTCTGAGTAAAATAGACTACATAGCACTAAATCATAAAGCCCATTAGAGTGGAATTTACGTATAAATAGCGTCCGTTAGTCAAGTTGCTACTAGTTATGAACATAAGGAGAGAATATTTATGAGTGAAGATATGATCATAGATTTGCAGTCAAAGCTTGCTTATCATGAAGATAATATTCAACAGCTGGGGGCGGTGGTAGTTGCAATGCAAAAGCAAATTGATGGGTTGGAGCTCTGCTGTCGAGAATTGAAAGAGAGAATAAGTGAGGTGGGTACCCCACTAGGCGGTGGTTCAGACCATGATGAAAAGCCACCGCATTATTAATGCGGCGAGTTTACTATTGTCCAAATGTCTAAATTTTAACGACACAAAACATCATCACGATGTTTTTCAAGTTTGGCTAACACTTGTTTTTGTATCTCAGGTTCAATACCCATTTCGTTGAGTGTGGTGTGTACATTATCAAGCAGGGCATCAACATGCTCGTCGCTTAACCCTCTAGCAACAACATCTTTATGTGATTTGCGCATATTACGTCCCGTGTTAGAGAGAGGGCCCACCAAATATATACTTCAAGAAGGCAGTTATTTTGGTAGATTGCTTTTTGAGGTCTATATCTTTAAAAAAGTGATTGATTCTCTCGTCTTCTGAGATGTGATAATAGAGTTTAATAGAAGCAAGTTCTACAGCATTTTTCCCGCCAATTTTTTCAAACAGTGTTTGTTCCATATTGTTTTTCCAATAAATTAAAATGTATGTAGGGAAATGGTAGTCGAAAACGATAAATTGATCATCAATCTGTATCAGTCGCCATTCATGTTACTGATATTTAAAAGGATATACTGGTTTTTGTCAACCAAATGTTGTCTGCTTCGTTAGTGTTTAGCAACTGAACAAAATAGTATATGGAGGTGATAACGAAATTAATTGTCAGAATATTATGTTTATGGATGTTTGCACTCAGTGGTTTAGTGTTTGCTGATAATGCCGACATCACTTGGAAAGATTTAAAGAACGCATGTCACCAAGATTAGGATTCAGGTCAATGTGTACAGGCGCGTGAAAGAATTAGTGCTTACTGTGAGCAATGCCCTGATAAAAAGCGGTGCAAAAAAATGTGTGCGAGCGCGCTTACGTAAGATATGCAAGGACGACCCGGAATCTGAGATTGTGTTAGCGGGAAACAAAGGAACCATGGGCACTTCTAAAAAAATCATCTAGATAACGAACGATGTAAAGAAGACAAATAAAATTGATATTTAGCAGTAATTTCATATAAATATTATATACTGTGGCATCAGCATATAAACACTTTAAGGAGACCTTATGTTTGAACCGCTTTCGATCCCATTTGGATGCGTCATGTTGTATAACGTTGTTAAGCTGAAAGATGAAGTGACAGTAGAAGATGTGGAGTTAGCGCTGGGAGAAATGTGCAACGTGGTAAAAAACACTTACGGTGATGATGAGGGTGGATTTATCGGCGGTCAGGTATATAAGTTCGGAGGCTTCATTTCAGATGAAGGTTCGTTCGTCTCCAAGCAACAAACAGAAGACCATATTGCCATTGTGACTTACTGGAAATCATTTGAGCAACATGAAAAGTCACATGCTGATGCAGTATTTAAGAAAAAGTTTGAGGCATTGGCTGACTATGCCTATGAAACGTATGAAGTTGGCTATGAAATGTTATGGCAGGGTGAGCCAGAAAATAGAGTAAAAAGATAAAGAATAAAAAATCAAGCAGGTGAGAATTATCTCGTCTGCTTGATTTTTTAGAGCTCTATGATGGGTTCAATCGTTGACAGTTTCTGGCCAATGCCATAATGAACAAGTAAATTATATTTGTTATCTGTCTGAAAAATCGAGATGCTTTTTTCTTAACTGTAATAGTTCAGACCCGATCTGACAATTAGCAATCCACAAGGGTTGCAAAAGCGAGAGTTACCCGTTTTGATAAAGGTGTTGAAATCTTTAAATCAAACCAAAAAGGCAGGTAACTCTCATGCTTGATACTAACAATCCAATCCTTAAACACAAGGCGGGCTTGCTCAACTTAGCAGAAGAACTGGGCAACGTATCTAGCGCCTGTCAAGTCATGGGGGTGTCGCGAGACACATTCTATCGTTATCAACAGCGGGTTGAAGAAGGTGGCATTGACTCACGGATTGACAAGAGTCGTAGAACAGCCGATGTTAAAAACCGTGTGGATGAACCCACAGCACATGCAGTGGTGACGTCAGCGATTGAACAGCCCGCGGTTGGGCAACATCGAAGCAGCAATGAACTCCGTAAGAGAGGTGTGTTGATCGCTGGTAGCGGTGTGCGTTGCGTTTGGCTGCGCCATCATCGAGAGCACTTCAAGAAACGACTCAAAGCACTCGAAGAAGAAATTACCGCAGACCTACTCTTTGATGAGGTGCTACCGTTTTTTGAAAAGCATGCCTTGCCGATGCTACGTAGTTTAACGGACAGAGGCACAGAATCTTGTGGGCGCGTGGAGCATCATGACGATCCGTGATACCTGGCCATTAACGACATTGATCACCGCAAACCCATGGCACCTGTGAGCGCTTTGATAAAACCATTCTGTTTATCAAATTACCTTCAGGCAAAAACGGTACTCAACCAGGGAGGATTGACAACAAGATCGAGACAACTGGATAGAAACTGATCACAATGAACGCACTCATCAAGGCAACATGGGCGATGGTAGCACACCCATGGACAGGTTAATGGATGGTAAATTGATTTGGGCTGAAAAGAATTTAGCTCACATCTAAACTGACAGACTCCTATCAATAACCGGTAACGGTACGATCAGGTCTGAGCTACTACATCTAAGTCATCAGCATGGCTTGTTGTCAATTAAATATGTAGATGGATGGGAAAGAGCTGATAGTTGCTTTGATCAGTTCGGTGCAAGTTGGTTTGTCGAATGTTTCTCTGTCGCTCGTTCTACGATCTGTTATATGCCATTGAATCTGATTTTCTCTACCTTCTTTCTGCTGTAGGAGCGGAGAAGATTGAAATGGTGACAAATTGCTGGTGCAATCGTGCCTTGAATCATTTAAGTGAGTAGTTGTTATGTACGTAGTTAGTCACTATTTGTTTGAATTCATCTGCAATATTGTTACCGCGCAATGTGCAAGATTTTTCACCATCAATGTAAACAGGTGCGACAGGTGCTTCCCCGCTGCCGGGTAAGCTGATACCGATATTGGCATGCTTACTTTCGCCGGGTCCATTAACGACACAGCCCATGACGGCTACTGAGAGGTGTTCAACGCCAGGAAAAGTTTGTTTCCAATCCGTCATGGAGTTGCGCAAATATAATTGGATGTCGTCAGCGAGTTCTTGAAAATATTCACTCGTAGTACGTCCGCAGCCAGGGCATGAAGTAACAGCAGGGCTGAATGCTCTTAAGTTTAAGGACTGCAATATTTCCTGTGCAACCAGAACTTCTCCTGTACGTGAACCACCAGGTTGCGGAGTGAGGGATACACGAATAGTGTCACCAATGCCTTGATGAAGTAGCACACTAAGCGCAGCTGCTGAGGCCACCGTGCCTTTAGTGCCCATGCCGGCCTCAGTTAAACCGACGTGCAGTGCGTAATGACAACGTTGAGCAAGTTGCTTATAAACGTCGATTAATTTAGGTGCATCGCTGATTTTGCATGAGATGATAATTTTATCGGCGCCTAAACCAAGTGTTTCTGCGTAACTTGCGCTATTCAACGCAGACGTGATTAATGCTTCTTGCATCACCTCTTCGGCAGATTTTGGTTCCGTAAGCTGTTGATTGAGATCCATTTGTTCAGCAAGAATTTGTGGATCAAGACTGCCCCAATTTACCCCAATACGTACTGGTTTTTGATATTTGCATGCCGTTTCTATCATGGAAGCAAACTGGCTATCACGTTTACTGCCACGTCCTACATTGCCTGGGTTGATTCGATATTTGTCTAAATGGTCAGCGCATTCTGGCGCTTCATTAAGTAACTTGTGTCCATTGAAATGAAAATCTCCGACAATAGGGACTGAAATATTCATGCGTGCCAGATGTTCTTTAATGTGGGGAACGGCACGGGCGGCTTCAATATTATTGACGGTAATTCGCACTAACTCTGAACCTGCTTTAGCAAGATCGGCAATTTGTACTGCAGTACGAACAATATCGCTGGAGTCAGTATTGGTCATTGATTGAACGACAATAGGTGCGTCACCACCCATGGTGACATCGCCAACTTTAACGCCAATAGACTTTCGTCTTAATCCTGGGCTGGAATTTGTTTGCATGGGTATGTGTGCATTTTGTTACTATCTGGTGATGCATAGTGTAACTAACATCTATGCTTTAAACGAAGCTAGATTTTCAAATCAATGTCTAAAAAACCAGTTATTTCCAGCATATCTTACAATTGACTACCTCAGGGCGTGGAACGACTGAAATTACTCAAGATATTCAATCTGCATTGCGTGATACCGAGATAGTCACCGGTCTTTGTCATGCATTTGTGCATCATACTAGCGCATCATTGATAATCTGTGAGAATGCAGATGCGGATGTGAGGGTGGATTTAGAGTCGTTTATGCAGAAAATTGTTCCTGATGGAGATCCCTTGTTTATACATACTAGTGACGGCGAGGCATGATATGCACGCTCACATACGTTCAGTGATTACACAAACAGAAATCACCATTCCGATCACTCAAGGCCAGTTGGCATTAGGTATTTGGCAAGGAATATATCTATGGGAACACCGTTATCGAAGTCATTAACGTAAAATTGCATTGACAATGCATGGGTATGATAGTTGATATGAGTAACACAAAAAAGTTTGAACAGATTAAGTGCGTGACTTTTGATCTTGATGATACGCTGTGGCCTGTTGGGCCGGCCATTATTAATGCGGAACTTAAACTTTACCAGTGGATTGAAGAGCATTATCCGTTAGTGACTGATGCCTATACCCAACAAGATATTACAGCCAAAAGAAAGATATTTCAGGAAAGTCATGCTGACATTGTACATGATGTTACTGAGATCAGATATCGCTCGTTGATTGAGTTGGCAAATGAATTTGGTTATGACAAGGCATTTGCACAACAAGCAATAAAATTATTTCGTTTTCATCGAAATCAAATAGAGCCATTTGAATTTAGCATATCTATCTTGTCGAGTTTAAAACAACACTTTGTTATAGGGGCAATTACTAATGGAAATGCACAAGTAGAACACACTTCTATTGGTAAATATTTTGATTTTGTTGTGACCGCTGAAGAAGTAGGTGTCAGTAAACCACATTCAGAAATGTTCGTGCGTGCATCTAGTTTAGCTAACATTGACTTAGCCAATATTTTGCACGTGGGTGATTCAGTGAAAACTGATGTATTAGGTGCTATGAATGCTGGATGCCAAGCAGTTTGGTATAACAGTCAGCGTCAACCTTGGCCTGGAGATCAGAACCCTCAACATGTTATTCATTGCTTAACTGAGTTGCCAGCAATCCTGAATATAAATAATGATAATTAAAGAAATTAGGAGGTTTTAATGTCGGAGAATGCACAGAAAGATAAAAGCTTGGAAGAACGAATGAAGTCAATTGAGATTTTACAACGTAATACACGCATAGCGATTATCATTTTGGTTGGCTATTCGATCTACGATGTTATTTCAGTCGACAGTGGTTCTGAGGTAGTGTTTGCACATAAAGTGAAGGCGCGGGAATTTGAACTGATTGATGGTCAAGGTGGAGTATATGGTAGCTGGCGAGTGATCGATGCTGAAAAAAGAACCGCGGGTTTAGTTGTAGAAAGTACTAACGGAAATCGTATGACGATGACTGCAGACGAAGTAAAATTGACTAGCGATAGGATAAATCCAGCGCCACGAATGATTTTGAATGATAAAGGTGTGAGATTGTTTGAAAACACTTACTCAGAATCAGAGGTTTCTGAGTAAGTAGTGAACCGATGTTATGAGCTCTTATTCAATTTGCGTGCCTTCTTTACCCAGTCATCGCGAGAAACTCTATCTTTAAAACTGCCTAGCTTAGCGGAGATTTCATCAATGTCTTTTTGTGACCATGCAGCAATTTGTGAAAACTTATAAATGCCTAAATCGTTCAATATGCCTTCTATTTTGGGGTCAACACCTTTAATTAATTTTAAATCATCACCCGCGGAATCGGTAAGTGTGGGGGTATTGTTATCCTCTTTTTCTGCGCTATTTATTCTTTGTGTGAACAGCTGATTTTTTGTGGCGCTTAATTTTGAGCGATAGGCATCAATTGTATATCTATGCTCACGAACTTGGCTTTCAAGATCTGCTTGAGTTTGTGTGCCCGCATTTAGTTTGGCAACTTCAGACTCAAGTTCCTTGATTCTCACGCTTTGGTCTAGTTGAACAACAGGCGCTTTTTGTGCTCGATTTTCTGCGCTTCTAAGCTGTGCTCGTAAGCCATTGATGATGGCATCTTTTTCTTCGCAACTATCGGTGAGCACACGTTCTGTCTCAATTGTTTCAAGTCGTGCCTCACGAATTTGATTGTGCATACGTCCGTAGACTTCTTTTTTAGACGTGCCGAGTAATCGAATGCGGTCAACTAAGCGTAAGGTTTTGTTGTCGCTAACTTCTGCTGCAGGCGGTAACGGAGGCATAGGGTTGTTTTTGCGATCGCGTAAATCAACCAGTTCTTTCGTTACTTCAGACAGTCTTGTATGAGTACGATTAAGATTGTCTTCATTAGCGCTTAAAGAGGACTGGATATTGTCAGCATAGCTACGTAACTGAGAGTAATCAGCTTTGGTTTTCATGAATTTAGTCTGGAATACGCGAATCCATGTGCGTAAAGGTTGTTGCTTATATTCGATCTCAGTTAAGCGATTATGTGCACGTGCTAGGTTGTCTTTGTATGCGTGATCGCTTTGAGCTACGGCATTTGCGTAATTACGTAACTGACCATAGTCTGACTTTGTTTTGACTAATTTGGTTTGGAATACTGACACCCAATCTTTTAGGTTGGTCGCTTTCGCGTCCACTTCCGTGAGTCTGCTATGGACTCGGGAGAGGTTTTCTTTAGCTACTTTTGCTTCCCACGCTTTTGCTTCTGCAAATTTGCGATTCTGAGAAAGTTGAGTGTTCTTGTCTGCTAATTTTGTCTGTAAAGATTGAATCCACTTTAACTGATTAGGGACTTGGCGGGCTTGTTTAAGCGTACTCTGCCAGCGAGAAGCCATTAGGTGAGTGTTACCTTCAGCGAGAGCAATATCGCTACGCAATTGGGTGACAGAATTTTGAGTATCAGCTAATTGCTGTTCTTTTAAAGCAAGAGTGTCCTTTACTGAATTGAATTCTGCGTTTAATGCTTGTTTCTGCGATTCAATTTCGGCAATTGCTTTATTGCATTTGCATCGATTCAAAAACCAACCTATTAGTACTCCAATAATTGCCGCCACTAATAAGTAGGCTCCCATTTCGCCTACAAGATAAGACATATCACTACTCTCCGTTTATAACTTTAATTTCTATGCGCCGATTTTTAATTCGGCCTGCTTTTGTTTCATTGGGTGCGATAGGAAATTGATCGCCAAATCCATTCGCTTTAATTCGGGTGGCGTCTACGCCGGCGTTGACCAGATAATTAAATACCGATGTTGCTCGTTGTTTGCTTAATTTTAAGTTCAGCTCTGGGCTGCCAGAACTGTCTGTATGACCACTAACATTGATTGATACGCCTATATTCTCAAGCAATGTTCTGGCTGCACTGTCGAGTGTTTGCTGAGCAATAGGGGTCAATGCGGATGAGTTTTTTTCAAAAGTGATATTGCTGAAATCTAGTTGACTGAACTTCTTTTGTGCAATCTTTATCGCTTGAGTTGTTTCATCTTCCTCAAGAGGAGCGAACTCTTCAGGCATGGGTTCTACCTTGGCGCTTAGTGCCGGTAATGGCGGGAATTCAGCGGGTATTGGCTCAAGCTTTGCTGTTGAAATTGGTCTGTCAGCGGGAGGCTCAGCATTCGACTCGTATTCGCCTACAGTGATTTGGTTATTAACACGCCTAACGCCAATAGTACGCATTGCAATTTTCTCAGCTTCGGTACGAGCATCTTGGTTGCTTGCTGAGCCTGTTAGAGTGACGTCACGACCATCAGTATTAACACTAATAGCGCTAGTTTGCTCTGAATTAAGTAGACCTTGAGCGGTACGTGTTTGAATATCCTGTTGAATTTCTTGGGCTTTTTCTGATGTAGCTCGTGAATAGAGTAGAATTAGCAACATTAAGCCAAGAAGCAATATTGCCCATATCCACCAAGGGCATGGAGTTTGTCTATTTTGAGTATTTTCAGGCATATGCGTAATTAACTTGAGGGCCAAGTTATGGTCTTTCTATTATTAATTATGTGCGTAAGTATTGCTTGCTTACGGCCAAGAAGCAATGATATCTGCATCATTCTGGTCAAGTATAATCAGAATGATGCAGAGGAAAGTATGTTTAAGAAAAACGCTGTCTTTAGAGGGACTTAGTATATAACTTTGTTAGCGTGCAATCTTTTGATTTAGATTGTCTTTAATGCCATCAAGAAGAGCAAAAGTATCGTTAAGTTGGCTATTAGATAGATCTGAGGTTATAGATTGAACAATTTGTTCAAGTCGTTGAACACCCAATTGTGCAATTTTTCTACCCTGTGCAGTGACTTGGATTTCCACAACACGTCTATCGGCTAGATTGTGAGTACGACTCACTAGATTGCGTGATTCTAGAATATCCAAGCTGCGACTAACCGTTGCTCTTTCCATACCAAGCTGAGAGGCCATTTTGGATGGGTTATCTACTTGGGCTTGAGTCAGGCAATCTAGGATTAACCATTGACTATATTTGACATCATACTTAGCTAGGCGATTATTTACTTCTAGCCTACATCAGGCGGCATGTTCAGAATGCTTCTTGCAGCTCTATTTAAGTTTCTTAAATTATTTGCGATATCTTTATCAAACACTAACTCTAATTTTCCAGTTTTTTCTAAATCGAGCATAATTTTGTTAAATTTATGTAGACTGACAATCTGATAACCATCTTTATTTGATTGTGTGTTTAATATTGTATTTTTAATGTGTGCGATTGCACCAGCTTGCAATTCACCCCACGCCAGTTTTCCTTCATTACCGTATCGTTTATCATTTAGTAATTTTTTTATATGTCGAACACTTGCGTAGTCTGCACTTGTCGCAAAAATCGCTTGATCTAAAATTTGATCAAGCGGGGTGATTCTGTCATCACGTGCATTATGCTTCATATTAACTAATTTTTTCACGAGCGCGACATTATGATAATTTTTTGAGAACTTTGTTCTCGCTGATCTCGCGATTGCGTATAATTTGCCGCCGGTTCCGCGTGTATCTTTATCAATTGCTCTTTTCAACATTGCGCCAATTAATTTTGACTTTTTATCTGTTTTATCAATTTCGATATTGATTCCTTTTCTTAATTCTTCAATATTATTAACAGTGTTCATTTTGTTATCACGATGCGGAATCACTTTATTGTTAGCATTTTTTTGCAAGATGCCAACTTCTAGTGCTTTATTTTCTGCATATTGCAAAAGATTACTAAATTTTTTTTCAACTTTTTTCTTGTTCAACAACTTAGCTAAGCTTTTTGTTTCAACTTTTTCTTTCCCGCCCGGACTTCTTCTTGCTTTCCGATATAATTTGCGGATACTTCTTCTGTCGACTTTCATTCTGTTTGTTAATGCTTTGTCAACTTCAAATCCGATATCTGCTAAATTTTCAGCATCTATTTTTACGCCCGTTTTGTCGATAAGACGATCAAAGTTGTGGTGTAATAGCAGATTTTGTTCTGCGAAATTCTCTCGCAGCTTACTTCCTGATTCTGTATCTGTTTTTGATGTGTTGCTTTCAAATCGCAACAGTTCTTCATCTTGTGTTGCTTGACCTTTTGTTAAATTTATCGGCAGAGGCAAATTGCTTGCAGCAGCTATTCGAGATTCAGGTGTTTCTTTCTTTCTTTTATTTTCCGCAATTTTTAACATTGACGGTTGTCTTGTTAATTTTTCATCTTGTGTTGATTGTCTCTCTGTTAATCGAGACTGATCATCGATTACAATCGCATCATCTAGAGTGTCGTTATTATTTTTAATCGCGAGAGTATGCAACTGATCCCCACACTGCAGGAATGATCGCGTAAATGTTTTTAAGCCAGATGAAGAAAGTTTTTTTGATTTGCTCATTGTGTATTGTTCGGCCTTATTAATAAAAACGTTGTTACTTGTTTATATTTTGCGGGTAGACCCAGCCAGTAACTGTCCGCTTGTTATTATAACAAAAGGCTTTATAACATTCTTTATTTTAAAGCAAAGCAATTGTTGATGCTTGCAATAATGTAACCGTTAATTCATAAGTTTTATTGATCCTAATATAGGATATTTTTATCGCTATTTGCTCGAATGGTTTCTCTAAATGGTAAGCGTATATGTGACAGTAACTTACTGAAATTATTAAGTTATGCTAATAAGTTGGCAATCATTTATGGGTCAACTAAGAATTATTTGTACATGTGCCTACAGATGTTGGTTGATCTAATAGGAGTATTTGGTTTGTTGCAAAGTAGCTGGTGCCCCGAGCGCGATTCGAACGCACGACCTTCCCCTTAGGAGGGGGACGCTCTATCCAGCTGAGCTATCGGGGCAAAATACCTAGTGACGTATATGTTAACAAAGGCAGAGTGGCAGAGGATGAATGCTGAGCGATTCTTGCTGGTAGGCTAACTTTCGTTGTCTGTAACCTGGATTGTATACCCCTATTTTGTGCTTACAAGACATTGTATTTACAGCTGTGCCAGCTTAGTTGGAATTACCAACTTGCAAATTTATCTAAATACAACTACTAAATCAGAAATTTAAACTTATGCTTCGAAGCAGTGAGTGCTTTTTGAAATGAAAGAAGTCGTTTGCAAGATTAGGTCTAAGGACTTAATTAACTTGTCAATTAGGCAAAAAATTAACCAAATTTGGTGAATATACAAATGAGGGGAACAAAATTATCTGCATTATTGATAATTTTAGCTATCGGTTCAGAGACGGCCAGTGCAGGGGATATCGAAGATGAGTTATTGGCGATCAAAGCGCGGTTACAGAAAATGGAACAGCTCGTAGAGAGACAGAGCGACACAATCGAGCATCAAAATGAAATCATTGAGGAAAAGTCTAAGCAAATAGAAGAATTGGCCGAGAATTCAAAAATGAATCACGGTGCTGGCAATAGTGATAGCTGGTTGAATAAGATTGGAATCGGGGGAGTTGTTGAAGTTGAAGCCGCATATAATGGTTCAGACAGCGGTGAAAATTCCAGCGATATCGTATTAGCTACTGCAGAAATTAACGACTGGATATCGGCTGAGACTGTATTGTTGCACGAAGAAGACGACACTGATCTTGAGGTTGATATTTCAGTTGTTTCGATTGCTAATCCTGATGGCTCATGGTTTGTTAATGCTGGATTGATGTATATGCCATTCGGTTTTTTTTGAAACCAATCTTATTTCTGACCCGCTAACACTGGAGATAGGTGAGATTCGTGAAACTTCTGCTCTTGTGGGTATAGATGCTAATGGATTTTCTGGGGGGATCTACGTATTTAATGGTGAGCTAGCTGAGGATGGTGATGATATTGATAATTTTGGTGCATTTATTGGCTATGGTCAGAAAGACGAAAATAGTTCATTCGCAATCAATGCAGGTTATATAACTGACATCGGTGATACTGACACATTGCAAGATGTCATCCAGAACAATCTAGATGTTAGCGCAGCTGAATATAGCGATCATGTGGGCGGTGTTGCAGTTAGCGGCATGGCTACATTTAGATCTTTTAATTTTTACGCAGAATATTTGACAGCAACCGACGATTTTGAGGTTAATGAGCTAGTGTTCGATGGTGATGGTGCAAAGCCAGAAGCATTTAATATTGAAGCGGGGTATAGCTTTAATGTTAGTGGAATTGATATGACTGCTGCTATTGCATATCAGAGAACAGATGAAGCCGTTGCATTAGAACTTCCAGAAGAGCGAATTATTGGCGGCTTATCTGCTGAAATCTTCGACAATACATCGCTATCAATAGAGTGGGCCCACGATGATGACTATAGCGATTCTGAAGGCGGTACTGATGAATTGGCCGGTGGCACAATTACTTCGCAACTTGCGGTTGAATTTTAAATAATGGGAATTTAATTATGAAAAATCTACTAAATAAAAAAACAACTCTAGCTATTGCTGTTCTGACTATGAGTATGTCACTGCAGGCGGCAACAGTAGAGTCTGTACTTGAGCATTATTCAGATCTTGCGTACGCAATGTATAGTGATTCATTGCAAACTGCGGAAACGCTACAGCAGAAAATTGAAATTCTCATTGCAAATCCGACAGAAGAAACTTTGGATGCTAGTAAGCAAGCGTGGATTGCTGCACGGGTGCCATACATGCAGACAGAAGCTTACCGGTTTGGTAATGCCATAGTCGATGACTGGGAAGGTAATAGTGAATGCATGGCCATTAGACGAAGGTTTGATTGACTATACGGCTGCTAGTTATGGTGAAGAATCTGAAGAAAATCCATCCTACACGGCAAATGTCGTTGCTAATAAAAATTTAACCGTGGGTGGTAAGACAGTTGACGCTAGCCAAATTACTAAGCAGTTGATTGCCGAGAATCTTCACGAGATCAATGGTGTCGAATCCAATGTTGCGACCGGTTACCATGCTATTGAATTTTTGCTTTGGGGCCAGGATCTAAATGGCACTGATGGTGGAGCAGGTAAACGTCCCGCCAGTGATTTTGACGCTAAGAATTGTACTGCTGGGAACTGTGATCGTAGAGCCGCTTACCTTAAAGCGGCGACTGATTTATTGGTTGATGATCTTCAGTGGATGGTGAATCAATGGGTTAAAGGTGGTGTCGCACGTGAAGCAATAACTAATGGTAATCAGCAAGAAAATCTTGCGACTATATTTACCGGTATGGGTAGCTTGTCTTATGGTGAGCGTATGAAACTCGGGTTGCTTTTGCATGATCCAGAAGAAGAGCATGACTGCTTTAGTGATAATACACATTGGTCGCATTACTATGATGCAGTGGGAATACGCAATGTCTATACGGGTAGTTACAAGCATATAGATGACAGTATGGTTAACGGGCCAAGCATTTCTGACTTGGTAGTTGCTAAAGACAAAGCTGCTGATCAAGATTTGCGTAAGCACTTGGATGTAACTATCGCAAAAATGCGAATCATCGTAGACGCTGCTAACAGCGGTGAAGTCTATGACCAAATGATAGCTGAAGCTAATGTAAGCGGTAATGCCAAAGTTAAAGCTGCGGTTGATGCGCTGGTTGCACAAACCCGCAGTATTGAAAGAGCTGTGGTTGTAAAGGGGCTAGATTCAGTAGCAATCGAAGGTTCTGATAGCTTAGTTACATCTGAGTTGATTAATTAGGTTCCCCGCGCAATTTTTGTCGCTATCCTATAAGAGAGCAAGACAAAAAGCCTTGCTGTATGCAAAATGTTAGCTATGAATAATTCTTTCAAACGACTGTTAGCTAGCATTACTTTTGTATTGCCTGTAACAGGTTTAGCGGTGGAACAGATCGATTCTGTTGAAGAAATTGGTCGCGCAAGCTTGAGTACGACTTTTTGATAAATTTTTATCAAAAAGTCGTACTCAAGCTTGCGCGACATGTCATGTGCCAGAGTTTGGATTCATTGATCCACGCTACAACAATAGCGGTAAAGCGCTGTCTCTTTGTGAGGATGGTCGGTCATTCGGTAGCAGGAATGCACCGACACTTTCATACACCGCTTTCACGCCAGATTTCTCTTCAACAGGCTTGATGATGCGCGATTCTCTTGAAAAACAGCACCTCCTTGGATTGCGCTTTGGCGTGGCCATTTTAGATGAGGCGCATAAGGCACGAAGCAGGCAGGGCTTCGGTAAAGATGCAGGCTCTCACAACGAATTGCTCGCCTTTATGCGTGAAATCGCCGCGCGATCTGACCATGTCATTTTGGGAACAGCAACGCCCATTCAACCCCCCCCTGATGACTTGTGGGACTTGATTGGCATCCTGCATCAGGGAGGCGGCAATTTCGTCCTTGGTAATGATTTTGCCAAATGGCATCGCCCACCGGAGGTGCTGCCAATATTGTCCGGTGAGCAACGAGTCATTGAAGCCAGTTTTGCCTGGGAGCTGCTTCGCCCACCTTTGCCCGTTGTTGATTCGACCAACGAACAATATGCACGTCGTCTATTCAGCTCTCTTCGTCAGGATATTGGATTAATCAGAATGACAAGTGGGATATAAAAAGCACGTTATCCGATCTGTCTGATGACTCCTTGGAATACCTTGAAGATGAATTGGACAGAGATATTGCAGGCGCCAGCTTTTTTCAACGGGAAAACCCTTTTATCCATCACATCTGGAAGGATGTACAGTACCGGAAGAAAGTGACGAACAGCTAATAGAAGTCAAGGCCGAAAGCCCGGATGAAGTCGCCGTTCTGGAACGCATGATAGCCAGACTTGAGCGCATCGAAGAAGATCCCAAACTCAACGCCGTCATTCATTATCTTGAGAAGGAAAAATGGCTGAAGTTTGGTGTAATTATTTTCAGTCAGTATTACGACACCGCGAAATGGGTCGCCGATTCGTTAGCCGTTCGATACTTAGATCAGCCTGTAGGTTTATACGCAGGTGCAGGCAGAAGCCGACTTTATCAGAAAGGTGATAGCGTCAATATTGAAAGGGAAACGCTTAAACGCATGGTCGCAGAGCATCAACTTGAAATCATGGTTGCCACTGATGCTGCCTGTGAGGGTTTAAATCTACAGACTCTGGGTGCGATCAATGTTGATTTGCCATGGAATCCGACCAAACTGGAGCAGCGCATTGGCCGAATTAAGCGTTTTGGGCAGGTGCGAGAAAAAGTCGACATGCTCAATCTCGTCAACGAGCAAACCGTCGATGAGAAGGTTTATGAAAAACTGTCCGAGCGAATGCAGGATCGTTACAACTTATTTGGCTCCTTACCCGATACCATTCGGGATGAGTGGATTGAGGACATTGAAACCATGGGCGAAAAAATGGATGAATATATTTACGCCCAGAAACAGGCTAATGGCTTCGATCTTCAGTTATACTGAAACCATGTCTCCATCGGAGAACGATTGGCGTGACTGCTCAAACGTACTTTCACGCCGTGATTTTACTGAATTGATGATGTCTGGGTGGAGTGAAGTAAAGTAGCGGAATATCAAGGGTTCTAAATCAGACAAGCATGGTTTCGCTCTTTAAAACTACAGGGTATGAAAATGGCGACTGAGCGAATAAGTAAAATTAAAAACTACAGGATCTTCCGTGCATTCGCCTGGCCTCATGATCTGCTCGATTTTAAGGATAAGAACTTGTTCTATGGCTGGAATGGCTCCGGCAAATCGACACTTTCTAATTTATTCCGGTTAATCGAAAAGGGAGCGCCCGTTACAGAAGGTGAGGTCGAATTCGTCATATCCGGAAGTAAGGTGGATGGGGCGGCTCTCTCAACGGCTCAAGGGCTTCCTCAAGCCCGCGTCTTCAATAAAGACTTTATTGCCGATAACGTATTCACCAGTCATGGCTCGGTAGCCCCCATCTTCTTCCTGGGTGAAAAAAATATCAAGAAGCAAAAACAAGTTGAAGAGCTCAAGGAGGATCACGACCAGGTCAAGAAGAAAGGTCACGAAAAAGAGACTGAGAAACACCGATCAGAAAAGGCTCTCGATGATTTTAAAAAGGAGCGGGCTAAATCCATCAAAGACTTACTGAGCTCATCAGGTGGAAATAATCCTTACAACAATTATAACAAGCGCTATTACGAGGTGAAATGTGATGAGCTGCTTGAGCTTTCTGATACTGAGCAAAAAGTAAAGATCCTGGACGAATCTGACCTCGACGCGCAGAAAAAGAAGAAAGAGTCGGTCCCACTCGATAAATTACAAATTCTGAATTTTAGCTACCCTGATACCCAACAATTGACCGATCAAGTCGTTACTTTGCTCAAGAAAACAGTAGTTTCTTCAGTCATAGAAGCTCTCAAAAACGACCAAGAGCTTTCTGACTGGGTAAAAACTGGTCTGGCAAAGCATAAAAATGATAATTCCAATGATTGCCTCTTTTGTGGCCAACCTCTGCCTGATGGCCGTATTCAGGAGTTGGAAGCTCACTTCAACGACAAATACAACGCATTAATTGGCGAGATCGAAAGCGAGTCTACGGTCGTGAAGTCAGCGATTGAATCTTTAAAATCATATGTCCCACCAAACCGACTGGGTCTGTATGATCATTTCAAAATTGAGTTCGACACTCAACACCAAGACCTTTCTGACGAAATAGGCAGACTCAAGGAATCTCTGGAAAGCCTTCTTGCTGCCCTTAAAGAAAAGGCGCAAACACCATTCCAGTCAATTGAGCGGAGTTTCGATGTCGTCGTCGGCAACATAAAAGTGATTTCTGATTTAAACGCGGTGATAAGCAAACACAACCAAGAGACAGACGATTTTGAAACAGCAATCAGTGTTGCGAGGACAGCAATCGAAGAATCCCTGGTTGCGCAAAGTCTGGCGGAGTATGAGCAGATAAGGAATGAAGTTGATCTGGCCTCTACCGCTAGTCAGGCGGCTTCAGATAGAGCTGCCGCATTAAAAACTAAAATTCGCGAGATTGAAAAGGATATCGAAGAACACCGCAGACCTGCTGATGAACTGAATGCTGATATCTGTTCCTATCTTGGCAGAGATGAGCTTACCTTCGAAATTCAAGGCAATGGCTACCAGATCAGCCGCAATGGAATTCCAGCTGAAAATCTGAGCGAAGGAGAGAGGACGGCGATAGCTTTCTTATACTTTCTGAAATCGCTCAGCGCTAAGTCCTTTTCCTTGAAGGATGGTATCGTCGTCATCGATGACCCGGTCTCAAGTTTGGATAGCAACGCACTCTTCCACGCCTTTGGATTCATGAAGGACAGGACAAAAGATTCAGGGCAGCTTTTTATTCTGACACATAGCCATTCATTTTTCAGGCAAGTAAAAAACTGGTTTAATCACCTCCGACATCAAAACAATAAGGATGTGAACTTAAGGCCCGCAAGGTTTTATATGCTAACCAGTAATGTAGTCGATGGGAAACGATCTTCCTCTATATCAAAGCTCGATAGTCTTCTGCACGAGTATGAATCAGAGTATCACTATCTATTCAGTCTCGTTTACAAAGCAGCTAATTCTGAAGAGGAGGAGGGCTTACAGCAGAATTACCATTTGCCCAACATAGCACGAAGACTACTGGAATCCTTTCTTGCGTTTCGCCAGCCGTCAAAGACTGGCGAATTACGACAGCAGCTCGACCTTATTGATTTCGATGTTGCGAAAAAGACCAGAATTCTCAGGTTTCTTCACACACACTCCCACGCAGGCCAGATCTCCGACCCAGAGCACGATCCATCAATTTTAATTGAAACAAAACAGGTATTAGAGGATTTGCTTTGCTTGATACAAAAAGATGATGATCGTCACTTTGACGAGATGAAAACCTTGGTTACCAAGGTTACCAAATGAGAGTGCTTCATACATCATACGGAGATAAATGTTTCCAAATATTGGGGCATGAGGGAAAGATTTTGTGAAATTCATCCACGCAGCAGACATTCATCTCGACAGTGTTCTGCACGGATTAGAGCGATACGAGGGTGCCCCCGTAGAGGAAATCCGCAGTGCCACGCGCCGTGCCTTTGATAATCTCATCAAGCTGTCGATTGATGAGGAGGTGGCATTCGTGTTACTGGTTGGGGATCTGTATGACGGGGACTGGAAGGACTACAACACAGGGCTGTACTTTGTTGAACGCATGGGAAGATTGCACGATGCCGGTATCCGTGTCTTCATCGTGGCTGGCAACCATGATGCAGCCAGCCAGATTACAAAACTCCTTCGCTTACCTGACAACGTTACTCTATTTTCAACGAGGAAACCTGAAAGGATTGTCCTCAATGACCTGGGCGTGAGTATTTGCGGACAGGGTTTCGCAACACGGGCAGTCACGGACGATATTTCCCGAGACTATCCGCAAGGCGATCCACAACTCCTGAATATCGGATTGCTGCATACCTGTCTGGACGGTAAGCCAGGCCATGAGCCCTACGCACCCTGTACGGTAGATGGGCTACGTTCCAAAGGATACCAGTACTGGGCGTTGGGCCATGTGCATAAACGCGAAGAGGTAAGCCAGGACCCATGGATTGTGTTTCCAGGCAATATCCAGGGAAGACATATTCGTGAACTAGGACCAAAGGGCTGCACATTGGTCACGGTGGAGGGCGGAGAAATTGTGGAGGTAGAACACCGAGACCTCGATGTAATGCGTTGGTCTATTTACGAGCTTGATGTTTCTGCTACAGAGACGGTCGATGACATCTATGAACAGGTGCGAGAGGGGCTGCAGTCGGCATTGGATGCTGCTGAAGGGCGGCCAGTGGCTATGCGTCTCGTTCTGCAAGGAGCTTGTGCTGCACACTTGAAGTTGCATGCTGACCGTGAACATTGGATCCAAGAGTATCGGGCCTTGGCAACCGGACTCGGCGGTGCCGGCATATGGTTGGAGAAGGTTTCCATTAAGACGAAGCTTGCCATTTCTACCGATGGAGTTCTTGAAGGTGATGACGCATTGAGCGGTCTGCTGCGTACTATCCGCGACATGGAGCTGGATGACTTGGTTCTGGACGAGCTGGCAGGTGAAATGTCCGTGCTTCGTCAGAAACTTCCCGCCGAACTGCTGGCTGGCGATGATCCCTTTGACGCAACCAATCCGAAATTTCTCATAGAAACGCTGGAGGATATCAAGGAGCTTCTCGTAAATCGCTTGTTGTCCATGGAGAGTAGGACATGAAGATTCGGACATTGAATCTGTCAGCATTCGGGCCTTTTACCGAGAGAGAGCTGGCGTTTGACGAGGTGGGGCTGCATATCGTCTATGGGCCCAACGAGGCGGGAAAGAGCTCGGCTCTACGCGGTTTAAAAGCCCTGCTTTATGGCATTGATGAGCGTACTCTCGATAACTTCATTCATGCGAACGATAAGCTCCGAATTCACGGATATTTACGAACTATCGATGATAGTGAACTCGCGTTCGTCCGGCGTAAAGGCCGGAAAAATACCTTATTGACCCCCGATGGTGAAGCGCTAGATGAACAGGCGCTAGCGCCTGTTCTCCAAGGTGTGACATCGGAACTTTTCGAGTCGCTTTTTGGGATTGATCATCAGGCCTTGGTGCAGGGAGGAAATGAGATCCTTGAGCAGAAAGGAGAAGTCGGACAGGCGCTTTTTTCCGCAGCGCTTGGTAGTCATGCACTGCACGCCGTACTCAGAGAACTGGATGATTCGGCGAAAAAGCTTTTTCTTCCCGCTGCTTCAAAGCCGCTGATCAACTCAGCCATTCGAACTCATGCGGATCTGAGGGCTGAGATTAGAAAGTGCTCGCTCTCGTCCATAGAATGGGATGAACATCGCCGTGCATTGGCACGTACAGAGGAAGAGCTGAAGCGAATTCAGGCTGAACTGGCAGACAACCGGACAGAGATAAATCGTTTACAGCGTATCCAGAACGTTTTACCGAAACTCTCCAGGCGTCGTGAGCTTTTTCAGGAACTGAAGCTGCTGGGTGAGGTTGTCGTCCTTCCGGAAGACTTTTCTGATCGTCGCCAGAAGGCAGTCAATGGATTGGAGACAGCTCAAGCCATCCTGGATAAGGCGACGCCTCGCCTCGAAGGATTACAGAACCAACTCGCAGGATTATCAACAAATCAGACATTGCTGGATCAAACAGAAAGTATTGAAAACCTTCATGCCCGCTTGGGCGGTCATCGAAAGGCACTGCAAGACCGACCGCACCTCTACGCTGAACGTCAGCAACTGCTGGCCGATGCCGAGTTTATACTCAAAGAGATTCACTCTGACCTCAAGCTCAAGGATATCGAAAAATTACGTCCCGTACAGGCAAAACGACAGCACATTGCTAATTTGGGCAATAAAGAAGCCGTCCTGAATGATCGGGTAGAACAAGCAGAGACCAGTCTTGGAGAAACAAACAAACGCCTGAAAGCTGCTCGTAAGGAACGTGACGAGATCCCTGAATCGGGTCCAGTGGATGCACTGCACCGAGCAATAACCGCCGCCAGAAAACAAGGGGAACTGGATGCCTTGATCCAGTCCACTCAGCGCGGGATTACAAGCCTGCGGACTGAATGCGCAACTGGCCTTGCACGACTCACTTTGTGGGCCGGCGAGCTGGAAGATGTTTCCGGATTGGCGTTATGTGGTCGGGAAAGCATTTATCGTTTTGAAGAGGATTATGGCAAGCTCATCAAGCGTACTCAGCGGCTTGAGGAGAAGAAAAGCGAGGTCGCCGAATCCTTACAGGATGCCTCGCTAAGGATCGCGGAGATCAAGCGTGTAGGGGAAGTGCCGACGGAGGTAGCCCTCACCAATGTCAGATCCGAGCGTGATTCGGTGTGGCAGTTGCTGCGCCGGCAGTGGGTAGATGGTGATGACGTGTCAGTCGAGGCAAGTGAATACCAGGATGAAGGATCGTTGCCGGATGTCTTTGAAAACCGCCTTACTGGTGCCGACGAGGTGTCAGATCGACTGCGCCGGGAAGCAGAACGGGTTCATGCACTGGCAAGTCTCCAGGCCAAGCAAGAGGCGGGGCAAAGGCAAGCAGACGAGATAGCTGAGCAGCTTGAGGCAACAAAGGCTGAAAAGATTCAACTTGATGCGGATTGGGTGGGATTGTGGGCTCCCTCTCAGATTATTCCGCTTAGTCCGCGAGAGATGAGGGCCTGGCTGGATACTTTTAAAAAGCTGCGTGATCAGGTAAAGGCCTTATATCTTCAGGGTCAAAAAGCGAGTGAGTTTGAGGACAATCGTACCGCGCATATCCAGCGGCTTAATGAGCAACTGTCCGGGCTGGGCAGAGCGGCTTCCACATCGCAAGAGCTGGAAGCCGTACTGTTGGAATGCGAAACGTTAGCGAGCCAGCTTGATGAGTTTAAACGCACACTCGATACCCTGAACAAGGAGGTCAAGGACCGAGAGGCCGATGTTGAATCGTTGAGTGACGAGCATCAATTGGCAACCGAGTCGCTCGACGCATGGAAGATCCAGTGGTCTGAGCAGATGCAGAGCCTGGGCCTGCAAAGTGAGACCCCACCATCGGAAGTCGACGATTTCATAGAAAATGTTAGAGATCTGTTTTCAAAACAGGATGACGCGGAGGAGCTGCGCATACGTATCAATGCCAGCTTAGAAATAACGCGTAGATCGTTAATGCAGGAGGAGCTGCGCATACGTATCAATGCCATCGACGAAGCTGCAACAGCATTCCGAACCCAGATAGAGGTTATGGTGGCCACTATTGCCCCCGAATTAGGTGATATGCCAGACGATGATGCGGTTGTGCGCCTTAACGCACTGCTATCTGAAAACCGATTGAAGCAGACAAAACGGCAACAGATTGAAGAGCAGATCGAACAGGCAACGCAGGAGATACAGGATTCGAACGCTTCCATCCAGACGATGACAGGTCAACTGGATGCGCTATGTGTGGAAGCAAAATGCGATGGCCACCCTCAACTTGAGGCGGCGGAACGTCAGTCCGCTGATTATCTTCGAATCAAGGGCGCCCTTGAGTCGATAGAGCAGGAGATCCTGGATGCCGGAGAGGGCAGCACTATTGCCAAGTTGGAGGCTCAAGCGGAGGGCATAGATCTGGATAGTTTGCCGGGGCGAATCACAGAGTTGGACAACAAGATCAAGGATGAGCTCGAACCCAAATGTACTGAGCTTGCATCTAAAAAGGGGCGTGAAGAAAAGGAATTGGAACTTATGGATGGCAGTGATCAGGCAGCCATGCTCGCCGATCAGGCCCAGGCTACACTTGCCAGTATTCGCTCAGACGCTGAGCGCTATATTCAGGTTAAGTTGGCTGGCAAGATATTGCGTGATCAGATTGAGCGTTATCGCAAGGAGAACCAAGGACCGCTGGTCAAGCGCGCCAGCGAACATTTCTCCACACTGACTTTGGGGTCGTTCGATGGCCTCATGACTGATTTCAATGAAAGGGATGAACCCATACTCACTGGCATTCGCCCAGGGGGGAGCGTGTGAATGTGGAAGGCATGAGCTCAGGGGCGCGAGACCAGCTCTACCTGGCGTTGCGTCTCGCGTCTTTGGAAAAATACATGGAATCGTCCGAACCAATGCCTTTCATTGTCGATGACATACTTGTAGACTTTGATGATGCTCGTTCACAGGCAGCATTGAATGCGCTGGCTGAATTGGCCGAGAAGACGCAAGTTATCCTGTTTACGCATCATTCGCGGGTTGTTGAGCAGTCGAAGAATGTGAATGGAGCGGTCACTGTGCAAGAGTTGTAGTTTGCGATGCGATTAGGTTTTCTTCTCAATAACCAGTTCAGGTTGACTTTCAGCCTCAGCGTGATTGTTAACAAGGTCAGGCACGGAGGTGGTGTATGAGCGTTACCGATGAAGGTTATTTTGAGGTGTTTTAGCAGGTAAATAGGGGGGAATGAATCCAGGCCAAAAAGTCAGAATCAAGACTGACCCTGCTCGTGTCGGCGTATTGACTGACCGCAAGCAGATTATTGGTCGGCGAGTAAAGCTAGGCGTGGACTTCAAAGAAGGGGGGCACGAATACATCCTTGAAGGATTGTTGGAGCTCGTGCCAGATGAGGAAAGCCTGAATGACTTGATACAGTCAGGAAACTTTTCCGGCAGGCAAGTGCTGCGAAATAGTATTACCTATCGCCGTTTAAGTGGCCGTTTAGCAAATGTCATTTACAGTATGGAGTCCACTGATACGGACTTTTATCCGTATCAGTTTAAGCCCGTCTTAAGTCTGCTCGATTCTCCTTCAAAGGGACTGCTAATTGCTGACGAAGTTGGTTTAGGTAAAACGATTGAAGCGGGATTGATCTGGACGGAGCTTCGTAGTCGCCTGGATGCCAATAAATTATTAGTAATTTGTCCAGCGATGCTGCGTGAGAAGTGGGTTAGGGAGTTGCGTAACCGGTTTGGTGTGCAGGCTCAGAGCGCTGATGCTAATGAGCTGTTTGAGACACTGAAACAATCAGAAAGAGCTGAAATAAATGGTTTTGCACTCGTCTGCAGCAAAGACGGTTTGCGACCGCCAAGAGGTTTTGAAGACGGGGATAAGGCTGACTCGCTAAGGGGGAAGCTGGCTCAGTTTTTCTTAGATCGTGAGGCTGATGATCCGTTGTTTGATCTTGTGATTGTTGATGAAGCGCATTATATGCGTAATCAGGAGAGTATGACGTCGAAGCTTGGGCGTCTAATTCGGCCGGTCACCGATTACATGACATTGTTGTCAGCAACACCTATTCAGCTAGCAAGCGAGGACCTTTATCAGCTTCTTCGTATTCTTGATGATCAGACCTACTCACATATCAACTCTTTCCGGCAGATATTATTAGCAAATGAACCCATTAACCGCCTTCATGAAGTAGTACAAAGCGGCGAAGCTACAGAAGCCACTTTCATAAAGTTAGTTGATGAAGCGTTGATGCATCCTTTGTTGTCAACGAACAGGCAATTAACACACCTAAAATCTAGGGGCTTAACTAGCGAAGAACTGAAAAAGACCCAGGTTCGGGCAGAAATTGCCGGAGATCTCGAGAAAATCAACCTGTTAAGTAAGGCGGTATCTCGAACTCAAAAGCGTCAGGTAACGGAATGGCGGGTCATTCGTGATGCGGTGCCTGAATACATTGAGATGAGTAGCCTAGAAGAGGAGTTCTACAACAGTGTTACCGATTCGGTAAGTGAATACTGTGAAGGGAGGGACATTAGCAAGGGATTTTTGCTGACAACACCTCAACGCCAAATTGCTAGTTGTATGCCTGCAGCACTGAGGGCCTGGAAAAACAGGGTACGTGAAGAAGGTATAGATGTTGAACTATACGGAGATTTTGGTTGGGAAGAGTTAGACAAGAACGCAGAAGCTAGTTTGGGCCCGCTAACTGCTCATCTAGTCGCCAAAGCCGACGAATTAGGTAGCTATGAACTGCTAAAACAATGCGATAGTAAGTATCAACGATTGGAAGAAATCTTGAAACAGTTCTTTCGTGATCATCCTGATGAGAAACTGATTATTTTTACCTACTTTCGCCAAACCATTTTTTATCTTGAGGAGCGCCTTCAAGAAGCTGGCATTAATCCCAAAATTTTGATGGGGGGGATGAAAGAAAGTAAGGATGACGCTGTACGGCATTTTGAAGAGGATCCTTCGATTCGGGTTCTTATTTCATCGGAAGTGGCAAGTGAAGGGATCGACTTACAACCCTGCCGGGTACTGATCAATTACGATTTGCCTTGGAATCCAATGAAAGTAGAGCAGCGTATCGGTCGGATAGACCGTATTGGGCAGCAAGCTAAGAAGATTACTATTTGGAATCTATTTTATGCAGATACCGTTGACGCAAGGATCTATAGGAGATTGCATGAAAGGCTTCACATCTTCGAGTATGCATTAGGTGGCCTGGAAGCCGTACTTGGGGATGAAATAACTAAATTAGGCTATGACTTGCTCGCGGGAAAACTCAGCCCAGATGAGCAGGAGGGCAGAATACGACAGACAGAACAAGCAATGGCGAACCTTCGGCGAGAAAATAACGAGCTTGAGGACAAAGCCGCATTTCTTGTTGCCCACAGCGAATATATTCTAAATGAGGTGGTGGCGGCAAAGTCTCTACAACGGTTTATTGGTAGTAGCGATCTAGCGACTTACTTTATTGATTATTTTTCACAGAATTACCCCGGTACCGGTATAAAACAATTGGTGCCTGATGCAATGGAATTTGAAATCACATTGAGTTCAGACGCTAAAAGTGATTTTGTGGATTTTATGCGGAAAAAGAAAATACAGAAGCCAACCTTCCTAATTATCACAACGGAAAAACAGATACGCTTCATTTTTGACAATAAGCTAAAAAGGGTGAATGCACTAACGGAAGTTATTAATCAATTCCATCCGTCTATCCAATTTATTAATTCAAAGTTGAGGGAGCAGAAAGAACAGCTGATTCCGACAGCTACTCAAGTTTCGAGGATAGATGCTGGGAATATAGCAGCTGGGGTATATGGGTTCTTCGTTAAACGCTGGCAGATAACAGGAGTGCGAGATAGTGAACGTCTGGCTTATGCTGCTTTAAATCTATCTACTGATAAGTCACTTTTGGAAGAAGATGCTGAAAGGCTGGTTAACAGTGCCTCTAATAACGGAAAGGACTGGGCTGCAGCGAGAAATTTGGTTGATGTGGGGAAAGTCGAACTGGCCTACGAGCAGTGTGAAGATATTTTGGATGATGTTTACCGATATTATATCGAGAGAATTGAGCGTGAAAATGAGGACAGGGCAGATGTGCTCGCGAATACCGCAAAGAATCATTTTGAAGGGCAGATTACTCGAATTCAGGAAATCATCGATAATCACCGGCGGCAAGGCAAGGACAAAATGATTCCAGCTAATGAGGGGAAGATCAGAAAGCATAGGCAAAGGCTAGCAGATCGACTACAGGAAATTGAAAAAGGTCGTAAGATAAGCCACTCCTATAGTGATGTTGCGCTGGGAGTTATTGTGGTTCAGTGATGAAGTTTAAAAACAGGGAAATGGCAAACAAATTCAAGGATGCTTTTAAGAAAGCAGGGATAGATTTGCCAGCTAAAAAGGGCAAACCTGTAAAAAATAAGAAAAAGAAATCACGCAATTCATCCCGTTCGGTTAAAACACCACCACAGGTTGCCACCTCTCATAATTCGAGCTCAACAGTGGGTAATAAATCTTCACCCACAAAAACTCGAAATTCGAAAAAAGCGACGCAGAGAAAAAACGCTAAGAGGCAGAGAATACAAAAGGCACATCGTGATGGATTGCCTTCTTATTCCGCAATCCAGGAAGCATATGGCTCATCTCAGAAATCCCAAAAAGCTGGTTCTGGCGATATCTCAAGTCAGCCGCTAACTCAAACAACCTTAAGAGCTAGGGAAGGCATTAAATTCAAGCCAAATCCGGCTTTCGAGCAGAAAATGGTGGATTCCCGCCTAATCGTCGTTGACCAAGGTCCTTGTGCAACCCACCTCTCTCAAGAAAGTGACATCAAAGTACAGCTGGTAATTGGACTGGATCTTGGCACTTCCACGACAAAGGTTGTTATTGGCGACCCCGACCGTAAACGTTTCTACGCAGTTCCTTTTTCATCAGAATCCAGTAACCCCTATTTAGTGCCAACAGCCATTCAGGCTGAGGATGAAAAGAAGGTTGTTATAAAAACAGGCGATGGCCCTGGTTTTCTTCATGATATTAAGTTGGATTTAATGCAGGGGGGAAGCCGCACCACAACTGTTCGTGTCGCTGCCTATATTGCACAAATTGTCCGTCATAGTATTCGCTGGTTTCTTTCAGTACATGCCGACGAATACCGCGATATGGAAATATTTTGGACAATGGCCTTGGGATTGCCGACGGACTCTGCACGTCAGACGGAACTAGAACATCGCTTTCGGTTGGCGGCAATAACCGGCGCGCAGGCAGCTATCTCTCAGGAAGCTTCTATTGCTATCGGTAAGGTTGACGAGCTTGTGGGCTGGGTAGAGGAAGACCTGATTGCCGTCAGCGCCGATGGTGATCATTCCCGTTTCGAGGAGCTAGGAAGCGACGCGGGAGTAGTTGTGGTTGTCCCAGAAATAGCAGCCCAAGTGGTTGGTTTATATCGGTCTCGACGATGGGACTCGAAAAGACCTATCTCCTTCCTGATGGACATAGGTGCAGGTACAGTGGACTCTGCAGTGTTTTCGCTGGTTCCTGCAAGCGAAGAAGACAAGGAACTCGCTTTCTGTTCTTTTAGCTGTGATGTTAGCGAGTTAGGTATTGTCAATCTTCATATGGACAGGGTTGATTGGCTTATCAAGAATCTACCTGAGGATCTTCCGGACTGGGGAAAAGTGGTTGAATTCTTAGTTGACCAACAGCAGTTCGATGGGGCATCTACACCGGTTCCAGCCAGTATAGATGAATACATAAATCATATCGAAATTGTTTCAGGAGGCACCAACAAAGATTCTGGTAAAGAATATACGGCGCAGCTTAGGGGAAAAATCTACGGGCGAGTTTTACGGGGAGCCAAGCGTAAGAATGAGAGCGATAGTGCATGGGGCAATCTCCGGGCTATGATTTGTGGGGGCGGAGCTCGATCTGCTTTCTATCGAAAGTTTGTACAAAACATATCCAAAAATACTTCCTTCAATTTGCAGATTGAGGCGTTAGAGAAACCCAGCAACCTTGAAGCACCGGGGTTGCCATCGTCCGAGTATGATCGCTTGTCGGTGGCTTATGGCTTAGCCCAAGGTACCCAATGGGAATATCGATGGCCTGAGAGCATGGAAGATATTGGCTATAGAAAGAGAGATGCCACAGGGGCTTATCTCTCAAAAGATATGGTTTAGGCACATTGATATTCTCCAGTGACAATTGGAGGTTTTTGGGGCTTATTAAAATTACCGGTACTGACATTAGCTGGATTCAGAGAAGAGGGGGGCTCGCTACGTGTGCTCTAGGGTGGTAGCATGAAAAAGCCCACAAAATATAAATGGACCTTCCCTGCACGCTTCCGTACAGGTGCCTACGGCTGGAAATCCTCCAAATTAGCCTGTCAGTGACTTCGAGAAGCCGTCTCTGAAATAAAGAAGGTTGCTAAGAAAGAACCTGTTCTTGCGGCAGAGGGGGGCAATTCGCCTGATGGAAAAGCTCTGGCCCGCGCTGTAGCAAAACGCTATCCAATGAAAGCACAAGCTGAGATTCTCGCTGATCTGATCAAGACCACACCTGGGGAAGAGGGCAAGTGGTTTGCCACGGCCAAAGATTTGAAACTCTATGAGCTCGCGCTACAGCTCGCAGATCAGAGCCCTTGTGAGCCGAAGATGCTGACACGGGCGGCTAGAGACTTCCTTGAGTCGGAGCCTGAGTTTGCACTTGGCTCAGCCCTGGCTGCGCTTCGCTGGTTGAACGAAGGCTGGGGTTACGAAGTGACAGGCATCGATGTTATAGACGCCTATGACCTGGTTCTGGAAGCCGCCGATAGAGCCCACATAGATAACGTGTTAGATCAAATTCGTGGATTGCTTGACCAAACACAGGGTGCTGGGAACGCATTCGTCAGGCAGTCTTTGTCGCGTAGAATGTAACAGTTCAACGGGGGGAATGTGCATCCTAATGCGTGCGGTATATTTCTTCAGATTACTCTCATTTGTATCCCAGATGCATCCCAAGACAAAATCTATGGCGTGGGACGGGAAATAATCCGTTGGGTTTAAAAAGGGAAGGAGGATGGTACCAGAGGCCGGACTCGAACCGGCACACCATTGCTGGCGGGAGATTTTGAATCTCCTGTGTCTACCAATTTCACCACTCTGGCACTGCTTAGATTGTAACTATTTCCCTCAGGGATACAAAATCGCTTGCGGATTTTGTATCCGGTGCGTCTACCAATTCCGCCACCCCGGCATATGTTAAGGTTCGCGAAGTTTAACTGAAACTCCCATAACATCAAGTTCGCTCATGCTTTCGTGTCTAGTAATATTGTCTGCTTTATAAAATTATGTGGTTAAATGAAACAACGGTCCGTTCAATTCACTACTGATAATTTCGATTATGATTTGCCTAAAGAGCTGATCGCATTAAAGCCTGCGTCAGATCGTCATGGCAGTCGATTATTGATTGTGTCTCAGTCTAATGATGAATTTGTGGATAGATACTTTGCTGAAATAGAAAATTATTTGCAGCCAAGTGATTTATTGATTCTAAATGATACTAAGGTATTTCCTGCGCGCTTATATGCCAATAAGTTAAGTGGCGGCAAACTCGAAATCATAGCTGAAAGAATGCTAGCTGATGGATTGGTTAAAGTTCAGCTAAAGTCTAATCGTACGCCCAAAGAAGGCTCGATTATTTGCATTCATGAAGGTTTGGATGCGCAAATTTGTGGTCGTGATGAAGAATTTTTCATATTGAAATTTTTATCAGATTTACCGCCTTTAGAAATTTTTCAGCGTTACGGACATATACCATTACCGCCATATATAGAGCGTGAGGATGATCTAAGCGATATTTCCCGTTATCAAACTGTGTATGCGCAAAAGCCAGGCGCGGTGGCAGCACCCACCGCGGGGTTGCATTTCACCCAAGGCTTATTATCTAAATTAAAGCAGCGAGGTGTTGCTGTAGACACTATTACCTTGCATGTAGGGGCAGGGACATATAAACCAGTCAAAGTAGAAGATCTTACTCAACATCAAATGCATGCTGAGTTTGCCCATGTGTCTGAGTCGGTTTGCGAGAAAATACTACACACTAAAAAGCAGGGTGGTCGGGTGATTGTTGTCGGCACTACCTGCGTTCGTGCGTTAGAATCTGCAGCCTTAGGTGGTGAGTTGAAGACTTTTACTGGTGATACCGATATATTTATTTATCCTGGCTTTGAATTTAAAGTGGTTGATGGGCTAATCACAAACTTCCATTTACCGCGTTCAACTTTGTTAATGTTAATTAGTGCGCTAGCAGGGTCAGAGAAAATTCAATGCGCATATCAACATGCGATCAATCAGCGTTATCGTTTTTATAGTTATGGCGATGCGATGATGATTACTGATTAATTCATTGATTTATTTTTAAAAGACTATGGGTATTGCTGATTTCAATTTGGAAGCGAGTAGTGATGGAGCGCGAGCAGGAACGTTACAAACGCGCCGAGGCGATCTGCAGACACCTATCTTTATGCCAGTGGGCACTTATGGAACAGTCAAAGGAGTGACAGATGAAGAGCTGCAAGCATGTGGCAGCAAGATTATTCTAGGTAACACTTTTCATTTGATGCTGCGCCCGGGTGTAGACGTGGTGCAAAAGTTCGGTGGGTTGCAAAAATTCATGCATTGGCCTGGCCCAATTTTAACTGACTCTGGTGGGTTTCAAGTATTTAGCCTTGCCGCCAATCGAAAAATCACCGAGCAAGGCGTGAAATTCAAGTCTCCTATTGATGGCTCGGCTGTTGAGCTTGATCCAGAAATATCTATGCAAGTGCAAAAGGGTTTGGGGTCAGATATTGTCATGATTTTTGATGAATGCACACCATACCCGGCAACGCATGAGCAGGCAGCGGAATCCATGAGGTTGTCAGCGTGCTGGGCCGAACGTAGTAAAAATGCTCATGGAGATAGTGATGCAGCATTGTTTGGTATCGTCCAAGGAGGAATGTATGACGATCTGCGCGAAGAATCACTCTCTGGGTTGCAGGAGATAGGTTTTGATGGCTATGCCATTGGCGGCTTGTCTGTCGGCGAGCTAGCAGAAGAACGGATAAGGGTGCTTGATTTTCTAAAAGACAAAATGCCTGAGAATAAAGCGCGATATTTAATGGGTGTAGGCAAGCCAGAAGATATTGTCGAAGCGGTGGCACGTGGTGTTGATATGTTTGATTGTGTTATTCCAACAAGGAATGCGCGCAATGGCTATCTCTATACTAGCAGTGGTGTGTTAAGAATTCGTAACCAGAAATACCAGTATGATGAACGCCCTATTGATGAGAAATGCGGATGTTATACCTGTCAACACTACTCGTGTGCTTATTTAAAACACCTGGATAAATGTGGAGAAATGCTCGGTGGACGATTAAATACCATCCATAATTTGAGTTATTACCACGGGCTGATGAAAGACATGCGTGAGGCAATTGTGGCTGGACGTTTTGAGAAGTTTCGCGATGAATTTTATATGGCAAGGCAGACAAGAGAATCTTCTGTGGCAGAATACACCGCTGCGTATTTGAGCAGATAACGCCTAAAATTAAATTGTGAGGGATAAATTATGTTTTTTATAAGTGATGCACATGCTGAGGCAGCTCCAGCCGCCGGTGGCGGGACAGAAATGTTAGTCATGATCGGCATATTCTTTGCCATTATGTATTTCATGATTATTCGCCCTCAGCAAAAGAGACAGAAAGAGCATAAATCATTAATGGAATCACTCAGTAAAGGTGATGAAGTGGTGACTAATGGCGGCATGATGGGAAAGATTAAAGCTGTTGGCGATGACATCATTCGCATTGAGTTGGCAGAAAACGTTGTTATTAAAGTCCAGAAACATGCTATCGCTAGCGTACTGCCTAAAGGCACTTTAAATCAGGATTAATCGTTAATAATTAAGCGTCCAAGAATAAAGCGAGTATCGAGAAAATCATATGTTAAATCACTATTCTTTTTGGAAAAACGCAATGCTGTTATGCATATTAGTCATTGCTGCTATCTATGCATTACCTAATTTGTTTCCAGAAGATCCATCTGTTCAGATCTCGCATGACAGTGGTGAATTACCTACAAGCTTGCAAGCTCAAGTGGAAGCGGTGCTGACTCAGAATAAGCTTGACAAAAAAGGTATAGAAGTAACCGAATCTCAGCAGCTACTGGTTCGTTTTTCTGATACAGATACTCAATTAATCGTAGCAGATGAATTAAAGAGTGCACTAGACTCACAACATATTGTCGCATTGAATTTGGCGACTGCTGTGCCAGGTTGGTTGCGCTCATTAAATGCTAGCCCAATGAGTTTGGGTTTGGATTTGCGAGGCGGCGTACATTTCTTGCTGCAAGTAGATGTGGCGGCGGCATTGGTTAAAGCGCTGGATCGTTATGAAGGTGAATTTAGAACCGCATTGAGGAATAAGAAAATTCGCTATGTGTCTGTTAGTCATGATGGTGTTGGCTTGGTCGTGAAGTTTCGTGACCAAGAAAATTTGCAGGCCAGCTTAGCAGAATTAAAAGATAATTTCCGAGCAGATCTAGATTTTATTGAAGTGGATTCAGAAAAAGGTTTCGATCTTAGGATCGATTTTAAAGCCGCTGCAAAACAAGAGCTACAAACTTTTGCGGTACAACAAAATACCACCACACTGCGAAAGCGTGTTAATGAGTTAGGCGTTGCCGAGCCTGTTATTCAAAGGCAAGGATTAGACCGTATCGTAGTGCAACTTCCTGGTGTGCAAGATACAACTCAAGCTAAAAATATCTTGGGTGCAACTGCAACACTAGAATTTCGTATGGTAGATGAGCAAGCAGATGCGTTTGCAGCTAAGCAGAGTGGCCAAGTGCCTATTGGTGACAAGCTTTATTATGAGCGTGACGGTAACCCTGTATTACTCAAGCGCAAGCCAAAATTAGAGGGTGAATATATTACTGATGCCTCTTCAGGCATTGATCAAGATTCTGCTGGTCCAGCGGTATTTATTAACCTGGATGGTGAAGGTGCTAGGAAATTCAGGAAAATCACTGGCGATAATATTAAGCGCTTAATGGCAGTGGTGTTCATTGAGAATAAAACTGATTACTACAAAGATGATAACGGTGTATTACAAACGCGTACACGTAAAGTTGAGGAGGTTATCAACATTGCGCGTATTCAAGATGAGTTAAGTCATCGTTTTCAAATTACTGGCTTAGACTCTACGCGTGAAGCGCGTAATTTAGCATTGCTATTAAGAGCTGGCGCATTAGCAGCGCCGATGAGCATCATCGAGGAGCGAACTGTCGGTCCAAGCCTGGGTCAGCAAAATATCGATCAAGGTAAGCGCTCGGTTATTTTGGGCATGATCTTGGTGATGATATTTATGGTGGTTTACTATCGCGTGTTCGGTATTGTTGCGAATATTGCGCTAGTTGTGAATTTGCTATTAATAATTGCGATTTTGTCGATGATTCCAGGAGCCACTTTGACTTTGCCAGGTATTGCTGGAATTGTGCTAACTGTAGGTATGGCGGTTGACGCTAATGTGCTGATATTTGAACGGATACGTGAAGAACTGCGCAATGGCAATTCTCCGCAAGCAAGCATCCACTCAGGCTATGCAAAAGCACTTTCAACCATTGCGGATGCTAATGTCACCACGTTGATTGCTGCGATTGTTTTATTTACCTTTGGTACCGGACCAATTAAAGGTTTTGCGGTAACGCTGTCGATTGGAATAATGTGTTCAATGCTGACTGCAATAATGGGTACGCGCGCGATAGTTAATTTAATTTACGGAAATAAAAAGGCGCCAAAGCTGGCGATATAGAAACGATGCAATTACTTAATGAATCATTAAATATCGATTTTCTCGGCAAGAAAAATATTGCATGGGTAATCTCTGCTGTATTAATAGTTGTTTCCATCGTTTCGTTAACCACGCGTGGATTAAATTTGGGTATTGATTTTACTGGCGGAACATTGGTTGAGATTGGTTATCAGCAATCGGCAGAACTTGAGCCTATTCGTACAGCATTAGAGAATGCTTCTTTTGAAGATGCGATTGTTCAACACTTTGGAACTGCTAAGGATGTGCTGATTCGCTTGCCAGCAACAGATGGAGTTAAAGCCTCTGAGTTGAGCAATCAAGTGTTAGATGTTCTTAAACCTACAGGTGAATTAACTATGAGGCGTGTTGAGTTTGTTGGCCCTCAGGTGGGAGAAGAGTTAAGAGACGATGGTGGTTTAGCTGTTCTATATGCGTTATTCGGGATTTTGATCTATGTTGCATTACGCTTCGAGTATCGTTTCTCGCTGGGGTCGGTGGCGGCACTAATTCATGACGTCATCATTACCATAGGTTTCTTCTCAGTCACCCAAGCACCATTTGATTTAACTGTTCTTGCTGCTGTGTTAGCAGTGATTGGTTATAGTTTGAATGACACCATTGTTGTGTTCGATCGAATACGAGAAAATTTCCGGCGCATGCGCAAATGGACTCCACTGGAAGTGATTAATGGATCCATCAATCAAACCTTATCGCGTACCTTGGTTACGTCATTGACTACCTTGCTTGTATTGCTTGCCCTGTTTTTTATTGGTGGTGAAGTAATGCACTCTTTTGCATTGGCATTAATTGTTGGTGTCGTGGTTGGAACTTACTCTTCGATTTATATCGCAAGCTCTATGTTGGTGGCACTAAATGTTACTTCTGAAGATTTAATCCCAGACGAAAAAGAAACTGAACAGTTGGATGAGTTGCCGTAAGGGTTAAACAGATTTGGCTGCATTGTTTAGAGTGGTAATTAGATTTTTATAGAGCTGGCTGTTGGCAGCAGCGATATTACCCGTTTCCATATAAGTATGTCCGCCTTCCATGTCGCTGACTAAGCCACCAGCTTCTTGAATAAGTAATACGCCAGCAGCAATGTCCCAAATATTTAAGCCGAACTCCCAGAACCCATCGAAGCGCCCAGCCGCGACGTAAGCAAGATCTAACGCCGCAGATCCTGCACGCCGAATACCTGATTTTCTAGCTAATAATGCTCGTAAAGTATCCAGATAAACTTCTAGCTCCTGATCGTCTCGGTATGGAAGGCCGGTGCCGATTAAGCTGCCGGCTATATCGCGTTGCTTACTGACGCGTATACGTCGATTGTTTAAAGTCGCACCTTCGCCGCGTGCTGCGCAAAATAACTCTTCCTTGAGTGGGTCGTAGACGACACCTAACTGAAGTTTGTTTTTTTCACGCATGGCAATGGAAACTGAGAAATGCGGCACACCATGTAAGTAATTAGTGGTGCCATCAAGAGGGTCGATTATCCATTCGCACTCATCACCAGATTGCTGACCAGACTCTTCGGCAAGTATCGCGTGACTAGAGTATGCTTTTTGGATAATAGAAATAATAGACTTTTCGGCCTGATGGTCTACTTCGCTAACAAAGTCATTTTTACCCTTAGTGTGAATCTTTATATCGGGTAGGCGGTTGATGTTACGTAGTATGACTTGACCGGCAGCTCTTGCTGCGTTGACCGCAATATTTAATGCAGGTTTCATATTGTAAATGAGCGGTTTGAATTGGCGCCAAAGAGTAGCAGAGACGAATCAATTTGTAAGCTAATTAATCAATGAAAGATAATCAAGTTAAAATAAAACAGCCAAGAATTATTATGCTGGAGACGTCACACCCTGGAAACATAGGGGCGGCTGCGCGTGCAATGAAAACCATGTGCCTTTACGATCTTGGTTTAGTCCAGCCTAAGGAGTTTCCTCATCCAGTTGCTTTTGCACGTGCTTCTGGTGCTGCTGATATTCTAGAGAATGCAATGCAATTCGAAACACTGACTGCCGCGATTGCGGACTGTCAGATAGTCGTAGGCATTACCGCACGTAATCGAAAGCTATCTGCGCCAGTGGTAACACCCAAAGAGCTGATGCAACAAATGCTTAATGATTCTGAGCAAACTCAAGTGGCCTGGGTGTTTGGGCGTGAAAGGAATGGCCTAAGTAATGAAGAAATTGATCTATGCAGTACGGTATGCACAATTCCTTCCAATACTGAGTACGGGTCTTTGAATATTGCCGCAGCAGTACAAATCTTATGCTATGAGTGGCATGTTGCTCAGCTAAGCTCGCAACATGAAATGTCGAATGTTACTGCGCCGTTGACTAAAGTGCTTGCTCCAGTTGGTGAAAGAGAAGGTTTTTATGAGCATTTGTGGGAGGTCTTAGATAAAATCGAATTTCTCGATAAACACAACCCAATACCGTTAATGCGTAAAGTGAGGCGCTTATTTGATCGATCTCAGATGAGCAGCGCAGAAATAAATATCCTTAGAGGAATATTAAAAAGTATATTAAAACAATAGCTTACAGTTAATTTAGGGATTTTGTGTAGCGAGCAAGAGTGGACATCTAGCCCGTTAGTTATACTTGACTGAATTAGTCGGGTATTGGTATTATTTTCACTATAATAACATTGATGATAAAAAATGAAACTTAGTACCAAAGGCAGATATGCAGTGACAGCAATGTTTGATGTAGCTATTCATCAAATTGAGGGCCCTGTGTCGCTGAGCGACATATCCGAGAGACAAGGCATCTCGCTTTCTTACTTAGAGCAATTGTTTGGTCGTATGCGTCGACGTGGGTTGGTGGCAAGTACTCGTGGACCTGGCGGTGGTTATCGTTTGGCTCATGCCTCTAATCAAATTGCCATTGCCGATATTATTACCGCTGTCGATGAAAATGTGGATGCTACCCGATGCGGTGGAAATGCCGATTGTCAAAACCAACAGCGTTGCTTAACCCATGAGTTATGGGAAGAGTTAAGTTCACAGATTCATGTGTTTCTTTCGGGGATCACTTTGGAAGATGCCATTAATAAGCAACGAGTAGTTGATGTGGCAGAACGACAAGATCGTATGCCCGGGAGTGAGCAGCGTGTCGATTTTCAGCAAATTTAAATAAAACATAAAAGAATTTACTAAAGGAAATTACCAGTGAGCGAGTTAAAATTACCCATCTATCTTGATTACAGTGCTACCACGCCAGTTGATCCGCGTGTCGCAAAAGCAATGATGGAATGCTTAACGCCTGATGGTAATTTTGGTAATCCTGCTTCGCGTAGCCATTCTTTTGGCTGGAAAGCAGAATCAGTAGTAGAGAATGCTAGAGAGCAAGTTGCTGCCTTGGTGAACGCTGATCCCAAAGAAATTGTTTGGACTAGTGGTGCGACTGAATCAGATAACCTCGCGATTAAAGGTGCGGCACATTTTTATAGTAAGAATGGTAAACACATTATTACCATGAAGACTGAACACAAAGCAGTACTGGATACTTGTAGACAATTAGAGCGAGAAGGTTTTGAAGTCACATATTTAGAGCCGCAAGCAGATGGTTTGGTTGATATGGATAAACTTAAAGCCGCTATTAGAGATGACACCGTGCTTATTTCTATAATGCATGTAAATAATGAAATTGGCGTAGTGCAAGATATTAAAGCCATTGGTGCATTAGCGCGTGAAAAGAAAATCATCTTTCATGTAGACGCTGCACAAAGTCCAGGGAAAGTAGAAATTGATGTTAAAGATATGAATGTTGATTTAATGAGTTTTTCAGCGCATAAAACATACGGTCCTAAAGGTATAGGTGCTTTATATGTAAGTCGAAAGCCACGCGTAAGAATCGAAGCGCAAATGCATGGTGGTGGCCATGAACGCGGTATGCGTTCTGGCACTTTGGCTACTCATCAAATTGTTGGTATGGGTGAAGCATTCAGGATAGCTAAAGAAGAAATGGCTGGCGAGAATGAGCGTATTCGTATGCTAAGAGATCGCTTGTTAAATGGTTTAAATGATATGGAAGAAGTGTATATCAATGGTGACTTGGATCATCGCGTACCACATAATTTGAATATGAGTTTTAACTTTGTTGAAGGTGAGAGCTTAATTATGGCGCTTAAAGATATTGCAATTTCTTCTGGTTCAGCATGCACAAGTGCATCTTTAGAGCCTAGTTATGTTTTAAGGGCACTAGGGCGTGATGATGAATTAGCGCATAGTTCTTTACGATTTAGTATTGGACGTTTTACCACTGAGAAAGATGTCGATCATGCAATTAAGGTGATTCGGCAAGCAGTCAATAAATTACGCGATCTTTCACCGCTGTGGGATATGTATAAAGATGGTGTGGACTTAAAATCTATAGAATGGGCTGCACATTAATTTAAGAACAAGCAATATTGATAAATTAGGAGTCAAATAAGATGGCATACGGAGAAAAAGTATTAGACCACTACGAAAATCCTCGTAACGTGGGTGCTTTAGATAAGGATGATACAAGTGTTGGTACTGGCATGGTTGGCGCGCCTGCATGTGGTGACGTGATGAAGTTACAAATCCAAGTGGGTGACAACGGTGTTATCGAAGATGCTAAGTTCAAGACTTACGGTTGTGGTTCGGCGATTGCTTCTTCTAGCCTATTAACTGAATGGGTTAAGGGAAAGACTTTGGATGAAGCGAGTCAGATTAAGAACTCTGATATTGCTGAAGAGTTAGCATTGCCGCCGGTGAAAATTCACTGTTCAGTATTAGCAGAAGATGCTATTCGTGCTGCGATAAATGATTATCAAGGCAGGCAAGTTGCTGTTGCAGAAAAGCAAAGCGCGTAATTTAATAATGTCTATTTCATTAACTGACAGCGCAGCAGAACGAGTCAAAACCTTCTTGGAAAAGCGCGGGAAGGGTGTAGGTGTGCGTCTTGGTGTCAAAACTACTGGCTGCTCAGGTATGGCTTATACCATAGAATTTGCTGATGAAATTGAGGACACGGATAAAGTGTTTGAGGAAAACGGTGTAAAAGTGCTAATTAATCCGAAAAGCCTGGTGTACTTGGATGACACTGAACTCGATTTTGGCAAAGAAGGTTTGAATGAGGGATTTAAGTTTAACAATCCTAATGAGAAAGATCGTTGTGGCTGTGGCGAGAGCTTTACTGTTTAGACCGGCCTCAGCTTCGTCATCTGGTTTTTATTTTTTACCCACATTAACTATCCATGGAATTCAATTTCTCTCGAAATTACTTCGAGCTATTTGAGCTTGAGGCGCAATTCCATATTGATAGGGAAGTATTATCAAATCGTTATCAAACATTGCAGTCTCAGTTTCATCCTGATCGATTTATAGAGAGTAATGATCAAGATAAACGTGTAGCAATGCAGGCGACAACGTTTATTAATGAAGCACATAAAACTTTATGGGAAGAGCCGTCGCGAGCGCGTTACCTGCTCGAATTGCAGGGCGTGTCTTTTGATTCAGAACAAGATACTACTCAGGATATGGATTTCTTGATGGCTCAAATGAGTCTGCGAGAACAGATAGATGAAGCGGATAACCAAGAAGATCCGTTTGAAACTCTGGATGAGTTGGCGAGAAAAGCAAAACAAGAAAAATCTTTGTTAATGGAAAACTATCAAGCGCATTTCAATGCGCAACAATGGAATGATGCTAAAGAAAGCGTATTAAAACTACAATTTTTTACAAGATTGCAGCAGCAAATAAATCAAAAGCAAGAAGCTCTAGAGGAGCAGTTACTTTAAGCACATGGCTTTATTACAAATTTCAGAACCAGGCATGTCTACTGCGCCACATGAGCATCGTTTGGCGGTGGGTATAGATTTAGGAACCACTAATTCATTGGTCGCGTCAGTGCGTAGCGGTGTGGCTGAGACGCTTGACGATGATAATGGGCAAGCGTTACTACCGTCAGTTGTATACTATGCGCAAGGTGAATTGCCTGAAGTAGGTGTAACAGCACTAGAAAAATCTTCAAAAGATCCCTTAAATACTATTGCTTCAATAAAGCGAGTGCTTGGTCGTTCTGCCGAAGATATTCAGTCAGCCAACGACTACATTCCATTTCAATTTGAGAATAAAATCGATAGCGTCCCTCGGGTAAAAACAGCCCATGGGCCGCGCACAGCAGTAGAAATTTCTGCCGACATTTTGATCGCCCTTAAAGATCGTGCAGAAAAAACGTTGGGCGGTGAGCTTATTGGAGCGGTCATCACTGTGCCTGCTTATTTTGATGATTCGCAAAGACAAGCCACTAAAGATGCAGCAACATTGGCGGGTTTAAATATTTACCGATTGCTTAATGAGCCGACTGCAGCGGCCATTGCTTATGGTCTTGATCAATCTGCCGAAGGTGTGATTGCGGTTTACGACCTGGGTGGTGGAACATTTGATGTATCAATCTTACGTTTGCGCAAAGGTGTATTTGAAGTCATGGCAACTGGCGGAGATTCTGCCTTAGGGGGTGATGATTTTGATCATGCGATTGCTAACTGGGCGATTGAAAAACTAGATTCAACAATACGTGAAGATGATATTACAATGCGCAGAGTATTGTCTGCGGCGCGACAGGCAAAAGAAGCGTTAACGAATCAGTCCGCAGTCGTTATTAATGTAGAGGGCTATGCTTCCCTAGAATTAACCCAAGAAGATTTTGAGTGGCTAATTGAAGCCTATGTGAAGAAAACAATCATGGCGTGCAGGCGAGCGCTACGTGACGCCGACATAGAAAAAGATGATGTGTCAGAGGTCGTGATGGTGGGTGGGTCAACACGTGTTCCTTTGGTAAGGAAGCAAGTAGAAAAGTTTTTTGACAAAATGCCACACACGGATATCAATCCAGATCGAGTGGTTGCTATTGGTGCTGCAATACAAGCAGGTATATTGGCGGGCAATAAGCCGGGCGATGAGATGTTATTGCTAGATGTGATTCCATTGTCTTTAGGAATAGAAACAATGGGTGGCTTGGTTGAAAAAATTGTCAACAGAAATACTACTATTCCTGTGGCACGTGCCCAAGAATTCACTACTTATAAAGATGGTCAAACGGCAATGCGAGTTCATGTATTGCAAGGCGAACGAGAACTGGTGTCTGATTGCCGTTCTTTGGCAATGTTTGATTTAACAGGTTTGCCACCATTAGTAGCTGGGGCTGCAAAAATCAAAGTCACTTTTCAAATTGACGCGGATGGTTTGCTAAGTGTCAGTGCGCAAGAAGTGAATACAGGGGTATCGGCTAGCATAGAAGTGAAACCATCTTATGGTTTGACTGACGCTGAAATAGAAAACATGCTGAAAGCATCTATGGATCATGCGCAAGAAGATATGGTGGCGCGTGGTTTGCGCGAAGAGCAAGTGGAAGCTGATCGAGTGGTTGAAGCACTTAATTCAGCATTAGTAAAAGATGGGGAAGCATTGCTAAGCAGCAAAGAATTGGAAAGCATTATGAATATGCGCGATGCTTTAATCGAAGTAAGAAATTCTGCTGATAATGTAGACCAAATAAAACAAGCGATTAAGAATGTAGAGACGGTCAGTGAAGAGTATGTGGCGCGGCGTATGAATAACAGTGTGCGTTCAATGATGCAAGGTCGCAAATTAGAAGAATTCGAACAGTGAAGAAATGATTATGCCTAAACTAACTTTTTTACCTCACAAACAAATTTGTCCTGAAGGCAAAACGATTGAAGTTGAGCCTGGTTTAAGTGTGTGTGATGCGGCGCTTAAAAATGGCATTGATATTGAACATGCTTGCGAAAAATCATGTGCTTGCACGACGTGTCATGTGCACGTTCGTGAAGGATTAGATTCTCTGGAGGAAGCAAGTGAAATGGAAGAGGATTACTTGGATAAAGCTTGGGGTTTGGATACAGATTCACGTTTGAGTTGCCAGACGATTGTCGGTGAAGAAGATCTAACCATAGAGATTCCAAAATATACCATTAACCTTGTTTCTGAGAATCACTAAATCTGACTTTAAAATTTAAGGAGAGATGCTATGGGCTTGAGATGGACAGACACACTCGATATTGCCATTGAACTCGATGAGAAACATGCTGATGTTGATCCTCAATACGTAAGGTTTACTGATTTGCATGCCTGGGTATGCAAATTGACAGATTTTGAGGATGATCCTGAAAAGTCCAGTGAACGATTACTAGAAGCGATCCAAATGGCCTGGTTAGACGAAAGAGATTGATTCCGCCATTTTTTAAGTAAACCGCTTCGAAAATCATCCTTAACGAGGCTTTTCCCCTATATTCAAGTTTAGTTGGCCCATTTCGCTGGGCTAGCCGTTCACAGCTGAGCAATATCCGAGTAGAATTAACTGATTAAACCTTATTTCTGAATATTAACTTAAACCTTGGGAGATTGAGAGAATGGCAAAGGAGCGCACTTGTTCCATCATTAAACCTGATGCGGTAGCAAAAAATGTAATTGGTGAGATTTATAGCCGATTTGAAAAAGCCGGACTACAAATTGTCGCTGCGAAAATGCTACATTTAACAAAGGAACAGGCAGAAGGATTTTATGCAGTGCATAAGGAACGACCTTTTTATAATGATCTTGTAAGTTTTATGACGTCAGGCCCTGTTTTTGTTCAAGTGCTAGAGGGTGAAGGAGCCATTAAAAAGAATCGTGACGTGATGGGCGCGACTAACCCTGCGGCAGCGGCGGCTGGAACAATACGTGCCGACTTTGCAGATAGTATTGACGCCAATGCGGTGCACGGATCAGATGCACCTGAAACGGCTGCCGTTGAAATCGCACATTTCTTCGCTGAAGGCGAACTTTGTCCGCGGTCGTAAACAACGCGGAAAATTTAGTGAACTTGGTCGGAATCGACCGGGAAACGCTAGAGCAATTTTTTGTTGAGCGTGGTGAAAAGAAATTCCGTGCTCAACAAGTATTGCAATGGTTGTATCAACGCGGCGTGACAAACATCAACGAGATGACTGATCTAAGTAAGTCGCTACGTGAGTTATTGCAAAATAATACTGAAATTACTTTCCCAGTCATTGAATCAGAACAAGTTTCAGCAGACGGCACGATTAAGTGGCTGTTAAGTGTTGGTCAAGATAGTGATGGTAAAACCAATGCTATTGAAGCTGTTTATATCCCAGAGTCTAACCGCGGAACCTTGTGTATATCTTCGCAAGTAGGTTGTGCGCTGGATTGCACCTTTTGTGCAACCGCCAGGCAGGGCTTTAACCGCAATCTCACTGCTGCCGAAATCATCGGCCAAGTATGGGTGGCAGATCAACGACTTCGTTCTTTGTATAGCGGTAAGCAAATGCTTACCAATGTAGTGTTTATGGGGATGGGGGAGCCATTGCTGAATTTCAAGAATGTCCTGCCAGTCGTAAACTTGTTGTTAGATGATTTTGCTTATGGCATGGGTAAACGGAAAGTGACTGTCAGTACCTCAGGCGTGGTGCCAAAGATTGATGAATTGTCACAAGCAGTGGATGTGAGTCTAGCAATTTCATTACATGCGCCAACTAATGAAGTGAGAAACGAATTAGTTCCGATTAATAGAAAATATCCAATCGAACAGCTGCTGGCAGCATGTCAGCGCTATCTAGATAGTAAGAATCGTAAAGAAAGCGTTACATTTGAATATGTCATGCTGGATGGTGTGAATGATAGTGAAAAGCAAGCCCAACAGCTTGTGAATTTATTGAAAGGTATCCGCGCTAAAATAAATTTAATTCCATTTAATGCGTTTGATCAATCAGGATATCGTCGCTCTAACCAGCAAGCGATAGACAAATTCAGTCAGGTGCTGATGCAAAATAATATAGTAGTGATCACGCGACGACCGCGAGGAGAAGATATTGCTGCTGCGTGTGGACAGTTGGCAGGGCAAGTAGTAGATAGGGCCCATCGTGGAAATCACTGTATGAGAATGTACGAGCGTTCACTTATAAGTCGGAAAATTGAAACCGAATGCATCTAATTGTATTTATAGTTGCGTGCGTAATGTTGGCGTCGTGTACGACACAAACAGTGAATAATTCTAGTAAAAGAGGCTCTGGACAGGTAGAGAAAAACACTGAAGCAGCAGAGATAAATATACAGTTAGGCGCGAATTATATTGCCAGTGGTGATTACCAACTTGCCGATGACAAGTTGCAAAAAGCTTTTTAAGCAAAACCCAAATTCATCAGTGGCGCGATGGACTTATGCTGTCTTACAAGAGAATCTTAATCAGTCTGAAGCCGCTGAGTACTATTATAAGGAAGCATTAAAAATTAATCCGAAAGACTCAAGTGGGCAGCAAAGCTATGCCTCCTTTCTTTGCCGACATGGCAGATATAAGGAAGCAGACGTTCATTTTAGTGAGACTTTAGCTGATCCATTATTTCGAAAACGCGAAGCAGCTAGTTTAACAGCGGGCGTGTGTGCTATGGAGATCCCAGATTATCAGTCAGCGCAAAAATATTTTTCAGAAGTGATTCGTTTGAATTCTAAAAATCGCATGGCATTGTATCAGTTAGCTAAGTCTTACTTTCTGCAGCATAACTACGCGGCAGCACAAAGCTATATGCGTGATTTTGAAGAAGTCTCAGAACATACGGCTCAGTCATTGTTGCTAGCATATCGCACAGAGCGCAGATTAGGTAATAACCGTATTGCACAAAGTTATGCTAAATTATTAAGCAAGCAATTTCCCGGCTCTAAAGAGGCTGAACAGTTGGCAAGGTTAAATTAAACTAGTGACTGATCATTTCACATCAACGTTTACAGGCGGTCAATCTAAAGATGTGCGTATAGGAGAGATCTTGTGCAAGGCACGTGAAGCTGCATCGTATAGTGTTGCTTATGTGGCCGATCAGACACATCTAAAAAAAGAGGTGATTATTGCTTTGGAAAATGATCAATTTGATCAGTTGCCAAGTGACGTGTTTGTAAAAGGCTATATTCGTAGCTACGCAAAATTGCTGGGGATAGATTCGCAAGATTTACTTGCGGTTTATCCACAAAATCGAGTGCTAGAGACCGAGACAATAGTTCCTCAAATTAAAAAAGTTAAAAAAATAAATTCATTGAGTGTAGATCCAGTTGTGATCTGGAGTTCAGTGACAGTTGTTGCGATACTTGCAGGGTTGTTGATGACATGGTGGGTGTATCAAGAAGATTCTGATCCAGTAGAATTAGCGTCAGTGGTTGAGTGCTTTGATGCTGAACATTTGACAGAAGCAGGCAGTGAGCAAGAACAGCAACAGCAAAATTCTGAAACAAAGCACAATGTGGTTTTGGGTAATATTGACCCTCAAAATATTTCTGCTGAGCAAAATGTAGCACCTGAACTCGTTGATGATGAGGATAGAGTTATTCCGCAGCAACAGGCTCAAGTGATTCCTACTATTATCGAATTACCAATTAGTGGTGGCGAGATCGACAAAGTAAGAATAACAGTTAAGTATACTGAGGAAAGTTGGACGGAAATAGTTGATGCAAGGAAGCGTAGGTTACTCCATGGGCTTATGAAGGCAGGAGCAACGCGCGTCATTTCTGGGCAAGCACCATTCAATGTTTTTTTTGGCAACTCTCCCGGTGTGCAGTTAGAAATAAATGGGAAGCCGTTTGATCACTCTATATATATGCGTCGAAATAGTACCGCAAGATTTCTGATCAACGATAATAATTCTTAATGGCGCTCATAAAGTCTCTTTAGTTTTTTAAAGCATGAGTAAAAATATTCAATCCATTCGTGGGATGCATGATTTTGCACCCGAGCAAGCAGCCGCAATGCGCATGCTTGAATCTAACTTGTTAAGTGTATTGAAAAGCTATGCTTACCAAGAAATTCGCATGCCTATTGTAGAAAAACTGGAATTGTTCAAACGTTCAATTGGTGAGGTCACCGATATTGTCGAAAAAGAGATGTATGCTTTTGAGGACGGGAAAGATGGCGCATGGTTAGGTTTACGCCCTGAAGGTACAGCAAGTGCGGTGCGCGCAGGCATTCAAAATGGTTGGCTACATAATCAGCAGCAACGTTACTGGTACTTAGGCCCATTTTTCAGACGTGAACGCCCTCAAAAAGGTCGTTATCGTCAATTCCATCAACTAGGTGTTGAGACTTTTGGCATGCAGGGGCCGGATATTGATTTAGAACTGATCCTGCTAACTCGCTCGATGTGGCAAGCAGTACAATTACCTGCGGAAAATTTACAGCTACAAATTAACACTCTTGGTGATGCTGAAGCGAGAGCTAAACATAGAGATCAGCTCATCGTGTATTTATCAGACCATCAAGATGCGTTGGATGCTGAAGCGCGTAATCGCCTTCATGCCAATCCGTTACGAGTTTTAGATAGTAAAAATCCCAAGATTCAGGCAATAGTAGGTGCTGCGCCAAAGTTACTTGATTATCTGGGCGAGGAAGCCAAAGAGCATTTTGGTTCTATGCAACATTCACTCAATCAAATGGGTGTTGAATATATAGTTAATCCAACACTAGTAAGAGGGTTGGACTACTACAATCGTACAGTATTTGAATGGGTTAGCACCGAGCTAGGTGCGCAAGGCACCATTTGTGCTGGCGGAAGATATGACGGTTTGGTTGAACAGATGGGAGGTAAAGCTACTTGCGCAGCTGGGTTTGCCGTCGGCCTAGAACGTTTGCTAAGCCTAGTTGCGAAGCAAATGACTGATTCAGTACAGGAGGTGGATGCTTATTTTGTTTCATTGGGTGATGAGGCTAGCCACTACGGATTTCAATTATTAGCAAAAATTAGGCAACAATTACCTGATTGCGCTATTCAGATGAATTGTGGAGGTGGTAGTATCAAGGCGCAGATGAAGCGTGCAGATCGCTCGGGAGCACGTCTTGCTTTGATTGTTGGTGAGGACGAAGTCAATAATCAACAAATTGCCGTAAAATACCTTCAGACCAGAGAACCTCAACAGGTTCTATCTGAAGACGAATTGCTGAAATTATTGAAAACACAGAATTAATATAAAGTTTAGGGGGTGCTATGGCTGACCATGAGACAGACGATGAACAACTGAGAGCCATTAAAGAATGGTGGAAAGAAAACGGGCGCTCAGTGATTGCTGGCGTAGTTATTGGTGTAGGCAGCCTAATTGGCTGGAAAGGTTGGAATGCCTATCAAGAGCAACAGGCAATTGAAGCGTCTGACAGATACAATCAAATGCGTAATAGCATACTTGCACAAAATATCGATAGTGTAGTTGTGCAAGCAGAGCAGCTTAAAACGCAATATCCATCGACTCCTTATGCGTCTTGGGGAGCGTTGCTGGTGGCAAAAGCTAAAGAAAGCGAAGGTGATACTCTGGAGGCTATTGAAAATCTTCAATGGGTGATCGATAACGGTAAACAAGATACTGTAAAAACATTGGCTAAGTTGCGTTTAGTACGTGTCTACATTGCAAATAGCGACTATCCAAAAGCTCAGGCTTTGTTAGATCAGCAATATCCGCTTGCATATAACTCTTTGTTACAGGAATTGCGTGGTGATTTGCATGCGGGTCGTGGTGACAATCAAGCCGCGCGAGAAGCTTATGATGAAGCTATTTCTACATCGGAAGCAGGTGAAGTTGAATACTTGAAAATGAAACGTGACAACTTAGGTAGTTCTAATAAATCTAATGCCTAAGGGTTATTATCCAGATGACCAATAAATCTAACTTTATCCGCGTAATAGCCTTACTGGCTATTTCAACAGTCATGTCTGCTTGTAGCTATCTTCCTTGGTTTGGTGACGAAGAAGAAGTAGGAATTGAAATTCGTGAGCCTGCTGAGTTGAGTGAATTTGTACCTGAAGTACTAATACAACAAAACTGGCAAATTTCTCTCGGTGGCAACGCAGAGGAGGAATTTATACAATTAAAGCCGCATGTGTTTGATGATAAAATTGCCTTTACCCAAACTGGTGGTAACGTGTCTGTGTACGACATTTCCAGTGGTCGAATAATAGTATCAAGTAATGCCGCTGATTTTGTGTCTGCAGGAGTGGGTGGGAATGCTCAATATTTAGTGGTAGGGACTCATGATGGGGTTGCAGTAGCAATCAATAGTGCTGATGGTGCTGAGGCCTGGTCGATAAACGTTGCCAGTGAAGTGGTTTCAATTGCACATACAGAGAATGACTTGGCTGTATTGAGAACAAATGACAACCGAATTATAGGTTTATCAATTAGCTCAGGTGAAAAACTATGGACTGTGACGCAAACACCACCAGCATTAATTTTGCGTGGTGCGAGCGTGCCGATAGTGCGTGATGGGGTTATTTATGCAGGCATGGATAATGGCAAAGTGATTGCTATATCAATGCAAAGCGGAAATGTAATTTGGGAATCTAGAGTGTCTGTTCCTTCTGGAAGAAGTGAGTTGGAACGTTTGGTTGATGTTGATGGCCAAATAGCGGCAGACGATAACTTTATTTATGCTGCAAGCTATCATGGCCGTGTAGTCGCCATCAGTCGAACAAATGGCCGAATCAGATGGGCGCGAGATCTGGCTTCTATCTCTGGAGTGTCGGTGGATGATGCTTTGGTCTATGTCACAGATAAAGATGATAATGTGTGGGCATTAGAAAAAGAAACAGGGGTCAGTTCCTGGAAACAAGATAAATTCTTATATCGTCAGCTTTCTGCGCCAGTGATACAAGAAAATGCTGTATTGGTAGGTGATAGCCAAGGCTATATACATGCGTTATCAAAACAAGATGGGCGCATTATTGGACGTACTAATCTTGCTAAGAAACCAATCCACACTTCACCATTATCGACTAACACCGTTGCATATGTTATGGATGTAAGTGGTCGCTTAGCCTCTTACTCTGTCATTTCTGCTAATTAACTCAGAGACGATTTAAATAGCAAAATTCGAATTTTATTCGATTTTCTGACTTAATAAATTATGCACCCTGTCATTGCTCTAATCGGCCGACCTAACGTCGGAAAGTCAACATTGTTTAATTTTTTGACCAAGTCTAGGGATGCATTGGTGGCTGATTATCCGGGGCTAACGCGTGATAGAAAATATGGTATCTGTGAGAGGTATAACAAGCCATTTGTATTAATAGATACTGGTGGCATTGTTGATGAGCAGGATGAAATAGAAGTTGGCATGCAATCTCAAACAGACTATGCCATTGATGAAGCTGATTTTGTTTTACATTTGGTTGATGCTAGAGATGGCTTGATGCCAGAAGATTATGCCATTGTTAACATGCTGCGAAAGCGCAATATAGAATTCGTGTTAGTCGTGAATAAAATTGACGGTGTGGATGCAGATATTGCTGCAGGTGACTTCCATCAGATTGGCGCGCCTAAGTTATATCCTATTGCTGCCAGACAAGGGCGTGGCATTGAATCAATGATAAAGGACTTGTTTAGTGGGTTGCCTGAACTGAGTGTTGAGCCAGAAGATGAGGATGCACAAGATGCAACCACGCGTATTGCGATCATCGGGCGTCCTAATGCTGGCAAATCAACATTGATTAATGCGCTAATAAAAGAAGATCGTTTAGTCACGTCGTCAGTGCCTGGTACCACACGTGACAGTGTCAGAATTCCATTTGAATTTAATAAACACCAGTTTACATTGATAGACACAGCGGGCGTGCGGCGTAAAAGTAAAGTGCGCGAAGCAGTTGAAAAATACAGTATTGTACAAACGTTGGATGCAATCTCATCTGCGCATGTCGTAATTTGTATGGTTGATGTCATAGAGGGTATCGCCGATCAAGACAGCACCTTGTTAGAGATAGCGCTACGTGAAGGCCGAGCAATTGTGTTGGCACTGAATAAAATCGATAAGGCCAGTCAAGATGACTACCACATGCTGAACTATTCATTGGAGACTAAGTATCAATATTTGTCCTATGTTGAAAAAATAAAAATTTCTGCAGAAAAAAAGATTGGCTTGAAAAAGTTAATGAATGCTGTCATTGCGGCAAATAAATCTGCTTCGGTGGATTTATCTACCTCGGAAGCAAATCAGTTATTAGAACAAGCGGTGGAAGCAAATGTGCCTCCTTCGGTGAAGGGTAGAAGGATTAAACTACGTTACACTCACCAGGGCGGTTCTCATCCGCCAACATTTGTATTGTATGGCTCACAAACAAGTAAACTGCCGAAATCGTATATTCGCTATCTGGAAAATTTTTTCCGTAACAAGCTAAAATTGGTTGGCACACCTATTCGATTTTTATTGCGAACACCAGAAAATCCTTATGCAGGGAAGTACAACACTCTGACGCCTAGACAACAACGCAAGCGTGAAAGGATGATGAGTTTCCATAAGCGTAAATAACTATTCGATTGATTGTGCCAGTTATTTTGTTGCTAATAAGTTTTTGTTAGTCAAGAAATTTCAAGTGAAAAAAGAATTAGATATCACGCCGTTTCATGTCATGGATATTCTTGCGCGTTGCAAGGAGATGGAAGCGCAAGGCAGAGATGTGGTTCATATGGAGATAGGAGAACCTGATTTTCCAACCCCACAAACTATTGCTGATGCAGGCATGGAGGCCATCCAAAATCAGCAGACTCAATATACTTCTGCGTTAGGTTTGTTTGAGTTGCGTAAGGCTATTAGCCAGTATTATAACGATCACTTTTCTGCCAGCGTTCAACCCGAACAAATCATTATCACGCCTGGCGCATCTGGTGCTTTGCAATTAATTCTTTCATATGTGTTGCGCACAGATAAGCAGCTAATGATTACTGACCCTACTTATCCATGTAATCGTAATGTGACAAAGCTGATAGGTGGTGAAGTGGTGGCAGTGCCCGTGAGCAGTGAAACAGAATTCCAACTGAATGCCCGGTTGCTTGAAGAAAATTGGAACGACAACATTGCTGCTGTACTCATCGCTAGCCCATCCAACCCTACCGGTACTGTATGTAAGCAATCACAGTTGTTAGCAATGGCAGATTTTTTATCGACTAAAAATAAATTACTGATTGTGGATGAGATCTATCAAGGGCTGACGTATGATATTGAAAGCGAGACAGTCGCAGGCATGCGAGACAACATCATTGTCATCAATAGCTTTTCTAAATATTTTGGTATGACCGGTTGGCGTGCTGGTTGGGTAGTTGCACCAATGCAGTGTGTCGATGATTTAGATGTGATTGCGCAAAATACCTATCTGTCAACGTCTACAGTTGCTCAGTACGCAGCATTGGCTGCGTTCTCTATTGAAAGCAGGAAAATACTAGAACAACGCAGAAAGTTATTTCAACAACGTAGAGATTTATTATGCAATGCGCTTAGCGAACTTGCTATTAATGCCCCGGTCATGCCTCAAGGTGCATTTTATGTGTATGCAGATATATCTAAATACAGCAGCGATAGTTTTATGTTTTGTAGAGAACTGTTAGAAAGCAAAGCAGTTGCCATAACGCCAGGGTGTGATTTTGGTGAGTATCAAGCCAATCAGTATGTACGATTCGCCTATACTACAAGTGATGAACGAATAAATATTGGTATGAAGAGGTTAAAAGAGTTTCTATTTAGCTAATATTGTTTGTGTGAGACATTGAATTTACATAAAGATCAGTGGCTCCCGCGACAGCGACAGGCATCACTATGAAGTTCAATACAGGAATCATTGTGAACGCGCTTACCAATGCACCAAAACTTAAACAACGTGCGCGTTGTTGCTTGGCGAGTCCTCTTGTTTGCTTGAATAATACGCCATGATTTCCAAGTGGATAATCTAAATATTCAAGACTTAGCATCAAAGCAGAAAATAAAAACCAGACAACAGGTGCGATGACATTAACGCCAGGAATTAAGAATAAAATTAGTAAAGGTATTGACCTTAGTAGAAACTAAAATAGTTTACTAATTTCACTGCCGACTGTTCGAGGTAATTCTCTGAGTAATTGTTTAATGGTGGATTGATTTTGTTGAGGAATATCATCACGTAAATGCTGCTCAACTTTCTCTGCAAGCAGTCCGTTAAAAGGGGCAGCGATGATATTTGCTAATAATGCAAACAAGTAAAATACAATAAGAAAATAACTGAGTGCAAAGATTGGCCATAATATGAATTCTGCCCAAGATAACCATGCAAGAAGCATGTTTTCTAAAAATTGATCGAACCATGCCGAACCAGAATCCAAACGCGAATATGCAAATGTTGATTGCTAAGGGGATCAATACAAAGCGTTTTACTCCACGAACATATACAGTGCCTTACGAAGTGATTGTTTAAGGCAATTGAACAGCGGTGGCTGCTTGCCAGCCAGGTTTGCGATGCTCGACAATAACTTGAGTATAAATACCGCCGCGCACATTCCATTCTGCGGTTAAACGCATAAAGCGAGGATTAATTAAAGATGACAGTGAATTTAAAATTTGATTGGTAATTGCTTCATGAAAAGCGGCTGTATCCCGGAACGATACCATGTATAATTTGTAAGACTTAAGTTCAACGCATAGTTGGTCGGGGATATACTCTAAATGCAACTGTGCAAAGTCTGGTTGTCCTGTGAGCGGACACAGACAAGTAAATTCAGGTGTAGTGATTCGGATGGTATAATCATTCCCCAGTTCGGGATTTTCAAACGTATCTAAAATATTTTTATCTTTTGACATTAATTTATCAACAACTCGTTATAACTAGCTGTAATTTTACTGGATATTAACCTATGCGTCTTCGTAAAGTAAAAATGGCTGGTTTCAAGTCATTTGTCGATTCCACAGATTTCCTATTCCCTAGTGATATGGTGGGAATCGTCGGCCCCAATGGCTGTGGAAAGTCTAATATTGTCGATGCAATTCAGTGGGTTATGGGCGCAAGCTCAAAAAACATACGTGGTGATACCTTAGAGGATGTTATTTTCAAAGGCTCTAGTAATCGAAAGCCAGTGGGTCAAGCAAGCGTAGAGTTGGTATTTGATAATGCACAGGGTAAAGCAGGCGGACAGTACGCCTCATACAATGAAATAGCAATTCGTCGTCAAGTCACAAGAGACGGGCAATCTAAATACTTTTTGAATGGCACGCATTGTCGGCGTCGTGATATTTCCGACATCTTTTTAGGCACGGGTTTAGGTCCGCGTAGTTACGCAATTATTGAGCAGGGAACCATATCGCGCTTGATTGATGCTAAACCGGAGGAAATGCGCGCGCATCTCGAAGAAGCGGCAGGTATTTCGAAATATAAAGAACGTCGTAGAGAAACAGAAAATAGAATTCGCCACACGCGTGAGAATTTAGATCGGTTAAATGACTTGATCGAAGAAGTGGCTAAACAGATTGCTAAGCTAAAACGCCAAGCATCAGCCGCTGAAAAATATAAACAATTAAAAGCTGAAGAACGGCGTTCCAATGCTGAGTTGTTGTTACTACGTATGCAGTCCATGCATGAAGATCTTGATGGGCAACATAAAAATGTAGAACACAAAGAAACCAAACTGGAAGAAACGATTGCTAATTTGCGAGCGTTGGAAGCTGAGTTAGAACAATTGCGTCAAGAGCATGGTTCTGCTAATGAGCTGATGAATAAAGTACAAGGTGAGTACTACCAGGTAGGGGCAGATATTTCCCGCTTAGAACAATCTATCCAACATGCTACCGAAACCAAACAACGACACGAAAGTGATCTGGAGAAAACTAAATCAAATTTAGACTCGTTAGTTGAAGAGTTGGTGAAGCAGGATGACGCGCAGCAAGAATTTGAGCAGCAAATGCAGACCATGCAGACTGAGCTTGAGTCGCTTGGCGAGCAATATGATGAAGTGGATGAAGCAGTATCCAGTGCCGAAACCGCTGAGTTGCTATGGCGTGAGGCATGGGAAGAGCTCATGTACGAAGCTAATGAACCCAGTCATCAAGTGCAAGCACATTCGCAGCGTATCGAATTTCTAGATCAAGAGATCAATCGCTTGCAGGAGCGACAGCAAAGATATCAGTCAGAGCATGATGAGTTGTTGCAAAGCAAGCATGAGTTTGATTTAAGTTCAATTCAAAAACGCTTAGAGACACGCGCTGAGGCAGTCAGTGATTGTAAGCGTATGTTGGATCAGTCAGTCGAAAATATTGCTCAATCACGCGAAAAAATTGAAGAGCTAGCGATGCAGCTTGATGAGCGTAAGACTGAACATCAACAGATTAAAAGTGAGCTAGCAACATTGCAAGCGCTGCAAGATGCCGCTTTAAAGGGCGATCAGCAGCAATTGCAACAATGGCTTAATGAGAAGCAATTAGATCAAGCGCCAAGACTTGCTGATCAAGTGGAAGTGGAAGCAGGTTGGGAGCGAGCAGTTGAGACAGTGTTAGATGGTTATCTGGAAGCCATCTGCACGACTGAGCTAGATCAAATTGCGCGTCAATTGGGCGAGTTACAAGAAGGTAATGTGATGTTTTTTGAGTCAAATAGAACTCAAGACATGCAAGTATCAGCAAATACTCTTGCGAGTAAAATTAAATCAGATTTAGGAGTTAAAGCAGAGCTGCAAAAAATTCTGGTTGCCGATAATCTCAATCAAGGGTTAGCAATTCGAGCGCAGCTACAAGATGGTGAGTCTGTGATTACCGCAGATGGAATCTGGTTAAGTGCAAGTTGGGTACGCTATTCAAATACTGCAAATGCAAGTGATGGTGTATTGAGTCGAAAAGCAGACATTATAGATTTAACCGATCAGCTGAATCAGGTTGATGAAGTGATTGTTGCTGTTTTTCAGGCGCACCAAAATGCGCTTGAACGATTATCAGAGCAAGAACAACAACGCGAAGATGCGCAACAGGCGCACAATTTAGCTTTTCAACAACATGCGGAAGTTCAATCTGAATTATTTAACAGTCAGGCCTCTATTGAACATTGGCAGCAACGTGATTCGCAATTGCGCAATTCTATTGAAGAAGTAGTATCTCAGTTAAGTGAGTATGCCAATCAGAAGCAAGCAGCAACAGAGAGTTATGAGGTTGCCGAGGTTAACTTGAATGCGTTGCAAGTGCGTAAAGATCAATTGCTCGGACGAAAAGAAGAATTTGTTTTTGAATTTAACGAGCGTAAAGAGCAAGCGAGCCAACTACAGGAACGAAGACATTCGTTGCAGTTAGAGATTGAAGTGCTGCGAACACGTTCTGCTACGTCTAAATCTATCTTTAGTCGCCTTCAAATGGAGCAGTTAGAAGGCAATCTTCGTCTCGAACACTTGGCCGAGGCAATCGCTGAGAGTGATCAACCTATTCAGGAATATTCTGCCACCTTGAAAGAAAAATTAGAGGGCAGATTATTGGTTGAGCAAAAACTCACAGAATCAAGAACAAGTTTAGAAAAGGTTGAAACAACGATTCGAGAAAAAGATGAACAACGCGTTAGTGTCGATAATCAAATCGGTGAGCAGCGTGAAGAATTAAATCTTCAACGTATGAAGTGGCAAGAATTGAAAGTGCGTGTTCAGACAATTAGAGAACAATTAGATCAGTTTGATTGGACAGCAGAAGAACTCTCAAATAAATTGTCTGAAGATGCTTCATTAGAACGTTGGGGAAAATTAGTTGTAGAGCTTGAGGAAAAAATTAAGCGCTTAGGTTCTATTAACCTTGCCGCAATAGATGAATTTAAAGAGCAAAGCGAGCGCAAGGAATATCTTGATTCACAAAATGAAGATCTTACTAAAGCACTAGAAACGCTAGAGGCTGCTATTCGTAAAATCGATAAAGAAACAAAAGAGCGCTTTAAGGACACATTCGATCAAGTTAATACACATATGCAAAGAATGTATCCAAGATTATTCCCGGGCGGTAAAGCTTACCTGGAAATGACGGATGATGACTTGTTAACTGCTGGTGTGACTATTATGGCGCGCCCTCCTGGCAAGTGTGTGTCTTCTATACAGTTATTGTCTGGTGGAGAGAAAGCATTAACTGCGGTTGCCTTGGTATTGGCTATATTTGAATTGAATCCTGCGCCGTTCTGTTTACTTGATGAGGTTGATGCGCCTCTTGATGATGCCAACGTTGGCCGATTCTGTGATCTTATTAAAGATATGAGCATGCATGTGCAGTTTGTATTTATTACTCATAATAAGAGTACCATGAGTTACGCAGACCATATGTTGGGCGTAACAATGAATGAACCTGGAGTGTCTCGACTGGTCTCAGTAGATATAGAAGAAGCAGTCAAATTTGCGACGGCTTGATAATGCTGTCTCAATCAAACGTATAAAATAGGTGGGTAATATGGTGGTATCTGCTTTTGAGTTACGTATCTCTCTCGTCATTCTCGCGGCGATAATCATTGTGGCTATTTATGTGTGGTATCGTACGAATTCAAAAGACCGACAAGTTGATGAGCTAAGTGCAAATGATTTAAATTTAACAGAAAAGCTCAGCGATATTCCATCAATGGTGCAAGTGGATGAAGCATTAGGCTTGCCAGATGATTTGCGTTCTGAATTTCAAGACGTCAGTAAACAGCTGCGCGAAGAAACTATTTCAAAACGCGTGCAAGAAGCAAAAAGTATCCGTGCGGAAAGTACTAGAAAGCCATCTATTTCCCAAGCTGCTTCAGATAAAACAAGTAAAGAAATGATAGTGGCTTTTCATGTGGTAGCACATAAAGGAGAAATATTTACTGGGCCAATGATTGCTCGCATGATGTCTGATTTGGATCTTGAGCATGGTGAAATGGGTGTGTATCACTATAATGTGGAAAGACTGGGTAAAAAACATAGCGTCTATTGTGTAGCGAACATGCTTAAGCCTGGGGCATTTGATTTAGCAGTGATGGATACATTTGAAACTCGCGGACTAACAATGATCTTGCAATTGCCAGGGCCAGAAAATGAGCTTAAGTCGTTCAATATCATGATTGAACATGCTCAACGCCTTGCGGCATTCTTAAATAGCGATTTGCTAGACGAAAATCATAAACCTGTTACCAAGCAATCAATCCTTCTCTATAAAGAGCAAGTGCAGTTATTTGGTTTGCGTGCTACAAGGCAGAGTGTGACCGCATAATTGCTACAGGTTACACAACTACAATATATTCGGTGTTGTCTTGAATGATTTCTGATGCAAAAAGAATTGACAATTTGCGCTCGCAAATACGTAAACATGATTATTCCTACTACGTGCTTGATGATCCTTCCGTTCCTGATGCTGAATACGATCGCTTGATGCGTGAGCTCATAAAGCTAGAAACTCAATCTTCCCAGCTAATTACTCATGACTCTCCCACCCAGCGAGTTGCAGGTTTTCCTCTAGATTCATTTAAACAGGTTAATCATGTTGTTCCAATGCTTTCTTTGAGCAATGTATTTAGCCTGGAAGAATTAGAAGCGTTTGATAAGCGCATTAAAGATAGATTAAATAATGATGAGAAAATCGACTATAACGCCGAGCCAAAACTAGATGGCCTTGCTGTGAGCTTGCTTTATGAAGATGGTTTGCTAGTTCAAGCAGCAACGCGAGGAGATGGTAATACAGGTGAGGATATTACCGAGAATGTGCGCACTATACGTTCAGTGCCTCTAAAGCTAGATGGAAAGAAAATCCCTAAAAAATTAGAAGTGCGCGGTGAAGTATTTATTTCCAAAAAAGGATTTGCGTACATGAATGATTATGCGCGCAAATATGACCAAAAAGAGTTTGTTAACCCACGCAATGCTGCTGCGGGAAGTTTGCGTCAGCTAGACGCAAAATTAACTGCACAACGCCCCCTGGAAATATTTTGTTATGGTGTGGGCCTTGTGGAAGATGGGGGGCTAGCAGAAAACCACAATGATATGCTCAAACAATTGAAGGAATGGGGTTTGCGTGTTTGTCCCTTGGTAGAGCTGGTTAAAGGTGTTCAGGGTTGCTGGGACTTTTATGAAAAAATACTTCAGCAACGTGAAAGACTTGATTACGAAATTGACGGAATTGTATATAAGGTTAACTTAAAGCGATACCAAGACGAACTTGGTTTTGTGTCGCGTGCACCTCGTTGGGCAACAGCGCATAAGTTCCCAGCTGAAGAAGAAATTACAACTGTGAATGAAATTGAATTTCAAGTGGGGCGCACAGGGACAATTACCCCAGTAGCAAAGCTTGAACCCATCTTCGTTGGTGGTGTGACGGTTAGTAATGCTACGTTACACAATATGGATGAAATCGGACGTAAAGATGTTCGTTGCGGCGATACGGTGATTATACGTAGAGCTGGTGATGTTATTCCTGAAGTTGTCAAAGTGGTGTTAGAACGTCGCCATAAAGGTGTGCGAAAAATTAAACTTCCTAAACAATGTCCCGAATGTGGTAGCGAAATTGTACGTCCTAAAGATGAGGTGGTCGCTCGTTGCATTGCTGGATTTTTATGTCCAGCTCAACGCAAGGGTGCATTAAAACATTATGCTTCGCGCAATGCTATGGATATTGAAGGCTTAGGGGATAAGCTGGTTGATCAATTGATTGAAAAGCAGTTAGTAAATGATTTGTCGGACTTGTATCGTTTGGATGAAGAGGCACTTAGCAATCTTGAACGTATGGGGAAGAAGTCTGTGCAAAATCTCCTGCAAGCTATAGAAAAAAGTAAGCAAGCAAATTTCGCTAAATTTTTATTTGGATTGGGTATTCGAGAAGTAGGTGAGGCTACTGCTTTAGCTTTAGTGGATTATTTTGATTATGACTTGAATAAGATAATGGCTGCAGATGAAGATGTATTGCAACAAGTGCCAGATGTTGGTCCGATAGTGGCAAAGCGCATTGTTGAGTACTTTTCGCATCCAAGTAATAAGCGTTTGATACATTCATTATGTTCAGAGATCGGAATTCATTGGGTAGTGCCAAAGTCCAATGCTAATAATTCTAATGGTGTGTTGTCTGGTAATACTTATGCATTAACAGGGACACTTACCAGTATGACCCGAGACCAAGCTGCGCAGGCAATTCGTGCTAAAGGTGGTAAAGTGGTATCTAGTATTTCTAAAAATACTACCGCTCTAGTAGCGGGAGAAACAGCGGGTTCGAAATTGCAAAAGGCAGAGAAATTAGCGGTACCAGTATTGAGTGAGCAAGAGTTTGTTGCGCTGGTTAACGTGGAATAACAAGCAATAAAATGTCTTCCGCAGAACGTAGAGCTTATTTAAGATATAACGTTTCAATTCTTTTCACGTTGGTAATCACGTCGGGACTTAATAACTCTAAGACACCTGAAATCATGTATATTTTGAGTTATGTGTTGGCGGTGCTAGTGCTGGATGAAAGTCAGTTTTCTATTCGCTTTAGTTTTGTTGGTGTTGATGTAGAGTAGTAAGATAAGCTACAACGGTTACTAAAAAGTAAATATTTCAATTCAAAAATAATATTCTGCATGACAAAGATTCACCCTACAGCTGTTGTATCTAGCTCGGCAGATTTGGCCGATGATGTGGAAATTGGACCATACTCAATTGTGTGTGACAACGTACGTATTGGTGCGGGAACATTGATAGGCTCGCACAATATTATTCACTCTTATGTAAGTATGGGCGCACGCAATAAAATCACTGATCACGTCGTGCTTGGTGGAGCGCCGCAAGATATTTCATATCAAGGAGAAGAAACTTGGTTAGAGATTAATGATGATAATATCTTTCGTGAATTTTGCTCAGTGCATCGAGCTAATAACGATCAAGAAGCCACTAAGATAGGTGATGGTTGCTATTTGATGTGTAACACTCATATTGGACACAATTGTTTGTTGGGGGATGAGGTGATTATTACTGCTTACGCAGGACTTAGTGGTCATGTGGAAGTGGGTAATAAAGCAATCATTGGAGGCAATGTAGGAATCCATCAATTTTGTCGTATTGGTGCTTATGCAATGATTAGTGGATTTACACCCGTTACAAAAGATGTATTGCCATTTTGTTTGTTGGGTCGAGACCCGGTAGTACATTATAAATTAAATACAATTGGTTTGCGGAGGTCTGGCATTACTGGCGAAAAATATAAAGCATTGAAAAATAGAATCCGACAAATACGCGCAGGTGATCGCGAGAGTTATCCAGCAACAACCAAAGAATTAGAAATTCTAGAAAATTGGCTGGCAGCACCATCAAAGCGTGGTATATATAAATTTTTACGTTAGTCTAAATGAAATATATTATTGAATATTACATTCGTTTGGCATTACTGAGTGCAAAGCCGCAAGATGGGCCCTCTTCGTATGTATTTCAGAAAATATTAATATGTTTTTATCTGGGGCTGTCTATATTAAATGCGCTTGCTATTTATGGGTTTTCGAGAAGTGCTGTACATGGCGGGCTGGATCTAATTTTGTTGTATATGTTTACTCGGCTAATTTTGCGCGATAAGAAAGAGTGTATTAATCAAACATTTAATGCATTTTTAGGTGTGAGTGTTTTTATTGGAGTGCTGCATACAATTTTCTCCTATACATTTATTGTTGATCAGGATACACAAACAATCTCGGATCTTGGCAAGATTCTGTTTCTTCTGGTCTTTATTTGGATAGTCATTGCATATGGCCATATTGTGCGACATGCAGCCGAATTGAATCTAGCAGTAGGTGTTTCGATTAGTTTGGGCTATACAGTGCTTAATGCCATGATGCTTCTTTCAATTTCAGAAATGTTAAAGATATAAAATGCATATTCACTTCCTTGGTGTATGTGGAACATTTATGGGCGGCTTAGCGTTGTTAGCTAAGCAAATGGGCTATCAGGTAACGGGGTCTGATGAAGGCGTGTATCCACCAATGAGCACGCAACTTGAAGTTGCAGGCATTGATTTGATTGAAGGTTTTGATGCGGCGCAATTGGATATACGCCCAGATCAAGTTGTCGTCGGCAACGTGATGACGCGAGGTCATGCAGTAGTTGAACGTATGCTCAGTGAGCAATGGCCAATGATGTCTGGCCCTCAATGGTTGAGGGAACATTTGCTACAAAGTCGTTGGGTGTTGGCTGTGTCTGGCACACATGGAAAAACAACCACAGCCAGTATGCTTGCATGGATATTGGAGAATGCAGGCCTGGGTTTTTAATAGGGGGCGTACCACATGATTTTGGCGTGTCAGCGCGTATAGGTAACAGGCCTTTTTTTGTCATTGAAGCAGACGAGTACGATACAGCATTTTTTGATAAGCGATCTAAGTTTGTTCACTATCAACCACGGACATTAATTATTAATAATATTGAATTTGATCATGCAGATATATTTCGTGATCTTAAGGATGTGCAGAAACAATTTCACCATGTTGTAAAAATTCTTCCACAGTTGGGGAAGTTGATCTTTAATGGTGATGATAAAAATATTCAAGAAGTACTAGATTTGGGTTTGTGGTCAGAGAGCGAATCGTTTGGTGCTCAATCATCTTGTTATTGGCATTTGGGTAGTGTCCACGATAAGAAGAAGCCTTATAAGTTTTCTATACAAAAAAGTAAGAAATATGAAGGGCGATTATCTCTGCTTGGAGAACATAATGCATTGAATGCGATTGCTGCGATAGGAGCAGCTAGACATGCTGGTGTTACTGTAGAGCAATCATTAAAAGCACTAACAAATTTTTCAGGTATTAAACGGCGTTTGGAAAATAGAGGCGAGTATGATGGCGTCACTATATATGATGATTTTGCTCATCATCCGACAGAAATTAAATGCACTCTTGAAGCATTTAAGCAGCAATATGATAAGCAGCGCATGATAGTCGTATTTGAGCCGCGTTCGAACACTATGCAAATGGGTGTCTATGCGCATCACTTAAAGGAGGCATTGTCGTCAGCGACAGAGTTATGTGTTTATGATGGTGGTGAGCTAAGTTGGTCTGTAGAGCAGGTATTATCCGGCTTACATAGCAATATATTCACTAATATAGAGCGTTTGGTCGAATACCTGCTGTCAATTTTGCAGCCTCAACATAATGTACTTATCCTCAGTAATGGTAGTTTTGGTGGTGTATGTGAAAAGCTTATCGCCGCTCTTAATCAGCGTTTGCATCATTAATGCGCAAGTGAAGGAAACCCATTGCTTGAAAGACGGCAACGCAGAATAAATTTAAGCGCTACTGCAAAATTTCAGATCTTAAGTTTATCAAAATTTAGTCTTTTAGAGAATTCTATGGCTACGCAAGCATATATACTTTAATTTATGCTAGACCGAATTTTTGTACAGTAAATTAAATATGCATCTTCCATTATTCCCGCTAAATTCAGTAATATTTCCAGGCGGCGTATTGCCGTTACGTATTTTTGAATCGCGTTATTTGGATACGGTGAAAGAATGCTCACGTAACCAAAGCGAATTCGTTATTTGCTTAATTAAAGATGGAAGCGAAGTGGGCGATGCGGCAAAACATCAGAATATTGGTACTGCATGCCGCATTGTTGATTGGGAGACTTTGTCTGATGGCTTGCTAGGGATTATTGCGCAAGGCTAAGCAAGAGTTGAAATAAAGATGACACAAATACAAGAAAATCAATTGCTCATAGGTAATGTGGAATACTTGATGGAAGATGATGATGGAATGCTTCCAAGGGAATTTGATGAATGGGCACAGTTAATTTCTTCCATCACAAAAGAATTAGGTGAGCCATTCAGTCAGCAGGTGAAAAAGCCACAAAGTGCTCACTGGATAGCTGCAAGATTGACAGAATATTTGCCATTTGAATTAGAGCAAAAACAACGTATTCTTGAGATAGATCATCCATTGGTTCGCTTGGAGCATCTGCGTGATGTATTAAGGGATATCGAGTACTATTATTCACAAGGAAATTTTAATAATTAGGAGTCACTATAGCCATGCTGGAATTAAATTCTGATAACTTTAACGATACAATTCAGGGGAACGATATTGTCATTATTGATTTCTGGGCAGAATGGTGCGGGCCATGTAAATCTTTTGCGCCTACATTTGAAATGGCATCGAAAAATCATACTGATGTTGTATTTGCTAAAGTGAACACAGAAGAGCAAACCGAGCTGGGTCAAGCGTGTCAAATTCGTTCTATCCCAACACTGATGTTGTTTAGAGAACAGGTTTTATTATTTAATCAGGCAGGTGCTTTAGCGCCTGCGCAGTTAGAAGATATTATTGAAAAAGTTAAAGAGCTTGATATGAATCAGATGCGTGCATCTATGGATGCGGAAGAGAAAAAAGAAAACAAATAGGAAATCTAATTAACTAACTATACAAAGCATAAAAACTAGTGCCAGCAACATATACATTTAAATATATCGTTCAGTTGGCGCTGCAACACCGGCGTACTTTAGTTGCGGGCAATGTAATTGCTATATTTGCTGTTCTAGCCAGTGTGCCTATTCCCTTGCTAATTCCTTTGTTGGTTGATGAAGTATTGCTTGATCAGCCGGGAAAGGTGGTTGACACATTTAACTGGCTATCATCAAGTGTTGATCATAGCCCGCTATTTTATATCGCCGGTATTTTAATTGTTACCGTTATTCTTAGAGTTGTCTCAGTGCTGCTGAACATATGGCAGACCAAAAAGTTTGTTGGTATATCTAAAGACGTCATCTATAAAATTCGCTCACAGTTGTTAAATAGACTTCAATCAATTGCCATGTCTGAATATGAAACAGTCGGCAGTGGTACGGTTTCTTCTTTGTTTGTGACTGACTTAAATACTGTAGATACCTTTGCTGGTGAAACGGTAAGTAAGGTAATTGTCTCAGTATTAACTATCATTGGTGTGGCAGCGATTCTGCTTTGGTTACACTGGCAGTTAGCCCTATTCATACTTTTGATGAATCCTGTGGTGATTTATTTCACTATGGTGATGGGTAAGCGCGTAAAGAATTTAAAGAAGAATGAAAATAAAGCCTTCGAAGTGTTTCAACAAGCACTGACAGAAACGTTAGACGGCATCCAACAGATTAGGGCGAGTAATCGCGAGAAATTTTATCTTTCACGCGTAGATAAGCTGGCTGCAAAAGTGCGTGATCACTCATCAGCATATTCATGGAAGAGTGATATTGCTAATCGATTGTCGTTTGTTATATTTCTGGCTGGGTTTGATATCTTCCGTGCAGTAGGCATGGCGATGGTATTGTTTGCCGGATTGTCGATCGGTGAAATGATTGCAGTATTTGGGTATCTCTGGTTTATGATGGGGCCTGTGCAAGATGTGCTTAATATTCAGTACTCATACTATAGTGCTAAGGCGGCGCTAGGCCGGATTAATGAATTAATGTATTTGCCAAACGAACCAATTTATAAACACGAAAAAAACCCATTCCTTAATCAAGAAGGCATGAAGGTTGATATAGAGGGTGTTAAGTTCGCTTATGGTGACGGTCCTTATGTCCTTAATGGGGTTAACTTATCTATAGCTGCAGGCGAAAAAGTTGCATTAGTGGGTGCTAGTGGTGGGGGTAAGTCTACCTTGGTGCAAGTGTTACTAGGGCTATATCCACCATTATTTGGGGAGATTAAATTCAACAACGTACCAATTGAGAAAATCGGCATGGAAGTGGTGCGAGAACACGTTGCTTGTGTATTACAATATCCAGCGCTATTTAACGATTCTTTGCGTATGAATTTAACGTTAGGCAGAGAAGTGTCTGATGATCAGCTGTGGCAAGTACTAGAAGTCGCACAGATACGTGATGTTGTTGAAGATATGCCGCGAGGTTTAGATAGTCTATTGGGTATGGATGGAATTAGATTGTCTGGTGGGCAACGTCAGCGTATTGCGATTGCACGTATGGTGCTTACCAATCCTAATGTGGTGATACTCGACGAGGCTACATCAGCGTTAGACGTAGAGACTGAAGCGCGAGTACATGATTCCTTGCAGAAGTTTTTGCAGGATAGAACCACAATAATTGTCGCTCATCGATTGAGTGCAGTGAAACAAGCAGATAGAGTTTTTGTGTTTGATAATGGAGAAATTAGTGAACATGGTAGTCATGAAGAGCTATTAGTTTCTAATGGCCTATATACAAAACTATACGGACGCCAGCAAGCTGGATAGACTTATTAGCTGCCATATTCGTTATGAATGGATTGTTATATAATTTCACTGCTATTTTATTAAGGTATTACTTATGTCTAAAGGACAACCTGCCATACTTTTAGATGTTCCTGCGCACTCACGTTATTTAACGTTCGTGATTAAAAATTCTAATGAATTAAAAAATGTGCTTGCTTCCTTATCTCATATAGTGGATGGCAGCAGTGTAGCCATGGGTATCGGTCTTGAAGTGGTCACGACAATGCATGAAGAAGTGCCGGGTTTACGTTTATTCCCGAACTTGAGTAAAGCGCAGGTGCCAGTGTCTGCGACACCTGGTGATTTGTGGTTTTGGCTTCGTGGCGATGATCGAGGAGAATTACTGCATCGTGGTCGTGCTATTGAGGTGATTGCTAAACCTGCGTTTGAATTAATCAATGCAGTCGATGGATTTAAATATGATGATGGTCTGGATCTCACCGGCTATGAAGATGGTACTGAAAACCCTAAAGATGAATTAGCACTGCAAACTGCGTTAATGACAGGCGAAAGTGTGAAGATGGATGGATCTAGTTTTGTTGCCGTACAGCAATGGTTACACGACTTGAATTATTTTGAGAGTTTGCTTGCAGAGCAGCAAGATAATGTATTTGGTAGAACTAAAGAAACTAATGAAGAGATCGACGACGCACCTAATAGTGCTCATGTGAACAGAGTAGAACAAGATGACTTCGATCCGCCCGCTTATGTTGTACGTCGATCCTCTCCTTGGATTGAGAATCAGCAGTCAGGACTTATGTTCGTATCATTTGGGCATTCATTTGATGCATTTGAAGCGCAGCTTAAAAGAATGGTGGGTTTAGATGACGGTATAACTGATGCTTTGTTTAATTTTTCAAAACCGTTGGCAGGAAACTACTACTGGTGCCCTCCGATTGGTAAAGAAGGACTCGAGCTTGCTCAAATTATGAGCTGATCTGAATAATTAAAAGGGATATTGCTTGCAATCACGAATGATAATGATTATTAGCGTATTGTTAATCTATCTTCTTATTTAGGAGCAGTCATATGTCCAACCAACTATCTCTATCATAAATAAGCAAAATACATCAAATTCAGCAGTATCAGTCACAAACTTGTTAAAGGGCAAGCGCTATGCCTAGATAAGTCATGCGGACAAGACTTATTTGTTACAACTAACAAAATCAAATAAGTTGCTGTTGACTAAATAATTACAAATTTATTAGAAGTAACTTCTCCTGTAATTTAAGTGGCCTTGACTCCGCTACTTAAACTTGAGGTACTCAAGCCAGGGCCTATCACTTTTTACCTAACAGTAAATAAGTGAGTGACCTCCTCATATCCACCTAGGCCGGTAGCCAGAGTATTTTTTAAATTATGTAATCAAATTGACTTCAATTTCGTCTTATAGAGTGAGTGCAAGCAATCCTCAAAAATTGTTTGCGATAACTTTACTTATTCCGGAGGACGGAAAATGAATAAAAAACTTGTTGTAGATTCAGCTATCGCTACTATCTTTTCAGTGGGAATGCTAGCAGTCACTCAAGCACAGGCAGTTCCAGATCAACCTAAAGAATGGGAAAAATGTGCTGGTATAGCTAAAGCTGGGAAAAATGACTGTGGTGCACTCGATGGAAAACATGGTTGTGCAGGCCAAGCTACGGTTGATAATGACGATACTGAATGGGTTTATGTGCCTGGCGGTACATGTGCAAAAATTACTGGTGGTGTTGTTGCTAAAGTAAAACCTGCTAAGTAATTAGTTTGCCATGAGCATGCGTAGCCCTAATTTTATTGATTCATCAACTCTGAAAGGAATCGGAGTCGGGTTACGTGCGCCTCATGTTGCTGAGATTTTAACTAACCAGCCAGAGCTGGATTGGTTTGAATTACTGGCAGATAATCACATTGCTGAAGGTGGGTGGTTACGCAGACAAGCAATAGAGGTCGCTAATGTTTACCCTGTGACCATGCATTGCGTGGGCATGTCGATAGGCTCAATAGACCCAATTAATTTTGACTACCTGAAAAAAATAAAAAACTTAGCAATGGAGATAAATCCAAAATTAATATCGGATCATCTGTGCTGGACATCACTGCACACGCATTACTCACACGACTTGCTACCGCTGCCTTATACAGAAGAAGCGTTAATACACGTTGCAAGTCGAATTAATCAAATTCAAGACTATTTGGGCGTTCGCATTGCGGTAGAGAATGTTTCAGCGTATCTCACATATAAGCATTCAATTATTAATGAAGTGGAATTTATAAATGCGCTGGCACAGAAAGCAGATTGCTCAATTCTATTCGACATTAACAATTTGTATGTTAATCAAGTTAATAACGGGCAAGACAGTGATGAATATATAAATAATATTGACGTTAATCGTGTTGCCGAAATTCATTTGGCAGGATTTGAAGAAAAAGAAAATTATTATTTAGATGCACATAACAGTCATGTTCATGAGGATGTTTTGGTGTTATATGAAAAGTTTCTTTCTTGTAATAAGGATATTCCTACATTAATAGAATGGGATCATGATATTCCTGAATTTTCAGTGTTATATGGCGAAGCAATAAAAGCGAAAAATGTACATCGAATGTTTAATGATAAGCGGGAGAGTGAATATGAACTCGCAGATGCTAGCTGAAATTCAAAATCAATTCTGGAGTGGATTGAAGTATTCCGATAATGAAATCATATCAGCTATCCATGAGAGTGATGACTTCAAATCTACCGATAGATTTGGAGTTTACCGCAGCAATGCCAGATATTTACATGTATCAGTACTGATTAGCGTATTTCCAGTGTGTGAAAAAATACTAGGTAATGAAAACTTTAAGCAGATAGCAAAAAAATATTTTAATGACAATCCTTCTTGTAGCCCAGATCTGAATGAATATGGAGAATACTTTCCAAGTTATTTATATGGTCTAATTATGCAACGTGCAGAATTAGAGGAGTATAAATATCTTGTTGATCTTGCACAGCTAGAATGGAATAGGCAAAAAGCTTATTTCTGTGATGATGCGGTAGACTTAGATATGACAGTGTTTCAGCAAAGCTGTGAACGAATGGGCGGCGAGATTGTGTTTTCGCTACAACCAGGGATATCTATACTAGAAACACAATTCCCAATTGTTGCATTATGGGAAATGTATCAAAGTGGCTCAATTGAAAAAGAAGTTAAGTTTATTCAGCAAAGCGAATATTTGTGTGTTTATAGGAAGGAATTTCAAGTGCAACATGAAAAAATTGATGCCGATATTTTTAATCTAATGAAAGCAATCCAAAATAAATGCACTCTGTCAGCAATTGCTGAAATTTTCCAGAAAAGTGCACGCTTGAATGCAGCAATTGAAAAAGTTATTAAACGCAAATGGTTGAAAGTTTAATTAGCAATGTTTGATAATGATCAGCTTAATAGTTTGTATAGATATTGCTTCTCGCTGACAGGAGATGAGAGTGAATCGTACGACATATTACAGTCAAGCATAGAAAAATTTTTGAAAGCCAATGTTGAAAGCGTTGAGAACAAAAATGCTTACATGAAAAGAATTATTCGAAATCACTATATAGATGTAAGTAGAAAACGATCAAAGATTGATGAAGAGGAGTTTGATGAAACTGTCACCTATGTTGATATGCATATTAATTCACTAGAAAAGATTGTTGCTTCACAGTATCAAGTTGAAGCAGTGTGGCAGGAATTAAGTTCCTCTGAGCGTGAGATTATGTACTTTTGGGCGGTAGAAGGTTACACGACGAGTGAGCTGGCTGAATTTTTAGATATTTCTCGAGGAACCTTGTTATCAAAAATTCACCGTTTACGAAAACGACTCAAGCAACAATTTGATGATTCGGGCAAGGAAAGCGTGCTATGAAGCAGGAATTAAGAAAAGTCGTTAAAGGCTATGTTGAGTCTCAAGAGCTCAATAGTGATCAGTTACATAGTTTGACTAAACTGATTAATACACATGGTGAGAAAAATAACCAAAATAAACTTGTTAAGTTTCGAGTAATAGCAGCGGTGATAGTGGTATCAATTGCTCTTGGTTTATTTTGGGGTTATGGAATAAATACGCAAGCAAATGTTTCACAATCGATCGCTGAAGAAGTGGCGCATAATCACTTGAAAATGAAGCCCATGGAAGTATCCAGTACTTCGTTAAGTGATGTGCGCCGATATTTTAATAAGTTAGATTTTTCTTTAAGTCAGTCTAAGTTTGTCGCCAATACTAGTCTGCAACTGATTGGTGGCCGTTATTGTTCTATCCTAGGTGAAACTGCAGCGCAGTTGCGAATGACGGATGAAGCAACTGGCAATATGCAGATTATTTATCAGGCTCCCTATGATCAAGAGTTATTCCGTGAATTACCGAGCTTGGAAAAGGGCCAAGACCCTGTGCGTCATTATGTGAATGGTATCAGTGTTGATGTATGGGTTGAAAAAGGGATCTTGTTTGCACGCTCTTTTAATTAATAATAATTAATAGAAAATTATATAGCCGCAAAAGCTACAGCAGCTTTATTCAGTGTGACGTTGATATCGTCGATTGTATGTGCCGCAGAAACAAACCCAGCCTCATAGGCGGATGGGGCTAAATATACGCCGTGGTCCAACATAGTTTGGAAAAATTGATTAAATTGATCTAGGTTGCACTGTGTGACTTGCTCAAATGTAGTGACTTTCTTTTCTTTTGTAAAAAAGAATCCAAACATTCCACCTGCGCAATTAACACTAACGGCAATCCCTTGTTGGTCGGCACGCATAACTAACCCTTGTGCCAACTGTTTCGTTTTTTTGCTTAATTCTTCGTAGAAGCCTTTTTCTTTGATTAAATTTAGAGTCACAATGCCTGCTGTCATAGCGATAGGATTACCAGATAGCGTGCCAGCTTGGTAGACCGGTCCATTTGGTGCTAGATGATCCATAATTTTCTTGGTGCCACCAAATGCACCAACTGGCATGCCACCACCAATGACTTTACCCAGTGTGGTCAGGTCAGGAGTCACTTTATATAATGCTTGTGCCCCACCTAAAGCGACGCGAAAGCCTGTCATAACTTCATCAAAGATCAGTAAACTTTCATGACGTTGTGTAATAGTACGTAAGCCTTGTAGGAAGCCATCAACTGGCAGAATACAATTCATATTGCCTGCAATGGGTTCTACGATAATGCATGCGATTTCTTCGCCACATTCATCAAATAACTTTTCTACTGCTTCAAGATCATTAAATGGTAGCGTTAATGTGTATGCTGCTAAATCCTCAGGTACTCCCGGAGAACTAGGTGTGCCAAAAGTGAGCGCGCCTGAGCCGGCTTTTACCAATAGTGAATCTGCGTGACCATGGTAACAACCCTCAAATTTTAAAATTTTATCGCGACCAGTGTAACCGCGTGCTAAACGTATTGCGCTCATGGTGGCTTCAGTGCCAGAACTCACCATACGCACTTGTTCAATAGATGGCACCAGTTCGCAAACTAATCTGGCCATCTCGGTTTCAAGAGTGGTTGGTGCACCAAAACTCAAACCATCAACCGCAGCTTCTTGTACTGCTTTGATGACCAATGGATGCGCATGACCTAAAATCATTGGCCCCCACGAGCCGACATAGTCAATATATTCTTTATTATTGGTATCATACACATAGGCACCTGAAACGCGATTGATGTAAATAGGATTTCGACCCACTGTTTTAAATGCACGCACAGGGGAATTGACGCCTCCCGGTATATATTTCTGGGCTTCTTCAAATAGCGCCTGCATTGATTCCATGTTCAATATCCTTACTTCAAATGTGTGTGATTGGGCAGCTAAACTAGCGCCGCATTATAACCTGATGAGTGAGTTTGTTCGCGGCTGCCATCGGATCATGTGCATTAAAAACCGAGTGAGTCACGGCAATCAATTTGGCGCCAGCGTCAAGCGCGTAGCGGCTGTTGTTAGGTGTGATTCCACCAATGGCACACATTGGTATATTTAGTAATGAACGTGCTTTATAGATGACCGATATTGGGCAACGTGGCGCATGTTGCTTGGTGCTCGAAGGGAAAATGCTGCCAAATGCGACATAATTAGCGCCAGATTTCTGTGCTTGTAAGGCAGACCATAAATTTTTGTAGCAAGATACGCCTATTAAAAAATGATTACCTAAATACGTACGTGCTTCACGCAGGGCTTGATCATGTTGTCCAATATGTAAGCCATCTGCCTGTATTTGTTTGGCCAGTGTTATCCGATCATTGATGATAAATGTGACAGCATAATCAGCACATATTTGTTTTATTAATAAAGCGGTTGGTTTTAATGCATCGTCACTAAGCTTCTTGTCGCGTAATTGAATGACGTTGGCACCACCTAAAATAGCCAGTTCAATACGCGCTGGCCATTCACTGTGAGCATGAATACGGCTATCAGTTAAAACGTATAACCCCTCTAGCAAATTATCTTGCATGGTTAATTTTTAGCATCGTTGATACGCTTAGGAATCCATTGACCACTGCCAATTTGCTGGGCATTTTGCAATGACTGCCAAGTGAATTGCTGGGCCTTTTTAATCGCCTCAGCTACATCTAAGTCAAAAGCAAGATAGCAAGCGAGTGAGCTACTTAAAGTGCAGCCACTACCATGGTAGCTATGGGGTAATCGCGGCCATTGATATTCGTGTTTCACACCTTGGCGAGTAAGCAAAGTATTGTAAACATTATCATTATCACTATCAGCGCCTGTGGCGAATACATACTTAGGGCCTAATTCGCACAGCGATTTTGCTTGAGAACTTACGTTGCTATTGTTATCTGTCAGTGTCATTAATTCGCTAAGATTAGGGGTCACCACCGTGACAATGGGCAATAAAATTTCTTTAATAGCTTTGATAGTGTCAGCATTACAAAATTCACTTCCATGGCTAGCGGATAATACCGGGTCAAAGACGACTGGCACACTGGGTAGTTGGGCGAGAATTTCGGCAATAGCTAAGGCAACAGCTTTATTCGGCACCACGCCAATTTTGCAGCTGGCTATGTGCATATCATCAAGCAATGCGGATGCTTGTTGTTGAATAAGCTTAGCTTCAACGGCAGACACAGAAATTGCCTGGGCAGAGTTTTGCACAGTTAAACAGCTGGCAATGGGTAGTGCGTGTCCGCCACAACCCGCGACAGCTTCAATATCTGCTTGGAGTCCAGCACCCCCAGACGGGTCTAGGCCGCCAATGCATAGAATTGGCGGGCGTAAAATTTCTGCTTGCATAAGTATACTGGGTCGATATGATTCACTCAGTTTATCACGCTGGAAAACTAAGGGTACGGGTTAGCTAAAGGAGCAACTGGACGTGTACAAGAAATATATGTGTGTCATTTGTGGCTGGATTTATGATGAGGAAAAAGGTGCGCCCGATGACGGCATTGAGCCAGGTACAAAATGGGATGATATCCCTATGAATTGGCAATGCCCTGAGTGTGGCGCTATTAAAGATGATTTCGAAATGGTCGAAATAGCTTAATATGTCATTCCCGTGCGACCGCCAAAGACGGTGGAAGTACGAGAAAGACTTGATTGCATGGATGAGGGAAGTGGAGTGATGCATGATCTAAGGCTGAGGAACATCTTCTATGTGAAAGTGGGAATCAAGCCAAAGTTAAACTAAGCCACCAATGGTATTTAAACGCAGCAATAAAAATTTCAACAAAACTCAAATCAAAAAACAGGAAACTAAACTATGACAGCACTTATCTGTGGCTCGTTCGCATACGACAACATCATGGTCTTTCAAGACCAATTTAAAAATCATATCCTGCCAGATAAGGTGCATATTTTAAACGTGTGTTTCCTAGTACCAGACATGCGTCGTGAATTTGGAGGTACTGCAGGTAACATTGCTTATAACTTACATATGTTAGAAGGCAAAGGTAAGCCTATGGGAACGGTGGGTAGTGACTTTGCTCCATATTCAGAGTGGATGAATAAAACTGGTGTCAGTCAAGACTACATTACACAAGTAGATGATTCATATACTGCGCAAGCTTTTATCACCACTGATTTGGATGATAATCAAATCACTGCATTTCATCCTGGAGCAATGAATTTTGCCCATAGTGTAAAAATTCCAACTAATGATGGGATTAGTCTAGGGTTAATATCCCCTGATGGTCGTGATGCAATGATTCAACATGCAGAGCAATTTGCTAACGCAAACATTCCTTTTATATTTGATCCTGGCCAAGGTCTTCCAATGTTTGATGGCGACGATCTGAAATTGTTTATTGAGCAAGCAAATTACGTCGCAGTGAATGATTATGAGTCAGAACTCATGCAAGAACGCACCGGTTTATCCGAAGGTGAAATTTCAGAACGCGTGCAAGCATTAATCGTCACCCGTGGTGCTGATGGTTCAACTGTATTTTCGGGTGGTAATAAAATTAGCATTCCTACCGTTGCAGTCGATGAACTTAAAGACCCAACCGGTTGTGGTGACGCATACCGTGCAGGATTAATTTATGGAATAATGAAGGACATGGGTTGGGATACAACATGCCGTATTGCATCACTACTAGGTGCAATTAAAATTCAGCATCACGGCACACAAAACCACTCTTTCTCACTGGCAGAATTCAAAGATCAATTCAAGAATGAGTTTAATCGCGAGTTCTAATTAGAGTAAGGGCTACCTTTATTGTCTTCTAAGATTGTTGGCCAACTGGGTTTTATAGCCTAACTGATTGCTTGTTATTCCCGCGAAAGTGGGAATAACAAGCAATGTTTAGATTTATTTCACCTTGATGATTGGCATTATCATTTGTTGATTTCACAATCTTGTTAAACACAGTCAAAATCACTTGAGGAATGTTTACAATAGCTGTTAGGTTTTAAGAAGATTCAATGTGTCGACCATATTCAGATAAATTTGGTTTAATTAAATGTTCGAGTATTATTTATCTGATTGCTGGAGTTTCAGCATTCTCCGAGCTTTTATGGAGGTCTGCCTACAATTATTTTTTTATAGCTTTGCTAAAATGCTTGACGCCAACTAGGGCAAAAACCCTTAATATAATAAGCAGCACCAAGATTTATTGACAGATTTTCAGCCGTGACGTATCTTGCGCAGCTCCGTTCAAATACATGGCTATGTAGCTCAGCTGGTTAGAGCACAGCATTCATAATGCTGGGGTCGGTGGTTCAAGTCCACCCATAGCCACCATAAGCACTTCCGCTAACTTCCGTACAAGTTCATTTTCAGTAGTTAAAACATAAACTTACAAATATTTATTATCCTTGCTTGTGCGCCCGCGTCCGTTTGTATCCACGAAATTTGGGGGTGCAGCTCAGGGGTATAATTGATATCCTAAAATCTTATCCCTTGTTCAAGGTGGGATGCTTTATCGAAACTCATTTGCTTTTGCTTGTTATCTTGTAGTGAAAGGAGAAGTGCTAGCGGCAAAGAAAATCTTAAGATGTTTGTATGATTTATTGGGTTGGGATAACAATAAAACATATTTCTCCAATTTGATTGATTCAATCGAAGAGTTTGCAGAAGAATATTCGATAGAAATTGTGGCTAATATGGAGATTCTTGATTTATTTGAAGCAAAATAAATACATTGTGTGTATAGAGGCAGTGCTTTTGTTCACTTTTCCTTGTTGTATGCGAAGGTTTTGGATTATCTTCCTAACTGTCTTAAGTAGGTGATTTTTGTATTGAGCTAAGTTGTTTTAGGCATATCTAACTAAGCAATTATTGAATGGTATAAAAGAACTAAGATAGTATTTTTTGAAAGTTATCGAAAACAAATAAGTAATGATTGTCTATTTCAATAAAGCTGGATTTCTAATGCTCGGTTTAACCAGAACAAACCGGTAGTTATTATAATGAAATTTGTTTACATTGATGAAAGTGGAAATACTGGATGGAATCTTAAAGATGCTCATCAGCCATTTCATTTTCTGTCTGCGCTATCCGTAGACGAAACTCATATTATGGGAGTTCAAAATGCGATTAAAAATATTGGTAGTGAATATTTCTCAGAAGAATATTTAAAGGAAAATTTTGAATTTCATGGGGTGGAGCTACGAAAAGGGACAGGCTATTTCAAAGAGATTTCAATAGAGCAGCGTGTTGAAATTGCTCATAAGCTAATGAGTATACTCAAGGAGTATGAAGTTGATGTGTTTCTTATTGGTATTGATAAAGACAAATACTATGCAAATGTACACCCTCATCAAGCAGCTTTTGTCTTACTTGTTGAGAGACTTAATCCATTCTTAATAGATGAAGGACAACGTGGATTACTTATATGTGATGAAAACCATGACATAGAGCAGCCTATAATAAATGATCTATCAAAATTTCAAGAATACAGTACTAGTTTTGGCTATAAGGCAGTTAAGGTGACAGAAATTGTGGATTCGGTTCATTTTGTAAAATCACATAATAATCCAATCATTCAACTAGCGGATATAGTTGCCTATTTTGCTAATAGGCGAAAGTTAGTGCTGAGGAAATACGGGGAAAGTTGGAATGATGCTGATGTAAAGAACAAGGTAGGCAAGGGAGAGTGCGTTGACCTTGATCTCTATGATGTGATTCGTGGGTCACTTTTGCGCTCTAAGATTTTCCCATAAAAAACCAACTAAGGCCGTCAGGCAGATGCTCGGTGACCCAAACACTCTCTTAGCTGGTTTCTATAGTATCTATGTCGGTACGATGTAAAGTCAATACCACTACAGCATAAAATTAGAGAGAGGAATTGGTGTATGACATTTATATTTGGGGGTATAAATAGGAGTATACTGCTAAACCTATCTTATCAATTCCCTTATTAATCAATAGTATAAAATTTCTATTCGGTGGCACCCATAGCCACCATTGAAAGTAAAAATATCTTATTATATTCAATGAGATAGATATTTTTGTCATAAAATTGATTGCTATTTCTTTTAACGTTAATGCATTGGAAAGTTCAAAGTGAAGCCAACGATGCTGGCTCTATGTGATGATTGTGTAGAAAGGGCAGGTCAGAGTAACGGGATTAGTGCAATCTTGCGTCAATTGTTGAGGCCGTATTAAGGCTAAGTCCTAGAAGTAGGGCCGCCGAGAAGTTACTAGAAATGAGATGGTTATTACTTTGAACGCATAATAAGTCTTTTATGAATTCAGGGCTGTTATGCTAGTTAGTCAAAATTTAGCATGCCTAGTTTAACTTGGTTGAGGAAATAATTTTACTGGTATCGACGATGAACCCTTCCTGCTACCCCGCAAAGTAATTCGTAACTAATAGTATTAGCCGCGTTGGCGATATCAATCACTGAGATATCGTCTCCCCATAGCTCTACATCATCGCCAATGGTTGCGTCGGTATGGCTAAGATCAATGGTAATCATATCCATTGATACGCGTCCTATGAGGGGTGCGAGATTACCGTTCACATTTACATTTACTGGTTTTGTTAGTGCGCGTGGATAACCGTCCGCATAACCAATTGCGAGAACACCTATGCGCATTTCGCGTGGGCAGGTGTAAGTACTTCCGTAACCTATTTGATCACCTTGCTTACACTGCTTAATGGAAATTAATGGTGCGCGTAACGACATGACTGGTTTCAGTTCACTAGTGTCTGGCTGTATTTTATCTGCCTGGAAAGGTGAAACACCATATACGGCTAATCCTGATCTAACCCATTCATATAATGAGTTCGAGTAGGCAAGTGTTGCAGCAGAATTGGCAGCACTTCTTTCACAATCAGGAAAACTTTTTGTGACATTATCAAAAGATTTTAGTTGACGCTGTGTTGAGTCGTTATCTAATAAATCAGCATTAGCAAAATGAGTCATTAAACGAATTTTGGAAATGGATTTTATTTGCTCAAGTTGTTGATAAGCGTAACGAGCATCTTCAGGTCGAAAACCTAACCTGCCCATGCCTGTATCTATTTTTAACCATACTTGGATAGACTGATTCAAATTTTGGTTTTGAAGTAACTTGATTTGGTGATCGCTATGAATGACAGCTTGTACGTTAGCGTCAGCAATCATTTTTAACTCGGCCTCGTTAGAAAAGCCTTGTAAACAAATAATTGGATGTAAGATTCGCGAGGCGCGTAAGTCCATGGCTTCGTTTGCACATGAAACTGCAAAGGCATCACTTTGTGCGAGTGCTTGCACAGTTTTTGCTAAACCATGTCCATAGGCGTCTGCTTTAACAACCGAAATGATCTTTGAGTTGGAAGCAAATGTTCTTAGAATGTTTAGGTTGTGTTCGAGATGTTCTAATCTTATTAAGGCGTATGCCGAACGTCTCATGAATATTTCTCGTTATTATACATTTCGGGTATGAAGTTTTCGAAACGGGTGTACTGTCCTAAGAATGTTAGCCGTGTTTCGAATGTTGGGCCATTACGTTGTTTAGCAACAATAATCTCAGCAGTGCCTTTGTCGGGAGAATCTTTGTTATAGACTTCGTCTCGATAGATAAACGCAATTAAATCTGCATCTTGTTCAATGGCGCCTGATTCGCGCAGGTCATACATCTGCGGTCGTTTATTTTGGCGTTGTTCAAGGCTTCGATTAAGCTGTGATAAAGCAATTACGGGAACCTCTAATTCTTTTGCTAGCGCTTTTAACGAACGTGAAATTTCAGAGACATCATTGGTACGGTTCTCTCCGCTACCACTTACTTGCATTAATTGTAAGTAATCGATAACAATTAAAGACAGGCCATATTCGCGCTTTAGGCGTCGTGCACGCGCACGAATTTCTGTTGGTGTTAAAGCGGCACTATCATCGATAAATAGTTTGGATTCAGAAAGCATAGACACAGCACTGGTGAGTCTGGGCCAATCTTCATCTGTTAGTTTTCCTGTGCGAATATTTTGTTGATTAATGCGTCCAATAGAAGACAGCATACGCATAGTCAGTTGATGGCTAGGCATCTCCATGCTAAAGATAGCAACGGTTTCTTGTTTTTTTATGACAGCATACTCAGCCATGTTCATGGCTAAGCTAGTTTTTCCCATGGAAGGCCGGCCAGCAACAATCACTAGATCGCCTTTTTGTAAGCCGGAGGTATTCGCGTCAAACTGATCAAAGCCAGTGGCGATACCGGTTACAGTTTCACCGCGTTCAAATAATTCGTCGATGCGCTCTACAGTGGTTTTAAGCAATTCTTTCATGCCTTTAAATCCGCCGATATTGCTAGCGCCATGATCGCCAATCTGGAAGATTTTCTTTTCGGCAATATCGAGTAACTCGCGACTATGCATGCCTTGAGTTTGGTATGCGGAGCCAGCTATATCTGTGCCGGTGCTGGCGATTTGTCTCAAGACTGATTTTTCGCGAACGATCTCCGCATAGGCTGAGATATTAGCCGCAGTTGGCGTTTCTTTTGCCAGTGTCGCCATGTAAGCAGTAACATTTTGGCTATCTATGCTAGGGGCGTCTTCAGATTGTTTAATTTTGTCAGCCAGAGTGACGACGTCAAACGGCTGATTTTGATAAGCAAGCTCAGCAATCGCTCGAAAGATGATACGATGATCGAAAAGATGAAAATCATTTTCGTTTAAGTTGTCGGCAACCAGCTCCCAGGTGCCGTTCTCTAGCATTAAGCCTCCAAGTACAGCTTGCTCTGCTTCAAGCGAATATGGAGGCGTGCGTAACGATTCTGCATTGGGAGCAGAGTAATCTGCGCTAGAGATCATTTCTGCCACTAGAGTGTTAAATCACTAAGCAGACAAATTTTCAGCGACTATGTTTATAGTCACAGTTGCATTGACATCTGTATGTAAGTGCAATTTAACTTGGTATTCACCGATATTGCGGAATGCGCCATCAGGCATACGAATTTCACGTTTTTCAACTTGATGACCCTGGGCAGTCAATGCTTCCAGTACGTCAATATTGCCTACTGAACCGAATAACTTACCTTCGCTGGCTTCTTTCGCTGGAATGGTAACTGTTATGCCATCTAATGTAGCTTTGCGTTCTTCTGCTGCAGCTAAAGTGCTGGCTGCTTCCGCTTCCAGCTCTGCTCGGCGTGCTTCAAACTTAGCAATGTTATCAGGAGTGGCAAATTTAGCCTTGCCTTGCGGGATAAGATAATTGCGTGCAAACCCTGAACGTACGCTTACTTTGTCGCCAAGTGCACCAAGATTTTCTATTTTTGATAATAAAATAACTTCCATTGCTTTTCCTTCAAATATCGATATGTTTATAAAATTACTTAACGCGTTCGCGTATTTTGAAAAATGTTTCGAATATACCAAGCAGTATAACGACAAGAATCGCCTGTGGAAAAAAGATCACTAACATATAGGCAATTATTAACCATAGTTTGCCTTTTGTCATGGCCCCACAAGCGGTATGAATGACCGCCATTCCTTGTAAAAAGAACAGAATGGAGAGTATTCCGCATAGCTGCGCCGCATAAGCCGATTGGGTTAGCACTGCCCATCCTCCAACAGCCATTGCTAATATCGCCAGTACTTTGCCCAAGCGTATTTGCTGGAAATCATGCTCGAACTGCTTGTTATCACTTACTAGGCATTTCAACTTGTAACCGAATAGTAAGATGCTGCTATGTACCAGCACAATAGACGCGATTAATAAGCCAGTCATGAACTTAGCTGTCTGGGATATTAATGCAGCGCTCTGTTCGGCATTATATCCACCTGTTTCAAGCACTGGGGCCAATATTGAGCTTAAGGACTGTTGCCAAAATTGATCGCTGTTAGGAAAAAATGCACTCACAATAATAAATACTACTGTACCCAACAAAGACGCAGCTTGTAGCGACAGGGACAAAGAGCGTGTTGAGTGAAAAATCACAGCAAGTATGAAGCTTGGCAGTAATTGGCCTGCGGCGGCGGCTGCACCTAATGACGCATGTCCAATGAATATTGAGCTAATTAATGACAGCGCAATCATACAGGCTAGTACTATTGAAAAGCTGTTTTTGGGGCCGGCATGTAAGGTAATTAAAACGACCCCCGCACCACTTAGTATGGCGCTTAGTGGGAAGATTAAAGCAAATAGTAAAAAGCCAAAGACAACAGTAAACGCGGGAAACTTTCCCGAAAGCGTAAAGCTGGCAAAGTTCTTCATCATGGTGAACAACCCGGGGTTGTTTAAGCTGAGATTTAGGTGTCGTTAAACTTCTGTTTTAGGACGCCTAAATCTTAGTGTGCGTCGCTGTAAGGAAGTAAAGCCAGGTAACGAGCACGCTTGATAGCGGTCGTTAACTGGCGTTGATAACGTGCCTTAGTGCCAGTGATTCGACTTGGAACGATTTTGCCTGTTTCAGAAACAAAATCTTTAAGTAGTTCAGTATCTTTATAGTCGATCTGTTTGATACCTTCCTCTGTAAAGCGGCAATATCTTCTTCTACGGAAATACTTAGACATATCTTATTCCTCCACGGCTGCTTCAACAGCGGTTTCTTCTGTTGGTTCCGATGCAGGCTCAGCTGCAACTTCACTTGACTTGCTGGCAGCTTCGGTTGGTGCTGCTGGTCTAGGCGTTCTGGTTTCGCGAGTATCACGCTCACGCTCTTTCTCAAGAGACTTTACCATTGGGGAAGGCTCTGTAATTGCTTCTTTGCAACTTAAAATCATGTGGCGAAGCACCGCATCGTTAAAACGAAATGCACTGACTAGCTCATCAAGGATTTCTTGATTAGTCTCGATATTCATCAGTACGTAGTGTGCTTTAAGAATTTTGTTGATTGGGTAAGCTAAGATTCTACGTCCCCAATCTTCAAGACGATGGACTTTGCCATCACCATTTTCAATCATGGTTTTGTAGCGATCGACCATGGCTGATAACTGGTCGCTCTGGTCTGGGTGGACCAGAAATACGATCTCATAATGTCTCATTGTCGCTCCTTTAGGGCTATGTCCTCCCGCGGACATTGGCGATGAGGAAAGGTAGCTGAAAAAATAAAGAAGCGAAGTGTACGTGAGCGTGAGGGAACATTCAATTGCTGCGTTGACGTACCGCCTCATAGAGAAAAATCCCAGTGGCAACAGAGACGTTTAAACTTTCTACTCCACCTAACATAGGCAGTGAATAGAGCTGGTCGCAGCGTTCTTGGGTTAAACGCCTTAATCCTTGGCCTTCAGCGCCCATCACAATGGTAGAAGCTTGAGTTAGGTTAGATTGGTAAATCGAACTGGAAGCTTCTCCTGCGGCACCATAGACCCATACACCGGATTTTTTTATTGTATCTATAAACCGTGCTAAACTAGTGGTTTTCACAATTTTCAGTCGCAATGTGGCTCCTGAGGCTATTTTATGTACAGTTGGGGATAGCGGTGCGGAATTTCGTTGTGGTATTACTACCGCATCAACGCCAGCGGCATCGGCGGTTCGTAGACAGGCAGCGAAATTGTGTGGGTCGCTGACTTCGTCTAAAATCAATATTAGCGGCGGGGTAGAAGCAGCGGTAATTTGAGAGACTAAATCTTGTTCATCGACTAGCGGTGTAGGCGAGCAACTAGCTGCAATACCTTGATGTTGAGTGCCTTCGCAGAGTTGATCTAGCTTTGCACGTTGTACTTGTTGAACGGATATTCCAAGCTTGGCAGCGTGCCCGACTAATTGCTCAATACGCGGATTGTTTTTGTTTTGCTCAAGCCAGATAGAATGCGCGCGCTGAGGTTGCCAACGTAACAACGAGGCAACCGTGTGGATGCCGGGAAGAATTTCTTTTTTGCTCATATTGACTACTTGCGCTTAGATTTTTTAGGGCGCTTGCGCTTATTTAGATTTTTATTTTGCTCTAAGACAAAATCAATTTTACGTTCATCAATATCAACGCGAGTGACAATAATGTCTACAGTGTCACCTAGTCTGTATATGTTGCGGGTAAGCTCGCCTTCTAAGGTCATTCTAGTCGGATCATATTGATAGTAATCATCTGACAAAGTGCTGATGTGCACTAAACCCTCTACGTAAACATCTAATAACTCAACAAACAAACCAAATGATGTGACGCCAGTAATCGAACCGGTAAATATTTTGCCAACCTTGTCTTGCATAAATTCACACTTTAAGGTGGCTTCAGCATCGCGCGTGGCGTCATCGGCCCTACGTTCTGTCATTGAACAATGTTCGCCTTGCAATACTAAATCATTATGACTGTACATAAAGCTGTCGGCTTTTTCCTTGTCTACTATATGGCTGATGGCGCGATGTACAATCAAATCTGGGTAGCGACGAATTGGTGAGGTGAAATGTGCGTAAAATGAATGTGCTAATCCAAAGTGACCTGCGTTATCTGGGCTGTAAACTGCTTGAGACAGAGAGCGTAATAGCATGGTCTCTATCCATCTATCTTCCTCGCGCTCATTCACTTGGGTGATTAGAGCCGCATAATGTTTTGGTTCAGGCTTATCGCCACCTGGCAAATTCAAGCCTAAAGTCTTAAGCAGTTGGCGCAGTTCTTTTAGTTTTGTTTCCTTGGGTCCTTCATGTATACGGTATAAGCCAGGAATTTTATTTTTGGTAAGAAATTTTGCCGCAGCGACATTCGCTGCAATCATGCATTCTTCAATAACGCGATGCGCATCATTTCTTTCGTAAGGATAAATTCGCACTATTTTTTTATTTGGGCCAAATTCAATTTTGGTTTCTGTAGAATGAAAATTGATTGCACCACGTTTTTCTCTGTAGCCTAAAAGTACTATAAATAAGCGATATAATTCATCAAGGTGAGTGCATATGTCACCAATTGATTTACGCTCTTTGACTTTTTTGTCTACGACTGCCGCAGCAACTTGTGTATAAGTAAGCCGGGCATGCGATTTTATAACAGCCTTATAGAGCTGATAGCTTTGCATTTCTCCTGTGGGAGAAATACTCATTTCACACACCAGTGTTAAGCGTGGGATTTCTGGGTTGAGCGAGCATAGGCCATTCGATAAATTTTCTGGCAACATTGGGATAACTTGCCCTGGAAAATATACCGAGGTGCCACGCCACTGAGATTCTTTATCTAGCTCACTGCCAGGCTGAACGTAGAACGATACATCGGCAATGGCGACATATAACTTCCATCCGCCAGCTTCGCGCATTTCACAATAGACAGCATCATCAAAGTCTTTTGCGTCTTCGCCATCGATAGTTACAAATGGGATGTTGCGCAAATCTTTTCTATTTGGCAATTCCTCTATGATTGAATTTTCAGTGAATGATGCTGCTTCTTGGATGACTTCATTTGAGAACTTGCTAGGAAGCTCATGTACGCGAATGGCGATATCAATCTCCATTCCCGGCGCCATGTGTTCGCCTAACACTTCAAACACTTCGCCTATTGGTTGTTTTCTTTTAGTTGGATGCTCGGTAATTTTCGCGATAACAATTTGGCCGTGGGTCGCACCATTCTTGCTATCTGGCGCGATGAAAATATCTTGGTGTAAGCGTTTGTTGTCAGGAATTACAAACCCCATGCCTTGTTCTTCGTGATAGCGGCCAACGATTTGATCGTTAGCGCGTTCAAGCACTTCGACTAAATGACCTTCTTTACGACCATCTCTTTTTGTATGAGTGATTTGCACAACAGCACGGTCACCGTGTAGTGCTGCACGCATTTCACGAGGTGATAAAAATATATCGGATTCACCATGCTCATCAGGGTTTAAAAATCCAAATCCATCGGGGTGGCCAATAATACGTCCGCGCACTAGGTCAGCACGGCCTACGGGTAGATAAGAGCCTTGTCGATTACGTACTAATTGCCCATCACGTTCCATTGCGCGCAGTCGGCGCTCCAATGATTCAATATCTCTTTCACTAGAAAGGCCAAGGGATTTTTTTAATTTAGTGAAGGTAGCAGGGCCTTCATTTTTATCAATAAGTTCTAGTATGAATTCGCGGCTAGCAATCGGATGGGCATATTTTTTTGCTTCTCTGTCCGCATGTGGATCACTGGTTTTTTTTGGTTTGGCCATTAGGAGTGGAATAGTATTGTGAATGAGTGACTGTTCGCTATCCGAGAATATTACCGGTTTTCCATGGATAAACGTATAACTAAATTAAAACTAATAAAAAAGAGGCTTAAAAGCCCCTTTTTTATAGCTTTCTAACTACAGTGCTATGGTACTGGCATAAATTTACCGCCTTCTTTGAGGTGTAGTTCCCGTTGACAAATATTATTTAGATCTTTTTATGACGTTGGTAAATTACGTAACTTGGTTTTTCCGCTGTTTGGGTTTACATTCTGATGGGCGTGGTCATGATGCCAATTGCTAGTTATGCCTGAACCATATTCCCCAGTTTTTCAAAAGAGTAGCGGTATGGTCATGACGCTGATTGCTGGCTATACCTGAACCTATGCGGTTAATGAAAGCATCTTTATAACCAGCTTGTCTTAGTCGTGATAACAATTCTTGCGCGACATTTCTACTGCTAAAGCTGCCGACGCTGATGCGGGTTAACTCCCCAGTTTGGGAGGCGTGTACAGTCCCATATTTTTCTGCGGAGCTAATAAAGTTTTCTGGAAGATTTTTGTAGACGGCTATTTGAACGGTATAGGATCCAGTATGTTGGGCTACCTGTGCGATACAAGCGATATTGATAATGGTTAATAGAGCGAGGGCTGTAATTTTATTTGCCACTGTACCCCTATTGATTAAGAGATGATGTGTTTTTCTGGTATGAATTGCTATTTGGATTTTTAAAAAGAAGAGTGGAATGAATTTACACTCTTCTTGGCAAAAAATTTTACAGGTCAATACCTAATGCTCGAACGGTTTCGATATTAATGTATTTATCTGTAGGTAGTTTATTGCCACTCTGGAATTCATTGACTGCCTTGATTGTATTGCTTCCAATTACGCCATCAATTGCACCTGGATTATATCCTTTTGCCGATAAGGCGCGTTGAATTGAACTGATAGTTCCAGTAGTCATGTTGGTTTCACAAAGAATAGAACGCCACTCCATGTAGCCATCTTTTTCAAGTTCTTGTGAAGTAACAGTTTCGTAACGTGCTGGAATTGCTTCACGCATTTCTTTTGCTTCTGAAACAACCTTGTTCACTTTAACCGTTTTGTATTCTGCGGGAACTTCAACGCGTCATGTTGAAGCAGGTGACTTAACGATGGTTTTAGTGACTGGCTCGTAGCGAGGAGGTGTTTCTGTTAAACAAATTTTATTACCTGTACGAGTGCTTTTAGGATGTTCTCCGTTATGAATTTCATGCCAAACAAAAGACCTATCCGCAACTTTACGTTGTGAAGATAGAGACTTGTACTTAGCTGGCACATGATTGCGAATTTCTTCAGGGCCAGCGACTAGTTCGCGAACCTTAACTGTTTTGTACTCTGCAGGAACATTTACTGTTCTTGTGGCTGCTGGTAATTTAAGGACTCGTTTACTGATAGTTTTGTAAGTTGCAGGTACTTCGACTAGGCACATGATTTCACCAGTCGCTTCATCAATACGTTGAATTGGGCCTGTGCCTTTTTTCCAAACTGGATGAGCTGGGTTGTCGATGATCTGCTCAGTGACAGTTTCATATTGTGCAGGAATGTAGTGCTCGTGATAACAAGCTCCAGGAGTAGCTGCATCTAAGTTAATACCATGGTTTTTTGCTGCAGCTAGTAGTTCATCACTAGCAGGTGCAGCATTCCTTTCTAGACCAACTTTCCAGAGTCTTTGCCCTTCTTCAACTAGGCGTGTTTCTTTTTCTGTGCCATAAACAGCTGGTACTGGCTCCATATAGAAACGTGCTTCTTTTACTAGTACTTCTTCAGTAACAGTTTCGTATTGAGCTGGAGAAGTGGTTACTTTTTCACTTGCTTCGCTAACTAAGATGGTTTCGCTGTTAGTCCTATAAGTAGGCTTAACCCAAACGCGAGCATAACACTCGCCTGCTTTTGCCTTTGGTGGTAGGAGTTTCGTTATTAGGTACTCTGACATACTTGCCGTTTGGCTACGTTGTGTTTCCAGCTCCGCCTGAGCGCGAGCAGCTGTGCTTCTCCGGTACCGATAGCCTGCTCACGGGGCGTAGTAGGCTCCGGCGGTTTTGCCACCCGTTGAGTCAATATAAGTTTCGCCACCAAGAGGGCGTGGATGCACGGGGTCTCTTCTCTTTTGTAATTGTTTTTCACGATTAATAATGTTTTGCAATTTAGCTGCATCATACATAGCACCCGCGCTAACAGCATTAGCTAGAGCGTCTTCTATTTCAGCCAAGGTAGAATTCATTAGTTATTTCTCATAGTTAATTTGGCGTTAGCCATTTTTTCATAATCTGATCAACTTCATCAGATTCAGCAGTCGGATTTGGAATGTCCGGAATCGTACCTGGAATTCCGCTACTTTCTGCTAAGTCTCTACGCATTTTAAGCACGAGTCTTTCTGCTTCCATCACGTTTTCTAAAAATCTATCTGAACTCTGGTCTAAAAAAAATTCATTTGGGGAACTTGCGAAAGAAATGCTTGCGCATCAACTGTCTCCACCAATCTTTGGAAATCAAGAACATCTTGCTCGAAAAAATTCGTCCATTTCATGCTGTCGAATGAACCTACCGCAGCATCAATAACATCCCTTTGGTGTATTTTTTATGCGATTTATAGTGTAGAGCATGTTATCTATATTAAATCTTGCAGTACTAATCTTTATCTTTTTCCTCTCTAATTTCTTTATCGCGCTTTCTCTTCGCTTCTGCAATGTCTACTTTTAACTTTTCTCGCCTTAACTCATTATCTTCTCTTTGAGACGCAGCCTCCATCGCAGCGATTCTCTTTTCTTCTTTTTCGATCTCTACTTCATTTCGCTAATTTATTTTTCTCAAAATCAAATTTTTCTTTTTCTAGATTTTTCTCAAAAGCAAACTTATCTTGTTCTAGTTTTCGATCTTCGATCTCCTTAAATTTTGCAAGAAATTTTTCAGGACCTTGTCTTGCAGCAATATTAAGTCCAATTGATTTTCTTGCAAAATCAGGATCAATGTTTATCATCTCGATAAGATCACGATCTTCTTTTGCAGATTGCGCATCACCTGAATTTTCCGCAGCTTGTGCCTGTCGTTTTAAGAGATTGATCGCAACATCTGGATTTCCCGAGCTGAGCGCAGAATACACTTCGCCCGCTTGGTTAAGTTGCTCTGCTTGTGCCTCTTCGTTTTTTGCATCAATTTCAGCTTGTTGCGCTTGATTAGCTTCGTCTCGCTCGTTATCAATGACACCCCACGCTTCGTTGATTTGTGCTTTAAACTTCGGATAGTTGATAACTAATTTCGCAAAGTCTCTTGCGCCCGCATCGGGATTTTCAAACAATGACATTAAATCTTTTTGCATCGCTGCTTGCTCAGCTTGTGCTTCCTCCGCTTTTTGAGCTTGCTGCGCTCGTTGCTGAGCTTTAACAAGTCCTAAGTTATTGATATAATTTAAAAATTCAGCGTTGTTCTGTCTGATTCGAGACCCGCCAAGATCGCCTACACCTGGATCAAACATATTCATCTTAAAATCCTCTTCAGCAACAGCATTTCCGAGTACTATGCCACGACCCATTGCGATTAAAAATAGCACTTTGATAATTGCTGCTAGTAGTTTCTTGTTGTTATCCATGATTTGTCTCTGCATTTTTGAGTTATGTGCTTTTGGAGGTTAAAAGTATCAATACTATTAAGTGTAATTCTTGTTCATGTGAAAGTATAGTAAAGGTCTAATTTCGTAGATTGATGGCTAGCAACGGCGGCGTTAAACATTACTTACTGAAGGGTTATGGAAAGCCACTATGTAATATCTTTCCTGCACTTGCATTTAAGTAAGAGTGTAAAACGTCAAGTACTTTTCTGGGGGTCAAAGTAACCCATTTAAATCATATGCACATATTGGTTGTGTAAGTGGATTTCGTTAACAGGGTCACATCTTTGGTGTTTCAGCGGAGTAGAATTATTGCTTAGGCGTCATTAAGAACATTTTAAAATTAGAAATAACACTAGCCAATGAGTCAGCGGCTGAGAGGTAGTCCTGTGTGAGCGACGTGTAAACCCAGAGTGCAGAAATTCAGGGTTAGAGTGCTGAACTTAAAGTTTTACCGGGGGAATTTGGGCAATTGTTTCAAGAGTACAATTAGACACTGATAATTGTTTGCTAACTTGTTTTGTTCGCAAAAGGAAGTGCTAACATTCCATAGATACGATTCCACTGTCTATCAGAATAGCTACTGCTTAACCCAAGGTTAAATGCCTGCTCAATAGGGCGCATTGTATAAGACTTAAAAAGTCGGTCCCAAATAGAAAAAACACTTGCATAATTAGAATCGGTTTCGCTTTGAATGTCGGAGTGATGCAGTCGATGCATGTGTGGTGTGACAGTGATTATTCGTAATATTTTATCTATCCTTTCGTTTAATTTTATGTTGCTGTGATGAAATAAGGTAATGGGTAATAGCAAAATCTCGTAGAGAAGTAAGTGGTCTAATTGAAAGCCAATAAGAGGGATAATGCTGATACGAATTAAATTAGAATAAATTATTTCTACTGGATGAAAGCGAAGTCCTGTACTTGCATCCATGTCTTTGTCAGCATGATGGACTTGATGGAATTTCCATAACCAAGAAATTTGGTGGTTGAGTCGATGCCATATGTACTGCCATAAATCTATCAATAATAAGGCTAATAAAAGCGAATAAATGCCAGGTAAGTTCAGTTGATTAAGTAAGCCAACCTGGTTGTTTCCGCTCCAAGTTAGAATGTGCTTCAGTATGGCGACAAAAAATATTGTCGATATTAACGCATTAATTGTTGCCAGTGTGAGGTTGCGCAGCGAATGCGGTAGATGAAGGTGTCGGTTTTTGAAGTAGGGCGCGTAATGCTCAGTAGTAAAGAGTATCAAATACACTGCTGCTATAATTAGCAGTTTTATATTTTCTTCATTCAGAGATCCTTCAAGCATGAGTTACCTTTCCAGAGTGGATGATAAGGAGTATAGAGGATATTGTTGGTATTGGCGCGTATATCTAAAAGGATATTGAGAACAGCGTGGAAGAAAGTTTGATAAGGATCGGTAAATTGTTTGTGCCGACATTGCGCAGTTTATTAATAAGCCTTCTAAATTTAATGTGTTGTGATTTGTTAAAGAGAACTTAAAAAATATCTAGCCTAAGATGTAATAGTTCAGACCCGATCTGACAATTAGCAATCCACAAGGGTTGCAAAAGCGAGAGTTACCCGTTTTGATAAAGGTGTTGAAATCTTTAAATCAAACCAAAAAGGCAGGTAACTCTCATGCTTGATACTAACAATCCAATCCTTAAACACAAGGCGGGCTTGCTCAACTTAGCAGAAGAACTGGGCAACGTATCTAGCGCCTGTCAAGTCATGGGGGTGTCGCGAGACACATTCTATCGTTATCAACAGCGGGTTGAAGAAGGTGGCATTGACTCACGGATTGACAAGAGTCGTAGAACAGCCGATGTTAAAAACCGTGTGGATGAACCCACAGCACATGCAGTGGTTACGTCAGCGATTGAACAGCCCGCGGTTGGGCAACATCGAAGCAGCAATGAACTGGTGTGTTGATCGCTGGTAGCGGTGTGCGTTGCGTTTGGCTGCGCCATCATCGAGAGCACTTCAAGAAACGACTCAAAGCACTCGAAGAAGAAATTGCCAAGGAGGGCATTATCTTAAGCGATGCACAGATCGCCGCCCTTGAGAAACAGGATGACGAGGCCTGTGGTGAGATTGACACGGCACATCCTGGTGACTTAGGCCACCTCAAAGGTGTTGGTCGGCTATACCAGCAAACGTTCGTAGACACCTACAACAAGATCGCCTTTGCGGCACTCTACACGACTAAGACGCCGATTACCGCCGCAGACCTACTCTTTGATGAGGTGCTACCGTTTTTTGAAAAGCATGCCTTGCCGATGCTACGTAGTTTAACCGACAGAGGCACAGAATATTGTGGGCGCGTGGAGCATCATGACGATCGGTGATACCTGGCCATTAACGACATTGATCACCGCAACACCCATGGCATCTGTGAGCGCTTTGATAAAACCATTCTGAATGAGTTTTATCAAATTACCTTCAGGAAAAAACGGTACTCAACCAGGGAGGATTGACAACAAGATCAAGACAACTGGATAGAAACTGATCACAATGAACGCACTCATCAAGGCAACATGGGCGGTGGTAGCACACCTATGGACAGGTTAATGGATGGTAAATTGATTTGGGCTGAAAAGAATTTAGCTCACATCTAAACTGACAGACTCCTATCAATAACCGGTAACGGTACGATCAGGTCTGAGCTACTACACCTAATCACGTTTTGACTACGTTCAGGCCCAGTAGAAATAATGTCGATAGGCACTTCTAGTAACTCTTCCACTTTCTTGATGTAGTTCTTAGCATTTTTTGGTAACTGATTAAATTTAGTGGCACCCATTGTTGAGCTCTTCCAGCCCGGCATAGTGATGTAGTTAGGCGTGCAGTTTTCTATATTCTCCGCATTGAGGGGTAGCGAATCTACGGCTTTTCCATTTAATTGGTAAGAAATGCAAATGCAAAGTTCATCTAGGGTATCAAGCACATCTAATTTAGTGAAACAGATGCCGGTAACACCATTGATGTACATAGCACGTTTAAGCGCAATCGCGTCTAGCCATCCGCAGCGACGTTGTCTGCCGGTAGTTGCACCAAATTCATGTCCACGCTCACCTAGCTCTTGGCCAACGGCATCGAATAATTCAGTCGGGAAAGGCCCACCACCTACACGAGTGGTATACGCTTTTACAATGCCGAGTACATAATCAATCGTGTTGGGTGCTACGCCGCTGCCGGAACAAACGCCACCTGCAGTCGTGTTTGATGAGGTGACGTAAGGATAGGTGCCATGATCAATGTCTAATAGTGTTCCTTGAGCGCCTTCAAATAAGATTATTTTATTTTGTTTTTGGAGTACATTTAAGCGCGCGCTGACATCGCTAATCATGGGAGTGATTTGCTCAGCCCATACATGAAGTTGGTCTGAGAGTTGTTTGATATCACAGGTATCGTGTTTGTAATAATTTTTCAAAACGAAATTATGATAGTCAAGAATGCCTTCTAATATGGATAGGGTGTTATCCATGTTTAAAAAGTCGCCAACACGTAATCCTCTGCGAGAAATTTTGTCTTCGTACGCTGGCCCAATACCTCGTCCTGTCGTACCAATAGCTGACTTGCCTCGCGCAATTTCACGCGCTTGATCTAATAAAATATGATACGGAAGAATTAATGGGCAGCCATCGGAGAGAAATAATCTTGTGCGCGCATCAACACCGCGTTTATCAAGCATGTCTAATTCTTCGAACAAGGCTTCGGGTGAAAGCACAACACCATTACCAATGTAGCATTCAACATTGTCACGCAATATTCCAGAGGGGATTAAATGCAATATAGTTGTTTCTTCACCAACGACAATAGTGTGACCTGCATTATGACCACCTTGGAAACGGACAACAGCATCAGCTTGGGCCGTTAGCATGTCTACAATTTTGCCTTTGCCTTCATCTCCCCATTGAGTGCCTAAAACAACTACATTCTTATTCATTTTAGATATCCTTAACTACCCATTTGTTATTTTCGTTTTTTAAGGTTCGTGTACAGCCGGCTAAGTGGGCTTCATTGGCGTTGTCGCTTAGGCCGCTAATCACTACTTCACCTTGTGCGCGTAATTTAGCAACGGTAGTTACTAAATTGTTATCATTGATATGAGGGGCATAAATTGCACCAGAAGATTTTGTTGTTTGATGATCAGATGCAGTGATTAGCCTTCTTAAATCTGCACTAAATCCTGTTGCTGGTCTGGCACGCCCAAATGTTTCTCCAATATTGTCATAACGCCCACCACGCGCCAGTTCGTCTCCCTTATTAGCGCAGAAAGCAGTGAAAACAATGCCTTGTTGATAGTGGTAACCGCGTGATTCAGCAAGGTCGTAATGAATTTTTGTATTGCCCAGTCTAGTGCTTAAGGCGTTACTTAAGTTTTCGATGTAATCGATACATTGCAATAATTCTTTGCCGCCAATTTTGAGTTGTTCACGAGCTTGGCTCAATATATTAGAAGAGCCATGTAGATTGACTAAATTTAAAATAGCTGTTTTGAAATCGGCTGAGCATTCAACAGATTCGAGTAAAGTTTCGATATCAGGAGTTGATTTGTGTTGCAGCATTGAGAATAAATCAGCTTCAATTTCTTGGCTTAAGTTGGCGGTATTGACTAAGGCTTCGAATATTCCAGTATGACCAAGATCTAGCAAAATTTGCTTAATGCCACTGGCATGCAGTGTTGTTGTCATTAAGGAGATAATTTCTGTATCACTTGCTATGCCTGCGTGACCATATAATTCAGCGCCAATTTGCAATGGACTGCGTGTGCCGCCGGCTGTTTCTGGTCGTGTGTGAAGGACTGTGCCGCAATAGCATAACCTGGTTGGCGCTTCTGATTTCAACATGTGGGCATCAATGCGTGCTACTTGAGGTGTCATATCTGCGCGAACACCCATGGTGCGCCCAGATAGTTGATCGGTCAGTTTGAACGTTTGTAGATTTAAATCTTCACACTCACCGACAAGTAGTGAGTCTAAAAACTCAATGAAAGGCGAAATGACTAACTGATAACCCCACGAAGCAAATAGATCAAGAGATTTTCTGCGGTACGACTCAAGAATAGCTGCATTTTCGGGCAGCACTTCTTCGATCCCTGCGGGTAGTAACCAACGAGTGCGTGAAGACATGAAGATTTAATAGTATTAACTTTGACGAATAAGGGTTAAGAGTACCACGCCTACCAGCATGCTCACTAATCCAAATATGCGCAAAGTTCGATCAGGCATGGTGGCAATGTTTTCCCACAATTTGCGCACTGTGCGAGGGCTGGCGAAAGGTAGTATTCCCTCCAGCACTAGGACCAGTGCGCAAGCGGCTAGCAGTTCGTTAGCCATGGAGAATATTTAGGCGATGACTATTTTGGCTTTGACTGGTTAAAGTACCGGAAAAATTGAGAATCTGGTTCCAGTACTAAAATGTCATTCTTGCTACTAAAAGTTTGCTTATAAGCAGTCAAACTTTTGGTGAGTGTGTAGAACTCCTGGTCTTTGCCGTATGCTTGAGCATAGATATTAGCGGCAGTAGCATCACCTTCACCTCGAAGTTGCTCCGATGTTTTGTATGCATTGGCTAGCGTGATTTGACGTTCACGATCAGCGGCTGCACGGATTTTTTCGGATGACTCTTTGCCGCGCGCACGAAAGTCTTTTGCCACTCTATCTCGACCTGCACTCATGCGTTGGTAGACGGAGTCACTGATATCATCAGTATAATCAATGCGACTGATACGCAAATCGACGATTTCAATGCCTAATTCTTTAGAAATATTGTTCGCTTTGATGACTAGCGCATTCATAATGTCTGCACGTTCGCCCGACACAGATTCTTTGATTGTGCGCTGAGCAAATTCGTCACGTAATTCATCTTTGGTGATTTGGCTTAGACGGCTATTCGCTCGTTCTTCTAATCCACCGGTAGCAACAAAGTAATTGCGCACATTGTCTATGCGCCATTTAACGAAAAAGTCGACGTAAACATATTTTTTCTCATTTGTTGGGAATAAATCTGGCTGAACATCTAAGGTTAAAATGCGCGAGTCAAATTTTTTCTCGTTATTAATGAAAGGTGTTTTCCAATGCAACCCCGGTTTGATGTCGGCTTCTTTGATTTCACCAAACTTAAATAGAATGGCGCGTTCGGTTTCGTTAACCGTATATGTGCAAAGGCTAAAGACAATCACTGCCAATACAACAACTGCTATTAATAATTTAGAAATCATCTTATCGTACCTCTCTGCCACGGACAGTGCGTCTTGGGTTGGTGTTGGCAGTTGTGCTGGTAGAACTTGGTGTGCCAAAGTTAACGGAGCCTGAAGGGGCGCGATTATTTTGCATGAGTTGATCTAAAGGCAGATACATTAGATTATTGCTTCCTTCTACATCCATCATGATTTTAGTGGTATTTGAATATACGGCTTGAGTAGCTTCTAAGTAGAGGCGCTCGCGTGTAATGTTGGGTGCTTTCTTGTACTCGGCCAGTAATGCTTCAAATCTTTCTGCTTCACCTTCTGCTTTTGAAACAATTGCTTCTTTATAGGCAGTGGCTTCTTCGGTGATTCGTGCGGCTTCACCACGTGACTGAGGCACAATAGTATTTGCGTAGGCTTCAGCCTCTTCGATATATCTTTCTAAATCCTCACGAGATTTAATTACGTCATCAAATGCATTTTGAACCTGTGCAGGAGGTTGTGTTTTTTCTAAGTTGAGTGTGGTGACTTCAATGCCAGCATCGTAGCGGTCTAGAATTTCTTGCATTAAGGCTTTGGTGTTTGAAGAAATCACTTCTAGCCCTTCGTATAAAACAAAGTCGACTGTGCTTTTACCAACCACTTCGCGAATGGCACTTTCCATCGCTTGTTTAACCGTGACTTCTGGAAAGCGTAAATTAAACAAATAATTCGGTGCATCTTTAATTCTGAATTGAGCAGCAAGGATTATCTCTACAATGTTCTCATCCTTTGTCAGCATCGTGGTTTGATGTTTGGAGCTACGCACTTGCTGCATGTCGACGACACGTAGTTCTTCGATCGGATATGGCATGTGCCAGTGTAAGCCGGGATTAGTAAGTTCTTTGTATTTGCCAAATTGCAAAATAACACCTGTTTCACCATCTGTAATGGTGTAGATGCCTGTCCCTGCCCAAATGAGACCTGCCACGATCAGCGCAAATATGCCGATACCTGCACTTGCGCCACCGGAAGGGGCTGCGCCCGAGCCGCCGCCTTTGCCTCCAAAAATACCACCGAACTTACGGCTGAGGTTTTGAAAAATCTCATCTAAATCAGGTGGCCCTTGATTATTAGAATTGCGATTCCAGGGGTCATCGTTTTTATTACCTGGGCTGTTCCAAGGCATGGAGTTCTCCGATATGAAAAATTTAAAAGGTTAAGGAGCGTATTCTATTCACTCTGAGCCAAAAAATCAGCCTTATGTTGCGATGATTCCTGATTAGTTTGCTTGTACAGATAAGGTTTAAAGCGATCTTTTAGCGAATTGCTCAAAGATGCTTCAATTTCCCATATCCCTTCAGGGTTAAAGGTTTCACTGATCACTGCATTTTGGTTGTAGAGCAGTGTGCGTAATTCAGTCTGGTTTAATGGTAAATGTAGAGTGGCCTGGGAGTGTTGGCTTTCGAAATATTGCAGCAGTGCTGAATTCAGCAAATTCATCCCTTGGTCTTTAAGGGCTGATACCCATACACGATTGATCTGTTTATCTTCTCCAATATCGACATGGGGAATTTGATAAGTTTGATCAATTTTATTGAATACCAATAACTGTGGGCATTCATCGGCACCAATGTGTTTTAGCACTTGGTTGACCTGTTCTATATGATCGTTACGCAATTCACTGCTGGCATCCACGAGATGTAATAACAAGTCTGCTTCACAGGTTTCTTGCAGTGTCGCGTGAAATGCATCCACTAAATCATGTGGTAGGTTCTGTATGAATCCCACGGTGTCTGCGAGCACGACGTGTTGATTTTTGCTGAGTTCTAATTTGCGTAATGTCGGGTCGAGAGTGGCAAATAGTTGATCTGCTTGATAGACATTGGCAGAGGTAACTCTGTTAAAAAGTGTGGATTTACCAGCATTGGTGTAACCCACTAAGGCGACTGTCGGCACAGAATTCTTCTTGCGCGCTTGGCGGCCTTGCTCGCGTTGTTTACGCACTTTTTGTAAACGCTTTTCTAAGTGTTTTACTCGTTGTGCGAGTAAGCGCCTATCCGTTTCCAGTTGAGTTTCGCCAAGACCTCTTAAACCGATTCCACCTTTTTGTCTTTCTAAGTGGGTCCAGCCACGGACTAGTCGTGTCGATATGAATTTTAGTTGGGCGAGTTCTACTTGCAGCTTGCCTTCATAAGAACGTGCGCGTTGGGCAAATATATCGAGAATTAAGCCAGTGCGATCAAGTACTCGGCATTTGCAGGTTTTTTCAATATTACGTTCTTGGCTGGGTGATAATTCATAGTTAAATAATAATAATTCAATTTCTTCGCTTTCTACTAATGCAACGAGTTCATCTACTTTCCCATGACCAATAAGAAAGCGTGATTCGGGTTTGGGGCGAGAATAGGTGATGACCTTGATTTCTTGCGCGCCCGCGGAATGGGTGAGTAAGCGAAATTCTTCGGTGTCTGTGGGGTCTGGTGATTTGCCGAATTCGGGATGGACTAATAACGCGCGTTCGCCAGACTTCGGGCGTTCAAACATGCAGTGAAGTTCTCCACCGTATTAGCTGGGCTTTATTCTGCTTCGTCACCAAAAGGAATTTTTACCGATTTTGCCGGAACAATAGTTGAGATAGCATGTTTATATACCATTTGATTCACTGTGTTTTTTAACACGATAACAAATTGATCAAATGAGTCGATTTGACCTTGCAGTTTGATGCCATTCACTAAATAGATAGAGACTGCTACTTTTTCTTTACGCAGCACATTTAGGAAAGGCTCTTGTAATGTTTGCCCTTTTGACATGATATTTGCTCCTAACCTTCGTTATTATTTTTATTAAAAGTTGTGCTTGAGCACTGCTAAAAACTGTCATCATGTCGTTAGTTTAGCAGTTAGTTCATTGTAATTGGTAAATCATTTGTTGGCTAATATGCTCTGCATTTGTTGCGTAAGGATCTATTAGTGTTGTTTCTGGATAATGTCTTAACCAGGTTAGCTGGCGTTTGGCAAGTTGACGGGTGGCGGCAACTGCCTGATCGCGCATTTCTTCAAGAGTGATTTCATTTTCCAGATAATTCCACAGCTGTTTGTAACCAATACAACGCATAGAAGGCATTTGTGCAGAAAGAGACCATTGTTGACGTAATGTTTTTAATTCTTCAATTACACCGGTTTCCAACATGGCATCAAAGCGGCGTGCAATATTTTCATGCAATAGGCTACGATCTTCTGGGAATAGTCCTAAGTTAATAATTGAGATATCAGATCGGACCGAATTCTTGGCTGCGTGGTATGACGAAAGTTTGGTGCCAGTTAGTTCGAACACCTCTAGCGCGCGCTGAATTCTTTGCGTGTCGTTATGATGAATTTTGCTGGCAGACTCTGGATCTACTTGCGCTAGTTTTTGGTGCAAGACATGCCAACCTTGCTGTACACCGATACTATTCATTTGGGTTCTTAGCTTTTCATCTGCTGCGGGCAATTCAGACAAGCCAAACTGTAGAGCGTGGAAATACATAATAGTGCCGCCCACCAGCAAAGGAATCTTATTGCGAGCATGGATGTCATCAATGAGTGCGTTGGCATCATGGCAAAACTCAGCCACTGAATAACTCTTATCAGGATCTCTGATATTGATCAAATGATGAGGTGCGGCAGACAGTTCTTGTGTGGACGGTTTGGCGGTGCCGATATTCATGCCACGATAAATCATCGCTGAATCCACACTGATAATTTCACACGCCGAATTTTTCACCAATGTAATAGCTAAATTAGTTTTACCACTGGCGGTGGGGCCCATTAAGAAAATAACAGGGGGCTTTCCGTTAGTACTTAAAAGTTTATTGACCGCGTAAAAATAATTTATCAAGGTCTGAGATGCTTAGTTGGATCCAAGTGGGACGCCCATGATTGCACTGATTGCTGCGTTCGGTTTCTTCCATGGATCTGAGTAATGCATTCATTTCATGAATGGTCATGCTGCGATTGGCGCGGACTGATCCGTGACAGGCAATGCTGGAGAGCGTCTCATTGCGCAGCTCCTCAACGCGTGTACTCATAGAGTTTTTTTGAATGTCTGCAATTACATCGCGAATCAATTGTGGAATATCAACTGTTGATAATATGCTGGGTATTGTACGCACAACAATAGAGGTGTCGCCGAGACGATTGATATCGAATCCAAAGGAATCAAATAGCGTGTGCTGATTGTCAATTAGACTCGCCTCAGAATGAGTGACGGCTATTTGTAGCGGTACCAGCAACTGTTGTCGAACAAGGTTATCGCTTGATTGAGAACTTTTTAATTGTTCATACACAACACGCTCATGTGCTGCATGCATATCCACTAATACTAGACTATCTTTATTTTGCGCAAGAATATAAATGCCGTGCAATTGAGCAACGGCGTAACCTAGCAATGGGATGTCATTTTGTTCGCTTTGGCTATTGGTATTAGTTACTAAAGAAGATTGATAACTAGATTGTGGTTCTGCTACAGCAGACGAATACAATGTCTGGAAGTGACGATTCGTACTAGGAGCAGCACTTGTTGGTATATATGATTGAGCGGTTAGTGTGTCCGAGGCGGTGTTTTTAGATAGCTTGTTTAAGTCTCTAGTATCGATAGAAGACGGACGAATCTCACTAACAGCCTGTTTGATAGTTTGACGAACGAAGTTATGAATCGCACGTGTGTCATGAAAGCGTACTTCATGTTTGGCTGGGTGTGCATTTACATCCACACTGCTTGGATCGACTTCTAAGAATAATATATATGCAGGATGGCGTCCGTGGTAAAGCACATCTTGAAAAGCGAGTTTTACAGCATGGCCAATTGTTTTATCACGTATATGTCTGTTGTTGACGTATTGATACTGTAAGTCTGGCTGGCTTCTTGAAAAAGTAGGTGCTGCAATCCAACCATAAAGTTTCATACCATCTATTGCTCGTTCAACATAAATAGCATGTTCAACAAATGTTTTGCCGATAAGTTTTTCTAGTCGACTTACTTTGTCATCTATATTCTGTGCAGCGGGGAGCGAGTAGACGGTCTTCTGGTTGTGACGTAATGTGATTGAAATATGGAAATTTGATAATGCTAGCCGTTTAACGACCAATTCGCTGTGGCCGTATTCGGTTTTCTCTGTGCGCAAAAATTTCCTGCGCGCTGGAGTATTGTAGAAGATATCGTTAATTTCAACACTAGTACCTTTAGTGTGTGCGGCTGGTTTAGGCTGTTGATCTAAATTGCCACCTTCGCAACTTATTGCCCAGCCTTGATTAGACTGCTGCGTATTAGAGGTGATAGTAAGCCTGGAAACCGAGGCAATGCTTGGCAAGGCTTCCCCGCGAAAGCCTAAACTATGAATGTTCTGCAAATCATCTATGTTTTGTATCTTTGACGTGGCATGTCGCGTTAGTGCAGTGGCTAACTGATCTTTTTCGATGCTAGTACCGTTATCGCGTATATAAATTCGTTGAATGCCGCCTTTTTCGAGTTCTATTGTGATGTTGCTAGCAGTGGCATCAATACTGTTTTCAACTAACTCTTTGATTGCCGAAGCAGGTCGCTCAATAACTTCGCCCGCGGCTATTTGGTTAATTAAGTTATCAGGTAATTTTTGAATAGTTTTGGACATGATAGTTAACCAATAAGAATTGGGGTTTCGTCAGTCAGCTCAAACATCTGTTGGATGCCTTGCAGTGCATAATCACAAAATTTTTGTTCGTGTCGCCATTCTTTGTTTTGGTTGATGATGTGTTCGTCTTGCTCAGATAAAACACGGATACGGTAACTGGCTTCGTCATTTGCAGTCGTGGCTTCACACGTGATGTATACTTCTGGGTTTGAGGCGCCTTCGCGTAATGCCGCTGCAATGTATAGGTATGAAACTGGGTCGCTACTACTGATATCAGTTAATAAGGTGATCGCGAACTCGCCAAACTGATAACGCCTTTTAGGAATTGCTGATTGAATTGTTGGAAAAGCCATTTGTATAGTGAACTGTTGTATATCTAATGAATAAAAATGTTATCCGTTTATATCCAGAGGGTGGCGAATCTGTGCCTCTGAGAGGATTGTATCTTAGACAAGAAAAGCCTGCCCAAGAAAATAACCAGCCATATATCTACGCTAATTTTTTAACCAGCTTAGATGGGCGGATTGCTTTGCGTGATGTCGGTGATGAGCATTATCAATTGCCTGATCAGTTAAAGTCAGATGAAGATTTTATGCTTTTCCTTGAGCTATATGCACGTGCAGATTGCATTATTACTCATGGCGGCTATATGCGTGCCTTAGATACAGGTCGCCTAGGCAATGTATTGCAGTTACCAGAGTCAAGTACTACTCAGTATTTGCACGATTGGCGTCATCAGCAAGGGATGAATAAAAATCCTGATGTGGTCATTATTAGTGGTAGCTTAGATTTTCCTTGGCACTCCTCGTTAGTAGAATCCGAGCAAACAGTGCATATCGCAACCGGTGATAAGGCCAGCCAAGCGAGTAAACAGTATTGGCTAGATGCTGGGCATCAAATCAATCAGTTGGGTGAGCAACAGCTTGTCGATGCAACATGTTTAATTAAATTTTTGAGGAAACAGGGATATCGATCAGTATATTTGGTTGCAGGGCCAGACTTGCTGCAAGATTTGATAGAACACGATTATGTTCAGAGCTTTTATATAACAATGAGTCATCAGTTGCTCGGAGGGAGTGATTTTAAAAGTCTGCTGTCTGGTGAAGTGCTAGATAAGTCTGGGCGTATGAAGCTTAATAGTATGTATATGGATGTAGAAAACTTAAATGCGCTAGGGCAATGGTACGTTGAGTTTTCTTTTGAAGAAAATAAATAATTTAACTAGAGAATAATAATGATGGAATTTGTTTCTAATTACGGGTTGTTTCTGGCAAAGGCGGCAACAATACTTATTTTTATATGGCTGCTGTTGTCTTTGATTGTGTCGCTGACGCATAAACCCCAAGAGCAAGATCAGATTGAAATAAAAAAACTTAATGATAAATTCGATAACTTAAAATTGTTGATGCAAAAGTCTATGCTTTCACAGAAGCAGGCGAAAGAATTTATTAAGAAGAGAAAGAAGCAAAATAAAAAGAATAAAAGTGAAGGTGGGCGCCAACGAGTATTTGTATTAAATTTTGTTGGCAACATTAAGGCGAGTGCAGTCAAGCATCTGCGTAAGGAAATAACAGCACTATTGGCGGTGGCAACACCAGAGGACGAAGTGGTGATATGTTTAGAAAATGCTGGTGGCATGGTACATGAGCATGGTTTTGCATCGTCGCAGTTAGAGCGTATTAAGCAGCGAAAAATTCCATTAACAGTGACTGTGGATAAAGTGGCTGCCAGTGGTGGTTATATGATGGCATGTGTTGCCGATCGAATAGTGGCGGCTCCCTTTTCTATTATTGGTTCAATTGGTGTGATTGCACAGCTGCCCAACTTTAATCGCCTGCTTGATAAGCATGGGATTGATTATGAACAGGTTAAAGCCGGTGATCTTAAGCGTACGCTAACTATGTTTGGTAAAAACACAGATGAAGATCGTGAAAGATTTACTGAGCAAATGGAAGAAATCCATGCTTTGTTTAAACAGTTTGTGGCGGAGAATCGTGAACAGATTGATATTCAAGAGATTGCCACTGGTGAGCATTGGTTGGGTAAAAGAGCATTGGAATTGAAACTGGTAGATGAATTAATCACCAGTGATGATTATCTTCTACGTAAAAGTGAATCAGCAGATGTATATGAGATTAAACACAGCGCACCAAAGACTATCAGTGAAAAAATAATGGGCAATGCGCAATTAGCATTTGAGAAAGTGATGACAGTGTTGTGGGAGAGGAAACTCTTTTCTTAACGGAAGCTACTAAGTGAAAAGTTAAACTTCAGGAATAATTAACTTCTGGCCGGCATGAATTCTGTCTGTACGTAAAGCGTTTGTCTTGCGTATAGCATCAATGCTCACGCTATATTGAATAGCAATTGCCGATAGGGTCTCGCCATGTTTGATAGTGTGTTTATCTGTATTAATGTTGCTGACAAGTATAGCGTTGTTGGGCGAGTGGTTTTTCAAGTATTTCTCTAATCCTTTGAATATCGAACTAGCAAGTTTTTGCTGATGCGTTGTTGAGCGTAATTTTTTCTCTTCTGTGACATTAGAAATGAAGGCTGTTTCTACAAGAATGGAAGGAATGTCAGGTGACTTGAGTACGGCAAAGCCAGCATGCTCCACATTTTTGCGTGTCTTGCCTAAAGTGCTTAGCTCCTTTTTTACTGAATTTGCCAGTTTCATACTGGCATTAATAGTTGCTGCCTGCGAAAGATCAACCAGTACTTTCTGAACGTCTTTACCTTTGCCGTTAAGTTTTACTCCTCCAATTAAGTCCGATTCGTTTTGACTTTTCGCTAAAAATCTAGCTGCTTCACTACTTGCACCATTTTTCGATAATATATAGACGGATGAGCCGCGAACTCGTCGATCATGAACAGCATCAGCATGAACAGAAATAAATATATCAGCTTTTTGATCGCGTGCTTTTTTCATGCGTCCGCGTAGCGTTAAGAACTTATCTGAGCTACGAGTCATTATTGCACGCATGCCTTTTTTAGCATTAATTAAGCGAACCAGTCTTTGAGAAATTTGTAGCACCACATCTTTTTCACGAGTTCCTGCGTAACCTATAGCGCCGGGATCTTTGCCGCCGTGGCCCGGATCTATTGCAATCACAAGTGTTTTGGACTTTGGCTTGCTAGCGGCCTTTTCTATTCGCTTCGGTGTGGTTGCTGGAGTCTTTGCTAGCTGAGTGTTAGCAGCCTGTGAATTTTTTAAATCAATCACGAGTCGATGGTGTGAATTACCATTAGGGGGTAATGCGAAACTTTTGGCTGTGATCTGTTGGTTGAGATCTAAGACGATTCTAAGTTTATTGTTAGATTGATTAGCGTGGCGTAGTTTTGCTACAAACGATGACTTAAATATGGCTTGATTTACGGTCGTTGATAGCTTGGCATCAATGAGATCAATAACCACGCGTCGAGGATTATTTAGGACAAAAGTCTTGTAAGAGGGTGTGGCGCTGGTATCGAAAACGACGCGAGTAACCTGGCCATTTTTGGCCACGCGAATATTTTCTACCTCGAAAGAATCAGCAAATACACAGGCGGGCAATACTGCGAATATTACGATTAGCGCAATATTCAACCGAGTTACACAGCAGAAATTTGATGGCTTTGGATATAGCACCCGGCGGATCTCCCAATGACTTTCGTCTATTTTTGCTAACTTTAACAAAAATAATGACCTACAGGCAATTATTAAATGAAAATCTATGGGGTAGCCAAATATTAAGAGGGGCTAAAGTGAGTGATTTACAATACTGAGCTGGCGTCCTTCTGGAGCATATTCGATAGAAATCTCCATTGTGGCTTTTGGGACTAACGGTTTGCCTAGATCTGGCCATTCGATAAAGCATATATTCGAGCCGCTACAAAACTCTCTAATGCCAATGTAATCAAGTTCTTCTGGATCAGAAATTCTATATAAATCAAAGTGATAAGCTTCAAGGGAATCAAGGGAATAAGTTTCTACCAAGGTGAAAGTGGGACTTTTTACTAAGCCTTTATGGCCAAGTTGGCGTAATGCGCCTCTTACTAGAGTAGTTTTGCCAGCGCCGAGATCGCCATGTAAATAAATAACCGCTGGAGTTGATAGATTTTCTACCAGTGTCGCCCCCATGGCTTCCATTTTATCGGCCGAGCGAATTATCTGCTTCATTGATTAACTAGTTCATAGATCGCTGGGAATAGATCGCTGGCCAACACACCGCGTGTGCCATTCTTAGATACTAGTTCTGCAGCAAGTCCGTGCAGCATAGTCCCACAATTCGCAGCATCGATCAGGGAGAGACCTTGAGCAACTAGGCTGGAAATTATTCCGCCTAGAACGTCGCCGCTGCCACCAGTCGCTAAGCTAACATTACCACTTGTGCAAAAGTTAATTTGTTGGTCATGACAGGTAAGTGTGCCTGAGCCTTTTAGTACAGCTATTCCAGAGTACTGTTCCTGAATAGCCAGTGCTGAGGAAACGCGGTTTAACTGGATCTCCTCAGCATTGCATGTGAGTAATTTTGCAGCTTCACCTGGGTGAGGAGTTAATACCCAATGATCACACTTGTTTGGGTTGTCGCTTAGTAAGCGTAGAGCATCAGCATCTACGACTAATGGTTTCTTGGTTTCGATGATGCGCGCAAAAACTTTTTGTGCCCACTTATCTTGACCTAATCCAGGACCAATTAAAATAACATCAGCTTTGTTCATAAGGTCTGCAAGATTACGTGGTTCATTTATCCCTTTGACCATGAGAGATGCGCAACCTGCTGCAACTGCTGCAACATTATCAGGGTGAGTCGCTACGCTGACTAAACCAGCACCGGTGCGAGCCGCTGCTTCACCTGCAAGGCGTGCTGCATTGGGGTAGCCAATATTCCCACCGATTACTAATACATGACCATACATGTTTTTATAACCACTTTGTTTGCGAGCTGGTAATAATCGGGTTGGTATCGCTTTGCTTAATGACATGCCTAGCTTTTCTGACATACCAATAATGGCATCAGATAGACCTAATGTATCCACGCCGACTCTGCCAGTGTAATCGCGTGATTCACCAGTGATTAATCCACTCTTGAGGCCGATAAAGGTGAGTGTACAGTTGGCATATACTGTTGGCCCCATAGGGTTGCCTGTATTTGCATTGAGACCAGATGGAATATCTAATGATAGTACTGGAATTAGTGTACGGTTGATCGCGTTGATCATTTCAGCAAATTCATTTTCAGCCGGACGTGTTAGTCCTGTGCCGAAAAGTGCATCCACGATTAAATCGTATTCTGCCAGGTCCTCGCTAGAGTCGATGACTTTGCCGTCAAGAACGGCATAGGCATTTTGCGCGCGCATGGCATCACCTCTTAATTTGGTGATCGGCACGACTGGCATGGTGTAGCATTCAATATCCGCACTGTGTAGTAAGCGTGCCAATACGTATCCATCGCCAGCATTGCCGCCGCCAGTAATCACTAATATTCGTTTAGCATTTGGGTAGTGTTCTCGGATGAACAGAAATGCGGCTTTGCCAGCGCGTTGCATGAGATCATAGCTTTTAAACTTATGTTGCTCAATTACGCTAGACTCAAGGATTTGGATTTGTTGTCTAGAGAAGACCGGGTATTGGTTACCGTTATTTATAAAATTCATGTGTAATTAAATGATTTAATTTATTGTGGAAAAGCCTATCGCTACCGGATCGAGTATGCAAAGACTAATGGATAATATCCAAGATTGGGCAGCTGAGCTTGGCTTTGATCATATTGGAATTAGCGATACAAATCTTGTTGAACATGAGGCTTATTTGCTTAATTGGTTGCAGTCAGGAATGCAGGGTGAAATGGGCTACATGCATAAGCATGGCACTAAACGTTCACGACCTGATGAATTAATGCCTGGCACGGTACGAATCATTTCGGTTAGAATTAATTATTTGCCACCTGACGCGCAAGATCCGATGCAAGTACTTGAAGATACAAGTTTAGCTTATATTTCTCGTTATGCTTTAGGCCGCGATTATCATAAGGTGATGAGAAAGCGCTTGCAAAAACTTGCAAGCCGCATTGAACAACAGGTTGGGCCATTTGGGTATCGTGCATTTGTTGATAGTGCGCCGGTTTTAGAAAAGGCACTTGCGCATAAGGCTGGCTTGGGCTGGGTGGGTAAACATACTAATTTGTTGTCTGAAGATGCGGGGTCGTGGTTTTTTCTGGGAGAACTATTTACAAACTTGCCGTTACCTGTAGATCAGCCATCGACAAGTCACTGTGGTACTTGTGAGGCATGTATAGATATATGTCCAACACAAGCGATTATTGCGCCGTATAAGTTGGATGCGCGTAAATGCATTTCTTATTTAACTATAGAACATAAAGCTTCTATACCTGTTGACTATCGAAAGCCAATGGGGAATCGTATTTATGGATGTGATGATTGCCAGCTGGTATGCCCATGGAATAAGTTTTCTAAAATATCACCGTTAGCAGATTTTGCTAAAAGACATGAATTGGATGCAGTTAGTTTGGTTGAGCTGTTCTTGTGGAGCGAGCAAGATTTTCTACGCTACACTGCAGGATCCGCGATACGACGTATAGGTTACCAGCAATGGTTGAGAAATATTGCTGTAGCCTTGGGTAATGCGCCAAGTATTCCAGAAGTAGTTGATGCGTTAATAGGCCGTCAAGATGATTGCTCTGACTTGGTGCGAGAGCATGTTCAATGGGCATTGCAGCAGCATAAGCAGTGAATAGATTATGAAGAAATTATTTTCCATATTATTTTTAGTAGTTATTTTTTCGAGTTTGTTTTTATTTCGCGTGCCATTAATTCAACGGTTCTCTCCTAGTGTGGCTGAATATTACGGTTTCGATATTCGCAACCTTGAAATTAGTCAGATTGATGCTGATAAAATAGTTATTCCTGTGTTGTCGATGCGGCATGCAGATGATTCGATGCGAGCGCAAATTGAGATTTATGATCTTGTCATTGAAATTGTTGGGTACAAAGCTGAAGTGTCTAATGTTTCGTCCGGTCATGTCTTTATTGATGTGGAAGCGATGGATAGTGTTGGTATGGCTCCGAGTGAGCAGAGTGTGAAAGACTTTATAAAATCTTTGCCGATTTTTGCAGTGGATGTTGATCATGTAGAAATTAAATATCACTTGGGTGAAGAGGATCTATTGCGCTTTGAAGGGGTGTTGTCATACGCGAATCAAGCAACACTAAAAGGTGTGCTTAGCGGTAAAAATAAATTTGATGCGACTGTAGATCTATCTATCGATGAATCAAATTTTTCACTTAATATACTTCAAGCAAGCAATGCTAAGGCAACTATAGATTTAAATGGTGATTACCAAATTCTAGATGATTGGTTGGCGGTGAAACTGAGTGGTGATGTAAGTATTGCTGCGATCAATCAATTTTTACTGTCGTTTGGTGTTGAAGAATATGTACAAGAAGACGCCAGCTATATAAAGGCTAAGTTTGAGTTAGATTTAAATCGTTCAACACAAGATATCATACAATCTTTTGCTGCGCATGTGGATTTTGATAGCGCATTGCATATTTCCTCAAAGCAATTTGGTTTGCGGCAAGCCCAAGTGGATGTGAGCGCGAGCTGTCGAGTTGAAAAATTAGAAATAACAGGTTGTTTGTTTAAAAACCCACAACGAGCTGTTGTCGATTTTTATCAACCGCCTGAGTGGCTGAATAAGTATTTTGATGATGTGGGAAACAAGTATGTGGTTGAAGTGAATCCAAGTGACCAACTAATGGCGCAAATTTCTTTTAAAGAAATTTTGAGAGCTAATATCAAAGGTGATGCTTACATCGATGTGCGTACCCAATCTTCGCGATTAAAGATTAGCGCTTGGGTGTCTGGGTTGAGTTTTAATGGGGTTGATCAGGATTGGCAGCTTGATGCTGGATATAAGTTTAAATTGGAAGGTTTGAATATAAATGCGCCAGTTAAAATTTCACGCTTTCTAATGAATGGGCAAGGTAAATTAAAGGCTGACACGCAGCGAATAAATATGCTCTTGAATGAAGGCTTTGTTGCAAATGCACTGAATGTGAATTATGACGGATACCAAACTAAAAAAGTCCAACTTAAGCAGTTACATGATGCGCGTATTGTTTATCGCTACAAGGAAAATCATGTCGAAACAGAAAATGTGAGATTTTCTCTTTCGTCTAATCGGATGAGAAATGGCGATATTGAAATTGAGTCAGCACCTATTCAATTGCATGTTTTAAGCCTTGTATATTCTGATGCCGGGCAAAAATTAATGGCGAGGATAGACGCGGATAATTTTTTGCTAAACGCGCTTGGTATTGGCATGTCGGCATATGAATTGGCTGCTGAGATCAACCTAAATAACAATGAGCTTTCTATTGACGGTGATATAGGGTTGGGCAAGCAAAAGCATTCGTTGAATTTGTCGGCAGAACATAATGTGCAAACAGGATTGGGATTGGGCAATATGCAGGCAAACGCAATCGCATTGGCGAATAACGAGATTATAAGTAATCAGATTGGTGAGTCTGGATTTCCTTTGCAGTTGAAAGGTGGCGAGCTTGATGTGGATATTGGTGCTGTCTGGGATGTTAACAAGGCTTCTTCTGAAATTAATGTCAAGCTGAATGTTGAAAGAGCAATAGGTGATTATGCGCAAAATCAATTCTCGGATTTCAATGTAGCGCTGGAGTTTGTTGGTCAAGATGGTTGGAAGTTAAAACAAGCTGCAAACGTTGAAATTGGTTCAGTTAATGTTGGTGTGCCTCTCAATGATGTGTCCATGCGTCTAGATCGAATGGAGTATCAGGTACAGGAACAACCATTGATAAAATTGAGTGATTTATCTGCAAGTGCTTTGGATGGAAGTATCTACGCTAAGCAGGTAGAGATTGATCTCAGTCGAAGGCAAAATAATTTTTCCATATATCTTTCCTCTTTGTCTTTGGAGAAATTAATCGCGCTAAACCAAACTGATGATTTGGTTGCTAGCGGCAGTTTCGATGGAGAATTGCCAATGCAGCTACATGATGGTGTGTTTTTAATTAATGACGGTTGGTTATGTGCAGATGAGCGCGGAGGCCATATTAAGTATGGCCGTATTGGTGAAATCTTGGCGGGGAATGAAGATTTACAGTTGGTTGGAGAGCTATTAGAAGATTTCCAATACAATGAAATGTCTGCGCAAGTAAATTTGGTGTCTGGAGGTGGGTTAACGCTAGCAACTAAGCTGCATGGGCGTAGTCCACAGGCAACACTTAATAAACAGGTTAATTTAAACTTCAATATTGATTTTAATTTGTGGAAATTCTTAGAGAGTGCTAGATTGCTGACACGTATTGATCAAGATGTTAGTGAGCAGATACTTTCCAATCAAAAGAAATAGTGGGAACTTTGTCATCGAGAAATTGGTCAACCATTTACTGATAATTGGTATATCGCAAATGAATAAATTACTTATATGCGTCTTGGTTACGAGTGGGTTTCTGTTAACAGCATGCAATCCAACGGTTAAAGTTGAAGCACCAGATGAGCCTATTACAATCAATATGAATATCAAGATTGAACATGAAGTGCGTATTAAGGTGGATAAAGAATTGGATGATGTGTTTGCAGATGATAGTGGTCTGTTCTGATGGGAATGAAAATAATGAGACTTAAAATTTTTAAAACATTGTTTGTTGCGCTAATCGTATTAAATACGGCATATGTGTTTGCGGTTGACTTGCAGCAGGTTAAAAGTGAAGGTTTGGTTGGTGAGCAGCTGAATGGCTATCTTGGTGTGGTGGATGCAAAAGCTAATGCTGGAGTGAGAGAGCTAATTGCCGATATCAATACCAAGCGTAAAGCGAAGTATGAATCAATTGCGGTGCAAAACAGCACTAGCTTGGAAACGGTCGAATTGCTTGCAGGTAAAAAAGCTGTTGAGAAAACACAAGCAGGAAATTATATTCAAACGGCGGCAGGTTGGAGAAAGAAATAGCAATTTCTTGTTGTTGATTTACTTGTTATCTACGCCAGCATAATATTTTATTGTTGGCAGGCATTTCATATTCGGTTGATATCTGAAGATTATTTTTAAGTGCAAGTTGGTCCAGGTCATTCTTGTTTCTGATGCCGGATTCTGGGTCTCTATTTTTTAACCATTGATCAAAATGGCGATTACTTTTGCTGGTGTATTTTCCATTAGAATTAAACGGGCCGTATAAGCAAAATATACCAGCGTCGGTGAGCACTCGGTCTAATCCCGAAAATAAAGCTTCTATTTCATACCAATGCATGATGTGGGCAATATTTGCCGCATATGCGCCCTGATAACATTGCTGTGGCCAAGCCAAGTTGACGTCTAGTTCGATAGGCATCAGTGCATTTTGTGAATTTGTGTCATTAATCCACATGCGAATGCCGGCGAGCATTTCGTGCTTATCGCTGGATTGCCAATCAAGGTGCGGTAATTGTTGTGAGAAAAATGCGGCATGTTGTCCGGTCCCACTGCCAATTTCTAGCACTGTTTTTGTATGCTTGAATATTTGGCGAAGTACACTAAGAATTGCATCACGGTTTTCTTCAGCCGCTGGCGCGAAAGGTTTTTGGGGCATCACTGCAGTGAGTTAACTATTTTTGCGAATGTAATCGAGTAATGCTTGAGTGGAGCAGTCGGCGCTGGATAATTCTTTGTCGCTCTGCATGGCTGGAAGAATTTTGCTGGTTAATGTTTTGCCAAGTTCGACACCCATCTGATCAAATGAATTGATGTTCCATATGATGCCTTGCACAAACACTTTATGTTCATAAAGCGCAAGAAGAGCGCCTAGTGTTGCCGGAGTGAGTGACTCACACATGATGGTGTTGCTAGGCCGATTTCCAGGGAAGGTCATATGCAGAGATAAATCTTTGACCATCTTACCAGTAATATTGTAGCTGGCTAATAATTCAATCGTTTCTTTTCTTGATCGTCCCATCATCATTGCTTGCGATTGAGCTAGCATATTGGAAAGTAAAATCTCGTGATGGTTTTTGTGATCATGCTCGGCTTTAGAGAATCCAATAAAGTCGCAGGGTACAGTGAGCGCGCCTTGATGCAGTAACTGATGAAAAGAATGTTGCCCATTAGTGCCCGCATCTCCGAAGATAATTGGGCCGGTATTATAGTTTGCACGTTTGCCATCACGTGTGACGCCTTTGCCATTACTCTCCATGTCGAGTTGTTGTAAATAACTCGGTAAGCTACGTAATCGATGATCATATGGCAGTACTGCATGATGTGGCATGCCTAAAAAGTTGATATACCAAACACCGAGCAGTCCCATAATGACGGGTAAGTTCTTGTCTAATGGTGCTGTTTGGAAATGTTTATCCATTGTGTAAGCACCAGTCAATAAGCTGCGAAAATTCTGCATGCCTATTTGTAGTGCAAGTGGAAAGCCAACTGTGCTCCAGAGAGAGTAACGTCCACCCACCCAATCCCACATATTTAGAATATGGTCGGAATCTATACCAAAGGATTTAGCTGCTTCAGCATTTGACGTAATAGCAACAAATTGTTTGTGAACCGATCTGCGAATACCGCTTTTTTCTCTTAGCCATGCTGCTGCCGTTTCTGCGTTAGCAGTGGTTTCTTGAGTTGAAAAACTTTTGGAGACTACCACGAATAAAGTGTCTTCCGGTGCAATGTCTTTTAATACTTCATCTAATAAATGAGCATCGACATTAGCGACGAAATGAATTTTTATACCTTTTTGAGTGAAATGCGTGAGCGCTTCACTGGCAAGCTTGGGCCCTAAGTAAGAACCGCCAATGCCAATTACTACAATGTCTTTGATGGGAGTGTCTTTATAGCTCAGCCATTTGCCATGATGAAGCTTATTACATAAACGTTCCATGCTTGCTAATTCAGTGTCAATTTCTTTGCTGACATGGGTGTGTACTGGGCTACGTAACGCTGTATGTAGTGCTGAGCGTTGTTCGGTGCTATTAACAATTTCGCCAGCGAACATTTTGTCGCGCCACTTTTCTACTTCGGCTGCTTTTGCAAGATTAAATAATAGAGAAAGGGTTTGTTCGATGACCCTATTTTTTGAGAAATCAACAAGAACGGGATTTGATTGAATCGAGAATTTTTTGAAACGATTTGGATCTTCATCAAACAGCTGACGCATTTCTACATCACGCATGAGCGATGCGTGGTTAATCAATTTTTTCCAATGCGGGGCTATCATCTGCGGATAATACTAGGATTTAAAAACAATTGAGCAGTATGTTTGAGTTGGTTTATGCCGTTTATCAGACTAAGGGCGGGAAATGATTAATGGTTAATATCATATCAAGGAAAGATTATTAATGGAGGAACTGTGTGGAAAATTTTGAGCATAAAAAAAGCGGACTAAAAAGCCCGCTTTTTTTATGAAATGCGCCCGAATTATCGGTAAATAGTGCCGTTCTTAAGATGTGAGAATAGGTTTAACTGCGCTGCTATATTGATTACAAATGCAAGTACTACGAAACCAACTACAAACCATGCCATATGTATTCTCCTGAAATTTTGTTAATGACTTTGTATAGCTTCAAGTATACACAATTAAGGCATTGGGAAAAGTATGTTGTCTATCAAACGAGTCTCTCCTAACCAAGCGGCGGCTAAAACCACAATTTCTCTAGTGGAATCACTAATTGGCTGTAAATTAATCGCATCTCGAATATTGAAATATTCAACGCGCATGCTATGTTTTTCTAAATGAGAATATGCTGATGTTTCTAATAAAGAGATTGTCTCAATAGAAAATTGTTTTTTTACTCGTTCTAAATTGGAATATAGATGATGAGCCAGCTCACGTTGCTTAGGGCTTAGGTGCGTGTTGCGTGAGCTCATTGCCAGTCCATCTGCTTCTCGCTCAGTTTTTCCCGCAACGATATTTATATGGAAGTTAAGCTCGTTTACCATGCGGCGAATAATTAATAGCTGCTGGTAATCTTTATTGCCAAACACGGCAACATCAGGCGTCAGAATATTAAATAATTTGCAAACAATTGTGCATACGCCTTCAAAATGTCCTGGACGAAAGCGGCCATCAAATTCTTCGGTTAATTCAGGGATAAGTATTTTTGGAGCTGATTGTATTCCATGAGGGTAAAGTGATTCTGTGTGGGGAGTAAAAACAGCATCAACATTAAGAGCCTGTAATTGCGCTATATCAGTGTCTAACGTCCTTGGGTAATGAGCGAAGTCACTTTCTTGATTAAACTGCAGCGGATTCACAAAAATAGACACAACGACACATTGGCCTAATGATTTAGCTAATTCTATTAGTGAAGCGTGTCCTTTGTGCAGGTGACCCATGGTGGAAACCAACACGATTTTATCCTTGTTGGATTTCCAGCGGCTGATATGTTCTCGAATTTGTTCGGATTCGGAATATACCTTCATAATAGAAATGCGTTGTGAATGCTAAGCAGGGAAATCGCTAGACTTAACTTCTTTAATGTAATTAGTCACGGCATCTTGAATGCTGCATGACTGCATATAATTTTTTACGAATGGAGGAGTTTTGCCTGGAGTAATGCCAAGAATGTCTTGTAATACTAAAATTTGACCATTGCAGTCTTTGCCTGCGCCAATGCCAATGACTGGAATGTTAACGGTTTTAGTGATTTCTGCAGCCAACTTTGCTGGAATGCATTCCACTAATAATATGTCAGCACCTGCTGCTTCTAAAGTGGTGCTTGTGAGTAATAATTCGTTGGCTGAATCAGAATCAGTGCCTTGTGCATGATAGCCACCAAGTTTATGAATGTACTGTGGGCGCAATCCCAGATGTGCGCATATTGGAATGCCGTAAGCACTAAGTTCTTCAACAATTTCTGTTTGGCGTTGGGTGGCTTCTAGTTTAACCATTTGTGCGCCGCCTTCTTGCATGAGGCGAGTGGCATTATAAAGCGCGCTATCGATATTGCTGTAACTCATAAACGGCATATCAGAGATAACCAAAGAATGATTGACTGAGCCAGAAACACATTCTGTGTGATAGATCATATCGTCCATAGTGACGGAAACCGTTGATGGATTTCCTTGTACTACCATGCCTAGAGAATCACCTACCAAGATGACATCCATGCCAGCATGATCTAATAGTTTTGCGAAGGCTGCATCATAGGCAGTCAGGCAAGCAATTTTTTCATTGCTGTCACGCATTTTCTGCAGCTGATTAATTGTGATGCCTATGGAATTTTGTGCACTCATGATTAGCTTACAAACGAAAGCGGGTTGAAGTAATGACGACCACTTTTAGTGTTAACAATCTGCGATTTTAATTGTTCGTAGTCGCGTTCATTATTAATGAAATCAATATCACTGGCATTGACGATTAACAACGGCGTGCCGTTATAGTGGTAAAAGAAATCAGCATAAGCTTCGTTAAGCTGTTCTAAGTAATTAGATTCAATGAAGCGTTCATAGTTGTGGCCACGTTTTCGTATGCGTTCAAGCAAAGTGGGCACTGGCGCTTGTAGATATACCACTAAGTCAGGCTTGGGTGTATCGACAATCATGTGTTCGTAAACTTGAAGATATAAATCGTATTCTGTTGGCGTCAGAGTGATTTGTGCGAACAGTTGATCTTTTTCGATTAAGTAATCTGCAATTTTAGATTGTGAAAAAATACTGCCTTGGCGTAACTCTTGAATTTGTCGAGTACGATGCATCAAGAAGAACAGCTGAGTGGATAAAGCGGCTTCACGCGGTCGTTGGTAAAACTGCTCCAGAAATGGATTCTCATCCACTTCTTCCAAAACTAATTCCGAATCAAAGTCATTAGCTAAACGGCGCGCGAGGCTGGATTTTCCAACACCGATAGGGCCTTCAATAACAATGTAATCTGGTAATGGAGTGGGCATCTTATAGTGATAATCTGGTGAGTCCGTTTGCATAACACCGTGGTTGTAACCGATGTATAGCTCCTAGATTTGGAATCATGAGGTTTTTATTTACTTCGTGCAATGGGTAGAGAACAAATTCACGTGATTTTATTCCCGGATGAGGGACGGTAAGCACTTGATTTTTAAGTGAATAATTCCCATAGACAAGAATATCCAGATCCAATGTGCGAGGTCCCCAACGTTCGCCGTCACGAGTTCTCCCTTGCTCATTTTCAATTGCTTGCAATTTGAGCAGTAGGGGATGTACAGCTAGCCTAGTTTTTAGCCATGCCACGGCATTTACATAAGGAGGTTGGTCGGGTGGTCCCATCGGGCGGCTTGAATATAAGCTAGAAAATGAATGTAATTCTGAATGCTCAATTAATGCTAGTTGTTCCATGGCGCCGGCAACTTGAAAAAATGGATTTTGTAAATTGCTGCCTATGCCAATATAAGCATCGGTAATAAATTGATTTCGCATCATAATGATTGCTTGTTTTTTCGTTTGCGTGGCTTTCGGTTATTTTGATCCACCATTTTGCGTTGTTCTTGTTCTGATACGGTTTGTATCTGTGTCCACCACGTGCAATTTTCTTCGTCTAGCTCTCCGCTACGCGCGCGTAGGCACATGAAATCATAGGCTGCTCGAAAACGAGGGTGCGATATAAGTCGTAATGATTTATGGCTACGTTTCTTCAGAAAGCGATTTTGTAATTTCCAGATTTCACAAATAGTCACCGAGAATCTTTTGGGAATTGAGGTGACAGTCGACTGATCCAATACAGTTGTTCGTCCAGAGGACCAAGCGCCTTCTGCATGAGGGATGCCTTGTTGATTGCTTTGTTCAAGCAATTGTAAATATGGACGCCATAATAAAATTGCAAATATAAATGCGGGGTTGACTGACTTGCCATTTCTTATACGCGCGTCGGTATTTTTTAATGCGTTATGTATTAGTGAGCTAAATGATTCGTCATGATTTAATGCTTCATGAGTGATTGGGAACAACACTTTTAATAGGTCAAACTTTTCAAGTTGTTGGAAACAACGCACAGCATAGCCGCTATGAAAAAGTTTAATCACTTCATCGAATAAACGTGCTGGCGGAATTTCTGAAAGTAAATGACCCATTGGTTTGATTGGGCCTTTAGTTTCATTTTGTATGGCCAAGTCTAATTTTGCATGGAATCGAAGGGCTCTTAACATGCGTACTGGGTCTTCCCGATAACGGGTCTCAGCATTACCAATCATACATATTTTTCGTGCTTGTAAATCTTGGTAGCCATGACAGTAATCTAGTACCTCTGAATTTTCGATGTCATAGTAAAGTGCATTGATTGTAAAATCGCGGCGAATAGCATCTTCTTCAATGGTGCCAAATGTATTGTCGCGAAGAATTCTGCCATTAGCGCCCGCAGTAGAAGATTGACTGTTAGCTTTAGTCTGACTTGTTTGAGCGCGAAAGGTAGATACTTCTATGTTATTCCGGTAAAAGTACACATGCACAATGCGAAAGCGCCTACCGATTAAACGGCTATTACTAAAATGTTCACAGATCTGTTCGGGATGTGCATTCGTGGCGACATCAAAATCTTTGGGTTCGATACCAAGCACTAAGTCACGGACACAACCGCCGACTAGGTAAGCTTCGTAACCTGCTTTTAATAGAGTTTCGACAACGTGGCGGGCTTGGCCACAGATTTTGCTTTCATCTATGCGATGTTCGCTAGCTGGAATTCTATTGAGGGCGTGATGATTGTTATTGGTATTTTCCACCGGCCAATTATAGAGGGATCTAACATCACGGTGGAAAAAAAGCGGCCATTAGGCCGCCTTTTTAAACTATTTTCTGAAATTTAAAGGTTGTAACCTTTTTCTTCATGTTGCGTGATGTTGAGGCCGCTACGTTCTTGTTCATCTGTTACGCGTAATCCGCAGATAATGCCGGTTACTTTTAGAACAATGTAGCTGGCAATCGCTGTCCAAAAAATCACTGCAGCCACTGCGGTTAGCTGGACACCAAATTGATCGGCAATGCTGATGCCTTCAGCCAAGCCTATGCCGCCAAATTGTGACGCGACAAATATACCGGCAAGCAATGTACCGATAATGCCACCGACGCCGTGGACAGGAAAGACATCGAGTGAATCATCAATATGCAACGTGCGCTTCATGAAATTGGTCACAGCAAAACATACGATACCTGCGGTGATACCAATCACGATTGCACCCATTGGGCCAACGTAACCTGATGCCGGTGTGATGCTACCAAGACCTGCAACCATGCCTGTGACGATGCCTAAAACACTTGGCTTGCCATATTTGATCCACTCAATAATCATCCAGGTGAGTGATGCGATCGCAGCACTAATATGCGTGACTAAAATAGCCATACCGGCGTCGCCATTGGCCGCTAATGCACTGCCACCGTTAAAGCCAAACCAACCTACCCATAACATACCTGCGCCAGTCACAGTCATTGTCATATTGTGGGGTGGTAAAGGTGTTGCGGGAAAGCCGTTACGTTTGCCCAATACTATGGCAGCCACTAAAGCACCTACACCCGCAGTAATGTGAACAACTAAACCGCCGGCAAAATCTAAAGCACCTTTGTCTCCTAGCCAGCCGCCGCCCCATACCCAATGGCACACTGGGAAGTAGACAAGAATCATCCATAGCACGGTAAACCAAAGCATGGCTGAGAATTTTATTCTTTCAGCAAAACCACCGATGACAAGCGCCGGTGTGATAATAGCAAAGGTCATCTGAAACATAACGAAGACAGACTCAGGGATATCTCCGGACATGCTGTCACGTGATACTTGAGATAAGAATAGATTGTCAAATCCGCCGATCCACTGATTAAGCGAGCCATGAGCAGTGAAACTCATGCTATAACCAAATACCAACCAGACAACAGATGCGACGCAAGTAATAGTGAAGCACTGCATGAGAACGGATAACACGTTTTTGCTACGAACAAGTCCAGCATAAAATAACGATAATCCTGGAATAGTCATGAACAGGACTAAAGCTGTCGAGGTTAAAATCCAGGATGTGTTAGCTCCATTCAAGTCATCTGCACTAACCAATGCAGGTAGCATTAGCAAAATGCTGAGTAGAGTGTTTTTCTTGTTGATATGATTCATTCTTTGCCTTTATCTTAGAGTGCTTCTGGACCGGTTTCTCCGGTTCTTATACGAATAGCTTGTTCTAAATTGGTAATGAAGATTTTTCCATCACCAATTTTTCCAGTGTTTGCTGTACGAGTAATGACTTCAATGACTTCATTGACGCGCTCTGCAGCAACAGCAATCTCGATTTTTAATTTGGGTAAAAAATCAATCACGTACTCTGCTCCACGATAGAGTTCTGTGTGTCCTTTTTGGCGTCCAAATCCTTTGACTTCTGTTACTGTCAGGCCTTGCATGCCTTGTTCAGTAAGTGCTTCACGTACATCGTCTAATTTGAATGGCTTAATGATAGCGGTGACTAGCTTCATTGTTTTTATCTCCCTAGTTTTTGTGCGTTAGAAGAGGGCAGTATGCCATTGAAAAATGCATGTGGCATCAATTAATGGTGCATAGCAAGTATTTGCACAGTTATAGTGCGGCCTGCATTGTAATCTAGATTATTGTGGGCGATGCGCAGAAAAGATTGCACGTGTAGGCGCGGGATGACCTTCAATTGTTTTGCTGTGATCGTTGGGATTAAGAAAGTTAACTAGAGAATAATTTTGCATCCATTGTGTTGCGCGTTGCTCTTCAAGTTGGGTTGTTTGAATATTGTGCAATTGGATATCTTCATAGCCACTTTCGTACAACCAAGACTGTACCAAGGAAGGGCTAGGAACGCTCCATACATTACGCATCCCTGCGTAACGATCTTGGGGAATCAGCTGAGCGCTTTCTTTAATATCAATTACTAATGTTTCAATTAATACCGTGCCGCCAGTTAATGTGTGTTGATACAAACGTTTTAGATGTTCAAGTGGATCACGTCGATGATATAAAACGCCCATTGAAAACACACAGTCAAATTGATCTAGTTGTGTTGGTAAGTCTTCAAATGGAATGGGAAGTAAGTGAGCATTGATATCTCGGTCAATACATTGAACTAGGCCATAGTATTGCGCTAAGAAAACTAAAGTTGGATCTACGCCTATGACATATTTTGCGCCGTCACCCAGCATACGCAATATATAATAACCATTTCCGCAGCCGACATCTAGAATGGTTTTATCTTTCAGTGAGGGTAAATAATTTTGTATCCGCTGCCATTTTTTATCGCAACACCACTCACTATCTATATGAGTACCAAAAAAACTAAACGGACCTTTACGCCACGGTTGTAATGAATTTAATGCCTGTAATATGATTTCAGATTGTTGGTCGGTGAGGTCGTTAGCCTTGCCTATTTCTACAATAGGCGTATCAAAATTGTAGTGTGTGCTATTTGCGATCGTTAGTTGATTGACGGCTGACTGCCATTTTGGGAAGTGTCCGTGAGAAGTTTTTGAGAAAACCGCCTCTAATTTTTTTTGGAGTGATGATTTCCAATTTGCATCGTAAGAAAGACCATTTAAATCAAGTAGGTGTGAATAACGTTCAAGGTTCATTTGACTGCAAGTAAAGATACAAAGTTAAGACATTGGAACCAAACGGAGACATTGGAAAAGCCAACATTGATTAACCTTTGTTGGTGATTCTGTAGAGATTCGCGAATCAACACATTTTCAATGGCTTTTCTTTTTTGGCTGATCTCAAGTTGGCTGTATTGATTAGCTGATTTGAATTTAGTGTGCAGCTCTTGAAATAAATTCTCTATGGGTTGGTCTTGGAGAATTATTTTTTCGGTGAGTATTAGAGCGCCATCAGAATTCATTCCTTGTGCAATTTTTTTTAATAACTTGTGTCTTTGATCAATAGGTAAAAACTGCAATGTCAGATTTAATACTACGAAAGATGCATTGTGAATGTCTATGTCGTTAATGTCTGCTAGTTGACTATTGATACAACTGCCAGCATCTGCTTGCGAGATCAAATGCTCGCATTGCTTGATCATTGCTGGTGAATTATCTACTGCATGGATAGTGACTGAGTCATGCGGGCAACAATTGAATATTGATAATGAGGCTGCACCATGCGAGCAGCCTAAATCATAACAGTTAGTATCTGAGCGTAAAAAATGTGATGCGATCGGGCCAATATTAGCAATCAGCGTTCTATATCCAGGAACCGAACGATCCACCATGTCATCGAATGCATCGCTGACGGCCTTATCAAAACTGAAATCCTCTATGTTTTGTAAGGGCTGTTTGTATATTTCGTCTTTGCTCATGCAGCAATATATTAAATGCTATTGCGCGCTAGGGGGTTTGGCTGGAAGTCCGTCTGCGTTCCAAATGCGCGAACCCATATTAATGGTTTCAGCCACTTCTGATAGTATTGGGCTGAACTTTGTGCAGCTTTCTTTAAGCGATGTTTGAAATGCTTTGGGGCTAGCAAGTGCTTTGTCGAGAACCTGAATCATTTGTTCTTTGGTTAATGGCTTTGGTTGTTTGCCGGCGCTGGGTAAGCAAGCAGTTAGTATGCAAACAAGTAGAACAATAATGCTTAAGGATAAGGCCCGCATGTGCAATTCTCTTAACTAGTGAGGCTAAGTATTTGAGCATAGCCTATAACTAAAGTCTAATGAGGAGTGTTGTTGCTGGGTAGTACAAGCAAGGGATATTAGTTTCTTAAAAAAATACGACTTGGTTGCGGCCGCTTTGCTTGGCTTGATAGAGGGCTTTGTCTGCGCATTGAAGTAAATGCCTGTCAATTAATTTGGGCGCTTCATTATGTTTCCTTTGGAAATCGACAGTAGAGATGCCAATAGATGGTCGATTATTTGTCGTCTACCAAGCAAACGAATAATCCTAATGCTGTGTAAATGTTGGAGATATAGGGCTTGAATTTTTAACGCTTCGTTTTCATCGGATTTAAAGTGGCTTTATAAAGATAAGTGCTTAGTGAATTGTTCTAGTTCGGTTGCCGGATAGAGATAACACTTCCCCTAGAAATGGATTTATATAACACTAGTCCGATTACATGTTTAATTAAAATAAGTACTAAGTGTTATGAGTGATAGCAAATCTATTTACGATCTACTTGAAATTATGCGCGCGCTTTGAGATCCGCAAACAGGCTGCTCTTGGGACAAAGCACAAACTTTTGGAACAATTGCTTCCTAATACTATTGAGGAAGCTTATGAAGTTGCAGAAGCAATATCTCGTGAAGATATGCGGGATTTGTGCGATGAGCTTGGTGATCTATTGTTTCAGGTGGTGTATCACGCGCAGATAGCAAAAGAAACCAATCAATTTTCATTTGAAGATGTTGTGAGTGCGATATGTAAAAAAATGATTGGGCGTCATCCGCATGTGTTTGGTTCTAATATTCAGCTCAAACAAGGAAAACAAGACTGGGAGCAGTTCAAAAAACAAGAGCGCATGGCTAAAGGAAAGTTTCAAGATGACTCTTCTGTATTAGCTAATGTTGCTGAAGGATTGCCACCATTAATACGGGCGCGCAAGCTACAAAAGAAGGCAGCCAAGGCCAACTTTGATTGGTCTGAGGTGAAAAGTGTTGTTGCTAAGCTTAAAGAAGAAGTTGATGAACTAGAAGAGGCGATTAGTTTGCAGCAAAATAATGTACGTGTTGAAGAAGAGGTGGGTGATGTTTTGTTTTCGTTAATTAATCTTCGTCGGCATGTGAATGTGAATGTGAATGCTGATATCGCTTTGCAAAAATTTAATTCAAAGTTTGAACGTCGATTTAGATTGGTGGAAAGTCTTGTGTTGGAGCGGGGTGAAAAGATGGTTGAGTTAGAAGAAGATCAGTTGGATATGTGCTGGGAGCAAGCTAAAAAAATATTAAGCAAAGCTTAGTAGGCTTGGGCCTGTGTTTTATTTAACTGGAGTTAATCGCTAAATAGCATTGAAAAGTCGACTGCTTGAACATGTTTTGTCAGTGCGCCTACTGAAATACAATCCACACCAAGCATCGCGTACTGATTGATGTTGTCCACCGTAATGTTGCCAGACACTTCCAATTTGATTTTTTTAGCACTCAATTCAATCGCCTGCTTCACCTCTTGCAAAGAAAAGTTATCAAGTAGTGCTATTGTTGCCTGATTCTCAATGGCCTCGATTAGTTGCGCGATCGTTTCCACTTCCACCTCAATTTTGAATTCAGGGTGCTGTTGCTTAGCGCGCGCGATGGCATTGCTAATTGAGCCGCATGCGGTGATATGGTTTTCCTTGATTAAATAAGCATCGTATAAACCCATGCGATGATTTTTCCCGCCGGCACAGAATACGGCATACTTCTGTGCATAGCGTAAACCGGGAATGGTTTTGCGGGTGTCTAATAGCTGTGTATCGGTGCCTTTAAGTCGGTGTAATAATTTTTTTGTGGTAGTAGCGGTGCCGGATAAGGTTTGCAGGAAATTTAATGCTGTTCTTTCGCCACTAAGTATTGAACGTGCGGGACCAGAGATTTCGCAAATCCTATTTCCTGTATGTATAACGTCACCGTCTGTTTGTATCCATTCAACGCTAACATCAGTGTCTAATTGATTGAACGTTTCGTCAAACCAGGCCTGTCCACAAAGTGTCGCGGTTTCCCGACAGATTACTGTCGCGGTTACATTATGTGGGTCGCATAAAGCAGCACTTACATCGCTCTGGCCAATATCTTCAGCCAGAGCGATGCGAACGGATTCGCTGATTGTAGCGACACTATTAGCGTCGTGTTCGTGCAAAAATCTATTCCTTAGAGAAGTAGTCCTTGGTGACTTTGAAGATCACAGGGCTTAGCAAGGCTAATGCAATTAAGTTTGGAACAGCCATGAAGCCGTTCATTACATCTGCCAGTATCCAAATTAAGTTTACTTTTTGATAGGCTCCAAAAAATACTGCAATTATCCACAGTATACGATAAGGAAGAATAATCTTTTCGCCAAAAATATATTCTGCACAACGCTCACCGTAATAACTCCATCCAAGAATAGTGGTAAAAGCAAAAATCACTAAACCAAAGGTAATGATGTATTCGCCAAATGGAATCGAGTTTCCATAAGCTAATGTCGATAGGCTCGCACCAGTTTCGCCGCTAGTCCAAGCGCCACTAATAATAATCACAAGTGCTGTCATGGTGCAGACAATAATTGTGTCAATGAAGGTGCCTAGCATACCAATCATGCCTTGGCGTACAGGGCTATCGGTTTGTGCAGCAGCATGTGCAATTGGCGCGCTGCCCAGTCCTGCCTCATTGGAAAAGATCCCTCGAGCAACACCCATTTGAATGGCAATCATTATACTGGCACCAGCAAAGCCTCCAGCAGCGGCGCTGCCATTGAATGCGCTATCAACAATCAAAGATAATGCCGCAGGCACTTCATTAATATTGCTTAATATAACGGCGAGAGAACCAAATATATAAGCAATAGCCATAAATGGGACTAGCTGGCCAGCCACTGCGCCTATGCGTTGGATACCACCTAAGATGACTAAGCCAGCGAGTACTGCAATGACAGCGCCGGTGATTTTTTTGTCAACGCTAAAATTGCTATGTAATGCATCGGCAACTGAATTTGATTGCACCATATTGCCAATACCGAAAGCGGCGATAGTACCAAACAACGCGAACAAAAATGCTAGCCAGCCCCAATGAGAACCCAAGCCATTTTTAATGTAATACATGGGGCCGCCGACGTGTTTACCTAATGCATCGGTTTCTCTGTATTTCACTGCTAGTACTGCTTCACCGTACTTTGTGGCCATGCCTACCAGCGCTGTAATCCACATCCAAAATATTGCGCCAGGCCCTCCGATGAATATGGCAGTTGCAACACCAGCAATGTTTCCTGTGCCAATGGTGGCAGACATTGCGGTCATTAGTGCTTGAAATGGGGATATTTCGCCTTTGCCAGAACTTTTACGTCCCTGGAATAATAATGAAAATGCATAAGGTATGGTTTTGCGCCAGGGGATGAATTTGAGACCTACCGTGAGATATGCTCCTACACCGAGAATAAGCACTACTGTGAAGGGGCCCCAAATGAAGGAGCTAAGAGTATTTAGTAAGGATGTTAATGATTCCATTTTTCCTCCGTTGGTACTGTCTTTATTATTGTTTTGCTAGCATGCAGGACATTGCTAGTTTAAATCAACCATTGTGTAGGGTTAGAAAGGAATTTTATGGGTAAATCTACCGCTTTAAGGGTCAGTTTGTTTGTGTTGTTCTACCTGGCTTGGGTGCTGGTTGTTTCAGCTAAACCTTCTTTTCTAGATATGAGTGGTTGGGAGCGTACGGATTTTTCACGTGCGACTGTTGTGTTAGATGACATTGTGGAGGGTGGCCCAGGGAAGGATGGTATTCAATCTATCGATCAACCTAAATTTGAAACTATCGGATCAGCTGAAACGTGGTTAGATGATAGAGAGCCAGTGGTTGTCTTTACCAGTGGAGGAAAGTCAAAAGCGTATCCGCTGCAAATTTTAATCTATCACGAAATTGTGAACGATCAATTAGGAGAGCATAAGATATCTGTCACGTATTGTCCTTTATGTAATGCGGCGATGGTTTTTTCTAGATGGCACAAAGGAGAATTGTTGGATTTTGGTACCACTGGGAAAGTGTATACAAGTAACTTAGTAATGTATGACCGTCAGAGTGAATCATGGTGGTTGCAGTTTACAGGAGAAAGTATCGTAGGTGCCTATGCGGGTGACTCTTTGCAACTTCTACCCTCGCAAATTGTATCTTTTAAACAATTTAAGGATGCATATCCTTTAGGTAAGGTGTTATCTAATAAAACTGGTTTTAATAAAAAATACGGTATCAACCCATACGTGAATTACGATTCTCGTTTAATACCGATTGTTTGGTTTTATCGCAAACCATTTGATAATCGATTAGCTGCAATGGAGCGCGTGCTTGGAGTGAATGATAATAATGATACGGTTATTTTTCCGTTTTCATATTTAAACACTCGACCCTTGGTACAGACAAGAGTGGGTGATTTGGATTTATTGATTATAAGTAAACTCGGCATGGCTTCCTCTGTAGATGATAGAAAAATAAGCCAGTCTAAAGATGTGCTGGCTGCGGTAGCTTTTTCAAGAACCGTTCAGGGTAGATTGTTGGACTTTGAGCTTAAAGGGAATGTGATTAAAGATAAGCAAACACATTCAACATGGAATCTATTCGGCCAAGCCGTTAGTGGTGAGTTGAAAGGTATTCAATTGAAGCAAGTAGATCGAGGGGTATATTTTTCTTTTGTGTGGTTGAATTTTTACCCAGACTCAATAATTTTTGGTCACAGATGAATTTTTAATGACGGGGAAGGCGTTAATGATGGCTAACAAGACATACCCAGATGCGCAAAATTCTGGCATTTCCTCTAAGACTCTTCCGTAATAAATATCATTTAAATCTGACTTGTCTGACAATTGTGATAGAAAAAATGTCACTCCCCATAAGCATAGTGAAACTGCCCATGGAGTGGCTTGAATAAAGCTGCGTAATATAAGTTGAGTGAAGCGTGTTACCATACTGATAAAAGCGATGGCAAATAAAATTAGAGGGATACCACCAAGGATTCTTTGTAATAAGTCAATATTTTGGTCGGTATAGAACTTGAGTCTAGTGACGTGTTCGTCTGTGAATAATCGATGGAAATCTGCTTCGCGCAAGATGCAAATAAGTAAAGTTTATTATTAAGTTTTAATGGTATGCGAGTTGCTTTTAGTACCAAAAATAATGAGGTGATTAATAGTGCTAGTGTCAGATAAGAAAAAAGCCTGCATCGGAAATGCTCTGTTCTTCCCATTTGTTGGACAATAAAAATATATGGGTGAGCGCGTAAGCTGCAACCAAACAGACCCAATATAAGTTGATTCGATTGCTAGTCATGCCCTGATTTTAGAGGATGGGTTTTTATAATAAAAGTAAAAATTCAATTAAAGCTTTTTGTGCGTGCAAGCGGTTCTCGGCTTCGTCCCATACAACACTTTGTGCTCCTTCAAGCACATCTGTAGTGACTTCCTCTTCTCTGTGTGCGGGTAGGCAGTGCATGAATAATGCGTCTTTATTAGCATGTTGCATAAGTTCGGCATTTACTTGAAAAGACGCAAATGCTTTCTCGCGTTGTTTTTGTTCTTCTTCCTGACCCATGCTGGCCCATACATCGGTCACGACAAGGTCAGAATTTTTTGCAGCATTGACAGCGTCGTGGGTAAAGTAAATCTTATTGCTGGCAGCTTTAAGGATATCTTGATTTGGTTCGTAACCTTTCGGGCTAGCAATGCGTAAGTTAAAATCTAACAATCGTGCGGCATTGATGTACGAGTGACACATGTTATTACCATCGCCTATCCAAGTGACGGTTGAACCACGAATGTCGCCGCGCTTTTCAAACCAGGTTTGTAGATCTGCTAATAATTGGCAAGGATGAACTAAATCAGTTAGACCATTGATAACCGGTACTGTTGCAACGTTAGCGAAACGTTCGATGGTCTCATGCGCAAAGGTGCGAATCATGATGATATCAACCATACGAGATAATACACGTGCAGAATCTTCTACCGGTTCGCCACGACCTAACTGTGTGTCCTTGGAAGATAAGAATAATGCGTGCCCACCAAATTGAGCCATGCCTGATTCAAATGAAACTCGCGTGCGTGTCGATGACTTATCAAACAACATGGCAAGTGTTTTGTTTTGAAATGGTGTGTACGATTCGCCATTGTGAAGCATGGATTTAAGCTCAGTCGCACGCGTGATGATTGAGCGTAGTTCTTCGCTGCTAAGGTCTAATAATGATAAAAAGTGACGAGCCATAATGATTCTTTAAGTTTAAATTAAAGCCGTTGCTGGAAATCTTCTACGCATTCACAGATGAGATTGGCGATCATTGTGATTTCATCTTGACTAGTAATTAATGGTGGAAGTAAGCGAATTATGTTGTTGGCTGTTACGTTAACTAATAATTTTTTTTCTAACGCCAAGTTAACAATCTTTGTGCAAGGCATTTTTAATTCTATGCCGATCATCATGCCGCAGCCGCGTATATCTTTAACCAAAGGATGGTCAGCAAGTGTTTGTTTTAAAGTGTCGACTAGCAATTGTCCCATACTGGTGGCGTTAGATAAGAGATCGTCTTCTTTGATAGTCGTGAGTACTTGTAAAGCAGTTGCACAAGCCAAAGGGTTGCCGCCAAATGTGCTGCCGTGAGAGCCTGGAGCAAATAATTCAGCCGCTGCACCGCGCGCTAGACATGCACCAATAGGCATACCATTGCCGAGACCTTTCGCGGTAGTCATGACATCAGGAAGCACTTGTTGGTGATGGCAAGCAAACCACTTGCCAGTACGGCCGTTGCCGGTTTGTATTTCATCAAGCATTAATAACAAATTATGCTGATCACAAAGACTGCGAAGTTCTTGCAAGTATGTATTGTTGGGAATATGTATTCCGCCTTCTCCTTGAATCGGTTCAACAAGGATAGCGCAGACATTTGAATTATTTTTGCAGATTTCTGCAATTGTTTCGCTATCGTTAAAAGGTGCGCGTATAAATCCAGCCACTAACGGTTCGAAACCCGCATGAGCTTTTCGATTACCAGTCGCGGTCAGTGTTGCCATGGTGCGACCATGGAAACTGTTTTCGCAGACAATAATGGTTGGAATTTTAATGCTCTGTTTGTTGCCGTGCAGACGCGCGAGCTTGATTGCAGCTTCGTTAGCTTCAGCGCCAGAATTGCAAAAGAATGCCCGATCCATATTGCTGACAGCGCATAATCGGTCACCCAATTGTTCTTGAGTACGAATGCGATAGATGTTTGAAGTGTGCAACAAAGCACTCGCTTGTTTAGCAATGACGTTAGCAATTTTTGGGTGTGCATGGCCTAAGCCACACACTGCGATACCTGATAAGGCATCTAGATATTTTTCGCCATTCTCATCCCACAGCCATATGCCTTGGCCTTTAGTGAAAGTGATATCTTTGCGAGCATAAGTCGACATTAATGCATTCAAAATAATAAGTTCTATAGTTCATTAAACGAAAACGACAGCGGGATTCCGCTGTCGTAGTGAAATTATGCTACCAAACAAGCTGTTTTTCCAGCATGCCTTGGTAGGGGCAGTGAGAGCCCTTAGAGTTTTACTTAGAAAGGTAGTCCTCCGTGGCCGTGACCTACCATGCACATTAGCATCGGGATTGATAATAATGTGTTTGTACGTGATGCCATGAAAGCAACTTTTTTAGCCGTAGCTTTTTGTGCGTCAGTGGCTTCGACCATGCCTAATAATTTCTTCTGGTTGGGCCAAATTAGCCCCCAAACGTTAAATAGCATGATGGTCCCTAACCATGCACCGATACCAATCACAGTGATACCATTAGTGAAGAGCATATTAGGAACAAATTCACCCACATACGAAAGAGCACCTGCGCCTGTTAACCATGTTGCTAATGCACCCCAGCGAAACCAAGCTAGTGCAGGTGGTGCTATGTACTTGCTGATTGCTGCTGGTCCAGGGCCATTGCTATCGGCTGTTGCAGCGGCAACTGCTGGGACTTGTACGAAGTTAAAATAGTAAAGTAAACCGATCCAGATAATACCGGCAAAGACATGTAGCCAAACTATTAGTGACCATGTGTTTATTTCCATGGTTATTCCTCCTGTGAATTTTGATTATTTATTATATGCGTTATACGCTGCGTTTCTGTTTAGACGATAATGGTGATAATTATTGCTAAAACAAAGCCCGCAATGATGGTTCCTAATACTGAGTTTAGTGGGTTCACTTGACACCTCAAAGTAGTTGTTATTTTTAAAGATAAAGGTAGATGGTAACTGTAAAAAACCTTATTGCTGAACAAGTTAAACCATAAAAGGTTTTATCACTAAAAACAACAATCCCAGATGGCTATAAATTCGGCGAAAATCAACTTCCCGCTATAAAATCAATACGTTATGTGACGAAATAGGTGTGCATCTTCGCCGTGCTGAATTTTCACTCAATATTCGTGATCAATTGGATTATTTCTGTGCAATGTTTGATGGCCAGGGCAGATGTGCGCCCAAGCCGCCCATATTCCAAGTCCATTTAGGCAGTATGGCCTATATTATAGAAGGGATAGTTAGTGAATTTACTTGGAAGTTAGGTGATATTGTCATTTTAACTATCTTCATATGAATGGTTGCCTACTTGCCTATGGAGTTATTACAAAACGGTTGATGCTGGGCTAGGAAAGCCAGAGCAGAATTTTTTAAATGAGCGGCTAATTGAAGGCAAAGTTTCCTTGTCTGTGGCATTGGGCGATTGTGTGCGTATGGAGACACTTGGTGGTGCATTTAGTTGGGCCAGACTTGTAACTGAAACTAGATAAATAATATATGTGTGGAATATGCGGTGAATTAACGTGGCGTGGCCAGTCTGTCAGTGAGCAGCGCATTAATAATATGCTTGTGCATCTCGAACGACGTGGGCCTGATGATCAAGACGTTTATATCAATAAACAAATTGGTTTAGGACATCGACGCTTGTCTATTATTGATTTGTCATCGGCGAGCCGACAGCCGATGCATAACACAAGCAAGTCCATTTCTATTGTGTTTAATGGCACGATCTATAATTACCCTCAGTTACGTAAACAGCTGCAAGCACAAGGAATGCAATTTTCCTCGTCGGGTGATACCGAAGTTATTTTGAAAGCGTACGAGGCTTGGGGTGAGCGATGCGTAGAAAAGCTAATTGGCATGTTTGCCTTTGCTATTTGGGATGTGCGCATACAGAAATTATTTGTTGCACGTGATCGATTGGGCATTAAACCTTTTTATTATAGCCAGACTAATGAGTCATTTTTATTCGCATCGAACACACAGGCTTTATTAGCAACAGGTGAAATTGATACGGGTATTGATATACAGGCGTTACAGCATCAATTTACATTACATGCTGTTGTGCCTGCGCCTAGAACGATACTAAAAGGTATTCGTAAGTTATCGCCGGGTCATTTTATGTGGGTGGATGCAAGCGGTATGAGTGAGCCAAAGGCTTACTGGAAATTGTCTGCATGTCGAACAGAGCAAAGAGATGAGCAAGAATGGATTGAAGAAATTCGACAAGCATTACAGTTGGCGGTGGATCGTCGACTAGAAATTGCTGATGTGCCTGTGGGAGTGTTGCTATCTGGTGGGCTTGATTCAAGTTTGTTGGTTGGCTTGTTGGCGCAAAAGCATGGTGTAGTGAATACTTATTCTGTCGGCTTTGAAGATCAACCAGAAGAACGTGGTAATGAGTTTGAATATTCTGATGCGGTCGTTGAGCATTTCTCGACAAACCATCAACGCTTTCATATTGCTAATGATCAAGTACTAACGAGACTGCCCGAAGCGATTGGCTGCATGCCTGAACCGATGGTTGCACAAGATGCAGTGGCGTTCTATTTGTTAGCAGAACAAGTGAGTAAAGACATAAAAGTGGTGCAGTCCGGGCAAGGAGCTGACGAGGTATTTGCGGGCTATTTTTGGTATCCAAAAATGCATGCGGCAAAGGGAAGCTATATACAACGGTTCTCATCATTTTATTTTGATCGTGATTTTGATGAATATGCAAAAACTGTTAATCAAAATTATGTGCAGCAAGACTTTACTAGTCAGATGGTAAGTGATGCGCTAAATAGGAGTGGCTCCGATACTTTTATTGATGCTGTTCTGCAATATGATGTGACTACACTTATTGTTGATGATCCGGTGAAGAGAGTGGATAGCATGATCATGGCTTGGGGTTTGGAAGCGCGTGTACCATTCTTGGATCACGAATTAGTAGAGCTTGCGATACAAATGCCACCAGAAATGAAATTGAAAGGTGATGGTAAATTTGTGCTTAAGAAAATTGCACGTGGACTGATTCCTGATTCTGTGATTGATCGGCCTAAAGGTTATTTCCCGATGCCAGCGTTGAAGTACGTTCGCGGAGATTTCTTGGAAATGGTACGTGACACGTTAATGTCCGATGCCTGCATCCAGCGTGGCTTGTTTTCGCGTGAATATGTGGATGAATTACTCGCCGCACCTGATCAATATCACACTCGTTTGCAAGGCAGTAAAGTATGGCACATGGCGTTGCTGGAACATTGGCTACAGGCCAATGTTGATGGAGCTGCGTATCCCTCACGATAGGTAGTCAATGACATGCTCTCGGCTTAGAATGCTTAAAAATTCAGCGCCCATAATTTAGAGAGTAATCGTTTAGAGGATATCAGTATGGATGTGTTAGACAGAATCAAAGAACAAGTCGAATCGAACCCAGTCATTGTTTACATGAAGGGCACTCCGCAAATGCCGCAGTGTGGTTTTTCAATGCGTACTACAGAAGCATTAAAGAAATGTGGTCATGAATTTGCTTATGTGAACGTGTTAATGGACCCCGAGATTTTTCAGAATCTTCCTCGTTATGCTGATTGGCCGACATTTCCGCAAGTGTATATCAACGGTGAATTAATCGGTGGATGTGACATCACGCTTGAGATGGCCGAGAAAGGTGAACTGCAAACTATGATTGAGCAGGCTGCTAGCAAGTAATTAAACTAGAGAGCTTTGCTTCCTCTAGCTGCGAGACATAAATTTTCCTGTACTGGTATTAATTTTAATCATTTCTCTAGTTTCGATATATTCTGGGACTTGAACTTCTAAGCCGGTACTTAATGTTGCAGGTTTAGTTCTACTGGCTGCCGTTGCACCTTTTATTCCGGGAGCAGTTTCAATGATTTTTAAATCAACTGACTGAGGGAGTTCAACACTGAGTAACACACCATCCATAATTAAGGCAGTGAGTCCTTTGAGGCCCTCGGTGCGTAAGCCATTAAGTCTTCAATGTCTTCAATATTAACTTCGTATTGAGAATAATCTTCAGAATTCATTAAGATCACGTTGTCGCCGTCAGTGTAGGAATATTGTGCGGGGACGTGTACGCAATCTGCTTCTTTTAATAGCTCATCACTTTTGTAAGACTCATCTAGTTTTTGCCCTGTTTTAAGATTTTTAAAACGAATTTTGTAAAGCGTTGTAGCGCCTCGAGAAGAAGGACTTTTAGCTTCCACATTTTTAACGGCGTGAGGTATGCCATTTATATTGATGACCATTCCTCGTTTGAGTTCGCTTGCTTTAGGCATTTGAATGTTTGGGTGGCTAACTGTTTTATTTTTGCTCTGGATCTTCGTTAGTTTCAGCGAGAGCTGAGTTAGACATAGGTATCATGTTTTCAACTTTGTCATTCCATGTGTTGAGTATTTTGCAAAATATCTCTGCTGTCATGCGAGCATCATAGAGCGCTGAGTGGGCTTCGTCACTGTCCCAAGGCAGTCCTGATACTTGGGCGATTCTAGATAACACGGTTTGTCCATAGGCCATGGCGCCTAAGCTGACTGTGTCAAAACAGCTGAATGGATGAAAAGGATTGTTCTTCACATTGGCTCGATTGACTGTCGCGTTTAAAAAATTCAAATCAAAAAAAGCATTATGTCCAACAAGAATGGCGCGCTTGCATATATTCTCTTTAGATGCCTTGCGCACATGTTTGAAGATTGCTTTTAGCGCCTCACCTTCAGGTGAGGCGATGCGTAGAGGATGAAAAGGGTTTATGCCGTTCACTTCTAGTGATACGGGCTCCATATTGGCCCCCTCAAATGGCTGGATATGGATGCTGTGTGACTCTTTGCAATGAAGAACGCCTTTAGCATCTATTCCTAAAATAATAGCAGCAACTTCTAATAGCGCATCAGTTTGTGCATTGAAACCGCCTGTTTCTACATCAATCACCACTGGACAAAAGCCGCGAAAACGATTCCCCATAGGGACGAATTCGATATCGCTTTTAATGATACTGTGCTGAGTCGGCATGAAGATTTCTTGTTAAATTGTGATTGGTACTAGGTCATTCGAATCATCATTCGATATAATGTCTGGCTTATTCGCACCAAACTAAACTAAAAAACATTATGACAGACATTCGAAAAGTCGTCCTTGCTTATTCTGGGGGCCTAGATACATCGATAATTTTACGCTGGTTAGAAGAACAGTATGAGTGTGAAGTAGTCACATTCACCGCTGATTTGGGTCAAGGGGAAGAGGTCGAGCCAGCTCGTGCTAAAGCTCAGCAGATGGGTGTAAAAGAAATTTATATTGAAGATTTGCGTGAAGAGTTTGTGCGTGACTTCGTTTATCCTATGTTTCGTTGCAATACTATTTATGAGGGTGAGTATTTATTAGGCACTTCTATTGCAAGACCATTAATTGCTAAGCGATTGATCGAGATTGCACGTGAAACAGGTGCAGATGCGATTTCTCATGGTGCAACGGGGAAAGGTAATGATCAGGTGAGATTTGAGTTAGGTGCCTATGCACTTAATCCTGATATTAAAATAATTGCACCATGGCGTGAGTGGGAGTTGAGTTCGCGAGAATCTTTAATGGCTTACGCTGAAAAACACGGTATTCCGGTTGAGCAAAAGCGTAAAGGTAAATCGCCATATTCTATGGACGCTAACTTACTGCATATTTCATATGAAGGTGGTCCTTTGGAAGATCCATGGGCTGAACCGGAAGACGAAATGTGGAAATGGAGTGTATCTCCTGAACAAGCGCCTGATGAGGCAGAATATATCGAACTAGGGTTCGAGAATGGAGATGCTGTCTCGCTAGATAGTGAGAAATTATCACCTGCGACAATGCTAAAGTCATTAAATGAACGCGCTGGTCATCATGGAATTGGACGGTTAGACATTGTAGAGAATCGATATGTGGGCATGAAATCTCGCGGGTGTTATGAAACACCAGGTGGGACTGTACTGTTAAAAGCACATCGCGCGCTGGAGTCAATCACATTAGATCGAGAATTAGCACATTTGAAAGATGACTTAATGCCGCGTTATGCCACGCTTATTTATAACGGTTACTGGTGGAGCCCTGAACGACTGGCAATACAAGCCTTGGTCGATCAGTCGCAAAAAAGTGTCACTGGAGAGGTGCGTTTAAAGCTCTATAAAGGTAGTATTAGTGTGGTAGGTCGTAAGTCTGAAAAAGAAAGCTTGTTCAGCGAGGAAATCGCGACATTTGAAGATGACCAAGGCGCCTACGATCAAAAAGATGCTGAAGGCTTTATCAAGCTCAATGCACTAAGGTTGCGAATACAAGCACAAGCAAAAAAGTAAAATAATCAGGTCAGATTGATATGGAGGAGATGTTAGTGTCGAAAAAGTGGGAGTCCAAGTTATTCGTAGTTCTATTCGCTTGTATAACTATGATGGTCGGCGGATGTGCCAGTACGCAGTATGTTGCTAATGAGCGCGATCCATGGCAAGGCTTTAATCGAACTATGTATGGGTTTAATGATGGTTTGGATCGAGCATTATTAAAACCAGCAGCTAAGGGATATAAAGCGATTGCTCCTGATTTCGTCGAAACTGGCGTGTGTAACTTTTTTGATAATTTAGACGACGTCAGTGTTGCCGTCAATAACCTGCTCCAAGGTAAAGTATCTAATTCTTTTTCAGATATAGGTCGTTTAGTTGTTAATAGTACGATCGGTATATTGGGATTGTTTGATGTTGCTAGCCCCATGGGGCTGACTAAGCACGACGAAGATTTTGGTCAAACCTTAGGGGTATGGGGAATGGATTCTGGCCCTTATATTATGTGGCCAATCTTTGGCCCATCTACCTTGCGAGATTCACCATCCTTAGTGGTTGATAAGGTGCTGTTGAATCCTCTCACCTATGTTGAAATTAAAACAGGTGAGCGCATCGCGGTTGTTGCATTAGATGTCGTGAGTGTGAGAGCCGAATTATTATCCTTGGAAGAAACAGTTGATGAAATTTCAACGGATAGATACACGTTTATTCGCGAAGCTTATTTAGATCGTAGGGAATTCTTAGTCAGTGATGGGTCGCCATTGGAAGATACTGATCTTTATGATGAGCTTGATGACGAGTAAGTAAAAAGTCTTCTCCACACAACGTTTTTAGAATATTTATGGGAGCCTGCATACTTTGTGGAAAGTATGCAGGCCTTTTTTATTCCCTGCATAAAAACTGTTTCGAGAAATATAATGCTTCTGATCAACTCATAGCGGGTCATTTGATTGATGGGTTAGCCAATACTGAGTCCGCCCTCCTTGCAAAGACAATTACAGCAGAGATAGAAAAATATGAGTTTTCTGCTGAAGCTCAACAGCGAACCTTAAATCGGTCTCTGGAATATTTTGCTAAAAATAATATTAATCTAGCTAACGCACCTGATATTCATTCTTGGATTGAAGTGCTAAATGAGCTTGCACCGAATGAGTCGCTATTTGTAAATAAGCATTTCATTTCCCAGCAACTGAATTTGCCTGCTATGCAAGCACTGCAACGACAGCAACTACCTGAAAGTAACTGTAACCCATCAAGCTTCTCAATTAATTTGAGAGAAAATGAGCAATTATGGTGGTGCTTCAATAAGAGTTCTACGGAGCAGTTAAAGCCAAGGCAAAACAAACGTCAATGGTCAGTAGTGATGCAACTGGTAGAAAGCCTATTGCCAAAAAAGAATAAGCAGTCTCTTGAGCGAGAAAGTGTTGGTGAAGGAAAGTTGTTAGTGACTAATCAGAGAATATGCTTTGAGAAAGATGAGCAATCTGTCTTCACTGAGTATCAAAACATTTATTCATGCACGCCGGTGAGTGACGGTATTCGTTTACAGTCAAAAGAACTATCGGCTATCCCTTGCACTTATTATTGTGAAGATGGTCGTTTGTTATATGCTTTTATAAAGCATATGCAAATAACCTAAGTACAGAAGACACATCCTTGTGTGTCTCTGTATTGATTAGCTAAATAGAGATTTTAGCCAAGAAAAAAAGCCACCAGATGAGGCGGTATTGTTAGTGCTAGATTGACTAGAATGTGCTTGAATCTCTCTCGATGCTTGCCAATGTCTGCGTAGTACAGAGTCTTGTGGTGCTTCTGCTGTATTGCTCATTTGCTTTTCTCCTCGACTGTGATATCGAATGTAATTGTTATCACTGACCTCTTGTTAAAAGCCAGTGATAAGTATTCTTGAACAATATTTAGTCAGGCGCAACTATTTTTGTGTGAAAACTAGCTTTTGTTAATCGTAGCTGCTGTTTGGATTTCTTGAATGTAGTTATTAATTGCTTCTCTTATCAGTGACTGTTGTAGTTCGTCACGTTTAGATTCGAAAGAAGGCTTCTCGATTTCACGTGTATCGTCTAATTTGATCACATGAAAGCCAAAATCGGTTTGAACTGGTGTCACGGAAACATCACCCTGATTCATGAGTTTAACTGCATCTGCAAATGGAGGCACCATGCGTGAAGCCTGGAACCATCCCAAGTCACCACCGTTGGGGCCGGTCGGTCCTGTTGAACGTTCTTTGGCAAGTGCTACAAAGTCACCACCATTGCGTAGTGCTTCAATGACTGCTTTCGCTTCATCTTCTGTTTTCAGCAGGATGTGTCGAGCCTTAAATTCACGACTTTCACTGTCATTCATCTGTGTGTCGTAAGCGGTTTTTAATTCTTTTTCTGAAAAACTAATTGATCCAAATTTTTCACGCATAAGTAATCGTGCCAATAGCTCTGATTCTTGTAATTCAATTTGGAAGCGAACATCTTTTTTATCAGCAATGCCTGCTTTGATTGCTTCTTCGCGAAGTAATTCTGTGGCAATCATTTCATCTAGAATTTTATCGTCAGGTACTTGTGGATTACCTTTAAGCGTTTTGAACTGCGTAAGATCATCTTTACTAATCACAGTGTCATTAACGGTAGCAGCAATTTGGTCGGCAGGGATATTTGCTGTACTGCTAGTAGCAGTACTTGAAGTATTTTCGTTACATGCGGTAAGTGTAAAGACACTTAACGTAACGGTTAGAATTAATAAACGATGCATAGAGTTTTCCTGTGTGATGTTTGTGATGTGTGATGGTTAAGGTAGTACTTTCTTAAATGGTTTAATAGTCACTTGCTTATAAACGCCGGCGTCAATGTATGGGTCGGCATCAGCCCAGGTTTGAGCATCTTCTAGTGAGTCAAATTCAGCAATAATGAGACTGCCGGTAAAGCCTGCTTCACCCGGGTCTTCACTGTCTATTGCAGGGTGTGGGCCGGCGGTGAGTAATTTGCCTGCATTAGCTAAGTCCTGCAAACGCTCAACATGCATTGGACGCGCGTTTTTGCGTTTTTCTAGACTGTTTTCAACATCTTCACTGATGATTGCATACCACATGGTTAGTTTACTCTTCTGGTTTAACGGCAATGTAACGGCTCAATATAATCATTTGGAGAATAATGAAGGCGATTGTCAGGCCTATCATTCCAAACAATTTAAAATTCACCCATATTTCTTCGCTGAAATTGTAGGTGATGTAGAGATTAATTGCCGCTATAAATACTAAAGAAAATAATCCATGCGGTATTGAGTCTACTCCAAATATGCTTAGGCGCCTCAAGCGCGCCACCTAAAAATCTTTGTGCGAGCGGTTTGTCACCAATGAATGTGCTGCCTAGGAATATTAATGCAAATACTAAGTTAATTACGGTGGGCTTCCATTTGATGAAAGTCGGGTCACGTAAAAATAAAGTCGCGCCACCAAAGATAAGGAATAATACAAAAATGAGTGTTTGGTTTTTACTGAAGTCGCGATGTTTTAAGAAATGAATGAGTACGGTGATTCCTGATAAGACGATGGCGACGAGTGTGGCGAAATAGATTGAATCTGGTTGGTTGCCGGGAGTGAGGGAGAAGAGTATTAAACCATTGATAGACTCTATGATCGGTGCCGGAATTAATGAATATAACTTGTAAGCAGCAAAAAATAGAATGATAGGTAAAAACTCAATTAAAAATTTCATCCTGAAACCTTGATTGTGATTAGTTAACTGCTTGGTAAATTAAATTAGGCACACAGCCGCAAGCCGCGTATTGTAACGGAATAATTAATCTCAAATACATAGATCCAAGCAAATTATCTGTTAATCCAATGAGCCAGTATTTTTCCGTCCATCCAGTTAATCCTCAGCTACGTTTAATTAAGCGTGCGATCGAAATGATCAAGCAAGGCGCGTTGATTATTTATCCTACCGACTCTTGTTATGCATTTGGTTGCCACATTGGCGATAAAGATGCCTTGGAACGCATTCGTCGAATCCGTGAAGTAGATGAAAAACATAATTTCACACTAGCTTGCAGCGATTTATCTGAGTTAGGTAATTTTGCCTTTGTAAATAACACAACATTTAGACTATTACGCAATTATACGCCTGGCCCTTACACGTTTATTTTGCGAGCCTCACGCGAAGTACCGCGTCGTATGCAGGTGGCTAAACGTAAGACAATAGGTTTGCGCATTCCCGATCACCCGGTGGCCCTTAGTTTATTAGAAGAATTGGGCGAACCGCTAATGAGTAGTACATTAATCATGCCGGGAGATGAGACCCCAATGACAGATCCGGAAGAAATGCGAGATCGTCTTGAGCATAAAGTGGACTTAATTATTGATGGTGGAAATTGTGGTTTTGAGCCGACTACCGTGGTCAATATGGAAGATTCAAGTTGCGAGATATTGCGCCAGGGCAAGGGCGAATTTAATCTATCTTGATTATTGATAGCGTCGCATTTATCTAGCCAGTATAATCACTCTACCAATGGAATTGATCATCAAGATTGCGCTTTTTGCGCCACCAGTACTATTAGCAATTACTCTGCACGAAGTCGCACATGGATGGGCGGCGAGCTATTTGGGTGACCCGACGGCGGCCAGTTTGGGGCGCCTATCTCTTAATCCGATTAAGCATATTGATCCTGTGGGTACCGTGTTAGTGCCAGGCATACTATTTATGATGGGTGGATTTTTATTTGGTTGGGCAAAGCCAGTCCCGGTAAATATGCAACGACTCAATGATCCTAAGCGAGATATGGCGCTAGTGGCTGCGGCTGGGCCAGCATCAAACTTTGTGATGGCATTTATGTGGGCGATCGCCATCAAGTTAGGGCTCATGATGGAGTCTGATTTAGCACGCATGATTTTGGTTGAGATGGGTCAAGTTGGAGTGATTATAAATTTGATATTAATGGTATTGAATTTAATTCCTATTCCTCCACTTGATGGCGGGCGAGTGCTAGCAGGTGTTTTGCCAGATAACTTAAGCATGATGCTCGCGAAAATTGAACCTTACGGAATGTTTATTATTTTTGGTCTGCTTGCGATGGGCGTGTTAAGTCTTTTCTTACGGGGCCCGTTGTCATTTTTTCAAACATTTATTACCAAAACAGTTGGAATTTAATCTTTCTAATGCCTACCACCACTGCTCAAAATCAACGTGTCTTATCTGGAATGCGACCGACAGGTAAGCTGCATCTTGGTCATTATCACGGCGTATTAAAAAACTGGATTGAACTTCAACATACCCACGAATGTTATTTCTTCGTGGCAGATTGGCATGCGCTTACCACCGAATATGACCACAGCGAAAATATCGCTGCGCATGTGACAGATATGGTGATTGATTGGCTGGCGGCGGGTGTGATACCTGGGACTGCAACTTTATTCATACAATCGCGTGTGCCAGAGCATGCGGAGCTGCATTTATTGCTATCAATGATGACGCCTCTGGGTTGGTTAGAACGAGTGCCTAGTTATAAAGATCAGCAAGAAAAATTAAAAGAAAAAGATTTGGCCACCTACGGATTTTTAGGTTATCCATTACTACAGGCGGCGGATATTCTTGTTTATAAAGCGGGTAACGTGCCAGTTGGTGAAGATCAGGTGGCCCACGTTGAACTCACGCGTGAAGTTGCTCGCCGCTTCAATCATATATACGGTAAAGAGCAGGGGTTTGAAGAAAAGGCCCAACAAGCGATTGCAAAAATGGGCAAAAAGAATGGCAAGCTGTATAAAAGCTTGCGCAAAGAATACCTAGAAAAAGGCGATATGGAGTCACTTAGCGTTGCCCAAGCTTTGTTGGAATCGCAGCAAAATATTTCTCTGGGAGACCGTGAACGCTTATTTGGATTCTTGGAGGGTACAGGGAAAATAATCTTACCAGAGCCGCAGGCTTTGCTTACTCAAGCCTCAAAAATGCCAGGATTGGATGGGCAGAAAATGTCTAAATCCTATGGCAATACTATTTCACTACGGGAAGATCCTAAGCTAATAGAAACTAAATTAAGGACTATGCCAACGGATCCAGCACGAGTTCGATTGAAGGATACTGGAGATCCAGCCAAGTGTCCTGTTTGGCAACTGCATGAAGTTTATTCGGATACCGATGTCCAGAAGTGGGCCAAAAAAGGCTGTACAACAGCGAGTATTGGCTGTGTGGAATGTAAGCAGTCGGTGATTGAGGCGGTGCAAAAAGAATTAAAGCCAATTCAAGAACGTGTACGCAAATATGAACAAGATTTAACCACTGTGCAAAGTATTATTAACGACGGCTGCGAGCAGGCACGGGACATAGCACGTGATACACTAGAGGATGTTCGCAAGGCGATTGGATTGATTTATAGATAGTCTGGATCTATTGTGTGGAAATCCTCATTATCAAGATAGTTAAATGACAGAAGAGCTGCCAAAACCCGCATCTGATGATGCTGCGCAAGCCCAACAGAATGAAATGCCATTCGCGATGGTGCATGGCGAGCCTTATAGTGTCCCACCACAAGATTTATATATTCCACCTGATGCGTTAGAAATATTTTTAGATGCATTCGAGGGACCGCTAGATTTACTTCTTTATCTCATTAAGCGTCAGAATCTGGATATTTTGACGCTACCAATTGCTAAAATCACCCAACAATATATTGAATATATTGGACTCATGAGCGATTTACGTCTTGAGTTAGCCGCAGAGTATTTGGTGATGGCAGCCATGCTGGCAGAAATCAAATCACGTATGTTATTGCCGCGTCCAATAGAGGAAGGCGAAGAAGACGATCCTCGTGCTGAATTAATTCGTCGTCTTCAAGAATATGAGCGCTTCAAGAAAGCCGCTGAAGATATCAATGGGATGCCTCGTGTAGAGCGCGATATATTAGAAATTAATGTGTTGCAAACTGAGGTAGTGGTAGAAAAAAAATTACCGCAAGTTGAATTGAAAGATTTAATGCATGCATTGCAACAGGTACTAAGAAGATCAGAAATGTATGCAGCGCATGAAATAAAGAAAGAAACGCTTTCGATAAGAGAGCGTATGACTCAAATATTGAGTAGCTTGGCTGTTGATGATTTTGTTGAATTTTCAAGTCTGTCCACTGTAGCCGAAGGCCGAGATGGTGTCATTGTAACTTTTGCAGCTATTCTAGAATTACTTAAAGACAGAGTGATTGAGATTGTGCAGTCTGAAATATTTGCACCAATTTATGTAAAACCTGCTGGCCAAGTCATTGAAGGCGCGAGACTGGAAGAGGGAAGAGATTATGGAATTTAAGCAGTTAAAAAACATTATCGAAGCTGCATTATTGGCTGCCGATCATCCATTAACAGTAGATCTGTTGTTGAAATTATTTGAAGATGACCAACAAAAGCCAGCAAAAGAAGATGTTAAGAAAGTAATTTCTGAACTGGAGGAAGAGTGCGCTGAGCGTGGTTACGAGCTGAAGAAAATTGCCAGTGGATATCGTTATCAAACACGTGTTGAAATTCAAGGTTGGGTGTCTAAGTTGCGTGTTGAAAGAGCGCCAAGATACTCTCGTGCATTTATGGAAACATTGGCGCTTGTGGTTTATCGCCAACCTATCACGCGTGCGGAAATAGAAGATGTGCGTGGAGTTTCAATCAGTAGCAGTATCTTTAAAGTTTTGTTAGAACGAGAATGGGTAAAGATAGTTGGGCATAAAGAAGTGCCAGGTCGTCCGGCAATGTACGGAACGACTAAAAAGCTTTTAGATTACTTCAATTTGAGCACACTAAATGAACTTCCATCGCTAGCTGAAATAAAAGATCTTGACCAGTTTCATCCTGAATTGGCATTTATGGATGTTGAAGAGAAAAAAGTGCCAGATAAGCCAGTACAATTAGAAGCAATTGAAGGTGGTGTGGAGTCTGCTGAGACGCGGCACTAATTTAATGTTTTAGCATATGCTACTAAATCTTCTTGAGCTTGCGTAACCCTTTGTGTGTAGCCACATTTTTAGAACCTTATTTAAACCTGTGCGCAATTATGCGTTTCTCTACTTTGTTATTTTAGTTGCCCCAATCTTATGGCTGAACGATTACATAAAGTGCTTGCTCGCATGGGCGTCGGCTCGCGTCGAGAAATTGAGCGCTGGATTCAACAGGGCTTGGTTGAAGTTGACGGCAAGATTGCTCAGGTAGGCCAGACATCTGAGGGTGTAACGGTGGTTACTATTGATGGCGTTAACTTAACCTTGCAGAGTGAAGTGGAAACGCAATTTCTTCAGTATCATAAGCCAGATGATGAAATTTGCTCGCGCAAAGATCCTGAAGGCAGAAAATCTGTCTATGATCATCTGCCTAAACTCAGTGAAGGGCGTTGGGTTGCCATCGGGCGCTTAGACTTAACCACTTCAGGAATATTGTTATTTACCACAAACGGTGAATTAGCCAATGCGTTAATGCATCCCAGTGCGCAAGTCGATAGAGAATACATGGTGCGTGTGCATGGTCGCGTGACGCAAGAACTGATCTACAATTTAAGAGAAGGCGTTCGATTAGATGACGGTATGGCTAAGTTTACTGATGTAAAACAGCGATCAAGCAAAGGGACCAATCAATGGTTGCAAGTCGTGTTGCAAGAAGGGCGTAATCATGAAGTTAAACGCATGTTTGAATCGCAAGGTGTGCGCGTGACAAGATTAATACGCATAAGGTTTGGGCCAATCGCGCTAGATGATGCGATTAAAAAAGGTCAGCACCGTTTGTTAACCAATAAAGAAGTCAAATCGTTGAATGCGTTAGTGCGCCAGGCAAAATAAATTTCTAAGTAAACACTCACAGATCCATTGAAAGAGTTTTATTGGGGTCTCATTAAAGTAACAATAAAGGGGTCAGTGCCACTGCTGAAGTGTACTGAGTTTAAAGGATACCGAAAGTAAGAGACAATATCTTAGGAGATATTCGATGACTCAACGCAAGATCTACACAAAAGAATTTAAGCTAGAAGCGGTTCGTTTATTAACGCAAAGTGACTGTCCGACCACGGAGTTAGCCTTGGCGCTTGGGGTGAAACGGAGTCTGCTCTATTGATGGCAGCAACCATTTCAAACACTAAGGGCGAATCGGCTTTTACAGGGAAACTGGGTCGCCCTAAGAAAGAAGCAATGAGTGAGGCGGCTCGCCTCAGGCAAGAGGTTAAGCAGCTGCGCGAGGCGAATGAGATTCTAAAAAAGGCTGCCGCATACTTTGCCAAAGACCTCAAGTGAAGTATGCGTATATCAAAGAATGTCGTCCCCTTCATTCTGTAGCAGCTCTGTGTCGCGCTTTGTGCGTGTCTGAAAGTGGTTATTATGCTTGGTTAAATAGCGCACCTAGCCCTCGTCAACAAACGTCAATCGAAACAGTGTTATGGCATTCTTAAGTGTTGGAAACAGTTAATGCAGGAAGGGATTAGTGGTGGGCGTGATCGCGTCGCTCGTCTTCGACGACAACAGGCTATTGATGCAAAACGAAGAAAACGCTTTGTGGTGACGACACGATCTAAACATCGCGACTGGATTGCGCCGAACCGACTGAAACGCAACTTTACGGTCACTCAGCCGAATCAAGTATGGGTAGGCGATGTAACGTTTGTTGCAACCCGTCAAGGTTGGTTGTATGTAGCGGTGCTGGTTGATCTGTACCGCCGCAAAGTGGTGGGTTGGTCCCTGTCGAAGAACAATAATGGCCCGTTGGTGGAAGATGCGCTAAAGATGGCAATCACGCATCGAAAGCCAAAATCTGGATTGATTCATCATACAGATCGTGGTGCCACCTATGCTATGCAGTCGTATCGGAACCTAGTAGAGCAGCAGGGCATGATCTCCAGTATGAGTCGCAAAAAAGACTGCTGGGATAATGCGGTGGCAGAAAGCTTCTTCGCTAATTTAAAAAATGAACTAACATACTACCAAACATACAACACACGAGAGGAGGCGCAATCCGCGATCTTTGAATATATGGAGATCTTTTATAACCGACAGCGGTTATATCAAACTCTCAACTACCAAACACCTGAACAACATGAATTGATGTATCATGCTGCTTAATTTAATCATCCTTTTTTCTCAGTATACTTCACTCTGTGTTAATGAGAACTAAATTGAACTTAAGGGTTTCAGCTTTTAATTCATTGAATAATGCGAATTCTTTCATGCAAGGTGGGCAATCAATAGACCACAGGATCAGTAAAAAAAAGTGTCTTTGCAGTGTTCTTCAATTTTAATCAAGCTGTCAAAAGTGAGTTCTTGTTTGTTAACTTAAAAGCGAATTGGAATATGACTGATGATGCGAGAATAGGGGTGGGCGTTGATAACGTATTCAATAAAGAAGCTTGCGTATTTCATCCTTGGTCATCGCGTACATTTTTCCTAGAAGATTGATATACCTTCTAGGTGTAAGATAACTTGGGGACTGGAGAAAGGGCGGCTAGTATTAGTCGCCCTTTTTTGTGGAATATTAGATGTGGTAGATCTCGCTAGTTGTATTCTTGCTATCTGCACCTAAGAAATAAATAAAGGGTGCGACAACTGTTTCAGGGGCAGGAAATTCATGAGGGTTAATGTCGGGATAATTATGTGTTCTTAAATCAGTGCGGACAATGCCGGGATGGATGCCATTGACGCGAATTTTTTGATCGCCATCTAATTCATCGGCAAGAATTTTTAACAAGCCTGCTTGCCCGTACTTGCTAACGCCGTAAGCGCCCCAATAAGCTTTGTTGGTTTCATCGATGGTAAATAACATGGAGGGGTCTTGGCTATTTCTCAGTAAAGGAATACATGCGCGTGACATTAGAAAAGGGGCATGTAAGTGTAAAGTGACTAATTTTGACCAAGTTTCTATTTCTATATTTTGCAGTGGAGTCAGTCCTCCTACACGTCCTGCATTATGCAGTAAGCCATCAAGGCGGCCGTACTCTTTATCAATAGAGTCTGCGATGGTCTGATAATCGTCAGCAGTGGCAGCTTCTAAATCAATATTTAATATGGCAGGTTGTGGTGCATTTAATGCGAGGACTTCATCGTAAGTATGCTCTAGTCGCTTCAAATCTTTTGCGATTAATAATACTGTTGCACCAAGTCGTGCACATTCTAGTGCCACTGCTTTGCCTATGCCGCGGCTAGCACCTGTGATGAGTATGACTTGATCTTGTAAGTAGCTCTCTGAAGGCTGGAAGTTGTTTATGTGATTATCCATGTTTGTCTTGTTGGATGGTTGGAATGTCGCGTGCTTTCTTTTCTATTTCATCAATCAGCGGCAGTTCATCTTTTGCTTGGATACCAAGCTCGGTAAATTTTCGTGCGCCTGGTAGCACTTGTCTTTCTAGTGAGCCAATGGCTTTGTTGTAGTTGGCAACGCTGTCGTCTAGATTTTTCCCTACTTTTTGTAAGTGCGAGCAGAATGTATATAAGCGCTTGTAAAGATACTGTGCTAAGTCTCGTACACGTTCCGCATTTTCAGAGATTGATGCTTGTTGCCATCCGTAGGCAACAGAGCGAAGCAAGGCGACTAATGTCGTGGGTGTTGCCAGTATGACTCGGTTGGCAAAGGCATCTTCTAAGAGTTTGTCATCATAATCTAGCGCGCAGGTAAGGAACTGCTCACCAGGAATAAATAAAATGACAAAATCGGGAGATTGTTTGAATTGAGACCAATAGGCTTTGCTGGCGAGTTCTTTCATACGCTCGCGTACTTTGCGTGCATGGTGTTTTAGGTGAGCCTCACGTTCTTCTTGTGTGTTGGCTTGGACTGCGCTGAGGTAAGCATCTAAAGGTGTTTTAGCATCGACAATCAATTCGCGTTTTTCTGGCATGCGAACAATCATATCTGGTCGAATATTTTTGCCATCATCCACGTCTACATGGGTTTGCTCTTCAAAATCACAATGGTTCACCATGCCGGCTAATTCAGCCAAACGTTTAAGCGTCAGCTCGCCCCATTGGCCGCGCACTTCTGGTCTGCGTAATGCGCGTACAAGTTGTTCGGTTTCTGATTGCAAGCCATGTTGCGCTTCGGTGACGAGTTTTAATTGCGTGGTGATGGAGCCAAATGCTTCTTTGCGTTCTTTTTCAATGGTGGAAATTTGTTGCTCAGTTTTTTTCAAAGCATCGGCCATTGGTTTGAGCATGGTCTCAATGGACTTTTCTTTTTCATTGAGGTTGGCGTGTGCGCGTGATTCAAATAAACCAAGTTTTTGTTGAGCAAGTTGTAGAAATGATTCGTTATTAGAGTCCAGAGCATGTTTAGATAGTGCGCTAAAACTTTCCTTTAACTGTGCGCGTGATTCATTTAACGCAGCAATTTTTTCAATATTTTGTGCTTGTTCAACTTGTAGCTTTGTGTAGAGGTGATTGTTTTTTTCGTGCATGGCAAGGATATTTTTATCCATGCGTGCGCGCATGATCAGATAAGCAATCAGTGCGCCGAGTATAGCGGCAACGCCTATTGCAACGCTAAGTTGCCAGCTGAGTTCAAGTTCCCACTTCATTGATTGGTGTGCTTAATTGTATGTGCTTTAATAATTCTAATGGATTGTTGATTGTAAAATCTGCGCCCCATTGATCTGTATCAATATCTGGGTCTATATAACCGTATCGGGCTACGCAAGTATACATGCCAGCAGCATTGCCGGCATAAATGTCACGCGGATCATCGCCGATATAAATAGTATGGTGAGGAGATAATTGAATGGTTTTGCTTGCTAGTAGCAACGGATCTGGATGTGGTTTGCGAACTGGCAGAGTGTCGCCACTTATAATACAGGCCGGACGGCTGGCTAATGATAGCTTCTCTAGTAATGGTTCGGTTAGATCGCCTGGCTTGTTAGTAACAATTCCCCAGGGAATATTTTGTGTTTCAATGGTTTCAAGCAGTGATTCCATGCCGTTAAATAGTGCACTTTGCACGCATGCTGATTCAGCATAGTGTTGTAGAAACTCTTGTCGAAGTTGTTCGAATTGCTCATTGTTTGAGACTTCTGCAAATCCGTAGCGGGTTAGCGCGACACTGCCTTGAGAAGCAAGATTTCTAAGTTTGTTGAAATCAATGCTGGGGCGGTCATGATCCTTTAATAAATTATTTAATGCTAATACTAAGTCTGGTGCGGTATCTAATAGTGCCCCATCCAGGTCGAACAATACTGCGTGGATGGCGGTGGAGACATTACTCAACGTGTTGACTTCTTAGTGTGTAACATATAGTTAACGCTAACATCGCGACCTAACCGATAGTGTTTTGTGATTGGGTTGTAACTCATACCAATGAGTTCTTTGGGAGTTAGTCTATTGTTGCGGCACCATTTATCTAGTTCGGAAGGGCGAATAAATTTTTGATACTCGTGAGTTCCTTTAGGTAATAAATTCAGGATGTATTCGGCGCCAATAACGGCAAATAAATATGACTTGGGATTTCTATTGAGAGTAGAAAAGAATACATGTCCGCCCGGTTTAACTAGCTTAGTGCATGCAGCAACAATATTTTTAGGGCTGGGAACATGCTCTAGCATCTCTAAACAAGTTACTACATCATAAGATTCGGGTTCGCGTTGGGCGATGTCTTCGGCGGCAATCATTTCGTAGCTAATCTCTAAACCACTTTCTTTAGCATGTAATTGCGCGACTGAAAGAGGTGTTTTACCTAGATCTATGCCTTTTACGCTAGCGCCTTTAGTTGCCATGCTCTCTGATAAAATTCCGCCACCGCAACCAACGTCTAACACTTTCTTTCCTGCAAGATTGATGCATTCATTGATAAAGTTCAATCGTAATGGATTGATGTCATGCAGTGGTTTGAATTCACTTTCTTTGTCCCACCATCGGTAGGCAAGATCTTCAAATTTTGCGATTTCGACAGGGTCGAAATTGTCTGGATTAGTCATGATACTTAACGGCCATGTAAATTAACTTCGTTTAAGGTTGGGAGAATTTTTGTGCCCATCGTTCAGTTTTAGCAATGATCTCATCTTCGCTGACTGTGGTGAGTATTCGGTCGCGCAATAATTGGCGGCCTGATACAAATACATCAGATACACGACTGCTATTGGTGCCGTAAACAAGATGGCTGTGGATATCATATAAAGGATGTCCCTCTATACGCTCACAGCTGATGGCGATTATGTCTGCAGATTTACCCTGTTCAAGTGAGCCAATTTCGTCGTTTAAACCGAGTGCTTCAGCCGCATCTATAGTGGCAGCGCGAATTGCTTGTTGAGAAGAAAATGCTGTGGCTTCTCCGCTGACTCCTTTAGCGATTAACGCGGTGGAGCAAATTTCAGAGAACATATCTAAGTCATCGTTGCTTGCACAACTGTCGGTGCCAATAATGACGCGTACATTATTTTTTAGTAATTCATGTGTCGGGCAAAAGCCACTCGCAAGTTTCATGTTGGATTCTGGGCAATGAATAATAGTCACGCCAGCCTCTGACACTTGTTGGATTTCTTGTTGGTTAAGTTGAGTCATGTGAACCGCTAGCAAGTTTGGGTTTACTAAGCCGAGTTTGTCTAGTCGCGCAAGTGGACGCATACCAAACTCTTTGATGCTTGCTTCGATTTCTGATTTTGTTTCATGAATATGCATATGAATCGGTAAATCTAATTCGTTAGCGTAGCTGTTTATTTTAGTAAATGTAGCATCAGAAATTGTGTATGGTGCGTGCGGCGCGAATACGTTGGTTATCAGATGATCAGTTTTGTAATCATCATATAGTGATAGTCCCTTAGATAAGTATTCATCAGGTGATGCAGCATAAGCAGTAGGGAATTCCAGCGCGATCATGCCAATCACTGCTCTTATACCAATTGTTGATGCAACGCGTGCTGTCACTTGAGGGAAGAAATACATGTCATTGAAGCAAGTGGTGCCGCCACGTAGCATTTCTGCAATAGCTAATTCGCTGCCATCATGAACAAAGTTTTCATCTAGCCATTTTTTTTCTATCGGCCAAATGTGATTTTGTAGCCATTCCATAAGAGGAATGTCGCTAGCAATACCCCGTAGCAAAGACATCGCCGCGTGGGTATGGGCATTGATGAGACCGGGCATTAATATGTGGTTATCATATTCAATATGTGAATTAGTGCTATAGGTTTTTAGTGCTTTTTGTGTTGGTAGAATGTCCACAATACGCCCGTTATCAATCGCGATGGAATGATTTTCGAGAACAGAGTTTTCTCTATCCACTGGCACAATATGGCGAGCAGATAAAAGTGTTTGAATGATGCACATATGATTAAACTTACCTTCCTAATTTGCTAAGGACAAGTAAAAACCGCGAATTAAATATTATGGATAAATCTTTACCCAACAGAGCCATTGAATGGCAGGATCAGCAATTAATTTTACTTGATCAGCGTCTGTTGCCCGGAACAGTGGAATTTTTGTTCATAGATAGTGTGAGCGGAACATTTGATGCGATTAAAGATATGGTAGTCCGCGGGGCACCTGCCATTGGAGTGACTGCTGCTTATGGTGTGGTTTTGTCTGCGTTGACACATTCTCAGCTGGATAAAGATAAGGCCAAGCAACAGATAGAAATAGATATTGCCAAGTTGAATAAAGCGCGACCTACGGCGGTGAATTTAACGTGGGCTTTACAGCGTATGCAGAAGTGTTTGCGCGAGCAAAAAAACAATACGATCGCTTCTCTAGAAAAGGAAGCGGTTGCAATCCATCAAGAAGATATTGCTGCCAATCAATCAATGGGTGAATTAGGTGCAACTTACATTAATGAGCAAAGCACGGTGATGACGCATTGTAATGCTGGTGCGTTGGCAACAGGGGGTTACGGCACGGCTTTAGGCGTGATTCGTTCAGCGTTTGCACAGGGGAAATTACAAAAAGTATTCGCCAATGAGACGCGGCCTTGGTTCCAAGGGTCACGTTTAACTTCCTGGGAGTTAGAGCAAGAACAGATTCCGGTAACCCTAATCTGTGATTTTGCCGCTGCCAGCGCACTGCGTGCGCATCATGTTGATTGGATTATTGTGGGTGCAGATCGGGTTGCCGCGAATGGTGATGTTGCGAATAAGATTGGCACTTACAGTTTGGCGATATTGGCCAAGCATATGGGAAAGAAATTCATGGTAGTGGCGCCCACCAGTACCATTGATTTGAATTCTGTGCATGGTAATGACATCGAAATAGAGGAGCGTGGTCATTCTGAAGTCACGCAGGTGGGTGAAAAAGTCATGGCGGCAGAGGGTGCTACGGTGTGGAATCCGGTGTTCGATGTGACCCCTGCAGATTTAGTCGATGTGTTGATTACTGAGCGTGGCGCAGTAGAAAAACCTACTGCTTTCAAGATTGCTCAATTATTCAACAAGAAGGACGTTTAGTAGACATAAATTCATTGTGTAAAAATAGTGAGATGTATGTAGAACAGCCTTATTTCGCTATTTTTCGTTTTTATAGATTTACTCTTCTAGGGGGGAAGGTGTGGTATAATCTCCGGCTCATAAGGAACTAAATCCCTCTGCGTTGATTTAATGGCGTCTATAGCAAAAGAAATTCTTAGTGTTAATTTAGAAGACGAAATGCGTAAGTCCTATTTGGACTATGCGATGAGCGTTATTGTCGGTCGAGCTTTACCAGATGTGAGAGATGGTTTGAAGCCAGTGCATCGGCGCGCATTATTTGCCATGCATGAGTTGGGTAATGAGTGGAATAAGCCCTATAAAAAATCTGCACGTGTTGTCGGTGACGTGATTGGTAAATATCACCCGCATGGTGATACCGCTGTTTATGACACGATAGTTAGAATGGCGCAGGATTTTTCGATGCGCTACTTACTCATTGATGGTCAAGGTAACTTTGGTTCTGTTGATGGTGATTCACCAGCAGCAATGAGATACACCGAAGTGCGCATGTCTAAAATTGCGCACGAAGTATTGTCAGATCTAGATAAAGACACAGTCGACTTTATTCCTAACTATGATGAATCAGAAAAAGAACCTTCGGTTCTTCCCTCTAGAACTCCAAACTTATTAATAAATGGCTCTTCCGGCATTGCAGTTGGTATGGCTACCAATATCCCACCGCATAATCTGACTGAAATCATTAATGCGTGTATCGCTATGATTGAAAATCCAGAGTTATCAGTGATGGATATTATGGAATTTGTGCCGGGACCAGATTTCCCTACTTCAGCCATTATTAATGGTAAGAAAGGTATTGTTGATGCCTATCAAACTGGCCGCGGAAAAATCTATTTGCGCGCACGCAGCCATATCGAAACAGATGAAAAAACTAATCGTGAGACCATTGTTGTTACTGAGCTTCCATATCAGGTAAACAAAGCACGTCTAATTGAAAAGATTGCTGACTTAATTAAAGAGAAGCGTTTAGAAGGTATTTCTCCGGGCGGTCTGCGTGATGAGTCTGATAAAGACGGTATGCGCATTGTAATTGAGTTGCGTCGTGGTGAAGTTAGTGAAGTGATATTGAATAATTTGTACCAACACACACAAATGCAGAATGTGCTTGGTATCAATATGGTGGCATTGGTTGATGGTCAGCCGAGACTACTAAACATTAAGCAAATATTACAAGCATTTTTGCGTCATCGTCGTGAAGTTGTTACGCGACGTACTATGTTTGAGCTGCGCAAAGCGCGTGATAAAGCACATATATTAGAAGGTCAAGCCGTTGCATTGGCAAGTATTGATGAAGTAATTGCGCTTATTAAAGCGTCAAATACACCTTCAGATGCTAAAGCAGCATTAATCGGGCAAGGCTGGGCACCAGGTGCTGTCACCGATATGTTAGAGCGTTCGGGTGCTGAAGCATTGCGCCCAGATGGTTTGGATGTGCTATGTGGATTACGTGATGAAAAGTATTATTTGTCAGAAGTTCAAGCGCAAGCGATTCTTGATTTGCGATTACATCGACTGACGGGATTAGAACAAGAGAAAATTGTTAAAGACTTTGGCGAATTGTTAGAAGAAATCGTAGCATTTCTTGCGATTTTAGAGAATCCTGATCGCTTGATGGAAGTGATTCGTGAAGAATTAGAAGAAATTAAAGAGAAGTATGGTGATGCGCGTAAAACGGAAATCACCACGACTAAAGTGGATCTTGCTATAGAAGACCTGATTCAAGAAGAAGATGTAGTAGTGACTTTGTCGCATGCAGGTTACGCCAAAGCACAACCATTAGATGTCTATCAAGCACAACGACGTGGTGGGCGTGGTAAAGCCGCAACGTCAGTTAAAGAGGAAGATTTTGTAGATAATTTATTTGTGGCGAACACTCATGACACGATTTTATGTTTCTCTAGTTTGGGTAAAGTGTATTGGTTGAAGGCTTATGAGTTGCCGCAGTCAGGTAGAACTTCGCGCGGTAAGCCGATCGTTAATTTATTGCCGTTACAAGAAGGTGAAAGAATTAATGCTATCTTGCCGGTGAAAGATTTTTCTCAAGATGCTTATGTGTTTATGGCCACTAGCCGAGGTACGGTGAAGAAAACAGCCCTTAAAGATTTTTCACGTCCAAGGGCAAGTGGAATTATTGCATTAGAGCTACGTGAAAATGATCACTTAATTGGTGTTGAGGTTACCGTTAGTGATCACGATATTATTCTTGTGGCAAGTACAGGTAAATCAGTACGCTTCCATGAAGATGATGTGCGGCCAATGGGCAGAACGGCGACTGGTGTACGCGGAATAAAAATCGGCGATGAAGATAGATTGATTTCTCTAATATCTATGCAGCCCGGTGAGACCGACATGCAAGTGCTAATTGGCACCCAGTGTGGCTTTGGTAAGAGAACACCAGTTCAAGACTTTCCTGTCCAAAAGCGCGGTGGTCAAGGTGTGATTGCAATTCAGACTTCTGGGCGAAATGGTGAAGTGGTGGGTGCCGTTCTTGTGTCAGATCAAGATGAAACTATGTTGATTACAGACCGAGGAACGTTAGTACGTACGCAAGTTAAAGATATTTCATCAATGGGCCGTAATACTCAAGGCGTCACATTAATTAGACTGGGTGAGGATGAGCAGCTCACTGAAATTGAAGCAGTTCAATCGTTGTCTGGTGCTGAGGAAGTAGCCGATCAAGAGCCAGCAGAAGATTAATCTCTAGGGTTATCATTGTTGGTGGATCAGTGCACACATTATTTCGGGGCTGGTCCGGCCGCATTGCCTGCAGAAGTAAAGCAGCAAATTCAAAAAGATATTATTCTGTATGCTGATACAGGTGTTTCAATTTTAGAGCTCAGTCATCGCTCTGAACAATTCTCGTCAATCATAAGTAGTGCGCAAAGCTTATTGCGTGATCTGTATGTCGTCCCAGATAATTATCAGATTATTTTTATGGCGGGCGGGGCAACAATACAGTTTGATGCGGTAGCGCTTAATCTTGTTGGTGATGCAAAGCATGCAAGTTATTTAGATACTGGCTTTTGGTCACGCAAATCAGCAAATTTGGCCAGCAAATACGTTGATATAAAGTTTGTACAAGGATTGGAGGATAACCACAGAAACATATGTTGTATTGAGCCTGAGCAATGGAATGTCGATCCTGAGACGGCTTATCTTCATGTCACACCTAATGAAACCATTAATGGTGTTGAGTTTATTCAAGTAAAGGAAATGGATGTTCCTGTTGTTGCTGACTTGACGTCATGTATCTTGATGCAAGATATAGACATTTCGAATTACGGTGCAGTCTATGCCGGTGTTCAAAAATCATTAGGTATCGCAGGGCTTAGCGTTGTGATTATACGTGATGATTTGCTTGATCGTGTTTCAGAAAAAACACCAGATCTACTCCGTTATGATCTGCATGTGAAAGAAAATTCTATTGTTAATACCTGCCCAGTCTTTGCATGCTATGTCACACAGTTAATGTTGGATTGGGTGACGAGAAATGGTGGAGTCAAAATGATGGTTGAACAAGCCAATATGCGAGCTAAACTTTTATATCAAGCGGTTGATTCGAATCCAAAATTTGTCAATAACGTGTGTGAGAATAATCGTTCAGTGATAAACGTGGCTTTTAATTCGTCAGATAAGAAAGTGATTGAAAATTTATTAGCTGCTGCAACGAAGCAAGGTTTAATCGGTTTGCAAGGGCACCGGAAAGCCGGCGGGGTCAGAGCGAGTATGTATAACGGAACACCAATGAGTGTGGTGCAAACATTGGCCGAATTGATTGAATTAGCATAGTTTAAGCAGTCTGGTCGAATCAATTTAGAAGATAACAGCAAGCTGAATTTTCAAACTGAGTAATAGTCTTTGTACCACTTGACAAAATTAGCAATGCCATCTTCTACTTGCGTTTGTGGTTTGTAGTCTACGTTTTCCACTAAGGCTTCAACATCTGCATAAGTGTCAGGCACATCACCCATCTGTAATGGTAAAAGATTTTGTATGGCTTTCTTGCCAAGGCAATCTTCTAATACTGCAATGTAGTATTTTAATTCAACTGGCTGATTGTTGCCGATATTGTAAAGCTTATATGGTGCTTTGCTTGTTGCAGGATCAGGATGATCGCCAGACCAATTTTCGTTTGCCGTTGGCACTTTATCCAAAGTGCGGATAACACCTTCAACAATATCATCGATGTAAGTGAAATCACGACGATGGTTACCATAGTTGAATACATCAATCGGTTTGCCAGCGATTATATTTTTAGTAAACATAAATAACGCCATATCAGGTCGACCCCAAGGGCCATAGACGGTAAAGAAGCGTAATCCTGTTGTTGGGATGTGGAATAAATGCGAGTAAGTATGTGCCATCAATTCATTAGATTTCTTAGTGGCAGCGTATAAGCTAACCGGATGATCAACATTGTTGTGCACAGAGAAAGGCATGTTGGTGTTGGCGCCATAAACTGAACTACTCGATGCGTATACAAGGTGCTTAACTTTATTATGGCGACATGCTTCTAAAATATTAGTGAAGCCCATGATGTTGGTGTCTATGTAAGCATATGGGTTTTCTAATGAATATCGAACACCAGCTTGCGCTGCAAGATTAACGACTCGATCTGGCTTATGTTTTTTAAATAGCTCGGCAACGGCATCACGATCTTCTAGATTTATGCGTGCTTCAGTAAAATTTTCGTGGCCAATAACTTTGGCTAAACGTGCTTCTTTCAATGTGACGTCGTAGTAGTCATTTAAGTTATCAATGCCTATGACTTTGTCGCTTCTTTCAAGTAGGCGTTGAGATAAGTTGTTTCCAATAAAACCAGCGGATCCTGTGACAAGTACTTTCATTTTGATGTTTATCTATATTTGATTAAAGGCGGGCATCTACATCTTGTTTGGGGAAGACATGCTTCACATCAAACAAGATATGCTGTTTTTTACCAAGTGCGCGAATAGTGTTAACGCCCATTGCTAAGAACTCTTTATGTGAGACTGCGACGATAATTGCGTCGTAAGTGTCGCTCTTAAGTTCAGTGATAGGAGTGATGCCGTATTCATGTTTTGCTTCATCTGGGTCTACCCACGGATCATACACATCTATATTGGCGTGGTAGCTGTCAAATTCTTCAACGATGTCAATGACGCGTGTGTTGCGTACATCAGGGCAGTTTTCTTTGAAGGTGAAGCCCAAGATTAATATTTTAGAGTCAACGACATGAATTTTGTTGCGAGTCATTTGTTTGACAACGCATTCTGCAACATAAAGTCCCATGCCATCATTAATGCGTCGTCCTGATAAAATCATTTCAGGGTTGTAGCCAATCGTTTGGGCTTTGTGGGTTAAATAATATGGGTCAACACCGATGCAGTGACCACCCACCAGACCTGGACGGAAAGGCAGGAAATTCCATTTGGTGCCTGCTGCTTCTAATACTTCAATAGTATCAATGTCCATACGATTGAAAATTAGCGCTAGTTCATTAATGAGTGCAATATTAACGTCTCTTTGAGTGTTTTCAATAACTTTTGCTGCTTCAGCGACTTTAATGCTGCTAGCGAGAAATGTGCCAGCGGTAATGATCGAGGCATAAACCTCGTCAACAAATTTTGCAATTTCTGGTGTTGAGCCTGAGGTGACTTTTTTAATGGTAGGAAGTCTGTGTTCTTTGTCACCAGGATTGATGCGTTCTGGACTATAGCCAACGTAAAAGTCTTCATTGAAAGTTAAACCTGACTCTTTTTCGATAATAGGGACACATACTTCTTCAGTTGCACCTGGGTAAACGGTTGATTCAAATACAACTATTGAATTTTTAGAAATAACTTTACCAAGTGAAGTCGATGCTTTAATTAATGGAGTGAGGTCTGGTTGTTTATGTTCATCTATTGGTGTGGGGACTGTCACAATAAAGAAGTTGCAGTCGCGCATATCATCTAAGTTAGACGTAAAGCTTAACTGTTTGGCTGATGCAAGTTCTTCAGAATCGGTTTCTAACGTTCGGTCTGTGCCGTTGCATAATTCTTCGATGCGATGCTGATTGATATCAAAACCTAATGTTTTGATTTTTTTTCCAAACTCGACTGCGAGAGGTAGGCCTACATAACCCAAGCCGATGACACCGGTATGTATGTTGTCAATTGAATGCATAGAAATGACTCTTAAATTTGGTTGGTTAAATTTTGATGTGCACTTTAGTTCAATCATGCTGACGCATCTGTGAACTCGTTATCAACTTCAGAAATATATCACAGATGATTTGTGGGCTTCATCCGACGCGAAAATTTACGGCACCGCTAAAATACCCGATATTGTAATCGTCGCCCCCAAATTTAGAGAGCACTCTCTAAATCTTAAAATAGTTGTTGACAAGCTAAAAATTTTGCTACGCAATATACTTAAGCTAGGTAGATGACTAACCTAGACACATAATTAATTAAAAATTAAAAAAGAGGAAATAAAAAATGAAGTATAAATTAACAGAAGAAACAATCACTGTAGGTGGTAAAACTCTCTACAGAATCCAAGCAGTTAAGGATTTTTGGTTTGTCAAGTCAGGTGAATTAGGCGGCTTCGTCGAAAGCGAGGATAATCTATCTCAAGACAACGATGCATGGATTGATGAGGACGCAAAAGTCTTTGGCGACGCTAAAGTTTTTGGCAATGCGTACATTCGAGAAAAAGCTGAAGTTTTTGGTGACGCAGAAGTTTTTGGCAGAGCTAAAATTTTTAACAACGCTAAAGTTTTTGGTGATGCTAAAGTTTCCGACAATGCTGAAGTTTTTGGTGACGCAGAAGTTTTTGGTGACGCGCAAGTTTATGGCGGCGACACTGAAGTTTTTGACAGCGCGGTTGTTTCCGGAAACGCCAGTGTCATCAAAAATCCATTCGCTCCCAAAAACTTTGGCGGCGATGCTAAAGTTTTCGGCAAGGCTAAAGTTTCCGACAATGCTAAAGTTTTTGGTGACGCTAAAGTTTTCGGCAACGCTGAAGTTTTTGGTGACGCGCTAGTTTTCGACAATGCTCAAGTTTTTGGTGACGCTGAAGTTTTTGGTGACGCTGAAGTTTCCGACAATGCTCAAGTTTCCGACAATGCTAAAGTTTTTGGTGACGCTAAAGTTTCCGGCAAAGCGCTAGTTTTTGATAACGAGCAAGTTTCGATAACGTGCAAGTTTCCGTAAACACCGAAAAATAAAGTAAAAAGCTAATTAACAACCAAGCCCCGTGAGAGCGGGGCTAAACAACGAAAGAGGAAATAAAAAATGAAGTATAAATTAACAGAAGAAACAATCACTGTAGGTGGTAAAACTCTCTACAGAATCCAAGCGCTTAAGGATTTCCGTGAAATCAAGTCAGGTGACTTGGGCGGCTTCGTTGGAAGCGAAAAAAATCTCTCGCAAGATGACAACGCATGGGTTTTCGATAAAGCTAAAGTTTTTAGCGACGCCAAAGTTTTTGGAAACGCCAAAATTCGTCGCAGGGCGAGCGTTTTGAATGACGCTAAATTTTCTGACAAAGTGGACGTTTCTAGTGTCGCGAATATAACGCTTGAGATGTCTTCAGGTAATATAGAAGATTCTTCTTATTTCAAAAAGATAACACTTTACCATAAAAACTAGAACGCATTATCATGAACAAGAGCGATTAACGCGCTTTAATTCTTTAATAAACATGTGGCACTTGACTGCCGCATGGTCGACTCTGCGCTGTAAGTGCTAAGCATTAACTAACGATAGGAGGACATAACACTTGTCTGATATTATAATCCAATCAGCGGACATTGCAAATCTGTTTGATCAATCTACCAGATAATCCAATTGCCTCAAACGCCTCAATTTTATTTCTGGCGAGTGCTTTTTGCCCTGTCCACGTTGAAAAAAAAATCTTTTTGTCCTCTTAAAAATTTCCCGTTTTTCGATTTTATCTCAAGCAGATAGTTTTTATTTTTGTATCCCACCAGCAAATCTGGGGGAGTATCTTAATTAAGAGGTGATTTTTTTGGGCAAGTGAAAATTTATTCTTAGACTAGCAGTTCAAAACGAGACTAAAAATCAATGCATGAAGTTAAGAGGAGTATTAGTTGTCTTCTATCAAGGTGTTTAACCGCCATATTGGCTTTCCCACTGCGCTATTTAGCCTAGTAGAGGCTGCTATATGGATCTGTTTGCTGTACCAATGACTAGGTTTTACGATACTAGGTGGTATCCAGAGTGTGTCAAAGGTGAGTTGCTGTCTATTTAAGCGCAGTGCCATGAAGTAATTTGGAGTGTGCTAATGGGATAACGACTGTTTTTATTATTGTGTCGTTGGTTCTTTCGATAATATTTTTTATGTTACCTGATATGTACTTTGGTTGAGGCATTTTTGTCCTAAATTTTGTTTATATCTTTTTTCAAGTTAAAAATGAGCAAAAACTGGTAACCAATAAATGTGAAAGACTATTTCCAAATCTCTGCATTTAGTAGCAATATTTCTTTAGAGGGGCGGTTATAAGATAGCTAGTCATGAATGCAACCACAGATGCGTATTTGATAAAATGTCTGAGAATTTATTACTGATATTAGTTACATTAAAAAGCTGCTAGAGAATATTGGTGGTGCTGAAATCAAAGGTTAGTGCGCTAATTTTTTCTATTGATAATCAAGATTTATGAACTTACAATTGTTTGTCGCAGGCGGGCTATCAATATAGCCTAAACGTCTATCCCGTCCAGCATGATCATTATGGTATGCCAGATGCACCACGGTTTAGTTTTTTGCAAATGATGCCGGTCCGTTGAGGTACCAATTTCTACAGTTCAATGGATGAATCGACTATGACCGTCTGGTGACGGCTATTTCCGTTTTTTCCTTATGTTATTTTTAAGCGATTAATTCGCACTGTGGAAGAGCAGCGTGGCACTATCTTTATTTCTGCATCCTTGGGGAATGGACCCTGAGTAACCGAAACAAGTAATAATTCTTCCTGATGAGTGAGATAGAAATCTGTCAGTTGGCTGATTCCGAAAATGAGATATGGAATCAATATGTGAATCAATCAAATGATTCGACATTCTTTCATTTGGCACAGTGGCAAACTATTTTCGATAAAGTATTAGGGCATCGCTCGTACTATCTTATGGCGAAGGCAGGCAACGATGTTGTTGGCGTTTTTCCTCTGATGAATGTGAAAAGCAAGCTGTTTGGTAATGCGCTTATTTCAGTTCCATTCGGAGTTTATGGTGGTGCGATAGCAAATGACGAATCAATTTATAAGGTATCGTCTGAGCGAGCAGTGAAGCTTGCAAACGAGTTGGGTGTTGATTATGTTGAAGTGCGTGAGCAACAAGAAGCTGCTGTCGCTAGTATGGATTGGCAGGAGAAAGGTTTGTATGTGACATTTCAAAAAGAGCTATTTGATACTGAGGAGGAAAATTTCAAAGCTATTCCTCGCAAACAACGTGCAGTAGTCAGGAAAGGCATTGATTACGGTCTAATCTCCGAATGGGATACTAATGCTGAACGTTTTTATGCTATGTATTCTGGGAGTGTTCGTAATTTGGGAACACCAGTGTTGTCAAAGAAATACTATCAAGCTTTATTGGATACCTTTGGAGATAAGTGCCGAGTACTCACTATATTAGACAAAGGAGTGCCTGTTTCTAGTGTGCTTAATTTTTATTTCAAGAATCAAGTGTTACCTTTCTATGGGGGTGGTCCAGCTCAAGCTAGAGTTTGTAAAGCTAATGATTTCATGTGCTGGGAATTGATGCGGCTAAGTGTAGCGCAGGGCGTTAAGGTGTTTGATTTTGGTCGAAGTAAAGATGGCGCAGGTTCATATCGTTTCAAAAAACATTGGGGATTTTCTCCTGAGCCACTACATTATCGGTTCCATTTGGTAAATGCCAAAAGCATACCTGATTTAAGTCTGACCAATCCAAAATATCAATTGGCAATTAAAATTTGGCAAAAAATGCCGCTTCCCATGACTCATATTGTAGGGCCAATGATTGCTAGAGATTTTGGCTAAGCAGGCATGCCTGATCAATCATAAATAAACTAATAAGCCTTGGTTGAAGATTGAAGCCAATCACGAGCTAAATATTTCTCGCCAGTTGAGCGCGACTACGATGCTAATACAATATGTTTGGTCCGCAAACCGAACTTATTACCCCGATGAGAAATGCAGCTTGAGTTTAGTCAACAGGTATTTCCTTTGTTATGTGCAAAGTATCCTAGTCTTAAAGTTGTGTATTGTCGGCTTTAATCCGACACTGCCTTGAGAAGCAGAATACGGTGTCGAGTTATTTCTATCGTGGAGTAGCATTTAAGCCAGTTGATAGAGTATTTCGCTTGATTTATGCAGTTTATCTACATAAAAAAGGGTATTTTGATCAACTAGAAAAGCAATATAATAAAGCGCTTGCTTTGGATCTTGATTCAGCTGAAGTTAATTGTAATTTAGGTCTATTTGTATGTGGGCGGAATAAACTTGGTCCGGTTGTTAAGCGTGGGTATAAAGCATATGAACTAAAGCAATTTCTCAAAACTAACATAAATATTGCAAATAAATAGATTTTACTATGGTTGAATTAGAGCAAGTTTTAGATGTGTTGGCTGAATCTCTAGATGGTGCAGCTCAGATACATCAAATGAGTGAAGAAGCACCGCTACTTGGTGCTATTCCTGAATTAGATTCCATGACGATAGCCGGTATTATCACCTCAATAGAAGAGCGTTTTGGCATTGTATTCGATGACGACGAATTAGATGCTGAGGTGTTTGAAACAGTAGGAACACTGAGAAACCAAATAGTCGCTAAAATGGAAAACTAAGGTTACACGCAACTGATTTCCAGTATCTTCCTTTTAACCAAAATCCCAATATCTATAGCCTGTAGTTTTTCTAGAGAAAAGTGAGGCTGTGGGAGATCATCGGGCTTTTTCATTCGCTACGTGTATTGATCGTGTTGATGGTATTATATTGTTATTAAGGTTTTAGTTTTAAAAGCACGTCCTAAAACACCTGGGTTCGACAAACATCAAGCAATTTCTGTTTCGGATAAAAAAGAGAATATTGCGCTCGCTATGCTTGAAAGGTTGTCTGATTTCAATGGAGATATCTGTTTGATTTTAAGCAGCTAAGATTTGGTTGCTGATGAGTTCGAGCAAGTGCTGGATGGGCATAGTTGGTTAAAAGAGGAAAAACAAACCCAAAGCATTTGTTCATCATACTTTCTCTTCGTGATTATAGAGGTCTAAAGTAGAGCATACCACCTTGGACTTCATAACTCTTAAACAAAAACCTCAATCGGATGAGGATGGCTCAAGAAGTTTAATGGGCTGGATGTATATCCGTAAGCACCTGAGTTAAATACCGCCACATAATCATCAATGTCAGCTTTGGGTAGAATCATGTCTTGTGCGAGTATATCAAGCGGCGTGCACAGAGGCCCGACTGCGCTAGCTCTTTCTGTTTCCAAGCCAATTTTATTGGCGACAGTAACCGGGTAGTTTTTGCGAATGACTTGTCCAAAGTTACCGCTTGCGGCTAGGTGATGATGTAGACCGCCATTAAGGATTAAGAAAGTGCTGCCTCGTGATATTTTCTTATCGATAATTTTGCAAATGTATACGCCTGATTCGCCAACGATGAAGCGCCCCAGCTCGGTGATAATGGATGTATTACCAAATCGATCCGCATATTGGTCTAATAATAGATGTAAGTTTTCACCGATAGGTTCTAATGATAATGGTTTTTCGCCAGGGAAATAAGGGATGCCAAAGCTTCCACCAATGTTCAGCTTGGAAAATTCAGTGGCAGATTGTTCAGCTAAAGCAGCAGCTAAGGCAAAAGTTTTAGTCTGTGCTTCTATTAATGCTTTAGTCTTTAAGTTCTGTGATCCACTGAATATGTGTAAACCTATAAAATCCAAGTTGTAGCTAACAATCTTTTTAATGATATCGTTAGCAATTTCTGTATCTACGCCAAACTGCTTAGGCCCGCCTGACATTTTCATGCCGGAAGTTTTTAATTCGAAGTTGGGATTGATACGCAATGCAACTCGAGGTGTAATGCCTAGCTGTTCGCCAATTTTAGTGGCGCGATCTAATTCAGTTTCCGATTCCAAATTGATTGTAATACCACTTTTAATGGCGAGTGTTAATTCATCTATACTTTTGCCCGGGCCTGCAAAACTAATATCTTTAGGGTTTGTGCCACTTGCTAGCGCAACTTTCAGCTCAAGACCAGAAGCTACATCTAGCCCCTCTACTAAGCCTTGTATATAGCCCACAACCTCAGGCATAGGGTTGGCTTTGATTGCATAATGGATATGCATAGATTTAGGTAGAATCTCTCTAAGGGAGTCTATTTTTTGCTTTATCACCGAGCTGTCATAGATGTAGGCGGGTACATCTTTATGTTGGCTTAATATGTCAGTGAATTTTTGTTCCCCCATCACTAAGCAATTATCTTCTACGTTGTAGAAGTTTAGAGGGGAGTGGTGTTCTAGTGATTTTTTAGTCATTGCTAATTGCTAAATATGTTTTCAAATTCAAGATACAATTGCTTGCGATCAAATTTACCATTAGCATTGCGTGGCAATTCGTCGCGAATAAATATTTTCTGCGGCAGCATGTAAATGGGTAGCTGCTTCTTGAGTGAGGAGGTTATCTCTTTTGTTAAGTCCTCGCTTTTTGAATTGCTAGTTGCTACCATAACAATGGCTTGCCCAAGTTCCGAATGAGGTATGCCCATCGCAACGGCTTCGCTAACGTTTTCTAGAAGTAGTAGAGGCTCTTCGATTTCTGTTGGGCTGACGCGGTAACCTGATGTTTTGATCAGCTCATCCCTGCGACTAATGAAGTATAGGTAACCTTCCTCATCTTTCTTGACTAAGTCGCCTGACCATACTGCTAGTTCTGTTACCGTGCGTCCAGCTGTTAGCGAGGCTGGCAATGGCTTATAATGCCTAGAAGTTTTTATTGGATCATTCCAGTAACCTTGCGCGACTAATGGGCCGCGATGAACTAATTCACCTTCTTCGCCGGGCTTGCATTCTTCATTGTTAGAATTGATGACAAATATTTCTGCATTGGGTATCGCTTTGCCTATTGATGTGGGGCGAGTATTTATTTGGTCGGGTGGTAAGTAAGTAGAGCGAAATGCTTCAGTTAAGCCATACATTAAATAAATATCAGTATTAGGCAGTTTGTTTTGGAGAATAGATAAAGTACTTTGAGGCATTGCTCCGCCAGAATTAGTGATGTAGCGCAAATGGTTTTTGATGCTGTCAGGCCAGGTCAACTTGGTAATTTGTATCCATAATGGAGGGACTCCTGCTAATCCGGTTGCGTTAGTGCGCTTTAAGGTTCTAATGACATCTTTAGGTAATAAGTAATCTAATAAAATAACGGTGGCGCCGGATACCATGGCAGTAGTAATTTGATTGAAGCCATAATCAAAGCTAAACGGTAACACCGCAAGAATTCTATCTTGCTCGGTGTTGTTCTGGTACTGCGCGACACTTTCTGCACCCACTCGCATATTGTGATGTGTTAGCACTACGCCCTTAGGTTTTCCAGTGCTGCCAGAGGTGTAGAAGATAGCGGCAAGGTCTGACTCGATAATGTTCGGCGTATTTTTAGTATTATATTGTTGACAGAAGTTTTGCCAACTTGAAATTGATTTGGAATATTGGCTAGAGTCAATTGAGTCATCAAAATCAACCAACACAATTTTTTGAAGTGCAGGACAATTCCCTATAACTTCTTCTAATTGTTTTAAGCGAGACTTGGATGTGACCAGAATACTGACATCGCAATCGCATAGTATGTGTTCAGTCTGGTTGGCTTTTAGTATTGGGTTAATTGGCACAATGCTACCGCCCGCTAACAATGTGCCAAACATGGCAGTAATAGTTTCTACTTGCTTGGCTAAAAATATTCCAATGCGGCTACTCTTAGGTAAGTTCATGCTTGAGTAACCGCCAGCAAAATCTGAGGCAAGTATGCTCAGATCTTGGTAGCTGACCTTTTCTTGTTTATATTCTATAGCGATAGAATCAGGGCGTATTTTTGCCTGATCAAAGAGCGGTGAATGTAATAAGAAATTCATAGAAAAGATTTTATTTGGAATTAATTCAGTGGTTAATTTTAGCGGACTAAGATAAATTTGTATTGCTGATTAGTGTAATTAGTTAGTCATTTGGGTAGGGTAAACTTCGCTTACCTTTAAAATAAAGAATTAGATTAGAGCTGTAGTATATTGTTTGTCGACTTATATTGTCAGTTGATTGAAGCAAATTTAGACTCCTTTCCATATTGAATATAATGATAAGAGACTGACCTATAGCTATTGCTAGGTTAAATTTCAGAGGCAACAGATTGTTGCGAACTTGGTTTAATGCATGCTGATCAGCATTATGCTGCCAATATGCCAGGTGCGTTTTTCAATGATTTGAAATGGAATAATGGATTTTCTATTTGTGGTCGTTGCAACTCGTCGAGAATTTTTCAGGCTTGCTAAGTCAGGTAAATTTGTATCGGCTTAGCTTTGATACTGGCACTCTATGGTGCTGAAGAAATCGGTTATGAGTAAAATTTACTATGGTGCATGTTAAACCTTAAAAGCTTGTCTAATAGTCTAGAGGTTAAATAGCTTGCAGTTGGAGTATAACCAAACTGTTGGATGGGGTTTTACGCGTTTCATTTTCTGTTTTGAGAATAAATCTCAGTGGTTAGGGAGCTCGCTTGCGTGATAGTATTAGCGTGCATCTATATGAATTTAAATTAAGCAAAATAATAGGATTGAGTATATAAAATAGACTGAATTATATACACTAGGCCTATTACACTATCAATGGCAATCCATTACTTTTCAAGATTGATGCTAGTAGGCATTTATTTTTACTCTGATTATGTTTTGAAGTTTAATAACGAGCTTGAATTCGAATAATGTTGAATGAAGCTAGCTAGTTAATATTTGTATATTTAAAAATTGATTGAGTATGAAAAAAAGCCTTAAAGACCTTCGAGCAGAGATCAATCAGCTAGATGAGCAATTATTAGCATTGATCTCTGCGCGCGCAAAATGTGCTTCTGAAGTAGGTGCTTGTAAGAGAGCAAATGGCGAAGATGATTGTCAATTTTATCGACCGGAAAGAGAAGCGAGTATTCTGCGTAAAGTTGCTGAAAGAAACCCAGGTCCACTAGCGGACGAAGAGATGGCGCGCTTGTTTCGTCAAATCATGTCTGCATGCTTAGCTGTAGAGAGACAACTGAATATTGCTTTTCTAGGGCCGGCGGCAACCTTTACCGAGGAAGCTGCGCTGAAACACTTTGGCCATTCTGTGAAAACGACAGCGATTCACTCGATCAGTGAAGTGTTTCGAGAAGTAGAGTCAGGAGAGGCTAATTACGGTGTAGTGCCTATTGAGAATTCAACCGAAGGCGTGATTACACATACGTTAGATAATTTCACTCGTTCTTCATTAAAGATCGTTGGTGAAGTGGAATTGCGTATTCATCATTGTCTGCTGTCACGTGAAACTGATATCAGTAAAGTTACTCAAATTAATTCACATCAGCAATCGCTTGCACAATGTCGTAAGTGGCTGGATGCAAACATGGGCGCGATACCAAGAGAAGCTGTTGGTAGTAATGCGCAAGCTGCGTTGATTGCGCAACAGCAACAGAATGTAGCAGCTATAGCGAGTCATTCTGCCGCAGAAAAGTACAACTTAAACTTGTTGGCAAGTAACATTGAAGATATGCCTGATAACACGACTCGGTTTTTAATTATTGGTTCTAACGCTGTAGCGCCATCGGGGATCGATAAAACAAGTCTGTTAGTGAGTGCGCCTAATAAACCGGGTGCGTTACATGGGTTGCTGCAACCATTTGCAAAACATAATGTGAGTATGACGCGTATTGAATCCCGACCTTCACATAGTGTCAATTGGGAATATGTTTTCTTCTTGGATCTTGAAGGTCATGTTGAAGATCAGGCGTTAAAGCTAGCGTTACAAGAGTTGAGCGAAGTGTCAGATATGATCAATATTCTTGGCTCGTATCCTAAAGCTGTTTTATAAGATTAATCCAATGGTAAAAACAATCTGTGTTATCGGAGTTGGTTTAATTGGTGGCTCATTAGCGTATGGACTTCGAAAACATCATTGGTGCGAATCAATTATCGGTATTGATGCGCAACAGCACGCAATAAATGAAGCGATACGACTTAATGTGATTGATGCTGGTTACACCAGCGTCGATGATTGTCCTGTGATTCCAGATATTGTTGTCATTGCGGTGCCAGTGCTGAAAATCGCTAATATTTTTCAGCAGTTAAAGCCATGGATGAATAAGTGCAAAGCAATGACTGATGTTAGCAGTACTAAGCAGAGCGTTATCGATGATTTTAATCAGGTTTTCCCCGAGCAATTGTCGAACTGTTTTGTCCCTGGCCATCCGATAGCAGGTCGTGAACAAAGTGGTGTCCATGCTGCAATTGATAATTTGTTTGGTAATAAGAAAGTCATCTTGACGCCAACGCAACAAACTAGTGACGACAGTTTAAAACTTATTACCGATATGTGGGAGCAAGTGGGCGCAAATGTAGAACAGCTTAGCTCGCAGGACCATGATCAAATTTTAGCGGCGACAAGTCATTTGCCTCATGCATTAGCTTTTTCTTTAGTGCACTGCTTATCTACGCAATCGCATACCCAGGAGATTTTTCGTTATGCTGCTGGTGGATTTGCTGATTTCACGCGAATCGCTTCTAGTGATCCTGCGATTTGGCGGGATATATGTTTAGCTAACCGAGAAGCATTGCTCAGAGCATTGTCACATTTCGATACCAGTTTGCAACAGTTTCGAAGTGGTTTGGAAGCGGGCGATGGCAGCATTCTTGAAGAAGTATTCGTAGATGCTAAGAATGCTAGAGATAGATATACGGACTCCTAGCGATACAACACTAATTTAAATTTTTTAAGTATTTATTGTTTTGAAATATATTGTAGCCCCGCGCAAAAATACTCATGGCGAAATAACTGTCCCTGGAGATAAGTCCATATCGCATCGATCAATCATGCTTGCCTCAATAGCAGAAGGGACGTCTAAAGTTACAGGATTTTTAGAAGGTGAAGATTGCTTGGCAACCATGAATGCCTTTCGCCAAATGGGTGTTCAGATTGACCGCGCTGGTCAAGGCGAATTGATTATATACGGTGTTGGAACAAATGGTTTAACTCAACCTGATAAAACATTGGACATGGGTAATTCGGGAACTTCTATGCGATTGCTTACAGGATTGCTTGCTGGACAATCTATTCAAGCTGAGTTGGTGGGTGATAATTCGTTAATGAAACGTCCTATGCGTAGAGTGTGTGACCCATTAAGCCAAATGGCTGCGAATGTGTCGATCAGTGAAGATGGCACCCCGCCAGTATCAATTAAGCCGGTTGATCATTTGAAAGCAATCACCTATGAATTACCTGTTGCCAGCGCACAAGTTAAATCGGCAATTTTACTTGCCGGCTTGTATGCGCAAGGTGCGACAACTATAAAAGAGCCTAAGATTACACGCGATCATACTGAGCGCATGCTGAAGTCATTTAGTTATCCGTTAGAAATGAAGGATGGATGTGTGTCTGTTGAAGGTGGTAAGCAACTGCAAGCAACCGATATACAAGTGCCGGCTGATATTTCTTCAGCGGTGTTCTTTATTGTTGCGGCTTGTATTGCTGATCAAGGAGAAATCACAATCCATAATGTGGGTATGAATCCAACACGAACTGGAGTGCTGGATATTTTGCAACAGATGCACGCTAATATTGAAGTGTATAATCAAGCGATGATGGGCAGTGAGCCAGTCGCATCAATTACTGCGCGAACTAGTCAATTAAAAGGCATAAATATTCCTCCCTACTTGGTGCCTTCAGCGATTGATGAATTCCCTGCTATATGTATAGCGGCGGCCTGTGCTGAAGGTGTGACTCGTGTAACCAATGCCGAAGAATTACGTGTTAAGGAAAGCGATAGAATCAGTCAGGTAGCAACTGGCCTTGCAACGTTGAACATAGAAGTAGAAGAGTTTGCTGACGGGTTAACTATCACCGGCGGAGAATTCTCTGGTGGAGTGATTGAAAGCGGCCATGATCATCGTGTGGCGATGGCATTTGCTGTGGCCTCGCTAAGAGCGAATTCAAATATAGAAATCACTGACTGCCAAAATGTTGCAACTTCCTTTCCGGGGTTTGTTGAACTAGCTAATTCAATTGGATTGAATATTAATGTCGTCTAACGAAAAACCTATGCAGATACCTGTAGTCACTATTGATGGGCCTGCCGGGGTTGGCAAAGGGACGCTGGCAAAAAAACTCGCTCAAATGTTCGAGTTTAATTATCTGGATAGTGGTGCAGTGTATCGAGCACTGTCTGTGAAAGCGCTCAAAGAAGGTATCCAGCTATACGATTTAGACCAACTGATTGAACTAGCCAGCCAACTGTCGCTGGAGTTTCCACAACAAGAAGGTTTTGCAGCTCATATTGATGGCGAAAATATCGACGCCAGCTTGAGGTCTGAAGAATGCTCTAGTTATGCCTCACAAGTGGCTACGATCAGTGAAGTCAGAAAAGAACTTTTGGCATTACAGCGAAGATTTCAAGCTGTGCCAGGATTGATTGGAGATGGTCGAGATCTGGGTACTGTGGTGTTCCCACAGGCAAAAGTTAAGATTTTTCTTGATGCGAGCTGTGAAGAAAGAGCCCAAAGGCGATATAAACAGTTGATTGCTCAAGGAATTAGTGCTAGTTTTGGTCACCTTTTCGACAGCATTCGTGCGCGAGATGAGCGCGATCGTGCGCGTAGTACGGCTCCTTTGGTTGCGGCCAAAGATGCAATGGTGATTGATTCTACAAAAATGTCTATTGAAACCGTAGTGAGTAGCTCGGCTGCATACGTTCGAGAACGTTTGTTTATGGAATAAGTAGAGTCAATTTTTAATTAACTAACAAGTATTATATATATTAAAGTTTAAAATTTATGAGTGAGAGTTTTGCTGAATTATTAGAAGAGAGTTTTACTAATCTAAAAATGAAACCTGGTTCCATTGTCAATGGAACTGTTATTGATATTCGAAACGACGTTGTTGTGGTCAATGCTGGACTTAAGTCCGAAGGCGTTATTCCAATTGACCAGTTCAAAAATGAGCGTGGTGAAACAAATGTTGCGGTGGGTGACGTCGTTGAAGTTGCGCTAGATGCGGTAGAAGACGGTTATGGTGAAACTCGCCTATCACGTGAAAAAGCACGTCGTGCTAAAGCGTGGAGTGAGCTTGAACGCATTACCGGGTCTGGTGAATCTATTATTGGTATTATCACTGGAAAAGTTAAAGGTGGATTTACTGTTGAATTACCAGATATCCGTGCTTTCCTTCCGGGTTCACTAGTAGATGTGAGACCAGTTCGCGATACGGCGTATTTAGAAGGTAAAGAGTTAGAGTTTAAAGTGATTAAGCTTGATCAGCGTAGAAACAACGTTGTGGTATCACGTCGTGCAGTAGTTGAAACGGAATACAGCGCTGAGCGTGAAACTTTATTGGAAAGTCTGCAAGACGGCAGCGTAGTTAAAGGTATTGTTAAGAACTTAACTGACTACGGTGCATTCTTAGACTTAGGTGGTGTAGACGGATTACTACATATCACTGATATGGCATGGAAACGTGTTAAGCACCCTTCAGACGTCGTTGCTATTGGTGACGAAATTGAAGTGAAAGTGTTGAAGTTTGATAAAGAAAAGACGCGCGTATCTCTTGGATTGAAGCAACTTGGTTCTGATCCATGGGCAGATTTAATGAGACGTTTCCCAGAAGGTTCGAGAACTTTCGGTAAAGTGACCAATATTGCTGATTATGGATGTTTCATTGAAATTGAAGATGGCGTTGAAGGGCTTGTCCATGTGTCTGAAATGGATTGGACGAGTAAAAACGTTAATCCAGCTAAAATCGTTGCGCTAGGCGACGAAAAAGAAGTCATGGTATTGGATATTGACGAAGAGCGTCGCCGAATTTCTTTAGGTATCAAACAATGTCAATCAAACCCTTGGGATGAATTCGCAGCAACGCATGACAAGGGAAGTAAAGTGAGTGGTCAAATCAAATCAATTACTGATTTTGGTATCTTTATTGGTCTTGATGGCGGCATTGATGGTTTGGTGCATTTATCGGATATCTCTTGGAGTGATACTGGCGAAGATGCTATTCGCAACTTTAAGAAGAGTGAAGAAATTGAAGCTATCGTACTCGCGGTGGATGCTGAGCGTGAGCGAATTTCATTAGGCATTAAGCAGCTTGATAAAGATCCATTGTCAGCTTACTTGGCAGAACATGCTAAAGGCACAATTGTTAATGGTGTCGTTAAAGAAGTTGATGTCAAAGCAGCGACAGTTGAATTAGCTGAAGGTATCGACGGTGTGTTGAGAGCAACTGAATATGCTCGCGACAAAATTGAAGATTTGCGTACTGTGTTGAAAGAAGGCGAAGCGATTGAAGCCAAATTCACCGGCGTCGACCGTAAGACACGCGCATTGACTCTCTCAATTAAAGCTAAGGAAGAGCAAGAAGAAGCAGATGTGCTGTCTGACTACAGTAGTAACAGTAGCGGCGGCTCAACTTCTTTGGGAGATATTCTGAAGGAACAGATGGGCGACTAATAATAATCAATCATTATAAAGGGTCTCTTCGGTGGGTAATGTAATAACCAAATCTGAGTTGATAGAAAAAATTGCACAAAAGCAAAATCATCTGCAACATAAAGATATAGAACTTTCAGTTAAAAGCGTCATTGAACAAATGAGTGATGCGCTTTCTTCAGGAGAGCGCATTGAAATCAGGGGCTTCGGTAGCTTTTCATTACATTTTCGACCGCCTCGTAAGGGTCGAAACCCTAAAACCGGAGAGACTGTTTCCCTTCCTGGGAAGTACGTTCCGCATTTCAAGCCTGGAAAAGAATTAAGAGAGCGTGTTAACAAAGACTTGGATTGAGACGACAATAGTTAATCTACAATCATTGTTTTGGTTTAACGCACATTGTTAATCCGCTTGTTTAATTTGCACAACCTTTTTCTCATGATATTCAATAATGATTAATCGCATGGTGATTGTTGCGTTGGACTACCCTAGTCCTGAGCTAGCGCTACAGTTTGTTGATAAAATCCAATTGGATTCTTGTGCTTTAAAAGTTGGTTTTGAACTGTTCTTATCCGGTGGTCCTCGCTTTGTTGAAAAGTTGGTGACTCAAGGGTTTAAGGTATTTCTTGATCTTAAGTTTCACGATATTCCTAATACAGTTGCTCAAGCGTGTAGTGTTGCAAGTAAGCTGGGTGTATGGATGCTGAATGTGCATGCTTCTGGTGGTAGTAGAATGATGTTAGCGGCACGCGAAGCAATTGATAAGCATGATGCATCATTTCAACCAAAGTTGATTGCAGTCACCGTGCTAACGTCTATGAATCAAGATACATTGTCTGGTGTTGGTGGGGAAATTGAACATGTTGTCGCTAAGTGGGCTGCGCTGGCTGAACAAGCAAATCTAGATGGTGTTGTTTGCTCGGCACAAGAAGCAGCATCGATTCGTGCGCAAAGTAATTCAGACTTCATGATCGTTACTCCCGGGATTCGTTTGCCGAGTGACAACCAGGATGATCAAAAAAGAATTGTCAGTCCTTCAGATGCGCGTGCAGCAGGCGTGACGCATATTGTAGTAGGTCGACCCATCACACAGGCACAAGATCCTTGTGCTGCTTTAGAGGTGTTTCAAAAAGCGTTCATTAGTGCGTAATGCACGCTGTTCGTTTACGCTGATTCGATGACTTTAATGAAACTAAATTCACGCTTACTAGATTAAGCGTGAATTTCTAATAATCAAATACATCGAAGAAACTTCATGCGAAAATTATTTTTTATAGCAGCATTCATGGTTGCGTTGTTTATTACTGGTCCGTTGGCAGCTTCACCTGCCAATATTAACCAAGCGACTGCTCAACAATTAGCTGATAACTTAAAGGGTGTGGGGTTGAAAAAAGCCCAAGCTATTGTGCAATATCGTGACAAAATTGGCGGTTTTCAAACTCAAAACCAATTGCTTAATGTAAAAGGCATCGGTGCCGCTACTCTAGAGAAGAACGAGGAAAATATTTTGTTGGAGTAACTATTCTATACTTCCAAGCTAATTAAGGGCCTGCGTCACAGCAGGCCCTTTTTGTTTATATCGCCAGAGCAATTGGGTATAATCTTGGAATAAAAATTACTTCTGAGATGGACTTTATGAAAAAGATTCGCAAAGCAATATTTCCTGTCGCAGGCATGGGTACTCGTTTTTTACCTGCAACCAAAGCGAATCCTAAGGAGATGTTACCTGTTGTTGATAAGCCGCTAATTCAGTACGCCGCGGAAGAAGCAGTCAATGCAGGTATTGAAGAGTTAGTATTCATTACTGGAAGAAGTAAGCGCTCGATATCCGATCACTTTGATAAAGCTTACGAGTTAGAGACTGAATTGGAGGCTAGTGGTAAAACTGTTATGTTGGATGTTGTTCGCAACATCCTTCCATCAAATATTTCATGTATTTATATTCGTCAGCCCGAGGCTTTGGGTTTGGGTCATGCTGTACTGCGTGGGAAGCCGGTAATTGGTGATGAGCCGTTTGCGGTGATATTGGCTGATGATCTTATTGACAGTCACCCACATGGTTGTTTAAAGCAAATGGTGGATATCTATGAACGAGAAAATAGTGGTGTCATTGGTGTGCAGAAAGTGCTTCAAGAAAATGTTGGTAGTTACGGGATTGTTTCTGGTGATGAAGTGGGCGATAAATTATGGAGAATCTCTGGAATAGTGGAAAAACCTAAACCAGAGGAAGCACCGTCTAATATCGCCGTAGTGGGGAGATATATATTAGATGCCTCTATATTTAAAATCTTGGAAGAAACTGATACTGGGGCAGGTGGCGAACTGCAGTTAACGGATGCAATGGCAAACCAAATAAAATCCAGATCTGTTTATGCTTATGAGTTCGAAGGTACTCGTTATGATTGCGGTAGTAAACTTGGTTACTTGCAGGCTACGGTTGAATACGGGATGAAGCATGCTGAGATTGGCAGTGAGTTTTCTGAATATTTGAAAAATCTTAAGGGCTGATTTTACACTTCAGCCGACAATCTCATAAGAGCTGAATTCTGCTATTGGTTAAATTGGGGTAAAAGCAATTTCGAATGGCTGCGCCATGATTAACTTACGAGTAGGAATTACTCGTAAAATTGGCTCCTCGGGACGGGCTCGAACCGCCGACCTAGTGATTAACAGTCACCCGCTCTACCAACTGAGCTACCGAGGATCAGGAAGGCCGGAATGTTACTGGTCTCTACTGTTTCGGTCAACTCTCAGATTTTCTATCGAATATCGTAATTTCCCTAACGTTTATCTCATCAGCTAGTGAATTATATAGAAATGTGGACTGCTAATAGTATATGAGAGTTAATGCGTTAGGTAATTCACTTTCAGTGTTAATCAACGGGCTTATTATTCCTACTTTAGGCACAGATCATCAGATAATTTACAATCGGTACGGTTTTTTTGTGTGCTGTTGAACTTAATACAGTAGCCGAAGGAACGTCATGGAGACTTAGGGATTAAGGAGAATTTTGGGTGAGTAGTGTTACGATAATGGAATATGAAGGTCACCAAATTAGGTTGGCTGAAAATGAATACTAGTACAGTTTACGCTGAAGTTAGTTCTGGCGAATAAAAAACTGGTCGTATGCTACCTGCAATTATTGCGGGTAGCGTACGACCAGTTAACCTAATGCTTTTTTAAGCCGTTGTGTTGCATCGGCTAGTTTATCTTTTGAAGTGGCGAAAGAAATACGCATGTACCCTGGCAAACCAAAAGCAGTGCCTGGTACCACGGCTATGCCACATTTGGTCAATAAGTAAGTCGCAAATTCAGCATCATTTTTTACATTTTCAGTTTGCTTGATTGCTTCATCTATATTGGCGAAGCAATAGAAAGTACCTTGTGACTGAGAGCAGGTTATACCATTTACTTTATTTAATTCTTCGACTACGAAATCATGACGTTCTTCAAAAGCAGCACTCATATTACTTACACACTGTTGGTCTGACGACAGCGCTGCTTCGGCTGCCGCTTGGGAGATCGAGCAAGGATTAGAAGTACTTTGGGACTGAATGTTTTTCATGGCCTCAATAATATTTGCTGGGCCTGCTGCATAGCCGATACGCCACCCGGTCATTGAGTAAGCTTTTGATACCCCATTAAGTACTAACGTTCTTGATTTCAATTCAGGGCATACTGACAAAATATTGCTGAATTTTTTGCCCTTAAACAATATGTGTTCATACATATCGTCAGTGGCAATTAAAATTTGCGGATTTTTGATTAATACCCCAGCTAAACTTTTGAGTTCGCTTTCTGTGTAGTTTGCCCCCGTAGGATTTGAAGGGCTATTTAACACTAGCATTTTGGTTTTAGTGCTGATTTTATTGGTGAGTTGTTTCGCAGTGATTTTAAAAGATTGTGTATGGTCTGCCACTATAAAAGCCGGGATGCCGTCTGCTAATAACACCATATCCGGATATGAGACCCAATATGGTGCAGGGATGATGACTTCATCGCCTTTCTCAATTACGGCTTGACATAAATTATAAAAGCTTTGCTTGCCACCATTAGACACTAAAATTTCTTTAGGCGAATATGAAAGCCCATTGTCGTGCGCAAACTTATCAATAATTGCGGTTTTAAGTGAGTTCGTCCCATCAACCGCGGTATATTTTGTTTGGCCCGACTGTATAGCATCTATGGCAGCTTGTTTAATATGGTCTGGGGTGTCAAAGTCAGGCTCTCCGGCGGCTAAATTAATGACGTCCACATCTTCAAGGCGAAGCTGGCGGGCCTTTGCGGTAACCGCTAATGTAGGGGAAGGTTTGATTCTTCGCACGCGAGAAGCTAATTTAATGTTCAATTGTGTAAATTTTCCTAACAGATGTTTCAGTGTGATTTCGGGCCGTGATCATACTGTATTTTACCGGTGTCGATAAAGTAAATGGCTAAAGAATTTCGAATTGAATCATCATTTGAACCGTCAGGTGACCAGCCTACTGCTATTGCAGAATTAGTTGAGGGTTTAAACGATGGCCTTGCACAGCAAACTTTACTGGGAGTAACTGGCTCAGGTAAAACTTTTACTATTGCAAAGGTGATAGAGCATGTGCAGCGACCAACAATTATTTTAGCACCAAATAAAACTTTAGCTGCGCAATTATATGGAGAGATGAAATCATTCTTTCCACGTAACTCGGTCGAGTATTTTGTTTCCTACTACGATTACTATCAACCCGAAGCCTATGTGCCCTCAAGCGATACCTTTATTGAGAAGGATGCTTCGGTAAATGATCATATTGAGCAGATGCGTTTATCGGCGACCAAGGCACTATTTGAGCGCAATGATACCATTATTGTAGGCACTGTTTCGGCAATTTATGGTTTGGGTGATCCACGCTCATATTTGAATATGGTGTTACATCTTGATCGTGGTGATATTACAGATCAAAGAGCATTACTACGACGTCTAACTGAACTCCAATATAAGCGCAATGATATAGAGCTAAAACGCGGAACATTCCGTGTGCGTGGGGAAGTCATTGATGTGCATCCGGCGGAATCAGAGCGCGAAGCGATTCGTATTGAGTTATTCGATGATGAAATAGAACAACTAAGTTACTTCGATCCTTTGACTAGTGAAGTGTTAAGACGTGTGCCCAGATTGACGGTTTATCCTAAATCACACTACGTGACACCTAGAGGGGTAATACTTGAGGCAATAGCCTCAATCAAAGAAGAGCTTAAAGATCGTCTGGATGGCTTGAGAGGGACAGAGAAGTTAGTGGAAGCGCAACGCCTTGAACAGCGGACTCAATACGATTTGGAAATGATGCAAGAGTTAGGTTATTGCAACGGTATTGAAAATTACTCGCGTTATTTGAGTGGTCGAGGACCCGGTGAACCACCTCCGTGCTTATTAGATTATCTTCCTGATAATGCGTTAATGGTGATGGATGAGAGTCACGTGTCGGTACCCCAGTTTGGTGGTATGTATAAAGGTGATCGTTCTCGCAAAAGCACACTAGTAGAATATGGATTTCGTTTACCTTCTGCATTAAATAATCGGCCGCTAAAGTTTGAGGAATTTGAAGAATTATCTCCTCAGGTAATTTACATATCTGCCACGCCGGGTAATTACGAAATTGAAAGGTCTTCACAAGTTGTAGAACAGCTTGTTCGGCCGACGGGCCTAATTGATCCGGTCATTGAGATACGTTCAGTAGCCTCGCAAGTTGATAATGCTTTGTCAGAAATTAATGAGCGAGCGGCAAAAGGTGAACGCGTATTAATTACTACACTGACCAAACGAATGTCAGAAGATTTGACGGAATATTTAGAAGAGAATGGAGCGCGTGTTAGATATCTGCATTCCGATATTGATACTGTTGAACGAGTGGAGATTATTCAAGACCTTCGTAAAGGTATATTTGATGTCTTGGTGGGAATTAACTTATTACGTGAGGGTTTAGATATTCCAGAAGTTTCATTAGTGGCGATATTTGATGCTGACAAAGAAGGTTTTTTAAGATCTGATAGATCATTAATTCAAACCATTGGGCGTGCGGCGAGAAACCTGAACGGCAAAGCCATTTTATATGCAGACAAAATCACTGGTTCTATGCAACGCGCGATTGAAGAAACAGATCGACGCAGAGAAAGACAACAAAAGTATAATAAGAAACATAATGTCACGCCCTATAGTGTTCAAAAGTCTATCGGCAATATTATGGAGGGTGCGCAATCTCGCTATGATCAGCAGCGTTATAAACAAATGCATGAAATTGCCGATGTCAGTGGCGATTATGCAGTGCTGACGCCTGAGCTGGCCGTCAAGCAGATTAAGCAGCTTGAACAAAAAATGTATGATTTTGCCCGCAATTTAGAATTCGAGGATGCGGCAAGAGTCAGGGATGAAATTCATCGCTTAAAGAACTTTGTCTTGGGTACGCCAGACATAGAGGCCAGCTAGACCCTCTACTTTGGTATTTCTATTGGGCTAGCTACAAATCGTAGTTTGACTGTGCTACCTTTCGCAATCCTGTTGGAGCGCTGGGATCATCAAGCGTAAGTTGCAGGCGCGTAGCTCAGCTGGTTAGAGCACCACCTTGACATGGTGGGGGTCGTTGGTTCGAATCCAATCGTGCCTACCACACGTGCGACTGGGTAGTCGTCGCAAGCAAAGATCGGCGCAGCCAAACAATATATTTTTTAGTTTGCGTGAACGAGATTCCAGATTTAAATAATCTCGTAGTTATACAATATTAAAATCATGTGGCCTTTAGTATGGGTCACCACTGGAGAACAATATGCCTCAAATCACTTTGCCTGATGGCAATACAAAATCCTTTGATAATCCTGTCACTGTTGCTGAAGTAGCGCAGTCCATTGGTCCTGGTCTGGCTAAAGCCACTATTGCTGGAAGAGTTAACGGACAATTAGTCGATGCCTGTGTAGAAGTTATTGAAGATGCAGATTTGTCTATCATTACTAGCAAAGATGAACAAGGCATAAAAATTATTCGTCACTCATTTGCTCATTTGATCGGGCACGCGGTCAAACAACTATTTCCGACTGCAAAAATGGCGATTGGCCCAGTCATCGAAAACGGCTTTTATTACGATATAGACTACGAGCGCAGTTTTACGCCAGAAGATTTAGAGGCGATAGAAAAGCGTATTAGCGAATTGGTTAATGAAGATTACGATGTCATTCGAAAAGTGGTTTCAAAACAAGAAGCCGTTGCTGTTTTCGCTGAGCGTGGTGAATCGTATAAAGTAGAAATTGCCAGTCAAATTCCTGATGGTGAAGTTATTGCTTTGTATTACCATCAAGAATACATAGATATGTGTCGTGGGCCACACGTTCCAAATACAAAGCATTTGCGTGCGTTTAAGCTAACTAAACTGGCGGGCGCTTATTGGCGTGGTGATTCAAACAACCAAATGCTGCAACGTATTTATGGCACAGCATGGCCAGATAAAAAGCAACTCAAGCAATATATCCAGCGTATAGAAGAAGCTGAAAAACGTGATCATCGCCGCTTGGGTAAGCAGATGGATTTGTTCCACTTTCAAGAAGAAGCGCCGGGTATGGTGTTTTGGCATGCGCGAGGTTGGGAGTTATATCGTATTATCGAGCAATATATTCGCGATAAACTTTCTACACATAACTATAACGAAGTGCATACACCGCAAGTGTTAGATCGTAGTTTATGGGAGAAATCTGGCCATTGGGATAAATTTGGCGACATGATTTTCTCAACACAGTCAGAAAATCGAGAGTTTGCCGTTAAGCCGATGAATTGCCCATGCCATGTGCAATTGTTCAATCAAGGCTTGAAAAGTTATCGCGACTTGCCTTATAAAATTGCTGAGTTTGGAATTGTGCACCGTAACGAGCCGTCTGGAACTTTACATGGCTTGATGCGTGCACGGCGCTTTGTTCAGGATGATGCTCATATATTTTGTACAGAAGATCAGTTGCAGCAACAAGTTGCTGAGCTGATTGATCTTACGTTTGATGTTTATAAGGACTTTGGTTTCGATCAAATCGAATTAGCACTGTCCACTCGACCTGAAGAACGTGTTGGTGAAGAGTCTTTATGGGATCAAGCCGAGGCCAGTCTCAAAGTGGCTTTGGAAGATAAAGGCCTGGAGTATGTTTTGCAGCCAGGTGAGGGTGCGTTTTATGGCCCTAAGATCGAATTCACCTTGCGTGATAGTCTGGAGCGCAGATGGCAGTGCGGCACAATCCAGTTGGATTTCTCAATGCCTACGAGACTTGACGCGAGTTACGTCAGCGAAGAGGGTTCGCGGAAAACCCCGGTGATGATTCATCGAGCAATACTTGGATCTTTAGAGCGATTCATCGGTATACTAATCGAGCATCACGCGGGGAATATGCCGCTCTGGTTGGCATCAATTCAGGCTGTTGTATTGAATATTACTGATGCTCAGGCCAAATATGTACAAAAAGTACAAAAAATGCTGATAAATGAAGGCTTTCGAGTGAATCTCGACTTGAGAAATGAAAAGATAGGTTATAAGATTCGCGAGCACACAATTCAACGCGTTCCATATCTGTTGGTCGTAGGTGATCGAGAGGTGGAATCGCAGTCTGTGGCCGTTCGTACGCGTCAAGGTGAAGAGCTAGGCTCAATGAGTATTGAGGAGCTAGTAGTATTATTTGCCAATGATAGCAAGCGGCGGACACATTAGTTCATAGGAGCAGCATATCAGCGGTAGTAAAGACGTTCGCATGAACGAAGACATATTGGATCCAAATGTTAGATTGATAGATGCCGAAGGTGAAAATGTTGGTGTAGTTGCTACGGTAGAAGCGTTACGAATTGCGGGTGAAGCCGCACTTGATCTTGTCGAAATATCGCCTAATGCACAGCCGCCGGTTTGTCGCGTTATGGACTACGGCAAGTTTAAGTTTGAGCAGAATAAGAAAGCTCATCAAGCGAAAAAGAAGCAAAAGCAGATTCAGGTTAAAGAAATTAAATTTCGACCCGGGACTGAAGAAGGCGATTACAAGGTTAAACTACGGAAGTTGACTGAGTTTTTGCAGGATGGTGATAAAACTAAAATCACTATTCGTTACCGCGGCAGAGAAATGCAGCACAAAGAATTAGGCGCTCAGTTGCTTGATAGGATTGAAGCAGATTTGAGTGAGTATGGTGACGTAGAACAACGTCCCAAAATGGAAGGAAGACAGCTAATCATGGTGTTATCACCATTGAAGAAGCTAAAGTAGTTACATAATTATTATAGGACTGTTAGGAAATGCCTAAATTAAAGACAAACCGAGGCGCAGCAAAACGCTTTAAAAAAACTGCGACTGGAAAGTTTAGATGCAAACCATCGCATTTACGTCATATTTTGACTAAGAAAAGCACCAAACGTAAGCGTCATTTGCGTTCTATTGATGTTGTAACGGCGGTAGATACACCAATGATTCGTAGAATGCTGCCTTACGCTTAATATATTTAAAGGAAATAAGTAATGTCTAGGGTAAAACGCGGTGTTACCGCACGTGCACGACACAAGAAAGTATTAGCAAAAGCTAAAGGTTACTATGGTGCGCGTAAAAACGTTTATCGTGTTGCTAAACAAGCAGTCACAAAAGCAGGCCAATACGCATACCGTGATCGTCGTCAAAGAAAAAGACAGTTCCGTTCTCTATGGATTGTGCGAATTAATGCAGCGGCACGTCAGTTTGACATTTCATACAGCCGTTTAATTAACGGCTTGCAGAAAGCATCAATTGAAGTGGATAGAAAAGTATTAGCTGACTTGGCGGTACATGATATTGCTGCATTCGGACAGTTAGCAGAGAGAGCTAAAGCGCAGCTATAAGTTTCGCTATTTTGGTTTTAGTTGTATAAGGGAAAGGCTTAACCTTTCCCTTTTTATTTGGGGAAGTCTAAACACGTTATAACACTTACGTTTCTATAGTCTAATTTTATGAGCGACTTCGATAAATTATTACAAACTGCCAGTAACGAGATTGAAGCGACATCTGAGTTAAAAGCGCTTGAAGAGCTGCGCGTCCATTATCTTGGTAAAAAAGGACTGATCACAGAGCAATTAAAATCTCTTGGTAAGTTGTCAGCAGAAGAGCGTCCCGCCGCGGGCCAACGTATCAATGAAGTTAAGCAAGAAATACAATCGAAGCTAGAACAGCGATCCACTCTCCTGGAAGAAACTGCCACTGCGGAAAAATTAAAATCTGAAGCAATTGATGTCACTTTACCGGGCAGAACTTCATCAATTGGCACTTTGCATCCAGTCACCATTACTCTGCGTAGAATCAAAAAATTATTTCAGCGTCACGGATTTGAAGTGGCTGACGGTCCAGAGATTGAAGATGACTTTCATAACTTTGAAGCGCTAAATATTCCTCCACATCACCCTGCGCGCGCCATGCATGACACGTTTTATTTTGATGATGGCTTATTGCTGCGTACACATACTTCTTCAGTGCAAATTCGCACCATGGAGAACTCGCAACCGCCGATACGTATTATTGCACCAGGTCGAGTATATCGATGTGATTCTGATATCACTCACAGTCCGATGTTTCATCAAGTAGAAGGTTTGTTGGTTGATACAGATGTTAACTTTGCGCAACTTAAAGGCTTAGTTATTGAGTTCTTGCATGCCTTTTTTGAGAATGACCAATTAGGTATTCGTTTTCGACCTTCGTACTTTCCATTCACGGAGCCGTCAGCAGAAGTAGATATTGAGTGGCACGATGAGCAAGGCAATTCAAATTGGCTGGAAGTGATGGGCTGCGGCATGGTGCATCCCAATGTGTTTAGTAAAGTGGGTATCGATCTTAATAAATATAATGGTTTTGCATTTGGTGTCGGCGTAGAACGCCTCGCCATGTTGTACTACGATGTGCGTGATTTAAGAATGTTTTATGAAAATGATTTGCGCTTCTTGCGCCAGTTTTCTGCGTAAGTATTGATGAATAATATGAGAGTGTTGGCGTGAAATTTAGCGAAAATTGGTTGCGACAGTGGGTGAATCCAGAGGTAACAAGCGAGCAGCTTGGGCATCAATTGACCATGGCTGGTTTAGAGCTTGATGGTATTGCAGCAGCATCACCAGATTTGACAGGTGTGATTGTCGCTAAGATTGAATCAGTTGAACCTCACCCTGATGCAGATAAGTTGCAAGTATGCCAAGTCAGAGTTGGTAATAATGAAATACGGCAAATTGTATGCGGAGCAAAAAATGCACGTGCAGGATTAATTACCGCATTAGCTACCGAAGGGGCAAAGTTGCCTGGTGATGTGAAAATAAAAGCAGCTAAATTACGTGGCGTAGAGTCATTCGGAATGCTATGTGTTTCCACCGAGTTAGGTATAGAGGAAGAGGGTGAAGGAATCCTTGAGCTAGATGATAGTTTAACTATCGGCGTTTCGCTGATGAATGCGCTAGACTTGAACGATGTCGTGTTCGATATTGATCTAACTCCTAATCGTTCTGACTGTTTAAGCATAGAAGGTATTGCGCGAGAAGTGTCTGCGCTTTACCAATTACCAATTAACACACCAGAAATATCGAGCGTTAAAAAAGACAATGATGATCAATTTGCGATAGAAGTTGAAAGTAGAGAAGCATGCCCGCGTTATTGCGGACGCGTTCTTCGTGGTGTTAATGCTGCTGCAAATACTCCTCCATGGATGAAAGAACGTCTGCGTCGTGGTGGTATACGCTGTATTAATATTATTGTCGATATTAGCAATTACGTCATGCTAGAACTCGGTCAGCCGATGCATGCATTTGATCTTGATAAGCTTAACAAGAAAGTCGTTGTGCGCATGGCGCAAGCGGGTGAGAAGTTAGTCTTGTTAGATGGTAAAGAAATATCACTGGAAAAAGATAATCTAGTCATTGCAGATGCAAAGCAAGCATTAGCGCTTGCGGGCGTGATGGGAGGTAATGATTCTGCTGTACAGCTGGAGACAAAAAATATATTTCTAGAATGCGCTTACTTCAATCCTCTCGCAATAGCAGGTAAAGCGCGTGACTTTGGGTTACATACAGAATCGTCGCATCGTTTTGAACGTGGTGTTGACCCTGAGTTAGCTATGCGCGCCATTGAGCGTGCTAGTGAACTTGTTAAAACTCATGCTGGTGCAGTGGTGGGTCCGGTAAATGAAATCACTAGTAAAAAATATTTGCCGGTATGTAGTGAGATTTCACTATCGATTCCCAAAGTCACTAGAGTATTGGGTATCGAGGTTGATGTTGCTGAAGTGACTAGTATATTGGAAGGATTGCATTGTATCGTTAAGCTAGCTGGTGATGATCGTATTCTTGTGACTGCACCAAGTTATCGTTTCGATATTGACGTTGATGTTGATTTGATTGAAGAGATTGCACGTCTTAAAGGTTACGATCAATTTCCAACACAAGCACTTTCGGCAAATGTAGCTATTTCTGGAGGCAAGAAAAAATCAGATGCTATATTTTCTCTTCAAGAGAATTTTTCAGCATTGGGTTATAACGAGGCGGTGACGTTTAGTTTCACCGAGCAAAAGAATTGTCTGTTGTTCTGCGATAGAGAGCCCAAGCAATTAGCAAACCCTATTTCAACTGGTCTCTCTAATATGCGTACCAGTATCTGGCCGGGTCTATGTGAAGCAGCGAGTCACAATTTAAAGCGTCAACACGCTACAGCAAAATTATTTGAAGTTGGACGCAAATACCTGATGTCTGCAAATGGCTTAGAGCAAACAGAAGTGATTGCCGGCGTAGCAGTCGGTGAGGTCAATCCTCGACAATGGGGGTTAGAGACTAGGCAGGTCGATTTTTATGATGTGAAGGGCAATCTTGATCAGTTATTTGAGAAATTGGGTTTGACAGATAGAATTAGCTATCAAACTCATAGCCAACAAGGATTGCATCCAGGGAAAACAGCACAAATTGCTATAGATAATCAACCTATAGGTGTGATCGGTAGTTTGCACCCCAAAATATTAAAGCCATTGGGTTTGGCTAAGCGAGAAGTGGTAGTTTTCGAGCTAAAAATCGATGAGAAGCTAACGAATACGCCTATTTCGAGGTTTAAGACTTGGTCTAAGTTTCCTCAGGTGAGGCGTGACTTGTCGTTTCTACTGGCTGTGGAAACGCCTACACAGCAACTGTTGGATGAAATATTCGGTTTACAAATAAGTGAGTTGCGAGAGATTGTTATATTTTCTGTTTATCAGGGCGAAGGCGTGCCTTTTGGAGCAAAAAGCGTGTCTTTAGGCTTGATTTTACAGAACTTTTCTAGCACTCTTACAGAACAGCAAATAGAGCAAACCATGACAGACATCATTTCTCTTCTGGCAAGTAAATTTAACGTGAAGTTGAGAAGCGGCTAAATACTATGGCGCTGACAAAAGCAAATATGGCTGAGAATTTATTTGAGGAGCTCGGCCTTAATAAAAGAGAAGCCAAGGAATTGGTAGAAGTCTTCTTTGAAGAAGTTCGATTGGTGCTTGAGGAAGGTGAGGAAGTTAAATTATCCGGTTTCGGTAACTTTATACTTCGAGATAAGGGCCAGCGCCCTGGTCGAAATCCAAAGACTGGAGAAGAAATACCCGTAACAGCTCGACGAGTAGTAACATTTCGTCCTGGGCAAAAACTAAAATCAAGGGTAGAAGAATATGCTGGAAGCCAGCAACAATAGCGAATTGCCTGCCATCCCTACCAAGCGTTATTTTACGATTGGTGAGGTGAGTGAGCTTTGTGACGTAAAACCTCATGTTCTACGTTATTGGGAACAAGAATTCCCAACACTTAAACCCGTTAAAAGACGCGGTAACCGTCGATACTATCAGCGCCACGATGTTATTCTGATTCGTCAAATCCGTAGTCTTCTTTATGGGCAAGGCTATACGATTGGCGGAGCAAGGCAGAAGTTAGCTGTGCCTGCTGAGGCTGAAAAGCCAAGTTCGGATTCTCAGCAAGCTATCCAACAAACTCGAGCTGAGTTAGAAGACCTTCTGCAGTTTCTTAGCCGCTAGCTTCGCTAGTGTTGCTGTATAAATCATATAAGAAATTCGGGGTGTAGCGCAGCCTGGTAGCGCACCGCAATGGGGTTGCGGGGGTCGAAGGTTCAAATCCTTTCACCCCGACCATAGGTAAATTACTCTTCTTCTAGATTATTCTTTAGACAGAGCGTGTTAAAAGATCAGCGCATATAGGTTTCGATATAGGTGATGCCACTGTATCCTAGTACAATTCGAATTATTTCAATTCTTTAACTGTTATTCATACTATGAATGTTAATTTAGAGCTGATATTAGTGATTGGCACGTTGATCACTGGGATAGTGGTGCTGTTAAATAAGTTGGTGTTTGCTGAAAAGCGACGTAAGCGCATTATGAATGAGACCTATGATGCGAAATACATTGAGGGAAATAGTTCTAAAGCACAGTGTGAATACAAGGAGCCGTGGTATGTTGACTATTCGCGTTCTTTCTTTCCGGTGCTTCTAATAGTCCTTATATTGCGCTCATTTATTGCAGAGCCTTTTCGCATTCCCTCCGGTTCTATGATGCCGACGTTATTACATGGCGATTTTATTTTAGTCAATAAATTTACATACGGGCTGCGTTTGCCGGTACTTCACAATAAGGTTTGGGCTAATAACCTACCGGAAAGAGGCGATGTTGTTGTGTTTCGATACCCTAAAAATCCTTCGTTGGACTACATAAAGAGAGTGATAGGTCTACCTGGTGATCGACTAGAATACCGAGATAAAACTATTTATGTGAACGGCGAAACTATGAAACAAGTTGATCTGGGTTCATACATCGGTAAGGGCCGGGATAGTGTCATGTCTGGGTCCAATAAAAGACAGGAAAGCCTAAATTCTGTTGATCACGAAATGCTGATTAATGATAGGAGGTTGTCGATTGATAGCTCATGGACAGTGCCCGATGACCATTATTTTGTCATGGGTGATAATCGCGACAATAGTAATGACAGCCGAGTTTGGGGCATGGTTCCGGACCAAAATTTGGTGGGTAGGGCATTTATGATTTGGATGAATTGGGATATAGCTGAAGGACAATTTGACTTTAGACGCATTGGCAAGAAAATTGAGTGAGGTAACTGTTGTGAAATTAGCTAACAAGCAAGCAGGCATGTCGGTTATTGCATTGATAGTGATTATTGGATTATTTAGTTGTGCAGTATTTGTAGGGCTTAAAATCACACCAGTCTATATGGAGTATCTTAATAAGCTTTCCTTGTTTTAAGAGTGGAGAGTTTTAAACAATTATCTGAAGAGATAACGACATCTAATTTGTTTAATTCAGCGCTCACTCACCGTAGCGTTGGTAAAGATAATAACGAGCGCTTAGAGTTTTTAGGTGATGCAGTATTAGGATTGGTGATTGCCAATCTACTATTCGAGAAATTCCCTGACTGCGATGAAGGTGATTTGAGTCGTTTGCGCGCCCATTTAGTATGTAAACGTGCGCTCGCTGAGTTAGCGAGAGACGCCAAATTAAGTGCTTTATTGAAGCTGGGGGCGGGAGAAAAGAAAAGCGGTGGTCATTTCCGTGCTTCAATACTAGCAGATTGTTTGGAAGCAATATTCGGTGCAGTGTATCTGCTTAAAGGCTTTGAATTCACTACAAAGTTTATAAAATCGCTATATGAAAAACCGCTAGAGAGCCTTCCTGATATTGATGAGCTTAAAGACCCAAAAACTCGCCTACAAGAATATTTGCAATCTAGGCAGATTGATGTGCCAAATTATATCGTACTAAAGGAATGGGGAGAAGGTAACGATAAGCGATTTAGCGTCAAATGCATTGTTCATGAATTGGATATCAGTTCCGAAGGTGAAGAAAAAAGCAAGAAAAAAGCTGAGCAGTTAGCGGCCAGTAATCTGTTGAAAAAACTGCAAAAGAAATAGATAGCAATATGGAAACTCGCTGTGGATATGTAGCCATTATTGGTCGGCCTAATTCGGGCAAATCCACTTTGTTTAATCGTTTGGTTGGACGGAAGATTTCATCTATAAGCTATAAACCGCAAACTACACGCCATCGAATCGTGGGGGTAAAAACAGATTTAAGTGAACAATTTATATTTGTAGATACGCCTGGTATTCATCTCGGAGGGAAGCGATTACTTAATCGAGTGCTAAATAAAAATGCTTTGAATGTATTGCATGGAGTACATTTGGTTTTTTGGTTGATTGATAGAGGTCAGTGGACGCAAGAAGAAGAACACATTAAAAGATCGTTAGAAAATATTGAATGCCCGGTAATATTGGTAGTCAATAAAATTGATAAATTAGAGCGTCGTGATGACTTGTTAATAATTTTGCAAAAGCTCTCAGCTAAATTTGCGTTTGCAGAGATGATTCCGATTTCAGCAATGAAGGAGGATAATATTAATGATTTGATAGAAACTGCTAAGCGCTATTTGCCTGAATCTGAATTTTATTATTCTGAAGAATACTTAACTGATCGAGATCAGAAATTCATTGTTTCAGAAATCATTAGGGAAGCGGCTTTTATGTATCTGGAAAAGGAGCTGCCCTATGCTACCCATGTAGGGGTTGAAAAATATGAAAACCAAAGTGAGAGGGTGAATATATCAGCGATTATATGGGTGGAGAAAGAAGGGCAAAAAGCCATCCTGATAGGTCGTAAAGGTGAAATGCTTGAAAAGATCGGTTCGCGCGCGCGCGGTGACATTCAAAAACAAGTTGAATCGAAAGTGCATTTGGAGCTGTGGGTTAAGTTAAAGAAAGATTGGCAAGACAATCCGCAGATTGTTGGGGAATATGAGTTGTAATTAAGCCAATGCGTGTAGAACTTGAACCATCATATGTGTTGCATAGCCGCCCTTATCGCGAGACGAGTATGATTATATACGTGCTTACTCAAGAGCATGGTGTGGTACACATGGTGTCTAGAGGCGCTAGAAAGAAAGGAAATAATAACTTACAGCCTTTTACAAAAATGTATCTGTCATGGTCGGGCCGTGGCGATTTGGTCTTATTGACAAAGATTGAACATGAGCGTTCTCGCTATACAAGTAACTTTCGTGCACAAGTCCAATGTTTTTATCTGCATGAATTGATTTTAAAATTAATTCCAAAGTTAAGTCCTGAGCCAGAGCTTTTTGATTTATATGAATACACATTGGATTCAATGATAAATAATCCAGCTGACGAACATGTGCTAAGAAATTTTGAGATGCGATTGTTAGCAATCATGGGTCATCCGCTACAACTCAGGTATGATTATATTAGCGACGATGAAATAGAAGCCCAACTATTGTATCGTTACGATCTTGATCTTGGGCCTACACAGATAGCCGTCCAGCGAACACAGTGGAATGTGGTGTCGGGCGACCTGCTTATTCATCTTAATGATAATAGTTTGACTGAAAACATATTACCTGAGGCTAAGGCATTTCTGCGTGGCTTAGTGAAGCACTATCTGCAAGGAAAGCCGCTAATGACAAGGCGATTATTAAAGGTAAATTGAGTGAGTCAGAAATGAGTAAGAATAGAGTGAAACTCGGAGTAAATCTAGATCATGTCGCGACACTGCGTCAGGCTAGAAATACTCCTTATCCAGACCTGATGGAAGCAATAAGAGTGTCAGAAGCTTGCGGTGCGGATGGTATCACTATGCATTTGAGAGAAGATCGTAGACATATTCAAGATAAAGATATCTATCAAGCACGTGAAGTCATTACCACGAGCATGAATTTTGAGATGGCAGCGACTAGTGAAATGCAAAGGATAGCCATTCAAGTGAAACCTGAATATTGCTGTATTGTTCCGGAAAAAAGAGAAGAGTTAACCACTGAAGGTGGGCTTGATGTAGTGGCGCATAGAGATAGATTGTCAAATTTAATTGCAGTGCTGCAAGGAGAAGATATTTTAGTGTCTTTGTTTGTTGAACCAAATTTGTTAATTATTGATGCTGCCGCAGAAATTGGTGCGTCAATTATAGAGATTCATACAGGACGCTATGCAGACAAGCATGGGCAACAACAGCAACATGAATTTGAGCGTATTAAAGATGCAGCAAAACATGCAACAGAAATAGGTTTAACAGTCAATGCAGGGCATGGATTACACGTGGGCAATGTTAAACCTATTACAGATATTGCTGGGATGAATGAGCTTAATATAGGCCATGCAATAGTGTCAGACTCATTGTTTTTAGGCCTTGAAGGATCTATTCATAACATGCGTCATGCCATGGATGGCGAAGCGTAATGATATTGCTCGGTGCAGGAATTGATATCGTCGAAGTTCAGCGTATTAAAGATACTGTTGAACGTCGTGGAGATCAATTCATAGAAAAAATATTAAATCCAAAAGAATTAGAAGAGTTATCTGGTGTGTCTAATTTAATCGCTTTTATGGCGAAACGGTTTGCAGTTAAAGAAGCGGCCGCGAAAGCGCTAGGTACTGGAATCGGCAAACAGCTAAGTTTTACTGATATGTATGTGGAGCATGATGAGCTGGGCAAACCGTTGCTAAAATTTACAGAAGAAAGTAGCCTGCGTTTGAATTTGAAAGATAAACACTCGTTGTTAACGATTGCAGATGAGAGAGCTTATGCTGTTGCTCATGTGCTATTTTTTGCGAAAGAATAACTAAAGATGAATTATAAAACGCTTGCAGATTTCGTCGGGAATACACCATTAGTTAAATTGCAGTATTTGAATCCGAATCCTAGCAATATCATCTTGTTGAAGCTTGAAGGTAATAATCCTGCTGGTTCAGTTAAAGATCGCCCCGCTTTATATATGATTAAAGCCGCACAAGAACGTGGTGATATTAATCCTGGCGATACTTTAATTGAAGCTACTAGTGGTAACACTGGAATAGCGCTAGCTATGGCAGCAGCAATGCAGGGGTATAAAATGATTTTGGTTATGCCAGCGACCATGACTATAGAGCGTCGTGCAGCGATGGCAGCCTTTGGTGCAGAATTAGTGTTAGTGTCTGGTGACGAAGGTATGGAAGGCGCACGTGATCTCGCATTGAAAATGCAGTTAGAAGGCAAGGGCATAGTGTTGGATCAATTCGCAAATCCAGATAATCCTATGGCGCATTATAAAACTACTGGCCCAGAGATATGGCATGACACTGAAGGTGCTGTGACGCATTTTGTCAGCTCAATGGGTACCACTGGCACCATCATGGGGACATCAAAATACTTGAAAGAAAAAAATTCCGATATACAAATCGTCGGTGTTTATCCTGAAGACGGTTCGCAAATTCCAGGAATTAGGAAATGGGAAAAAAAATATGAACCATCAATTTTTGATGAATCTAAAGTTGATCGAATTGAGTATGTGTCTCGCCAACAAGCGGATGATATGACGGTAAAGCTTGGGCAGAAGGAGGGTGTATTCTGTGGTGTATCTTCTGGGGGCGCGCTGCTGGCTGCACTGAGACTGTCTGAGCGTGTTGATAATGCGACAATTGTTAGTGTCATTTGCGATCGAGGAGATCGTTACATTTCAACAGGGATTTTCGATCCTGCTCCTGCCTCATGAGGTAAATAAGATTGCATGTGTATCGCAGGTATAATGACTCAAATCTAAAATCAAGCATCAAAACTTTTTGGTATCTAATTAAATTCTATGGAACACTATAAATTTGTCATCTCTGAACACTTAAACCACTACGGTACATTGTATGGCGGCAACTTGCTGAAGTGGATTGATGAGGTTGGTTATATTACTGCGGCAGTCGATTTCCCTAATAATCGATTCGTCACTGTCGCCTTAGAAAATGTTGAATTTAAGCACCGTATCGAAGTTGGTGCTGTGTTGAAGTTTTCAGTTGAAAAATTGCGTATGGGTAATTCATCGCTGACTTATGATGTAAAAGTGTACTCGGCTGTTGAAGGTGCAGAATCAAATGCTGTGTTATTCGAAACAAACATTACTTTCGTTAATATCGATGAGCAGGGTAATAAAGCAAGCATTCAGCGCTAACGCCGTTTAAGATTTTCTCCGACAGCACCGTCTGCCGCACATATACAAGCCTTTAAAAATACTTCATCAAATAATATTGCAGGTGTGAATTCATGAAAGAAAGGGTTAGCTCCATTGTGTTGAAGAATACTTAAAATAATTAAGCCTGCGAAGGCGCCTACAATAAATCCATTTAATATACCTTTATGACTTAGGTAGCCAACAACTACGCCACCTATTAATGGAGCAAAATTGAGTAAGAAAGAAGACTTAATCATTAGTAGATTGCTAGAAGAAAAATCATGCGAGAGATAAAAATAAATAAAGTGCATGGCTAGATAAACTAGTAATCCAACGACAATTGCTTTTTTCATGGTGATGATTGTACGCGTTTAACTAAATTCTTCATTAGAATTCTGTTTGGGTGGATGGCATTAAGTAGAGTTTTACTAAGCGGGCTTGGCTCGTCATTAATTAAGCAAGCTAACGCTTCTGTGCATAGCGGAATCCAGGCTAAGCCGCGTGATCCAAAGCCGCTAGCTAAATACAAGCCGTCATGGTATTTCGGTGTGGGATAGGCGTGGTGAGTAGAACCTAATGCCGCATCTCTATACATAGTGTTGAAATTGGTTTCTTCGGCCACCGGTCCAACAATAGGCAGACGATCAGTACTCACTGCACGTATGCCAGCGCGTCCACTCAATGCTTGCGCGTTTCCACAACGATAGGATGGAATCATTTTATTCAGCTTAAGCAGATTTTCTTCATGCTCAGATTGCCGAATCTCAGTTGATGTGTCAGCGGTAATAAAAGTGGCGCCAACTACGTAATGAGAATTGATAGCAGGCGTCATATAAGCGTCAGCACATATAATTTTACTGGGCTGAATATTGCACTTCTGCTCAGGGATTAAAGAAATTTGCCCGCGCCTGGGATGTAACTGACACCAACGCGTTTGAGAAAACTGATTGGCAGAAATTGAGTTAGCGATAATAATGGCATCTGCAGAACAGACTTTCTGTTTATCTTGATTATAAGCAATCCATTGTGAATTGTGTTTTTTTATGGAACAGATTTCTGTGTTTGCTAGAAAGCTAATATCTTTAGAATATTGTTTTATCAATGCAGCACATAATTGTGTGGGTGATAGCCAACTGGCTAAGGGTAAATACCAACCATCACTTGCAACAGAGCAGTTCGTTAATTCGCTGGCGAGTTGTTGGCTAACCGGCTGGAGTAATGCCTCTGGAATGTTTTCTTGCGATGCAATTAGCTGCATTCTTTCCCATTGAGCATCGTCTCTGGGGATTTGGATCGCGCCACATTGATACCAATTGAAATTATCTGAATGCTGCTTTAAATAATTTAAATAACGTAATGAGTATAAAAAACCTAACAAAGTCAACTGTGATTGTATGTCATGGTCTGCGCTTAGCCGCGGCATTAATATCGCATTGGCATTGCCTGAAGCTTCACTGGCTAATGACGTGTTTTTATCAGCCATTGTTACTCGCCAGCCGCGTTTAGCTAATGCAGCACTTATTGCAGTACCTGCCATCCCCGCGCCTATGACTAGCGCATGTTTATGACCAGTACTAGGAGAGTGGCTAATGAGCCAGCTTTTATCTTTTAATAGGTAGGACTTAGAGCTTGTCTTATTAGTGAGTGTACCAACCAGCATTTCGCGCTTCTTTCCAAAGCCTAGTTTCTTTTCGATATTAAAACCAGCATGGGAGAATGATTTTCTGACTTCGCTGGCAGCGCTGTATGTGGATAGTGTGCCGTTGTCGCAGGTGAGTCTATAAACTTGCTTAGCGATGTCGCTAGTCCATAGTGCTTTATTTTTGTTTGGCGCAAAGCCATCTAAATACCAAGTGTCTGCTAAAAAGCTGCATTGCTTAAGACAATCTAAGGCCTCACCAAACACTAGTGTCAGCGTTAAATTATACTGATTGAACTCAATGCTATGAAATCCCTGAATAGGAAGCGGGTAATGTTTTAATAAATGTTCAGTCAGTACTGATGGAATATTTAATTGTTCATAGCATTTGGTGAGATCAGCCGGCTGCACCGGATATTTCTCAATGCTAACGTAATGTAAATTCTGCTTTGATGGGTTGTGTTTGCGCCAAGCATTGAATGTGGTAATAAAGTTAATGCCAAAGCCAAATCCCAGTTCAGCAATCGTAAAATTCTGATTCTTCCAGCGCTGAACAATATTGGTACTGGCTAAGAATACATGTTGACTTTCTTCAAGCGGGTTAGTGAGTGAAAAATATGGGTCGGCAAATAACTTAGAGCAGGGAATGCCATCGCTATTGAAGTTTAGTTGTGGCGTCTGAACTGTTAGCATGTCACTTTTACTGAAAGAATATATAAAAATAAAATGAGTATACTCGTATTTGATATCGAGTCCGTCCCAGACTTTGAGGCCGGAAGGAAAATCCATAAATTAGCCGATGATCTTTCTGATAAAGATGTGGTGAAAGCCATGCAACATCTTCAGTTTCAAAAATCCGGTTCAGAATTCATGCCGTTGCATTTGCAAAAAATCGTAGCGATTTCAGTATTATTTGAAAATCGTGACCAGCTTAACGTGTGGTCACTGGGTAATAAAGATTCAGATGAAAGAGAAATCATCCAACGCTTCTATGAAGGCATAGAACAGCATACGCCCACTTTAGTCAGTTGGAATGGTGGTGGTTTCGACTTGCCAGTATTAAATTACCGCTCCTTAGTACATGGTGTGCAAGCGCCACGTTACTGGGAAACGGGTGATGAAGACAGCTCATTCCGTTACAACAATTACATCAGTCATTTCCATTCGCGTCATACAGACTTAATGGATGTGCTCGCCAATTACCAATCCAGAGCCGGTGCTAAATTAGATCAAATCGCCACCATGTTAGGTTTTCCGGGTAAGTTCGGAATGGATGGCAGTTTGGTGTGGGATAGATTCCAAGAAGGTGCCATAGATGAAATTCGCAACTACTGCGAAACTGATGTACTTAATACCTATTTAGTCTACCTGCAATTCGACATGATTCGTGGGCGATGTAGTCGTGGGTTGTTAGCGCAAAAGTTAGAGCGCGTGAAACAATTATTACGTGATTCTGGTGAGGCACATTTAGAAGAGTTCTTAGAAGTTTGGGAAGAAGGTTGAAAGTACAACTTACTTACGTCATTCCCGCGCGATCGCCAAGGATGGCAGAAACATTAGAAATGCAGGCGGAATGCTTATTTGGAGTATTAAGATGTAATAGTTCAGACCCGATCTGACAATTAGCAATCCGCAAGGGTTGCAAAAGCGAGAGTTACCCGTTTTGATAAAGGTGTTGAAATCTTTAAATCAAACCAAAAAGGCAGGTAACTCTCATGCTTGATACTAACAATCCAATCCTTAAACACAAGGCGGGCTTGCTCAACTTAGCAGAAGAACTGGGCAACGTATCTAGCGCCTGTCAAGTCATGGGGGTGTCGCGAGACACATTCTATCGTTATCAAGAGCGGGTTGAAGAAGGTGGCATTGACTCACGGATTGACAAGAGTCGTAGAACAGCCGATGTTAAAAACCGTGTGGATGAACCCACAGCACATGCAGTGGTTACGTCAGCGATTGAACAGCCCGCGGTTGGGCGACATCGAAGCAGCAATGAACTGGTGTGTTTATCGCTGGTAGCGGTGTGCGTTGCGTTTGGCTGCGCCATACTCTAGAGCACTTCAAGAAACGACTCAAAGCACTCGAAGAAGAAATTGCCAAGGAGGGCATTATCTTAAGCGATGCACAGATCGCCGCCCTTGAGAAACAGGATGACGAGGCCTGTGGTGAGATTGACACGGCACATCCTGGTGACTTAGGCCACCTCAAAGGTGTTGGTCGGCTATACCCGCAAACGTTCGTAGACACCTACAGCAAGATCGCCTTTGCGGCACTCTACACGACTAAGACGCCGATTACCGCCGCAGACCTACTCTTTGATGAGGTGCTACCGTTTTTTGAAAAGCATGCCTTGCCGATGCTACGTAGTTTAACCGACAGAGGCACAGAATATTGTGGGCGCGTGGAGCATCATGACGATCGGTGATACCTGGCCATTAACGACATTGATCACCGCAAACCCATGGCATCTGTGAGCGCTTTGATAAAACCATTCTGAATGAGTTTTATCAAATTACCTTCAGGAAAAAACGGTACTCAACCAGGGAGGATTGACAACAAGATCAAGACAACTGGATAGAAACTGATCACAATGAACGCACTCATCAAGGCAAAATGGGCGGTGGTAGAATACCCATGGACAGGTTAATGGATGGTAAATTGATTTGGGCTGAAAAGAATTTAGCTCACATAAACTGACAGACTCCTATCAATAACCGGTAACGGTACGATCAGGTCTGAGCTACTACATTTAAGGAGTGCTGATATCTGAAACATTGGAAAAATCCACCAGATTGTTCGATTAATCCATTATATTTATTCGTCTAAGAATCTTGCTAGGGTTTTTGAAATAATATTCTTCCACTTCGACAGTGATTCCGTCGGCAGGAGAAAACACTTCCTGTAAAGCAGCTAATCTCCCATTACCTTCATCGGCAATGCAGTTCATTAGTCTGTTTTACTACTTTGATAGCAGAAATAGAAGGCAAGGCATCGTTGAGCACATCGATAGTAAGTGCTTTTTTCTTGAGTAAGTAATTTCTATTTGCTTTAAGCATGCTAACTCTATTTTGAGTTGATTTAATTGCATTGTCATGATCAATAGCATGTATCGGATACAGAGAATATAGCGGGATAAACACAAAGTCAGAATGTGTACGTTTGCGATGAATGTCTAGGATTGTATTTAGCTAAAAGCGTATCTTTGATTTTTAGGTCAGTTAATTCAGATTTTTTGTTAACTAAGTAGCCAAGAAGTTTTCTAATTTGATAAAGCATTATTATTTAGGTCTGTTTATATTGACCTATTCTCTATTTCAATTATTAAGCTCTTTTCGTCAAGACAAGTATTCTTCTTTCGACTCAATTAGTGAGTATAAGTATGCACGAATGAAGAATGTATCACTGATGGTGCTTTATATGGAACTGCTAGAGAGTTGGGTGTCTCCTTCCGGCGCAATAGCGGTCATTAATACTTTAATATTGTACAGCTTTATATCTTTTCCCGTCCCTTAGTGGCGTATCTAATGGGCGAGCATTCTTAAATGTAATAGGTATTGATTTGCATCCTCTTACTGAAAACTTTGTTCTATCTGTTGAATCGTAGAGACTCAATTGGCATGTATCATGTTCTTTTTCATAGACTGCAAAATGCAAATGCGATGCATAACCCGTAAAACCAGATGATCCTCCGATTCCGATTTTATCACCTTGTTTAACATGGTCACCAAATTCAACAAGAACGCCATTTTTAGTGATATGAATATAAGCAGCAATGCTTTCGTCTTTGTGTTTAATCGCTATAAAATTCGTATGTTCGGCATTATTAGTTCCATCAGGAAAACTCTCCTCTATCATTATGACCACTCCACTCCTTAATGCTGAAATATCTTCGCCTACTGGAGTCGTAAAATCATAGGCATAACGACCTTCTAAAGCACCTTCCACTTTCTTATGTGTATACGCACCACAGTTACCTTGATGTATCGAATATTCTTTGCCAACAGGGAAAGGTAAAACATACTCAGAATTTTCTGCAAGAGTATAGTCCGACACCTTACAACCTAGTGTTTGGCCAATTATTTCATCATTCGCTTGCGACGTTGAAACAAATACCAAGAACAATATTAATGTGTATTTCATAAGTGACCTTCAATTATCCATGTCCGCTAAGGGTCGAAAGCAGACTGAGAGAGACTCTTAGTTAAGCAATGAACTAATTACTTCTTTATAAATAGCTTTTAGCTGATTAAGTTCTTTGATATCAGTGTGTTCGTCAATTTGATGGATAGTGGCGTTGATGACGCCAAGCTCAACAACTTCAGCCCCAGTCGGTGCGATAAAGCGGCCATCCGACGTGCCGCCACCGGTGGAGAGTTCTGTGTCTCTCCCGGTGACAGTTTTAATTGCATGCTGGCAGGCATCAACTAGCTTTCCTTCCGGTGTGAGGAAGGGATTGCCTGATAGCCGCCATGTGAGTTCGTAATTGATGCTTTTGCTTTGAATCACTTGTTCTATGCGTTGTTGAATTTCATCTGTCGTAATTTCAGTCGAGAAGCGTAAATTGAACCAGGCTTCTGCTGTACCAGGGATAACATTATCTGCACCCGTGCCTGCTTGTACATTTGAAATTTGAAATGTAGTAGCAGGGAAGTGATCATTACCTTGATCCCACTCAATTGTGGATAGTTCTGATAATAAATCGGAAAGGATATGAATAGGATTCACCGCAAGATGTGGATATGCCACATGACCTTGTTTTCCTATTACCGTTAAATGCGCACCGAGTGAACCGCGTCGACCATTTTTAATGACATCGCCAACTTGATTAGTACTAGAAGGCTCGCCTACTAAACAGTAATCAATATTTATATCATTATTTTGTAAATGCCGGACAACCTTGACCGTGCCATTAATAGCAGGGCCTTCTTCGTCACTAGTTAATAAGAATCCTATCGAACCTTTATGATCAGGATTTTCTTCAATGAACTCTTCACAAGCAATAACCATGGCTGCAATACCTGTTTTCATATCTGCAGATCCACGCCCATGCAGCTGACCGTTTTCAACAGTGGCGGCAAATGGTGGGTGTGTCCATTTATCTTCAGGGCCTGTTGGTACGACATCGGTGTGGCCGGCAAAGACAAACAATGGTCCTTCAGTGCCTTTGCGTATCCATGCATTACTGACATCTTCAAAAGGTAACTGCTGTGTTGTGAATCCGCTAATGGTTAATCTTTCTGCGAGCAAATCTAAGCAACCTTCGTCTTTGGGAGTGACGGAAGGTTTTTGTATTAATTGTTGGCTGAGTTCTAAGGTTTTGCTCACTGGCTGAATAATTTTTAAAACGCTTGCTTGTATGTGTCTTCAGAGAATCCGACCATCACATTACTATTGTGTTCAATAACAGGGCGTTTAATTAACGTCGGCTGTTGCGCCATTAGTTTAATGGCGTTGGTTTTATTGATGCTATCTTTTTCGTTGTCAGACAATTTTCGCCAAGTGGTGCCACGACGATTAAGTAATACTTCCCAATCAACTTTACTTGACCATTGTTTAACTTTGGATTGGGTTAAACCATCTTTACGAAAGTCATGAAACTGGTAGTCGATATTATTTTTCGTTAACCAGTGACATGCTTTCTTTACTGTATCGCAATTTTTAATACCATAGACAGTAATCATAGGTGTTAGTCGATACTGCGAAGTAATTCGTTAATGCCGACTTTGCTGCGAGTCTTTTCGTCTACCTGTTTCACAATCACAACACAGTACAAGCTGTACTTGCGATCTTTGGAGGGTAAGTTGCCTGAAACAACAACAGATCCAGCCGGAATGCGACCGTAAGTGACTTCGCCTGTTTCGCGGTTATAAATCTTTGTGCTCTTGCCGATATACACGCCCATAGAGATCACAGCGCCTTCTTCAACAATCACACCTTCCACCACTTCTGAACGTGCGCCAATAAAGCAGTTGTCTTCAATAATGGTAGGAGCGGCTTGTAAAGGCTCAAGAACACCGCCAATGCCTACGCCACCTGATAAGTGAACATTCTTACCGATTTGTGCGCATGATCCGACAGTCACCCATGTGTCGACCATAGTGCCTGAATCGACATATGCGCCAATGTTCACAAAGCTTGGCATTAATACAGTGTTTGGTGCGACGTATGAGCCGCGTCTTGCCATTGCATTTGGCACAATGCGAACACCCATTTTTTCAAATTCTTCAGCAGACTGGCTGGCAAACTTCGGAGGTACTTTGTCGTAGTACTGAGCCGCACCGCCAGGCATTACGCTATTTTCTTCAATGCGGAAAGATAGAAGTACTGCTTTCTTTAGCCAATCGTTAACAATCCATTCGCCATTAACTTTTTCTGCAACACGCGCTTTACCAGAATCCAGTTGGCCGATGGCGTCAATGACAGCGACTTTAACTTCGTTACTGACGTTGCTAGGTGAAATATTTGCGCGGTTTTCGAAAGCGCCTTCAATAATATCTTGGATATTGCTCATTTAGGTTTCCTTAACGTATGCTTTTAATATATGTAGTAATTCTTTGTGCTGCAGTCTGGCACTCCTCTGGAGTGGCAACTAAAGCAATTCTGACTCGATCGGCGCCGGGATTTTGATTGTTCACTGAACGCGCAAGATATTTGCCGGGCAGCACCGTGACATTTTGCTGGGAGTATAACCCAAGAGCGAATTGTTCATCATCTATCGGGGTGGGTAGCCATAAATAAAATCCAGCCTGAGGTTGTTCAATGACAATTTCTTTGGCTATCTCTTCAATGGCGAAATTGAAGCTCTGCTGGTAACGAGTTCGATTAGCTTGTACATGAGTTTCATCAGCCCAGGCAGCGGCGCTGGCGAGCTGAGCGCTGATTGGCATCGCGCAGCCGTGGTAAGTGCGATATTTGAGAAATTGAAAAATAATACTGGCATCACCGGCAACAAAGCCTGAGCGTAAACCTGGTGAGTTACTACGCTTAGATAAACTATAAAATGCTAAACTACGTTGGTAGCCAGTATCGCCATTAGCCACAGCCGCTTGTAATAAGCCTTGAGGTGGATTTTTTTCATCCGTATAGATTTCTGAGTAACATTCATCTGAGGCAATTATGAAATCATATTGATGTGCTAGCGTTAAAAGTTTTTGCATACTTGCCAGTGGCATAATGTCACCTGTTGGATTTGATGGCGTGCATATGTATACAAGTTGAATTTGCACCCATGTTTGTTCGCTGACAGTGTCAATACACGGCACTTCACCATCGACGACGCTGAAATCTAAATACACAGGTTCAGCTCCCGCTAAATAAGCCGCCCCTTCGTATATTTGGTAAAACGGATTAGGTAAAAGAACTTTGGCATTACTGTTACGATCAATTACGGTTTGAGCAATAGCAAATAAAGCTTCGCGTGTACCATTCACTGGTAAAATATGTTGCTCAGGATTGATTGAATCTTGTGGTAATGAAAATCTATTTACCAACCAGTCTGCGATAGTGCTGCGCAATGACAATTCACCTTTGGTTTTTGGATAATTGGCTAGGTAATCTAAATTATTTGCCATAGCTTCTTTGATGAAGCTCGGCGTTGGGCTTTTAGGTTCGCCAATTGATAGATTAATATTCTCTAGGCCACTATCTTGAGTTCCTTTTGAAAATAGCTCGCGTAATTTTTCAAAAGGGTATGGCTGTAGCTTGTTTAGGTTTGGATCCATGAGTATGCGCTAATGTTAAATGCTGATGCTAGTGGGTAAGTCTTCTGGTGATGTACTGATTTTTTCAGTTATTAAGCTTATTAATTTTTGTTGATCATTTTCGTCCAATATTTTCTTATTATTTTTATTGGTGATATAAAAAATATCGTGAACTTTCTCGCCAAGTGTACTAACACGCGCACTAATTACTCGAATTCCAAGCAGCGCGAAAGTTTGAGCAACATCCGCGAGTAGCCCAGGATGATCTGTGGCGTGTATATGTAAGCTGGTGTGATCTAAATGGCGTGCATTTTTTATAGTGATAACAGGATCAGTTTGAAAATGGCGCATGCGACTTGAAATAAATTGGGGGGCAGAATCGCTGGCTAAGGTGCTGTTTAGCAAGGTGTTGGTAATGTCTTTTTCTATTTGTGCGCAAACTTTCTCGTCAGTGATGGCTTTCTCGTTACTGTTGACTACGGTGAAGGTATTTAATGCATGCCCTTTTTTAGAAGTAATAATGCGTGCATCTAAAATACTTAAATCAAGATGGTGTAAGCAATTGGTGATATTAGCAAATAAAAATTCTCTGTCAATACTGTAAATGAAAACTTCGGTGCAACCTCTGCGTATTAAATGATGAATATGTACCTGCGTTTTTGTTCTGTCTGCAGTGTTGAGAATGATGTCTGTTTGCCAGGCAATTTCACTGTCAGTATGTCTTAGGAAATATTCTTCATTTAATTCTGACCAAAAAGCTTCGCAAGCTTCGGCTGAATGTCCTTTCTTTTCTAGTAACTGCGAGGCGGAAGATTTGATGTCCGCTAAGATTTCGCTAGTATCGCGTGCTATTCCTGCGCGTAATTGAAAAGAAGTGTATTTGTATAAATCGGCCAGCAAAGTAGAGCGCCAGCTGTTCCAAAGCGTAGGGTTGGTGCCTTTGATATCTGCAATTGTGAGCAGATACAGATAATCTAAGCGGATCACGCTGGAAACATTATCCGCAAATTCTTGAACAACACTGGGGTCGCTGAGATCTTTGTGTTGAGCAGTCATAGACATTACCAAATGATTTTCGACCAACCAACTAACCAGCGATGCGTCGTACTGGGTAAGGCCATGTGATAGACAAAATTCTATTGCTTCTTGTGACCCTTCAGAGGAATGATCACCGTCCCTGCCTTTAGCGACGTCATGAAATAATGCTGCAAGATAAAGTATTTCCTGCTTGGGTAAATTATAAAAAATTGCACTAATGTCATCCTCGGTACGTTTTTTGTTGCCAAGGTGTCTTGCTTCTTTTAATACGGTAAGAATGTGGTGGTCTACTGTATATACGTGATATAAGTCGTATTGCATGCGTCCTACAATGCGTGCAAAAGCGGGCCAGTATGCTCCGAGCACACCTAACTGATGCATGCGACTGAGTTCGCGAGCGATTGCTCTTGGCTGCTTAAGTATGTCTATGAATAAACGTTTATGGATTTCGTTGTTACGGAAATCATCGTCAATTAGATGTAGGTTGTCTCGGATTAAGCGAATAGTATTACTGCTAATCCTGGTGATATGTTCATTTTTTTGAAGTGTTAAGAATATTTCTAGCAGTGCATTCGGATGTTCATTAAATAGTGATTTGTCTTTGGCAAATAAGACATCGCCTTTAGAATAGAAATAATCGCCAATCTTTTTTTGTTTTTTCCATGAGAAGCTTGGGATGCAGGTTTCTTCGAAGTGTGCTTGAAGTAATTCGATGAGTCGGAAGCATTCGCTGATGTGGCGATAATAATTTTGCATGAATTGCTCAACAGCTAAATTAGAATTCAAATCGCTATGCCCAGATTCTTTTGCCAGTTCAACTTGATAATCAAATAGTAATCGCTCTTCTTTGCGGCGAGTAATTAAATAAAGTGAAAAGCGAATTTTCCATAAATATTCTTGTGCATGTTTTAATTGGTTATACTCTTCTTCTAGCAAGAAACTCTTGCCAATTAATTCGCTTAGTGATCGATTACCAAAGTGGCGCTTAGTCACCCAGCCAATGAACTGAATGTCGCGCATTCCTCCTGGGCCTTCTTTAATGTTTGGTTCTAGTTGGTAAAGTGTGTCGCCATATTTTTTATGCCGAGCTTGCATTTCCTCTTTCTTGGCAAAGTAGAACTTTTTGCTACTCCAAATCTTGTTGGCGGCTGTTGCTTTTTTTAGTTGATTGAATAAAGCAATATTTCCGCATAATGCTCTGGCTTCCAATATGCTGCTGATAACGGTGATGTCTTTTTTGGATTCCTCGACAGCTTCTTTAACGGTTCTGACTGAGTGCCCTACATCTAGACCGCTGTCCCATAGGAAAGTTAAAAATGAGGAGAGATTTTCTTTATCTTGGTCGCTGAAATTTTTATCTAGTAACACCATTAAGTCGATGTCTGAATGTAAATGCAATTCGGCGCGACCATACCCGCCGACTGCAAGTAGTGTTGCATTAGTTTTATGTAAATCGTGTGTAAACCATGCATACCACAATAAATAATCAATAGTGATGGCATAGCCAATGATAACTTCAGATGTTGCGGCACCTTCATTAAATGCATCAATAACCACTTCTTGAATGGTTTGTACAAACTCTCTATGTTTCTGTGGAAAGGATTTAAATTCAATCCATTGTTCATCTTCGCTTGGCCACCAAGAATGCCTGGAAATAAATGTTGGAGGCGGAGTTAAGTTGGGCATTTATGCCCAATACTCTTCAGGACGGCGTGTCAATACTTCAAAACCGTCTTCTGTCACTAGAATGGTATGTTCCCACTGAGCAGATAAGCTGTGGTCTTTAGTTACCACGGTCCATTGATCTGGTAGCAGACGAACATGACGTTTACCTGCATTAACCATGGGCTCAATAGTAAATGTCATGCCGGGAGCTAATTTATCTCCACTATTGGGTTTACCATAATGCAGCACTTGAGGGTCTTCGTGGAAATTTTTACCAATGCCATGGCCGCAATATTCTCTTACCACAGAGCATTTATTCTTTTCCACAAATGTTTGTATTGCATGGCCTATGTCGCCAAGTGTGACATCTGGTTTTACCATGTTTATGCCGGTACACATCGCTTCATAGGTTAGATCAATTAGGCGCTGAGCTTTAACGGTCGGTTTGCCTACATAAAACATTTTGCTGGTATCGCCGTGGAATTCATCTTTGATCACGGTGATATCGATATTGACGGTGTCGCCATCCTTCAGTACTCGACCGCCTGGGATGCCGTGGCAGACTTGGTGGTTAATAGATGTGCATACTGATCGAGGAAAGCCTCTGTAATTGAGAGGTGCTGGAATGGCATTCTGAGTGTTAACGATATAATCATGACAAATGTCGTTAATCTCTTGGGTGGTGACGCCTGATTTGACGTGCTCACCAATCATCTGCAGCACTTCAGCGGCTAATTGCCCGGCAACGCGTATCTTTTCTATTTCTTCAGGTGTTTTTATATGGATAGACATAATATGGCGTCAGCGAAGTCCCTTTTATTTGATTCTAAATTGTTGATTCCAACAGATTATGGTATAAAGTGCGCGATAAGCGCAAATCTTAAATTTACACGCATGCTCGACACATTCAGTGGGGTGCCAATTGCTAGGAGAAATCCTCAATCGGTTACTGGGTGGGGGCTGCGGACGTATAAAACCCTTACTTAAGGAGTAAACATATCATGACTGACGTCACTATGCGCCAGATGTTGGAAGCTGGCGTGCATTTCGGGCATCAAACCCGTTACTGGAACCCAAAAATGGCCCCCTATATCTTTGGGGACCGCAATAAAATCCATATTATTAACCTTGAAAAATCGCTACCAATGTTTAGCGATGCTTTGAATTTTCTAGGAAAAATGACAGCCAACGGCGGTAAAGTGCTTTTTGTCGGTACTAAGCGCTCCGCTCGTGATGTTGTCAAAACAGAAGCTGAACGTTGTGGCATGCCCTATGTGAATCACCGTTGGTTAGGTGGCATGTTGACTAACTTTCATACCGTAAAGCAATCTATTAAGCGTCTTAAGGATCAAGAAGAGATTCTTGAGGGTAATGGCGCAGAGCGCTTAGGTAAGAAAGAATTACTTACCATTCGTCGCGATGTTGAAAAATTGCACCGCAGTTTAGGAGGCATTAAGAGTATGAATATTCTTCCTGATGTCTTATTTGTTATTGATGTTGGTTACGAAGAAATCGCTGTTAAAGAGGCAGTCAAGCTAGGTATTCCTGTCGTGGCTGTTGTTGATACTAATAACCCTCTTCATGGTGTCGATTACGTGATTCCAGGTAATGACGATGCAATTCGTGCTATCCAGTTATATGCATCAGCGACTGCCGATGCCATCTTAACGGCTAAAGCAAGTACGCAGTCACTGACGGGTGATGAAGATGAGTTTGTTGAAGTTGATGAAGCAAAAGTTGACGCGGCACCTAAGTCTAAGAAGACTGTTAAAAAGAAAGCTGCAGCAAAGAAGAAAGAAGCTCCTGAAGCAACTGACGTGGCCGAGTAAAAGTTACATTTAATATATAAGGTTTAAGATATGCAAATTACAGCTGCAATGGTTAAAGAACTGCGCGAGCGTACTGGCGCAGGGATGATGGAATGCAAAAAAGCATTAGGCGAGAGCGGTGGCGATATGGATGCTGCGATCGAATTAATGCGCAAGTCTGGGCAGGCTAAAGCAGATAAAAAAGCGTCACGTGTTGCTGCTGAAGGCACTGTGGTTATTTCTATTAGCGATGATGCTAAAAGTGGCGTCATTTTAGAAGTTAACTGCGAAACTGATTTCGTAGGCAAAGATGAGAATTTCTCGAACTTCAGTAATGAAGTTGCTTCTGCTGCTTTGAATCAAGATCTTGATGACGTTGATGCGCTAATGAATGCGACATTGGCGAGTGGCGAAACAATTGAGTCAACTCGTCTTGCTCTGGTAAATAAGATTGGTGAGAACATTCAAGTGCGACGTTTCACTAAAGTATCTTCTGGTAATAGTACGCTAGGAAAATACATGCACGGTAGCCGTATTGGTGTAATGGTCGAGATGGAAAATGGCAATGATGAGTTAAGCAAAGATATTGCAATGCATATCGCTGCTAGCAAGCCTACATGCATTGCTGAAGATGGTGTGTCCGCAGAAGTGTTGCAGAAAGAAAAAGAGATCTTTATGGCAAAAGCTGAAAGTAGTGGCAAACCAGCAGAGATCATTGAAAAAATGGTTGTTGGCCAAATTAAGAAATTCTTAGGTGAAATTACTTTGATGGGTCAGCCATTTGTGAAAGATCCAGATAAGTCTGTTGCTAAATTATTGAAAGAGAATTCAGCCAGCGTCATCTCATTTCACCGATATGAAGTTGGCGAAGGGATTGAGAAGAAAACTGAAAACTTCGCTGAAGAAGTGATGGCTCAAGTTAAAAGCGGTTAAGTTTACTAACACAAAAACGGGGGCTTAGCCCCCGTTTTTGTTCCTGGATATCTACATTTATTATTGGTGGTTAGTTGATGTCGGAAAAGCCCAAATACAAGCGTATATTACTTAAGTTGAGCGGTGAAGCCTTGATGGGTCGATTTGATTACGGTATTGATCCTGAAGTCATCTTGAGTGTTGCAAAAGAAATCATTGAATTAATTCGTTTGGATGTTCAAGTGGCAGTTGTGATTGGTGGCGGAAATATTTTTCGAGGCGCTGGATTAGCGCAAGGTGGTATGGATCGAGTTACCGGCGATCACATGGGAATGTTGGCAACAGTGATTAATTGTTTAGCGCTGCAGGATGCAGTCGAGCGAGAAGGCCAATACTGTCGTGTCATGTCTGCGCTTAAAATTAATCAGGTATGTGAAGACTATATTCGTCGTCGAGCAATACGTCATTTAGAGAAAGGTCGCGTTGTTGTGTTTGCTGCAGGTACAGGAAATCCATATTTCACAACTGATTCAGCAGCTAGTTTAAGAGCAACAGAAATAAATGCAGATCTAATGCTGAAAGCAACTAAAGTCGACGGGGTTTATGACTCTGATCCTGCGCTTAATCCCAATGCTAAGCTATATAAACAGTTAACCTATGATCAGGTTTTGGGCGACAAGCTAGGCGTTATGGATGCAACTGCCATTGTTATGTGTAGAGATAATAAGATACCGCTAAGAGTCTTTAATATGTTTAACCAAGGCGACCTGAAACGCATCGCGCTAGGCGAAGATGTGGGTACGTCAGTAGTGAGTGAGTAATATATGATAGAAGATATAAAAAATGATGCCAGTACTCGAATGGGGAAAAGTATTGAATCATTAAAGAACGAATTGACAAAAACCAGAACCGGACGTGCAAATGTAAGTTTGCTAGATCATGTAATGGTTGACTATTATGGTTCTGAAGTGCCCATCGCCCAAGCGGCGGCGATATCAGTTGAAGATGCGCGTACATTAGCTGTGTCTCCTTGGGAAAAGGCGTTAGTACCTATCATAGAGAAAGCTATTCTGACTTCAGATATGGGGCTGAATCCAGTGACATCCGGTGACGTTATTCGTGTACCACTGCCAGCGTTGACAGAAGAGCGAAGGAAAGACTTTGTGAAGCTGGTGCGCCAAGAAGCTGAGCAAAGTAAAGTTGCCGTGAGAAATATTCGTCGAGACGGCAATGCAGATTTGAAAGAATTGGTAAAAGAGAAAGAGATTTCTGAAGACGATGAGCGTGGTGCTTTGGAAGTCGTGCAAAAGTTAACAGATAAACATATTCAAGAAATTGATGAGATTCTGAGTGCAAAAGAAAAGGAATTAATGGAAATTTAAATTACTCTTCTGTCTCGGTTGGTTTGTTATCGCCGCGACAATTACTATCATGTCGAAAAAATCATCTATTCCATATCATGTAGCTATTGTCATGGACGGCAATGGTCGATGGGCTAATAAACGTTTTCTGCCAAGAACTGCTGGTCATAGAGAGGGCGTGAAAGCTGTGCGACATACTATTGAGGCTTGTGCTAACGCAGGTGTTAAAGTGCTAACCTTGTTTACTTTTAGTAGCGAAAATTGGAAGCGGCCTAAAATTGAAGTAAAGTCTTTGATGGATCTGTTTGTTTCTTCGCTTGAAAAAGATGTAAATAAATTACATGAAAATGGTGTGCGCCTTAAATTCATTGGGGACCGCACCCAGTTTAGTCAGAAGTTACAAGATAAAATCGAAGAGTCAGAACAGTTTACCGCTAATAATCAGAATTTTTCACTTAACATCGCGGCAAATTATGGTGGTCGTTGGGATGTAGTGCAGGCATGTAAAAATATCTGCCAAAAAGTGCAAGATCAACAGTTAAAAATCTCAGATATTACTGAGAAAGAATTTTCTAATTATCTTTCAACTAGTGCATTACCAGATCCAGATTTATTTATACGTACTGCTGGCGAACAAAGAGTAAGTAATTTTTTAATTTGGCAGATGGCCTATACGGAATTTTATTACACAGATGTTTTCTGGCCAGAATTTGATGAGCAGCAATTGCATCTAGCGATAGAAGAATTTAGTCAGCGTAAAAGAAAGTTTGGTCTTACTCAAGAACAAATAGAAGCTAATCCTAGTGCTTAAACAAAGGATCATTACCTCAGTTATTTTGGTGCCCATCGTGGTGCTGTTTATGTTTTATATGTCTAGTCATTGGTTTGCTGGACTTTTAGCGCTAGTGGCCTTAGCGGGTGCTTGGGAATGGACGTCTATGGCGACTAAAACTTTGTTGCCAAAATTAACCTATATGTTGATTTGTGTTGGATTAATGGCTGGCTGCTGGTTTGTCCTATTTGTCCTAAACCAAGACCATGTTCGCCTGATGATGTTAGCAGGTAGTGTGTACTGGGTGTTTGTTTTACTTTTGCTATCTTTTTACCAGTCTTCCTGGATAGGAAATTATATTTTAGAAGGATTTCTTCACTATAGTGGATACTTTGTAATAACGATTGGTTGGTTAGCTATGGCTAGCCTGCATCAGCAAAACCCCGAGTTGTTACTATTTTTATTTGTGTTGGTATGGGTAGCAGATATTGCGGCTTACTTTAGCGGTAAGAAGTTTGGTCGGAATAAGCTGGCTGAGCAATTGAGTCCAGGTAAAACCCGCGAGGGAGTATTGGGCGCTATGGTCGGCACTTTTGTATTTTCGCTTATTGGTGTTTGGTTATGGCAAGAGCAACTGGAATGGGGTGCAGCAGTCTACATGGTAATTTTATGTGTGCTTAGTGCATTGATTTCTGTCGTAGGTGACCTGTTTGAGAGCCTGCTGAAGCGTAATGCAGGCATGAAAGATAGTGGTTTTTTAATTCCAGGCCATGGTGGTGTATTGGATAGAATTGATAGCCTACTGGCTGCATCTCCTGGATTCGCGTTGGGTCTATACTGGTTGTACTAGTTAATGAAAGAAAATAATCAATCCAAAGGAATTGTGATACTAGGTTCTACCGGCAGTGTAGGTAGAAGCACATTGGATGTGGTCGAAAGAAATTCAGATAAATTTCATGTAGTGGCATTGGGTGCTAGGTGCTCTGTTGATGAATTGATTGAACAAACAAAAAAATTCTCGCCGGTTTATGTGGTGTTAACTGATGAAAATGCCGCAATTGAATTTAAGCAGAAATCTTCACAGTTAGATTCTGTTCCAGAACTGATTGTCGGTAGTGAGGGTTTAATTACAATTGCTTCATTGCCTGAAGTGGATTGCGTGATGGCTGCGATTGTTGGTGCGGCAGGATTGTTATCGACCTTAGCCGCGGCCAAAGCTGGTAAAATATTATTGCTAGCGAATAAAGAAGCTCTAGTAATGTCTGGAGAATTACTAATTGCGATAGCTGAACAAAATCATGCGACTTTGTTGCCTATCGATAGCGAACATAATGCGGTTTTTCAATGCATGCAAAACCTTGCAAATATGCAGGTTAAAGCAGGTGTTAAGCAGGTAACTTTAACTGCTTCTGGTGGTCCATTTTTGTATACGCCTTTATCTGAATTGGCGCAGATGTCTCCTGATCAAGCGTGCGCTCATCCAAAATGGAAAATGGGCAGGAAGATTTCGGTGGATTCGGCAACCATGATGAATAAGGGCTTAGAAATTATCGAAGCTTGCTTATTGTTTTCGATAGATGTATCAATGGTCAATGTGGTGATTCATCCTCAGTCGATTGTTCATGCCATGGTGGCTTACCAGGATGGTTCTATGCTTGCACATATGGGTTTTCCAGACATGAGAGTGCCTATTGCTCATGCTATGGCCTGGCCAGATCGTATTAACTCTGGTGTAAATGGTTTGGATATGACAAAGCATAGTGGTTTGGAATTTTTTGAGCCAGATTTACAGCGCTTCCCATGCTTGCGGTTGGCTATTGAGGTGCAGAAAACTGGCGGCGCTTGTCCTGCTATTATGAATGCTGCTAATGAAGTGGCTGTACAATCTTTCTTAGACGGAATAATTAAATTTTCAGAAATATATAATGTTGTTGCCAGAGTTGTTGAAAAATTGGAACCAGTTGCTGTTGATAGCGTCGAAGTTATATTGGAAATAGATCATTACGCGCGTCAAACAGCCACTCAAAAAATTAACCAATTACAGTTAATCCCAAATATATGAATAATGTGTTAATCAGTGTTGTGTCTTTTGTTGTTGCCGTCAGTTTAATTGTGACAGTGCATGAATTTGGTCACTTTATTGTTGCGCGATTACTTGGTGTTAAGGTGTTACGTTTTTCTGTTGGCTTTGGTCGTTCATTGCTTCGTTATGTTTCACCAAAAAGTGGTGTGGAGTATGTGCTCGCCGCAATTCCTCTTGGTGGTTACGTGAAAATGTTAGATGAGCGTGAAGGTGATATTGAACTTCATGAACAGCAATTTGCATTTAATCGGCAGCCTGTTGGGTCACGATTTGCAATTGCTGCAGCCGGGCCGTTATTTAATTTTATATTTGCTGTATTCGCTTATGCCTGTATGTATATTGTCGGCGTACAAGGCATTGTTCCCGAGATTGGGAAAGTTGAAAAAGATAGTCTTGCCTATCAAGCGGGTTTGGACACCGGTGATGTGGTCATGCAAATTAATGACCAACCTGTTGCCACTTGGGAAGAAGCAAGCATTGAGATGATTAATCAAGGGCTGAAGACAGGTGTCATTAAGGTGCATAAAAAAGATCGGCAGCAAGAAATATCAGAAGTGATGCTCGATCTTTCTGATACCAAAGCATTATTAGATGAAGGTAGCCCTTTGGAGAAAATTGGTGTTGAACCTTGGCGCTTAAAGTTAGATGCTAAATTAGGAAAATTTACTTCTAACAGTGCAGCTGAGAAACAAGGATTTAAAGAGGGTGATGCGATTTTGTCTGCTAATGGTGAAGTTGTACAGGATTGGACGCACTGGGTGAAAATAGTTCAAGTTAATCCTGCGACTCCTATAGCACTGAAAATATTAAGAAACTCTGAACAAATAAGTATTGACCTAACTCCAACAGCTGAAGAAATTGATGGTCGAAATGTAGGTAGGATTGGGGCATATCCGTGGATTAATGAAACAGAGCGGGAAAAGCGCCAAATTACTATCCGCGAGGGGATTATTGATTCCATTGTTAAAGGAGCAATAAAAACACTTGATATGAGTGTTCTGACGGTTAAACTGCTGGGCAAGCTCATCACTGGGCAAGCTTCAGTTAAAAATATCAGCGGTCCAATATCTATCGCAGAATATGCGGGTATTTCGGCTCAACTTGGTTTAGCCACATTTCTCAGCACTTTAGCGATCATTAGCATCAGTATTGGTATACTCAACCTTATGCCAGTACCGATCCTAGATGGCGGTCATTTATTGTACTGCTTGATTGAGATGGCAAAAGGAAGTCCGGTGTCTGAAACGGCACAATTGATGGGACAAAAAATTGGAATTTTCATGTTGGCTGGATTGATGTCGTTGGCATTCTATAATGATTTCCAGCGTGTATTTAGTTGGTAGTGGCTCAGTTTGAAAATAATCTCACATCCCGCTTGAGCGGTTATGCTACTATGGTTCCATGACTAAGGGACCAAAAGACTGCGGGATACGAGTCAGTTAGCTAAGCACATTGTAGGGCTATCTGTTGGAGAAATTGAAGAAAAACCCATAACCACTGGCAAAGATCCTCATGCCGTCGCCTTAGGCCGTAAAGGTGGGCTGAAGGGGGGCAAAGCAAGGGCGGCGAAATTAACTTCTATTCAAAGATCGGAGATAGCCAAAAAGGCCGCCCATGCTAGATGGAGAAGAGGTAAGGGAGGGGCCGATGACTAGCGGCGCAAAAGATGTTAACGAAGTCGTTGAAGAACAGCTCACAAGAAACTTAGTAGCCTTAGAGAAGAAATTTCAAGCTGATTGTCTTGTATACGTAGGGCCTATAGCGTTTGGTGCTGATGGTGAAATTAGAGATGCTGTTGAAGCCATTAAACTTAAGTAAGATGAGCTGTTCTTTGTTTTGGAGACACCTGGAGGATTTGCAGAAAGCGCTAGAAGAATTGCGGATACACTAAGGCATCACTACGCACAGTTAAGTATTTAGTGCCCTCTTATGCTATGTCAGCGGGGACAATTCTGGTGATGCTATTTACATGGACTACTATTCGGTATTAGGCCCGATAGATCCACAAATTGAAGGACCAGATGGCAAGCTGATACCGGCTTTGGGCTATTTGCTGAAATACGAAGAGCTTCTCAAGAAGACTAATGAAGGAGAGATTAGTGCCGCAGAGATGGAAATTCTACTTAATTTTGATCAAGGACAGCTTTATTCTTATGAACAGGCTAGGGATTTGTCAAAATCATTACTGGAAGAGTGGTTGTGTAATTATAAGTTTAAAGACTGGAATGAGACTGAAACTAGCAAGCAAAAAGTTGACGATCAAATGAAAAGGGTGCGGGCCAAGGAAATAGCAGATGATCTCAATAACGTGCAGAAATGGAATTCTCATGGAATTGGTATCAATCTGGGTCAGATAGAGGATGATTTGAAGCTAAGGATTGATGACTTTGGTAAAGATGAAGACGTCTTGCAAGCTGTAAGGGGATACCATAAGCTCCTTATCGACTATGTTGGCAAGATGGGCTTCAGAAGTGTTGTTCATAGCAGACATGCGTTTAGACCATTTTGAGATCATATAAAAGGTAGTTAAACTATGAAACATATAGATACGAACGAGTTGCTTGAAAAGAATCCTCACTTGGATAAAGAACAATTCAAACATCCTACTCCAAGAGAACCAATCTTTGGTTCGCGTAAGCCTCATGGTGGCATTTCATCTCCATATGCCGACAGAGGATCAAGAAATGGATCAAGCGGGGGTTGGCCTAATGGAGAGGAACGCGGGTATAGGCCATACTATAAAGCGACTTCAAGACGTTTCCCGTAATACTGTAGGCAAGCTGCTTCGTGATGTCGGTGCAGCTTGTCTCAAATATCAAGACGAACATTTGAGCAACCTGCCTTGTAAGCGCATCCAGTGTGATGAAATCTGGTCGTTCGTGTATTCCAAACAGAAGAACGTGCCAGAAGGGATGGAAGATAAAGCCGGTGATGTTTGGACATGGACAGCTATTGATGCAGATACCAAGCTGGTTCCTTGCTGGCATGTAGCAGATCGTAGCTTTAACTCTGCCAGGACGTTTATAGACGACCTGGCCGGAAGGCTTACAAGCAGGGTTCAACTCACAACGGATGGTCACAAGAAGCCTTACCTTGAAGCTGTTGAGAGTGCTTTTGGTAATGACATTGACTATGCCCGCCTCATCAAGATTTACGGAACAGACAAGACTAAGGATAGCGACAAACGATACTCACCGGCTGTTTGTACCGGTGCAGAGGCAAGAGTTGTTTCCGGCGATCCCGATATCGACCATGTATCAACCAGTTATGTTGAGCGTCAGAATCTGGACATGAGAAGATTCACCAGATTAACCAACGGATTCAGCAAGGAAATTGAAAACCATATGCATGCAATCTCGCTTCACTACATGTACTACAATTTTGGTAGAATCCACCAAACGCTGCGGGTTACCCAGGCAATGGAAGCAGGAATAACTGATCATGTATGGTTGCTGGAAGAAATCGCAAGCCTTGCGCCTATTGAGGCACCCAAGGCACGAGGGCCGTATAAGAAACGTGCCATTTCAAACTGAGCCACTACCTTTTAGTTAAATAAATTGAAAGATAAACGTGACAATCGGAATAATAAAAATATTTACCTTGTTAGTTTTGTTGCTGCTTGTTAATGCAGCAAGTGCTGAACCTTTTAAGATTAGAGATATTGTTATTGAAGGTTTAGAGCGGATTGAACCGGGAACCGTCTTTACCTATATACCTGTGAAGGTGGGAGATGTATTTTCCGACACGGATTCTGCAGAAGTCATACGTGAACTGTATAAGACGGAGTTGTTCAGTGATGTGATATTACGCCTCGAAGATTCGGTGCTAACTGTAGAAGTAAAAGAACGTCCTGGAATCGCATCATTAGATATTATTGGAAATAAAGATATTCCGGATGAACAATTAATAGAAAGCTTGACTGATATTGGTATTGCCCCTGGCAGAGTGTTGAATCGCTCAGTATTAGAGCGCTTAGAGAATGAGTTACTTCAACAATATTTTGCACGTGGGAAATACAACGTACAAATTAGGACCTTAATGACTGAATTGGCACGAAATAGAGTCGATGTGCAAATTCAAATAGCTGAAGGAAAGGCTGCAAAAATAAAAGATGTAAATATTGTAGGTAACTCTATTTACATAGACAAAAAATTAAAAAAGAAATTTGAGTCTGGGAATAGACCATTTTGGAAAATTTGGTCTGATAATAATAAATATTCTAAACAACGCTTGTCGGCAGATCTTGAGCAGTTGCGTTCCCAATATCTCAATACTGGCTACTTGAATTTCTCTGTTGATTCAACTCAAGTCTCAATCACTCCTGATAAAAAAGATATTTTCATTACTATTAATGTGAATGAAGGTGATCAGTACACGTTAGCGTCAGTCAAACTTGCGGGTTCTTTTGAAGTTGCAGAACAAGAGCTTAAGGGCTTATTGGCTGTTGAGGAGGGAGAAATTTTCTCGCGTAGTCAAGTTGTAGTTTCATCGGAGAGGATATCAAATCGTCTGGGTGCTGATGGTTATGCCTTTGCTCGTGTTAATCCTATTCCTGATGTTGATGAGGAAACTAAGACAGTGGATCTGACTTTCTTCATAGATCAAGGGAAAAGAGTGTACGTTCGAAGAGTAAGTGTGTTGGGGAATCAGTTTAGCCGTGATGAAGTATTCCGCCGCGAGTTGAGGCAGATGGAAGGTGGGTGGTATTCCCAGTCAGGTATAGAGGCGTCGCGAAGAAGGATTCAACGCTTAGCCTTTGTTGAGAATGTTGAAGTGGATACGATCAAAGTGCCAGGTCGAGATGATGTGGTTGATATAAATATCAGTGTAACTGAACGCCTTGCAGGTAGTTTTTCTATTGGGGCTGGACTCTCGGATAGTCAGGGTGCTGTTATTACGACTAGCGTTAGCCAAGATAATTTTCTGGGTTCGGGAAAGCAAGTGGCGTTTAGGCTAAATACTAGTAAAGTTAACAGTATTTACGATTTTTCGTATACTGATCCTTACTACACTATTGATGGTGTTAGTAGAGGATTTGGTTTTAGTTATATCTCTACAGATGCAGAAGAAGCTGATATTTCTGACTTTGGTTCTGATCAGTTTAGTCTTCAAGCAAGTTATGGAATTCCTTTGACTGAGATAGATAGAGTCAGCGTCATCGGTGATGTAAGAACAACGCAAATTAACACTAACACTAATTCCTCAACAGAGGTTAACGAATTCTTAGATGATAATGGGAATGATTTTCTTAACTTTAACATTACTGGCATATATTCGCATGATAGTCGAAATAGAAGAACATTTGGTACAAAGGGCTTTTATCAGAGAGCACGCCTTGAATTTTCAGTTCCATCTAGCGATCTAGAATACTACAAAGTTGATCATCAACATGTATGGCTAATACCCTTAAGCGAGACATTTACTTTTGCAACTAGATCAGAGGTTGGTTATGGAGAAAGCTTTGGTAGTACTACGGATTTACCCTTTTTTGAAAAGTTTCGAGCAGGTGGTTCGGGCTCGGTTAGAGGGTTTAGAGATAATACTTTGGGGCCTCAAGACTCCCAAGATGATTCGTTTGGTGGAAATTTCTTAACTACAGCGGGTGTAGAAATTTATTTCCCCGTCCCTGCGTTGGTCGAAGCTTCGAGATTCAGACTTGGTATATTTGCTGACGTTGGTAATGTATTTGCAGATGTTGATGATTTCGAAACTAGTGAGCTGCGCGGGAGTGCAGGGCTGGAAATGAATTTAATAACAGGGCTTGGCGGGATAACATTGAGTTTTGCTAGCCCATTTAATGATGATGAAGATGATGAGACTGAGTCATTTCAGTTTGAATTAGGCACAAGTTTTTAACTCGGGAGAAACGCCTTGAATATGCAACGAATTACTATACTTTTGTCAATTTTATTGATTAGTACTACTTCTGTAGTTTATGCGGAATCAAAAATTGGCTATGTGAATTTTGGACAATTAATGGAAAAGTCACAACAAGGGCAAGCTGTGCGTAAAGCTCTAGAAAGTGAATTCTCTAGCAGAGATAAGCAATTGGGTGCTTCGCGTGATGCAATTCTTAAGTTAGAAGAAAAACTAAAGAACGATAGAAGCATTATGAGCGAGTCTAATCGAGTTCAGCTTGAGAAGGATATACATAGTAAGAAGCGTGACCATAATCGTTTGCGAGATGAGTATCGTGAAGACATCAATATTCGTCGTAATGAAGAGATTGGCGCATTGCAGAAGAAAGTATACGAAGTCATTAAGAAATTCTCACAAGAAAAAAGTTATGATCTTGTGTTAACACAAGCTGTTCTATACGCCAGCCCCCAAGTAGATATTACTGACCAGGTTCTACAAAGACTTAACTCAAGCAAATAAGTAGATAATAAATCATTTGAAGAATGGTATGACTTATAGTGTTCGCGAGTTAGCTCGTGAGATAGGGGTCGATATACTCGGGAACGGCGATGATGAGATTACTCGTGTTGCTGATCTTGAAGATTCAAAAAAAGGTAGCCTTTCATTTGCAGTCTCTAGTCAATATCTGGATAAATTAAAGCAAACTAAAGCTACCGCAGTCATTATCCCAGAAGGTCTTACTTCTTATTGTAAGACCACCGCTTTGATTTCCAATAATCCATATTTGAGTTTCGCAAGAGCAGCAAAACTACTACATCCTGAAGATGCGTTCATTGCTGAAATTCATCCGTCTGCTGTGATTCATGATGATTGTGAAATTGCAGATAATGTATACATTGGTCCTAATGTAGTCATCAGTGCTAAATGTACTATAGGGAAAGATAGTTATATTGGGCCAGGAACTGTTATTACAGCGCCATCTTTTATTGGAGCTTCATCACGCTTGATTGCTAGAGTGAGTATTGTTGGACCAACGTTAATTGGCGAGCGGGTAATTATTCATCCTGGAGCAGTAATTGCGAGTGACGGTTTTGGCTTAGCGAACAATAATGGTATGTGGGAAAAAATCCCTCAACTGGGAAGAGTTATCTTAGGAGACGATGTTGAGATTGGTGCTAATACGACTATTGACCGTGGAGCACTAAAAGACACTATTATTGAGCAAGGCGCTAAGCTTGATAATCAAATTCAAATTGCCCACAACGTCGTTATTGGTGCACATACTGCAATTGCTGGTTGCACTGGAATTGCGGGAAGCACTGTAATTGGAAAGCACTGCGCAATAGGAGCGGCGGCAGGAATTCAAGGACATATTAGAATTGCTGATGGCGTGCAAGTTTCAGGAATGACTGCGATTCGTAAATCAATCACAAAGCCAGGTTTGTATTCGTCAGGTACAACTGCTCAAGACAATAAAAGTTGGTTGCGTAATGCGGCGAGATTTAAAGATCTTGATGCATTGTTTAAACGGGTCAATGATATAGTAAAGAAACTAGAAAGAATTGAGAAAGGGAAATAATATGGATGCCGTCATGTCTGTTACAGAAATAATGAAGTATCTTCCGCATCGTTACCCTTTTCTGTTACTCGACCGTGTGGTTGAATGTAAGCATGGTGATTCTATAGTTGCAATTAAAAATGTCACTATTAATGAAGCTTTTTTCCAGGGGCATTTCCCAAATACTCCTGTATTTCCTGGGGTATTGATACTTGAAGTATTAGCTCAAGTGTCGGGTGTTCTAGTATTAAGCGATCCTAAGTTAAAGCCAGAGAATGAAAGTTTATTTTTATTTGTCGGCATAGATAATGCTCGTTTTAAGCGTCCAGTTGTCCCTGGTGATCAGTTGCGTTTGGAATCACGTTTAACAAGGATGAAAAGAAACTATGGTGTATTTGAAACTAACGCATATGTTGAAAATGAATTGGCGGCTAGTGCGGAACTAAAATGCATGTTTAAAGACTTATAAACATGAGGAATACTCATTCATTGAGCGGAAAGGATAAAGCTGAAATTCACGTAACAGCAGTTTTAGATCCAACTGTAAGCGTGGGTGAGGGTGTCAGTATTGGGCCCTATTGCGTTATCGGCGCCCATGTAGAGATAGGGGCGAATACAACTATTGGTCCTCATGTGGTAATTCAAGGTCCTACCAAAATAGGTGAGGGAAACCAAATTTTTCAATTCTCCTCGCTTGGTGAGATACCTCAAGACAAAAAATTTTCCGGTGAAGATAGTCAGCTAGTTATTGGTAACAACAATACTATCCGAGAATTCTGCACGATTAATAGAGGTACTAATGCTGATCAGGGTTCAACAATTATCGGTAATGATAATTGGATTATGGCGTATGTGCATATTGCACACGACTGTGTAATTGGTAATGGGGCCATCTTCTCTAATGGTGCTTCATTGGCCGGACATGTAAAAGTGGATGATTTCGCTGTTTTAGGTGGTTTTACATTAGTGCATCAATTCTGTCATATCGGTGCGCATTCATTTTGTGGTATGGGTACTGCGCTAAATAAGGATTTGCCTCCCTATATGATGGCTTCTGGTAATTTGGCAAAGGCGTTTGGTCTAAATAAAGAAGGCTTGCGTCGCCGAGAATTTAGCGAAGATGTGATTCAGGCGCTTCATCAGGTTTATAAAGCGCTAATTATTTCAAGAAATTCTCGTGCAGAGCAATTTGAAAAAATAAGACAAATTGCTCGACAATATAGTGAAGTGCGCGAATTTGTAGAGTTCGTTGAAAATAGCCAGCGTGGAACGGTTCGTTAATTTTGATTGGCTAATGCTATTGCTTGCTGGGCAAGTTCGGTAGAGTTAATTCCTGAGCTTAACTTGCTGTGAATTTCTTCGCGGTTTTTGAGCATCTTTTCATTGATCTGTTTATCGTTAATCAGCTTAACTAAAGAGTTGAATAGGGTGTCTGCGTTTGCATCATCTTGAATTAGCTCCGTGTATGCGCGCCTATTTAAAATAATATTTGCTAAGCAGATGTGTTTAACATTTACCATGTGAGCAAATAATTTATAAGTGATCGGTGATATCTTATATACCACTACCATGGCTTTGCCCATTAAAGCCGTTTGAAGTGTGGCTGTTCCTGAGGCAATGGCGAGTACTTGGCATTGTTTAATGGAGGCGTAAAAATTGCCCTTTTGATAGCTAATGGGTAAATTGTATTTGTTGTAACTTTTGAGGTCGTTAATGTTTGTGCTGGGTGCTACTGGCAATATAAATTTAATCTTAGGATTTTGCTTTAGTAGTCCTTGAGCAGCGTCTATCATCATAGGCAATAACTTTTTGATTTCATTTTTGCGGCTGCCTGGAAGTAGTCCTATAGTTGTTACTTGATTTGGCGTATTGTGTTTAGAGTTGTAAGTGGCATCAATGTCATCTAATAATGGATGGCGTACAAGGCACGCAGGGATGTTTTCTTTTTTATAAAAATCCAATTCAAATGGGAATAATACTGCCATTAGATCTACCCACTTCTTGATTTTTTTTACTCTTCCTATGCGCCATGCCCATACTTGTGGGCTGACATAAAACATTACTTTTATGCCTAAGTTTTTCGCATAGGCAGCTAGTTTTAAATTGAACTCGGGATAATCAATGAGGATGAGTAATTCTGGTTTCTTGTCTCTGATGTGCTTTTTGAGTATAGATAATATGCTGCGTAGGCGTGGATAATGCCTTAATATTTCTGCGATACCGACGACAGATGTTTCACTGACATCAAACAGAGTCTGTACGCCAGCGTTACGCATAGATTGTCCACCTATGCCGGATATTGTTAACTGTTTATCAAGGTTATTTAATGCGTTTGCAAGTTTTCCACCAAGCAAATCGCCTGATACTTCTCCAGCAACTATGACAATATCCATTAGCTGTGTTTGCTATCCAAGCTGTTGCTGAAACACCCTAATAACTCTCTCAATCTGTTCGGATGAAAGCTCGGGATACATAGGTAGAGAGAGGCAGTTTGAAGATACTTTCTCGGTAATAGGTAATGACGCCTCAGGCTCATTATTTGTGAAAGCAACTTGCTGGTGTAAGCCTTTGGGGTAATAAATTGCAGAAGCAATATTCTGTTCGCTGAGTGCCGCGTGTATTTTATCTCTGCGAGAGTCTTGAATTGTATATTGATGATATACATGAGTGCTGTCGGGAGATTCATTCGGTGTGGTAATGCCTAGTTCTGTTAATGCTTTTGTGTATTTGCAAGCATTGGTATGCCTTTGTTGATTATATTTATCAATGCGTTTTAACTTTATGCGTAAGATCTCTGCTTGCAGCTCATCAAGACGGCTATTGTAACCAACAATTGTATGTTCGTATCTTATTGGGCTGCCATGGTTGCGTAATAATTTTAATGTTTCAGCAAGTTTGTTATCAGCAGTGCTGATCATGCCACCATCACCATAACAGCCAAGGTTCTTGCTTGGGAAAAAACTAAAGCAGCTAATGTCCCAGTTTTTTTGCCTTTATAACTCGTGCCAAATGATTGGGCACAATCTTCTACTAAAAATATGCTTTTGCCTTTAATGATAGTTTTTATTTCATCAATATCAGCAGTTAACCCGAATAAATGGACCGCAATAATCGCACGTGTTTTTTCGGAGATAGCGTTCTTGATGCATGCAGGATCTACATTTAATGTAATTGGATCTATATCGGCAAATACTGGTGTTGCACCTACATAACAAATTGCTTCGGCTGTAGCAGCAAAAGTGAATGAAGGACAAATCACTTCATCTTCTAATGCATGAACATTAGGTCCCATTATGAAAGCGGTATTTTCTAGTGCGTAGTTAACAGCGCTTTGAATTTCATTTTTTAGAGATTGATATTGCTGGCGCAAATCAACCATGGGGATAGGTGTCGGATTCATGTTAATTACTTAGCGTTATGTAGTTGAATAGTGTTAGCTATTTGATTGGCTGTGTGTAGTGCGCGCAAGCCATCTGTGCCAGAAACAAGTGGTTGAATATTGTTATGGATACAGTCCAAGAAGTGAGTGATCTCAGTTAACAGTGCATCGGACTTTTCAAAGTTAAAACTTTGTACGTTGATTTCACTTTGCTTTCGCGTATAAATTTTCAATTCATGATTTCCCAGGTCTGCAGAAAAATAAGCATTACCTTGGAATAAGCGAAGTTTACGTTCGCTGTTGGTGCTGACGCGGCTGGCAGTGACATTGGCAACACAGTCATTAGTGAATGTGATGCGAGCGTTAGCGATATCGATATCATCAGACAGTACGCTCATGCCTGATGCTTGTATTGATTCAATGTCAGATTGAACAATACTGAGAATAATGTCGATATCGTGAATCATTAAATCAAGGACAACATTGACGTCGGTACCGCGTGTTTTGAATGGGGATAGACGTTGTGATTCGATGAATTTAGGTTGTTGCATATACTCATCCATGGCGAGCACAGTGGGGTTGAATCTTTCGATATGACCAATTTGTAGAATTCTATGGTTTTCTTCGGCGATCTTAATTAGCTCTTCTGCCTGCCCAGTTGTCGAGGTCATGGGCTTTTCTAGCAGCACATGCTTGCCACGCGCCAAAAATTGTTTGGCTATTTCATAGTGGGAGGGAGTAGAAGTGACGATACTAACAGCATCGACATCATTAATTAATGTTTGAAAATCTGTGCTTGCTTTTGCATCTGGATACAAACTAGCCATTTCTTCAACGGTGGAAGGGTCACTATCTATCAGACCTATTAATCGGCAGTTATTTAAAGCCCGATACTTTTGCGCATGAAATCTACCCAGATACCCCGCACCAATTACCGCTATATTTACAATTCCCATTCAATAAAAAATCTGTATTATAAAAACTACGCAGTATACGTCCTCTAGCCTAAATATGGGCATCATTGAGTAAAATAGGCACTTGATTAAAAAGCACTCTAACGTGGTTGAATTCACTGATATGCAGGTGAATATCAATACTTACGCAGGTATTGACGAAGTTGGGCGTGGGCCACTTGCCGGACCAGTTGTGGCTGCGGCAGTGGTGCTTGGAGATGCTTATGAATGGGTTGGTCTTAAAAACTCAAATATGTTAACGCCTAAACGACGTGAAGCCTGCGCAATTGAGATTAGGCAAAATGCATTGGCATGGTCCATTGGTCGCTGTGAAGCTGAAGAAATTGATCAATACAATATTTTTAATGCTAGTTTGCTGGCGATGCGGCGAGCATTTGAAGGCTTGACTTTGGGTGCTGAATTAGCATTTGTTGATGGTAAATATAGCCCCGAGCTATCTGTGCGGTCTTATGCCGTTATTAAGGGTGACCAACATGTGCCTGCAATTAGTGCAGCTTCTATCTTGGCTAAAGTAACAAGAGATTTGGAAATGTGTGAGTTGGATAAGTCTTATCCTAATTATGGGTTTGCAAAACATAAAGGCTATCCTACGGCCTATCATATGGATGCACTTAAACAGCATGGTCCTTGTAGTCACCATCGTCGAAGTTTTAAGCCGGTTGCTAATGTATTAAAATGAATCCGCAATTTGTCCATTTACGTTTGCATAGCGAATATTCCATTGTCGATGGATTGGTGCGTATTCCTGCATTGATGCGCAAAGTATCTGAGTTAGAAATGCCTGCGGTTGCACTGACAGATTTCTCGAACTTATTCGCTTTAGTTAAATTTTACCGTACGGCTATTGTTAATGGCGTAAAGCCTATTATTGGCGCTGATGTATTAATTGCAGACCAGAAAATACAACAGCGATACCGAATTGCATTACTGTGCATGAATAATACCGGCCATCGCAATTTAACAGAATTGTTAACGCGCGCTTATCTAGATGGGCAGCATGGTGCCCAACCTACTATTGATCGAAGTTGGTTAGAGGAATTCAATGAAGGTTTGATTGTGCTATCCGGTGGGCGTGAAGGTGATTTAGGCAAGTTAATTTTAAAGCAAGATGATACGCGTATTGATGAGTCTATTCGTAAGTGGGAACAAACTTTTACTGGACGATTCTACATAGAGTTGCAAAGAACGGGCCGAGAAGGTGAGGATATTTATAACGAACGCGCACTAGAAATTGCTGGAAAAAATAATTTCCCAGTAGTAGCAACTAATGATGTGAGGTTTTTGACTCCAGATGAATTCGAAGCTCATGAAGTGCGCGTATGTATCAATCAAGGTCGTGTGTTATCAGATCCTCGTCGCTTGCGCACTTATAGCGAGCAACAATACCTACGTCCTGTAGATGAAATGGTAGCGTTGTATTCGGATGTTCCTTCTGCAATTTCAAATACGATAGAGATTGCAAAACGTTGTAACGTTCGTTTGGAGTTCGGTAAAAATGTCTTGCCAGAATTCCCTACTGGTAAACTTACTACTGATGAATATCTGCGTGAGCAATCTAAATTAGGATTGCAAAATCGTTTAGAAAGAATTAAAGCGTCACGTGGGCCCATTTACTTGGAGGCTTATGATCAGCGTTTAGAGGTTGAGCTCAATGTTATTGAGCGTATGGGCTACCCTGGTTACTTTTTAATTGTTTCTGACTTCACTAAATGGGCGCGAGAAAATGGTGTTCCGGTAGGGCCAGGTCGTGGATCTGGTGCAGGCTCCTTAGTTGCCTATGTTTTAGGTATTACCGACATTGACCCTCTAGAATATGATTTGCTATTTGAGCGCTTTTTAAATCCAGAGCGAGTATCTATGCCCGATTTTGATATCGACTTTTGTATGGCTGGGCGCGACCGTGTGATTGATTACGTAGCAACTCGCTACGGTCGCGAGAAAGTGAGTCAGATTATTACTTACGGCACCATGGCGGCTAAAGCGGTCGTGCGTGATGTCGGGCGTGTGCTTGGACATCCGTATGGATTTGTTGATCGCATCGCCAAAATGGTGCCCTTTGAAGTGGGCATGACTTTAGCGAAAGCATTAGAGCGTGAGAAAGACTTCAAGCAAATGATCGATGAAGAGGAGGAAGTGCGAACACTCATTGATATGGCATTGCAACTTGAAGGCTTAGCGCGTAACGCAGGTAAGCACGCCGGAGGTGTAGTAATAGCGCCTTCTAAATTGACCGATTTTACTCCGCTTTACTGTGAGGCAGGCGGAGCTAATGTTGTTACCCAATTAGATAAAGATGATGTTGAAGCCATCGGCTTGGTTAAGTTCGATTTTCTTGGTTTGCGTACGCTAACTATTATTGATCGCACATTGGATAAAGTGAATGCGCGTTTAGAAAAAGAAAACAAACCTTCTATTGATTTGAATGCTTTACCACTTGATGATGAAGCCACTTATACACTGCTACAAAATCAACAAACTACTGCAGTATTCCAGTTAGAGTCAGATGGCATAAAGGATATTTTAGGTCGACTTAAACCGGATAAATTTGAAGACATCGTTGCACTGGTTGCGTTGTACCGTCCAGGACCATTGCAGTCAGGTATGGTGGATGATTTTATTGATCGTAAGCATGGTGCGCTAGTTGAATATCCTCATCCAGATTTGGAAGCGATCCTTAAAGAAACCTATGGGGTAATTCTATATCAAGAGCAGGTAATGCAAATTGCTCAAGTGTTAGCAGGGTACTCACTCGGTGGCGCTGATTTACTACGCCGCGCAATGGGGAAAAAGAAAGATGAAGAAATGGCCAAACAGCGCGCCATTTTTGTTAAAGGAGCAACTGAGCGTAACGTAGAAAACGCTAATGCAAACTTTATTTTCGACCTGATGGAAAAATTTGCTGGCTACGGGTTTAACAAATCGCACTCAGTGGCATACGCCATGCTCTCATACCAAACTGCTTGGTTGAAGGCGCATTACCCTGCAGAGTTTATGGCATCAGTATTGTCCGCGGATATGGATAACACTGATAAAGTTGTGCACTTGCGAGAGGAGTGTAGAACTATGGGGTTAGATGTTTTGCCGCCATGTACCAATGCTTCCTACTATGGATTTACGGTTACCGAAGATCAGAAAATTGTTTACGGTCTAGGCGCAATTAAAGGTGTGGGTGAAGCAGCCATTGAGTCGTTAGTACAAGAACGTGAAACACAAGGCTTGTATAAATCGCTAAACGATTTTTGTATGCGATTAGAAACACAGAAGTTTAATCGTCGCAGTATGGAAGCAATGATACGTTCTGGTGGATTAGATTCATGTGGGCATACACGTGCAACATTAATGCATCATTTGCCAAGAGCTATGCAAACCGCTGAGCAACATCACCGTAATGATGATGTTGGACAGAATGATATGTTTGGTGGCGGTCAAGTAGTCGCACGCGAAGGGGTGGTCGAAGAGAAGCCTGAATGGGACGAGGACTCGTTGCTAGCGGCTGAACGTGAAACATTGGGGTTATATTTTTCAGGTCACCCAGTCGATCAATATCGTGAAGAGTTGGCGAGTCTTGTGGGTAAAACATTGAAACAGCGTTTAGCTCAGCCCATCGCGCCAGTCGATACCAGCTATCGAAACAAAGATGCAAATATGGTCAAAGTGGGCGGATTGTTAATGGATATGCGTCTTCGAAATAGTCCTTCTGGACGGATTGCGTTTTTAACCTTAGATGATAATACTGCACGCATGCATGTTGCAGTATTTGCTGATGCCTATAGCCAATTCAAGCACCACATAGTAAAAGATCAAATTTTGATCATTAATGGCGTCATCAGTATCGATGACCATAATGGCAAGCCGCGTATACGAGCTAAAGAAATTGCCCGTCTAGATGATGTGCGAATTGATTACGGAAAAGGCATTGTTATTAGTATTAATGCCGAGGAAAAGAAAGGTTCACTTATTGGTGATCTTGAGAATACCTTGAAGCCTTATCGTAATGGCAATTGTAAGGTATTGGTTCAATATCAAACTGCGCAAGGCGACGCTAAATTCCAGCTCGGTGAGCAATGGAATGTCGCCCCAGAGAGAGATCTGCTCCGAAGACTCTTGAGTCTGGAAGGCGTGGTAGCAGCTAGAGTCGTTTATTAAGCGTGCTTTATTGTCTTATTTTTCTGACACTTTCCTGCAATCGTCGCCGAGTCCGACTATAATGCAAAAAATTTAATGAAAATGATTTAATTAATATATAGGGCTTATGGTTTCTGATTATCTAGAATTTGAACAACCGATTGCTGAGTTGGAAGCAAAAATTAATGAGTTGCGTCGAGTTGAGTCAGACAATGAAATGCAATTAGGGGATGAAATCTCCAAGCTGGAAGCAAAAAGTCGTGCGTTGACGGAAACTATTTATAAAGACTTGTCGGCTTGGCAAGTTGCTCAAATTGCTCGCCATTCTCGTCGTCCTTATACCTTAGATTACGTGAGAAAATTATTTACTGATTTTGAAGAGTTGCATGGGGATCGTGCTTATTCAGATGATGCGGCAATTATTTGCGGTATCGCAAAATTTGAAGGCCGTTCAGTGGCCATTATTGGGCATCAAAAAGGGAGAAATACTAAAGAAAATCTTAAGCGAAATTTTGGTATGCCCAGACCAGAAGGGTATCGTAAAGCGTTACGCATTATGGAAATGGCAGAAAAATTTCAAATGCCAATAGTCACGTTTATTGATACACCTGGTGCGTATCCCGGTGTGGGTGCTGAAGAGCGCGGGCAAGCGCAAGCGATTGCACATAATTTATATCGTATGGCCGAGTTAAAGACGCCTATTATTTGTAACGTGATTGGTGAAGGTGGATCGGGTGGCGCATTAGCAATCGGTGTGGGTGATCATTTATCTATGCTTAGCTACAGTACTTATTCGGTTATCTCTCCTGAAGGCTGTGCTTCCATACTTTGGAAGAACGCCGATAAAGCAGAAGATGCAGCAGAGACATTAGGTATTACTTCTGATCGATTGTTCGAGTTGAATCTGGTTGATGAAGTGATAAAAGAGCCTATAAGCGGCGCACATCGTGACTTAGAGACAACCAGTGAAAATATGCGAGCTTCCCTCAGTGAGAATATAAGTCGGCTGACAAAAATGAACGTGCAAGATTTATTGGAAGCCCGTTTTGAACGATTGACATCGTACGGAATTTTTAAAGATTAGCTTTGCTGGCAGTGTATGCCTGTCCTCTTAAATAAACTACGAGATTGTCTTTCACAAATTGATGTAAACAGGTCTATCTACATTGGCTACAGTGGTGGAATAGACTCAACCGCTCTACTGCATGCTAGCAGCACGGCCTGTGCTACTAGTGGTCATAGTTTAAAAGCTATTCATATTAATCACCAGATTCATGCTGATTCGCAGCAATGGTTGCAGCAATGTGTGGATCAGTGTCACGCGCTTGATATTGAAATTGAGACTATCGATGTAGACGTTCAGCAATTTAGCCAATACGGTGTCGAAGGTGCTGCGCGTGTAGCACGTTATCAAGCATTTGAAAATACATTGCATGCAAGTGATGTTTTGTTCACTGCGCATCATGCTGATGACCAAATCGAAACAATATTGCTACAACTTTTTCGCGGAGCAGGAGTGCATGGGTTGGCAGGCTGCGCTTCAACAAGATCTATTGGAAAAGCTTTGCTTATTCGACCATGGTTGGAGATTTCTCGACAACAAATTGAACGCTATGCTGAGCAACATCAATTACAGTGGTTAGATGATCCATCTAATAATTCTTTAGTCCACGATAGAAATTATTTGCGCCATAAAGTGATGCCACTGTTGCATATGCGCTGGCAAGGTTTATGCGAGACCATTGGGCGTAGCAGTCAATGGCAAAGTGAATCTTCGGCTATGTTAGATAGCTTTGCCCAACTTGATGCTATAGATGCAGTCGATAAAGACCACCGACTGAGTATTGAGAAAATATCAACACTGGATAATGTGCGCTTGAAAAATGTGCTGCGTTGGTGGATTAGGAGCGCAGGTCGATTAGTACCTAGTGCAGAAGTGTTAGGCAGGGTCATCAATGATACAATTCATAGTCGAAGTGACTGCCAAGCTTGTATTCGTTGGCACAATAATGAAATTAGGAAATATCGCGGGCAGCTTTATTTGCAAACAACGAGACCGCCTCATGATGCAACTCTAAGCTATCAATGGGATTTGCAGCAGCCATTAGATATTCCCTCGCTGGAGTTGAAATTAACACAACAAGAATTAGATAAATTTGGTGTTAATTTGAATGGCATTGATCTACTGACGGTGAGTTTTCGCCGTGGTGGTGAAGCTATGCGGCCACGTGGGCGCGGCTGCCAGAAAGAATTAAAAGCGTTGTTCCAAGAACAGGGTGTTGCCCCCTGGGAACGTGACAGAATTCCCTTGCTATTTCTCAAGCAACAGCTAATTTTTGTATGGGGATATTGGATTGGGGAAGGATATTGATTGAGGCAATCTCCAGGCTTTGGTACTCTAATATCCCATCTTGCATTTCGGAATTTAATTGATGACACGGTACATCTTTATTACAGGCGGGGTGGTCTCTTCATTGGGTAAGGGCATCGCCAGCGCCTCGTTAGGCACCATACTAGAAGCGCGTGGCCTCACAGTCACAATGATTAAGCTAGATCCTTATATCAACGTGGATCCAGGTACCATGAGCCCATTTCAGCATGGCGAAGTTTACGTTACTGAGGACGGCGCAGAGACTGATTTGGACTTGGGTCACTATGAGCGCTTTGTACGCTTTAGATCGACACGTAGTAATAACTTCACTACTGGCCGGATTTATGAAAACGTGATTCGTAAAGAACGACGTGGCGATTATTTGGGCGGAACAGTTCAAGTAATTCCTCATATCACTGATGAAATTAAAGCTTCAGTTAAGAAAGGTTCTGAAGGCGCTGATGTGGCTTTAGTTGAAATTGGCGGTACGGTGGGTGATATTGAATCACTCCCGTTTTTAGAAGCTATTCGTCAAATTGGTGTTGAGCTAGGCCGCAGTAACGTTATTTATATGCATCTAACATTAGTGCCTTATATTAAAGCTTCTGGTGAGCTTAAAACCAAGCCAACTCAACACTCAGTTAAAGAATTGCGATCTATCGGTATTCAACCAGATATTTTGCTTTGCCGAGGCGAGCGACCTGTTCCAGATACTGAACGTAAGAAAATTGCCTTATTTACTAATGTTGAAGAGAAAGCAGTTATTTCTTCTGTCGATGTTTCAAGTATTTATAAAATTCCGTTGTGGTTGCACTCTCAAGGTTTAGACGACATCGTATTAGAAAAATTCGAGTTAGACTTGCCACCTGCAGATCTTTCCGATTGGAAAGATGTTGTGCATGCCATTGAATTTCCTGAAGTGGAAGTAAATGTATACATGGTGGGTAAGTATGTTGAGTTAACTGAATCATATAAATCACTTAACGAAGCTCTGATACATGCAGGGGCGCAAACTCGCACGCAAGTGAATATTAAATATTTTGATTCGGAAAGTATTGAAGTTAATGGTGTCGATTTGCTTAAAGATGCAGATGCCATATTGGTGCCAGGTGGTTTTGGTCAGCGAGGTATTGAAGGCAAAATACTGGCATCACAGTACGCACGTGAAAATGCTATCCCCTATTTAGGTATTTGCTTGGGTATGCAAGTAGCCGTGATTGACTATGCCCGTAATGTCGCTGGACTGGCGCAAGCACACAGTACCGAATTCGCTAAAGACACGCCTAACCCGGTAATTGCCTTAATTACTGAGTGGCAGCAGCGAGACGGTAGCGTAGAAGAGCGCAGCGCAAATTCTGATTTGGGTGGGACCATGCGTTTAGGTGCTCAGCAATGCCGCCTGTCTGAGGATTCGCTAGTGCGCGATATGTATGGTGAAGATGTCATCCTTGAAAGGCATCGTCATCGCTATGAATTTAATAACACCTTTATGACAAGTTTAAGTAATGCCGGCTTATCGATTACGGGCAAATCCGTAGATGACAAATTAGTAGAAGTCATTGAGATTGTTGAGCATCCATGGTTTATTGGTTGTCAGTTCCATCCTGAATTTACTTCAACACCTCGTGATGGCCATCCGTTGTTCACTGGTTTTGTGCAGGCGGCAAGGAAAGGCCGTGCGCTTAAAAAAGAGGCCAATCCACAACCTGCTTCTGCCGCAGAAGATAATTCAGTCTCCGAGTCTGTATGAAAATTTGTGGTTTTGAGATTGGGTTGGAACACCCATTGTTCCTTATGGCGGGTCCTTGTGTGGTGGAAAGTCTCGATCTTGCTCAGGAGACTGCAGGGAGTTTAAAAGAGATCGTAGAAAAAAATAGTGTGCCTTTTATTTATAAATCTTCATTTGATAAGGCTAATCGTACTTCAGAATCTAGCTTTCGAGGACTAGGAGTCGACAAGGGATTGCAGATTTTACAGGCAGTAAAGCAAGAATTTGGCGTGCCTATTGTCACCGATGTGCACGAAGACAGCCCCTTGGAAGAAGTGGCTGAGGTCGCAGATGTGCTACAAACCCCTGCCTTTCTTTGCAGACAAACCAACTATATTCAAAGAGTTGCGTCAGCTGGTCGGCCGGTGAATATTAAAAAAGGTCAATTTTTGTCCCCCTGGGATATGAAGCACGTGGTCGAAAAAGCGCACGCTGTAGGAAATGATCAGATCATGGTCTGCGAACGTGGTGTATCCTTCGGTTACGGTAATTTAGTCTCAGATATGCGCTCATTGGCGATCATGCGCGAGACAAGATGTCCAGTAGTTTTTGATGCGACACATTCGGTACAATTGCCCGGCGGAGAGGGAAGCCGATCTGGAGGGCAGCGAGAATTTGTTCCTGTGCTGGCACGTGCCGCCGTTAGCGTGGGTATCGCTGGTTTATTTATTGAAACTCACCCCGACCCAGAAAATGCCAAGAGTGATGGCCCCAACTCTTTGCCATTAGAACTAGTGCCTGAGCTTTTATCCACGCTTTGCGAATTGGATAAAATCGTTAAATCATCGACTCTTACAGAGCATGCTTTCCTCTAGTGGTTAATAGGAATTTATAACGGGCTTAACAAGGATTGAAAATAATTATGTCTGAAATAGAGAATATTAAAGCGAGAGAGATTATTGATTCCCGTGGTAACCCAACAGTGGAAGCAGATGTGACTTTGAAGTCAGGCGCATTCGGAAGAGCAGCTGTGCCATCAGGTGCATCAACGGGTGCGTTAGAAGCATTGGAAATGCGTGATGAAGATAAACAACGTTACCTCGGTAAAGGGGTTAAAAAAGCAGTTGAGAATGTAAATATAAAAATTAAATCTAACTTAGTGGGTGTTGATTGTTTAGATCAAGCTAACGTTGATCAGATTATGTTGGATCTAGATGGCACAGATAACAAAGCGAATCTTGGAGCGAACTCAATACTGGCAGTGTCTCTTGCTGTAGCAAAAGCAGGTGCTGCTGAAAAGCAGTTACCTTTGTATCGGTATTTGAATACAGATGCCAGCATGGTGTTACCAGTACCAATGATGAATATCATTAATGGTGGTGCACACGCGCATAAAGGTGCGGACATTCAAGAATTTATGGTGATTCCTCATGGGGTGGCATCATTTAGTGGAGCAGTGCAATGTGGTTGTGAAATCTTCCATTCACTAAAGTCGATATTAAAAGCTAAAGGCTTGAACACGGCAGTCGGAGATGAAGGTGGTTTTGCTCCTTCGCTAGAAGCTAATGAGCAGGCGATTGAGATTATTCTGCAAGCCATCGAATCAGCAGGTTATAAGGCAGACGATCAAGTAAGTATTGGTTTGGATTGTGCGAGTTCGGAATTTTATAAAGATGGTAAATACTATTTAGAGTCAGAAGGAAAAGTTTATTCAAGCGAAGAATTCGTAAGCTTTCTGACGAATTTAGTCAATAAGTATCCTATTATTACTGTCGAGGATGGTTTAGCTGAAGATGATTGGGATGGCTGGGCTAAGTTAACAGCTGCAGTTGGCAACAAAGTGCAGCTAGTCGGCGATGATTTGTTTGTGACTAATACCGAGATTTTCGCCAAAGGTATCAAGATGGGTGTTGCCAATTCTATTTTAATCAAATTGAATCAAATCGGCACACTGACAGAAACATTGGCAGCAATTAGAATGGCACACGATGCAAATTATACTGCGGTTATTTCACACCGATCTGGTGAAACGGAAGATGTGACTATTGCTGACCTTGCAGTAGCGACGGGTGCAGGGCAAATTAAAACCGGTTCTTTATCGCGTTCTGATCGAGTAGCGAAGTACAATCAATTGTTACGTATTGAAGAAGAGTTAGGAGTAAAAGCAGTCTACCCAGGTAAAAAAGTATTTCGTCAGTAAATTTTTTATAGACAATAGGATGTATTAGATAAACTCAATGAAGCTGTTTATTCTATTTTTGGTTAGCGTTTTTATCATTCTGCAATACCAGTTGTGGATAGATAGAGACGGAGTACGTAAGCTGGTTCATTTAAGCGATCATATTGAAGACCAAACAGCAAAAAATCAGCAGCTCTATGAGAGAAATGAAGTTCTTGCTGCCGAGGTGGAAGATCTTAAATCTGGATTCGATGCGATAGAAGAACGTGCGCGAATGGAGTTAGGAATGATTCGTGAAGGCGAAACATTTTTTCAGGTCATCGAAGAAGATAGTTCGCAGAAGAGCAAATGAATACAGTGCCCAAATGCTGGGCTGTTATCCCTGCTGCAGGGGTAGGTGAAAGAGTTGGCTCCTCTATACCTAAGCAATATCTGCAAATAGAGGGTAAAACTATTTTAGAGCATGCAATAAATCCCTTCATTAGAAATAGTCGCATTGAAGGTATAACAGTCGCGCTTAATCCACAAGATAGCCATTTTTCAACGCTAGGCATAAAGTCTAGCTCAAGAAAAATTCACTCAGTCACCGGTGGTGTTACTCGCGCCCATTCAGTGCTGAGTGCGCTAGACAGTTTTGAAGCGCAGTTGGATAAAGGTGATTTTGTTCTAGTGCATGATGCTGCGCGGCCGTTTTTGACTATGAATGACTTAGATCGATTAATAGATGTATGCCTTAGACACGAAGTGGGAGGTGTTATTGGCGCGCGCGTGACGGATACGATTAAGCAAGTTGATAACAATCATATTGTAAACACTTTGGACCGTGAGAATATTTGGCGTGCTTTTACACCACAGATGTTTAAATTTGGGGCGCTACAATTTGCAGTACAGAAAGCCCTTAAAGAGAATATTGCGATAACAGATGAAGCTAGTGCGTTAGAGTATTCTGGGTATAAGCCGCGTATGGTTGAAGGTGATTCGCGCAATATAAAAGTGACAATTGCTGAGGATCTCTCTTTAGCAGAAATATTTTTGCAAAAAGAATAACCCATGAGAATTGGTCAAGGATTTGATGCGCATCGTTTCATTGCAGGCAATGAGATCACCTTGGGTGGTGTCATTATTCCGCACAAATTTGCAATTGAAGCGCATTCGGATGGTGATGTGTTGCTGCACGCGCTTTGCGACGCACTATTAGGTGCTGCAGGTTTGGGTGATATAGGTAAACATTATTCAGATCAAGATAACGAAAATAAAAATAAAGACTCAAGAGAGTTTGTTGTTGATATTGTAAAAAAACTAAAGGCTAAGGATTTAAAGATCATTAATGTAGATGCTACGATTATATTGCAGTCGCCAAAAATTGGTCCTTATATTGACCAGATGTGCCAAATTATTGCAGATGACCTGACGTTGGATATGAGTTCCATTAATGTAAAAGCTACAACGACAGAGCGCATAGGGTTTATTGGTCGTGAAGAAGGGATAGCAGCAATGGCTGTTGTTCTTTTGCAGTAGCGGATTAGCAATCCCTTGTCGATGGAAGATTATTTCTCCTTGGACGGAGAACTTTCCCAAAAGATCAAAGGATTTAAGCATCGTCCACAGCAAGTCACGATGGCAAATGCTGTGCATCAAGCAATCCAAGATTCCAGTACATTAGTAGTTGAGGCTGGTACCGGAGTCGGCAAAACATTTGCATATCTAATTCCTGCGATGTTGTCAGGAAAGAAAGTAGTGGTGTCTACTGGAACTCGACATTTGCAAGATCAGCTTTTTTATACTGATCTACCGCTGCTTCAGCATGCCGTGTCTCTCTCTATTAATGCTTCTATTCTAAAAGGCCGATCAAATTATTTGTGCAAGTATCGCTTCGAGAGATTTGAGCATTATCTTGGCGATAATCCAAGATTAGAAAACGCCTATCGCGAAGTAAAAAACTGGTCGCTTGTAACAAAAACAGGCGATGTTGCAGAAGTAAACGAACTGTCAGAGCAATCAGAAATATGGTCACATGTGACTTCTACGCGCGATAATTGTTTGGGCGGTGAATGCCCGGATTACAATAAGTGCCATGTGCTAAAAGCGCGTAAGCGAGCGCAAGAGTCTGATTTGGTAGTTATTAATCATCATCTTCTGTGTGCAGATTTAGTGCTAAAGGGCGAGGGCTTTGGTGAATTGTTGCCTAGTGCTGATGTGTTTATTTTGGATGAGGCACACCAATTAACGGAGGTGTTGCCTAATTTCTTTGGGAGCACTTTGAGTAGTCGGCAATTACAAGATCTAGTCACAGACATCAGCAAAGAATGTTCCAAGCTAGCAAGCAATATTACATTGATCAGTAAAAGCTATTATATGGTGTTGGATGTAGTGGAGAGGTTCTACAATAGTGTTGCTCAAAAAATGAAAGAGCAACGAGAATTATGGCGTGATGTTATTAATGATAAAACAGTTTACAAAGCGTATGAAAATCTATCGGCTGTATTACTTGTGCTAGAAGGTCAGTTAGTCACTATTGCCGGAGAAACACCTGGTTTGGCTCAATCGCATAAGCGAGTTAGTGAGATTAATGGCTTGCTAGATGAATTTAAAACAATCAATAACAAAGTTGTCCAATGGATAGAACTAGGTCGACGTCGTTTTAGCTTGGCTAGCGTTCCACTGAATGTGGCGATTCCTTATCAGAAAGCGATTCAAGAATATAAATGCGCATGGATCTACACTTCGGCTACTTTAACGGCAAAACAAAGTTTTAATCACTTTGCTGAGCAGCTGGGTTTGGAAGAGTCTGAATGTGTTATGTGCGATAGCCCATATGATTATGCAGCTCAATCACGCTTGTATTTGCCTTCTATTAAAATCCAACCAAATGAGCAAGGTTATACTACAGAGATTGTAAACAGATCAATTCCTTTGCTAAAGGCAAGTCGCGGTAATGCATTCATGCTATTTACGAGCCATAAAGCGTTAAACCAAGCCGCTGATTTATTGAAAGATAGTGCATTTAATGTTTTGGTCCAAGGGGCAGCCGCTAAGCGAGAATTATTGAAGCAGTTTCAAGAGTCTGGTAATTGTGTGCTGCTAGGCACGCAAAGTTTTTGGGAGGGAGTAGATGTTAAAGGTCAAAGTCTGCGTTTAGTTATTATCGACAAACTTCCGTTTGCTTCTCCTGCTGACCCTTTAGTGCGTGCACGTTCTAAGGCATTAGAAGAAGCTGGTGAAAATCCATTTATGTTTTATCAGATTCCTCAAGCGATCTTGAATTTAAAACAAGGTGTAGGGAGATTGATTCGCGGCGAACAAGACTGCGGTGTAGTGGTATTAATGGATCCTAGAATAAAATCTAAAGCATATGGCAAATCCTTTTTAAAGAGTTTGCCTCCAATGACAATTTGTCAAGATGAATTACAGGTCAAACAATTTTTAGAAATCATTCATGACAGTGAAATTGCTGGGTATTGAGACAGCCACTGAGGCTTGTTCTGCTGCTGTTCTTATTGATAATGAGGTGGTGGAACGTTTTGAGGTCGCACCGCGCAAGCATAACGAGCTAATTCTGCCTATGTGCGGAGCCGTGCTGGCTGATGCGGGAGTATCCGTTAACCAATTAGATGGTATCGCGTTTGGCTGTGGTCCAGGTGCTTTTACCGGCATTCGTATTGCTGCCAGTGTCACTCAAGGGATAGCCTTAGCACATGACTTGCCTGTCGCGAGTATCTCCACGTTAGCTAATCTAGCTTACCAGGCCGACGTAAATGCTAATGAATTGGTTATGCCTGCCATTGATGCTCGTATGGAAGAAGTGTATTGGGCAATATATAGAAAGACTTTAGATAAAGTAGAACTTATAGGCGAAGAAAAAGTGCAGTTACCTGTTGATGTTGGCATTGAAGAATATGTTTCATGCGGGTTGGGTACGGGTTGGGGAGCCTATAGAGACATATTGCAGCAGCGGTTAGTTGCAAGTACAGAAAATGTTATCGAAGATGCTCTGCCGCATGCGCAAGTTACAGTGCGATTAGCTAAGCATAAATACCTTGATCAGCAAATGGTAGATGCAATGAATGCATTACCAGTATATTTGCGCAATCAAGTGATACATAAAAAAAGGTGAGTATCCCTCCATTTCATTTGGCATGTCCTATCACTAATCTTGCTGCTGTACGTGAGTTTTATGTGTCAGTATTAAAGTGTGAAATCGGTAGAGAAAGTCAACGTTGGATTGATTTTAATTTTTTTGGGCATCAGATCACAGCACATTTGGATGAAACTGAAGTGCAACAATCAGCTCGAAATCAAGTTGATAATAAAGCTATTCCTACCAGACACTTTGGTGTGATGTTGGACTAGGGTGATTGGGCTGCCATGGTTGCATGCATCAAGTTGAACAATATTGCGTTTTACGTGGAACCCTATACGCGTTTTGCTGGAGAAGTAGGTGAACAGAGGACCTTCTTTATTCAAGGCCCTAGTGGTAATTTTTTAGAATTTAAATGTTTTCAAGATAAGTCTTATATATTTAAAGCAGAGTGAGTATGAGGAAATTAATACTACTATCTTTGTTGTTGAGTGCTCCCCTGTATGCGCAACCACTCCTGATTTTAGAAGCGCAAGCAAAACTAAAAACAAATCAATTGTTTGATATCGCTGTAACTATACGTCATTCCGATGATGGATGGGATCATTATGTAAATCAGTGGATTATAGTGGAGGGGGAGGGGAAAAATTGCTAAGCAAATTTAATATCACCCTCATGTGAATGAGTAGCTGTTTACGCGATATGTTATAGGTGTAGTGATTCCAGCAGATGTTAAAAAAGTGAATGTAACAGCGAAATGCAACAAAGGGTACGGGTCTCAGTCTTACGTTCTTATTGGTAATGAAGACAAACAGTAAGTCTTGGCTGTATGAAGGTTGTTACTGGCTTGATAGCACTAAATTGATAGCTAGTAAGATAAAAATAAAAGCAGTAACCCAATTAAAAAATTTAAATTGTAAAGATTCCATGTGAAATTTTTGCTCGACTGTTCCGGTTAGCAAACCAATGCCACCAAAAATTATGGTTACCATTATGGTAAATAAAATCCCGAGAAAAATTATATCTATATGCTGATTTGTCGAAGAAGTTGGAATAAATTGAGGTAAAAAAGATAAGAAGAATAAAGAAATTTTTGGGTTGAGCACATTGAGAAATAATCCTTTTTTGTAAAATGATATCTCTCTGCCAGATGGTGCAATGAATTGTTTGTCAGGAGGTTCATCAGGTGTTATTACACTATAGGCTAAATATAGCAAATAAGCCGCACCTAAGAATTTTAAGCTAGTAAATGTCAGTGTGGATGTTTTGATAAGCACGGAAATGCCAAGCGCCGCCGCCGCGGTGTGGATAAGATTGCCACTTGCTAAGCCTAATGCGGTAAGGAAACCTGCTTTGGCGCCGTTGTTAAGAGATTGGGTAATTAAAAATATTATATCTGGTCCGGGCGCGATAATTAGCAGCAATGATGCAATGATGAAATAACCTAACTCGGGGTTGCTTGTCATTGTTTATCAGTCAATTTTCGCATACTTAAGAATATTGTTTGCTTAGATTTAGAATAGAGAGGAATGAGAATCTGACTGTAGCTGCTTACATTACCTGTAGTAGCTCAGACCTGATCGTACCGTTACCGGTTATTGATAGGAGTCTGTCAGTTTAGATGTGAGCTAAATTCTTTTCAGCCCAAATCAATTTACCATCCATTAACCTGTCCATGGGTGTGCTACCATCGCCCATGTTGCCTTGATGAGTGCGTTCATTGTGATCAGTTTCTATCCAGTTGTCTTGATCTTTTGGTCAATCCTCCCTGGTTGAGTACCGTTTTTTCCTGAAGGTAATTTGATAAAACTCATTCAGAATGGTTTTATCAAAGCGCTCACAGATGCCATGGGTGTTGCGGTGATCAATGTCGTTAATGGCCAGGTATCACGGATCGTCATGATGCTCCACGCGCCCACAATATTCTGTGCCTCTGTCGGTTAAACTACGTAGCATCGGCAAGGCATGCTTTTCAAAAAACGGTAGCACCTCATCAAGGAGTAGGTCTGCGGCGGTAATCGGCGTCTTAGTCGTGTAGAGTGCCGCAAAGGCGATCTTGCTGTAGGTGTCTACGAACGTTTGCGGGTATAGCCGACCAACACCTTTGAGGTGGCCTAAGTCACCAGGATGTGCCGTGTCAATCTCACCACAGGCCTCGTCATCCTGTTTCTCAAGGGCGGCGATCTGTGCATCGCTTAAGATAATGCCCTCCTTGGCAATTTCTTCTTCGAGTGCTTTGAGTCGTTTCTTGAAGTGCTCTAGAGTATGGCGCAGCCAAACGCAACGCACACCGCTACCAGCGATCAACACACCAGTTCATTGCTGCTTCGATGTCGCCCAACCGCGGGCTGTTCAATCGCTGACGTAACCACTGCATGTGCTGTGGGTTCATCCACACGGTTTTTACTATTGGCTGTTCTACGACTCTTGTCAATCCGTGAGTCAATGCCACCTTCTTCAACCCGCTGTTGATAACGATAGAATGTGTCTCGCGACACCCCCATGACTTGACAGGCGCTAGATACGTTGCCCAGTTCTTCTGCTAAGTTGAGCAAGCCCGCCTTGTGTTTAAGGATTGGATTGTTAGTATGAAGCATGAGAGTTACCTGCCTTTTTGATTTGATTTAAAGATTTCAACACCTTTATCAAAACGGGTAACTCTCGCTTTTGCAACTCTTGTGGATTGCTAATTGTCAGATCGGGTCTGAACTATTACATTTGAATTAAGGTTCTTTATGCTCAAGCAGCTCAAGTTTTTTCTCTAATTTTCGGATTTCTTTAAAGGCTACTTTCAGAGCTGCATGCTTATCTTCTTCTCCATCTTCTATTTCAGAATCTTCAGGTGCGATGAAATCCACAACTCCACCTTTTTCAATAAATTCAACCAAATTCTTTACCGATTTGTTTAATGCTTTAACTTTGTCGCCTTCCTGCTCTATATCAATTTTTAGTTCGTTTACTACTTGTATAGTAATTTTCTTAATACCATCATCTTTTTCTTTTTCAGCTTCTTTTAATAAATCTGCTGTTATTTGATTATTTCTTAATTTTAAGCCTTTTAATCCTTCAGCTTTATTTCGTATATCAAGTACTTTTTCTGCAACTTTTAAAGTAGATAAAATTATTCCACTGACAGTTCCAGCGATACTTGCAATTACAGCAAGTTCTAATATTATGGAGCCTTTAGTGGCACCAACTACTTTTATATCTTCTGGTGAGCGGTTATGAGCCATAGCTACTCCTCTACCAATGTCATACCAGGTGTTGCCCCAACTTTTTAGATCTTTGATGTTCTTCATAAGAGCATCTCCAGTAAAACAAACTCTCATTAGAATCTCATCATCTGATTCATACTGCTCTTCTAATACACAGTTATCTAAACCAGTAGATATTTGTTCGGACTTTTGGATTCCTTCTACGATTTTTTGATGTTTTTCTTGAAGCTTCTGTGCAGAGGTAGCTACATCAATAACATTTTTATATAAAATATCTTCAAGTGCTTCTATTCCTAGTTTGCCAATATTCTCAGCTAGCCCTAGCTTTTCTAAAAATAACATTTGATCCTGACTAAGCTGAGATAGTTGTACGCCTTCCAAGGTGTTAATTAGATCAATTTTCTCTGCTTCAAATGGTTGCTTTGCCTGATTGCGGTTACTTTGATTCTGAAGTATTTGTTGTAATGTTTGATATTTTCTTGGAATAGCTTTTTCTACAATTTCATTTTGAATCCAAACTGTTAAGTCGAATAATTCTGATACATTCATTATTGATTTCCTCTGAGATTTTCTTAACAGCTAGTTAGCGGACGTTCTATCGAATTAACTATATAATTATTAGCCATAACAGTTAAGAAATATAAGTGGAATATTTGTCACGATCAAAGCCTGTCTAAGCCTATTGAATATTAAGAGAATATTGGTGGAGGCGGCGGGGATTGAACCCGCGTCCGCAAGTTCTTCACTTTCGGTACTACATGCTTAGAGTACGTTTTTAATTTAACAGTTAAGGTCCAACGATCAGGGCGTTTAACTGCGAGCCTAAGCTTTGTTTAATGGATCCGATTTAGACAGTCTTTTCCACGATCTTGCTAAGGTGACGCCCGGTTCCTAACGCGCAAGCTCATTAGGGCGGACGACTCTAAAACTGGTTTTTAAGCAGCTAGAGCAAAGTTGTCGTCATTTGCGACTATATAATTGCAGAAATCTTTTACGAGGCATCTACATCCTCGGCATGCACCTAGAGATCGGCTACCCACGTCGAAGCCAGGTCGCCCCCAGTACTTGTTGTAAGACCGTAGTTTAGCTTAAAAGTTTCTGAATATATAAGAGAATTTAGCTGAATTGGCGATAATTTAGACGAAATGAAATGATGATTACGAGTAAATATTACGGAAGGTGAGATTAATTCTTGGCTCAGTTACCCTTAATGATTTGGGCAATGAATGCATCCAGTTGTCTTGCGTGTCACCTTGCATGATTAACAGGCTGCCGCTATTGAGCTTTAAATTTTGGGAATTATATACCCGATTACACAAAAATGGTTGCGTTTTCTTGTCTCTGTGTGTAAACTACTTCCAAGTTAATCGGAAAAGCAGAGAGCAATGACGCAGAAAGGGCCAGGCAAACATTTCAGAGAAGGTATGTCTCTGATAGAAATTACACGACGATTTCCTGATGACGAAACTGCCGAACAGTGGTTTATAGAGAACAGGTGGCCTGAAGGTGTATGTTGCCCTCACTGCGGCTCTCTACACGTGACTGAAAGGAAATCCCGCAAACCGCAACCATATCACTGCAAAGATTGCCGCAAGTATTTCTCTGTAAAAACCAAATCATTAATGCAAGGCTCCCCCTTGGGCTTTCAGGTATGGGCCATTGCCATATACCTGATGACAACGAACATCAAGGGCGTTTCTTCCATGAAGCTGCATCGCGACCTTGGTATCACACAGAAGTCAGCATGGTTTCTGGCGCATCGCATCCGAGAGACCTACGAAGACCAAGATGCTGGTTTGTTTGATGGCCCTGTTGAAGTAGATGAAACCTATATTGGAGGTAAGGAAAAGAACAAACACAGCAACAAGAGACTTAAGGCGGGACGAGGAGGCGTGGGCAAAGCAATTGTTGTGGGGGCCAAAGATCGCGCAACGAATCGGATCAGTGCAACAAAGGTGGGCAGTAACAACAAGGAGACGTTACACAGTTTTGTAGGTTCCCGTACTAATGGTGCCGCCGTGGTCTACACAGATGAGCATGGTGCATACCGAGGGCTACCATTTCGCCACGAAACGGTTACACATAGCATCAGTCAGTATGTGAATGGTCAAGCTAATACTAACGGTATTGAGTCCTTCTGGGCACTCTTGAAAAGAGGATATCACGGGATATACCACCACATGAGCGAGAAACACTTGAACCGCTATGTCGGGGAATTTTCAGGACGCTATAACCAAAGAAACATGGACACCATTCAGCAGATGACCTCTGTGGCCAAAGGGATGAGCAGAAAACGACTGACCTATAAAGCCTTGATTTCTTAGGCGGCCAACCTCGCAATCAGGTATTCCTGTCCCCTGTCTCCCTTGACTGAATTGCAACGTCCGCAAAGTAGCTGAAGGTTCATGAGGTGATCCGTACCAGCTTTTGACTTCGGGATAATGTGATCTATTGTAAGATTTTGTATTTTGAAATGCGCTTTACAGCCGTTACAATTTCCTTTCTGTTCCCCATACAATTTTGTCTTGTTCTCAGGGTGATTGTATTTCCTGAGAGGTTCTATATCGGTGCGCTGAGGTATGTCTGTACGGTGTGGTCCCTGCTGGAATAAGCCAACTTGTTCCCGCAGCCGCAGCCCAACCAACTCCGCTGCCTTAGGTGAAATATCGATGCCAACCCATGACCGTTGTAGCTGCTCGGCAGCAATGCATGCTGTTGCGCACCCGCAGAAAGGGTCGAGCACCACATCACCGACGTTGCTGCTGGCCTCTATGATTCTTCGCAACAAATCCAGCGGCTTTTGCGTGGGGTAGCCTACGCGTTCATTAGACATTGGGTTCATCGCAGGGATGTCGGTCCAAACATCGGTGGCCATTTTCAAGGTGTTATCTGATTTGATCCTGGCCCCTTTGGGGTTCTTTGCCCTCTCAAGCGACTTCTCAGAACGCGGTACACTAGCTCCATTAAACTTGTAGTTTTCACCCGCCGTGTAGAATAGAAGTGTGTCATGTTTCTTGCTAAACCACCTTTTGCTACCTCCTCCTGTTTGATAATGCCAAACAATTTCATTCCTAAAGCAGTTCCTACCCCAAATAGCATCCATCAGCGTCTTAAGATAATGACTCATAGTTGGGTCGCAATGTAGAAATATTGATCCTGTAGGTTTCAGCAACCTCTGCATTTCCAGCAACCTGATCGCCATATATATGAGATAGGACTTATCGCTTGGAGTCATAGCTGCACGTATTACGCGATTCAAGGCCGGATATTTATTTTCAATCAGGTCTAGCCATGCTATGGCAACATCACGCAACGTCCAAGTGTCTTTGAACTCTGCGCCTGCTGCCTGGCTACCAATCGGTGCAGCGTAGTTGGATTTTGAGTTGAATGGCGGGTCAAGATAAATCAAATCAACACAAGAAGAGTTCATACCTCTCATGATATCCAAGTTATCACCCGTCCAAATGGACTGATTGCACCAATTTGGTGCGGGGGGGTAGACTCTGGTTTCATTTTAGAAACCATTAGCGACGTTTATTCTGCTGGAATCTCCAATGTTTTTTTGGAGGCCCCTGCATTATCGCCTTTGCAACTTGTTCAGGAGAGGCATCTATAGGCTTTGGCATCTTGCGATATTCGTTCTTTTCCGTTTCGCCTTCCGCAGGCTTATTGAAAAGGATGTTTGACATGCTTCTTACTCCTTATATGCTTTCTTGTTTTGTATTTAGTATATACACATATATGATAGCTGCTAATGATTATAATCATCCCCTAAGTTTACGTGGTCGTCAATCTCACCTCGTGTAATCGGGTATATAATTCCCTAAATTTTTCACCAGGTCTTTATGTTGGTAATGACGAAATTTAAATAACCGTGCGGCCCCAAAGCTAATCGAGATGATTAATGGCTGTAAGCCGTGAACTCTTTCATTGTCACGGTGCCAACCTATATAGTCGTGCCCGTTTCTGTAATAATTTAAAAAGACACCATTAAAGGTAACATCCAAATCTTCTTCGATTGCGTCCTTAATATTAGTTAATGTTGTTGTCCAAGGTGTGCTGGTTAAGTTAAGACTGGAATACTTAAGCGTAATACCGGGGTCGCCATACCAAGCGATTAAACGTGGCTGTAAAACAAAGCGGCCATACATCCTGATTTCTTTGTGTTCCCAACGTATCTCGTCTTTCAGGCAATTGAAGTAATGAGATGCCTCGGTGGCAGAGAAGTATTGATTATCTAAATACGCTTCGCCATCACATGGCAGGAGGTTGGTCTTTTTTGCTGAGCTCATTAAAGTGTGAATATCAAACAAGGCTTTCGCCTGCAGCGATTGGGAAGGTCTGTTAATGGCGAGAAATATTCTCCTAATGGAGAATGGAATAATGAAGAATGTGTATTACTTAGAACGAACTTTGCCGCGAGCTTCATGCACAGCCATTGAAGCAATGATGGCAATGAAAATCGAAAATAGGGCGACAACAACAATGAAGCTAGTGCTCATATTTCAGTCCATTTGATTAGTCGAATTGTCCATATTATAGCACCTAGGCCGGTTAAAATACCGCCATTGATCGCAGAAACATCTTCTTGCACAATCATGCCAATAAACCATACTAACATTAAGCCTATTTAGAGTTTTCTTAAATCTTCAAAGACAGCTTCAAAATTAAGTCGATTTTTCATGCGTTATTTCTAATGTGTTAATAAATTATATTTGGATGATTGTGGGTAATAATAAGGTTTAAACTTAATCTAACTGACTACTATATATGCACTTTATAGGGTTATTTTTACTGCGTGTTTCATTGCGCAGATTCCGCTAATATAGCGCACTTCTTAAGAATATTTTCTAACCATTTATTCGAGCTTCAGACATTATGCTGATCCTTCGCGGTGGCCTAGCAGCCACGCCATTTAGACTTCAACAGCAACTTAATTCCGTCCAAAAAATTGCCCCTGAGATTGAATCGATCGATGCTCACTGGGTTTATTTTACTGAAAATTCCGGTGTGCTACCTTCTGACCAAATTGGCACATTACGCCAGTTATTAAGTGTTGAAGAGGCTATCTCAACTACTCATAAATTAGATGAACAAATCATTGTAAGTCCTCGTATTGGAAAGATTTCTCCTTGGTCTTCTAAAGCAACAGATATCGTTAGCCATAGTGGCCTGGGCAAGACTGGTCGTGTGGAAAGAGGGGTGTTATTTAGCTTAACAGGTTGGAGAAAAGTTAATGATAATGCTCGACAACAAGTGTTGTTATTGTTGCATGATCGTATGACGCAAAGCGTACTCACACAAATAGGGCAAGCATCACTCTTATTTCAACAAAAAGAGCCTGCGCCAGTGAGACGTTTAATGTCCATTGATGACATGGCCACTGATATTGCGAATTATAACGTAGAACTTGGTTTGGCACTTTCTGACGATGAAATTGATTATTTAGTCGACAACTATACCAAGTTAAATCGTTGCCCATCTGACGTTGAGTTAATGATGTTTGCGCAGGCTAATTCAGAGCATTGCCGACATAAAATCTTTAATGCGAGCTGGACAATCGATGGTGAAAAGCAGGAGCAAACACTTTTTGGCATGATTCGTACAACTCACGCCAATGCACCAAATAACGTCCTTTCTGCCTACAAAGATAACTCGGCGGTGATTGCCGGCCATGCCGGTGAGCGTTTTTACGCTCATGCCGATACGACTTACTCATATTCTACTGAAGACATTCATATTTTGATGAAGGTGGAAACGCATAATCACCCGACTGCTATCTCACCATTTCCAGGCGCCGCCACCGGTTCGGGAGGCGAAATTAGAGATGAAGGCGCTACCGGGCGCGGCGGTTATCCAAAAGCAGGTTTATGTGGCTTTAGTGTCTCGAATTTACAGATTCCGGGAATGCACGAACCATGGGAAGGAAATTACGGTAAGCCAGATCGAATAGTGTCTGCCTTAGATATTATGATTGAAGGGCCCATTGGCGCAGCTGCATTTAATAATGAGTTTGGTCGGCCCAATTTATTAGGTTATTTCCGTACCTTTGAGCAAGAAGTACAAGGGATAGTGCGTGGCTACCACAAACCCATCATGATTGTGGGCGGGATGGGTAATATACGTACTAGCGATGTTGAAAAACAAGACATTCCAGCCGGTACGCCTATTATTGTGTTGGGTGGTCCTGCCATGTTGATTGGCCTAGGGGGAGGTGCTGCTTCTTCGATGGCGTCTGGGAGCAGTAATGAACAATTAGATTTTGCGTCAGTGCAACGTGAAAACCCCGAAATGGAGCGCCGTTGCCAAGAGGTGATTAACCGTTGTTGGGGGTTACAAGATGATAATCCTATTTTGTCTGTACATGATGTTGGTGCCGGTGGGTTATCAAATGCTCTGCCAGAAATTTTGCATGACTTTACGCGTGGCGGAGTCATTGAATTGCGTAAAGTACCGAACGCCGAACCTGGTATGTCTCCAATGGAAATCTGGTGCAACGAAGCACAAGAACGTTACGTATTAGCGATAGAAGAAACCAAATTAAAAATATTTGAAGCGCTTTGTGAGAGAGAGCGGTGCCCGTATGCGGTGGTCGGTGAAGCTACGAACAAACAAGATTTGATCGTGACTGATGCAAAATTCGGTCAGAATCCGATCGATATCCCCATGGAAGTGTTGTTAGGGAAACCACCGAAAGTAGAACGTCATACTTCTAGAATGGCTAAGGCACAAACCCGTGCTGACTATAATCATATTAAAATCGAACAAGCCGTTGAATACGTGCTGAGAAATCCTACAGTCGCTTCTAAGAAGTTTCTCGTAACTATCGGAGACAGAACGATTACTGGTTTGGTTGCGCGTGACCAAATGGTAGGGCCATGGCAAGTGCCTGTTGCCGATGTTGCGGTGACTGCAAGTAGCTTTAAAGGCTATACCGGTGAAGCCATGTCGATGGGCGAACGATCACCGATTGCTCTCATTTCTGGGCCACAATCGGCACGCATGTCTTTGGGTGAAGCGGTGACTAATTTACTCGCCGCAGATGTACAAGATTTACACGATATCCGATTATCAGCAAATTGGATGGCAGCAGCAAATTATCCTAATGAAGACAGTGAGTTATTTGATACAGTTAATTCACTTTCTAATTTATGTTGTGAATTGAATATCGCCATACCTGTGGGTAAAGACTCACTGTCTATGCATACAAAATGGCAAGATTCAGGTATTGATAAAAACGTCGTTTCACCCGTGTCATTGATTGTCTCTGCATTCTCTCCAGTATCAGATATTCGTCAAACATGGACGCCGCAAATTCGTACTGATAAAGGCACAAGCTATTTAATCTTGATTGATCTTGGCGAGAAGAGGAACAGGCTAGGTGCATCATGCTTAAGTCAGGTATACAAGATTGATGACACTAACGTTGCAGACCTAAATTCAGCAGAATTATTGATAAGATACTTTAATTATATTAATAAGTTAAGAGGTAATATTAATTTGATTTCATATCATGACCGCAGTGATGGCGGGCTATTAGCCACGCTATGTGAAATGGCGTTTGCTGGGCGCTGTGGGTTAAAAGTACAAATAAATACGCTAGGTGACAATGCCTTAGGAAGCCTTTTCAGCGAGGAACTAGGTGCTGTTTTTCAAGTGACTGCGGAAGATTTAGCACAAGCAACGCTATACGCAGAAGAGTTTGGTTTGACAGATTGTTTCCATATCCTTGGTGAACCTACGACGGATGAAAATATCATCATTACTCATAATCATAGTGAGTTAGTTAATAAACCTAGAGCAGAACTTGAACTTATCTGGAGTCAGCCGAGTATACAAATCCAACAATTACGTGATCATCCAGAATCGGTACAACAAGAAACTTTATTAATTAAAGACACAAATTATCAGGGATTAATATCAAGCCCCAGCTTTAATATCAATGAAGATATCACTGCCCCGTATGTAGCCAAAGGAATACGTCCAAAAGTCGCGATCTTACGCGAACAGGGTGTTAACGGTCAGATAGAAATGGCGGCTGCGTTTGATCTTGCCGGATTTGAGTCTGTGGATGTACATATGACTGATCTAATTTCCGGTCAACGTGAATTATCTGAATTTCAAGTCTTAGCTGCTTGTGGTGGTTTTTCTTATGGAGATGTTCTTGGTGCGGGTAATGGATGGGCTAATAGTATCTTATATAATAGTAAGTTAAAAGAACAATTTAATGTATTTTTTAATAGAAATGATGTGCTTGCTTTAGGTGTGTGTAACGGCTGCCAAATGATGTCTCACTTGAGTGACATTATTCCTGGGAGTGATTTATGGTCAATATTCGTACGAAATACGTCAGAGCAGTTTGAAGCCCGCTTGGTTAACGTTAAAATAACACAATCACCTTCATTATTTTTTCAGGGGATGCAAGGTTCAGTGATACCCGTTGCTGTCGCTCACGGTGAAGGCAAACTTGATGCGGATAACGATCAGTGTAATGATATTAAAAAGGCGAAATTAAATGTAATGCATTATGTGAACTCTATGTCTGAACCTACTGAAATATATCCATTAAATCCTAATGGCTCGCTTCAAGGTGTCACCGCATTAACTAATGTGGACGGTAGATTCACTATTATGATGCCTCATCCAGAGCGTTTGTTCAGATCTGTCCAACATTCATGGCACCCTGATGATTGGGAAGAAGATAGTCCATGGATGAGAATGTTTCGTAATGCCAGAGTGGTTTTAGATTGAATTAACCTTAATTAAAATACGTTATATATTTACCTGGGTTAACGTGAAACTAACGGCTTACGGACTGTCACAGTCTACTACACAAGTCGGGTCATTAGTACGAGCTAACAAATTCTGTTGGCAGGGGTGCGGAAGTAATATGAATCAATATTCTAAACTTGCAGCAATGGTTGTTTTTGGCGTCATTGGCGCCAGTCCTGTGCATGCGGAATGGTATCTGGGCGCAGATCAAATATTAAACAAAGATTGGTATAACTTAGACGATTACTCGATAGACACTACGACGATCAATGATTCTGATTCCAATTACCAAGATTCTGGTATCAAGCTTTATAGTGGATACAAAGCGAGCGATCTTTATCTCTGTTGAATTTGAGTATAAAGACCAAATGGAGTTTGGTGTTGGTAATGTTTTTACTGGGAACGAGCTATGGTTGACCGATCAAAGTGATTTAGAACTAGAAAGCAAAACATTATTTTTCTCTGGTATTAGTACTTTTGCTATTGATGAAACAAAACGTCTTTACCTGCGTGGAGGTCTTTATAACTGGGACCTAAAAGCTAACAATCAAAAACCCGCCGATAATTCAATCTCTAACAAAAGTGGCACAGATGTTTTTTATTCTGTGGGCTCCTATTTTGATGTCACTGAAAAAATAGGATTCAGTGCGGAATGGGAAAGATTTGAATTTGATAACGACGAGGTAGACTTTATATCTACTGAACTTCGTTTTAACTTCTAAATAAAATAAAAATAATATGCTGGTAAAAGTAAAAAGTAATTCTTATATTTCTGAATCAGACGTTACCGATTACCATATTTATAAAAAGCGAAGAGAGTTTATAAAAAAAGCAGGTGGTGTAGCCGCGGCGTTTAGCCTTGGTGTGCCCGCGTTAAGCTCCGCTGGCGTTGCTATTAAAGATTATAAAAAAGATATAGATAATCCTTTAGCAGATGAACTCACTGAAGAAATTAAAGTAACTTCATACAATAATTTTTATGAGTTGGGTACAGGTAAAGGTGACCCAAAATCAAATGCGCATTTGTTACAAACAGACCCGTGGGCAATCACTGTAGAAGGGGAATGTGCAAATCCTGGTGTGCTTGGATTAGAAGATTTTGTTTCTCCTCATCAATTAGAAGAAAGAATTTACCGCTTACGCTGCGTTGAAGCCTGGTCCATGATCATACCATGGTTAGGTGTAGAGCTTGGTCCCGTGTTAAAACGTTTTGAGCCAACAAGCACAGCAAAGTATGTCGAATTTACTACTATACTTGACCCAGATAACCTTCCAGGTCAACGACGTGCAGTGCTCAATTGGCCATATCGAGAAGGGCTGCGTATAGATGAAGCAATGAATCCTCTTACACTGCTTGCAGTAGGTTTGTACGGTAAAGAATTACCAAATCAAAATGGTGCACCATTAAGATTAGTGGTTCCATGGAAGTATGGATTCAAAAGTATTAAGTCAATTGTCAAAATTCGCTTTACTGAAAACCAACCGAATACCAGTTGGAATACATCTTCCGCAAAAGAATATAGGTTTTATTCAAACGTAAATCCAGAAGTGGATCATCCTCGCTGGAGTCAAGCACGCGAACGTAAAATTGGTGAGCTGAGAAAAAGAAAGACATTAATGTTTAATGGCTATGCAGATGAAGTAGCTTCGCTTTATGATGGCATGGACTTGATGAAGTATTTCTAATCTTACTTGCCTTACTAATAAAATATTTATCCACGTAATCACGGGCAAATTGATTGGCAATACCTTCACCGCATGAGCCGCGCTGTAATGGCTAACGCAGGTTCACGATATTCTTTTATGTTTTGCTTAATTCAAAATTCTTCTAGCCAATATTCGACGATAGATAAATATTGTTTTGCTGAGTAAGCGTTTGGAAAGATAGTCACAAACCAAACTGAAAAGATGGAGTTGGTAACGCCAATTGCATTGGTTACAGCGACAGAATCCGGTAAGCAAGAGGATGAAACAAATTAGGGAAATTAAAAATTGGCGATAGATTTCTATCTTTCGATGTGCCTTATGCTCATCTTGCCCTAAGCGAGGAAGCCGCAACAACTAAATTTGCTGTGATTTATTCATAAAACTTGAAGCAAGATATTATAAGCGTACGATTACTAGAGCTTCCACCGTTAAGGCGCAAATAGTAGATTTAAGTATAAGAAGTACCTCTGATATTGATAAAACAAATTGCTATCCTTTAGTGCAAAGGATTAAAATAGCGGTTGGAGAGCTAAAACGATTAAATAACAATAATTTAAATAGCATAACTGCTATTACATACACTTAAAAAATACACAAGAGGGGCTTTAAATGTCAAAAATTATAATTGCTATCATCATTATCTTAGGGGCTGCGTATTACTACTTGAACCATATGGCTCCAGAGCAAGGCGAAGTGATGATGGATAAAGCATCGTCTACAATGGAAAAAACCGGCGAAATGGCTAATGATGCAGCAGATGCAACTAGTGAAGCGGCCTCAGATGCAACTGGTAATGCGATGGACAAAGCTGGCGAAATGGCTTCATCTGCTAAAGATACTATTATCGAAAAAGTAGAAGGAATCATGGAGAATGCTGAAGAGCAGAAAGGCGATATGACGGGCAACTCGCAAGATGCAATGATGGATAAGACCAAGGCTGCAGTACAATAAAAATAATGCAGCAGTAATAGCACCAGCAGAGTGACCCAAGTATTATCATATACTAAAGCAAATTAAGGCTGGTCTTGTTTATCAAGGCCAGCCTTTCTCATTTAAGAATCAGGCATCTAATTTGTAATAGTTCAGACCCGATCTGACAATTAGCAATCCACAAGAGTTGCAAAAGCGAGAGTTACCCGTTTTGATAAAGGTGTTGAAATCTTTAAATCAAACCAAAATTGCAGGTAACTCTCATGCTTCATACTAACAATCCAATCATTAAACACAAGGCGGGCTTGCTCAACTTAGCAGAAGAACTGGGCAACGTATCTAGCGCCTGTCAAGTCATGGGGGTGTCGCGAGACACATTCTATCGTTATCAACAGCGGGTTGAAGAAGGTGGCATTGACTCACGGATTGACAAGAGTCGTAGAACAGCCGATGTTAAAAACCGTGTGGATGAACCCACAGCACATGCAGGGGTTACGTCAGCGATTGAACAGCCCGCCGTTGGGCGACATCGAAGCAGCAATGAACTGGTGTGTTGATCGCTGGTAGCGGTGTGCGTTGCGTTTGGCTGCGCCATACTCTAGAGCACTTCAAGAAACGACTCAAAGCACTCGAAGAAGAAATTGCCAAGGAGGGCATTATCTTAAGCGATGCACAGATCGCCGCCCTTGAGAAACAGGATGACGAGGCCTGTGGTGAGATTGACACGGCACATCCTGGTGACCTAGGCCACCTCAAAGGTGTTGGTCGGCTATACCCGCAAACGTTCGTAGACACCTACAGCAAGATCGCCTTTGCGGCACTTTACACGACTAAGACGCCGATTACCGCCGCAGACCTACTCTTTGATGAGGTGCTACCGTTTTTTGAAAAGCATGCCTTGCCGATGCTACGTAGTTTAACCGACAGAGGCACAGAATATTGTGGGCGCGTGGAGCATCATGACGATCCGTGATACCTGGCCATTAACGACATTGATCACCGCAAACCCATGGCATCTGTGAGCGCTTTGATAAAACCATTCTGAATGAGTTTTATCAAATTACCTTCAGGAAAAAACGGTACTCAACCAGGGAGGATTGACAACAAGATTGAGACAACTGGATAGAAACTGATCACAATGAACGCACTCACCAAGGCAAAATGGGCGGTGGTAGAATACCCATGGACAGGTTAATGGATGGTAAATTGATTTGGGCTGAAAAGAATTTAGCTCACATCTAAACTGACAGACTCCTATCAATAACCGGTAACGGTACGATCAGGTCTGAGCTACTACAGTTAATTGCTAATAATAAAACGTTGCCGCCTTTGCGAAGCAATTTAGCAAGCTGAAGTCTATTGCGCTCACCTCCAGAAAGTTCTTTTACTAATTTCTGTTGGCCACTGCCTTTAAAGTTAAATCTACCCACATAGCTTCTTGATGGCATAGTGTAATTTCCTACAGTAATATTATCTAAGCCATCCGAGATTTCTTGCCACACGGTGTTGTCGCCCTGTAAATCATCGCGCAGTTGATCGACATAGGATAACGTGACAGATTTACCTACTTTTAATTCTCCACTATCCACTGGCTCTTACCCAACAATCATCTTGAATAATGTTGTTTTACCAACGCCATTGCCACCAATGACGCCGACAATAGCGCCTCGAGGAACATTGAAAGAAATATTGTCAAATAACACGCGACCATCAAATTGTTTTGTCACGCCATTTGCTTCAATGATTTGATCACCTAATCTGTCGCCTACAGGAATAAATATCTCATTCGTTTCAGCGCGTTTTTGATATTCCTGTGAGTTAAGTTCTTCAAAACGTTTTAAACGTGCCTTACTTTTAGCTTGGCGTGCTTTGAGATTGCTACGCACCCAGTCCAGCTCTGCTGAAATGGTTTTCATACGTGCTTGCTGTTGCTTTTCTTCTTGTTGTAAACGTGTCTCTTTTTGGTTTAACCAACTAGAATAGTTACCTTCCCAAGGAATGCCGTGGCCTCTATCTAATTCAAGTATCCAACCGGCAACATTATCTAGAAAGTAACGATCGTGAGTGACTGCAATAACAGTACCTTGATATTCCTTTAAGAATTGTTCTAGCCATGACACCGAATCCGCATCTAAATGGTTAGTTGGATCATCAAGAATAAGCATGTCTAGATCAGAGAGTAATAACTGAAATAACGCAACGCGTCTACGTTCGCCTCCAGAGAGGCGTTCAATATTTGCATCCCATGGTGGTAGCCGAAGTGCATCTGCAGCAACTTCTAATTTTCGTTCCAAATTCCACCCATCGGCGGCTTCGATTTGATCTTGGAGTTCAGCTTGCTTTGCGAGTAGCTCTGTCATTTCATCATCAGACATTGGTTCGGCAAACTTTGTGCTGATTTCATTGAAAGCATCTAGCGCTTGCTTAAGAGGCGCGATGCCGAGTTCTACATTTTCGCGTACATCTAAGGATTTATCTAGTTCAGGCTCTTATTGAAGATACCCAATATTTAAATTAGCTTAGGGACGTGCTTCACTAACATATTCTTTATCTACACCGGCCATAATGCGCAGAAGAGTAGATTTACCCGCCACGTTATAACCAAGAACGCCAATTTTTGCGCCAGGGAAAAAATTTAGAGAAATATCTTTTAAGAATTTGATTTTTTGGTGGCACGACTTTACCAACGCCACTCATTGAAAAAACATATTGGGCCATAAATTACTCTATTTATCTGATTGAATTCTGATCGGAATGAGTTGTGTTAAGGACTAGTGATGATTTCAAAAATACTTAGTCTAGTCTAGCTAGGTATTTTTCGGTTAAAACCCTCACATCTAGCCCTTTATATAGGCCAGTAGGGTTAGTTCATCCACAATATTTTGGGGTATAATCGCCCGATTATGGATTTTGACTATATTTAAACAGGAGTACTTACATGTTTTCAGCCGATATGGGTATCAATAGCTTCGACAAGGAACTATCTGATGCAATCAAAAGTGAAATGCAACGTCAGGAAGAGCATATTGAGTTAATTGCTTCAGAGAACTATGCAAGCCCAAGAGTAATGGAAGCACAGGGCACTGTGTTAACTAACAAGTATGCAGAAGGTTATCCTACTAAGCGTTATTATGGTGGCTGTGAGCATGTCGATGTTGTTGAGCAATTGGCAATAGATCGTCTTAAAAAATTATATGGTGCAGATTACGCCAACGTACAACCACATTCTGGTTCACAAGCGAATGCTGCTGTATTTTTAGCATTATTAGAGCCTAATGACACAGTGTTGGGTATGTCATTAGCACATGGCGGTCATTTAACACATGGCTCACATGTTAACTTCTCTGGAAAACAATTCAACGCAGTTCAATATGGTTTAAAGCCAGAGACTGGTGAAGTTGATTATGATGAAGTTGAGCGATTAGCTAAGGAACACAAACCTAAAATGATTATTGCTGGTTTCTCTGCCTATTCACGCGTGATGGATTGGCAACGTTTCCGTGATATTGCGGATAGCGTTGATGCTTATTTCCTCGTAGATATGGCTCACGTTTCTGGCTTAGTGGCTACTGGCTTGTACCCAAATCCGGTATCAATTGCTGATGTTGTGACTTCAACTACACATAAAACATTACGTGGTCCTCGTGGCGGTATTATTATTGCTCGTGCAAATGATGAGATAACTAAGAAATTAAACTCTGCAGTATTCCCAGGTATGCAGGGTGGCCCATTAATGCATGTAATTGCTGCAAAAGCAGTGGCATTTAAAGAAGCATTAGATCCTGAATTTAAAACTTACCAACAGCAAGTTGTAAAGAATGCTCAAGCAATGGCAACTCAGTTCCAAAGCCGCGGATATGACATCGTGTCTGGTGGAACAGATGATCACTTAATGTTGGTTGATCTAATTAAGAAAGGCATAACAGGTAAAGCAGCAGATGCCGCTTTAGGCAATACCAACATCACTGTAAACAAAAACACAGTACCTAATGACCCTCAGTCGCCATTTGTGACTAGCGGTATTCGTGTGGGCTCTCCAGCAATCACTACACGTGGCTTCAAAGAAGCCGAGTGCGTTGAGTTAGTTAACTGGATGTGTGATGTGATGGATGATGTTGAGAACGCAGAAATTGGAAATCGTGTTAAGCAGCAAGTGCTTGAGTTGTGTAAGCGTTTCCCAGTTTACGCTTCTTAAGTCTTTGTCTAACCCACTATTATTCTAGAGAAAGACGATGCGCTGTCCATTTTGTGGTGCTAACAGTACAAGAGTAATAGATTCCCGTTTAGAGGGAGACGGTAGCCAGGTCCGCCGTCCTAGAGAGTGTGCAAAATGCAAAGAACGTTGCACTACTTTTGAGACGGCGTAATTAGATCTGCCCAGAATTGTAAAACGTGATGGTCGGCGCGAAGAATTCACTACTGACAAACTTCGTTCCGGTATTGTTCACTCAATTGAAAAAAGACCTGTATCAACCGATCAGGTAGAAAAAATCATTGATCATATTCGTCGTCTCTGCCTGGCTTATGGCGATAGAGAAATGCCTGCCAACCAATTAGGTGAATGGGTAATGCATGAATTAAGAAATGTTGATCAAGTTGCTTACGTTCGCTTTGCATCGGTATATCGTTCATTTACCGATGTTCAAGAATTCCGAGAAATTATTGAACACGTTGAAAATGATCTTTCTCCGGAAATGCGAAAAAGTCAGTTGTCCTTGATTTCAGATAGCTAACATTAGCATGACGAATCAACGCGATGTCGAGTGCATGTCGCTAGCACTACGTCTTGCAAAACGCGGTTATTACACCACCAGACCTAATCCTAACGTTGGATGCGTTATAACGGATAAGCATGGCGATATAGTTGGCACTGGTTATCATGCTAGGGCAGGCAGGGCCCACGCTGAAATAAATGCGCTTGAAGAAGCAGGGGAAAGAGCGATTGGTGGCACAGCATACGTGACACTTGAGCCCTGTTGTCATCAAGGTAAAACTGGCCCGTGCACACAGGCATTAATTGATGCCAAGATTGCTAATGTAGTGATAGCTATGCAAGACCCAAACCCACTTGTTGCAGGGAAGGGGGTGGAACAACTGCGACAACAAGGTATTAACGTTTCAGACAATAATCTATTGAACCAACAAGCTAACAAGCTGAATCGTGGATTCATAAAGCGCATGTCTCAAGGAATCCCCTGGGTAACAGTTAAAACAGCAACAAGTATAGATGGCCGTATTTCTTTAAGTAACGGTAAGTCGAAATGGATTACATCTGAACATGCACGCAAAGATGTGCAGAAACTGAGAGCAAGCAATGATGCTATATTGACGGGAATCGGCACTGTGCTTGCTGACAATCCTTCATTGAATGTACGTCTTAAAAGCGAACAGCTTGGTATTAATGGAAATATTATTCAGCCTTGTCGAGTCGTGATTGATCCACAGCTAAAAATATCTCCTGAAGCGAAATTATTGAGTCTTAAAGGGAATGCATTAATATTTACTGAGAATAATGTAGATAGTAGTAAATTTAGCGATATTCAAAACTGCCAAATAATTCAATTGCCTAATAACAATGGGAAATTCAATTTACGTTTGGTGCTAGAAAAATTATCGTCATTGGAAATTAATAGCATTATGGTAGAAGCGGGTTCAGCATTGGTCGGCGAATTGATTAATGCCAAGCTAGTGGATGAACTAGTACATTACATATCACCTAAAGTTATGGGTAACACAGCTAAGGGAATGCTTGATATTGATGAGATCAAGTGCATGGATGATTGTATATCTTTGCAATATTCTGATATTAGAAAAATTGGAAGTGATTTGCGAATCACTTCTTTAATCACTTATTAAAAATCATTATATCAACAATAGTCGCTGTAGAAAAAAATGGAAAAATCTGTATTGCTGCAGATACTCTCACCACCTTTGGTGACGTTCGTCAAAGTAACAAATATGATTTAACTAGCGAAAAAATATTGTGGCATGAAGATAGTTATATCGGTATCGCGCGGAAGCGCGGCACACCACTTGGTGATTAAACATGTACTTGAAAAAGAATCGTCCTTGATAAATTTGGAATCATCAATAGATGTTTATAAGACATTTTTAGATCTTCATCCTATTTTAAAGGAACAGTATTTTTTAAATCCTAAAGATGAAGATGATGATGCTTATGAAGCTTCACGCATTGATGCTTTGATTGTCAATAAGAAAGGTATATTTGGGGGTGTATTCCTTGCGTGAAGTTTTTCAATATAAAAACTTTTGGGCGATTGGTGCTGGTGCAGAGATTGCTTTAGGCGCATTGTATGCTATGTATAAACTAGAAGAGGATGCTGAAAAAATTGCCACCTGCGCAATTGAAGCTAGCGCTGAGTTTCATACCAGTACCGCACTACCTTTAACTAAATATTGCATTGAGTTTGAAAGTTAATTAAATGTTTACAGGAATAATTCAAGCCATTGGGACAGTTTCTGAAATACAGATCAATAAAGGCTCTTATGTATTATCCATAAGCACGCCTGATAATTTCCTTGATAAGGTGAAAGTTGGAGATAGTATCTGTGTTCACGGTGCTTGTTTAACAGCTACCAAACTTGAAGGCAATGTATTTAAAACTGATGTTTCAGTCGAGACAATTCGCTGTACTTCATTCAAGCAATTAGAAAAAAATAGTAAGGTGAATCTAGAGTTGGCATTAACGCTGTCGGATCATTTGGGTGGACACCTTGTAACAGGCCATGTTGATGGCATTGGAAAAGTGAAAAGTATTGAAAAAGAGAGTAATTCAACTTGCTTAACTGTTACTGCTCCTAAAGATATTGCAAAGTATATAGCTAGAAAAGGCTCAGTCTGTATAGATGGAGTTAGCCTCACTGTTAACGATGTTGATGGCGATGATTTCACAGTTAATATTATTCCGCATACCCTTGAGAATACCGCTATGATAGAATATCAGACTGACGCAATTATCAATTTAGAAATCGATCTCATTGCTCGTTATGTAGAACGACTGCATACATATTAATTAACTCTCACTTATGAAATTTAACTCAACTGAAGAAATTATTGAAGATATTGCTGCTGGCAAAATGGTAGTAATTCTTGATGATGAAGACCGTGAAAATGAAGGTGACCTCCTCATGGCAGCCTCAATGGTGAGGCCTGAAGATATTAACTTTATGGCGAAATTTGGGCGCGGTCTAATTTGTTTGACTTTGACTAAAGAGCGTTGCCAACAATTGAATCTACCTTTGATGGTTGATGTGACAGAAGCTGATCACACAACAAATTTTACTATCTCTATTGAAGCCAGCGAAGGAGTCACCACAGGAATTTCTGCCTACGATCGTGCCCACACAATTCGGACGGCAGTAGCACCCAATGCAAACATTAACAGTATTACCCAACCTGGGCATATATTTCCATTAATGTCTCAAGCAGGGGGAGTATTGACGCGCGCTGGCCATACTGAAGCAGGATGCGATTACGCTAGACTTGCTCAGTTAGAACCCGCTTCGGTGATCGTTGAAATCATGGATGAAGATGGCAGCATGGCGAGACGACCGCAATTAGAAAAATTTGCGAAAGAGCATAACCTGAAAATAGGCTCAATTGAGGATCTAATACGTTATAGGATTCAAAATGAGCGAACAGTTTACCGGCAATCATCACAACCTTTTTCAACGGAATGCGGTCAGTTTGATTTACTAACATACGCAGATTCAGTAAACAAAGAAGTTCATTTTGCCCTAGTTAAAGGTGATATAACCTCTGACATGCCAGTATTAACGCGAGTGCATATAGAAAATACACTGTGTGATACTTTATTTGGAAATGGTTTTGGTTGCGGCTGGCCAATACGTGACGCAATGAATAGGATTGCTGAGGAAGGAACTGGCATTGTGGTTGTATTACGTGTTGCCAATGATAGTGATTCTTTATGTAGCCAATTGAAAAATATGGAGTTCTACAACAAAGATAAATTCAAGGAAAGTGATTCTCATCGTATGGATTTACTCAATAAAGAGAAGTTCAAAGATGATTCCCCTAGACCTCCTATGGATCGTTGGACTTTAGGTGTGGGCGGCCAGATACTTCATGATCTGGGTGTGAAAAAAATGCGTCTGCTAAGTGCGCCGCAGGTATTTCATGGTTTAGGCGGGTTTGGCTTGGAGATTGTAGAATACGTAGATGGAAATAAAGATTAATGAAGTTACAGAAAAATGAAACAGGAGATCTATCTCCAGGTAAGGCTCGCTTTGCAATCGTTGCAGCAAGATTCAATAGCAATATTGTTAATAATTTACTGAAAGGTGTCACAGATACTTTGCTTGAAAATGGGGTAGCAGAAAAAGATATAGACGTTATTTATGTACCGGGAGCATTTGAAATTCCATTAGCCGCTATGCATCTTGTCGATGCAGAGGAACATGCTGCGATTATTACATTAGGTTGTGTTATTCAAGGGGATACCCCTCATTTTGGTTTTGTTGCAGGTGAGTGTGCCAGAGGCGTGATGGATGTCAGTTTAAGTACAGGGATTCCTGTGGTATTTGGAGTATTAACGACAAATACACCAGAACAAGCGCAACTTAGATCACAAGTGGATGGTGAAAATAAAGGTGTAGATTGTGCCTTATGTGCGTTAGAAATGTGCAATGTTATTAAAGACATCCGGAAAGAGTCTTGAATCAAGAAGGTAGTAGAGCTTTATTCCATAAGCGACAATGCTCGAGAAGACTAGCACTACAAGCAATGTATCAATGGCATTTGACCGAAGAGGATGCTGATACGCTAGTCATACAATATAAAGAAGATGAGTTCTGGCCTAAATCTGACCATGAATATTTTGCACAGTTAGTGGCTGGCAGCATCAAGCAATGTGATGTTATTGATGAAAATATTAATAACACATCAGAATACACTGTAGATCAGATTGACCCTATAGAACTAGCTGCATTGCGCGTCGCAACTTATGAATTAATCAATTGCGTTCAAATACCGGAAAAAGTAATTATTTCAGAAGCCATTAGATTGTGTAAAAAATTTGGGTCTGATGAAGGGTTTAAATTAGTTAATGTTATTTTGGATAAATTAATGGGAAAATTTAATCGCAAAAAGATGCTCAAGAAAAGTTGAACGAAAAAGACATCATCCAAAAATATTTTACCAAAGCTATCAATGAGCAATCAGTCATTGCAGGAATAGGGGATGATGCTGCCATTGTAAGCGTGAGCAGTGGATGTGAGTTAGTAATGACCACTGACACAATGCTCGAAGGAAAACATTTTTCTAAACAAGCGCCAGCTTATGCTGTTGGCTATAAATTAATGGCATCTAACTTAAGTGATATCGCAGCTATGGGTGCTGCACCGCGTTGGGCAATGTTAAATCTCACTTTAAGTTCATTGGATCAATCTTGGTTAAAAGGATTTTCTAAGGGGCTGTTAGAATGCGCGCAAGCTCATAATGTCGTATTGATTGGTGGTGATACAACTAGCGGCGATTGCTTAAATGTTTCTGTTCAGTTGATTGGTGAAGTGCCAATAAGCAAGGCGATGTTGCGCAGCAATGCTCAAGTTAACGACAAAATTTATGTGACTGGCATCATTGGTAACGCGGCAAGCGCATTGCGTCATTTGCAACAAAAAAAGTTCAACCACCACAATTTATCGGCAGCACAATACTGCGCGCTATATATGCCTGATTCACGAATAAATCTTGCAATTGAACTACGAGAAATTGCTAATGCAGCCATCGACATATCAGATGGATTGTTAAACGAGTTAGAAATCGTATGTAATACTAGTGGCACAGGTGCAAAATTACAGCTTGATAAAATTCCCTTAGCTAAGGAAATTAGCACAGAAAATGCAATAACTGGAGGAGAGGATTATGAGCTTCTATTCACCATCCCGGATAAATATACTGATCAGATCAGTTTGCTTGCCCACAAACATGATTGCTTGATTAGCCAAATTGGCGAGATTACTAATAACAATGTAGTTGATATATACGAATACAATCGATCAATACCTCATCCAAAACGTTCAGGTTATGACCATTTTGCAAAATAACTAATGAGTAATAATCCTACGTGGAAAACTATTTTAACTAATCCTATCCATTTTCTAGCATTTGGATTTGGCAGTGGTTTAGCACCAAAAGCACCTGGCACCTTTGGAACACTAGTTGCCATCCCGATCTATTTATTACTAGAGCCTTTAAATTTAGTAAATTTTCTAGTAGTACTTACGCTGCTGATCATATTCAGCTTCTACATTGCGGGTAAGTCTGCACAATTGTTGGGCATTCATGACCATGGTGGGATTGTTATTGATGAAATCTGCGGCTATCTGGTCACCATGGCGATTGCTCCTCCCGGCTGGCAGTGGATAATCATTGGATTTATCCTGTTTCGGATTTTCGATATTCTTAAGCCCTGGCCAATAAATTTCCTCGACAAGAAAATTTCTGGAGGTGTTGGTATCGTATTAGATGACCTAATGGCGGGAATATATGCCTTATTGTCGCTTGAGCTTCTAAGCAGAGTAGTAATAAGTTAATACCAAAACTCAAGAAGAAGTCTAAGTACTCAAACACATAAGCTTGTAGAAACATTGCAATAGCCCTAGTCTGGGTTATCATCTGCATCGTCTTAATCTATCTATCAAAGCGTAGGTCTCTACATGGAAGTTAAAACTCGTTTTGCCCCTAGTCCCACTGGCTATTTGCATATCGGCGGCGTGCGCACAGCTCTATTTTCCTGGTTATATGCCAGACACCATCAAGGTAAGTTTGTGCTTCGTATAGAAGACACGGATAGCGAGCGCTCTACTCAAGAATCGGTCGATGCAATTTTACGAGGAATGGAGTGGTTAGGATTAGATTATGATGAAGGACCTTTTTATCAAACACAGCGCTTTGATCAATATAAACAAATCATCAAAAAATTATTAGATGAAGGTAAGGCTTATCGTTGTTACTGTATAAGAGAAGAATTAGATGCACTACGACTAGAGCAGCAAAAAAACAAACAGAAACCAAGATACGATGGCCGTTACCGTGAGTATACCGGTGCAGCTCCAAGTGGTGTGGACCCTGTCATCCGCTTTAAAAATCCCTTAGAGGGTGAGGTGGTTATCCAAGATCAAGTGCTTGGAGAAATAATTATTAACAACGCAGAATTAGATGACCTTATCATTGCTCGTTCAGACGGCACGCCTACTTATAATTTAACTGTCGTTGTAGATGATTTAGACATGAATATAACCCACATCATTCGTGGAGATGATCATGTTAATAACACCCCCAGGCAGATTAATATGATTGAAGCATTAGGGGGAACCTTGCCAAATTATGCACATGTCCCAATGATTCTAGGTGACGATGGCAAGCGTATATCTAAGCGTCATGGCGCAGTAAGCGTATCAGCCTATGAGGATGAAGGTTATCTTCCCGAAGCATTGCTGAATTACTTAGTGCAACTCGGATGGGCACACGGTGATCAGGAAATTTTTTCCAAACAAGAAATGATTGCATTGTTTTCATTGGAAAAAGTAAATAAATCTGCCGCTGCATTTGATATCGATAAACTCCAATGGCTTAATCAGCAATATATTAAAAAATCATCAAATGATCTACTTGCTTCGTGGGTGAAAATAGCTTTTTCTAAAAAACAGATTAAGCCAAGCTCCGTGCAACAATTAGATAAAGTTATCGAACTGCAAAAAGATAGAGTTAAAACATTAAGTGAGATGGCCAGTGCTAGTGAATATTTTTTTGCAGACTTTGAAAGCTATGATGAAAAATCTGCCAATAAGCACTTCAATCAAACAAGTCTACCAGTTTTGCAATCTATTAAAGATAAATTAGTAGAAGTGCAAGATTGGAATGCGCAAAACATACAACAATGTATTCATGATTACTCACAAGAAAGCGAACTGAAATTGGGCAAAATTGCACCTCCAATTCGTGTGGCGGTATGTGGTAGCGCAAATTCACCCTCTATTGATATCACTCTGGAATTAATTGGTAAAGAGCGCGTGATACAGCGCATTAAAAATGCCATAAGTTTTATTTCTTCACAAGTTGAGGGAAATTAATAACCTAGGCATAATTGTACCTCCTACCGAACATTGACAGATGTCGGGGCTATAGCTCAGCTGGGAGAGCGCCTGCGTGGCACGCAGGAGGTCAGCGGTTCGATCCCGCTTAGCTCCACCACTTAATATTAAGTAGTGTCCGCAAATGTACTCTTCCCGATCCATTGAGACACATTTTTGATATGTGTTTTAGAACCTAGGATTCTTATCATACCGTTGCGTGTCATTGTTGTTAGTTTTTCGTGGCCTAGCCATATATTCGTCATAACCTCTAATGTGGTCGTGATAGTGATATCCGGTTCATGCCCTGTATCTTCAAAGCATAAATCAATCTCATTATGTCTAATAGTTCAGACCCGATCTGACAATTAGCAACCCTTGTGGATTGCTAATTGTCAGATCGGGTCTGAACTATTACAGATTACGTCTAGGTTTAGCATTCCTCTGCTGTTGTCCACGACTAGTATTGATTGGTTCAGCTTTGATTGATGGGTCGGGCTCGAAATCATCAATGACTATTTTTGGAATGTTGCGCTTAATTAATTTCTCAATATCTTTTAGTAGTTTGTGTTCGTCTATGCACACAAGTGACATTGCTTCACCTTCATGACCTGCGCGACCTGTTCGCCCAATGCGGTGCACGTAATCTTCGGCCAAGTTAGGCAAATCAAAATTCACTACGTGAGGTAATTGTGAAATATCTAATCCTCGTGCAGCAATATCGGTTGCAACTAAAACACTCACTTTGCCCGATTTGAAATCTGCTAAGGCTTTAGTTCTCGCTCCTTGGCTTTTATTGCCATGAATAGCGGCTGCACTAATACCACCGGATTCTAACTGTTTAGCTAGGCGATTAGCGCTGTGTTTAGTACGGTTAAATACTAATACTTGTTTCCAGTTGTTAGACCCGATTAGAAAAGAAAGCAATTCGCGTTTACGTGTTTTATCAACCGGGTGTACTACTTGTGAAATTAAGTCTGATGCTGTGTTCTCAGTTGTCACCTCAACCAATGCCGGAGAATTAAGTAAGCCGCTCGAGAGTTGTTTTATCTCTTTTGAAAATGTTGCAGAAAACAATAACGTTTGTTTCTGTTTAGGCATGAGCGCAAGTACTTTACGAATGTCATGGATGAAACCCATGTCTAACATACGATCCGCTTCGTCAAGCACCAAGATCTCGATATTAGATAAATCAGCGGTTTTTTGCCCCACATGATCTAGTAATCTGCCTGGTGTTGCGATTAATACATCGACACCTTTAATCAATTTTTGTTTTTGCGGGTTAATGCTAACGCCGCCAAATACAACGGCTGATCGAAGTGGCAGGTGTTCACCGTATTCGCGCACACTCTCGGCAACTTGAGCAGCAAGCTCTCGTGTAGGCGTTAAAATTAACGCACGTATTGGGCGTCGACCTTTCTGTGATCGCTCTTTTGAAGACAATCGCTGTAATAGAGGTAAGGTGAAACCGGCTGTTTTGCCTGTTCCTGTTTGCGCGCCTCCCATGAGGTCGCGTCCTTCTAATATAAATGGGATAGCTTGTTTTTGGATGGCAGTAGGGGCGCTGTAACCTTTTTCAGACACAGCACGAAGTAATTCGGCACGCAGGCCGAGTGTTTCAAATGACATTAATGATTTAACTCCAGGGATCGCCTATTCAAAACTTTGGTTTGAATCGGTCTAGGCAGAAACTTAATATTATGGGTTGAATCTGAGGGGATTACCGTTTAATAGTGTGCAGACCGAAGTGCACTTGATTGGCGCGGAGTATACATGAAGTCGTGAAGATAGATATAAATATGCCTAGGTAGAGATTGTTTTTAGCTTTAACGGCTTATTTTCTGCATATCTAATAATTCAGTTGAGAGTCTACTCATAATATTTTAAATATTAGTATATTAAATATAGTTAGTTATAGAATATAATTAATGTATATTATATATTTATAATTCTATCTACTAAAATTCATACTTAATATATATTCATTCTGGCGCCATACAGTTGCTATCAATTGAACGGCGTGCATGTATAATCGCGCGCATTCTGAAACAAGGACCAGCACGTGACCAACAAACTTCGTAACATTGCCATTATTGCCCATGTTGACCATGGGAAAACCACCCTGGTTGATCAACTTTTACAGCAGTCTGGCACGTTCGACGAACGCTCGGCACCTCAAGTGCGCGTGATGGATTCCAATGACCTTGAGAAAGAACGTGGAATTACCATTCTTTCTAAAAATACGGCAATTCGCTGGAATGACTATCGAATCAATATTGTGGATACACCTGGACACGCTGATTTCGGCGGGGAAGTAGAACGTGTGCTTTCAATGGTGGATTGTGTGCTGTTACTGGTAGATGCGGTAGAAGGCCCTATGCCGCAAACACGTTTTGTGACCCAAAAAGCATTTAACATGGATTTTTGCCCAATTGTTGTAATCAACAAGATTGACCGTGATGGTGCACGACCTGATTGGGTGTTGGATCGTACATTTGACTTGTTTGATCGCCTAGGAGCGACTGATGAACAACTAGATTTTCCAGTGGTATACGCTTCTGGCATAAATGGTTATGCAGGACTTGATGCTAGTGTTCGCGATGGCGATATGACGCCATTACTTACCAGTATTATTGAAAATGTAAAAGCGCCTGATGTCGACGCTGAAGGTCCATTCCAGATGCAGATCTCTACCTTAGATTACAATAACTATGTTGGTGTGATTGGTATTGGCAGAATCAAACGTGGCGAAATTAAATCAAACACACCGATCGCTATTATTGATAGAGAAGGTAAGCAGCGAAAAGGCAAAATATTACGGATCCTTGGATTCCATGGATTAGAAAGGATCGAAGTGGAATCGGCTAGTGCAGGCGATATCGTTGCAATAACAGGTATTGATCCTCTAGATATTTCCGACACAATCTGCCAACTAGACACGGTGGAAGCTCTAACGCCACTGACAGTGGATGAGCCAACAATCAGCATGACCTTTCAAGCCAACGCTTCTCCATTTGCAGGCAAAGAAGGCAAGTATGTGACCAGTAGAAATATCTGGGATCGGCTTCAGCAAGAGTTAAAGCATAACGTTGCATTACGCGTGGAAACTATTGAAAATAATGAGAAATATCGAGTATCAGGTCGTGGAGAATTGCACCTTTCAGTGCTTATCGAAACCATGCGACGCGAAGGATTTGAACTGGCAGTAGGGCGTCCTGAAGTGATAACTCGCGAGGAAAATGGCGTTATTATGGAGCCATTCGAGCAATTAACCATTGATGTTGAGTCTGACCACCAAGGCTCAGTGATGGAGCAATTGGGTGTGAGACGTGGTGATCTTAAAAATATGGAACCTGATGGCAAGGGGCGTGTACGTTTGGACTACATTATTCCCGCACGTGGTTTGATTGGTTTTCGTACAGAATTTATGACCATGACCTCGGGCACAGGTCTTCTTTATAGCGTGTTTGATAGTTACGGCCCTACGGTTTCTACTGGCATCGGCCAACGTACTAGAGGCGTGTTAATTTCCAACGGCCAAGGTAAGGCAGCTGGTTATGCAATATTCAGTTTACAGGAGCGTGGGCGTATGATGATTGGGCATGGTGTAGAAATTTACGAAGGCATGGTTATTGGAATACATACACGTGATAATGATCTCACAGTCAACGCACTTAAAGGCAAGCAGTTAACTAACGTGCGTGCTTCTGGAACTGATGAAAATATCGTTCTTACTACACCTATAAACGTAAGTTTAGAATATGCGTTAGAGTTCATTGATGATGATGAATTAGTGGAAGTTACACCTATAAATATTCGTATTCGTAAAAAATTCTTAAAAGAACACGAACGAAAGCGTACTTCTAAAAAAGCTAGCTAGTAATGGCTATCTAAATATTCTTTTCGTGCATTTATCTTGCGTTAGAAAATTTTATTCTCTGATTTGATATACTTAATAAGCGATTTTAGTATGAAAACTAGGGGGCTACTTTGAGTGATCAAGACAACAAGAACCAGAAAAAGAAAGATCGTCGTGGTCGTGACGATAGAAGAAGTCTAAGTAGATCGGCAAGTTTTCCATATGAGACTAAGCAGGGATTACTTATTTATGAGGATAGAAGAAGAATTCCTGAGCGTAGAATTAATAATATCTCTGTAGAAGATACAGAAATTAATGAAGAAGAGTTCATCAAAAAATACCAATAAGCTTCAATAAAAATTCATAACTCTATGAATTAAAACCATTAAACGGTGAGTAATCGCTTATAATTAGCGTTTTAGTGGGCTATATAAACGCACTGACCGGACATGGTTTTATCTATTAAATCTATCACTTTTTAAGCCGTTAACTTATTGCGGCAAATACACAGGTTTCGACTGGAACTGATTAAAAACCTTGTGAAATGAGTGTAAAGGTATGTTAGTGTAATGCCTCAAATATCTTCGCTAACTGCATAAATAGTTAATGCATGGGTTGGGAAGGTAATTAAAGAATTTAATATGCCGTACGCACGGAAAATTGGCACCCTTTCTCCTCTAGTTGGGTATAAAATACAATAAATTGTCGGAGTCCTAGCGTACAATCGGCAGACTGTAAACCCGTCTTTATGGCGGGTTTTTATTTTTAGATTCAACCTCTTAAGTCGCTATATTCAAGTTAATTGTGAGATTAAACTTAGATCAAAAACTGAATAAATTCTCTGCAATTCTTTTAGTCATTTTTTCTCTTATATGGGCTAATTCATTTAGTCATGCTGCGGATGACGCTGGCCAATATTTAGTACTGGGGCTAGGAAATCTTAGCTGCAAATCATTTCTCTATGAAGATGAGGAAGGTGCTGCTTATTACTTGAGCTGGCTAGCAGGTTATATAACTGCCTATAACCAACTTTCAGAAAACACTTACTCTGTATTAGGGAAAGCTAAAACAATAGGACAAATAGAATCGTGGTTATTCGACTATTGCACCATTAATAATGATGAAACTTTTGAAAATGCTATTCGTAACTTGTTGAGAAATCTAAAATATTCTCGGATTAAACAAGAATAATAATCTGTTATTTAAGACTACTGGAAGCATCTATTTATTGGTATAGTCCCGGCCACTATATTCAATCGTAGCTAAATAACATGGTAAATCAGGATTTACGCAAAGCGGGACTGAAAGTCACTCTCCCCAGAATGAAAATTTTGGAGATTTTAGAGCAGTCGACTAAACAGCATTTAAGCGCCGAGGACATTTATCGTGTGTTGCTAGATTCTGATGAAGAAATTGGCTTAGCGACAATATATAGAGTTCTTACCCAGTTTGAAGGTGCGGGGCTAGTCATTCGTCATCATTTTGAAGGCGGGCAAGCCGTTTTTGAATTAGATCGTGGTAAACATCATGATCACCTTATTTGTATAAAATGCGGCAAAATTGTCGAATTTATGGATACCTCAATAGAAGAGCAACAAAAGAAGATTGCTGAAGAAGCTGGATTTAGAATTACTGACCATTCGCTAATCATTTACGGTGAATGTAATTCTGATAAGTGCGAAAACTCTTAAACATATAATGAATACAAGTGATAGAGCAATTCAAGCATAGTTAACTGCGAATACCGCTGCCTCTATTCAATAAAGTAGAGGCGGTAATATATAGAACAATTACAAATGAGAGGATGATGGTTAACGATAGATAAGTGTTTATGTCATTAACGCCTATCATCCCAGTTCTGAAAGTGTCGACCATATATAAAATCGGGTTTGCATACGACACTGAACGCCAAAACTCTGGAAGCATATCAATGCTGTAGAATATTCCTCCTAGATAAGTTAGCGGTGTTAGCACGAAAGTGGGTATCAACGAGATATCGTCGAAGCTGTTAGCAAAGATGGCATTAATCAGACCTGCCAATGAAAATAGTATGCAAGTAAGCAGTGCCACTAATAATAACAATCCAATATTTTGGAATTGTAGCTCAGTAAAAAATGTGGCAGTTAGTGTGACAGCAATTCCAACCGTTAAACCTCTCGCAATTCCTCCGGATAGAAATCCCCATATGATGATGTAGTTAGGCATGGGAGAGATTAACATTTCCTCTATATGTTTCTGGAATTTAGAACTATAAAACGAAGAAACCACATTCGCATATGAATTGGTGATGATTGACATCATGATCATGCCTGGAATGATGTAATTGATATAACTATGGCCTTTTACATTGTCTAGTTGCGATCCAATCAAATTACCAAAAATAATAAAGTAAAGTGCTACCGTAATTATTGAAGGCACGATAGTCTGTACCCATATTCGTGCAAATCTTAAAATTTCTTTTATAAAGATAGCTCTTAGTGCAATAAATTTTTCGGCGAATGTCATAGTGATCTCAAATTATTTATTAACCAGATCCATGAATAACTCTTCAAGACGGTTTGATTTATTTCTCATGCTGACAATTTGTATATTAAGCTTTGCAAAGTCTGAGAAGATTAATTCTAGTGTTTGATTCTCTTTAGGAGTTATTTCTAGAGTTCTCTCATCAGTGAGAGTTATAGAAACATTTTCAATATCTGGTGCAGCTGTGATTGGATTTTTTAAGTAAACTATGAAAGTTTCTTTTTTTAGCTGATCTAATAGCTCTCTTAATGATGTGTCAATTATGATGTTGCCATCATTAATGATTCCAATATTTCGGCATAAGTATTCAGCTTCTTCAAGATAATGGGTAGTTAAAATGATTGTTCTACCATCATCATTTAACTTTTGTAATAACTCCCACATAGAGCGACGTATCTCTATATCAACTCCAGCAGTGGGTTCATCAAGAATTAATAGTTGCGGATCATGGATGAGGGCACGAGCAATCATTAATCTGCGTTTCATACCTCCCGATAATTCTCGTGGCGTACTTTTCCTTTTTTCCCATAATCCTAAGATATTGAGTGTATACTCTGCTTTTTCCTTAGCAATATTTGCCTGAATACCGTAATAACCTGCCTGATATTTTACAATTTCTAAAATGGGTTCAAAGGAATTGAAATTGAATTCTTGTGGAACTAGGCCAATTAATTTTTTTGCCTGTGCAAAATTTTCGTCAATGTTGTGACTAAACACTTCTACTGAGCCTGACGTTTTATTTACAAGCGAACATATAATTCCAATGGTTGTTGATTTTCCTGCCCCATTAGGGCCTAACAATGCATAAAAATCACCTTGGCTTACCTTAAAAGAGATGCCATTGAGTGCTTGAAAACCACCTTTGTAGCGTTTTACTAAATTCTCAATTTTAAGTGCTGGAATTTGAGTGTTCATTTGCATAATTTTGGTGCAGCCGTTTTAAGCTTGATTTGTTACAATTGACCGTTTTATAGATAACCTTAAATACAAGCATGGATTGTTTTTACGAAGCAGCTGATGAAGATAGCATTCTAATCACGTTATTTACTAAAGCAGGGTTTGATGAGTTAACTAAGTCTTCTTTAGGTACCGTTACCACGTGGCTATTGTCTAGTAATCGCTCAATACAAGAAGGTAATCATTATCTTGTGCCTGATAATGCAGGTAAGTTAAACCAAGTTGTTGTTATTGTCGACGATAATATATCTATATGGACTATTGCTAACCTACCTTTTTCGCTGCCAGTAGCTAATTACTTTCTCGCAGATACAATCCCCGTTGAAGATCGTGAAAAACTCATCATAGGCTGGGGCCTAGGATCTTATCAATTCTCAAAATAGTAAGAAGAAAAAAGGCTGTGCGTGCCTATTATTTAACTCTGATATCGATTAAACCACTGTTTTAGCCACAATAAGCTCAACACAAATTGTAAGAGATTTAATTAATGAGCCTGCTAATGCAATGATGCCTGAGCACCTTTCTAAGGCTACACAAAAACTAGCTTCGAAATTTAATGCCTCATTTCACTGAGGTTGTTGGCGATGACCTAATTAAAGATAATTACCCGTTAATTCATGCGGTAGGCCGTGCTAGTGAATATAAACCACGGTTAATTAAACTGGAATGGGGCAACCCTGAGCACCCACTATTATGTGTTGCTGGTAAAGGAGTGTGTTTTGATAGTGGTGGTGTAGATATTAAAAATGCATCTGGTATGCGTTGGATGAAAAAAGACATGGGTGGCGCTGCACATGCACTTGGATTGGCTAACTATATTATGGAAACTAATCTTCCTGTGCAATTACAAGTTGCCATTCCTGCTGTGGAAAATGCCATCTCAAATAATGCTTACCGACCTGGTGATGTCATTATTTCACGCTCAGGAAAATCTGTAGAAATAGATAATACTGATGCTGAGGGCAGGTTAGTGCTTGCAGATGCTATATCTGAACTCTGTGACCTTCAGCCAGATTTATTGATCGATTTTGCAACTTTGACTGGTGCAGCACGCGTTGCGTGCTTGGAACTGAAGTAGGTGTGTTTTTTAGTGAGAAAGACAAGACATCTCATGGGTTATATTCGTCTGCTACAACATCAGAAGATGATATTTGGCGCTTACCCTTACACCAAGGATACAAATACCAGCTTAAAAGCAGTATTGCTGATTTAGTGAATTGTGCATCAAGTGGATATGGTGGTGCTATTACTGCTGCATTATTTTTACAGTCATTTGTTTCTGACGATTGTGATTGGGTTCATTTTGATGTGATGGCATACAATATGCGAAGTCGACCTGGTCGTCCTAAGGGCGGAGAAGCAATGGGCTTGCGAAGTGTTTGTAATTATCTTGAAACGCGTTACGGCACGAATGAATAATGCCTGTTAATTATTAAATTAGTGAACATTCAAACACATTCTTAACAGTTTCATGAATACACATAAACTTTGCATTGCGCCAATGATGGAATGGACCGATCGCCACTATCGCTATCTGGTGCGGCTGATGACCAAACAGACATGCCTATATACAGAAATGGTTACTAGCGGTGCTCTGATTCATGGTGATCGTGAACGATTTCTCAAATTTGATGAACGTGAACATCCAATAGCGCTTCAACTAGGTGGTAGTGAACCAGCCGAGATGGCGCAATCTGCTAAGTGGGGTGAGGGAGCAGGCTATGACGAAATCAATATATTGGCGTGTGTTTAATGCGTGAACCCAAGCAAGTGGCTAATTGTATTGTTGCTATGCGCGAGCATGTGGATATTCCAGTAACAGTTAAGTGTCGAATTGTCGTAGATAATAGATGATAGTTATGAATTCTTGGTTGAGTTCGTTGATACAATTATTGCAGCAGGGTGTGAAACATTAATTGTTCATGCACGTAAAGCCTGGTTAAAAGGATTGAACCCAAAACAAAATCATGAAATTCCTGAGCTAGATTATGAACGTGTTTATACACTTAAAAAAATTACCCTGATTTGAATATTATTAACGGCGGTATCAATTCAATTGAGCAAATGAAAAAGCATTTGCAGTTTGTTGATGGCGCCATGATTGGTCGACAAGCATATAAACACCCAGAATTTTTGCTGAAAGTAGATCAAGAGATATATAAATCAAGTGATGCTCAAAACACATCGATGAATGAAATTATTTCAGAGTATGCAGATTACGTAGAACGAATTTAAATCTATGACTAAGCATATTCTAACTTCATACTAACAATCCAATCATTAAACACAAGGCGGGCTTGCTCAACTTAGCAGAAGAACTGGGCAACGTATCTAGCGCCTGTCAAGTCATGGGGGTGTCGCGAGACACATTCTATCGTTATCAACAGCGGGTTGAAGAAGGTGGCATTGACTCACGGATTGACAAGAGTCGTAGAACAGCCAATAGTAAAAACCGTGTGGATGAACCCACAGCACATGCAGGGGTTACGTCAGCGATTGAACAGCCCGCGGTTGGGCAACATCGAAGCAGCAATGAACTGGTGTGTTGATCGCTGGTAGCGGTGTGCGTTGCGTTTGGCTGCGCCATCATCGAGAGCACTTCAAGAAACGACTCAAAGCACTCGAAGAAGAAATTGCCAAGGAGGGCATTATCTTAAGCGATGCACAGATCGCCGCCCTTGAGAAACAGGATGACGAGGCCTGTGGTGAGATTGACACGGCACATCCTGGTGACCTAGGCCACCTCAAAGGTGTTGGTCGGCTATACCCGCAAACGTTCGTAGACACCTACAGCAAGATCGCCTTTGCGGCACTTTACACGACTAAGACGCCGATTACCGCCGCAGACCTACTCTTTGATGAGGTGCTACCGTTTTTTGAAAAGCATGCCTTGCCGATGCTACGTAGTTTAACCGACAGAGGCACAGAATATTGTGGGCGCGTGGAGCATCATGACGATCGGTGATACCTGGCCATTAACGACATTGATCACCGCAACACCCATGGCATCTGTGAGCGCTTTGATAAAACCATTCTGAATGAGTTTTATCAAATTACCTTCAGGAAAAAACGGTACTCAACCAGGGAGGATTGACCAAAAGATCAAGACAACTGGATAGAAACTGATCACAATGAACGCACTCATCAAGGCAACATGGGCGGTGGTAGCACACCCATGGACAGGTTAATGGATGGTAAATTGATTTGGGCTGAAAAGAATTTAGCTCACATCTAAACTGACAGACTCCTATCAATAACCGGTAACGGTACGATCAGGTCTGAGCTACTACATCTAAAGTTAACCGCTAGTGCTGCAAACCAAATTAGTTGCCCACTCAGGCAGTGAATTTATCTTTTTTAAATAGTGCAAATCCTTGATAGTATCTATGTCAGAAATTTTATCTAAAGCTTTAATCCTGCACCCATGCTTGGATGCTGAGGTTTGAGTTTGATTGAATACTTTGGACGACCCCCAGGATATGTTGTTGAATAAGAAAGCATGTTGTTTCTGCATGCCTATTAATGCGTATCCGCCATCAATGGTAGGCCCTAATACAACATCATTAACTGCTGTTAATTCTTTAAATGCTTTAGATACATAGTCGACATCAAGTGTTAAGCAGTCTGAACCTATCAATACAACACGTTGTGTTTTTTTTAATTCCTGATTAATTGCATTACACATTCTTTTACCCAGGCCAAAGCCTGATTGTTGTTTAATAATAATGCCTCGCGGATACAAGTGTCTAACCTTATCAGTATGTGTTGTATAGACTATCAAATTAAACTCCAAGTTTAATTTGAATTGGCTAGTTGCATGTGCAGTTAATTTTTTATGCAAAAATAAACATTTTCTGTGTGATAAATCTGGCCACATGCGCGTTTTCACGCGACATACTTGTGGTGTTTTAGTAAAAATTATTAATGTGTTACCAAATCGCATACGTTATTTGTAATAACATTGATAAAGTTGTTTTGGTGGTACACCAAAGAAATATAACAATCTATATTTCCACATTCTGAGAATTGTTTGAATGATTCCTTTGCTTTCCCAATAACGTACCGAAGTAATGACAGGCGCTTTAATTAGGTTTGCGCGTCCAAGGTTTGATTTAAGCGCTTTGGATAAATAAATATCTTCCATCAACGGATGCTCAATCATTCTATCTACATGTTTCATAAACTCATTTTTTGTGACAAATATTGCTTGATCGCCTGTCGCGATACTAGTGATTCTAGAACGTAGATTCATCATGATTTGAACAAGCTTGAAGATCGGTTTATTTGAATTCAAGCTCACATTGAATCGACCCCAATAATCTAATTTGGTTGGCTTGGTTATCATAGATTCAAATCCATACGGTAACTTTGTATCTACATGTAAAAACAGTAATAACTCACATGTGTCATCTACATTAGATCCACCGCAACTCAATTGCGCACCACGCCCGCTTATAGGTGATGTAATCACTACTCTGTGATCATTATCTTTTAAAGTCTGTACGGTGTGATCTGTGCTGCCACCATCTACAAACAATACATTGCACTTGCTTGTTAGTGAATTTAGATAGTTAATATTATTTCGTATGGCTAATTCTTCATTGAGCACAGGAATAATGATTGTGATAGTTGGGGGCAATTTGTTAGACGGCGCTCTGATTGTTGAATCTATTATTTAACATAATATACATTATGCGAACTTATAGTTGGGGGGCGTTAAATCAATGTTTTTAGCTGTAGCGATAAGCACAATTTATTTAATTACATTATTAATTTAGAATTTTTTAGACCAACTAACACCAACTGTTGCATTTCAAGTTCAATTGTTTGAGTGGGGTTAAAAGCATTAACACCTTCTACTGATTCTTTTAGTCCATGCATCAACAAAAAGCTTACTTCGCTGTCATCATTGAGCACACGCGTGTAGCCTACTGTAATATGGTCTTCAATTACGCCTGGAGCAGGAATATTAAACAACACTTGATCGCTACTAATTGGTTGATCTGAATGACTGTAACCTAAACGGAATATATTTTGTTTTGATTGTTCCCACTGCATACCAAATTTCAGGACATTAATATTCTTCCAACCAAAACCGCCGCCATTATTACCCCCTAGACAACTTTCAACATCTGTTCCACCCATACCTCCTGAGGGGCATACAAATAAATTTTGGATGTCGTTACTAATTGCTTCAACTTCTTCATACCAGATGCGTTGAAAATCAAATAACAAAGCAAGATTATTAGTAGGATGAAAAGCAAAGCCTGCCAAGAATGTCGGAGGAATATCAAAGTCTCCATCTTCAGCGAACAGGTCTGAGTATTTCTCGAACTCATTCATGTAAATTTTACAATGCCAAAATCAATTACATCAGCAATATTCTTTATTAGAGCGCCAATTTGTATACCACCACCAAAAGAATAGTCTTCACCATTACCTGTTAAGTCATCTGCTGGCGTAGTTAAGCCATTCGCTCTGAATCCTTGCACAACAAAAAGTGGACTATGAATAAATTGAAGAACATTTGAAATAAATCGACACCTGCAGTAGTCCCTGCTCCAAATGTACCGGGGAACTGCGTGCCTGCTCCCCTCATGCCAGTTGGATCAAGTGATACTGAACCTCCATTATAATTTGTATTCAACCCCCCGTTTAGATAGAGAGACAATCCAATAGATGTGCGATCTGAAATCTCTTTGTTGATGCCAAAACTAGGAATTAGGAACCATTTATCACCACTAATTTCAGAATCAGACCCAATAGTAAATGCTCCCCCTCCTCCATTAGCCATACTGTCCGATGATGAGTAATCTCGATCAAGGAAAAAATAAGGTAGCACCTATATCAAATCGATTGCCAACAAACGCCATTCCTGCTGGATTAGTTGCACCAGCCATTGCTTTATTCTTGATGCCTGTACCATGAGAAAAATAACCATTTGTTGCTCCAGAAATTACAGGAACAACCAAAATAATAGTTGTTAAAACAAATCTCATTATTTTCATAACCGTTTCTCTTAAACCAATTCATTACTCTTGATAGTATAATATTTCACGGGAAAATAATCACACTGTAATGCAGTATAATTGATACACGTCAGATGATTAAAAATTTTAGAATTTAGTAGGAATATAACTTTGTAAGTTGCCTAGATTAATTTTATTCAACCTATGAAGCTACTGGCAATAAATAATATGCGTAATTGTATTAAAAACTGATGCTTATTAAATTACGGCGCTCAATTTACTTATCAGTTTATCTGTTAACAGTATTGCCTGCCGTTTCTTTGGCGAATAACAGCGATTTCTATTTAAATTTAACCAAACAAGAGTCTGAGTGGATAAACTATAAGGGTTGCTCCTGATATTTCTTGGCCACCTATTTGAATGGCTTGATGACGATAATCAGTACCGAGGTATTGCTGCAGACTAATTACTTGGACGGAGTAAAAGGCTTAATCGGGATCTATCACCGGTTGAAAGTACCGCCTCATGGTGTACGTGGCATGTTGCTACGTCATAAGATGCCGTTTTATAAAGGGGGCATACCACCATTGCTATTGAGCCGAAAACAGACACCTTATATTATGATCGACTAAATTCAAAATTAGATCATAATACCAAATAGAATTGGCTAAATAGCAACCAACTATTGAAACGCTAGATACTAAATCTGGAAAGTTCTTTAGCGTAAAGTTTATTATATAAGATGGCGTCCCCAAGGGGATTCGAACCCCTGTTGTCGCCGTGAAAGGGCGATGTCCTAGGCCTCTAGACGATGGGGACAATTTGATCGCTGTATCGTAGAGTGCACTGCATTTCTACAGTGCTTATGGGCCGCGAACATTACGTTAAAACAGGCACTTATGTCAAGTACGAAGATAACTTTACTGCTCCAAAGCCTGATTACGGCTCTCAAATCACCCACGCCTTACATTCTGATTCTGTCTCTCTTGATTATGTGTTTTACCTGTGCGATTTGTATGATCTGTACACACAAAAAGTTGGCCTTTAAGGCACAATGTACAAGTGAGTACTCAAACAGCCAAGGATGAGACCCTAGGCTTCAAATCTAAGCAATAATTTTGACCAAGAGCCCCTCTTCCCTAGCCAAATCAAATTTTGTTGCTTATGAGGCTAAAATTTAGCACAGACGCTCTCGCGCTTTAAAAACCTACACATCATTGGATTCAAATTTATTTGTTTTTAGCTCGTCGATATATAACAAGCTACTGTGAATCAAAAAATTATTTAATTGCGTAGTTAGGCGTATTGGACTTAATTCTTATTAATCAAGCTAAAATTAACGGGAATACTATATTCCAACTCGGTTTTATCTCCAATTAACGCCTCTGGAGGTGCGGGCATAGGTGATGCACGTTCTAACATTTTAATCGCAGCAGTATTTAAACTGCGGTGTTCTGAAGGCTTAACTAGTTGATGGCGTAGAAGGCACCCTTCTCTATCTATGACAAATTGTATCGTCACATTACCTTGCTGGTTTCTTTTGCGGGAAAGAGTGGGATATTTTTTATGTCGCTCCAACCACTTTGCAAGCTTGATATAATAAAGTACCTTTTCATTTTTTAAAGCAGTACTTTTTACAGCTTGCTTAATTGTATTGCTTTGCTTTTTTGCCGAATTGACAGGCGCAATTTTTGGAGGGGCTATTATAGGTTTAGGTTGTACAACTAATTTCGGTTTGGAGATTTTCGCTATTTCTACAACAGGTTTAGGCTTAGATGGTGCTACAGTAGCACTTATTGTGGATGCAGGTTTTTCTATGATAGGTGTTGATTTTAATTTTATTAACCCTATCACAATTTCATTACCGCTATCTTCATTGTGATTTTGTGAGTGCGTTTCTTCCTGTTTATAATTCATTAGCAAAATCGCATGAAATAATATAGCCAGCCCAAACGTCAGCCACCAATGATACGGCTTTATAATAAAGCTATTGTCAGTCATCAACTGTCACTTAGATGCACTTGTCATAATATTTATTGCTTTTAAGTTGCTCTCACTTAAACGTTCTAGTAATTCAACGATACGTAGCGCTTCAACTCCGGCATCTGGCTTTAATTGGACCTTATTATTAGGATTGTTGGTCAAATAATCATTAATTATTGTCGGCAATAATTCGTCAGATACCCTATCCTGGTTGATCGCAAGCTCACCTTGTTGATTAACGACCACAGTAAGAACTTGCTGATCCGCTAAAGATTCATTGTGAGCAACAGTAGGAGTTATTGAAAATAACTCCGGCGATGAAAATGCGCCTGCTACCATAAAAAAAATTAGCAGCAGAAATACCACATTTACAAGGGGGAGTAAATTTTCTAGCTCACGCTTAGGTGACTGCTCTGGAATATGCATTAGTTATTTCTCATTATCTTCAGGTTTCGATATAGATATATTATTGCCAGAAAAATTTTTTAGTAGATTCAAGACATCTACCATCAATTGCACATCAGTACCTTTTGTTGGTTGCACTACGATAGGATGATCAATGTCTTCACGTAGTTTTTTACGTATTTTTACAATAATTAATTCAAGAGGAAGTTTTTTGTCATTGAGGAAATATGATTTAGTTTGGTCGATAGTAATAATGCTGATTTTTTGGTGATCTACCTCTACATCACTGGCATTACTAACAGATAGTTCTATGTAGTGCCAACGAATAAAGTTCGATGCCAACATAAAAAATATCAACAAAATAAAAACCACATCGATAAGTGGTGTGAGATTAACTAATGATTTTTTACTTGATTGAGATAATTGCATTACTTGGAATTAAGAATAACTTTAGCAGTGAAGATTTGCGTCATCGCATCTTCCATAGCTAATTTGAATTTCTCTATTCTATGTTCCAACCAATTTAGAGCAATAATAGCAGGAATAGCCACTGCTAAACCCGCCGCGGTAGTTAATAGAGCTTCCCAAATACCACCAGATAATACTGCTGGATCAACAGCTGTGCCTGCGGACTCTAAGCGATGAAATGCTTCTATCATTCCGAGTACGGTTCCAAATAACCCGAGTAAAGGACTCAGCGCGGCAATAACTTCAATTATTCGTAGATAAGATCTCGCGTCTGCAAGTTTTAATGTAGCGATACGCATCACTTCCTCTCGGGCAATGCTACTCTCTGCATCTTGGGAATGTGCATGGGTTGCAGATTCAATTACCCTGGCAATTGGATTTTTAGATTGTTTGAGGATCTCCTGCATGGTTTTGGTATCATTATTCTTCCATGCGTTGATAGCAGGTTCTATAAATTCACGTCTTTCAAGTCGTAATGAAAAAAATTGCCAATTCTTAAGTAACAAGACAGCAAGACCAATTACTGACATGCCGATCAAGGCAATGACAACAGGGCCTCCAGCTTCTATCAGGGTGTTTACACGGCTGACGCTTACTTCGATATCTGTTGAATGCATAGTGTATGAGAGCGTAACTAGTTATTGTTTGGGTAGGGTTAGAATTCCTGCAGCGCGTACGATAGATCTTATGAGCCTATCAATTATCTAAGGAGTATTGATCATAACTCGCTTATTATACCTGTATTAGAATGTCGGTTGTAATGGTTTGCCCGATGACGCTTAAAATAAGAAAATTCCAGTTAATAACCCAGAACACAAATAGCAGACTAGTCCTAAAACTGTAGTAATTCCCCTATTGAAAACTATTCACTAATTATTCCATGAAAAAATATTACCAGTTCTGTCCTATTGCTACAGCAGCAGAAATTTTATGCGAAAAGTGGGTAATTTTAGTACTCAGAGAATTAATGATGGGGAGTACTCGTTTTAGGCAATTGCGTCGAGGATTACCTAAGATTTCACCAAGCATTCTTTCTCGCCGCCTCAAAACCCTTGAAGAGCAAGGAATAATACTCCGCTCTAGAAGATCTGAAGGTAATGGTTATGAATATCACTTAACCGAGGCAGGAGAAGAATTGCGGCCTATTGTTTTAGGTTTTGGAGCATGGGGGCACAAATGGGCAAAGAATAAAATTACCAGTGAAGATCTTGATGCAGGCTTTCTGTTATGGGATATGCGCCGACGTTTAAATGTCGAGTATTTTAAGAATAAACGAGTTGTGATTCATATAAAGATCTCTGATCAAAGTAACTATGATCGATACTGGTGGATGGTGATTGACAATAATGTGTAGTAGCTCAGACCTGATCGTACCGTTACCGGTTATTGATAGGAGTCTGTCAGTTTAGATGTGAGCTAAATTCTTTTCAGCCCAAATCAATTTACCATCCATTAACCTGTCCATGGGTGTGCTACCACCGCCCATGTTGCCTTGATGAGTGCGTTCATTGTGATCAGTTTCTATCCAGTTGTCTTGATCTTGTTGTCAATCCTCCCTGGTTGAGTACCGTTTTTTCTGAAGGTAATTTGATAAAACTCATTCAGAATGGTTTTATCAAAGCGCTCACAGATGCCATGGGTTTGCGGTGATCAATGTCGTTAATGGCCAGGTATCACGGATCGTCATGATGCTCCACGCGCCCACAATATTCTGTGCCTCTGTCGGTTAAACTACGTAGCATCGGCAAGGCATGCTTTTCAAAAAACGGTAGCACCTCATCAAAGAGTAGGTCTGCGGCGGTAATCGGCGTCTTAGTCGTGTAGAGTGCCGCAAAGGCGATCTTGCTGTAGGTGTCTACGAACGTTTGCTGGTATAGCCGACCAACACCTTTGAGGTGGCCTAGGTCACCAGGATGTGCCGTGTCAATCTCACCACAGGCCTCGTCATCCTGTTTCTCAAGGGCGGCGATCTGTGCATCGCTTAAGATAATGCCATCCTTGGCAATTTCTTCTTCGAGTGCTTTGAGTCGTTTCTTGAAGTGCTCTAGAGTATGGCGCAGCCAAACGGAACGCACACCGCTACCAGCGATCAACACACCAGTTCATTGCTGCTTCGATGTTGCCCAACCGCGGGCTGTTCAATCGCTGACGTCACCACTGCATGTGCTGTGGGTTCATCCACACGGTTTTTAACATCGGCTGTTCTACGACTCTTGTCAATCCGTGAGTCAATGCCACCTTCTTCAACCCGCTGTTGATAACGATAGAATGTGTCTCGCGACACCCCCATGACTTGACAGGCGCTAGATACGTTGCCCAGTTCTTCTGCTAAGTTGAGCAAGCCCGCCTTGTGTTTAAGGATTGGATTGTTAGTATCAAGCATGAGAGTTACCTGCCTTTTTGGTTTGATTTAAAGATTTCAACACCTTTATCAAAACGGGTAACTCTCGCTTTTGCAACCCTTGTGGATTGCTAATTGTCAGATCGGGTCTGAACTATTACAATTTATCGACCAATTGGTTTTCTTTAATCCAAGGCATCATGCTGCGTAGCTTATCACCCACTTCTTCAATTGGATGTTCGCGACCTTGTCGACGCATTGCTTTTAATGTTGCAGCGCCCGCTTGGTTTTCCAGGATAAACTCACGTGCGAATTTACCTGACTGAATCTCACTTAAAATCTTACGCATTTCTGCTTTAGTCTCATCAGTCACCACGCGTGGTCCACGTGTTAAATCACCATACTCTGCGGTATTAGAAATTGAGTAACGCATGTTTGCGATACCTCCTTGATACATTAAATCAACAATCAACTTAAGCTCATGCAAACACTCGAAATAAGCCATTTCAGGGGCATAACCTGCTTCAGTTAATGTTTCAAAGCCTGCTTGTACTAATGCAGTTGCACCACCGCATAAAACTGCTTGCTCACCGAACAAATCTGTTTCTGTTTCCTCACGGAAAGTCGTTTCGATGATTCCTGCTCGACCACCACCGTTGGCTGACGCATATGACATTGCTGTCTTTTGCGCTGAACCAGATGCATCTTGGAACACAGCAATTAGTGTTGGAACACCACCACCTTCTTTATAGGTAGAACGCACGAAGTGACCTGGACCTTTAGGCGCAATCATAATCACATCTAGATCTTCTCTAGGCTCAATCTGTTCAAAGTGAACATTAAATCCATGCGCAAATGCAATGGTTGCACCTTTCTTAATATTCGGCGAGATTTGATCTTTGTATAACGCCGCTTGATGTTCATCCGGCGCCAGAATCATAATCACATCAGAGTTAGTAACGGCATCTTCGATAGACATGACATCTAGGCCAGCTGCTTTTGCTTTCGCTTCTGATTGAGAGTTCGGACGTAATCCTACGACAACGGATACACCAGATTCTTTTAAGTTATTTGCGTGCGCGTGTCCTTGTGATCCGTAACCAAGAATGGCCACTTTTTTACCTTGTATAAGGGACAGATCGGCGTCTTTATCGTAATATACATTCATACATAGCTCCTACTAGACTATTCTAAATCGTGAATATTTTTATTAAATTTAGGGAATTATATACTTACATTGACCCCAGAATGATTATTTTTTGCGATAACCCTTGATTCCTGGGGTCATTATGAAAACAGCAAAAACAATATCGGTTAAAAAATTCTTTACCCTGTTCCCAGATGAGGCTACAGCAGTTTCATTTATAGAAAAACAGGTCTGGGGAAGTAATCAAAAATGCCCACATTGTGGTTCGCAAAGACACTATCGCAAAGAAAAGATACATGGGCATAGGTGTTTAGACTGTAGAAAAAACTATACCGTAAGAATAGGTACTATATTTGAAAAGTCTAAACTGCCATTGCGTGATTGGTTGTTTGCTATGCATCTAATGCAAACAAGTCGCAAGGGTATATCAAGCCTCCAGTTAAGCAAAGAACTTGGTATTACCCAGAAGTCCGCTGGGTTTATGTTACACAGATTGCGTGAATCATGCAAAATGGGTAATGGTATATTGCAGGGCATTGTAGAGATTGATGAGACCTATATTGGCGGTAAAGAGGAAAATAAACACGCCAACAAGAAACGCAAGGGCTCACAAGGCGGGAGTGGTAAAGCCATCGTACTAGGAATGCGTGAGCGCGGAGGGCGCGTAAAAGCCATGCAGATGCCAATGCCAGCAATAACACCCTAAACAAGGCATTACAGGGCCATATCAAGCATTCTGCTACCATCTGCACAGACGAATGGCGGGGCTATTCAAGCATTAGTGGCGATACCCATCACAAGGTCAATCATTCAGCCAAGCAGTATGTTGACGGATTAGCCCATACTAACGGCATAGAAAGCGTATGGGCGGTATTAAAGCGGGGGTTCTACGGCACCTATCATCAATTTAGCACCAAACACCTAGATCGTTATGTTAATGAATTACCCTTGTAGGTTAAACAAGGGTAATTGTGCCATTGATACCATAGATAGGATCAGTGCCTTGGTAAGGAATGCAGGCGATAAGAGATTAAGTTATAGGGAATTGATCGGGGATTAAGGTGCTATGAACCCAAAAGAATCAAAAGCCTTTAAGAAGGCCATTACCGAGATATTACTAGGTAATGGTAAGCGGGCCCAATACCAAAACAAAAAGCCGACTCAACAAGAATTAAAAACCCATTGGAAGTTGGTACAAGCAAAGAAGCCCCCAAAACGGGGATTTAAAGTATAAACTTCCACCAGGTTGGATGAGGAGATATTATCACAATGGAAAATCACTCTGATTTTACATTTATCACGAACGAAAAGGAACAAAATCTTCTTGAACGCTTCAAGGCGCTAATCTGTAGTAGCTCAGACCTGATCGTACCGTTACCGGTTATTGATAGGAGTCTGTCAGTTTAGATGTGAGCTAAATTCTTTTCAGCCCAAATCAATTTACCATCCATTAACCTGTCCATGGGTGTGCTACCACCGCCCATGTTGCCTTGATGAGTGCGTTCATTGTGATCAGTTTCTATCCAGTTGTCTTGATCTTTTGGTCAATCCTCCCTGGTTGAGTACCGTTTTTTCCTGAAGGTAATTTGATAAAACTCATTCAGAATGGTTTTATCAAAGCGCTCACAGATGCCATGGGTGTTGCGGTGATCAATGTCGTTAATGGCCAGGTATCACCGATCGTCATGATGCTCCACGCGCCCACAAGATTCTGTGCCTCTGTCGGTTAAACTACGTAGCATCGGCAAGGCATGCTTTTCAAAAAACGGTAGCACCTCATCAAAGAGTAGGTCTGCGAAGGCGATCTTGCTGTAGGTGTCTACGAACGTTTGCGGGTATAGCCGACCAACACCTTTGAGGTGGCCTAGGTCACCAGGATGTGCCGTGTCAATCTCACCACAGGCCTCGTCATCCTGTTTCTCAAGGGCGGCGATCTGTGCATCGCTTAAGATAATGCCCTCCTTGGCAATTTCTTCTTCGAGTGCTTTGAGTCGTTTCTTGAAGTGCTCTTGATGATGGCGCAGCCAAACGCAACGCACACCGCTACCAGCGATCAACACACCAGTTCATTGCTGCTTCGATGTTGCCCAACCGCGGGCTGTTCAATCGCTGACGTAACCACTGCATGTGCTGTGGGTTCATCCACACGGTTTTTACTATTGGCTGTTCTACGACTCTTGTCAATCCGTGAGTCAATGCCACCTTCTTCAACCCGCTGTTGATAACGATAGAATGTGTCTCGCGACACCCCCATGACTTGACAGGCGCTAGATACGTTGCCCAGTTCTTCTGCTAAGTTGAGCAAGCCCGCCTTGTGTTTAAGGATTGGATTGTTAGTATGAAGCATGAGAGTTACCTGCAATTTTGGTTTGATTTAAAGATTTCAACACCTTTATCAAAACGGGTAACTCTCGCTTTTGCAACTCTTGTGGGCTGCTAATTGTTAGATCGGGTCTGAACTATTACAACTCAAGACAGCGCTGCTCATCTGGTCCATAAGGATGATCAACAAAACCAGAAATCACTAATTTCTCCTCTAAGTTATCTTCATTGAGTCCTCGAAGTTCAACTAGAATATTTTCGAATTGATGATTGTCTTCTGGAAAAGGTTCTGTCTGCGTTTTCAAACCTTTTTCCATAAGCCTCGCTATTCGATCACGTAATGCATCGTCGTCTGCGTTACTCACTCGCTCTCCTCCACTTTATTTTTTGTTGTTGTTTCGAAACAGAGCACCGGCTTATTCGGAAGCCGGTGCATTTTCGAACGACACTTAGGAGGTTTTAAATCGTGCCAACTCTTTACCTGTTTTTGCATCATGTGCATGCACAGTACAAACTAGACAGGAATCATATGATCGAGCTACATATCCAACTTCAACAGGATCACTTGGATCAGCGATAGGCGTTCCAATAAGCGCTTCTTCAATAGGTCCTCGTTCTCCCTCTCCTGTGCGTGGACCAACGTTCCATGTCGTTGGCGCGATGATTTGATAATTTTTAATCTTGCCATCTTTCACATCAATCCAGTGACAGAGCGCTCCAAGGTATTCTCATAGGTATGCGTCATGCCTTTGAAGCCGACCACGTCGCTGCAGTCGCTTCACTTATTTCCAAGGAAAATTCTATCAGCAACTCCATTAAACAAGGTGTTATTTGGGGTCTAGGCCATACTCTTACTTTATTCATATTTGGTTCTATAGTAATTTTTATGGACACTAAAATGCCTGAGCGGATGGCACTCAGGTTAGAATTTATTGTTGGGATAATGCTTGTAATTTTAGGAATTGATGTAATAAGACGACTTTTGAAAGATAAAGTACATTTTCATACCCACAGATATGAAAGTGGTGAAGAACATTTTCATGCGCATTCTCACAAAGAAGAAATTAACCATGATTCTAATGAGCACCGTCATGAGCATAAACGACCGTTTCCATTACGCGCCTTACTCGTCGGCTTAATGCATGGGATGGCAGGATCAGCAGCACTAATATTATTAGTACTGCAGACAGTCAAATCACCGCTAACTGGCTTACTTTACATGCTATTGTTTGGTTTCTGCTCATTGATTGGTATGGCTGTTCTGTCAGCTATAATTGCAATACCACTTCAGTATACCTCCGGAGGGTTAACTTGGTTACATTTTGGATTTACGACGATCATTTTAGGCAGCGCTCTTTCTTATGAAAGTCGAACATTCTTTCTTTAACATTAATCCAGAATTTGCTACCAGGTTTAAGAATAATTTCTCAGGAAGTCCGAAGAGATACAACTACAGCCAAGTCAATTTAGGGTATTATTAGGGGCACAAAGAAATACTCAGCCTTTATTTATATAGTGAATACAATCACTTACGCTTCATGTTAAGTAGCTATCGCCTCCACCAAATACAGTCCTTGGAAATTCAATAGAATCCGCAAACGTCTGCTATTTAAGGATTTTCTCTAGTTTCAAAGGCAAATATGCCTCAAGGCCTCTTATGACACCTTGGTGCATATGGGGCGGCCCTCCTGCTGTTTAATATTAGAAACCAAATGATGTAGATTTTATTAAACATGCAGATCTTTCCAGTTGGAAATTAAGACCCGATAACACCACCATCTTTTTTGGTGATTACAATAGTTGAATCTCGTGGAACGGTGACACCGTCAAAAGGTGCAGGAAAGTTTGTTCGTGTTGGATCACCATTGCCTGGATGTTGAGTATTGACAAACATGGTTTTACGATTAGGTGTTGTTGTAATTCCTGTAATCTCATCACTGGTGACGCCAGTGAATAAACGACGTAAATCACCTGTGCGCAAATCTGACACTAACATCTGATTATTTAAACCATCTTTTTGTCCACCATCCGTTTGAATAAACAAACGCCCATCTGGGTCAGCCCATAATCCATCAGGATCACTGAATGTATCTTCAGTACCATGAGTCGACTCAGCAATTAAATAGATATCCCATTTGAAACGAGTACCCGTGTGTCTTTTGCTATCTTTCCAACGAATGATGTGACCATCTGAATTAGGCGCTAAAGGATTAGCCGCATTCGCTTCCGTGCACTGACTGTTATTAGTTAATGTACAATACACAACACCATTTGGTGCGACAGTTGTCCATTCAGGCCTATCCATTGGCGTGGCACCCACAATATCAGCAGCAATACGTGCATAGGCAAGCACTTCTGCTTGGCTACTAAAACGTTGTGCAATATCTGGATTATCAATAGTAAGTTCTAACCAATCACCACTGCCATCATCATTGAATCGTGCCACATAAAGTTTGCCATGATCTAATGGGCTTTTCCCTTCACGACGCATTTGACGCCAATTACCTTCAGAAACAAACTTGTAGATGTAATCAAAGCGCTGATCATCTCCCATATAACCGACAACACGACCCCCTGCACTTACTGTAAGCGCAATGCCTTCATGCTTTACTCTACCGAGTGCGGTGCGTTTAACAGGCTTTGATGTCCCGTCGACAGGATCAATTTCAACGATCCAACCAAAACGGTTTTCTTCATTTTTGTATTCAGGATCAGACAAATCAAAACGTTTATCAAGGTTATGCCAAGCATAACCAAAACCACCGTCACTAAAGCCATAACGTTCTTGCTCTGGTGTGGCTACCCACGTGTTGTTTTGATTAGTTGCACCAAAATAACCATTAAAGTTTTCTTCACAAGTCAGGTAAGTTCCCCAGGGAGTATAACCATTAGCGCAGTTGTTAACTGTTCCTAATGGAATGTTGCCATTAGGTGTTTTAAGCAAATCTGAACCTGCTACTGGACCACTAAACTCGACAGGTGTATTAACATGTATGCGTCTTGCAAAATCACTTTTAACTTGACGCCATTGACCTTGACGCTTTTTAAGCTCTACAACAGATATGCCATGAGCATGTTGCATGACACGCACATCTTCAAGACTATCAGGAGTAGCTTTACCTAACACATGTGACGTTCTTCCAAATTCATGATTAATACATAACACGCCATTTCGGTTTCCGCGTCTATAGGCACTTCTCGTTGTATTTCGGCTCCAATCAAGATCATCATCCCAGTCGTAATCATCATTCCAACCACAACGCGGCTTGTTAGAATCTTTTACTGGGAAATAATGCATACCATCATGGCCAATACCAATTTGCTTAGCTTGATCGGCAGCATTGGGTGGATAATTATATTCTGGACCACCAGGCTCTAGTGGTTCACCCCAGGAAATAAGTACATCCCATTCATATTCATGTGCAATGCTAGGCCATGGACCAGTTCCTTCTGCAATACTGACTGGCGTAAAACCAACTTTAGGACCACGACCTCCAGCAAGCGCCGCTAAAGCACCTGTTGAAAAAAAGCAGTCGATGCCGCACCTAAACCACCTTTCAGTATATTGCGTCGTGATAAATGAACTTCTAAAATCTTGGCAAATGGCAGATTGCCAGAATCATTACAAATGACGTTATCGCTTAGGTCTTGTTTTACTTCTTTAGACATAGAATTCTCCTTACGGAATATATATTCATTAAGCGCCTTACTTTGTTTCTAAATTATTGTATATAGATTTTACTGTTTTATGAAATTTTTGTTACATGCAGTTCTGCGACAACAAAGTTATTATGAGAATAACTTTTTCTCTATCACTCTCTTTAATTTTACTACCGTTACTTGGTATGCGGCTAGCAATATTGAGAAGACAACAAAATTAATACTACTGATTAACCAAGAAAATCCAGTGTAAGCAATAATCTCTTATCCCCACTAGCAACACGTGGCGAACGATGTTCTAAACCAGCATTTTCATTTCCTTTCCAAAGTTCGCCTTTTAGCATTGCAACATCCCCAATATTTAATTTGTTGATATGCTGCTCACTTTGATAAAGACCAGATTCTTCATCAACAAGGCCATTGTTACCTCTACCAAGTTTACTTCGATCAACCATGTTATGAGGCAACCATTGCGAAGCAACGCCATAGTATGTGCAAACTAATCGACACGGGACTCGGTCAACATGAAATCGTGGGCACATGGCACGGTCTAAAACAGTCAATCTTAAACCAACTTGTTCAAGATCAAATAAAACACAAAACATGTCGACAAGCTCAGAGATATCTTTACATAATGCCTGCGCATTAATCAGTTCACTTTCTGACTCGATCAATTTATCAAAAACAGTGTCAGGATTGACCACTAAATTTGCTCTATAATTGCTATGTGATTTTAGGAAGTAATCAACACTATTTTTTATCTCATGATCTAAATCTCGTTTCCATATGGCAATATTAATATCTTCTTGATAAATATCAGTAAACACTGAAGGGTGATCATCAATTGCGGCTGATCGAGTATGACAACATTTCAATGCATCTGCGCTGACAGATGACGCAGCATTCATGGATTCTTCTCCCATTTAGGAAATGGGTCAGAGTAAGGCAGCCTGGGTTTAACGGACAGTTCAAAAAAGAGACAATACTTTTAGAGGTGATCTATGTCAAAACGTCAAACGTATACCCGAGAGTTTAAACGAGAAGCGGTACGGCTTCTTGAGCAAAGTGATCAAACCACTGCTGAATTGGCCATTCATTTAGGCGTTCGTCGCAACCAGCTCTGTAAATGGCAAGAAGAAGTCAACAAGCATGGTGTGGATGCTTTTCCAGGTTCAGGGCGCCGTGAAGAAAGTGAAGTTGTCCAGCTGCGGCGCGCACTTAAGCGTGTGAGGAACGCGACATTCTAAAAAAGGCCGCACAGTTCTTTGCCAAGGAACTCGAGTAAAATATGGCTTTATTCAAACTCATCGCTTTGTGTTTAGTATTAGTGCGATGTGCCGTGTGCTGAATGTGGGTAGCAGTGGCTATTACGACTGGCGTGATCGTAATGAAAGTCTACGTGCTCAGGAAGATCAAGTGCTCTTAGCGAAGATTCAGAAGATCCATGTTCAGTCCAAACATGCCTATGGTTACGTGAAAACTTGGAAGGCCTTGCACACTCAAGGTATTCAATGCGGGAAACATCGCGTGGCCAGATTACGCAGGCAACATCAAATCGAAACTAAACGCAGCAAGCATTTTAACATCACAACACGTTCTAAGCACCGTCATTGGATTGCACCAGATCATGTTAAGCGGATGTTTACAGCAGCACAGCTAAATCAAGTCTGGGCAGGTGATGTCACCTGTGTGCCGACACGGCAGGGATGGTTATATCTCGCCATTCTGCTCGACATGTATTCACGTAAAATCATTGGTTGGTCGATGTCGCGTCGCAACAATCAACCGCTTGTGCTGAATGCACTACAGATGGCGATCATACAACGGCAACCTGGTGCTGGTCTCATTCATCATACTGATCGCGGCCGACTCTATGCGGCTGATCAATATCGTGCATTGATGCAACAACACCATATTATCCCGAGTATGAGTCGCAAGGGAGATTGCTATGATAATGCGGTGTCAGAAACATTTTTTAGCACATTAAAGAATGAACTCATTCATGGGAGAAATTACACGACAAGAGAACAAGCAAAAAGTGATATCTTTGAATACATCGAATGTTTTTATAATCGTAAACGCATTCATCAAACGTTGAATTATCAAACACCGTTTGAATATGAAAATAATCATGCGTATGCTTAACTAATCTGTCCGCTTAACCTGGACTGCCTTACACAATGTTGCCCAGTACTCTTTACCTTTTAAAACTTCATCTTCACTTAATAAACATTCATCTAAAGCTTTAGTCATTGCGCTTTGGTCTAAATCTTGACCGATAAATACAAGCTCTTGCCGCATATCTCCAAAGGGTTCAACCCAATCCTCTTTGGGTACAGCCTTCCAAAACATGCCTGCAAATCCATATTGAGCAATACCACCAGCCTGACTCCATTGGCCTGCGAATTGAGGACGAGTTGCTAACCAAAAATAACCTTTCGAACGAATCAACTTGCCATAATCATCTGTACTATGAAGAAATTCATAAAACATTTGTGGGTTAAAGGGTCGTCTTGCGAGATAACTGAAACCACTAATACCATATTCTTCAGTTTCTGGAACATGTTCACCACGCATCTCTTTAAGCCAATCTGGAGATTGTTGTGCTTGTGCAAAATCAAATAACCCTGTACTTAGAACAGAATCAAGATCAACTTGACCTTGAGCAATTGGAATAATGCGAGCCACGTGTATTAAGTGTTTTCAGAATAGCAGTCAGACGCTCTATGTCTGTAGGTTTTGCTAAATCAGTCTTGCTAATCAAGATAACATCTGCAAATTCGACTTGATCTATGAGTAAATCAGATGCGCTACGCTCATCTTCATCGCCTAGTGACTCTCCTTTATCTTTTAAGTATTTAGCTTCTTCATAGTCCTTCAGAAAGTTAACCGCATCAACTACTGTCACCATCGTATCTAATGACGAGACATCTGAAAGTGATATTCCATTCTTATCAGCAAATGTGAATGTCTCAGCGACAGGTAGTGGCTCTGATATTCCCGTTGATTCAATCCTTAAGTAATCAAATCGACCATCATTAGCCAATTTGTTTACCTCAACCAACAGATCTTCACGCAATGCGCAACAAATACATCCGTTACTCATTTCCACGAGTTTTTCTTCACTATGATTTAGCGTCACTTCACTTTTTAAAATAGAGGCATCAATATTAATTTCACTCATATCATTGACGATAACCGCAACTTTTTTACCTTCTCTATTATTTAAGATATGACTGGGTACTGTAGTCTTCCCCGCACCCAAAAATCCTGATAATACGGTAACTGGTAATCTATTTTCTTTATTCATTCTCCCTCTAACCTACTGTTATTTATATCATAATAGTTAGATCTGCATATATGAAATAACAAAAAGATACTAAAAAATTTTAATATATTAGATTATTTAGGTAGATTTATCTGAAGCAAAAAGTTTATAAATTTTAGTAAAAAAGATAGTCCGAATTAAATTGTAGGTAGAAAAAAATTACGAGCAAATTAATTTACTTAAATAACACACTAATAATCAAATATAATAATATTGAGATATATGAATAGTAATAGTCTAGAAGAAACAATACGATTACAGCGTGAAAAACTAACTGCATTATTAGGCAAGGAACTGTATCAAATTGCTATGCAATGTACTCCCAAGCTCAAAGATCGCAATGAATTAGAGCAAGTTTTATATAATGTTTTTCCACGACTCACCTATTGCAAACATCTCTATGTACTCAATGATAATGGCAAACAATTAACCAGCAATGTCAATCAAAGTGGTACCGATAATACTCACTTTGATCGCGAACGCATGGATCGTCCCTACATGCAAGGCATAATTGGTACCACAGACTTTAAATTATCTGATGCTTATATTAGTCGAAATAGGAAAAGACCTTCTTTTACAGCTATACAAGTGATAAGAAATTCACAGGGTGGTGTAGTTGGATTCCTTGGGGCAGATTTTGACATTAGAGAATTACCTGGAATTAAGAAAAGCTATGAGGAACCAAAATATTGGCGACAGATCAAAGCTGATCCAGCCATACGCAATGTATTATTCAATCAAGAACGTACCGAAAGCTTACTAGATAAGCATTTAGATGATGTAGTACATATTATGAATGAACTGATTACTGAGCATGGTGTTTTTCATGGCAAAATTCATTACTCAAGTAATCGCGCAACAATATGGGAAACAGATGATCCGTTTACGTATCGCATTTTAAGCATTGATGAATTAATTGACCCTGATATTTGTCTAGCTTATCCCAGCTGCCCTTACCATGAGCGCGCGATAGTACCTGCAAAAGAGGTAGCGTCAATATTTAAAATATTTAGTGAATTACGCTTTGCGGATGAAAATATTTATTTAAGAGCAGGCTCGTTAAATGTCATCAATGGAATGGTAGGACTAAATTTTTCATGTGATGGGTCTCATTATATGCGTTTTGATGAATTTCTAGAAAAAAATTTAGACTTCTGGTTTGGTGAATCAGACGAGTTATTAGTAGACAACTTTCAATAAATATTTATTTTTTATCAAAATAACCATAACATGAAGCATCAAGGAAGAAGTTTTTCAGTCCTGATGGTATTTGACCATGCCATTCTGGAGAAATCACAATATACCCATCGTACTCATTTAATTACTTTTTAAATAGGCCAAGCCGCTCAACCCAAGCCTCACTACCTCCCCAAATTGACTGACTCCATAATAGTAATGGGTTATTGGCTAATGGGTAAACCCACGTATCTACCCCATCTCTATCTAGACATACGCTAATATAATTCGCAACTTTTTCGCTCTGAGAGAGGCTACGATGACTTCCTCTAAATAATTCCAATTTTCATTTTCATCCTTTTTGAGAAAGAAATAATACGTTTCACCATACTTACTAACGTGACCTTTTAGTGAAAATTCAAACATTCCAATTGTATGAATATCAACCAATATTTGGTTTTATAGCTTTTCGCTTAAGTTTGTATATGTCACACGCTTTTCCTTGAAGATTAGTGTGATAACATCGCTCGTTGGAAAAGCCGTATGCAATAACACTGCAGATGACAGCTAGTTATCCCCATTTGGATAGATTATCAGGACAATTTGACTCTCTTTCTAGATGCTTTGTTTATTTTGAGCTTTTTATAAATTATCAGAACCGTAAATGTGTAAATACATAGGGATATTTGAAAATGACGAATGAATTAATCTCTCCACTGTCTGGACTTAGACGTCTTATTGAAACCAATCAAATGGAAGCATCTGATGTCGATTTTATTAACAATAAGGATGCAGTTTGGTCTCCACACAACAAAATTATTAACGTGACGCCTGGTCCTGCGTTTGGCTCTGAACTGGTGACACAGTTTTCCTCCAACCAAACACGTGGTATGCGTGGTCCGGGCGTTGCGAAGTTCTTTGCAACTGTTCGTGAAGAATACGGCAAGATGGTGGATTTACAAGAAGGCGGTAAGGCGCTGTTCTATACCGGCTCAGGCACATCTGCGACCGAAGCGGCAGCAGGCTCATGCCGTACGCCAGACGAAGAAAATTCAGACAAGAAAGTCATTGTTACCATGGAAATTGGTTGCTTCAGTAACGCCATGGGTAATTGCGTTGAAAACTTAGGTCGGGGCGTAATTCGTCTAGAGGGTGAGCTTGGTGATGATCTACCATTAGATAAGTGCAAAGCAGTATTAGAAAAAGACACTGACCATAATATCAAGATGGTCATGGCACCACATAACGAAACAGGTGCTGGCGTAACGACAAACCCTAAACGAATACGTGACTTGCTGCATGAGCTAAACCACCCGGCACTTGTTGTTATCGACGGGATTTCTTCCATCGGCAGCATGCCATGTTCGATGAAAGACATGGGTATCGACATGTTAGTGGGATGTAGCCAGAAAGGCATTATGGGCACACCGGGTATCGGTATGATTACGCTTAGCCCTAAAGCCGTGCAGAGAATTCAAGAGTCTGGGCAACAGATGAAAGATGCAGGGCTTAAGAAAGGTCAACATTACCTGAACCTTGGCAAGATGATCGAAGCGATGGACACGCTTGGCTTACATATCGAAACACCAAGTAATTATGCTCAGTTCGCCGTCGCACTAGATTCGATTGCCATCGAAGGCATTGATCGTGTTTGTGATCGCCATAGAGAGTGTTCGGAAGTTTACCGTGCCGCGGTACAAGCAGCAGGTTTTGACTTAGTCGCAAAAGATCTCAGTACGGCATCTAACGCAGTGACTGCAATTAAAGCACCCAAAGGTCATGGTGAGAAAGATATCCAAGAAGTACTTCACATTATGTACTTTAAGCATGCGGTAGAAGCAGCGGCAATTCCTGGATACCCTGATATGGGTTGGCGTCTATGCGCCACAGGTGGTATTCAACCACAACATGCGTTAATGGCATCTATTGCTTTCTTGAAGGCTGCGGATGAAGCAGGACTACCAATTGACAGTGAGAAGGGAATCACTGCTGCCTCTAAGAAGTATGCAAAGGTTGTTCAGTACCACCGCCCTCTTCCTGGAATTGATGTGTACGGCAGATAAAGGCTGTAAAAAATATCGAAGACGCTAAAAGAAGGGCACATTTACAGTTACTATGTAATTGCGCTCTTCCTTAATATACAAAAGCCTAAAAAATTTAATGAAGTTCATCTACAACCGGGACATTTAGGGTAATAATTAAGAGTGCAAAGATTTACTTTATTTCTAATTTGGTAACGCATCTATAACATTAAACATAACTTCTTTGATTATCTTTTGAGACCTTTCCCAGTGCGTTAGTCCACTTGGGTCCGGGTTAGCTGTTGTAACGACTAATGTGTTTGCATCTGGAATAAGAAACAAAAACTGTCCGCCAAAACCCCACCCAAACTGATATTTATATCCCTGGTATTCTCCCAACCACCATAGATAACCATAGTCAAACGTAGCTTTTCCATCATCTGTCTTTGCAAATTCTGACACAGTGGGATGAAATGATTTATCTAACCATTGTTTTGAAACTATTTGACGACCCTGATAAGTGCCTCCATCTAAAATCATTTGCCCTATTCTGGCTAAATCTCGCGGGCGAATAAAAATTGCATGACCGCCAATGTAATTATAATTTGAATCATGGAGCCATAAGTAGTTTTTAATTCCCAGCGGGCCAAATAAATATTTATCAGCGAATTCTTTTGAAGTCATATTTGCTGATCGTTTTAATATTGTGGTAAGTAAATTACATGCAGGTGTATTGTATATAGCTGCTATCTCATCATCAGTTTCAACCAAATCAGTGCTTAATGCCCTATCAAGATAATTATCCGCATACCAATAAGCTTTCCATGAACCGGGATCATACCAACTCTTTGTATCTTCGTAATCACTATAAGCAGGACTATCTGCAAAATTAAGTCGTGATGTCATTGACAGAAGCTCTTCTATTGTAATTTTCTGTTTTCTCTTATCATGAGGTCTAAAAAAATATTCGGGAAAGTAAGGTTTGATCATTTCTTTTTCAGAATTAATTACGCCTTTATCAATCGCAATTCCAATTAATAACGAAGTAATAGATTTGGTAATTGATTGGATGTGCTGCGGCCTGAGATCATCTTTTCTACTGTAATATTTCTCGACGACAAGTTTTCCATTTTTAGCGACAAGAATACTTCTAAAATTAGTAATTTCTGCAGCAGTTGAAATTGCCTCTTGTAATTTATTCTTATCTAACCCCTCTTCCTCAGGTTTGGACACCAACCAATTGGATTCTGGGAAGGATTGTTGGTTTTTTAAATATTTATGGAAATTAGGTTCGCGATTAGATTTACATGCATGAATAACTTCATCACACGCTGAAAAGTTAAACTGAATATCTATGTGTTTAGTATCAAACTCGCTATGAGACAGATTAAGCTGACCTGCGTTCCAATTATCCCATAGTGACCACAACTCATCTAAATTGGATTTTATACAGCCTTGATATTGAGACTGGCACTTATCATTATTAGCGACTGATGTGTTTAACCATATAGAAATAGTTATAAATATAAATACAGCTATCTTGCTGAAATAATTATTCATATTAAATACTCTCAATATTCCACAATGATTAAATAATCATTGTAAACGATACAATAGTTAACCTAAACTAGTATTCATGTGATTTAGATCACATGCGTAATATTTAAAAATAATGTCCAATTGTTTACCATCAAATTCATCGTGAGATGTTTTATCTGTACTGATCAGTTTTGAATCGCCACTCGAATTGAATAGAATTAGTTTATTGATTATCGCAGCATATAAAATGCTATTTAATTAATAGCACACCAATAATGACCATGTATAACTCACTTAATCAATTTTATGTAATGCTTCTAAAAAATAAAATGGAAGAAACAACTAAGCCTAAAGAGATGATCATATATAGTATGAGATAAACTTTTTAAAATGAGATACGTCACCTACTCTCAATCCAAATCCAAACAATAACTTCTAACTACTAGTTTATTAGAAGTTATTACTTTGCGTATAACCTAGTTACTGGCAACATCAATTCACCTTGAAGGTAGCATCGCAATAATTTCCAACTAAACTTTCTATACTTAGCAACCATAACAAATAGCATTTTCCTTGCGGCTTGTTTGTCGTTATTGTTATATGCATTTTTAATCTTATAAATTGTCGGATACAAAGTTTTACTCTCATCTAATTTTGTCGTGTAGATTGAGCAATTTCTCCAACAGAAGGCATAATCGTAGGTTTCATTTGACTTATGGGCCAAGATATTCTTTTCTTCACTATATGAGAGATACCTAGCATGAAAACATTTATGCTTAACAGATTTGTCTGTATAGATTGTTGCTATCTTTAGGTCTTGAGAATACAAATGTTTATTGGAAAAAAACCAAAGAGTAAATTTAATATTATTAATCTTCTGTAAACCTACTCTAAACTTTGAATTATGTTTCCTACCTAGAACCAAGTTCATTGCCCGCCCCAAAGCAAATGGCCCTGTTGGATATAATGCATTTTTACCATAAAAGCTTTCACGTACGTTTTGAACTACGACATCAATTGATTTCTTTAAAAACGGGTGCTTCTTCTCACAACAGATAAAAGAATTTAGAACTGCACTTTTTAAATTACTAGCACCGTAACGCTCTTTAACCGAGGTGAATTGTGTGCACTCATCTAACAATTCATCTAATTTCCCACATGATACAGCTTTAATATCGATATATACGCCACCGTAAATATAGAGCACACAGTATCGCCATAAATCCGCTTTGTAGGCACCAGGAATTAGCGCATCGTAGGCATTCAAAATTTCTGCCGCGAAATTATTTTTAATGAAATTTCTACGCGACTCGATATCAAAAAAATAATATTCCCACTCAGGGTTATTATTTATCCACGAAGATACAGCCTCAAACATATCTTCGGAAACTAAATCAGTCTCCCATGTCTGGAATATTTTTTTAGAAATGAATTTGTATTTTTTATCTTCAGTTATATATTTTTCCCTAACAGGAATATAATTTGCTAACTTGATTGACCGACTCATACTAGTAGACAAAATAAATCCCCTATCAAACTATAAAGATATAACAAGTTAATTTTTATTTTTTCACAGAAGGATTCAGTGACATAAAAAGTGATTGAACATGCTCCGCTGCGGTAATGCCTGAGCTTGTTAAATAACCACCATCTATCTGTGATGTAAATCCTTTTTCATACAAACTACGCGCAGCTGCCTTTGCTGCAGAATTTGCAGTTTTATGAATTTTAATTCCTGCTCTAGAGGTAGAAAGGTCAAAAGCGAGAAGCAAATTTAATTCAGCAATATTATCTGATGAAAAAGACATTGTTATCGCTCCAGTATAGTTAGTATCAGTATTAATCCGGCCAATTAATGATATCCTATAGAAAAAATTTCAAGGGTTATATTTTATTTTAATAAAAAATATATGCTTCAAATTATATATGTAACATTCTCCCATAAGAATATTAGAATTTAAATTCCTATCTGTTTTTATAATCAATAGCAATTGACTGCTTGATTTAAGTAACAATAACCAGCGTACATTCCATTAAGCTAGGGTAAATTCATACTGTCCCTTTTTCTCCTTGGTGATCGCAAAACCTCCACTTTTGAACCTTACCCATACCAGTAGCAGTTTGGCTGTTTGATTCTGCCTTCATAAGGTTTACATGGTTTTCCAGACTAAAAACTAGTTAATAACCTACCAAGAATATATAGCTGTCTAGTTATTGACTTAACCTGTATACTGTTTGTTCGTATACAGTAGATCCTATCATCTGAATATTTTTCAATTCCAGTCAATCTACTAAAACTTTACATAGTGGAATGAGGAACAATTTTCCAGACAAAAACTACAAGCGTTATGACAGAAAACTCAGCAACCCCATCACAATTCTATACAATTCAATCCATTGAGCCTAGTGATCCACCTTCTGGCACAGAAGGAAGCGATTGGTATCAATATGTGATTGTGCAAGGCTCGAATAAAATAAGCGGGTATCGACAAGGTAATTTAGAATCGGTGCGACAAGCAATGGAAGAAAATATCGAATTATTGAATGAACGCCAATTCGGTAAACGCGCTCGTATTCAACAGTCAATAACACCAAAAAAATAATTTACCTGTAACTCGCATTGAAAATATATTTCATCACCATGAAAAATTTCAATGTCTGCAGTTAGATTTTGTTATCAAACAATTGAATTCGATAAAACCGATATACATTTAAGAACGTTGCGCGATAAGCAACAGTATTTCGATAAAGATAATATTGCAGAAAATTTAGGTATATCCTCAGCCACTTGGCCACTATTTGGGGTCGTATGGCCATCTAGTATCGTGTTAGCTAATTACATGCTCAATTATGATTTTGCTAACAAACGAATTCTTGAGATTGGTTGTGGCATTGGTTTAGTTAGTTTGCTTTTAAACAATAAGCATGCAGATATAAGTGCAACAGACATGCATCCCGAAGCTGAAGATTATCTAGTAGAAAATACTAATCTTAATAATGGCAGGGTCATCCCGTTTGAACGAGCAACTTGGAATGAGCTTGACACAAAATTAGGTAAATTCGATTTGGTGATTGGTAGTGATTTACTATATGAAAAAGAAAACGTAAATTATCTAGCAGATTTTATTGATAACCACACAAAGAGTAATAGCAACGTAGTTATTGTAGATCCAGGCCGAGGCAATCATGCATCATTCATCAAGAAAATGGTAAATCTAGGATATTCACACAATCAAAGCAAGACTAAAGATACTAGCTACTTAGAAAAGCCATACAGCGGACAGATACTCGAATATAAACGTTTAGAAAATTCAACATAGCTTATCGCTATAATTAATTAAATTGAGGCTTGAATACAACGCAGCTGACCATAATCATTATCTGTAGTAGCTCAGACCTGATCGTACCGTTACCGGTTATTGATAGGAGTCTGTCAGTTTAGATGTGAGCTAAATTCTTTTCAGCCCAAATCAATTTACCATCCATTAACCTGTCCATGGGTATTCTACCACCGCCCATTTTGCCTTGATGAGTGCGTTCATTGTGATCAGTTTCTATCCAGTTGTCTTGATCTTTTGGTCAATCCTCCATGGTTGAGTACCGTTTTTTCCTGAAGGTAATTTGATAAAACTCATTCAGAATGGTTTTATCAAAGCGTTCACAGATGCCATGGGTTTGCGGTGATCAATGTCGTTAATGGGCAGGTATCACGGATCGTCATGATGCTCCACGCGCCCACAAGATTCTGTGCCTCTGTCGGTTAAACTACGTAGCATCGGCAAGGCATGCTTTTCAAAAAACGGTAGCACCTCATCAAAGAGTAGGTCTGCGGCAATTTCTTCTTCGAGTGCTTTGAGTCGTTTCTTGAAGTGCTCTCAATGATGGCGCAGCCAAACGGAACGCACACCGCTACCAGCGATAAACACACCAGTTCATTGCTGCTTCGATGTCGCCCAACGGCGGGCTGTTCAATCGCTGACGTAACCACTGCATGTGCTGTGGGTTCATCCACACGGTTTTTAACATCGGCTGTTCTACGACTCTTGTCAATCCGTGAGTCAATGCCACCTTCTTCAACCCGCTGTTGATAACGATAGAATGTGTCTCGCGACACCCCCATGACTTGACAGGCGCTAGATACGTTGCCCAGTTCTTCTGCTAAGTTGAGCAAGCCCGCCTTGTGTTTAATGATTGGATGTTAGTATGAAGCATGAGAGTTACCTGCCTTTTCGGTTTGATTTAAAGATTTCAATACCTTTATCAAAACGGGTAACTCTCGCTTTTGCAACCCTTGTGGATTGCTAATTGTCAGATCGGGTCTGAACTATTACAGCTTAGGCTAGATATTTTTTAAGTTCTCTTTAGCAAATCACAACACATTAAATTTAGAAGGCTTATTAATAAACTGCGCAATGTCGGCACAAACAATTTACCGATCCTTATCAAACTTTCTTCCACGCTGTTCTCAATATCCTTTTAGATATACGCGCCAATACCAACAATATCCTCTATACTCCTTTCATCCACTCTGGAAAGGTAACTCATGCTTGAAGGATCTCTGAATGAAGAAAATATAAAACTGCTAATTATAGCAGCAGTGTATTTGATACTTTTTACTACTGAGCATTACGCGCCCTACTTCAAAAACCGACACCTTCATCTACCGCATTCGCTGCGCAACCTCACACTGGCAACAATTAATGCGTTAATATCGACAATATTTTTTATCGCCATATTGAAGCACATTCTAACTTGGAGCGGAAACAACCAGGTTGGCTTACTTAATCAACTGAACTTACCTGGCATTTATTCGCTTTTATTAGCCTTATTATTGATAGATTTATGGCAGTACATATGGCATCGACTCAACCACCAAATTTCTTGGTTATGGAAATTCCATCAAGTCCATCATGCTGACAAAGACATGGATGCAAGTACAGGACTTCGCTTTCATCCAGTAGAAATAATTTATTCTAATTTAATTCGTATCAGCATTATCCCTCTTATTGGCTTTCAATTAGACCACTTACTTCTCTACAATATTTTGCTATTACCCATTACCTTATTTCATCACAGCAACATAAAATTAAACGAAAGGATAGATAAAATATTACGAATAATCACTGTCACACCACACATGCATCGACTGCATCACTCCGACATTCAAAGCGAAACCGATTCTAATTATGCAAGTGTTTTTTCTATTTGGGACCGACTTTTTAAGTCTTATACAATGCGCCCTATTGAGCAGGCATTTAACCTTGGGTTAAGCAGTAGCTATTCTGATAGACAGTGGAATCGTATCTATGGAATGTTAGCACTTCCTTTTGCGAACAAAACAAGTTAGCAAACAATTATCAGTGTCTAATTGTACTCTTGAAACAATTGCCCAAATTCCCCCGGTAAAACTTTAAGTTCAGCACTCTAACCCTGAATTTCTGCACTCTGGGTTTACACGTCGCTCACACAGGACTACCTCTCAGCCGCTGACTCATTGGCTAGCGTTATTTCTAATTTTAAAATGTTCTTAATGACGCCTAAGCAATAATTCTACTCCGCTGAAACACCAAAGATGTGACCCTGTTAACGAAATCCACTTACACAACCAATATGTGCATATGATTTAAATGGGTTACTTTGACCCCTAGAAAAGTACTTGACGTTTTACACTCTTACTTAAATGCAAGTGCAGGAAAGATATTACATGGTGGCTTTCCATAACCCTTCAGTAAGTAATGTTTAACGCCGCCGTTGCTAGCCATCAATCTACGAAATTAGACCTTTACTATACTTTCACATGAACAAGAATTACACTTAATAGTATTGATACTTTTAACCTCCAAAAGCACATAACTCAAAAATGCAGAGACAAATCATGGATAACAACAAGAAACTACTAGCAGCAATTATCAAAGTGCTATTTTTAATCGCAATGGGTCGTGGCATAGTACTCGGAAATGCTGTTGCTGAAGAGGATTTTAAAATGAATATGTTTCCAATCAATGTTGACTGGGGTCGAGATAAAATCAGACAGAACAACGCGGAATTTTTAAATTATATCAATAACTTAGGACTTGTTCACGCGCAGAAAAAAGCGGAGGAAGCTCAAAAAGCGGAGCAAGCTCAAAAAGCGGAGGAAGCGCAAGCTGAGCAAGCAGCGATGCAGCAAGATTTATTGTCATTGTTTGAAAATCCCGATGCTAGCGCAAGGGACTTTGCGAAATTAGTTATCAACTATCCGAAGTTTAAAGCACAAATCAACGAAGCGTGGGGTGTGATTGATAGCGAGCAAGACGCAACTAATCAAGCGCAACAAGAAGCAAAACAAGCTGAGCAACTTAACCAAGCGGGCGAAGTGTATTCTGCGCTCAGCTCAGGAAATCCGGATATTGCGATCGATCTCTTAAAACGACAGGCACAAGCAGCGGAAAACTCAGGTGATGCGCAATCTGCAAAAGAAGATCGTGATCTTATCGAGATGATAAAACTTGATCCCGACTTTGCAAAAAAATCAATTGGGTTTTCCATCGCGGCGATGCAAGGTCCAGATGCATTTCTCGAAAAATTTAAAGAGATCGAAGATCGAAAACTAGAACAAGATAAGTTTGCTTTTGAACAAAACAAATTTGATAAAGATCGCGCATTTGAAAAAGAAAAATTTGATTTTGAGAAAAATAAATTAGCGAAATGAAGTAGAGATCGAAAAAGAAGAAAAGAGAATCGCTGCGATGGAGGCTGCGTCTCAAAGAGAAGATAATGAGTTAAGGCGAGAAAAGTTAAAAGTAGACATTGCAGAAGCGAAGAGAAAGCGCGATAAAGAAATTAGAGAGGAAAAAGATAAAGATTAGTACTGCAAGATTTAATATAGATAACATGCTCTACACTATAAATCGCATAAAAAATACACCAAAGGGATGTTATTGATGCTGCGGTAGGTTCATTCGACAGCATGAAATGGACGAATTTTTTCGAGCAAGATGTTCTTGATTTCCAAAGATTGGTGGAGACAGTTGACGCGCAAGCATTTCTTTCGCAAGTTCCCCAAATGAATTTTTTTTAGACCAGAGTTCAGATAGATTTTTAGAAAACGTGATGGAAGCAGAAAGACTCGTGCTTAAAATGCGTAGAGACTTAGCAGAAAGTAGCGGAATTCCAGGTACGATTCCGGACATTCCAAATCCGACTGCTGAATCTGATGAAGTTGATCAGATTATGAAAAAATGGCTAACGCCAAATTAACTATGAGAAATAACTAATGAATTCTACCTTGGCTGAAATAGAAGACGCTCTAGCTAATGCTGTTAGCGCGGGTGCTATGTATGATGCAGCTAAATTGCAAAACATTATTAATCGTGAAAAACAATTACAAAAGAGAAGAGACCCCGTGCATCCACGCCCTCTTGGTGGCGAAACTTATATTGACTCAACGGGTGGCAAAACCGCCGGAGCCTACTACGCCCCGTGAGCAGGCTATCGGTACCGGAGAAGCACAGCTGCTCGCGCTCAGGCGGAGCTGGAAACACAACGTAGCCAAACGGCAAGTATGTCAGAGTACCTAATAACGAAACTCCTACCACCAAAGGCAAAAGCAGGCGAGTGTTATGCTCGCGTTTGGGTTAAGCCTACTTATAGGACTAACAGCGAAACCATCTTAGTTAGCGAAGCAAGTGAAAAAGTAACCACTTCTCCAGCTCAATACGAAACTGTTACTGAAGAAGTACTAGTAAAAGAAGCACGTTTCTATATGGAGCCAGTACCAGCTGTTTATGGCACAGAAAAAGAAACACGCCTAGTTGAAGAAGGGCAAAGACTCTGGAAAGTTGGTCTAGAAAGGAATGCTGCACCTGCTAGTGATGAACTACTAGCTGCAGCAAAAAACCATGGTATTAACTTAGATGCAGCTACTCCTGGAGCTTGTTATCACGAGCACTACATTCCTGCACAATATGAAACTGTCACTGAGCAGATCATCGACAACCCAGCTCATCCAGTTTGGAAAAAAGGCACAGGCCCAATTCAACGTATTGATGAAGCGACTGGTGAAATCATGTGCCTAGTCGAAGTACCTGCAACTTACAAAACTATCAGTAAACGAGTCCTTAAATTACCAGCAGCCACAAGAACAGTAAATGTTCCTGCAGAGTACAAAACAGTTAAGGTTCGCGAACTAGTCGCTGGCCCTGAAGAAATTCGCAATCATGTGCCAGCTAAGTACAAGTCTCTATCTTCACAACGTAAAGTTGCGGATAGGTCTTTTGTTTGGCATGAAATTCATAACGGAGAACATCCTAAAAGCACTCGTACAGGTAATAAAATTTGTTTAACAGAAACACCTCCTCGCTACGAGCCAGTCACTAAAACCATCGTTAAGTCACCTGCTTCAACATGACGCGTTGAAGTTCCCGCAGAATACAAAACGGTTAAAGTGAACAAGGTTGTTTCAGAAGCAAAAGAAATGCGTGAAGCAATTCCAGCACGTTACGAAACTGTTACTTCACAAGAACTTGAAAAAGATGGCTACATGGAGTGGCGTTCTATTCTTTGTGAAACCAACATGACTACTGGAACTATCAGTTCAATTCAACGCGCCTTATCGGCAAAAGGATATAATCCAGGTGCAATTGATGGCGTAATTGGAAGCAATACAATCAAGGCAGTCAATGAATTCCAGAGTGGCAATAAACTACCTACAGATAAATACATTAATATCGAAACCGTTCGAGCATTAGGTATTGACCTGTAAAATTTTTTGCCAAGAAGAGTGTAAATTCATTCCACTCTTCTTTTTAAAAATCCAAATAGCAATTCATACCAGAAAAACACATCATCTCTTAATCAATAGGGGTACAGTGGCAAATAAAATTACAGCCCTCGCTCTATTAACCATTATCAATATCGCTTGTATCGCACAGGTAGCCCAACATACTGGATCCTATACCGTTCAAATAGCCGTCTACAAAAATCTTCCAGAAAACTTTATTAGCTCCGCAGAAAAATATGGGACTGTACACGCCTCCCAAACTGGGGAGTTAACCCGCATCAGCGTCGGCAGCTTTAGCAGTAGAAATGTCGCGCAAGAATTGTTATCACGACTAAGACAAGCTGGTTATAAAGATGCTTTCATTAACCGCATAGGTTCAGGTATAGCCAGCAATCAGCGTCATGACCATACCGCTACTCTTTTGAAAAACTGGGGAATATGGTTCAGGCATAACTAGCAATTGGCATCATGACCACGCCCATCAGAATGTAAACCCAAACAGCGGAAAAACCAAGTTACGTAATTTACCAACGTCATAAAAAGATCTAAATAATATTTGTCAACGGGAACTACACCTCAAAGAAGGCGGTAAATTTATGCCAGTACCATAGCACTGTAGTTAGAAAGCTATAAAAAAGGGGCTTTTAAGCCTCTTTTTTATTAGTTTTAATTTAGTTATACGTTTATCCATGGAAAACCGGTAATATTCTCGGATAGCGAACAGTCACTCATTCACAATACTATTCCACTCCTAATGGCCAAACCAAAAAAAACCAGTGATCCACATGCGGACAGAGAAGCAAAAAAATATGCCCATCCGATTGCTAGCCGCGAATTCATACTAGAACTTATTGATAAAAATGAAGGCCCTGCTACCTTCACTAAATTAAAAAAATCCCTTGGCCTTTCTAGTGAAAGAGATATTGAATCATTGGAGCGCCGACTGCGCGCAATGGAACGTGATGGGCAATTAGTACGTAATCGACAAGGCTCTTATCTACCCGTAGGCCGTGCTGACCTAGTGCGCGGACGTATTATTGGCCACCCCGATGGATTTGGATTTTTAAACCCTGATGAGCATGGTGAATCCGATATATTTTTATCACCTCGTGAAATGCGTGCAGCACTACACGGTGACCGTGCTGTTGTGCAAATCACTCATACAAAAAGAGATGGTCGTAAAGAAGGTCATTTAGATAAGCTGCTGAAGCCGCACTTCATAATCTGTGTACGTCTTTCTCAAATTTAAATACGCCCAAGCCAGCCAATACTAATTATGACTTTAAGTAATAGGTTCATTATTCAGCAATGTTACCAACGACAAAGCTGCAACCGGAGTAACCAACGTAATCATTGAGACTCTAACCACATCTATATTTTTTTAATATGAAGTAATAAAGTGAGAATCCTAACATGCCAAAGACATTTAGCCTGATTGTACCCATTAGATGTTATAGCTTCATAAATTCTCCAAGTGTTATTATTACACATGGATATACACTGATTTATAATCTCACAACATAACAGCTTGGATATTAAATGGAATTTATCGTAGGACAACGTTGGATTAGTCATTCCGAGACACAATTGGGATTAGGCATCGTCACCGATGTTGCTAGCAGGCGCGTAAAATTCTTATACCCGGCTGTTAATGAAAGTCGTATCTATGCTATAGATACTGCTCCTCTAAGCAGAATTCGCTACAACCTTGGCGACAGAGTATTTGATAGCGATGAACAATCAATTATCGTAGCAGAAATAAAAGAAGATAATAATTTAATCACCTATTACGGCAAAACGATTAATGGTGAAGATAAAGAAATTCACGAACTAGATCTAAGCTGTTTTGTACAATTCACAACACCTCAACAACGTTTATTCAGTGGACAATTAGATAAAAATAAGAATTTCTCATTACGTGTTGAAACGTTACAACATCTTCATCGTTTACAGCAGTCGCCCGTTAAAGGATTATTGGGGTCTCGAACTGACTTATTAGCACACCAAGTCTTTATTGCTAGTTAATGTAGCTAATCGTCATGCGCCTCGCGTATTACTCGCAGATGAAGTAGGACTAGGAAAAACAATTGAAGCTGGCATGATTCTGCACCATCAATTGCATACTGGAAAAGCCTCACGTGTACTCATCTTAGTACCAGATAGCTTGATCCATCAGTGGTTAGTTGAAATGTTGCGTCGATTCAATCTCAGCTTCTCCATATTTGATCAAGAACGAATTGACTCATTATTAGATGAAAAATATTCAAGTCCATTTGAGTCAGAACAAAAAATACTTTGTCCGTTAAGCTTAGTCAGCCATGCAACTGAAACGCAGCAACATGTACTATCAGCCACCTGGGATATAGTTATAGTTGATGAAGCTCACCATTTAACTTGGAGCAAACAAAAAGTAAGCCCTGAATATCAATGCGTTGAACAGCTTGCTCAATAATGCGAAAGCTTGCTATTGCTAACAGCCACACCTGAACAAGCTGGCTTAGACAGTCACTTTGCACGCTTAAGATTATTAGACCCTGACAGATTTCATAATTTAGAAGCGTTTCAGAAAGAACAGGCAGGACATGCTCAACTGAATTCATTAATTCAGCAACTGCTAGAAACCGAACACCTCAATACAGACCAGCAACAACAGCTTAAGCAATACCTTGGTGAGTCGTGCAGCGGTACAAGGTTTCCCAAGTAGAATAGCCAACCCCTACTCGTTAGATATTCCAGAAAATTTCACCTTAGAGAAAAAATCAATATATCCTGAGATTATCTTTGATGATGATTCATGGCTAGAGCAAGACCCACGTGTCACTTGGCTAGTAGACAAGTTAAAATCACTGAAACCACATAAAGTATTAGTCATTTGCCATCATGCTGATACCGCTATACAACTAGATAATTATTTAAATCTAAGAATGGAAATCAGAAGTACATCATTCTATGAATGATTTAAGCATTATTGAACGAGATCAAGCTGCAGCTTACTTTGCTGAAGGATCGAACCCTGATGAGTTAGACAGTGGCGATGGTGCATTGGCAGCGAAGGAAGAAACTTTCAATTTTTTCACCACTTAGTGCTATTTGATCTACCTTTAAATCCTGATTTATTAGAACAACGCATTGGTCGACTAGATAGAATTGGGCAGAAACACAATATCGAAATACATATTCCTTATATTAAAAACACTGCACAAGAAATATTGTTTAGATGGATACATGAAGGCATACAACTATTCACACAAAGTTGTTCTGCTGGATATGAAATCTACAATACCTTTTCTTCACAGTTAAATCAGCTAATTGAATCGGCAGAAAATATTGATTCTAATGCTCTCAACTCATTAATAGCAGACACCATTTCATATACCTTTAAAACAATGCAGAGCCTGCATCAGGGCCGCGATAGATTGTTAGAATTAAATTCATGCAACAAATCTGAAGCACAAGCATTGATAGAAAAAATCGAAAAAGAAGATCAACACGAATTACTTAATGAGTATATGGAACAAGTATTTGATCAGTATGGCGTTGACTTTGAATTCCACTCAGAGTACAGCTATATATTACGGCCGGGCGATCATATGCATGAAAATTTTCCAGGTCTGCACGAAGAAGGCAATACTATTACTTTTAGCAGAGAAAACTCGAGCGATCACCCAAGAAGTTTTATTAGTTTCACAACAACTCGCTGACAATAAGATTGCCGATATAAAGGACTCTGCCAAACAGAGCATGCTTAATGATTTATCTAGTGAACTTGATCGACTTAGATCACTGCAGAAAGTTAATCCCAACATTCGCAACGAAGAAATAGAATATCTACAAGACCGCATTCAACTATCCGCTCAACAAATAGACCGTGCAAGATCTCAACTTCAAGGCATACGCTTAATCATTAATAATTAGTGGGCTAGATATTACACAGCCACATTATACTTACCTCTGTTTACCGTAGATTGACTAATCGGAAACGTAAAGAAGAAAGTTGTGCCTATAATTTTTTAGTATATAAATTATTGAAACAATCGTAAGTTTTTGATTTAGGTTGCCAGATTAGCCAACTAAATTTTAAACTTGGGCATAAAACTCAACGAATTTCTCTCTATAATATAATATATATTACATTATATAATTCATATAACCCATTGTTTAAGATAAAATATCTAATCGATAAAAATAATATTCCTCCTATTAGAAAATTTTATTAGATTTAGCATGTAATTACATTAGAATATACTTATATATTTACTAACTACACTTCTAAATCAACCTGGGAAATATTTATGTTTAAATCTAAAGCGTCATTATTGAGCATAATTGGCATACTAACAATTTGCACAACACCAATCTTTAGTGATCTATCAGCTAGCGAAGAAAAAGAAGCAACAACGACAGCTTACACTAATGAATGTCAACTGCCAGAAGCATTTGAAAATACTGAAAGCATGGCAAATGCAGTTGCAGACCCTGCTAAATTTATGCAGCTAGTTACCTTAATGAGTAATCCGCAAGCAGCACAAAATTTGATGAACTGCTCTACAGATTCAGCACAATGGGATACATGGATGAAAAACCTAAGTAATCCTACTTTCAAAATGAATGCAGCAGCGGTATTTATGAATCCATCATTATATATGAATTGGATGACTGCTATGTCTAACCCCGCCTACTATCAATCAATGAACAAAATGATGGACCCTAAATGGCAGCAACAAAGCAGCGCATGGATGATGAACCCTAACTCATATCAGCAAATGTTTAATTCATTCATTCATGGGTGGACAAGTTGTAGCAGATGCATCAACTCAGTAAATCTTAGAAAGATTTTTGCAGGAAGCATAGAAATGTTTTTGACTCCCAGGATCTAGAGTAGTAGAAACATTTCCACCCCCAGAAAAGCCCTAATCGAAAGATTAGGGCTTTTTTCTTTGTCGCATCAAGGGCTAAATTCCTCTCTTAGTACATCTAAGACATCATACTATGCATAAAAAATGCGAGATCTATAGAACTTACACAAGTATTTAAGTCCTTTAGAATCCCATCTTCAATACCATATATCCAACCATGTACTGACAATTCATTATTGCGCTTCCAGTTATTTTGCACAGTTGTAGTGTTACATACATTAAATACTTGCTCTATAACATTTAACTCACTTAGACGAATATGCTTTTCTTCACTAGTTAAGGTGGATAGCTCATCCGCGTGAAACCTTGCAACATCTTTAATATGTCTAAGCCAATTATCAATCAATCCATGTTGCTTTTTTTCTAGCGCTGCATGTATACCTCCACATCCATAATGTCCACACACAATAATATGTTTAACATTTAATACCTCCACAGCAAATTGGATGACAGATAAACAGTTTAGATCAGTATGAACGACAACATTGGCTATATTACGGTGGACGAACACTTCACCAGGAGGAAGATTTACAATTTGATTAGCTGGAACTCGGCTATCTGAACAACCGATCCAAAGATATTCAGGTGATTGTTGTTGGGACAAGTTAGAAAAAAAGTCAGGGTTTTCATCTTTAATCTTTTTAGCCCATACACGATTATTTTCAATTAAATTACTTAATGTTTTCATTTTTATTTATGACTTATTTTAGTAGTTAAAATAACCATCCCATAGGCCGTCTAATTGTTTATTTGCATCTGATAGCGATTTTGCTTGATATTTTCCTTCAATTTCTTGTATCAACTGAAAACGCAATAGCTTTTCCAATGCATCTTGCACCTCAAAATCAAGTGCGCACTGGTATTTCTCATTAAACCAATGTTCAACACATTTATCTAACTGAGATGCTGACAATGGTTCATTAGCATTTAGCAAATGGTAGTACGCAAGAATTGTTTCTTTGCACTCCTCCTCTTCAGCGGCATCTATTAGGTGATGAAAAACACCTGCATTATTATCTAGATTTTTAAAATAAAGATTTTCAGCCAATTGTTTCATAAACTGTATTTTTCTATTTTTATATTTACTAAATTGCCGCCATAGAAACCCACCTAAGCCTGCCAATCCTACAATCAAAGCAATTAATGTAGCCTGATCAAACTTAGTAGGTTTATCATGTAGTCCCAGCCAGAAAGCGAGCACCGAGAAAACCAATAATAATGTCGCACCAAGCTTCGTTACTAGCATAAATATTCCTCCAACTGCAGCAGGCACTCCGATCAATAATTTATCAATTGGTTTCATGCGCACTTCTGTATTAGGGAATAGCATTTCTATATCATTTTTAGGCACGTTACGAAATAGCTTAATAATGGTTGAACCAGGCTCAAAATACAGCTCTGTTCTTTCGAGTTTATCGAAATAATCTTTATTCTTAAAACGAACGTACACTAGCACTTTGTCAAAAACTTGCAACTCTATTACACTCTTTTTTAAACCAAACCATTGACTGATTGTCTCCGTTTTGTCACTCAAGCCTCGTCTAAAAAATAGCACTTCTTCAAAATCATTGAAGTCTACTTGGAGTTTAACTTTAAATAGTGACTCAGCATGTAATGCGCCTTGCAAATCAGATTCTGAAACAGGCTCGAAGTTAGCTTGCCCTAATACCACTTTTAGTTGCTTTTCTAATTCTCCCTTAAGTTCGTTTACATTCGCATCGGTGTTTTCTATTTGTCTTGTATCTCTATCAGGATCAAATGGCGCATAACAGTTCTTCAGATGCTCTAATCTCTTGTGTAACTCAAAATGAAACAGACTCGTAAGCACTTCACAAAAATCGTTAAATGCTTTTACCTTATCAGCACTTAACTGACTATCTTGCTGGCACATAGCGACAATATCGGTACGACGATAAGGAATGAATCTTTCTCTAATTTTCATTTATATACCCTTAACTCTTATATTATTGATAACTCATATATGCCGTAATAGTTAGTCAATTTGTTGGATTGATTACCCCTTTTCCTGCAAAAGGGCATTGATGCTATTTTCTCCCCAGAAATGCCCAGCACCAATTGCAAAGAAATAATTTTCATTCGGATTCTTACTAACTAGCGAATGAATTGTTTCAGTCATTTTCTCATTACGTTGATCAATTAATTGATCTAACAACTGATCGTAAAACTGATTATCTTTCATGTAAGACATTAAGTGCGACATCAAACGATCAAGATCACCTTGCAAATAAGAATTTATAGACTTTTCTATAAAATCGCGATTTTGAAGTTTTGTAGATTTCATGAATTCAACAGTATCACTTAAAAAGTAATTTGCTGATTTTCTGTCATAGAGTCAAAAACTGTAAGCTGTTCTTCAATAGTTTCCAACCCACCAGTACTAAGCCCCATAGCGATTACTCTATCAAATAGAACAGCATCTAGTGCAGCTTGCCCCGGATATTTAAGTTGTTGTTCTAGCACAGTTAAGGTAATTGCCAATACCCAAATTTTTTGTTCCGCAAAAAACTCCACATTCAATGCAGGATTAATTTGTTTTAGATATTCTCCAATATCATCTTTAAGTTCACTTGGTAGATAATCATGTAGAGTATTTTTTCCAGGCAACCACATTGATTGCTTAATCATCATGGCATTAGATTCACTAAGATCTAGCTCGGCATAAAATGAAGCAGATTCTTTTAATGCTTGTTCTACTTCATCAGGGATTTCTGTCACTCTTGGATCTGGCAGATGAATTGTTCCTAAAAGGTAAAAGTTATTATCACCTGTGGCTTTCCATAGAAATGGATGAGCATATAGGGTTGAATGACACGCTAATAGTACAATCAGTAATATATTACTTTTGCTTCCAATGCTGATGTTTTCAAAAAACTTCATGACCATTAAAAACATTCGCTTTAAATAAAACTAATTAGATCATATTTAGGACATATTAGAGAGAATAGCTTTCTTCACTTCGTTCAAATTAGCATCAATAGTAATCATCTTGCTGCTTGCTTGTTTAATAGCTGTATCAGGTTCTTTTAATCCATGACCAGTAAGTGTGCACACAACAGTGCTTCCCTTAGGAATTTTTCCACTATTAATATCTCTTAACGCTCCAGCGACAGAAGTTGCAGATGCTGGCTCACAAAACACCCCTTCATCACTCGCTAATGTTAGCTGTGCAGCCAAGATCTCTTCGTCAGTACACTCATCAAACCAGCCGCCAGACTCTTTAGACACCGTCCAAGCATTATCCCAACTTTGTGGGTGACCTATACGAATTGCAGTTGCAATTGTCTCTGGATCATCAACCATTCCCCCACGCATAAATGGAGCACTTCCTGCAGCTTGGTATCCAACCATTTTAGGTCTTGAGGTGATCACACCTGGAGTATTGAACTTGCAAGTACCAGAGCATAAGTTGCAAGCTTGAGTTTGTATTGAGCCGTTATCACTCGCGCACTCTGTATAGCCAATCCAATGTGCAGTAATATTCCCTGCATTTCCTACAGGTAAACAGTGAAAGTCAGGTGCTTTACCCAACTCTTCTACAATTTCAAATGAAGCAGTCTTCTGCCCTTGTAATCGATATGGATTAATACTATTCACAATATCTACTGGCGCATGATCAGCTACTTCTTTAACCAAACGCATACCATCATCAAAGTTACCGCGTACTTGAATAACTATCGCACCATGAATCATTGCTTGAGCAAGTTTACCCATGGCAATTTTTCCGTCAGGAATTAACACAAATGCAGTTATCCCAGCACGTGATGCATACGCTGCCGCTGCCGCTGAAGTATTACCAGTAGAAGCACAGATAATCGCACGGCTTCCCTCTTGAACAGCTTTGGTTACTGCAACTGTCATTCCACGATCTTTAAATGAGCCAGTAGGATTAAGTCCTTCGTATTTCAAATACAAAGAAACATCATGTTCATTTGCAACTTTTATGTTTTTACATAGAATTAAAGGTGTATTACCTTCACCGAGACTAATAATCCTTCCATTAGGGTCGGTAGGCAGCCTTGGTAAAAAGCGTTTAATTAATCCTGTGTAATGTGTTTCTATATCTTGCATAAACTTAACCTAAAGTTTCTAAACGAATTCTAACAATTTTACCTGTGACTGTTACCAGGCTTTCTATCTTTTGTATTGCAACCATCATGTTTGATTCAAGCACATTATGAGTCAAAATTACTAAAGGCACACAATCTTGCTCATCCTTCTCTTCTTTTTGAACAATCGCCTCAATACTAATATCTTGGTCAGCAAAGATTCGCGTAATATCTGCTAACACTCCAGCCTGATCTTGTACCTGCATACGCAAATAGAATGCTGTTTCTACCTGATCCATCGTTAGCACTTCAATGTTCTGTATCGCATCTGGCTGGAATGCTAAATGAGGCACTCGATTACCTGGGTCGGTTGTTAATGCTCTCACTACATCAACCAGATCAGCCACTACTGCTGACGCAGCAGGTTCTGCACCAGCACCAGCACCATAATACAAAGTAGGACCAACTGCATCAGCATGTACCAATACTGCATTCATAACACCATCAACATTGGCAATCAGTCTTCGGTGTGGAATTAATGTTGGATGTACACGCATCTCTAAACCTGATGCCACTCTTCGCGCAATACCTAAATGTTTAATTCTGTAACCCAGCTCACCTGCGTGTTCAACATCAGCGCGAGTAATTTCAGAAATACCTTCTGTATAGACTTTTTCAAACTGCAAAGGCACACCAAATGCAATTGAGGCAAGTATTGTCAATTTATGTGCGGCATCAATGCCTTCAACATCAAATGTAGGGTCTGCTTCTGCATAACCAAGTTCTTGTGCTTCTTTAAGCACATCCATAAAATCACGACCTTTGTCGCGCATTTCAGTCAGAATAAAGTTACCAGTTCCATTAATAATACCGGCAAGCCATTCAATTTGATTTCCCGCCAAACCTTCGCGAATAGCTTTTATAATAGGAATACCACCTGCCACCGCCGCCTCAAAGGCAACAGTGACACCTGTACGTTGAGCTGCTTCAAATATTTCATTGCCATGCAATGCAATTAGTGCTTTATTAGCAGTCACTATATATTTGCCATTTTTGATAGCACGTAACACAAGTTCTTTTGCTAAGTCAGTTCCACCAATCAACTCTAAAATAATATCTATATTAGGGTCATCAACTATTTCATTTGAATCTAGCGTTAACTTAACCTTATTTAATTCTGCACTATGCTTTTTATTAATGTCGCGTACACTAGCTGCGACTAATTCTATAGAGCGCCCTGCTCTTCGTGCTATTTCTGCTGCATTACGTTGTAGTACGGTTGCAGTGCCTCCACCGACAGTACCCAAACCTAAAATTCCAATTGTGACTGGTTTCATTTTTTTATTTGTACTCTTTTATTATTTAGAATCGCGGAACATTTTTTTAATTCCACGTATTGCTTGACGCGTTCGATGTTCATTTTCGATCAAACTAAACCGAACGTGACCATCACCGTACTGATCAAATCCGACTCCTGGTAAAACGGCGACTTTCGCCTGCTCCAACATCTGCATAGAAAAATCGAGCGAGCCTTGTTCAGCAAATTTCTCGGGGATTTTTGCCCAAACAAACATAGTGGCCTTTGGTGGGTCGACATGCCAACCCATGCTATTCAAGCCCTCAATCAATACATCACGACGTGAACAATACATATTTCGTATATCTTCAACGCAATCTTGTGGCCCATCAAGTGCAGCAATCGCGGCGACTTGTATTCGTGTGAACATGCCGTGATCAAGATATGACTTTAATCGTGATAATGCAGCGACAAGTATTTTATTCCCGCACATAAAGCCGACATGCCAACCAGGCATATTGTATGTTTTGGATAGCGAGTAAAACTCCGCAGCAATGTCTTTAGCTCCTTTCACCTGAAGGATTGATGGTGGCTCATAACCATCAAAGGTGATCTCTCCATAAGCAATATCATTGATCACCCAGATATTATGTTGTTTGGCAATCTCAACACACTGAGTGGTTGGGTTAGCTGGAAAATTCAGAATAATCAGTTTTGGTTTTAGCAATGCGCTTTTTATTGCTTTTTCTAGTTCTGAAAAAAAATCCGTATCTTCAGATAATGGAACATAAACAACTTCAGCACCTGCAATAACACAACCATAAGGGTGAATCGGGTATGCAGGATTGGGAACTAATACCGCATCGCCTAGACTAAGCATGGCAAGAGTTAGATGCGCGAGACCTTCTTTAGATCCAATGGTGACGATAGCTTCTGTCTCTTCATCTAAATCCACATCAAATTTGCGTTTGTACCAACCGCAAATAGACTTCCTTAAACATGGAATTCCACGTGAGACTGAGTATCGATGAGTGTCGTTTCGCTGAGCAGCTTCGACTAATTTCTCAACAATATGAGCCGGTGCACCCTGATCAGGGTTTCCCATCCCAAAATCGACGATATCTTCACCTTCTGCACGAAATGCTGCCTTTCGCTCATTGACGATATTAAAAATATACGGCGGTAACCGCTGAATTCTTGGAAAATCTTCCATTGATGCGCTAGTCCAGAACTTAAAGTACTATTTAGTGACATTGTAAGTGAAAATTAGACCGTGCATTTTACAGAAGACAAGCCCTCGGGTAACTACATTATTAATGACTACAGTGAAAATACTGTCACTATAAACAATGAATGTTACGAAAAATCGTTATATATCTCTGCGAACACATTTATTGAACAGGTTCCCTTACAACATAGTTCAGATTTAACGCTACAAACCATTAAGTTCATCATTGATCTAAACCCCGAATTGGTGATTTTAGGCAGTGGCAAAACCCTTCAATTCCCACCCGCCTCAATAATTGCTCATTTTGCAAGCAACAGCATTGGCTTTGAGACCATGGATTATTCTGCGGCCTGTCGCACCTATGCCACACTCAGCGCAGAATATCGTGATGTCGGTGCACTATTGTTAATTGATTAAAATATTCCTGCTAAATTAGCGCGGCAAATACTTTAACGGATCAACAGGGTTTCCATCTTTACGAATTTCAAAATGAAGTTTAGCTCGATCAGTTCCGGTAGAACCCAGTTCCGCAATTTTCTGGCCGGTTTTAACCTTTGCACCTTCAGCTACAAGCAACTTTCTATTATGTGCATAAGCACTAAAGAAACTCGCATTATGTTTGATAATTAGTAGATTGCCATATCCACGCAAACCATTTCCGGCATAGACAACTTTTCCTGCTGATGTAGCAGTTATTATAGTGCCCTCCTTAGCAACAATATCAATGCCATTGTTACTCCCTGAAAATTTACTCAGCAACTTACCTCTTACAGGCCAGCGCCAATCACCGACAGGGACCGTCTTAACTAGCTTACGTGGTTTATTACTTACCGACTTAGACTTAGCCGACGACGATTTCCCTGACGATTTTGCTCTTTTAATGGGTGCAGTTGAATTAATACGTAACTTCTGGCCTGGATAAATCGTATAAGGTCGAGAAATATTATTCCAACGCGCAAGAGTCTTACTATCTACACCATAACGCCAACTTATAGAATATAGCGTGTCACCTTTTTTAACAATATAATAACTATTATGATAGTAGCGAGATTGCTTTAGTTTAGAAGTACAACCGTAAAGTAGCAAAACCAAACATAAACAAGTGAAAAATATTCGCATCTTAATTAAACACGAGTTGTTAGTAGGTAGATGCCCACGCTATCCCGATACCAAGTAAAACAACAAATATCCATCCTAACCATTCGATATATTTTAACAACATAGGTTCAATTCGCGGCCCAGCAAATTTGACAATTCCTGCAACCAAGAAAAACCTAGTCCCTCTTCCTACAAATGAAGCCAATACAAATGCTAGTAATGGCTGCACCATAACGCCGGCAGTGATGGTAAATAGCTTATAAGGGATCGGTGAAAAACCTGCAATAAATACAACCCATATACCCCATTGTTCAAACCAATCGCGTGCATGAATATAGCTATCCCAATACTTAGTGGTTTCAAGCCACTGTGAAATTAAATCAAAAGCAAAATATCCAATTGCATATCCTGCCAAACCTCCAAGCACTGAAAATATAGTCGTAAGAAAAGCAAACCAAAATGCTTTATTTGGTAAACGCATGCACATTGGCGCAAGCATGACATCAGGCGGAATAGGAAAAAATGATGATTCGGCAAAACTTAACGCACTTAAAATTGTAGGTGCACGTCTATGTGCAGCCGCATTCATACACTTTTCGTAAATCGTTGAAAATAATTTCATTTAATTTATCTTCATCCTCGCACTAAAGGCACAAATGAAACATCTTCTATTTTTTCTTGAGTAACACCCTCGCTTGTTCTCTTAAGAGTCAGTAGTTGCTGTACATCATCTTGAGTACCCACAGGTATAATCAATCGTCCGCCAATCGCCAACTGGTTTATTAGTGAATTTGGAATTTCTGGTGCAGCCGCAGTCACTATGATCGCATCATAAGGTGCATAATTTTCCCAACCCCAAGTGCCATCTGACAATTTGTATTGAACATTTCTCAAGCCAAGCGATATCAGTAATTTTCGTGCTTGTTGATATAACGGCTTTATTAATTCAACCGTATAAACTTTCTCAACAATATGTGCGAGTAACGCAGCTTGGTAGCCTGAACCCGTACCAATTTCCAATACTTTACTAGGAATCCCCTCAGAGATTAATGCTTCAGTCATTCTAGCCACAATGTATGGTTGAGAAATAGTTTGTTTATGACCTATAGGTAAAGCATCATCCTCATAAGCGCGCGTAGCCAATGCTTCATCGATAAATAAGTGCCTTGGCAATGAGCGCATGACTTCTAGCACAGTAACATTACGAATACCTTTAACACGCAAACGCTCAATTAAACGATCCCGCGTACGTTGCGAGGTCATACCAATCCCTTGGATATTTTTATTCATGGCCAATCTCACAATCACCTAACCAGCTACTCACTAATTCCATTGAACCATATTTAGTAAGGTCGACATGAATTGGTGAAACCGATACGTAATTTTCGCTGACTGCATGAAAATCTGTTCCTAGGCCTGCATCTTGCTCTGGACCTGCTGCACCTACCCAATAAATAGTTTTTCCGCGCGGGTCTTTAGCTGCTAATGCCGGTTCTGATTTATGTCTATTGCCTAATCTTGTAGTTTGCACACCTCGAATATCCGCTAATGGAACATCTGGCACATTAACATTAAGAATTGTATCTTTAGGTAGTGGCTTATTGATTAATTGTTTGACTAAATTTTTAGTTACTACAGCTGCTGTCACGAAATGCTCAGCTTTAAATGAATTAATGGAGACAGCCACCGCTGGGAAGCCCAGATGTCTTCCCTCCATTGCTGCTGCTACCGTACCAGAGTAAATCACATCATCACCCAAATTTGGCCCACAATTAATCCCTGAAACCACCATATCAGGTTCGCTCTGTAGCAATCCAGTGAGCCCTAGATGAACACAATCAGTAGGTGTTCCATCAACTTTATACCAATCTGACTCTACTTCATTGGCACGTAGAGGCATTTGTAAGGTAAGCGAATTACTTGCGGCACTTCGGTCTATATGAGGTGCAACTACAGTGATTTTGGCAATTTCACTAAGTGATTGAGCCAATGCCACAATACCAGCAGCCTGGTAACCGTCATCATTGCTAAGTAATAGATGCATGCAATTCAAGTAAAAAATGTACTATCTAGAAAATAAAATCCGCTTATAATAACAGGCAACTGCCCAAGCTTCGTAGTAATAATTTAATTGATTGCAATCTTCATGTCAGGCCATAAGAAAAATCTAAGTGATTCTCCAAGCTTTGCAGAGCTAATTGATGGTGTAAAGGCATTATCCGATGATGATAAAGTTATTCACGACACGCCTAAGCCTCGTCCTGTACCAAAACAATCTCATAGTGATGAACAAAAAGTAATGGAAGAGCTGTTGGTAAGCCCAACTGAACATGAAGACATGCAACCTGGTGATAGCCTCTCTTATGTTCAAGCTGGTATACAAAAACAAGTTTTCAGAAAACTCAAGCGCGGCCAATACAGCATTGGAGCAGAACTGGATTTACATGGCCTAACTAGACTAGAGGCCCAACAGCAACTCAGCCAATTTATCAATGAATGCCGAGACAGAGGTATTCGTTGTGTGCGTATTATCCATGGCAAAGGCTACGGCTCTAACAATCAAGGGCCAGTGATAAAGCCGCTGGTCAATCAATGGTTACAACGACGCGCAGAGATTTTAGCGTTTTGTTCTGCGCGACCCGCAGATGGTGGTACCGGAGCAGTCTACGTATTATTAAAGTCAGCTTAATATAAGCGCAAGCAAAAATTAAAAATATTTTTACTCATCATTCAGATTATGAAATCGTCAAACAAGATTATACCAATGTAGAATCATTGCCATGATAGAAAAAAAAATAAAATGCGTCCCTAGCTGCATGGATGATTACGACCCATCCTCGATGGATGCTCAAATTGCCCAGCAACATATTCTGCATTCAATCAATCCGATCACGGAAACGGAAATTATCCCTCTTCGCGAAGCATTGCATAGAGTTGTTGCTGAAGATATTCGCTCAACTATCAACGTCCCGGGCCATACCAACTCAGCTATGGATGGCTATGCAATACGAAGTAGCGATATTCCCAATGAAGAAACAAAGCAATTTAAGTTAATTGGTACTGCTTGGGCCGGTCGCCCATTCAACGACAAGGTTAGCAACAACGAATGCGTACGTATTATGACTGGCGCAGCGATGCCAACGAATACTGATACAGTTGTCATGCAGGAGCATGTGCAGGTCGATGACAGCCTCATTACTATAGATAACAAACAACGAGCTAATCAAAACGTACGCCAAGCAGGCGAAGACATTGCCGAAGGCGCTCTTGTCTTTACACCAGGAAAATTTTTAAACCCATCTGATATAGGATTAATCGCATCGCTAGGGATAGGCAAGATAAAAGTTATTCGCAAATTACGGGTAGCCTTCTTTTCAACCGGCGACGAACTTATCTCTATCGGCACGCCATTAGAAGCCGGACAAATTTACGACAGTAACCGCTATACCTTATGGGGCATGCTCACTCGCATTGGTGTAGAAATAAATGATCTCGGTGTTGTACGAGATACACCTGAAGCCGTTGAATCCTCCTTTTTAGAAGCCTCAGGAAATGCAGACATTGTTATCACATCCGGTGGCGTCTCAGTCGGTGATGCAGACTTTGTAAAAGAAACTTTAGAAAGATTAGGCGAAGTTAATTTTTGGAAAGTCGCTATGAAACCCGGCAGACCACTAGCCTTCGGAAAAATAAAAGATGCTTACTTTTTTGGCTTACCCGGCAATCCCGTTTCTGTCATGGTAACATTTTATATATTCGTACAAGCCGCTATCGAAAAAATGATGGGCCACGAACCTAAACCACGCATACAAATAAAAGCCATCTCCAAAAGCAAATTGCGCAAGCGTCCAGGACGTGTTGAATACCAGCGCGGCACCTATCAATTAAATGAAGATGGTGATTACATCGTTGAAAGAACAGGCGAACAAGGTTCCGGAATATTACGTTCCATGTCTAATGCTAATTGTTTTATTTTTTTACCGATGGAGAGTAACGGTGTGAGCATCGGTGACAAGGTTGAAATTTGGCCGTTTGATTCTTTTATTTAACTTTACCCTCATAACGATTTAGGTTATTTGAAAACCCAGTAAGATCAACATAAAACCTACGTATGTTCTTTAAGGCATCTTCCCCCACTCAGAGTGGATTGCATACGATGAGATAATATCAATTCTTTTACTTTCCCTCACTGGCAATGTTGAAGCGCGCTGATTATATGGAAAGTTATTACGTGTTTGTAAAAAGCTCAAGAAATCATTATTTGGGTAAACATCAGCAACATGAGATTAATTACCCTTTCTGACCGCCTACTTTTAAACGATGATAGTCGTCTATTATATCCACCCCGACCCCAGGATTTTCAATACACTCATCAACTATTATCTCATCTCCATTTTCAAGTGCACGTAATTGTTCGAGCTTTTCTATCTGCTCTAATCGCGAGGGCAACATACTAATAAATTGCTTAAGATAATTGACACGATAAGCATAAATCCCAACATGCCGGTACACACTGTTCTCTTTTAATATTTTGACATCCACATCACGGATATAAGGTAAAGAGCTGCGACTGAAATAAAGTGCTCGACCCTTTGTGGTTTTTATCACTTTCACCACATTCGGGTCACCATATTCTTGAATTGTATGAATGCGATGGCATAAGGTACTGATGGCGGCGTTAGCATTATTCACCATTAGATCTGCAACTTGCTTGATGTTGGCTGCCGGTATCTGTGGTTCATCACCTTGCAGATTAACGATGACTTCATCATCTCTCCAGCCTTGCTTTTCAACAGCTTCTGTAATGCGATCAGTACCAGACATATGTTCACTACTAGTCATGCACACTTCCGCATTAAATTTACTGACCGCTTCAGCAATACGTTCATCATCTGTGGCAATCAGCACTGACTCGGCATCACTTTCACAAGCATTCCTATATACATGCTCAATAATGGGTTTATGCTGAAATGCCAGCAGGGGTTTCCCTGGCAAACGACTTGACGCATAGCGAACAGGAATGACTACTCGAAAAGAGTTAGACATTATTTCTTTTTTTATAACGTTTGTATTCTTCATCATTAATATGGCGCGCTTCTTCTTCTAACATGACGGGAATATCATCACGTATTGGATAAGCTAAGCGCGCTGAAGTAGAAATTAATTCTTGTTTTTGCTCATCATAGATTAAAGAACCCTTGGTAACTGGGCACGCTAAAATATCCATCAACTTCTTATCCATTAATATTCCTCAGCAATGTGTTCAACCGCGATATAAAATCATTAGGCAAAATTGTTTGTACTGGCACATACCACGCGTTATCTAATGACAATTGGCTACATTTTACCGCATCTTTCTCTGTCATTAGTATTGGATTTTGATCTGAAAACGAAAAATCACTTAATTCATAACGAGCATGGTCAGGATACGGATGTTCAATCACTTTCAGCCCCAATGACGTTAGACTGCTAAAAAACCGATTTGGATTGCCAATACCGGCAACCGCGTGCACTGTTTGGCTTTTGAATTGCTCTAAAGAACGCTTGTTATGCGAATTTGTTAGCTGAATACACTCAACAAGCTGCAATTTCATGCAATCTCCACTTACTGCTGGCACTGGTTTTGAGGTGGCGACAACAAAATTAGCTTTTTGCAATCGGCTAATAGGTTCACGCAATGGACCTGTAGGCAATAACTTATGATTACCGAATGTTCGTTCTCCATCAACCATGATAATTTCAATATCATGTTCAAAACGATAGTCTTGCATACCATCATCACACACAATTATGTCACAGAGGTGTGTACTTATAAGTTCGTTAATAACATCTAGCCTATTTTGACCAATAACCACTGTTGCTTGAGTATTATTAAAAATCATTAAAGACTCATCACCAGCATGGTCCACATTAAGTGCTTGATTCACTAATATTGGTTGTCGTGCTTGTCCACCATAACCTCGACTAGCCACTCCGGGCCTATAACCTCGTTGTTGCAACTCATTAACTAGTGTAATCACCATTGGTGTTTTACCAGTACCACCTACAGTAATATTGCCTACAACGATAACCGGAACTGAAAAGCTACATTTTGATTTGCTCTGCTTCCACTGTCTAGCTTTTGACAACACAGAAAATATAACTGATAGCGGCAACAATAGGTATGATAATTTATTTTGACCATACCACACAGAATTTACCCATTCATGCAAACATTGCTTGGATTTATCAACCATCCTGCAAAGATGGTTTTTTAAATTGACGATGATAAAGATTAGCGTATTCACTATTTTTACTCACCAACTCCGCGTGAGAACCATGCTCAAGCACTTTGCCTTGATCCATTACATAAATTTCATCAGCACCTTCTATGGTAGATAATCTATGTGCAATTACAAAAGTGGTACGATGCTTACGTAACTCACCCAATGCTGCTTGTATGTGATACTCAAATTCAGAGTCTAGTGCTGATGTCGCTTCATCCAGTATTAATATCGGCGCATCTTTAAGTAATGCACGCGCAATGGCAATACGCTGTCTTTGCCCGCCTGACAACAATAATCCTTTATCACCTACTCTAGTGTCGTATTTCTCAGGAAGTTTTTCGATGAACTCCGCAGCATGAGCTTGCTGTGCTGCTTTAATCACATCTTGCTTAGTTTTTCCAGATGTGGCGTAGGCAATATTATTCTCAATAGTGTCATTAAATAGAACCACATCCTGACTCACCATAGAGATATTTTTGCGTAAACTTTGCAAAGAGATATCTGCGATCATATGCCCATCTATTTTAATTTCACCTGACTGAATCTCGTAAAATCTTGGAATTAACTTCACCAATGAAGATTTACCACTACCAGACTTACCGACAAAGGCAATCATTTGATTTGATTTTGCTGACAAACTAATATCAGTTAACACAATATCCGGCTTCGACGGGTATTGAAACGAAACATGCTTAAATTCAATTTCACCTCGACATGAATTTAGCTCAACTACACCCTTATCATGTTGCGAAGGCTGATCAATTAATTTAAATACACTTTCGCAAGCAGCAATACCTGCTTGAAGTATTTGATTGATAATCGTGAGTTTGCGTGCAGCATTAAGCATGCCCATCACTGCCGTTACAAAAGTTGCAAATGAACCAACTGTCAAATCTCCTTTCACCGATGGCAGAAATGCAACATATACGACCACAGCAAATGCAATACCTACAATCATTTGGACCAAAGGCGTATTCACAGCTTTAACGGCAACAAATTTAGTTTGATTGCGTCGATTTTTTTCATTTATCAATTCAAATCGAGCAATCTCTTCTTCTTCTGCTGTAAATAATTTTACCAGCGCTTGAGCACTAATAGACTCTTCGACTCTAGAAGTAATATCACCTGTTGAAGTTTGGATTCGATGACTTAATTTCCTAAATCGTAACGTTGCATAACGAATAACCGCGTAAACCAAAGGTGCAGAGATAAGTAACACGCATGTTAACTTCCAACTAAGATGAAGCATAAGCCCGATCAAAAATATTACCGTAAGGGTATCGCGTACAATAATAGGAATGCTTTTAGAACCCGCCCAAGAAACGCGCTCAACATCGAAGGTAAATTTTGAAAGTGTAGAACCCAATGTAACGGAGTCATAATAAGATGCAGGAAAATAGAGCAACTTTTCATGCATCTCTGCACGTAAAACCTTAACTATTCTCTGTCCAATGCTGCCAATAAAATATAAACCGAGAAAACTACCTACACTTCGAACGATAAAAATTCCTGCAATTGTAAGCGGGATCCAGTGAAGACCGTCACTACTATCAGCGATAAAAGCCTCGTCAATGATGGGCCCCAATAACCAAGTAAATACAAGTTGACATGCTGCTACAATAGCTAAGCCAGTCACAGCTAGCACTAGCAGTAACTTGTAATTCTTTAAGTATTTTAAGAGACGAAGGTATACCGACAAGCCCGATGAGTCTTGATCCGGATTACTTTTGGCTGTCGATTTTCTCACTTGAGGTTGCTACGAATACTTTATTGATACCAATTTTACCAGCTGCATCCATGACAGAAACAACGGCTTGGTGTGGTGTTTGAGCATCAGCCCGTATAGTGATTTTTTCAACATTATATTTTTTATTCATTTTACCCAAGACTGATTCTAGGGCAATGCGATTGCCTATCCAGTAAAGCCTTACCATCCATATAAAATTGACCATTACGATCAATCACAACTTCTAGATTCTTTTCTTCCTCTGATTGTACCGTATTACCTGCCTTAGGTAATTTTATCTTTAGACTAGCATCATTATCAAAAGTCGTAGTTACCATGAAAAATATTAGCAGCAAAAAAACCACATCAATCAGCGGCGTTAAGCTAACATCAGTTTTATCTTCTTCGTCTAAGTTAAATTTCATGCGGGCTTATTTTTCACCAGGTTTTGCTTTGCGTGAGCCTTGCATTACTTCGACTAGCTTAATTGCCTCACCCTCCATGTCGACGACTAATCCATCCACTTTACGACGGAAGTAACGTACAAAGAAAATTGCAGGAATAGCAACTGATATTCCTGCTGCGGTGGTAATTAATGCTTTTGAAATGCCGTTGGCTAATTCTGCAGGGTCACCCACACCTACACTGGTAATAACGGCAAATACTTGAATCATCCCCACAACCGTACCTAGTAATCCTAGCAATGGCGAGATTGCTGCAATAGTACCTAACGTAGTTAAGAATAACTGTAATTCATATGCGGTATGCCGACCTGTTTCTTCAATACTTTCGCGCATCACATCGCGCGTACTAAAGCGATTCATCAAGCCAGCCACTAATATCCTGCCCAATGGTGAACTGTCTCGAATATCAATAACTTTTTCATCGCTAAGTTGATTGTTTTGATCCAGCTTCCATACTTTTGCAACCAAATTATCAGGAGCAACATGTTTTTTTGTAGGCTCCAGAACCTTTCTAGCACAATTGCCAAAGCTATCACTGAACAACCTAGGATAGGCATCATTAACCATCCGCCTGATTTGATAATCTCAAACACTCTGTAGATATCCCTTATTCTATTGAATCAGTTATTTCTTGTTGCGTGGAATGCCAATAACGTTTGTTATTTTGCCTATGCCCGGCCTGCATTTGCAGTCCGTCATTGGCATCAAATAGAAATATCACTGCTCCTTGGCGTACCGTATCCACAAGTTGCGCTCCCATCTCCTCATAGCGCTGCGTAATAGTAGCATGAGGAAACCCATATCTGTTCCGATAACCCGCTGAGAAAACGACAGTTTGAGGACGAACCAGATCAACAAACCGATAATTCGAAGACGACTTGCTACCATGATGAGGAGCAATAATTATATCGCTGGACAAATAATCACCATATTGGCTAATTAACCATTCTTCAGCTGTTTTTTCGATATCTCCAGTAAGTATAATACTGCCTGTAGTATGGTTAATTTGCAGTACACAAGATCGATTATTATCGTTAGATTGCCATTTTTTCGGTGGATGTAAAACTTTAAATTCTACGCCATCCCAGCGCCATTCATCACCAGCTCGACACAAGCGCGTATTTTCAAAATCGTACAATTCTGGGCGGTTACTCACCATTAAATCAGTAATGACGCCTTGCGATATCAGCGAATGCATTCCCCCTGAGTGATCATTATCATTATGGCTAATAATGGCCAAATCCACCTTCGAGATAGCTCGTGATTTTAAGTATGGAAGCACCACAACATCACCTGTATTAAAACCTGAGGGTGAACGCACCCCCGCATCATAAATTAGAGAATAATTTTTAGTCTCGACCACCAATGCCAACCCTTGGCCAACATCAAGTACAGCAAGTCTCATCTGCCCTTGATTTAATTGCGGCTCTTTTATAAAGAATAAGCCTACTAACAGCACCCAAGCGAGATGACGTGCAGGCAACCCCTTAGATTGCACCAACATAAACAAACCTACTTCGTAAGCGACTACTCCTAGAATTTTAGGAGTGAATTCCAAGGAAGAATATTCAAACTCAGCAGATTGTTGCAAGCCCCACCACAACCAGGAGAACAACTGATCCAACATTATAAACATTGAATCACTCATCACTAAGTCGAATAAAAATAATATTTGTGTGACCAACAGCAATGGTAGCAATACAAAGCTTACTAAGGGGATCGCAACTAAATTTACTAGCGGTGAAATAATCGAGGCTTGCGAAAAAAAAAGCAAACTAACAGGGAATAACGCGAAGCCCAAATAGAATTGCACCGCAATAATACGAAACAGCTTACTCTTACCTTGAGTACTGTTAATCACAATGAAAATAAACAACACGGCTAGAAATGACATCCAAAATCCTGCGTTTAAAACGGATAATGGATTAATAATTAACACTAGCAGCAGCGCAGACGACAACACAGGGATATTAATAACAGGTCTACGCAGCAATATTGCAAATAAGCCGACAAGTACCATAATTAGCGCACGTTGAGTTGGCAAAGAGAACCCAGCCAAATATGCGTAAAATATTGCAATCACCATTGCAGACACTGCTGCTATAGATTGTGCAGGCACACGTTCACACACCCATGCATTGCAACGAGCTAATCGATTCAGTAGAAAAAACATCACCACACTTACAGCACTCAGGTGCAGGCCAGAGATTGCTAACAAGTGTGATGTCCCTGTTTCACGCAGTACTTGCCATTGCGTTTGATCTATATCTTCACGTTCACCAAAGGTTAATGCTTGCATCAAGTTTGAATGTTGGTAGCGTGGTGCCACCTGTTGAAAATGAGTTATCCATTGTTGTCGCAGACTCGGTTGCTCACTCTCAATTAAGTTTAGCTTATGACATTGCCCTGATCGCACATATCCCTTCGCCCCAATTCCAGCAATAAACATGTTTTTCTCATAATCCATCCCTCCAGGATTTGAGTACCCCCAAATCTTCTTCAGACGCACGACAAAATTACATTGTTGGCGAGGTTGGATTTCTTGCTTAGGCTGATACCAACTCAGCATGACCTTTTTAGGAATTTGAGAACTCAATTGGCGAATTGAGGCTTTATCCATATTAAAAATAAACTTAGAGAATTGAGGGCTCTCTGACTTCACTTCAGCTACAACGCCAGTGACTTGAATATCTTCCCCTTCTAATTGGTATGATAGTTTTGGGTAAATAATGTGCGAAGAGAATAAAAATGCCCAACAGTAACCAAAAGATACAAAAAATAATGGAAAACTGAGTGGGTAACGCAATAAAAGCAAAAAACAAACAGGCACTAACAATAAACAATAATATGGAGGCAATATCCTAGAAGTCTGGAATAAGAGCACGCCCAACAAAAATGACAATGCGACTTTTGCCATGTTCATGTCATAATCATTGCGAAATATTCATACTGTTGCAGGCTGCCGTCATTATAATGCCCAGAAAATTATTAAAAAGACTATTTCCAGATCTAGACTCGATTAGAAACAATCAGTCACTAAAATTATTTGGACACGCCGGCAGAGAACCTAATCTCTGGCACCTCAACCGTTGTTCTGTTTCACGCGCCGTTGCCGTCGGTTTGTTTTGTGCGTTTGTACCAATACCTGGCCAAATGATCCTCGCCGCAGCGCTGGCTATTATATTGCGCGCCAATATCCCCATCTCGGCCATATTAGTTTGGGTATCTAACCCACTCACTATGCCTGCACTTTTTTATACGGCATATAAATTTGGAGTAATGTTATTAGACGTTCAATTACAACCTTTCCACTTTGAATTTAGCTTGAACTGGTTGTTTACTGAATTACAAGATCGATGGCAACCGTTCTTGGTAGGATGTTTGTGCAGTGGCGCACTAATGAGCGTAATTGGCTACGGATTAATACAGGCCTATTGGCGTTGGTATGTATCTAAAGTATGGGCTAATCGTAAAAACTATAAGCGAACCAAGAAAATTAATTCTTAATAATTTTACGAGCTGCTTCTAATCCAGAAAGTTAATCACCTCTAACCAAATAGTGTCCCCCATGCAGACCCATCATTCCCGCCTGCGCAGGAACGATAATTAAACAGCGAGTAATAACTTCTGATCTCTACTTAGCTGTTTAATTTGGTATTCACGGCTTAAGGCCAAGCCTTTCTCAGCAAACTCTTGTGTATAGATAATACGAAAAGGTCCACGCCCTTTTGTGTATTTAGCACCTTGTCCAGCTTCATGTTGTTGAACACGGCGTTCTAGATTGTTGGTAATACCTGTATATAGCGTTTTATCTTGACACTCTAGAATGTAGACAACCCATGCATCCATAACTAAGACGTCGTTAGCACGCTATCTTTTAATTCGTAGACGATATCCATGGTTTCAGCTAATCCCATGTCATGAGTGACCATCACGATGGCAGTGTCTAATTCATTATTTAATTCCATCATAATATCTGACACTTGCGCGGCTGTTTTACTATCTAAATTACCGGTTGGCTCATCCGCAAGAATAACTTTAGGTTGTGTAACCAATGCTCGTGCAATAGCGACACGTTGGCGTTCGCCACCAGATAATTCGCTTGGCTTATGTTGAGTACGGTCTTTTAAACCTACTCGACCCAATATATCTTTAGCTTGTTGTTGAATTTTTTTCACCGATTCATTACGAACCATTAACGGCATCGCCACATTTTCTAATGCAGTAAATTCTGGTAGCAGGTGATGAAACTGATAAATAAACCCTAAATGTTGATTGCGTAATTTTCCGCGCACATTATCCGCAAGATTATTTAATTTATTCCCACATAATACAACTTCGCCTTGACTAGGTTTATCCAAACCCCCTAGTAATTGCAGTAAAGTACTTTTACCACTACCACTAGCACCAACTATTGCAATACGCTCACGTGCTTTTAACAAAAGGTTAACATCGTTAAGCACAGTGACATTAAGGTCCCCATCATGAAAACTCTTACTCAAAGCACTCACTTCAATCACGTTATTTTCAATAACCCCCATTATTCGTACCTCAATGCTTCTGCAGGCTCAGTCTTTGCTGCTTTACGTGCGGGATAAAGTGTTGCTAACACCGTTAAGAAGAATGAAATACATGCCACGTATATAACATCGCCGGCACGCACTTCAGAAGGAAGATCACTAATGTAATACACACTAGGTGACAGTACTTTTAGATCAAGCAACTGCTCAACAAAAACAACAATTGTTTCCAAATTTAACGCTAATGCAAGCCCTCCAATAATCCCTAGCACAGTGCCAACAAAGCCAATCAGACTGCCTTGAATAATAAAAATCCAAAGAATACTGCGTGAAGACACACCATAGGTACGCAATATAGCAATATCAGACTGTTTATCTGTCACCACCATAATCAACATAGACACCACATTGAATGCCGCCACTGCCACGATTAAAGTCATAATAATAAACATCATGGTTTTTTCCATTTTCACTGCGCGGAAAAAGTTTTGGTGTCGTTTAGTCCAATCAGTCACCCATAACTTTCCTTCTAACTGTTGATTTAGTTTATGAGTCAATTCCGGCACTAAAAAGAGATTTGATAACTTTAAGCGCAGACCAGTGACTTTGTTGTCGAGCCGATATAAGCGTTTTGCATCTTCAATATGAATAATGGCAGTATTTCTATCGAATTGATTCATGCCTACTTCGTATATTCCCGCCACGGTAAATCTTCTTAATTTCGGCAGTATCCCTGCAGGGGTAACAGAAGCTTCCGGCGTGATCACGGTAATTTTATCACCCACTCTTGTGCCTAAAAATCTTGCTAATTCACTCCCGACAAGAATTTTAAATTTTCCTGGCTCAAGTACATCTAAACCATTATCGAGCATGAAATTACTTATTTCTGAAACATTACTTTCAAGCGCTGGATTGATTCCACTCAATAGCACGCCTGTCACCTGCGTACTTTTTACCACCATGGCTTGGCCTTCCACATAAGGTGCAGTGCCGACAATCTCATCGATATGACTAAGTGCAGACACAGCTTGTTGCCAGTTATTCAGCGTGCCATCTAATTCCAACACATTGGCATGTGCGGTCATGCGCAACATGCGATCACGTACTTCAGTTTGAAAACCATTCATAACCGATAGCACTGCAATAATCACAATTATTCCAAGCGCTATTCCTAACACTGACGTCAGTGAGATAAATGAGATGAAGTGATTGCGCCGCTCCGCTCGCAGGTAGCGCAAGCCGACAAATAATTCCAATGGTTTAAACATAATTATTTACTTTAAAATTAGTATCTATTCTTTTGTTTTATATAAATTTATTGAATCATGAATAGCACGGGTATTCAAACCAAAATAAAGTTTTATTCGTTGTTGTCACTGGCCTGAAGAAACCTTCGAATTACCCTTTTTCGCTTTTGATGCACAAGCTGATGTTATCAAGATGCCTTCTAAATCACCTCAAGTTATTATCAGTGATTCAACCCCCGTACGCGGAATGACCAAAAATCAGGTGGAATCTCGTTTTGGTTCGCCTATATCGATTAGCGGACCAACGGGTACGCCAGCAATTTACCGTTGGGACTACCCAAGTTATTCAGTATTCTTTGAGAATAACTACGTACTTCACTCGGTGATTACCTCAAGCAATTAAATCATTGGGAATTTTTCACGCGACCATGAATAATAACTAAGCGATCTACTATAGTTGTAACCTAGCAGTGAATAATTATCACCCTTTTCCAGAGTGGCGCACACAAGGTGCCACAATTTTAGTATGGCCCCACCGTTATTCGGACTGGACAAACATGCTCAACGAAGTCTCTGCTTGCTACCTGGAAATGACTCATACTATTTCTCAAGTACAAAACGTCATAATTATATACTTTAATCAAGAACATAAACTCCATATAAACAAGTTGTGCAATAAATATGGCTGCAATATGCAGCAAATCATTATGATCAAAGTTAAAACCAATGATACCTGGGTGCGCGACTTTGGACCTCAGCTATTACTTGACGAAAAAGAATATCAATACCTTGATTTAGAGTTTAATGCCTGGGGCGAGCAATACGTTTACCACCTAGATAATTTATTTTCAGAAGCTTTATTTAAAGCAGCCGCTAGCAGGCAATGCCTATATCGTCGCACCCCCCTAATTATTGAAGGTGGCAACCTAGAATTCGATAGCAGTGCAACCTTGTTAACCAATATTGCTTGCATTAAGCGCAATATGAAGAAAGAGAACATTAACAATAATGAATTAATCGATTCGATTAAATATGAGTTATCGGTGAAGCGTGTTTTAACTGTTGATGTTCCCCCTTTGTCAGGCGATGACACAGGCGGACATATCGACACGCTTGCAAGATTTATTGACGACGATTCTATCATTTATGCCGCTTGCCATGACTCAGATAACCCCAATTATTCATGCTTATTATTATTGCTAGCACAATTAAGAACGTTGACTACCAAGCAAGGAAATCCCTATCGCTTAATTCCATTGCCACTACCCAAAAAATTAATCAAACTTGACAAAGATAAATTTGCTCCCGCTAGCTATGTTAACTTTGTGCTCATTAACCGTGGCATACTGATCCCTATGTATGATGATGAACACGATCAGTTAGCATTAGACATATTCACAAGCGCATATCCTGACAGGAAAATCATCGGTATTAACGCCATACCTTTATTAAAACAATCTGGCAGCTTACATTGCGCTACATTACACGTTCCAGAAAACGTAATTAATTCGAGAATTCAGTAGATGAAAGTTGGCCTAGTACAACATAGCAATTGCAATGACCCAAATAAAAATCTTAGCTACACGCTTAATCAAATCGATACACTTGCAAAACAAGGCGCACAACTGATTGTTTTGCAAGAGCTGCATGGCTTTTTATATTTTTGCCAAACAGAATCACAACAATATTTTGATCTTGCTGAATCTTTGGATGGTAATACAGTATCTGCTCTTGCCGCCTGTGCAAAGAAAAATAAAATAGTGATTGTAGGGTCAATTTTTGAAAAACGTGGAAACGGAATTTTTCATAACACAGCAATTGTTTTAGAACGCAATGGAGCACTAGCAGGGCATTATCGCAAAATGCATATTCCTGATGACCCTGGCTATTATGAGAAATATTACTTCACGCCTGGTGATACAGGCTTTACACCAATTAAAACCAGTGTCGGCACATTAGGCATTCTCATATGCTGGGATCAATGGTTTCCAGAATCTGCGCGCTTAATGGCTTTGGCTGGCGCAGATATATTAATTTTTCCTACCGCTATTGGTTGGGATAACCGTGACAGCAGAGAAGAAAAACAACGTCAATTAGATGCCTGGATCACTATCCAACGCAGTCATTCTGTCGCCAACAATTTACCATCAATAAGCGTGAATCGAACTGGACATGAAAACGATCCTAGCAATCAAACTGACGGCATTAATTTTTGGGGAAATAGTTTTGTATGTGACGCACGAGGAAAAATAATTACTTCATGTTCTCATGACAGCAATGAAAGCATTATTGCCGAACTAGATATGACAGAGTCTGAACAACAAAGACTAGTCTGGCCTTATTTTCGTGATCGGCGTATTGATGCTTATTCTAATATCACTAAGCGCTCAATCGATTAGTTTTAATTCCCACCGAAAATGCAGCACATCCCATCGTCAATACAAATACTGAGATGTATAACAATTTAGTATATTTATGAATATCACCTAGCCATGCAGTATGACCAGAGGTCTCCAAGAAATAAATAGTCGTACCAAGCATTGCAAATACAAATGACACCAACAAACTCCATACTGGCACATTGTTTTTGTTCGCGAATATAGAAAAGAAAACCACAGGCGCCAAGAATAACGATGTGGTACCACTCACGGCTACTGCACCAAATAAATCTTTATTCCCCCAGAAAACACACAACACACCTAGCAACATAAATACCAACATTGCCAAGCGGCCATTAAGCACACTAGGAGAAATCAATTTCATATCCAACGCAATCAGTTTTGACGCACTCGACAAACTACTATCTAAAGTAGACATGGCAGAAAAAATCAACGCAAGTGACAACAATAACATTGGCCACTCACCTAACATACGCAGTAACACTACGTTCATATCATCACCTTCTAAGGCATTAGCACCTGCAAAAACACCTAAGCTACCAAATGCAATGATGCATACAATACTAATCCAAGCCGCATGCAAGAAACTTTTTTTAGTTGTATTGCGATCAGCCAAAAACCCACGATCCATCATCACAGGATCATGCATTGGGTAACTCCATATTTGTAAAAATGCAACTAACAACAACACAGGACCCGGTTGACCTATTTCGAATGAAATAAACTGCAAATCTATTAATGAGAACTGACCACTATCAAAAACTGAGAGCATTAAAAGTAATAACACGACAATAAACATACTCATTTGAAATACATCGGTTTTCAAAGACGCATGTAAGCCTCCTAACATAGAATAAAGCAACACGACGGTCGAGAAACCAATAATGGCAATGCTATACATGTTTGAGCCAGCCACACCAAACAAGATACCCACCACTAACAGATTAACGAACACTTCATTAATTAAATGAATAATAACAACAATGTTATAGCAGGAGACACCTATTCGGCCAAAGCATCAATATAAAAATGCATGCAAACTTTCAAAGCCTTGCTTAAAACGAATTCCATTAACAATTTTCCAACCAGTTAGAAATGACAAATAGTGCCCAGCGTAAGCCAGTTTTCCCCAAATACCATAGTAATAACCAAGAATGGCAGCATTCATTAAAGATCTGGCAAAAATCCAAGTCGTCACTTGAGAAAAAGTTAACGTCAACGCATTGGGTTGCTTACCATCAGGTGATAAACCCGAGAAAAATGAATGTTCGCTACAAGCCTTAGGCAACAAGACAATTGAAATAAGTGCAGTAATGCCGATAATAGCAAATAATAAATAGTCCATCATTCCTCTAAAGATTGATTAATCAATTAAATTAAGACCTCAGTTTTTATCGTCTCATTACAATTAAAAAATAATTTAATCTTTAACCATGAGCCACAGTCCGAGTTTCAGCTGGATTCCCGCTTACGCGGGAATGATCATGATTGCAAAACTCATCATCCTCACACAGACAGAAACCCAGCAGCAACCAAAGCGTCAAAGTTAACTATTATTTACACTTTCAGCATATTCCTTATTAAGAAAAAATAATTGTTCGCCATGCACACGATAATCTGCAATCAGTCGTTGACCTTGATCGCTTAACAACCAGTTAATGAATCTCTGAGTAAGTTCCACTTTAACATGCGCATGCTTAACAGGATTCACCGCAATCACACTATATTGATTATGCAATGGTGGATCACCTTCTAATACCATAATGTGACTTTGTTTATTACCAAAACTGACCCAGGTCGCTCGATCTGTTAATGTATAACCATTCATACTAATCGCTGTATTTAAGGTGGCACCCATTCCTGCACCTGCTTCTCGATACCAAGTACCACTATCTTTTACTGCATTTACATTGGCTAACGCCCACAACGACAATTCTTTAATATGTGTACCGCTGTCGTCACCTCTGGACACAAACACTGACCGTGCTTGTGAAATTTTATGTAGCGCATCAACAATATTATCTACTTCAAGCACACCTGCCGGGTCTGATGCAGGACCCACCACAACAAAATCGTTATACATTAACTCATGGCGTTTTATGCCATAGCCTTGATCAACAAACTCTTGCTCACGTGTTTTCGCATGTACAATTAATACATCCGCATCACCGTTACGTGCATTTCTTAATGCTTGCCCTGTCCCTACAGCCACTACACGCACATTGATGCCGGAGTCCTGTTTAAACTTGGGAATCAGGTAATCGTACAAGCCAGAGTTTTTTGTCGATGTCGTTGACTGCAATAGTACGTATGGCGATTCTGCTGAGTGTGTAATTTGCGTTGCAATTAAAATAAAACTGATAACAATAGTTTTTAGAAATTTTTCCATGATTAGATTTACCTTAATTATTGTTTGACTTAAAAAGAAAATATTGTCTGACTGTATAAAAATTTAGAATCACCTTCATTATTAGTGTTAGGGGCATCATTAGCAAAACCACCTTTGAATAAGTATGCGCCACCAATTTCCCAACGTAAGCGGTCTTCTAATTGCTGCCCTAAATAACTACCAGAATTGCCTTCGAGGTCACGCACTTTTGCCACTGTCCAAGCATCTTTATCTGATGCTAGCCAGCATGCTCAATGTGATACAAACATAGACACTTTAGAATTAGGCTGAAGCTGTAAACGCAAACCTGGGGAAATTATATTCGCACGCCCAAATGGTCCGTAAATTCCTAACGGACCAAAATCAAAACGTCTTACTCCATACAAACTATCAAAGCGGTTATTATTTCCGTCGTTTGGATCATTATCACCACTAGCATAGTCAAATTATGCAACCAATCTTGGCGACCATAATGCAGCAAAACTATAGCCTAACTCTATCCGTCCAAAGTAAGCCGAGTGATCTAAGTCTTCTCTATCGCTAGCAGATGCTGTCGCTCTTGATTCGCCAAATTGATATACCACTTCTATTTGGTAATTAAATTCACTACGTGTTTTGTTTTTATACCAACGTCCACCCACGCTATGAATATCTCTATTACGCGTAGGACGATTATGGGTATCGTTTTCATCCAGGCCAAAATAAAATAATTCAGCGTTACTATTCCATGCGCTTAATGTTCGTTGTGGTAATTTATAAATAAGTACTCCAGAAAGCGACTTCAGTATCTTGATCATCACCTTGGGTACGATTACGCGCTCTTCTATCAAGCTCTCTTGGCAATCTTTGTACTGGCAAGGTATAAAACGCACGCAATTGCTCACCATCAGCGCTAGCCCTACTCCAATCTACTCCCGTAAACGCGTTAATCGCGTTACGAAATTTATTACGTGCGACAAACCGGCGGCTACCAATATCCATAGTGAAGCGCCCAATACGTACATTGTTAACAGCACCGCTTTGTGAGGCATCGGCGCTACTCCACTTGTTATAAGTTTGGAGTACATCGAGAGGATTAACATCACCTGAAGATATTCTAGTGCTGTCATCAGCATGGGCTTGTCTTGAATCTAACAGTTCAAAACCGAATTCCCATTGACCCCAAGTAACACGTGCCAGGATATTGGTTCTGAACACCAAAATCTGGTCATTACCATTATCGTTTGCTCTAAATTGTTCATCCAGCGTTTCGACTCTAGCTCTATACTGACCAGAGATACTTAACCAATCAGGTGTGACTGAAACTTCCAATATTCAGAAGTAACAAAACTATGAATGGTAAAAACCCAGTGATTGAGTATGATGTTATTTGATACTTATGCATTAATGTGCTTATATCTTTTATCGATATTTAACAGCAGCTATTGTAATTTCGTTAATAATTTGTGCAATATGATGTAGTTTACCACTATAGTTATGTACTATAGTTCATATGAAAATATCAGTTTCTCCTTCTTGGAAGTTCTCTACAGACCAAACAGGTCCAATAGATCCGGTGCTATTTGAATTACTTCGCTACTTACAAACAGATCACAAACTCACTAAAGCCGCAGAGCATGCCAGCATTTCATATCGTCACGCATGGAATATCTTGAAAAAATGGAATGAACAGCTTGGCAGACCATTAGTCACTCAAAACAAAGGCCAAGGTACTCGCCTCACTGAGCTAGGGGAAAAATTCGTGTGGGCAGAAGGCTTGATTGATGCCCATCTCAGACCTGACATCAGTACATTAGCTTCTACTATTAACCGGGAGCTCAACAGCTTATTAGGAGAAGGTGAAAATATATTAAGAATCCATGCCAGCCATGGTTATACCATCGATGTAATACCCAAACTAGATCAAAATGATAGCACTATAGATATTAAATACATAGGCAGCGCCGAAGCAATCAATTCACTTATTCACGATAATTGTGACATTGCCGGCTTCCATATTTGCACCCATCCACTGATTAGAAAAAAAATTGGCAACAAATATTACCGTGCTTTATCTAAGCCCAAATACACCATCATTAGGCTGGTGCTACGTAAACAAGGTTTTATTGTTCAAAAAAGCAATCCGAAATCAATACTGCATTTATTAAACCTAACCAAACCCAATGTACAATTCATTAATAGGCAAAAATCAGCGGGAACAAGAATTTTATTAGATGAATTATTAAATTATTGCAACATAGGTAAAAATGAAGTGAGCGGATACAAAACTGAAGAATACACACACTGCAGTTGCTGCTCACGTGGCTAGTGGCGCAGCAGATGTAGGATTTGGCATTGAATATGCTGCAAGAAAATTTAATTTAGACTTTATCCCTATCATATCGGAGCAATACGTACTCGCATGCAAAACCGATTCAATCAATAAGTTATCAATTCATGCATTAATAGAGAATATTAAAACCCATGCATTTGCAGAACAGATATGCAATTTACCCGGCTACGAACTTGATTCTGTCGGCACACTAGTCAACGCCAAAGAATTTCTCAATAACTAGATTTTTATTAAATCCAACGACGCACTCTATTTTTATACGCAAGATAATCAATAGAAAATTTATCTTCCAACATCAGCTCTTCTTGCAGTACAAACTTATAATGAATCCATAGTGCAAATATAGGAACAACAATAAAAACGCTAGACGAAATGGTAATACTGTTATCATTTGTAAATAACTTACCTTTTTCCTCTTCAAGCTTTGCTATTTCACTTGCTTGAAGAATTTTGAAATTAGCATTAATATCTTTCTTTGTAAGAATGTTTCCTTCTTTCATTCCTCTAGTAACTGAGGCAACCAATAACCCATTATCCGAGGAAACAATATCTAACTCTGTAGTAGCTTCGCTATCGGGTTTTACTTTATTGCTGTTGCATGAAGCTAGAATAAAAATAGCAAATATAAATATTAAATGAGTTTTAAACGACATTATTTGTTTTTCCAAATACTTTGTTAAAATATTTGATATGGAATTAATATTATTGGAAACCATAACAGTTTTAACTTTGAAATGAACATAAAAAATCAATATATTGATTCACGAATTTACTGGATGTCCGCTAAGGATCGAAATCAGACATTCGCATACAGTGTACTATCTGTAACGAGAGAATCAATGAGTTTATAGACTCGTTTTATTACCCGAGTCTATTCAAGACTGACTGTTACTCTACGACAGCGTTAATTTTTAAATCTACTTTTGCGGTATTAGACTGAGAAAAATCGACAACGATGGGTGACGAGACAAGGTCACCTTTTTGTGTAATGGCTTGCCCACTCTTTGATATTCGTGCAATGACTTCTACTTTGTCAAAAGTACCGATATCCATACTAGGCATCATTGCCATTCCCTTGGTCAATGTTACTTTAGCCGGCAAATTAGCTACCGTTAAACGTGCAAGTGATAGTGGCATTTTTAGGCCTTGCAATGCTCTAGCATAGATAAATAATGTATCACCAGAGGCGGCCTGTTGGTTAACATTTTTATTTAATTGCACAGATACTTCTATTGTTCGTTGATCTTGCGTTTCCTGTTGTGCGACTTGTGTCTCTTCCTCCAATGGAGCGAGACCTGACTTTTCTCTCGCACTATTTAAAAACTGCATTAGCGATGCTTTTACTTCTGGCCTATCTGTTGGCACCAAAGTCAACAATGCTTGCCAGTGTTTCACTGCATTTGAAAAATCTGATGTTGTAAAAGCAGCATAACCTGAATACCACAATCCTCGCTGATGATTAGGATTGATAAATAACGCTTTTGCTAATAGTGATTTTTCATATTGACCAAATATTTCATTGTTTGAGAATGCAGAGGCTTCTGCGGTTAACACCAAGATTTCCGGATCAGCCTGATTCACTAGATCCAATGCTTTTATATAAGCCTGCTTCGCTTCATCATAACGTTGAACCACAAAATACGACTGACCTAACATCGTCCAACCTTCCACGCTATCAGGTTTATCTTTTAGCTTCTGCTCTAACCTTGCAATTGAGTTTTCGATGGATTGCACTTGTGATGCTGCCGTTTGTTGCTGGCTGACGTCATTGGTGAAACCACCGGTACTGACTTGCTGATACATCAACAAAGCGATGACCGGCAATGCCAGCGTCACTACTAGCGTAATCAGCCTATTATTTCCCGAGTGTGACGGTTTTGTTTCCTCAGAATCAGCATCTTGTAATAACGTTTGCTGCAAATCAGCTAATGCGTGGTCGTACTCTTCTTTATCTAATAAATTTCTTTCCAGATCCGTTTGTAAGTCTTCTACTTTGCCAATATATATCGCTTTATTGATCTCTTCTCGAGAGACGTAATCAGTTCTGTTTTTTGTCGATAACAAAGGCAGTAACACAAATACTAAGCTTAGTAATATCAATCCAATTACGACTAACCAAAAAGTGATCATTTAATTTGCCTTATTCTTTATTCTTATCTTCTTGATTATTTTTCTCATCAAGAAGATCTTTTAAACGCTGTTTTTCATGCTCACTTAATTGATTATCCGTTATATTTTTAGCGCGCCTTTTAACGAGTATCAATGCAAAAATAATACCGCCAACCAACAGTAAGAATGGCCCAATCCACAATAAGAAAGTACGCGGCTTTATTGGAGGGTTATATAAAACAAAGTCACCATAACGGTCTGACATAAATGTTAAAATTTCTTGATCGGTTGCTCCTCTCTCTAACATTTCTTTTACTTCTATGCGTAAATCATTTGCAAGACCAGATGAAGATTCTGCGACCGTCTGGTTTTGGCATACCAGACAACGCAGCTCAGAAAGAATATGTTTATAACGTTGCTCGTATTCAGGTGCCACAGATATGATTTCGGCACTAACCACATTAAACTGAGATAAAATCGCCATCAAAACAAGTACTACAAATTTATTCATTTTGTAACCTTGGAAGTAATTTGTTGTATCTTAGGTGAAAATTGTTTTTCCCAAACATCGGGAGTCATAATACCAACTAACTTATGTTGAATAATGCCATTACGATCGACTAAAAATGTTTCAGGTGCACCATAGACGCCAAAGTCGATCCCAATGCGTCCACTTTCATCAAAGATATTCACGACATAAGGATCACCGTATTGCTGCAACCAATTGATTGCTGAGGCACGATCATCTTTGTAGTTAAGCCCATAGATAGGTACTTGTAATTTTTCAGCAAAATACACTAACACTGCATGTTCCTGTTTACAGGCTGCACACCATGTTGCCCACACATTCACTAATGCATAATCACCTTGAATATCGTTATTTGTAATTATTTTTTCTGCATCTCTTAAAGTGCTGGCAGCAAAGATAGGAACTGGCTTACCAATTAAGGGCGAAGGCACTAATGATGGATCTTTATATAAACCGACAAACAAGAATCCTGTTAACACCAGAAAGATTAACACAGGAATAAGAAAACGTATCATGCTGATGTAATGTTTTATGTTGGCGTTGTATGTGGAACAGAATTACGTTTAGCGTTTGCTTTAGACAAATTGCGATAACGTTTATCCATTGCACCTAGGAGACCACCCATAGCCATGAGTAATGTCCCTATCCACACCCATTGAATGAAAGGTCGATAGTAAATCCTAAACCCCCATTCATTATCATTAATCGGTTCACCCAAAGACACATATAAATCTCGGAACACCCCTGTTTGAATGCCCGGCTCTGTCATTGGGTTTCTTTGCACGGTATATATTCTTTTTTCTGGATACAGTGTTACCACAGGTACAGCTTGTTTTGTGACGTTGACACTGCCACGCATGGCTTGATAATTAGCCCCTTGAATACCAGTGACTTTTTCCAATACAAATGTATAGCCAGCAAGTCCGACTTCTTCGCCAAATTTTACGCTGATTTCCTTTTGGTCACTGAAGGCGCTGGTAAAGACAACCCCTAAAATAAATACACCGATTCCAATGTGTGCAATCATCATTCCTAACATTGCACGAGGTATTTTAGAATAAGCTTTGCCAATCGATGTTGAGCCATCACGCTTAACAATCAATCTCAAGACTACATAGAGTGCCGTTAATATTGCCCAGGCCGCTGCCGCAATACCTATTGTTGTCATCACAGTTGTATCTCGATAGATAGCCAACGGAAGAATAATGCCTAGCGCAACACCTAACAACAAGAATACTTTTAACTGACTAAACAATTCTTTTACTGGTACACGACGCCATTTCGCAATCGGCCCTATTCCCATCAAGACGACTAGCGGCAACATTAAAGGCACAAATACCGCTGAAAAATACGGCGGACCGACTGAGAGTTTTGGCAGCCCTAGCGCATCTAAAAATAATGGATACAAAGTACCAATTAAAATAGTGATCATAGCTACTACGAGCAAAACATTATTGATCAGCAACATGGTTTCTTTAGAGACCAATTCAAATCGGCCTCCTACAGTAAATTGCGTCGCACGCCACGCGTATAGCGTTAACGAACCACCCACAACAACTGCTAAGAAACCTAATATATATACACCCCGTGCTGGATCACTCGCAAATGAATGCACTGATACAAGCACTCCTGAACGCACTAAGAAAGTACCGAGCAAACTTAACGAAAACGCTAAAATAGATAATAAGATCGTCCAACTTTTAAATGTCGAGCGTTTCTCTGTGACGGTTAATGAATGGATTAATGCTGTACCGACTAACCAAGGCATAAATGAAGCGTTCTCTACGGGATCCCAGAACCACCAGCCACCCCAACCCAATTCGTGATAAGCCCACCAACTCCCCAGCGCAATACCAATGGTTAGAAATACCCACGCGACACTTGCCCACGGGCGTGACCAACGCACCCAAGCTGAATCTAATTTACCACTTAGCAATGCGGCAATCGCAAAAGCAAAAGCCACTGAAAAACCAACATAACCCATATACAACATAGGTGGGTGTATCACTAGCCCCGGATCTTGCAACAAAGGGTTTAAATCACGTCCTTCAACGGCGGCTGGAAATAATCTTTCAAATGGATTAGATGTCAACAAAGTAAACAAAATGAAACCAATGCCAATCATCCCCATGACGGCTAACACTCTAGCGATCATGTCGGCAGGTAACGCACGACTGAAAATAGATACCGCGAAACCCCAAGCAGACAATGCCAATACCCACAACAATAACGATCCTTCGTGCGCACCCCACACGGCAGAAATCTGATAATAAACAGGTAATTTTGTATTAGAGTTGTTTGCTACGTATAGAACAGAAAAATCATTAGTGACAAAGCAATAGGTCAAGCACACAAATGAAATCAATAGAAATAGAAACTGCCCACTCGCTGCCGTGCGACCTACCGACATCCAGCTGAGATTATTTCGATGCGCACCAATCAATGGAATGATTGATTGTGCAACTGCCAAACATAAAGCAATGACTAATGCGAACTGACCAATTTCTGCAACCATACTCTTACTTACCAGGAATTAATTGATAGTCGTTTTAGGCATTGATACCGGATGTTGCGCACCCGCTTCTTTTAACGCTTCGGCAACTTCTGGAGGCATGTAGTTTTCATCATGTTTAGCCAAAACTTCTTGTGCAACGAATACGCCTTGTTGATTTATTTTACCTTGAGCAACAATCCCTTGTCCTTCACGAAACAAGTCAGGTAACAACCCTGTATAACTCACCGTAAGGCTACCGGCTGTATCGGTTAAATCAAAGACCGTCGTAATGCCATCACTTTCACGTCTAACACTCCCTTCAACCACTAAACCTCCCAAGCGAAACATCTGCCCTGTTTCTACTTCACCGGATGCAATTTGCGAAGGACTATAAAAATATAGAAGATTTTTTTGGAATGCAAAAAGCGCTAATCCAATGGCAGCACCAAAGCCGACAATCAGCACCATGACAAATATTAAGCGTTGTTTTATTTTTGGCGTCATAATAATAAATCTAGTTAGGCCTCTTCGGATAATTCCCGAAGTTCTTTAAAAATTCTTTTGCATTTCATTTTCGCGACAAATACATTCGCAATCATAACAAATGCGACGATTCCATAAGATGTCCAAACAAAAAAAGCATACCCACCCATAGCAAAAAATTCTTTCATGATTCTTGCTCCATGATTTCTTTGACCCACGAGGTGTTCTTTTCACGCGCCAATACTTCAGAACGTGTACGCGAAAACAACAATGCTAAGAAATACGTCTTAAATGCAAATGCCATGACCAATAATGGTATTAACATCGACATATGCATTGAGGGTTTATCAAATTTTGCCACCGTGGCAGGTTGATGCAATGTACTCCACCATTCCACAGAGTACTTAATAATAGGAATATTAATAATGCCTACAATAGCCAGTATCGCCGCCGCTCTCGCCCCTGTGCGTGGATTCTCAAAGGCACTATGTAATGCAATGACGCCAAAATACAAAAACAGTAATACAAGTTCTGACGTTAAGCGTGCATCCCATACCCAATAGGTCCCCCACATTGGCTTGCCCCATAACATTCCCGTAATCAGTGCCAGTGCCGTGAATGAAGCCCCAATCACGGCACATTCTCCGATGACAATTTCTGCTACTTTTATTCGCCATACAAGTGCAACAATGCCTGACACGGCCATCGACATATAAACAAACATCGACATCCAGGCAGCAGGCACATGAATAAAGATAATTCGATAACTTTCACCTTGCTGATAATCGGTCGGCGCAACAAACAAACCTTGGTATAAACCATAACCCAGCAACAATAAGGTGATGACAGTCAACCAGCGTTGCCACCCTTTAGACCACTGATAAAAATATTTTGGTGACCCGTATTTGTGAATAAATTGCATCATGACTAGTTATAGGAAACTTTTAATGCAGCAACGACTGCAAATGGAATTAACAAGGCAGAGACTATTAGAAATGCACCTAACAATGCGTAATATCCCGAAACAGGGAGGCTATTTACCGACGCATTGATCGCCATAGTTGAGAAAATCAACACGGGGATATAAAAAGGTAAAATTAATAGTGAAGACAATATTCCTCCCGAGCGCAAACTAAGCGTTAAAGCAATACCCACTGAACCTAACAAACTTAGTATCGGTGTGCTTATTAATAAGGTAATGATCAGACTACCCATGGCGTGAGTAGGAAAATACAAAAGCAAAGACATAATTGGCGCAAGTACAATTAATGGTAACCCGATACTTAACCAATGCGCAGTAATTTTCGCACCTATCAACAATATTTTAGGACCCGGCAACAATAGTAATTGTTCCAAGGAACCATCGTCATAATCTGAACGAAACATGGCATCCATGGACATCAGTGTCGCCAATAATGCGGTCACCCAAATAACCCCAGGTGCCATTTTACTCAATAAGTCTTGGTCTGGGCTAACTCCTAATGGGAATAGGCTCACCACAATCACGAAAAATACTAGTGGGTTAGCTAATTCTCGACGGCGCCGAATCGCTAACATTAAGTCACGATATAAGATTGAATAAAATAATTGCATGGTTACTTACTGCGTTATAAATCAAATATAAATGAAGCTTGCTCACCTAGATCAATGCCGCGATGAGTCGTTAATATTGCCATGCCTCTAGATTTCAGATGATTTTGCAAGCATTTTTCGACCACGCCTATGAAATCAACATCTAAAGCCATTAAAGGTTCATCAAGTATCCATAGTTTCTGAGTGGATATAAATAACCTCGCCAATGACACTCGGCGTAGCTGCCCTGCCGACAACCTTGAACAAGAAACACTCAGTCGTTGGTGTAGACCAATACTGTCAGCCAAATCAGCAATTGAGCCTTCTGTATCAGATGGCCAAAAACGTTTCAACAACTGTAGATTTTCCCTGACAGTTAATTCTGTTTTAACGGCCGCCAAATGCCCTATATACAAGAGTTGTTTCTGAAATTCCTCAGCAATCTTTTCGATATTTTGCTGATTCCAAGAAATTATTCCTCCAACAGGTTGGCTCAAGCCCGTAATGATGCGCAATAAACTGGTTTTTCCAGCCCCATTACTGCCTTGGATGATCATAGCTTGACCACTGCTGAGCGAGAATTCGAGATTTTCGAATAAAATCCTACTTCCACGCTCACACGTGAGCGTTTTTGCAACCAATTGGCAATTGTCTTGGATAACAGACTGTTGATGAATTGCAGACATTTGTGACGACTTTAAGATTTAATCAAGGTAATGTACTGATGATATATCAAACAACATATACTCAGATAGATTGCTGCATTGTGGTGACAAAGAATATTTCCTAGAATGCACCAACTTAACTTGATACTAACACCCTCGGTTGTCCTATGTCAGATGATTCTAATCAGCCTATAAGGCTTTTACGCTGGATAGTTTTTCTATTCGCAATTGTACTTGGAATAGTTTTTACCATTGGCTCATCAAAAGTCATAGACACCACCAATACAGAAGAATTTTGTACTTCTTGCCATTCGATGCAGTGGGTCAAACAAGAATGGATGGAGTCATACCATTATAAGAATGCTTCCGGTGTTCGCGCTGGATGCCCAGACTGTCACGTCCCTCACTCTCTTGGTCCTAAATTATATGCAAAAGTCATGGCGGCCAAAGATGTTTGGGGCGAAATCATGGGCACAATTGATAACAAAGAAAAATTTGAACAACATCGTTGGAAAATGGCCAACCGCGTATGGGCTAAAATGGAAGCTACCGATTCACGCGAATGTCGCTCATGCCATGCATTTGATTCCATGGATACTTCTGAACAAGAAAAACAATCGCGTAAGAAACACAAAAGAGCACAAAAACAAGGCAAAACTTGTATTGATTGCCACAAAGGAGTTGCTCACAGAGAGCCCTCAGAACCAGATGCGTAACTTACTTAATGTGATTTATTAATATCTAATGATGTAAATGTATAAATTTATTCAAAAAGCATATAAAACAAGCAATTTAGCCACTATCTAAAACAACTATTTTTGTGCACGTTATAATTACGCACTGAAATTTAACGCAAAATGCAGGAGTCAACTATGCAAATAACAATAAGATTAACCGCTTTGTTGCTGTTAGGCCTATTACAAATCAATTATGTAATGGCCGATCAAGATGCAGCCACAAATATGCTTGCAGACACATGTGTTGCCTGTCATGGCAAAGATGGTAATAGCGTAGGTCCCGCTATTCCAAGTCTCGCAGGTATGTCACCCAACTATTTAATGGGTGCAATGTTGGCTTATAAATATGACGACGATGAAGATAAATTAGACTCGGTCATAGAATCAGACACTGACTTTGAAGACATAGAAGCGTTTCCTCGCTACTCCACCATTATGGGTCGACTGGCTAAAGGTTATACCGAAGAAGAGATTAAATTAATTGCACACTATTTCAGTAGCGAAACCCCTGTAAGACCAACTCAGGCGTTTGACTCCACCAATGCTGCTCAAGGTAAGAAGCTACATGACAAATATTGCGAAAAATGCCATGAAGATGAAGGTCGTTTAGCGGATGATGACACCGGTGTGTTAGCAGGACAATGGAAACCATTTTTCCTTTACTCAATGAGTGACTTCAAACAAGGTCATCGCGCCATGCCGAAAAAAATGAAGAAGAAGCTTGATGAAATGGCTGAGACTGATGGCCCAGAAGCTATCGAAAAACTTGCTGATTACTACTCAAGCATTACTGAATAAACTGGAACGGAGAAGCCCAACATGAAAAAGTTAAATCGTAGAGATTTTATAAAATTAGGTGGCGGCTCTATTGTTGCAGGAACAGCCGGTGTGAGTATTCCAAACATCGCCATTGGCGCAACTAAAAAAGTAGTTGTCATTGGCGGGGGTGCAGGTGGCGCTGTTGCTGCAAAATATATAAGAAAAGCTGACAGCTCAATTGATGTCACCCTGATTGAAACTAATAAGGACTATCACACTTGCTTCATGAGTAATGAAGTAATCGGTGGTAATCGCAAAATTGAGACTATTCGACATAGCTATGAAGGCATTAAAAAGCACGGCATCAATGTTGTTCATAGCAAAGCAACTAATGTTGATATTGATGACAAAATGGTCACCACTGAAAGTGGTGATTCATTTGCGTATGATCGATTAGTTGTATCACCCGGTATTTCATTCAAATGGGGCTCTGTTGAAGGCTACGATGAAGCCGCTTCAGAGATTATGCCTCACGCATGGAAAGCTGGTAGTCAAACTTCTCTACTACGCAAGCAGATTGAATCCATGAAAGATGGTGGCTTAGTCATCATTGCACCACCAGCTAACCCGTTCCGTTGCCCTCCTGGACCGTACGAACGTGTTTGCCAGATTGCACATTACTTAAAGCACAATAAACCCAAGTCAAAAATCTTAGTTTTAGATGCTAAAGATAAATTCTCCAAGCAAGGCTTATTCACACAGGGTTGGAAAGCGCGTTATGACGGCATGATTGATTGGGTACCGGCTGCAGATACTGGCGGTGGTATCACTTCTGTTGATCCTAGCAACATGACAGTCAATACAGACTTTGATGAGTATAAAGCTGATGTCGTTAACTTAATTCCACCTCAGTCTGCCGGTACAATTGCAATCGCTGCAGGATTAACCGATGACTCAGGTTGGTGCCCAGTTGATTTAGGCACATTTGAGTCTAAAATTCATGCGGGTGTTCATGTTATCGGTGATGCAAGTATTGCGACGGGTATGCCAAAGTCTGGTTACGCGGCTAACTCTCAAGCCAAAGTATGTGCCGCAGCAATTGTTGCTTCACTGAACGACCATGAGATGGCTGATCCTTCTTATGTGAACACATGTTACAGCTTAGTCGCACCTGATTATGGTATTTCAGTCGCTGCTGTATATAGACTCGCTGAAGACCGTTCTAAAATTGCTAAAGTCGCAGGTGGCTTAACACCAGGCGATGCCAGCGCAGATGCGTTACAACGTGAAGTGCAATATGCATACAGTTGGTATGACAATATTGTTGCAGATATGTTTGGCTAATTCGTTCTTTAAGCCTGATCTAAAAAGCGGAGCTACATGCTCCGTTTTTTATTTGTCTGAAATTTTTAGTTAAAATTATTTTGTGAATTACCTTAAAGCATCATTACCTACCAACAAACAACCAATCAAACATTGGGGACAATTGTATGGCTGTGCTCGCGGTTTAATTATTAATGATGCTGTCCATCAACATAATGGATTAGTCGTTGTTCTCACTGCAGATTCATTGTCTAGTCACATCACTTATAACGAGACAAAATTTTTTAACCAAGATGATACTGAATTTTTAAGTTTCCCTGAATGGGAAACGTTACCTTATGATATTTTTTCACCGCACGAAGACATTGTTTCAGACAGAATTACCACACTACACAAACTACCTCAATTAACTCATGGTGTATTGGTATTACCCATCACCACGTGCATGCAGAGAGTTTCGCCTAAAGATTTCATTGCAGAAATTTCTCTGCATATTAAAATTGGCGATACTCTTGAACTAGATAGTTTACGCACATCTTTATCCGCAGCGGGATATCATCATGTCTCGCAAGTGGTCACGCGTGGCGAATTTGCAGTGCGCGGTTCAATTGTCGATTTTTTCCCAATGGGATCAAACCATCCTTATCGCTTAGAATTTTTTGATGATGAAGTAGAAACAATTCGTACTTTCGACCCAGAGAAACAAACCTCATTAGTTAAGCTTGATGAGATTAGCTTATTACCCGCACATGAATTCCCAAGCGACGAACAAGCGATTAAAGAATTTCGCCGCCGTTACCGAGAGAAAATCGAGGGCGACCCTAATAAAAGCATTATTTACAAAGAAGTCAGCAATGGGAATTTTCCGCCGGGGATTGAATATTATTTACCTCTGTTTTTTGATAACACTTATACATTATTCGATTATTTTCCCGAGAATACTTTATTTATTCTGTATGAAAATGCGTTAGAAGTCGCTGAAGAGTTTGAGTCCGAGTTATATAGCCGTTACGAGCAGCGTCGCCATGATATCAAGCGCCCTATTCTTGTACCTAAAGATATATATCTATCCGCTGACGATACTAAAGAAAAAATTGAACAGTTCTTACGTGTACAGTTAAACAGTAATAAGTACCAAAACACTCAAGACGATGTATTCACCAATTATCCCAGCTCAACGTTGCCTGCTATCAATATTGATTCACGCTTAGATGATCCTGCGATGCAGTTACGTCAATTCATGCAATCAAAAGACAGAATCATTGTCTTTGCAGCAGAATCATTAGGTCGACGCGAATACATTAATGAAACATTACGCAGTTTAAACATTAAGCCAACGACACAAGAAAATTGGCAAACATTTACACAGAGCAAGGATAAAGTTAATTTATTAGTTGCACCAATTGATGATTCAGTAGATTTACCCGAACATGGCATCACCATTATTGCCGAACGTCAATTATTTGGTAACCGAGTCAGGCAAGCCAACAAACGAAAGAGAACACGTGACGCTGACGCCATCGTACGAAACCTAAATGATCTTACCGAAGATGTACCTGTCGTTCATGAGAACCATGGAGTAGGTCGCTATAAAGGTTTGCAATCATTAAATATTCAAGGCTTAGAAACAGAATTTCTAACATTAGAGTATATGGGCGGTGACAAACTTTATGTGCCTGCCGCTAATTTACACTTAGTTAGTCGATACACTGGCGCCGATAACGAAAGCGCACCTTGGCATAAACTAGGCTCTGACCTATGGTCTAGGGTAAAACAAAAGGCAGCAGAAAAAGCGCGTGATGTTGCTGCCGAACTTTTAGAAGTTTATGCGCGTAGAGAAGCAAAACAAGGTATTCATTACGATATTAGCATGCATGACTATGCCACCTTCTCTTCGAGCTTTCCATTTGAGGAAACACCAGATCAGCAAACTGCCATCGAAAATGTACTCGCCGACATGGATTCTGCGAAGCCAATGGACAGAGTAGTTTGCGGCGACGTTGGTTTCGGCAAAACAGAAGTCGCCATGCGTGCTGCCTTCATCGCAGTGAGTAACGGAAAACAAGTCGGCGTACTAGTCCCTACGACGCTTTTAGCTCAGCAACACTATCAAACATTTTTAGATCGATTCGCGGAATGGCCAATTCAAATTGAATCACTATCTAGGTTCAATTCTGCTAAAAAGCAGAAAGAAACTATTGAATCATTAAAAGACGGCAAGATAGATATTGTTATTGGCACACATAAACTATTTAACACAGATATAAAATATAAAAATCTTGGTCTAATTGTGATTGATGAAGAACACCGTTTTGGTGTTCGCCACAAAGAAAAATTAAAAGCCTTGCGCGCTGAAGCAGACATATTAACGTTAACTGCCACTCCTATTCCACGCACATTAAATATGTCATTAAGTGGTTTAAGAGATTTATCCATTATTGCAACGCCGCCAAATTATCGCCATGCAATTAAAACTTTTGTCTCCGAATGGAACGATGCAAATATCAAAGAAGCTTGCACGCGAGAAATTAAACGCGGCGGACAAATTTATTTCTTGCACAATGAAGTTAAAACGATAGAAAAAGTCACTAAAGAGTTACAAGAATTACTTCCTAATGCATCAATTCGATTTGCTCATGGACAAATGTCTGAGCGTGAACTTGAACAAGTCATGTTAGATTTTTACCATACTCGATTCAGTATTTTAGTCGCCACGACGATTATCGAAAGCGGGCTAGATGTACCTACTGCCAACACCATCATTATTAATCGTGCGGACAAACTAGGTTTATCTCAATTGCATCAATTACGCGGCCGCGTGGGTCGTTCACACCATCGCGCATATGCATATTTGATTACTCCTCATAGAAAAGCCATGTCAGCAGATGCGATTAAGCGCTTAGACGCCATCGAATCACTTGAAGAATTAGGGGTAGGCTTCACATTAGCAACACATGATTTAGAAATTCGTGGTGCTGGGGAGCTATTAGGCGAAGATCAAAGTGGGCAAATCCATGAAATTGGCTACACCATGTACAATGAGTTACTCTTGCGAGCAGTGCGTGCATTGAAATCTGGAGATTTACCTCAATTAGACCGGCCATTAGATCATGGTTTAGAAGTCGATTTAGGAGAACCGGCATTACTGCCAGAAGATTATGTACCCGATGTACATATGCGCTTAGTGTTATACAAACGCATAGCAAGTGCCGCAGATGAAACAGAATTAAAAGACTTACAGACCGAAGTGATTGATCGTTTTGGGTTATTACCCAATTCTGCCAAAAACCTTTTCATCACCACGGAACTAAAATTGTTTGCGGGCAGTCTTGGTATTAACAAGATTGAAGCCCATGAAGATGGTGGACGAATCTTATTCGACAAGAACCCAAAAATTGATATTGATCAGTTATTGCTATTATTACAGCGTCAGTCATCTGTGTTTAAAATGTCAGGAAGCGAAAAATTGTTATTCACAGTAAACTTAACCACAATAGATAATCGAGTTGAATACATACGCAACATTATTAATACCATAGCCTTTAAGGAAGCCGCATGAATTCCAAATCACTACTAATATATTTTGCGCTGGCTGGCTTTGGCTTATTTACATCAATGGTGTCCGCCAAAGATTATGCTATTGAAGTAATATTATTCGCAAATAAAGCTGGCCTCCAACAGAGCGCTGAACGATTCAATTTCAATCACAAAATTCCAACACCCACTAATGGTTTAGACCTAACTAATACAAATAGCAGTTCGCAGTGGCAAGCGCTTGCAGAAGACGAATATATTCTTAAAAATGTTGTGAAAAAACTTAAACGTTCTGGAAATTATCGCATCCTTAAGCATATTGCATGGAGACAGCCTGTTGTAGATAAAAGCGAATCACGACCCATTTCAATACAAGCTGGGCGCGATTTCACTGACCAATACCCAGAACAAGCTTATCGCCAAGTAGAATTCGGCGACACTTCAACAAGTAGCGCACGCGACTCAAAAGTATTCGAGCTAGATGGCACTATCAATGTCGTCATTACGCGATATGTACATTTTTATAGCGATCTCGTGTATCGCTTACCAAGAAAAATTCCTCCAGATATCAGTGACGCACTTAATCGCGGACAGGCCTTAGTTGACTATTCTGTACGATCACATCGACGTATGCGTAGTCGTGAATTGCATTATATTGATCATCCCTTAGTCGGCATTTTAATAGAAGCAACACCAATTAAAGAAAATTAAACAATAAATTTTAGCAGCTAAGCTATTTCCATTAACTTAGCTAACAGCATGCGCACTTTTTCCATACCAACTTCTGTGCATTCTCGAATTGACTCTAAAGTAATTAATTCTTCACTACGACCTGCTGCCCAGTTAACTGACATTGCGCAATGGGCATAGCCCATTTCAAGCTCTCTTGCCAATGCGGCTTCAGGCATACCTGTCATGCCTACGATGTCGCAACCATCACGTTCTAGCTTATTAACTTCAGCTGCTGTTTCTAGACGGGGCCCTTGAGTTGCCCCATAAATCCCGCCTTCAAAGGCATCAATGCTAATCAGATGTGCAGCCTTAATAATTTTCTCACGTAAAGTTTGATCATAAGGATTAGAAAAGTCTATATGCTTAACTTGATTTAAATCTTTTTCGAAATATGTATGCTGACGTCCATAGGTATAATCAATAATCTGATCAGGAATAACTATTCTAGCAGGATTAATATCTGCATGTATTCCACCGACTGCAGCAATAGCAATAATATATTTCACTTGCTTATCACGTAACGCCCAAATATTAGCTCGATAATTCACCATGTGAGGCGGGATAGTATGACGTGACCCATGTCTAGGTAAAAATATTATTCTCTTCCCACAATAATCGCCGTAGGTAACAGGTCCTGATGGCTCACCAAAAGGTGTGCGTACCACTTCTTTACGAATAATTTTTAACCCCGGAAATGAAGCTAATCCAGTACCACCAATAATTGCTATGTCTTGCATGTTTTTTGCGCCTAATTGTTATTCTGAAATTGCGTAGACCGCAGGAACATTTCGCAAATAACCTTTGTAATCCATTCCGTATCCGTAAACATAACGATCTGTTACTTCTAACCCATAGATATCAGGCTTAATATCGACTTGAGGAGTTGATTTTCTTTTTAACAACAATACTGCTGTGATGACTTCTTTAGCCCCATGCTTTTTACAATAAGAGACTAGCTCATCCATTGTATAGCCTTCATCATAAATATCATCCACCAGAACAACTGTTTGACCTTCTAATGATAGTTGCGGTTCTTTTAGCCAATGCAGACTACCTCCCACTGTTTTTTCAAGGTAACGAGCTACTTGCAGATAATCTAAGCGCACATCACAATCCATGCACCTCAATAGATCAGATGTTATTATGATCCCACCATTCATGACACATATCAGAATAGCATTCTTATTTTTAATCTTGGTTTCTAGCTCTAGACCCATTTTCTCTACTGCTGTTTTAATTTGGCTAGCACTAAAAATTAAATCTGAATTTTCTTTAACTTCTTGTAACTCTTGCGAGGATAAATTTGCCATGAGAACTTTTAAATTTTGTTTAACTGCTGGCTTTGTTGCAAAAACATAGTAGTGGTTGGAAATGCCATCTCAGCACCATTAGCCAAAACGATATTAGATATTCTCAGAAGAACATCTTGTTTAACTTCATGAAAGTATACCCAATTAGTGGTTTTGGTAAATGTGTATACAAAGAAATCTACTGACGATTCATTAAAAGCATTAAAATTAACAATCATGGTTTGCGATTGATCTATTTCTTCATGCGCTTTCAACATTGATCTTACATCTTCTACAATGCGTTCCATTTGTTCCACGTCATCGTAACGTAACCCTATAGTCTCGTATATACGTCGATGCGACATGCGTGAGGGATTTTCAACAGCGATAGTAGCGAATATAGAATTCGGCACAAATAAAGGACGCTTATCAAATGTACGTATTGTTGTCAGGCGCCAACCTATCGATTCCACTATTCCTTCAATTTTTCTATCAGGTGAACTTATCCAATCTCCTACCGTAAATGGTCGATCCAGAAAAATCATCAATCCACCAAAGAAGTTGGACAACAGATCTTTCGCAGCAAACCCAATAGCGATACCGCCAATACCACCGAATGCTAAAACACCTGACACACTAAAACCTAATGTTTGTAAAATAATTAATGCAGTGGTGATAAAAATAGCTGTTCTTATTACTTTACCTATAGCATGTATAGATGTTCGATCAACAGGCTGCCCTGTCTGAAATTTTTGCTGAATTGTGCCATTTTCAAAACGTGCTACAAAAGACATTAATGCCCATGACATCATCGATACAATCAAGACATAACGAATTGTATTGATATAGTTAAATATTTCAGCATCAGCTTGAGCTCCAGCAATTTGTGCAGCGTAAGAAATACCTATGATGATAATCGTATAACGCAATGGTTTGCGAACTGCATTTATTAAAGCATTATCCCATGGGTTACAAGTCACTTCTGCTTTATCTGCTAATTTAACCAGTACACGTCTGGCAATAAATGCCAGAATTAATACTCCAAAAACAACAGCAAAAACTTCATAGACCCAAATGTCAATTAGATCATTGGCAATGATATTTTTAATTTTTTCTAGTAAGGCTTGCATAACAATTTTTAATTATAAATTTAGCGACATACTCTTGTTGATTTGATATGAGTGAATAAACTCATTAAGAAGATCTTGTTGCGCATCAGTCAATGGCTGAGGTGTTTTACCATGAAAGCGTGCCAATCGTAATTGAGAGCTAGGATTATTGTAACCATCGAGTTGCTCAAGTGCAGGTGGGATATCCTGTGGATTATTACATATTAAAACCATATCGGATCCCGCATCTAATGCAGCTTGTAAGCGCTCTTGAATACTACCTACCACATGAGCACCTTTCATAGATAAGTCATCACTGAAAATAACACCTTCAAATCTCATTTGCTCACGCAGTACACGAGTTAACCAATATGGCGAAAAACTTGCCGGCTTTTTATCCACATGCTCGTAAACGACATGTGCAGACATTATTCCGGCTATACCGTGACCAATTAAGCGTTGAAATGGAATCATGTCAGCTAACTGCAAATCATTTTCATAACGATGATCAATCGGACACTCAAAATGAGAATCTGCAGTGACGGCACCATGCCCTGGAAAATGTTTACCGACTGATTCCATGCCACCTTTGCGAAGACCTAACATGAAATTACTAGCTAAAGCGCTAACCGCATCTATATCACTATGAAAAGCTCTGTCACCAATGACTATGCTCTCCCCAGTATCAAGATCTAGAATAGGCGCAAAAGTAAAGTCGACGCCGATCTCACGCAATTCCGTAGCTAATCGACACGCGAGAATTTCTGTTAGTTGAAGGGCTTTCTTAGGTTCTTTATCGTAAATTTCCCCCAAACATCTCATTGGGGGAAATTCAGTGAATTCTTCGCGAAAACGTTGTACGCGCCCGCCCTCTTGATCCACGGCTACCAATAATTTGGGCTTTTTAATTGCGTGAAGCTCGCTTATTAAAGATGCTAGCTGATTCTTATCATGATAGTTTCTAGTGAAGAGAATTACTCCGCCTACTACAGGATGAGATAACCATAGGTGCTCTTCAGGACTGATTTCAGTCCCTTCAAGATCAATCATTAACGGTCCATTACTCATTTTTTAATTATAATCCAACAAATAAAACACTTTACTGAGACTAATGTAAGAATTAACGCCAATTGTATGGTGAAAAGCACGCTAAGATAAGCACTAAACTGGTACAGAGAATACTTTACGGGGACGGATACTTCAGGTAAAAAATAGATCACCCATAACTGAATGCCCTAATCAGGAAGAGTCGAGAATAACAACGTAGCAATCAAATAAATTTTGATCACTGTTGTGAAGCTTACTAGGTATACAGCATCAATGGCGCCAATAAATATAAGTTTATAATAATCAAAAAGTTAAAGACTCACCCTGTAAAATATGGCAACAACTGCCGAAACGACCACTGGAACTCACTGAATTTTAGCCGTATTTTTAAATTTACTCACTATGCCAAGAAAACGTTATCAAGCTGCGCTAGATGCCAACGAATTGAACTATGACGAGATGCAAATGAACGTCGTAGAGCAACTTGATGCTTTGCATTCTCATGTCTCAAACCAAAACCTAACCAATGAGATTTCATTAAGCAGTAAATTAACAGGCGTTTTTCGTCGCTTGAAAAAACAAAATAACCACGCACAAGGGTTGTACATATGGGGTTCTGTAGGACGCGGCAAAACCTACTTAATGGATATTTTTTATGATTGCTTACCTACAGATAAAAAACTACGTTTGCACTTCCATCGTTTCATGCGAGAGATTCATTATCAGTTGCGAGACATTAAAAACGAGGAAAACCCTTTATTGATTGTGGCAGAAAGTTTCAAGCAACGTTGCGATATCATTTGTTTAGATGAACTGTTTGTTTCTGATATTGGTGATGCAATGATCCTTGCGGGATTGCTTGAAGCATTCTTTTCACATGGAATCATTTTAGTTACTACCAGTAATTGTCACCCTGATAATTTGTACAAGGGGGGACTACAAAGACAAAAATTTCTTCCTGCTATTGATCTTATTAAACAACAGACAAATGTAATCGAATTAGGTGGCAATACTGATCACCGCTTGGAATATTTAGAACATGCTGATATTTATCATCACCCACTTGATGAAAATGCACATCAAGTGATGACAGATAACTTTATGCACGTCTCCCCTGAACCAGGAGTAGCAAATGAATGCTTACGCATAGAAGGTAGAAGCATTCAAACAATTCGCTGCGCTGATGGTACTGTGTGGCTATGTTTCAGCGACTTGTGTGGCGGTCCACGCAGTGCAGCAGATTATATTGAAATTGGCCGATGCTTTAACACGGTATTAATTTCAAACATTCCGGTACTAACTAATAACGATGATATTGCACGTCGTTTCATTACTGCAATTGATGAGTTTTATGATCGAAGCGTTAAGGTCATTATCTCTGCTGAAACTAGTGCTCATGATTTATACAAAGGAAAAAAATTATCATTTGAATTCCAACGCACTGTGAGTCGATTACTTGAAATGCGCTCTCACGACTACTTAGCGCGACCGCATAAATCTCTGTGACAGACAAGGCTTGTTTCGCTATCATTACCACTAAATTATTATGTGTGAATTCACTATGAAAAAACCAGTCACTATTGCTATTACAGGTGCCGGAGGAAACATTGGCTATGCCATTGCTTTTCGTATAGCAGCGGGCAATCTATTTGGTCCCGATCAACCCGTTAACTTACACTTGATAGAAATTGAACCCGTACTGCCTGCATTAACAGGCATGGTGATGGAACTCAATGACTGTGCTTTTCCCACGCTCAACAAAATAGTTGCCACTGCAGATTTCTCCACCGGATTTGGCGATGCAGATTATATTTTTCTTATTGGCTCTAGACCTAGAGGCAAAGGAATGGAGAGGCAAGATTTACTAAGCGCAAATGGCGCAATATTCAAGCCGACCGGAAAAGCTATTAGTGAAAACGCAGCTAAAGATGTTCGTGTTTTAGTCGTGGGCAATCCTGCCAACACCAATGCCTTAATTGCTTTACATAATGCACCCAATTTACAACCTAACCAAATCACTTCAATGATGCGTTTAGACCATAATCGCACTATCAGCATGCTTGCAGAAAAAGTGGGCAAACATTCTTCAGCAATAAATAACGTTACTGTCTGGGGTAACCATTCGACAACTCAATTCCCTGATTTACAACACTGCACGGTGAATGACAAAAAGGCTTACGATTTAATCGATATAAATTGGTATCGAAATGAATTTATTAAGCGCGTTCAAAAACGAGGCACTGAAGTCATTGAAGCACGTGGTGCTTCTTCTGCTGCATCTGCTGCATCTGCTGCTATTGACCATATGCGTGACTGGATACTTGGTTCTGACAAAAATAGCTGGGTCAGCATGGGTAGTTACTCAACAGGAAGTTATGGCGTGACCAGTGAGCTTATGTATTCATTCCCGGCTCGTTGTAACACTCGTGAATTTAATACCATTACAGATTTAGAATTAGATGAATTTTCGCGTGAGATGATCGCGCTCTCTGAAAAAGAATTAATCAAAGAGCGCGATATGATTAGATGGTTACTATGCGAGTAATAGATTTTATAAATTAACGCCCTTCCACTCAGTCACAAAGTCATTAATATATTTTGCGACTTCGTCAGGTCGATCTTCTTGCACCCAGTGCCCTGCTCGCTCAATGTATTGCACTCGCGTTGGACCCGAAATTCTTTCTTTTAGTTTCTCTGCGGCTGATGCAGACATAAAATTGTCATTCACACCCCACATCACCATAGTTGGGCATGTAATTTTACTATGGTCAACATCAGTGTCTGAGTTTTGAGGGTCCGCTGAAATACGAATTAATGATTTAAAACCAGTCATACCTGGCCCTCTTCCCCAAAATTGCAAATAATTTTGTTTGCAATTTTTGTCTGTAAATGGTGAACCATCATAGCTACCCATGCGCATCAACGCAGGAAACCCTGCTACCGCCTGTGCCATCGCCATCTGCAACACTTCGTCTGGAGCTCCATCCAAACCTGCAAGCGCTTCCACTTCACATACAGGCCACTGATCAAAGCAAACTGGATTAATTAAAATTAGACGAGAAATATAGTCACAGTATTTTGTAGCAAACACTTGAGCAACACCGCCACCATGATCATGCGCAACAAGGATGACTTTACCTTTTAATCCTAGGCCGTCAATTACTCCTTTAACTGCTTCTGCCTGATTCATAAACGAATGTTTAAAATCGTTTAATGGCATATCTGATTGGCCATAACCGACCATATCCATCGCAAGGGTACGATAACGATCTTTTAAATTCTCTTGAACATGTCGCCAAAGCCGAGCGTTAGTAGGGATACCATGAACCATTAAAAGTGTTTCTTCGCCGCTACCACACTCTTCTATATTTATATTTAACTTTAATCCATCAACTGTAATTTCTTGCTTCATTTAAATTTCTCCTCCTATTTAGTGATTAGCTTTTTGATTGACATGGAATTTCATCAATAATTTGAGCACGCTCCAATGCGTCTCTAAAAACAGATCTCATATGCTGAATTGTTATATTAGTTTGAGTTCTAACTTGACTATCATGCTGAGCCAACTCAGCAATTGAATTAGTTACTAAGCAACCTTTAATGCTTGAATTATTTAAAGCTTCTTTTGCTCTAGCATAAAAATATTCACAAATTCCCGCTTTTGGCGAAGAAGAATTTTCTATTAATGCAAAATTTTTCACGATGACGTTTTCATGGTAATACTTAAGCACTCTTACTTTTGAAGGTATCGTAGAGACTCTGACGACTGATCCCCATTTCAGCTTCTAGCCTAGATATTGAAGTTGCGCTAACCCTTACACCAGAATTCACGCATTGCACAATCAAGCACATGGTTTAATTCAAATTGTTTATTTCTACCCATTAACTAATTAGTTTTCCGATAACTAAAACGATGCAGTGTTTTCAGAAGAGGCATTTTAACTATTTCTGGAATGGTCTGTCAGGTATTATCTCTAAACAATAAAAAAGCCCTAAGAGTTAGGGCTTTAAATAAGCAAGCTAATTTAATAATTCATTTTATGCTGCTGACCTATCTGGATAATGGCCTCCATTATTCACAGGCTCGCTCTGTTCAGAGCCCACATTAAGCATACTTGGACGATTTGCAAATTCTGCCAAGGTAATACCATTTAGAAAGCTATAAATTTTTTCACTTAACTCTTCCCAAAGTACGAGTATAACATACTTCTTCTCTAAACTAAGCTCAGCTGGTACTTGTTGCGCCGCATGGGGACTGTAATCATCAATTGACGAGATAATTTGAGCAACACTAATTTCACCAGGAGCACGAGACAATTTATAACCACCGCCGGGCCCACGCACTCCAATCACTAATTCGCTTTTACGCAATTTTGCAAATAGCTGCTCTAAATAAGATAATGATATTCCCTGGCTTTGAGATATTTCAGCCAATGTGACAGGTCGGACCTTATCATTGATCGCAAGATCCATCATTGCGGTAATTGCATGACGCGCTTTTGTGGATAACTTCATTTTGACCACCTTTGTACCTTGAAATTTATACTTAAATAACCTAAGTTATTAGAGTGTATTTTTTGTCTCTAGTTTCATTTATTTTTTTAAATATACTTACCTATTGTTGCCTTATACATCAGCCACTAGTGACTCTTATTAAGATGTATTCTTAAAACTAATTGTATGATTTATATGCAATTATTTCAGCTCATTTCCACATCTAAAGACATGACCTTGCGCTATAAAGAAGTACAGCCATTTATATAGGAACCGATTATCTTTCCATTTATTACGCAGATGACTATCATTTATCTCACTTATTGATGCTCTCTTGGTTTCTCTATGCAGCACCTCTGCTTGCATGGCATCGAAGTAAACTCTGATCAGCATATTAGGTACATCTTTGGGCTTACTATCATCGTACTCTATAAGCCGGTAAGTGAGATTCAGCGTAATGGTATATTTGGTTCGTTCAATAACGTGTAGATGTAAATCTAATGCATTACTAATACGCGAAAAGCTATATTCATGTAGATTATCAAAATTGCCACATAACTTTATGAGTTTTATATAGTTATTTTCATAATTTTCCATTAAACCTGCAAATGTATTTGGATCTGGATGATGGATTTTTGCGTGACTAGCGAAACAGTGCATATCTAATATTTATCAGTCGTTAAGGTGGCTAAATTCAATAATCAAGTATATCAGGACAAAGTATACATCGGCGTAATTGCAAGAATCTTTCAGCAGACATCGAATCTACTCCAATTATTGCAGCTCTACTGACGCGACTAGGTGAACTCAGAATTATCCAGACAAACGCACCATTTAAATAAGCGATAGAAACAGTTTCATATTGCTGCCACCGTCGAGCATCTAATGACATGCTCCAGCGGGTATAAGCGGATTCATATTTGATGAAGTAATGATTATGCGACCATTTATAAAGATTCCACGCCAAAGAAATCATTAACAACAGGGCAACACTTGCTCTAACAATTATTGCTACGTCAAAGCATAGAACGCTGATAATAGTAAACGCATGAGCAATAACTATACAAACTGCTAGAGCACTAGATGGTTTAACTTTGAACTGCTGAATCAAATTGAATGAATTCTATCCACAATAGCAACAATAAGAGGATCAATTACCTGACGGTCGCGTGTGAGTATCTCATGCAATTCCGGATCTTGCAGGGCCAAAAGCTCTACAAACGCACATTGTTCATGTTGATCAGCATCAGCATAAAAATGCTCAAGATAGCGCATCGTTAAGGTATCTAATTCTTTAGTTCCTCGACGGCAGCGCCAGCGTAACTTTGAGAGGTCAGAGGAACCCGACATGATTGATGGATTTAAATTCGAAGTAATCAGTTGCGTCGTTGGACGATGAGCTTCTTAATCTCTGCAATCGCTTTAGCAGGGTTTAAGTTCTTCGGACACGCGTTAGTACAATTCATAATGGTGTGACAACGATATAGCTTGAATGGGTCTTCTAATTCATCCAATCGCTCACCTGTCGCTTCATCACGGCTATCAGCAATCCAGCGATAGGCTGCTAGTAAGGCTGCAGGCCCCAGATAACGGTCACTATTCCACCAATAACTAGGGCAACTGGTCGAGCAACATGCACATAAAATGCATTCTTCCAGACCCTCTAATTTTTCACGATCTTCTTTCGACTGAAGACGCTCACGATCTGGTGGCGGAGGCGTATCTGTTTGCATCCATGGCTCAATAGACGCGTATTGAGCATAGAAGTTAGTTAAATCAGGCACTAAATCTTTCACTACATCCATATGAGGTAGCGGGTAAACCTTCACATCCCCTTTAATCTCATCAATGGCTTTAATACAAGCCAGTGTATTCATACCATCAATGTTCATTGAACATGAGCCGCAAATTCCTTCTCGACAAGAACGTCTAAACGTTAGTGTAGGATCGATTTCATTCTTAATCTTAATCAACGTATCCAGCACCATTGGTCCGCAGGCATCTAGATCGATATCATAAGTGTCTACGCTCGGGTTTTGACCGTCGTCTGGGTTATAGCGATAGATTTTAAATCGCTTAATGTTCTTGGCCGCTGCCGGGGCTTCAAAAATCTTGCCCTTTTTGACTATCGAGTTTGCTGGAAGTGAAAATTCAGCCATGAAATAGCTCCTCTAATCCTTTTACCTATTTCTATATACTTTAATAAACACGCGCTTTTGGCGGGAATACGTCTACTTCATCTGTCAACGTGGTCAAATGTACCGGACGATAATCAATATCTACTTTACCGTCATCTGACACTGTCGCTAGTGTGTGTTTCATCCATGACTCATCATCACGATCTTTATAATCATCACGCGCATGAGCACCGCGACTTTCAGGCCGATTCAAAGCTGAAGCAACCGTCGCGATAGCTTGGGGAAACAAATTAGACAATTCTAGAGTTTCAATTAAGTCTGTGTTCCAAACTAATGATTTATCAGTAACTTTTACGTCATCAAATTGCTTGTACAAAGCGCTGACTTTTTCTAAACCGATTGATAATGATTCACCCGTCCTAAATACTGCAGCATGAGTCTGCATTGTTTTCTGCAAGTTCAAGCGTAGGTCAGCAGTCGATGTACTGCCATTTGAATAACGCAATGCATCAAAGCGATCCATGACTTTTTCAGTGGCATGTTCTGGCAAGGTTGGGTGTGGCGTATTCGGCTTCACTAACTCCGCTGCTCTAATCGCTGCCGCACGTCCAAAGACAATCAAATCTAACAAAGAATTAGAACCCAATCGATTGGCACCATGAACAGATACACAGGCAGCTTCACCAATGGCCATTAAGCCTGGCATCACCGTATCGGGATCACCATTCACTAAATTAACGACTTGGCCATAATGATTAGTAGGAATTCCACCCATGTTGTAATGGACGGTCGGTAACACAGGAATTGGATTTTTAGTCACATCGACACCAGCAAATATTCTTGCACTCTCAGCAATACCGGGAAGTTTTTCATTGATCACATCTGCACCTAAATGCTCTAGATGTAAATGTATATGATCAGCTTCATCACCAATGCCTCGTCCTTCATTGATTTCCATCGTCATAGAGCGACTAACAACGTCTCTAGACGCTAAGTCTTTGGCATTTGGCGCATAACGTTCCATGAAACGATCGCCTTGCACATTCGTTAGGTACCCGCCTTCACCGCGAGCACCCTCAGTAATCAAGCAACCCGAACCGTAAATACCAGTGGGATGGAATTGAACAAATTCCATATCTTGCAAAGGCATTCCTGCCCGCAAAATCATAGCATTACCGTCACCTGTGCATGTATGTGCTGAAGTACAAGAGAAGTAAGTACGACCATATCCGCCTGTCGCTAACAACACTTGGTGAGCCCGGAAACGGTGTAATTCACCGGTGGCCAGGTCAATTGCAATCACGCCTCGGCAAGTCCCATCATCGTCCATCAATAAATCGATGGCAAAGTACTCAATATAGAACTCAGCATTATGTTTCAGTGATTGCTGATACAAAGTATGCAAAATTGCATGCCCTGTTCGATCCGCCGCCGCACAAGTTCGTTGGGCAATCCCTTCACCGTATCGTGTGGTCATGCCACCGAATGGACGCTGATAAATTTTTCCATCGTCAGTTCTAGAAAATGGCACACCGTAATGCTCTAGCTCGACAATGGCTGGCACAGCTTCTCGACACATATATTCGATAGCATCTTGGTCGCCTAGCCAGTCTGATCCTTTAACCGTGTCATACATGTGCCAACGCCAATCATCTTCACCCATATTTCCCAACGAGGCACTCATGCCTCCCTGCGCCGCCACAGTGTGGCTGCGCGTAGGAAATACTTTAGTGATACATGCCGTTGATAATCCACTCACGACCATGCCGAATGTTGCACGCAGACCCGCGCCACCAGCACCGACAACGAGCACGTCGTAAGTGTGGTCTATAAACTTATAACTTTCGCCCATAGAATTACAAAGATACTTCAATAATTGAAAATAAGCCCATGAATGTAAAAGCAATACATGCAAAATTCAGAGCGATTAATGAGGCTACTTTTCTCCAGCCACTGACATAATCTTCGATGATAACTTGTACCCCAAGCTGTACGTGATAGAACATTGTCACGACAAGTAATGCCAATGCCACCGCCACTAATGGCGACTGCATCCATAAAATGACAGCGCTATAACTAAATTCACCAAAACTAGCAATGGTAAACGCTAACCATATCGTCAGTGGAACCAACGCTATAGACGTTAATCGCTGCGCCCACCAATGATGTGCGCCTTCTTTAGCTGATCCTAGACCCTTAGCATTTGATAACGGTGTTCTTAAACTCATTTACACTAACTCCTCACAAGCGAGTGCCCATGTTGCTGCCGTTGCTAGCACTGCAAATGCAATAACAAAAAGACCTGATCGATTCGCGGTATTTTTCTCTAATGCGACACCGGCATCCCATATTAAATGACGCACACCATTAACTAAATGCAAGTAAAGTGCAAATGACCAGCCGACAAGCAAAAGCAACCCTATTGGATGAGCCAACCAAGATTGGACTGTTTCAAACTGACTTGATCCTGTCGCGATGGCAGCAAGCACCACAACCATAACAACAGCACCAACGCTGAGGAATACTCCACTCATGCGATGAAGAATAGATAACGCCATGGTTAGCTGCCAGCGGTATATCCCTAAATGTGGCGACAATGGCCGTTGAGGTGTGCCCATGAAAAATGACTCCTAACTTCCTGTATTACTTACTAGGCACGGACTAATAATATTAGTCGTACCCACTCAATTTGATATAGTATGACCTTATAACTCTACTAATGTACTGGTTATATTCAAAATCATAGTGGCTAGCGCATGAATTGTATACCCGTGGAGGTATAACAAGAGGCAGAAAATTACATTACTTTGGCTTCAGAAGCTAGCTTAACAAGCTAATTTTGCAATCAAATACGCACTCTAACTAGTACAGGAAATCCATAGTGACAGCCAGCATTCTAGACAACGCGACTACACCAGATCGATTTTCAATCGATTTGGACAAACCTTCACTGGTAAAGATTGACCATTTAGCCTGCTATCAAATTGACGGAGAAGATGCAGCACAATTTTTACAGGGTCAGTTTTCGAATGATATTAATGCAATCAGTCCTGCTACTGGTCAACTAAGCAGCTACAGCACACCTAAAGGTCGCATGTTGGCAATTTTCTATATTTGTAAGCGTGGAGATGAGTTTTTATTGATCATTTCGAAAGATATTGCTGAAGCGATCATGGAACGTTTACAAATGTACATCATGCGTTCAAAAGTGAGCATAAAAGCTTTGGATGAAACATCACTAATTGGATTATGTAACGATGCCTCGGGTGAAATTCTCAACTCCTTAAAACTCGAAGTGCCCAAAGACGAATATCAAGTGAGCACCAGTAACGCTCTAGTCTGCATGAACATCCCCGGTATTAGCCCGCGCTATTTAATCATTGGCGACGAAACATTGCATAAAGAAATCACCTCTTTAGATACAAATAATATCAATGTTTATTCAAACACTTATTGGCAGTGGTTAGACATTATGGCTGGCATACCGAATATCACAATTAATACACAAGAAGCTTTTGTTCCTCAAATGGCCAACATGGAATTAATAGAAGGCGTTAGCTTTAGCAAAGGCTGCTACCCTGGACAAGAAATTGTTGCCAGATTGCATTACCTTGGCAACACGAATAGACGCATGTTTAGAATTGAAGTCGAACAAGACGAGCCAATAAATATCGGCGATGATATTTATACTCAAGATTCAGATCAGCCTATAGGTAAGTTCATGTCAGTTATCACTGAGGCTGGCAAGAAATATTCCGGCCTAGCAGTGTTAAGAATTGAAGCAGTAAAACAAAATCAACTCGCTATAGGATCACCATCAGGTAATAGTGCGCAAATAATGCCGTTACCTTACGATGTTCCCATTGAACTAAAAGAAAAATAATATGCGCGCTATCGTTTTATATCTAGCCATTGCCGCACTTACCGCACTTGCTGCCTACATTATCCGATCTAACAGCAAAACAATATCGAATATTCTTTTATTACTCTCCATCACATGCCTTTGTATTTTAGGCATTTCGATTATTGTCGAACAATACGACTATTAATTAGCAATTCTATTTCTCTACAGACCTTTAACGTGATGCAGAGATTACTTTAAGATCGGATAACAACAGTACTCACTTACTAACGGAAATACACTAGACATCTGAAATTGCTCCAGAAGGAGCTATAATGAAACACTATTTTGTGCTTTAGGACACGTGCTCAGACAAACAGATAGACTTATGTTTTAATTTAATATGACCACTTAACTTTAACTCCTGAATTGCTCGACTAACAGATTCTCGCGAACTACCAAGTAGATTTGCTAACTCTTTATGCGTTGCAGAACTAACCAAAGCATTATCATCAACTGAAGCATACGAACGCAGCACCCACATGACTCTTTGCTGAATATCTTCTAGTGTGACCGCTTCAAGATGCCTTGATAATACAGAAATTTGATCGGCACACTTTAATGCCATCGCATGCGGTATCTCTGGATGTTGACGATAAAAGCTCTCAAAATCCTTGGCTTGAATAACAAGCAATTTTGACTGCTGTTTGGTGATTACTGATGCACTTCTAGCATTTTTAGAAAACCATGCTAGCTCCCCAAATAAATCTCCTTTCCCCAATTCATTTAAGGTCATCTCTCTTCCTCGGCCATTTTCTCGAAATACTCGGACAGCACCTTGTAGAATAAAATAGACAGATTGAGCTTCGTCACTCTCCAAGATAACAATAGTATTTTTACGAATTGATTTAATACTACTTTTAGATATAAGCGGTTCAAGATCTTTTTCAGAATAATGCCGAAGCATTGGGATCTGTTGTAGCGTAGAAAAATTACTATTCATACTCATAAATATTCTGCTTGATTTAGCACTAACTTATCAATCATATAGTCAACGGACCTATCAACATTCTGCAAAGCATCATCAGTCAAGTAAGGTTCTTGAACATTCATGATTATAGGTATAGGTGCTAAATTCCTCTCAAGTAACACTACAGATTGATCACTCTTACAATGATGAAAACGCAAATAAGTTCCTTCTGATGCCCAATATCTTGTCATCAACTCATAACTCGCAACCAAAACAGCATTTGTTTCGCAGTATATGTGCACTGTCACCACTAATACCTCCCACCAATACTGCCATCTTACTAGGTTGTCCGTCTTGCAATAGCTCTTCTTTATTTTGATTGGCGTGTTTACGATTAACGCAACTCAAACAGCTAATGTCTTCTTGCTAGTTTACTACCGCAGTAGGGAAATCACTTTCCTCAGAATTATTTTTACTAAACGAATCAAGCAACTCAACCAAAAAATCAGGAGATGTTAAGCTCATATATCTATCTTGCTGCTTTTCAGCCAGCAACCTATCAAGTAATTTCTCTTGCTTAGTTAATATATTGGCGGCCACAACAATCTGTCGATTCACTCTGTCATCACTGGAACTGATTTGATTACGAAGATGCTGGAATTCACTACTAAGCACCTCTACTTTTTCAACAACTCTTAATAGCTGATTATTTTTCGAGTTCTTTATAATTTGAGACTTGTGCAACCCATTTGTTTTTGGCAGTTCGTAATCACCCCAAAAATCAACTGTAGTGTGAAATTCAAAGTGCTGAGCATCTAAGCCTTGCTCTTCTATAATCACTTGATTTTGCAATGCGTCAGTTACGTCCAAATAGTAATGATTCAACATAGCAACATTAGCAACCATCAAACAAGCCATCATTGTTGCAGACAGTAATTTCGGAAACCTAGACTTACTAAAAACACTTGTGTTTAATTGATTTAAAGAAAGACTGTTGCCCAGCAATTTACAAACATATACAGGACTTGAAATATTTTTTAATGCTATTTTTTTAAACTTAGAAAATAAAGACCCATGATATTAAATGTAGTAGTCGCGACTACTACATTTAATGAGAGGACAAATCGTCAGTTAGAGCGAATACTCAAAAAATAGGCGGGTTAAACTTCAACCATTGTCGACATCCTCTCCAATCAGGGATGTACTTAGCGACTTCTTTCCAATAGTTAGCGGAATGGTTGTGCTCTATCAAATGGCAAAGTTCATGCACTACCACGTAGTCAACGATTCGATGGGGCAAGAGTATTATCTTCCAGTTGTATGAGATATCTCCTCTAGAAGAACAAGACCCCCCAACGCAATGTGAAAGTTTTCACTGCTATGGACGTGGGGGTAACCCCAATCATTTTTGCCAATCGTCCTGTTTTTTCTGTCAATCGGGTGTGTGCTTGTCTTCGATACCATGCTTCCAGCAACGATTTGATCGTTGCCTAGTCTTCTTTTACTATGAAAGTGTTTCAGTGGCAATTTGGTACTGACTGAAAGGAGGGCATTGACGTTGTGGGAAAGCGCCCACTATTCAAGTACCTCGCAATGCTTCCAAAGCCCGATTTGTTCAGCTCTTGCCTGGCTTTGATAGTCTATATACCGGCCCCTACGCTGAAACGGGAACCTGGTATATGTGCGGGCATACCCTTGACGCACCAGTTTTGCATTAATGTCTTCCCTATTCAGGACAACGTATTTTTAATAGCCGATTATATTTATCCTTGTTAGCACTCATACCATCCCCTTCTAATGTCACCGTGTTCCCGGTAAGCACTCCTTTCAAATAGTCACTGGACTCTTTGCCAAAACACTCAACCGGCTTGGCCGGATGCACGGTTTCCGGGGCATCAATGCCAATCAGGCGCACGGTGTAGTGTTTCTTCCCCAGCCTCACCTTAATCGTATCGCCATCAATCACCCGGATAACGTCTGCTGTTGTCGTCTTGCGTGTGGCCTCATTACTGACGGCCTTATGTTTCTTTTCCAGGGTATTAGGATGATGATCCCTTATGACAATGCCTCTGATTCCACGCCACGTCCCAGAGATCACAGCCAGTCCGGCAATAGTGACAGCCATCGCTTGTGCGGTAGCTCCCGGATGTGATGAGACCGCGTATGGTAAAACCAGTAGCAGGAGGAGAGAAATCTGATGTGGCTTATGGTTCAGTTTGAGTTGGCTAATCAATTTCATAAAAAACCTCGCGGCATCCTAATATTCTGTTTTTATTTCCACGTTATTTTGAAATGATCTGTTAATTATAACATTGAAGTCTCTTCAAACGTCAAGGCAAAGACGTGTACCGATAGACGTGTCGACCAGAAATCTTGGGGGAATATGGTCCTGGGCTCCAGGCTCCCCAAGCATTACATCGCCAAGCTTGGAAAGACCATGCCCAAGCATCCGAGTTTGTAGAATCTTGTTTTATTATGACTTAAGAGCTTGAACAAGCTTATCCCAATTCATACAGACATGAGCTGTCTATTATCAGAATCATTAGCTTTTCCTTCTGTACCCCACTTGCCATATTGGGTACAGCCTGTACAATGCCCGGACTGTCAAAGGGTTTTTATGGTTTAGGGGATTTTGATGAGGGTATTACTTGCATGGATTTTTGGTTTAGCAACAATTATGTTTGGATTGGCTGCGTTTTTTGTATTAGTTGAGGCCATAGCACCTGGTGCTGGTATCAGTGTGGTGCCGTTAATTCCAACACTCATCTGTTACTTGATCTTCAAGTATCTAAACAAGAATAGAGAAGTGTAAGGCAATGAAATTAGTTTATCCAAAAGCAATCAATGTTCGTGCAGGTAATACTTGTTTCTCCAACCTGGACTTACCGCAGAAAACGTCTATCAATCCGGCAACCAATATGCGGATTGTCCAGTATTTAGCTTACGTCTAGCCCAGCTACAATCTCTGCTTCTGATTTATCGCTATCTTTTAAGTGTTCTGCCCATGAGCGGCCAGGATGTAGGACGTCCCATGGAGATCGCTTTTAATTGTATCGGCCACTCCAGGGTCATGATTTCCAAACCCATCTACAACACGATTCCAAGCGGGGGAGAACGTCTCTATCAAGAGCGACTCCCCGAGAGGGATCCAAATATCATCAACCACAAGATATCGGCATTTGAAGTCCGCCAAATCTAGGTTGTTCGCTTGCTCTATTGATCTAAAGTTCAACACCTTTATCAAAACGGGTAACCCTCGCTTTTGCAACCCTTGTGGATTGCTAATTGTCAGATCGGGTCTGAACTATTACACTTTGTAGTAGCTCAGATCTGATCGTACAGTTACCCGTTATTGATAGGAGTCTGTCAGTTTAGATTTGAGCTACTACACATCAACACAGACAACGTGCAAACATTACCCAGTTAGGCCGGAAATACTATAATTGAATTGGACAGATTGCAGTGAATTGGACAAACTTAACATTAACAACTTCTAAGTTCTTGATTCTGGTGGGCCGTGAGCGACTCGAACGCTCGACAAATTGGTTAAAAGCCAACTGCTCTACCAACTGAGCTAACGGCCCATATCACACTGGCGACACCGCGATAGCGGTATAAACCAAGTTCATGGAGTACCCCGGCAGTGACTACCTAATAAAACGATCTGCAGATATACGAGGGGTGCTCATTATACTCATAACGAACGCGTTGCAAAGCACCTTATGAATAAATCTAATTATTTATTAATCTTACGGAATGGGCTCAACAATTCAGCAGTAGAAACCCCTACCGCTGAGATGAAAGATCTTTCATCTAGCATGTGATACTGCACTTTCATAGTCAACGCACTGCCAAAGACAATCATGAGCAATGTAATGAATGAGCCTATCGCAAGTGTAGAAATACCTGTTACACCTTGACCGATTGTACATCCAAATGACAGCACTCCTCCAAACCCCATCATTACCGCACCAATCAGATGACCTACCATTTCAGATGGATTACTAAACGTTTCTATTCTGAAGGTGCCTGAAATTATTGCATAAATGAATGAACCTAGAATCATCCCGAAAGTAACCGCAATGCCAAAATTAATGTGTGCGCCGGTAAAGGTCATTAAATAACTAATAGTATTTCCGGTAGGCCCAATAAAAGTTAATCCCTGCGGAGCAATAGGATCAAAGTCATCTTGACCGATATATCCAGTAACAAACCAAGCGGCAACAACACACCCACCTATCACCAATCCAGCTAAAATATTATCAAAGCTGCTACGAAAATCTTCTTGCTTAAGCGCATAGGCAATAAAACCAATTCCCACGATCAAAGCCACTATTGTCTGCAATGTAGTGCTATCTGCAATGCCTGTAAGCGAACTAATACCTTGCGGCAGACCTTGAGTCTGCATACCAACACTTTGTAAATCGACACTGGCTTTGTAGATATAGTTAATCCGTAATACCGCAAACAATCCACGTAGCGTCATATAAGCCGTGACACCCAATACAATCACAACGACTAATGATTTGAGATTCCCGCCACCCACTCTGACTAAATTTCGTTGCCCACAACCAGCAGCCAGCGTCATACCAATACCAAATATGAATCCACCAAGTACATAACTGAGATATAAAAATTGAGTAGATAGATACATGGACTCACCGAGGCTAATAAAGCCCAAGACGCGCAACAGCTGCACTCCGAGCACGGCGATACCTATACCGACAAACCAAGCGCCTAAACGCCCACGTGCACCCATATTGACGGCGTCACTGATAGCGCCCATGGTGCAAAAATGTGTTTTATTACCCACAAAACCAAATACCAGGGCAATACAAAAGCCCAATATGGCAACGAAGTGAATGTTAGAAAGATCTTCCATGAATATATCGCGAGTTATATGAAGGGCGCGATTATAACAGCACAGCGAAAAATTGGCATTCCGCTATGTAAAATATAGTTAAAAGATTAAAGATTGACGTCCTTGTCAAATGAATCTTCCTTAAATCGTTCTAACCCTCTCTGTAATGCGGGGTAGTTTTGTTACTTGCTAACAGCCGGCTGTTGTTGAGCTGGCGCGAAAGACTTCATCATTTGATTAAACCAGTCGGTGTACTGTTCGGGCTTCATCATTTGACCCATTGGATTGGCATTATGACCACCGCCCATCATGCTCATTGGGTTCATCATAGGTCCCATCATTCCCATCATCATAGGATTCATCATGCCCATCATTGGGTTCATCATTCCCATCATCATAGGATTCATCATGCCCATCATTGGGTTCATCATTCCCATCATCATAGGATTCATCATGCCCATCATTGGGTTCATCATTCCCATCATCATAGGATTCATCATGCCCATCATTGGGTTCATCCCCTGAAGCATTTGATGGGGTGACATTGCTTCACCCATTTTTTGCATTGGCTCCATCATTGGTCCAAAGTCTTTCGCATACCGAGCAAGATCATCACCTTCATGACATAACGCACAGTTTTCCATTGATGCTGCCTTAGCTGGGTCCATCATCATGGTCATCATTTGCATCCACACTTGTGGATCCATCGATTTTTGCATTGGATATGACATACCTTGCATACCCATCATTGCTGGCTTAGCTTCTTCCGCAGAAACGGTAGAGAACCCCAAAGTTGCTATTAGTGAAGCTAATAGTAATTTTCTAAATAACATTATGACTCCTAAAATTTTCAACCAAAAAAATAAAAACTATCTCCTATAAATCTCCGCTCGCTGCACCTTCCATAATGTAGCGAATATTTTCACGAATTCTTTTTGCATCGGCACGTAATTCTTTAGTGAGATGCGAATTAGGGTTTTGAGCATAGTCCAGCCAACTGACATCCCAATCTAGAGTGACTATCCAGATCTGACCATCAGCGTCTTCCATTAAGGTGATTTTGCATGGTAAGAAAATAATAAATTCCGGCATGTAATCTAAAATTTTACGTGCTACCACTGCATCACAGAATCTAAAAATTTCTATTCTTGGTGATGGTGCATCGGTTAACGCTTCGATTTCTTTAGACAGAGGACTAGAACCAACAAATTTAAAATTCACTTCATTAGCACGCAGTTTCATAGAATCCACCGCATCATCCCATGTCACACCTTCTTCTAGAGGCAGTTTATGTGTCACCATACTAAGCATGTCACGCACTGATAACGGACTCATCATCATCATGCTTTGAATAGCATTCTTCTTGGCTTCATCACTAATATCAGGTGACATAGTATTTATAGGATGATCACGGAAAGTTTGGGTTGGGAATCCTGGAATTTTTGCGATAGGAAGAACATTTGGCAAATCATCATCTTCACGCTTTTCGTAGGTTCCACCCATCATGGCAAGAATCATTTTAGGGTCCATATTACGCATTATGCTGTCGAGTGTCCCTGCATGAGTCATGGTATCGATACTAGGGTTCATCATCCCCATCATGGGATTCATCATCATAGCCGGATTCAGCATACCCGTCATGGGATTCATTATCATAGCCGGATTCATCATCCCCATCATGGAATTCATCATCATAGCCGGATTCATCATCCCCATCATGGAATTCATCATCATAGCCGGATTCATCATCCCCATCATGGAATTCATCATCATAGCCGGATTCATCATCCCCATCATGGGATTCATCATCATAGCCGGATTCATCATCCCCATCATGGGATTCATCATCATAGCCGGATTCATCATCCCCATCATGGGATTCATCATCATAGCCGGATTCATCATCCCCATCATGGGATTCATCATCATAGCCGGATTCATCATCCCCATCATGGGATTCATCATCATAGCCGGATTCATCATCATAGCCGGATTCATCATCCCATGGGCCGGTATGTTTGGCTGACCATTTGCTTGACTAGAGGCATTAGATTCGGTTTCTCCAAAAGCCATAGGGCTTGCGACGAGAAACGTCATTAACAACGCATAGATAAAACTCTGTTTACTTCTCATTCAGACTCCTCTGCCAATTTTAAGATATCAGCTAATTATTATGCCGCTGCACATACGGCTCTTTAACATATACCAGATACTAATATGGTTTTTACACGTATAAGGTGATATCTGCCTCGCCAGCAAACTCAAAGAATGTCGCCGCACCACCATATTCAACATCGTCAAGAAGATCGTCGTGTTCAAAATCAAATAGATCAACCGTCATCTGGCAAGCAACAAATTTAACTTCTGCCTCTAAACAAAGATCTCGTAGTTCTTCGATACTAGCAACACCTTTCTTTTTCATTTTAGCTTTCATCATTGAAGACATTAGGGCTTCCATGCCTGGTAGCGTAGTACCCATCACAGGAAACCACTTATCCATACCCATAGGCATGGGCATTGCTGTGTTTCCTAGTGGAGTCACTTTAAGATTCACATCTTTGCGTAACAGAGCTAATCCATAAAAAGTAAAAAATATTTGCACTTCGTAATCGAGTGCAGCTGCAGTTGATGCAAGAATAAATGGTGGGTAAGCCCAATCGAGGCTTCCTTTTGTAGCAATAATAGCTAGTTTTTTTCTATCCGACATAGTACCCTCTAATATTTATTAGTATGTACAGTAAGCTAGGAAAAGCACATTAGTATATTATTAAAATCTGATATAGATTGATCTGTATTCAATTTCAGACTGCCTAGATAGATTTTATATATAGACCTTAATAATTCATCAGGTTACGAAAGCTTACTGATAGTGAGTGGGATCTTTTAAACCTGCATCAACAAATCCTTGGGCTCTTAATTTACAAGAATCACATTGCCCACATGCCAGTCCCTGTTGAGTTGCTTGGTAGCATGACACCGTGTCAGCATAGTTTACACCTAAGCGCATCCCTTGCTTAATAATCTGGGCTTTGGTCATATGGATAAGAGGAGCCTGTATTCTCACAGCGTTGCCCTCAATTCCTGCTTTAGTAGCGAGATGACACATGGACTGAAATGTCTCAACAAATTCTGGCCGGCAATCTGGGTAGCCAGAATAATCCAGCGCATTCACTCCTATAAAAATGGAGCTTGCCTCAAGGACTTCCGCCCAGCCCATAGCGATAGACAAGAAGATAGTATTTCTAGCTGGAACATAGGTAATAGGGATCTCACTGGAAGAATCTGTAGGAATGTTTAGCTGATGATTTGTTAAAGCAGAATTTTCGAAAAGTGACAAATTCAGATCGACAATATGATGTTTCTTTACTTGAGCTGACTGAGCAATTCTCTCACTAGCGACTAGTTCTGCCGTATGCCTTTGCCCATAACGAAAGCTTAGCGCATAACATTCATATTGCTGCTGTGCGATGGCTAGAGCTGTAACCGAATCCAGCCCTCCAGATAAAAGCACCACTGCTGTTTTGTTATTAGTCAATACTACTTACCTGGTTGATCGCCCCACAGCACTTTGTGCAATTGCATTTGAAAACGTACTGGTAGCTGATCACGTAAAATCCAATCAGCTAATTGGGCTGGATTCAATTGTTCATGGCTGGGTGAAAATAACACTTCACACATGGAGTCCAGCGCCTTACTTTCTAGCTGCTGCTTACTCCAAAGATAATCTTGCTCACTACAAATGACAAATTTGATTTGGTCTTTGTCATTGATGCACCGCAGGTTTTGCCAACGATTACGCTCAACTTCAGCTGAATCGGGCGTCTTAATATCCATGATTTTTCTAACACGGATGTCAACATCTTCTAATGGCATAGCACCGCTAGTTTCTAGAGAGACATGATAACCGTCATCGCATAATTGTTTAAGTAGTGGGAGACATTCTGGTTGCGCGAGAGGCTCACCGCCCGTGACAGTGATATAAGATGTTTTATAGTTTTTTATTTGGGAAAAAATAGTTGGGAAACCCATCCAATCACCGCCTGAAAAAGCATACGCGGTATCGCAATAGAGACAACGTAACGGACATCCCGTAAGGCGTACAAACACAGTCGGCAAGCCCACTGCGCAAGTCTCACCTTGCAGAGAATAGAATATCTCTGTGATTCGTAATTTAGATTCTGACATTAAACAATATGAAGTAAAGTACTAACAATTTCTTCATATTAAGCACTTCACATGGGAAGTACCAGCAACACGGTTATTTAAATTTTAATGACCTTCTTTATCTAGACGATGCAAACGCTCTTGAGCTAAGCCAGCCACAGTCGAATTAGGAAATTGAGAACGCAAGCGAGTCAATGTAACGCGCGACTCATCGAATTGACCTAACTCATATTGAGTGAAACCAATCTTCAATCGCGCATCCGGCAATTTACTACTCGCCGGATAACCATCAATCACTTTATTAAACCCAACAAGCGCACGATCATAGCGCTTAGTTACATAGTTAGCTTCTGCCAGCCAGTACTGAGCGTTAGCCGAATATTTGCTGTTTGGATAGTTTGATAAAAAATCTTCAAAGGCTGTAATCGACTCATCATAACGGCGTTGCTTTAACATCAGAAATGCACTTCGGTAGGCATCAATGGTTTGATTAGAATCTTCAGTATCGCTTGAAACAACAGTCGGCTTTCTTTCCATGACTTTGCGTTCAGGCTTAGCACTTTCAGCTTGAGTGTCACTGCTCATAGCTTTTGATGGCTCTCTAGTCATCGTTTGTTTATTCTCATTCATTTTAGGAGACGTTTTCAAGCGTTTATCTATCGCTATAAAAGATTCGCGCTGCTGCTTTTGCATTTGATCCAACTCATTACGCAAACTTTCATTTTGACCACGAAGCTCTTGTAACTCGCCTTGCATACTGTTAAATTTCTTCTGCAACGTGATCAAACTTTCTTTATTAGCAGAGCTAGCCACTTCACTATCCAGCGCTCGTTCTAACCTCTCTAAGCGTTGAGTCACTATATTTAGTTCCTCTCTAGTCGCTTTTGGAGTTGCACTGACTACTTGTGAAAGCGACGCCAACACCAATAGATTAACAATAATAGTTAAACGACTATGTATCATAAAATTCCCTTTAACATTCAAAGTTACTTAATCACTCTAGTAAACAATTTCTACTCGTCGATTCAATTGTAAAGCTGTGGCATCAGTCCCATCTACTGCAGGACGCTCTTCACCAAAGCTTACGATTTCAACTTGTACTTCCCGCGTACCTTCTAGCAACAAAACTTCACGCACAGATTTTGCGCGCTCCTCACCTAGCGCTAAATTATATTCGCGCGTTCCACGTTCATCTGCATGCCCTTCCAGACGAACTAGTCGTTCCGGGCTGCTACTTAGATATTTTCCATGCTCTCTCACAATCAACAAAGAATCTTCTCTGATGTTGGCACTGTCATAATCAAAATAAATAGTCCGCACAAATAGGTCACTGGCCAGGTCATCTAGCGGATCAAGAATAACCGAACCACTTTCATCTAAACCTGAAGATGAATAACTGTCTGCACCAGCATCAATGGGTGCACCATCTTCTATACCATCACCTGTCTCTGACTTTGTTTTATTGCTAGAGCAACCCGCGGCCACTAGCAATAACGATAGAAAAAATATTACTGAAATTTGTCGAATAATCATGTGTATTCCCCTTTAAAAATTCTTAAAGCTTATCGTCGAAATGGTGACCATGAAGGTTCTCTCACTTTCTCTTTCTGCAAACTTAATCGCTGTCGTACTCGTCCATCTGAACTAATCACAGACAGAACCGTACTATTATTATGGCGCGTTGAATAAATAATCATACTTCCATTAGGTGCAAAACTTGGCGCTTCATCAAGCGTGCCATCCGTCAGCAATCTAAATGAATTTCTTTCCATATCAAATAAACCAATGCAATATCCGCCATCATTTCTATGCACCATGGCTAGATATTTTCCATCAGCTGATACAGCTGGAGCAGCATTATAGTTTCCCTTAAATGTCATACGTTTCGGAGAACCACCACCGAAAGACACTCGATATATTTGTGGCGCGCCTGACCGATTTGACGTGAAGTAAACAAATCGTCCATCTGGAGACCAGGCTGGTTCGGTATCAATTCCGGAATTATTTGTTAGTTTGCGCAACTTGCGTGATTCCACATCTAGAATATAGACATCCGGATCACCGCCAGAAGATAGTGTTAGTGCAATTGAAGCACTATCAGGAGACCAGGCTGGAGCACTATTAATACCCGGCTCAGATGAAATTTTAGAGCGCTTGCCAGTCGTAAGATCCTGCACAAAAATTTCAGTACGATCATTCTCAAATGAAACATAAGCTAGACGTCGACCATCCGGGGCCCAGGCGGGAGATAACAATTGTTTTGATGAAGAAAAAATGGTGCGCGGACTGTAGCCATCTGCATCGGCAATTTGTAATTGGTATTGCTTACCGTTTTTACTGCCTGCCTCACTTATGTAAGCGATACGCGTACTAAACGCACCTTTTATTCCAGTGAGCTTTTCAAATACCAAATCTGAAATTTTATGCGCGACTTTACGTAATTGATTTTTATTCGTTGTCACTGAATGACCGAGCACACGATTCTTTCTAACCAAATTATATAGCTCAAACTGAACACGCACTTTGCCTTCACCTGCAGCAGTGGCAGTCATTGTTAACAACGCTTCAATCCCGACGTTACGCCACTTAGGATAGTCCACTTGATCTAACTTGACGCTTTGCTGCGGATACTTTTTCTTATCTATAATAGAGAAGTAACCACTTCTATGCAGATCAGCAAAAACAACACTTTCAAGCAGAATAGCCTCAATAGGAATATCGCCCGCCACCGGTGTGATTGCCACTGGCATAGCAGATTCAACACCTTGGGTGATTTCTATTTCCAATAATGCATAAGCATTTCCAGAAACAAGCAAAGCTAAGATAACAATTAATTTATGTATATTTTTCATAACAAATATTAAGTTAATTCAACTCAATCAATTGGGCTTAAAATGAAATTCAATCAATGGTTCAAAAACATCTTTATTAGGAGGCGCAGGTAAAGGCTCAGACTTCCATATAGCCTCTTTAATAGACTTTCTAAATTGATCACTCCCACCGCTACAACTAATAATAGAAACCTCTTTAATATAACCTCCGACAACTTGGATAATTCGCACCTTACAAGATGCATTACTAGTATCAATTCCAGGAGGCTTGCGCCATTGGCTTGTTACTCTTGTTTTAATGGCAGCACCATACTGCGACTTTAAAGTACTTAATTCTCGTTGTCTCGCTGCCTTAGCTGCACGTTCTTGTTCAGCGCGAATTTCAGCTTCTTCCTGTTCTAGGATCGCGTCCAGGCGTTTTTGTTCCGCTTCTTGCTCAGCTTGCCTTTTTGCTTGTTCTTGTTTTTCTAGTTCTTCCTCAAGCTTCTTGGCTTTTTCTTCTGCTACGCGCTTTTCTTCTTTGGCTTTTTTTACTTCAGCTTGACGTTTTTCTTCTTCTCGCCTTTCAGCCTCTTCTTGTTTTTCTAGTTCTTCCTCAAGCTTCTTAGCTTTTTCTTCTGCTACGCGCTTTTCTTCTTTGGCTTTTTTTACTTCAGCTTGACGTTTTTCTTCTTCTCGCCTTTCAGCCTCTTCTTGTTTTTTCTTTCTCTCTTCAGCTTCACGTTGCTTGCGCTGCTCTTCTTCACGCTTTTTACGCTCGCGCATTTCTTGTTCATCACGTTTTTTCTTCTTCTCTTGCTCTATCGCCGCACCATCTATGACTTCAGCTTTAACGATATTTACTGGATCAACCACTGCCTGGCCAACCTTGGGTTTCATTTGAAAACCTATAATAAATAGCGCAAAAACAACAACATGCACAATTACCGCGATGAGCATAGAACGCGGAAGATAAAGCGAACCCTTGGCCATTTTATGTCTACTTAGTTATCGGTTTCAGGCTGTGAAATCAAACCCACTGAAGGCACGCCAGCTTGCTGCAAGGCCACCATTACTTCAACCACTCGACCATACACCACATTTTGATCGCCTTTGACATAGGCTTGTTTAGTCGGCTCTTGTGCCAACATGCCAGGTGCTAGCTGGCGAAATTCATCAAGTGCCATAGGACGCTCTAGGTTAGAACCTTTATTGACATAGATCTTACCAAGTTGATCTACCGATACAATAAAAGGCTCATCCTGCTCCATAAACTCTTTAATCGGGTCTGAAGGAGCTTGTGGCAAATTGACTTGAACACCTTGATTAAACATTGGTGCGGTCACCATGAAGATCACCAGCAATACCAACATCACATCAATATAAGGCACGACATTTATATCGGCCATTGGCTTACGCCGACGTGAAATTGATTGAGACATTAGCCTTCAACACCTCGTGTTTGTGTCGATTCCACATCACGAGTAATCGCTTGCCGTTGCAACAAACCAGTAAATTCTTCTACAAAATTATCGTAACGCGTAATCAAACGATCCGCTTGTGTTGAATAACGGTTATAGGCAATCACCGCTGGAATAGCAGCAAATAAGCCCATAGCTGTCGCGATAAGTGCTTCTGCAATGCCTGGCGCTACTGCAGATAAGGTCGCTTGCTGAACATCCGCAAGTGCACGAAAAGAATTCATAATTCCCCACACGGTTCCAAGCAAACCAATATAGGGGCTAGTTGAGCCAACAGTGGCTAAAAATGACAGGTAGTTCTCTAGGAAATCTATTTCTCTTGAGAGCGCTACTTTCATTGATCTTAAGGAAGTATCGCTAATTGATAAGGCAGACACCTTACGTGTCTTATGAAGTCGAATATATTCTTTGAAACCAGCCACAAATATTCGTTCCATGCCTGAGATATTTCGCTTGGACCCAACCTTTTCATACAAGGAAGGCAGGTCTGCGCCAGACCAAAAGCGATCTTCAAATGCATTGGCATCTTTAGTGGCTATTTTCAGCACACGCGCTTTACTAAAAATCATTGTCCACGAAATGACTGATGCAAACACGAGGATAATCATAACAATTTGGACTAACAAACTCGCATCGGCAATTAACCGGTAAATACTCATATCTATATGCATGCTTTCAACACTTTAAATATTGGTTTAGGAATAGGACACGGGGAAAACTGCTCGCTATGCAAACACACTACATTGACAGCGGCTTTTACAATTAATTCGCTTTTATCGGCATCTAATTTAGAAACCAACTGTTGCATAGCCATACTTGCCTGTTTAAGTTGGATATTTTCCACGGAAACAGTTAGTTGTTGGTTAAAGCGAGCGGGCTTGAGGTACTTGATATCAACCTCTCTAACAGCAAATACAATACCATACTCAGATCGTAGTTGATCTTGCTCAAACCCAAATGAACGCAGCCATTCGGTACGTGCTCGCTCTAAAAATCTTAGGTAGTTAGCATAAAACACCACGCCACCAGCATCAGTGTCTTCGTAATAAATGCGCACTGGCCAATGAAACGGCTTCATATCTTCAGACATAAATCTTCATTTCCAAATGCTAACACCTCGACCTCACCCGTTCGTCATCTCTATACGCCATATACTCTATCTTCTATAGTCACATGACTTATGGATACATTCATAACGAGGTTGGGTTATTGTATTAAATATGACAAGTTTGATGTTCTCATTCCTCACTCGCAAATAGATCTGCTTCAGCCTGTACTTGCTCTAATTGCCTGGGCACACGCAAACCAAAATGACGATAGCAATTCATAGTGGCTACTCGGCCTCGCGGAGTACGCATTAAGAATCCATTGAGTATTAAGAATGGTTCAATCACATCTTCAATAGTGCCGCGTTCTTCACCCACTGCCGCGGATAAACTATCCAGACCAACAGGACCACCTTCAAATTTCTCTATTACTGCCAGTAATACGCGCCGATCCATTTGATCAAACCCATTATGATCTACGCTCAACATATCTAATGCTTTATCAGCGATATCTTTAGTGATGACACCATTCGCTTTAACTTGTGCATAATCTCGCACTCGCCTTAACAAACGATTAGCAATACGTGGCGTGCCTCGTGAACGTTTGGCAATCTCTACTGCTCCATCAGGATCTAGCTCAACATTCAAGATGCCTGAAGATCGTGTGACAATAGAGCCAAGTTCTTCAGTAGAATAAAATTCTAATCGCTGCACAATACCGAAACGATCTCGCAGTGGCGAAGTTAATAAGCCCGCCCTTGTCGTTGCTCCCACCAATGTGAATGGAGGCAAATCTAATTTAATAGATCGCGCACTAGGGCCTTCACCAATGACAATATCCAACTGAAAGTCTTCTAATGCAGGATATAAAATCTCCTCAACCACTGGACTGAGTCGATGGATCTCATCAACAAACAGCACATCGTTTTCTTCAAGATTAGTTAGAATAGCAGCTAAGTCTCCCGCTTTCTCCAATACTGGCCCCGAGGCCTGACGCATATTGACTGATAGTTCATTAGCAATGATGTGCGACAAAGTGGTTTTACCTAACCCTGGCGGACCAAAAATTAAAACATGATCTAGTGCTTCTTTTCGTTCACGCGCTGCGGCAATGAATATTTCCATTTGCTCACAGACTTTTTCTTGGCCAGTATAATCAGATAATGTGCGTGGGCGGATGGCGCGATCTAATACAACATCTTCACTGCCCAAAGTGTCCGCTTCCATTACTCGATCAGTTGTCATAGTTTATTAATTACTTAAGCTAGACTTTAGTGCCAACCTAATTAAATCTTCACAAGAAGAAGTTTCATATTGCACATTTTTAATCATACGCATTGCATCTGAAGCTTTATAACCTAATGCAGTTAAAGCAGATATCGCTTCTTCAATATGATTACGCACAGCACCCACATTAACACCTGCATCATTCATGACAGGCATATTTGAATCATTACCCAATCGATCACGCAACTCGACAACCAGCCGTTCTGCTGTTTTCTTACCGACACCCGGCAAACGAACTAACGCATCAGTATCACCAAACTGAATACAATTTTTAAATCCGTTAGCATCCATCCCTGATAATATTGTCAACGCCATCTTTGCACCCACACCGTTGACCTTTAACAAAGTACGAAAAAGACTGCGATCAGCAAGATCATGAAATCCATATAATGTTTGCGCATCTTCACGCACAATCATATGTATATGTAAGGTGACATTATTGCCGCATTCAGGCAACTGATAAAACGTAGACATAGGTGCATCTATTTCATAGCCCACGCCATTGACATCAATCATCAATCCTGGTGGTTGCTTATAAACAAGCTGGCCTTGCAATCGTCCGATCATTTACTGCGATGCCTTTATGTTTTTTTGATACTGAGGAGACAGCCCTGTATGTGCATGGCATAGCGCAACTGCCAATGCATCTGCTTCATCTTCATGTAATACCTTACGAATATTTAATAACCGCAAAATCATGTGCTGGATTTGTTCTTTAGATGCCGCACCATAACCTACCGTTGACCGTTTAACTGATTTCGCACTGTATTCATATATTTCTAAGTTAGCATGCACGCCTGCGGTCATCGCCGCACCGCGCGCATGTCCAAGCTTCAATGCCGATGCAGCGTTCTTGGATAAAAATACTTGCTCAATGGCCATATGCCCAGGTTGGTGTTCATCAATAACACTGGATAGCCGAGAAAAAATTTCCCCTAACTTATTAGCTAACCCATCAGCAGGCAGTTTTAGATAGCCACTATCAACATAACGACTTTGTTGACCGTTACTTTCAATAATTCCGTATCCGGTTTTTACCGATCCTGGATCGATACCAAGAATGCGAACCATTGATTGATTAGTATTAACTTAAATTCTCCAAAACAGATTCGGGGAAATCTGCATTTGAATAAACATTTTGCACATCATCTAATTCTTCTAACACATCAATTAAACGAATGATTTTCTCTGCATCCTTGTCACTGACTTCAGCCATGGTGCCTGCGCGCATTGAAACTTCTGCAAAACTGGCTTCAAAACCTGCCGCTTTAAAGGCTTCCTGTAAATCTACGAATATGTCTGGCTGACAGATAACGTCAATGGAGCCATCATCATTATTCATGATGTCATCAGCGCCTGATTCAAGCGCAATTTCCATTAAACGATCTTCATCCACACCTGACTCAAAGCTAAACACACCTTGCTTAGAGAAAAGATAAGCGACAGATCCACTGGTACCAAGATTACCACCATGTTTTGAAAATGCGTGGCGTACATCTGACACTGTACGATTACGGTTATCGGTCAAGCAATCCACCAATACAGCTGTTCCACCCGCGCTATAACCTTCATACAGAATTTCCTCATAATCCATGCTTTCAAGTTCACCTGCGCCGCGCTTTATTGCTCGGTCGATGGTATCTTTAGTCATATTGGCACTCAAACCTTTGTCGAACGCCATGCGTAATCGAGGGTTTGACGAGATATCCGAGCCTCCCATACGGGCCGCCACTGTGATTTCACGAATTAGTTTGGTAAAGACTTTGCCACGTTTTGAATCTTGAGCTTTTTTACGATGTTGGATATTTGCCCATTTGCTATGTCCCGCCATGATCCTCTCGTCTCAATAAAAGGCGTTAGTTTAGCATCTGCGGAGAATGTTTCTAACTAGATTAGACCTCAGGCACCCAACACGTAATCGCCTCACTATTGGTATGAGATGTAGCCATCTGTATCGCTTCTTCGCGAGATACCCATCGAATTTCACTATGCTCGCGTGGATCAAACTTAATTGCAGCGCAATCTTCCAGCGGCAATAAAAATACATGCTCACGATTACGCATAATTCCTGGTTCATAACGGTCACGCCAGATTGAATATATTTCAAACTCTTGAGAAAACTGGCAATCAATTAGACCTGCCGCATCAAGACCAGTTTCTTCTTTAAGCTCACGCACCGCAGCCTCGTGAGCCTGCTCTCCCCATTCCAAGCTACCTGTCACTGATTGCCAAAATTCTTCAGGAAAAACACGCTGCATCATCAGCACATGCCCAGTTTTACTATAAATCACCACCAACACGGACTCAGGTCGCTTATAAATTTTCTTATTCTCATCCATAACTTGATGTCATTACGCTTTCATTATATTGATAATACATTGAAGCACATATTCATCATGCTTAGTATTGCTCCTGCATCCATGCAGTCATACGTGGAAATGACAATAATGACGAGAATTGAAGTGATGTGGCAGTAATTATATTAGGGTGATATTGCGTCACTCTTTCGCTTTCGTTCTTATGCGGATATTTAATTCTTTAAGTTGACGTTCACTCACTTCCGCAGGCGCATCAGTTAAGGGGCATTGTGCAGTTTGTGTTTTAGGAAAGGCCATCACGTCACGAATCGAGTCACTACCCGTCATCAACATAATTAAACGATCCATACCGAAGGCAATTCCTGCATGTGGAGGACAACCAAACTTTAATGCCTTTAATAAGAAACCAAATTTACTTTCAGCTTCTTGTTCAGAAATATTTAATACTTCAAATACAGCTTTTTGAAGGTCTTGCTTGTGAATACGAACAGATCCACCGCCCAACTCTGTCCCGTTAAGTACCATATCGTAAGCTTTAGAAAGACTTTCACCCGGGTTATCCAAGAGTTGTTGCGCAGAATCAAAATTAGGCGCTGTAAATGGATGATGCAATGCATTCCAACGACTTTCTTTTTCGTCGTACTCGAACATAGGAAAATCAACCACCCATAAAGGCTTCCATTCGCCTTCCAACAAACCGCGATCAATACCCAGTTTGACACGCAATGCGCCTAAGGCATCGTTAACAACGCTTGTCTTATCTGCACCGAAGAATAACAAGTCACCATTACTAGCTTGAGTGCGCTCAATAATTTTTGCGACCACATCATCGGGTAGGAATTTAAGAATTGGGCTTTGTAATCCTTCTCTACCCTGCGCAACATCATTACACTTAATATAAGCTAAGCCTCTCGCACCGTAGTTACTGACGTATTTTGTATAGTCGTCAATTTCTTTTCGCGAGAGCTCGCTACCATTAGGTAAACACAAGACTGCAACACGCCCCTTCTCGTCATTGGCTGGCCCACTAAACACTTTAAATTCAACCGCTGTCATCAGGTCAGTGATATCAACTAGCTCTAGCGGAATTCGCAAGTCAGGCTTATCTGATCCATAGCGATGCATCGCTTCTGCATACGACATACGTGGGAAAGGGTTCGGCAAATCAACATTTAACGTCGCTTTAAACATATCGCGCATCATGCCTTCCACCATGACGATAATATCTTCTTCATTTAAGAAGGCGGTCTCAATATCTAACTGAGTAAATTCAGGTTGACGGTCTGCACGTAAATCTTCATCTCGAAAGCAACGCACAATTTGATAGTAGCGATCAAAGCCACTCATCATTAATAACTGCTTAAAAATTTGCGGCGACTGAGGCAATGCAAAAAACTCACCGGGGTGGGTGCGGCTTGGCACCAGATAATCACGTGCACCTTCTGGAGTCGCTTTAGTCAACATGGGTGTTTCAATATCAAGAAAACCATTACTATCTAAATAGTTTCGCAGGGCTTGAACCACCTTCACCCGCATTTGAATGCGTTCTTGCATGATCGGACGGCGCAAGTCGACATAGCGATAGCGCAAACGAGATTCTTCGTTGACGTCATCATCATCAATCTGGAATGGCGGTGTTTCAGATTCATTGAGCACAGTCAGCTCAGTCGCCAATACTTCAATTTCACCCGTGGTTAACTCAGGATTGATGGTTCCTTCAGGGCGCAAACGTACTTTTGCCGTCACTTGAAGCACATATTCATTACGAATTTGCTCTGTCAGCTGGAATATCTCTGCGCGATCTGGGTCGAAAACTACTTGAACTAGCCCCGTTTTGTCACGTAAATCTATAAAAATAACACCTCCGTGATCGCGACGGCGATTCACCCAGCCACACAGTGTGACTGCTTGATCAAGATTATCTTTAGTGACTTCCCCACAATATTGCGTGCGCATGCTTTAGCTTCCTGGCTGAGATGTAATGGTTTTTGTGATTTTCACAATTCGATACATTGAAAAGACCTTAAAACGGCCGATTTCAACGGAAGGTGAGGATATTACGGAGTCGCCTTGTTTGAATCAACATCAGCCTTATCGGTATTGGCAGCAATCCCTAACGACATGACCAATTTAAGCGCAGTTTCAATATCCATATCCAGTTCACGCGTGTCTTCAATGGGCACCGCCATGATAAAGCCAGAGGTAGGATTAGGCGTGGTTGGGACAAATACCATAATAACTTCTTTATCTAATTTAGACTGAATTTCAGTGGCAGCAACGCCAGTTTGAAAGCATACCGTCCAAATCCCTTTGCGCGGATATTCGATGAGGAGCACCTTGCGAAATGACTGACTGCCCGTAGAAAGCAAACTAGACATTATTTGCTTCACAGAGGAATAGACAGTTCTGACCAAAGGTATGCGTGATAATAAGCCTTCCCAACCACGTAGCACATTACGGCCCAACAAGTTCGCACCTATCACACCTGTGATTAACAATATTGTGATGGCTAGCACCAAACCAAACCCTGGAATGGTGAACCCTAGTACCGTCTCCGGCCTCCATTCCACTGGCAATAATAGTAATAGCCCGTCCATCATTTCCAGCATAAACCTGATGACAAAGAAAGTGATGCCTAACGGCACCCAAACAAGTAAACCAGTGACTAGATAACGGCGTAACACTCTTTGCTATTTCGTGGTGAGAAGATTAATACTCAAGCATCAGCATTAGATGCCGACTTCGCTGGCTTACTAGAAGAACTGTCAGAATCGCTTTTGGCTAGATTTTTCTTATTCTTGGATTTGAAATCAGTTTCATACCAGCCACTACCGCCTAAACGGAAACCTGCCTCAGAAATTAATTTCCTCAATGCATTTTTTTTACACGCAGGGCATTCAGTCAGTGGATCTTCGCTTATCTTTTGTAATGCCTCATGGCAATGTCCACACTCTTGGCACTCATATTCGTAAATGGGCATCCAGCTTATTCCTTTAGTATCAATGGTGTGGGATTATATGGGGGCGCTTAGCCTCTTAACAAGGGAGAATAGCGCTAATGTGTATTAGCTTAAAACAAAAACACCTGTGGTATAAAGCTTTTAGCCATCATCTCTATAAACATAACTCGTACTCCTGATAAGTGGTATTAATAATCATATTCAAGTCACAGCCCATAGCTGCAAGATGACAACAACCTCATCAAATGTTAATTAATTTAACAGTTTCAGACGTGGTACAATTACACAGTAATTTGATGAGGAGGCACACCATGAAATCATCTCAATTTGCTCATCTATTTATATTTGCAGCAATGATCTGTTCAATGCTCACCAGCAGCGCTTATGCTGAAGATGCAAGTACTGATCAAGCGCCACCAAGTGCAGAAGAAATATCCAAAGTGAAACCTGGGTATTCCGTTAAAACCGAAACAGTTTATGAATCCAGCTTTCTACCGGGCATACGCTTATGTGAAGATAATGAAGTGGACTACCGAGGTGACTTCCGCAAAGTGAACTGTCAAGACGATGAGCTAATCAACTCAATATCGACTCGCAAGAAAGACCCTTACAACACTAAGCCAAATACAATTGTTAGCGATCGCATCAAGCCTAACGGAAATATTTTTCGCATTAACTTTCGCAGAAAAGCGTCGGTAGTTCCCAACACGTCTGACAATTAAATCTTACTTAACAAATAACGCCATAGTTTCCACATGCCCAGTATGCGGAAACATGTTAAGTACATTCACTTTTTCCATTCGATAGCCAAGCGTATTTACCAATACATCAGCATCTCTCGCCAACGTGCCAGGATGACATGAAATATATAGGACTTTGCTGGGATCAATCTTGGATAGCAATTCCACTATTTCTCGCGCACCGGCACGTGGCGGATCAATAATGACTGCATCCCATTTGTTAGCTAACCATTCACGTTAGTCGTCAACCACAAACAAGTCTTCTTTTTTAAACTCAACATTATCGAGATGATTTATACGCGCATCAAGTAAGAATAATTGTGTAATGTTTAGCCTTATGAGAAATATAAAACCATTGCCACACTTAATATAAGAAAACATTAGCCTTCAACATGGCAAGCATGGTTATTGTATTTGCTGGGTGTTCATCCGCGCCACAAAAGCCTGCAGCTACTTCTCACGCCAGCAGCGAAAGCAAAGCCCCCGCTAAATCATACAAACGCTCCACTCATTTAAAATATTCGACAGGACATCAAATTGTGTCTCTTGCAGAATCTTTAGTAGGCTCACCCTATAAATATGGCGGCGCTACACCCAAGGGCTTTGATTGCAGCGGATTAGTTTACTATACCCATAGACAATTAAACATCACCGTTCCACGAACAACCAAGCAGCAACTACTGTATAGCCCTGCCAAAAAATTAGCCTCGGCCAAACCTGGTGATATATTATTCTTTAGAATCTATGGTGACAGCGTTTCTCATGTCGGCATATATACAGGCAATGATCAATTCATTCATGCGCCCAAGTCTGGCAAATACGTCTCTTATGCGAATATTAATGAGCCTTATTGGCATGCACGATTAATTAAAGTCGCTAGTTTACATTAACAGATAGATTCTATTCCCACATTTTATGAACTCCCGCCTGCACAGGAATGACGTTGGCGCACAAACGGAGAGGTGCGCGCCAACGTCTTACACTCAACTTGCGACACTATTACTCTAAATCTTCCTACAACCCTACGTCTTCCTGTAGCTCTATGTCATTCCCGCGTATGACCTTCATGAATGCAAGAGCAATTGCCGAGGCAGGAGTCCAGCCGCACATAGGCTCTCTCAATTAAATATCCAACACAACACATCATCAAAACACACAAATAAATCATCTAAATTAAACACTAATTTTCAAGAGAACCGCGTACAACTCTGTGTTAATGTACGAAAATTCTACTCATTAGCCAGAGATCTCCAAGTGTATATTCACGAATATCAGTCCAAGCGTTTACTTCATACCTATGAAATTCCCATCCCTAGAAGTGAAGTCTTTACCCAAGGAGACAGCATTGAAAAGTTTGTTGCTAACTTTGGAGGTGAATCATGGATTGTTAAAGCCCAAATTCACTCAGGTGGACGCGGCAAAGCTGGCGGCATTCTTTGGGCCCATACCAAGGAAGAGCTTAAACAGCAAATTGACAAACTCATGGGGACGACGCTTGTTACCAAGCAAACCGATGCAGCAGGTTTACCTATCAACACCCTGCTAGTTGAGAAACCTGCCAATATTAAACACGAAATCTACTTAAGCTTATTAGTCGACAGAGCTAGCAAAAAGATTACTGCCATTGCCTCCGCTGAAGGCGGCATTAATATTGAGGAAATAGCTGAAACCTCACCTGAAAAAATATCATCGGTGAATATTCATAAAACATCAGGCATCCAAGGTTATCACTGTCGACTACTTGCGCAAAATTTGAATCTTAATAAAGCTCAGTTTAAGCAGTTCTCACATATATTAAAACAGATGTACACATTGTTTCTTGATAGCGATGCTTCGTTAATTGAAATTAACCCACTTATCATTTCTGATGATGAGTCTCTGTTAGCACTTGATGCAAAAATGAATTTTGACGACAACGCTTTATTTCGGCATAAAAAAATAGCTTCACTAAAAGATACTAGCCAAGAAAATCCTATCGAGCTAAAAGCTAAGCAGCATGATCTTAACTACGTAAAACTAGATGGCAGTATTGGCTGCATTGTTAACGGTGCCGGACTTGCCATGGCAACCATGGATTTAATCAAGCATAACGGCGGCGAACCCGCTAACTTTCTAGATGTCGGTGGAAACACTACTGGGCAACGCGTTACCCAAGCATTCAACTTATTGATCGATGATAAAAGTGTTCGTTCTATTTTTGTCAATATCTTTGGCGGCATTGTACGTTGTGACGTAATCGCAGAAGGCATCTTGCAGGCCTTAGAAGAAACAGAACTCACACTGCCTGTGGTTGTACTGTTACAAGGTACTAATTCTGAACAAGGTAAAGAGATTTTAAAAAATAAACATAAATTAATCACAGCAGTAAGCGAACTCACTGAAGGTGCCAAACTAGCGATTGAAAAAGCTGGTGCACAATCATGAGCGTATTAATCGACGAGCACACACAAATACTTTGCCAAGGAATTACTGGCAGTGTTGGCACATTTCACACTCAGCAAGGCCTAGACTACGGCAGCAAAATTGTTGCCGGCGTGACACCAGGCAAAGGTGGTAGCACACATCTAGACTTGCCTGTGTACAACACGGTTAGCGAAGTCATGCAAAACCATGAAATAGATGCCACGGTAATTTATGTGCCAGCAGCGTTCGCTGCTGACGCAATACTAGAAGCCGTAGAAGTAGAAATTCCATTAATTGTTTGTATTACTGAAGGCATTCCTGTGCAGGACATGATTCCTGTTAGCGATATTCTTAAGACCAGCAGTTCATTATTAATTGGCCCTAACTGCCCTGGCATTATCACACCAGACCAATGCAAAATTGGCATCATGCCTGGCTCTATACATAAAGCTGGTAACGTAGGTATTGTTTCACGCTCTGGCACACTAACTTATGTTGCGGTAGACCAAACGTGTGATCATGGACAATCAACGTGCATAGGCATAGGTGGCGACCCTATTCATGGTTTAGATTTCATTGAGTGTTTAACCATGTTTGAACATGACCGAGCCACTGAAGTTATTGTGCTGGTAGGAGAAATTGGCGGCACCGCAGAAGAAGAAGCGGCAGAGTTCATTCAAACCGCTGTCAATAAACCCATCGTTAGCTATATTGCAGGCGCAAGCGCACCCCCAGGGAAACGCATGGGACATGCAGGCGCTATTATTAGTGGCGGCAAAGGTACGGCTGAAGATAAATATAAAGCATTAGAAAATGCAGGCGTACACACAGTAAGAACGTTAGCAGGCATTAGTGAAGCGGTTAATAAGATACTAACTTAAAAAGTTTAGTCTCTAGTTTTATTTATCAGCACTTACCAAGCAAGAACAAAATTATATAGCTTACTCATCTACACATCATCAATCACATTCAAAGCAATAAAATTTACCAAATACATATAAAATGATCATTTGGACTTTGATATTTAGAATACTAACTTACTTAGATAAAGAACAATGAGATCAGCCGAAACCATCATCTATTACAATCAAGCCTGCTCAAAATGCCGTCAGACGACAGCATTACTCAAAGAGAACAATATCGAACCCAAAGCGATTGAATATTTAAACACTCAACCAACAAGAGAAGAGCTTGCTAGCATTATTGCTCTAGGTATACCCGCAAAGGACTTAATTCGCACTGGCGAAAATGAATGGAAGAATACTGGGCTAGATATTGAAACAGCATCAGATGACGATGTGATTAATGCGATCATTCAACACCCTATCCTTCTCCAACGACCTATTGTGATTGCAAATGGTAAAGCAGTGATTGCTAGACCGCCTGAAAAAGTTCTGGGGATTCTGTAATGGGCCCTATCCTTATTCTGTACTACAGCCGTAATGGCGCGACGCGCGATATGGCTTATAAGATTGCTCGTGGCGCTGAGCAGGCCTCGGTTGAGGTTAAGTTACGAACGGTGCCCGCAGTGTCTACTACCTGTGAAACCACTGAATCTGATATTCCTGAATCGGGTGATTTATTTGTGCAACTCAGTGACTTAGAGGAATGTTCCGGCCTAATCATGGGCAGCCCCACTCGATTTGGCAATATGGCGGGACCTATAAAGTATTTTTTAGATGGAACCAGTGGACTCTGGTTGAAGGGTGCTTTGGAAAATAAACCTGCTGCTGTTTTTACCTCTACTAGTAGTATGCACGGTGGGCAAGAGAGTACTTTGCTTTCTATGATGTTACCTTTACTTCACCATGGCATGGTAATGGTGGGTTTACCTTATAGTGAACCTGATTTGGCGAAGACATCTACGGGTGGAACGCCTTATGGTGCTAGCCATGTGTCTGGGCATGATGGCGGGTTGGCGATTAGTGATGAGGAGTCTCGGCTTTGTATTGCTTTGGGTAAGCGGGTTGCTGGGTTGGCTTTAAAGTTGGACTCTTAATTGAGTTAAGTCAGGCTGTTGATAAAAAACACATTGAGGTTGTTTTGCTTAGGCTGGATTCCCGTCTTCATTAGAAATTGCTCCTGCATTTCTAATATTTCCGCCATCCTTGGTGGTCTCGCGGAAAAGAAAACTGAAAATAAATTATGTATTACAAACTCACACTGATTAGTTATTTCATTTTATTGTTTGGCCAAGTGGTTTGGATTGGCTGGCTCAACCCTGTGACAATTATTCCTAAAAGTGTCACGTTGTTATTTATTGTCGCGCCTTTACTGTTTCCTTTGCGCGGTTTGCTTAATGCACGTTTCCACACATTTAAGCAGGTCACTCTTTTTATATGGGTGTATTTTACGATTGGCATTTGGAATTGTGCGAGTGCCACTCAATGGCCACTGGGTACGTTACAAGTCACCGCCAGTTTAATTATTTTTATTAGTACAGTGATGCATTGCCGTCGGCATGATACTCGACCTAAGAAGGAAGTGTAGCCAGGGTTTTCTTTAAGAAAGGAATGGTCACTTTACGCTGTTCTTGTAATGACGCCTTATCTAGCACATCAATAATTCCTACCATTGTTGATACATCTCGTTGATAGCGTGTTAGCAGGTAGCTCTTTACTTCATCATTCAGTTCTAAGCCACGTACTTGCGCATGGAAGCTCAACGCATCGTCTAATAATTCTTCAGCTAACGGCATTAATTTATACACAGGTCCCCACACAGCTCGAGAATTTAAATCTGGCAATTCAAATAAGCTTTCTGCGGGCGCATATAAAGATGAAATTACTATTGTCGTTTTTTGTGAGCGATGGTGATTTATAAAATTAAATAATGCTTTCTCCCATTCCGCATTTTTTGCAACAACTTGAACATCATCAATACATACCAAATCTAAGTCTTGTAATTCTCCAATGCTGGCTGGACCTTGAACCAACAGGTCTTTTATTGGAATGTACATAGCACACTTACCCACCTCAGACGCTACGCGGCACATAGCTTGAAGCACATGGGTTTTACCAGTACCAGCCACTCCCCATAAAAATATTTGTGGTTCTTCTAGCACTCCTGAAGCCACATTTTTTAACACACTGATCAGTGTTGCATCTGAACCTGAATAGTATGTATCAAAAGTGTTGGCCTGGGTAAGTTGCAAGTTAAGTGCTCGTTGAGGATTACCTGAATTCATCTAGCTAGTTTGGCGTAGCTTGGAGGTGGGTGCAATGGATTAGGGTTTTAGTGCCCGAAGCTAACCCTATTTATGGTAGCACCTAGTATTCCACTGTCATCCCCACCCTACGCGGGAATGACAGTGGAATAGCAGTAATGGTGACACAATTTACATTTGCTTCTGAGTAATCTTAGAGGCCTGGCGTGACCATTTTATTACATAACGCATGCCACTAGCTACGGTGGTGCATACCACTATGGTCATCAGCACATTTAATATTTGCTCATATAATGGGCCAATCTGTACGTAAATCAAACTGATTGCCAAAATGATTTGTGTACAGGTATTTATTTTACTGATTGCTAGTGGCTCCATCTTTAACTGTCTAGTAGCCAAATGATAATAAAATGCACCCACTAACAAAATGACATCGCGCACAACAATTACCGCAGCTAACCACCAAGGCACCCAGCCTAATGCGGCAAAGGTAATGAAGGCGCTGAGCAACATTAACTTATCGGCAAGCGGGTCTAGATATGCGCCTAAGGTTGTTTTCCAGTCATAGCAGCGGGCGAGAAATCCATCAAGCGCATCAGACACCCCCATTAATAAGACAAGAATAAGTGAGCGTTCAAATTGTTGATGGAAAAGCATCCAAATCAAACAAGGAACACAGAGAATCCGAATGCTGGTGATGGCATTCGGGATATATTTAGCCTTAAGTATCATTAGACAATCTCCTGACTTCCCGTATTTCAGTAACGACGCTATGCGGTGTTAGTATTTATGTGTATAAAGATAGCATAATCGTACAAGATATTTCAGCAAAACCCTTGTATTTCAATTGGTTAGATGTAATTCTTTTAATTTCAACACCTTAACTGCATTCAAAGATACCCATGGGACTCACATATAAAGACGCAGGCGTCGATATTGATGCTGGCAACGAACTTGTTAATCGAATAAAAGGTGCAGTCAAAAGCACTCACCGCGACGGAGTCATGTCCGATATAGGCGGCTTTAGCGGTCTATTTGAATTGGCATCACATAAATACAAAAACCCTATTCTGGTTTCTGGCACAGACGGTGTGGGTACCAAATTGAAGCTAGCCCATCAATTACAAAAACACGACACCATTGGTATCGACTTAGTCGCAATGTGCGTGAACGATGTGATCGTACAGGGTGCAGAACCATTATTTTTCCTCGACTACTTTGCGACGGGGAAGCTTGAAGTTGAAGATAGCACCGCAGTAGTAACCGGCATTGCCGAAGGCTGCAAACAAGCAGGTGCCGCTTTGATTGGTGGTGAAACCGCCGAGATGCCCGGCATGTATGGCGCAGACGAATATGACCTGGCAGGTTTTTGTGTTGGCGTAACGGACAAAGAAAATTTAATCACTGGCGATAACATTAAAGCCGGCGATGTGATTATTGGTATGCATTCTAGTGGTGTTCATTCCAATGGTTTCTCATTGGTGAATAAATTATTAGAGCAAAAAGGTTTATCCTTAAATGATTCGTTTGGTGATAGAACACTAGGTGAAACTTTATTAACACCAACAAAAATTTATGTGAAAGCCATACTAGAAATGATTGCTAGTCATTCTATTCATGGCTTATGTCATGTCACCGGTGGCGGCATTACTGAAAATTTACCTCGGGTAATTCCAGACAATCTATACACTGAGATCAATTTACCAAATTGGAAACGCTTACCTATTTTTGATTGGATTCAACAACAAGGAAATATTGCTCAAGAAGAAATGCTACGTGTTTTCAACTGCGGCATAGGCATGCTGGTTGTCACTCAACAAAGCGATGCAGACAATATTTTAAAAGCTTGTTCTAACCATAATATTAACGCCGATGTTGTTGGCGAAGTTAAACCAGGCGAAGGTGCATCACATGTTATTTACACATGAGCCAATCTGCTCTTAACAAAATAGGTGTGCTTGTCTCAGGTGGTGGCACAAATCTACAGTCTATAATTGATAACATTCACTTAGGTGAATGCAATGCTGAGATTAAGTGCGTTATTAGTAATATTGCTGATGTGTATGCACTTACCCGTGCGAACAATGCGAATATTCCTCACTATGTTATTTCGCATAAAGCGTTTACAAGCCGTGCAGAATTTGAACAGGCGTTAATTCAAACGTTAGATACCTATGATGTAGATATGATTGTACTTGCTGGGTTTATGCGTGTGCTGGAATCGACATTTATTTCACATTACCCAGGAAGAATACTTAATATTCACCCTTCTTTGCTGCCTAAGTTTAGCGGACTAAATACTCACCAAAGAGCACTAGAAAGCGATGAAACAACACATGGTTGCAGTGTTCACTTCGCCACCACGGAACTAGATGGCGGACCGGTGATCTTACAAGCTAGCGTTCCTATCTTAGACAACGACAATGCAACAATGCTGGCTATGCGAGTATTAGAAAAAGAACATATTATTTACCCCAAGTGTGTACAGTGGCTATGCGAAGGCAGAATTTACTACAAACAGGGTTGCGCGTACTTCGACAACGAGAAGTTAACTGCTGCTCTGCAACTCGAACAAATAAAATAGCTTCGGCTTTGAATACTTTGTCCTTTGCTCGTGCAGGCGGGAATAACAATTAAGTATCGTAGAAATAACAAGATATACAGGAATGACTAACTATCAGAAGAAAAAATTTAAATCATGAGTATAAAAAACACATTAATCACTTGCTTACTATTATTCACCAATAGCATTTTGGCACAAGACTTTTCATTACCTCTTAGCGCTCCCAATATGCCTCCAGCATTTAGCGCAGAGTATGCCGTTAAAGCTGGCGGTATAAGCTTGGGGAAAATTGATGTCAACTTAACTCAAATTGATTCAGAAAATTGGACATACCACTCCAGCTCATCCGCTTTAGGTTTAGCCGCTATGTTTATAGGCAATGACGCCATTACTGATACTTCTAAACTCCAATTATCAGATGGTGTCATTCGACCAATATTTTATGAGCGTATTCGTAAAACTAAAAATGCAGATAAAAGCGAGCGAGTGTTTTATCAATGGGACAAACAGTTAGCACGATCAGAATATAAAGATCGAAAATTAGAAGTCAACCTCAGCGAACGTGCAATTGACTTATTCACGTTGCAATTATTGATTATGGCGAATATAAATAACATTCCAGAGAAAATGAATTTACCTGTAATTTCCAAAGCCAAATTAAAGCATTATCAAATCTTGAATTTAGGCAGTGTTAAGCTAAAAACCATTTACGGTGAACGTGACACCGTTTTAATTGAGCGCGTGAAAGAAGATTCTTCTTATCGTATATGGGCAGACCTTGCTTTACACGGACTACCACTACAAATAGAAAGTATTAAACAAGGTAAAACAGAATATATAGTTAAGCTTGAGGATAGCTCGCTACATAGCCTAAGATGTAATAGTTCAGACCCGATCTGACAATTAGCAATCCACAAGAGTTGCAAAAGCGAGAGTTACCCGTTTTGATAAAGGTGTTGAACTTTAAATCAAACCAAAAAGGCAGGTAACTCTCATGCTTCATACTAACAATCCAATCCTTAAACACAAGGCGGGCTTGCTCAACTTAGCAGAAGAACTGGGCAACGTATCTAGCGCCTGTCAAGTCATGGGGGTGTCGCGAGACACATTCTATCGTTATCAACAGCGGGTTGAAGAAGGTGGCATTGACTCACGGATTGACAAGAGTCGTAGAACAGCCGATGTTAAAAACCGTGTGGATGAAGCCACAGCACATGCAGTGGTTACGTCAGCGATTGAACAGCCCGCGGTTGGGCGACATCGAAGCAGCAATGAACTGGTGTGTTTATCGCTGGTAGCGGTGTGCGTTGCGTTTGGCTGCGCCATCATTGAGAGCACTTCAAGAAACGACTCAAAGCACTCAAAGAAGAAATTGCCAAGGATGGCATTATCTTAAGCGATGCACAGATCGCCGCCCTTGAGAAACAGAAACAGGATGACGAGGCCTGTGGTGAGATTGACACGGCTCATCCTGGTGACTTAGGCAGCCAGGATACGTTTTACGTAGGCCACCTCAAAGGTGTTGGTCGGCTATACCCGCAAACGTTCGTAGACACCTACAGCAAGATCGCCTTTGCGGCACTCTACACGACTAAGACGCCGATTACCGCCGCAGACCTACTCTTTGATGAGGTGCTACCGTTTTTTGAAAAGCATGCCTTGCCGATGCTACGTAGTTTAACCGACAGAGGCACAGAATATTGTGGGCGCGTGGAGCATCATGACGATCGGTGATACCTGGCCATTAACGACATTGATCACCGCAAACCCATGGCATCTGTGAGCGCTTTGATAAAACCATTCTGAATGAGTTTTATCAAATTACCTTCAGGAAAAAACGGTACTCAACCATGGAGGATTGACCAAAAGATCAAGACAACTGGATAGAAACTGATCACAATGAACGCACTCATCAAGGCAACATGGGCGATGGTAGAATACCCATGGACAGGTTAATGGATGGTAAATTGATTTGGGCTGAAAAGAATTTAGCTCACATCTAAACTGACAGACTCCTATCAATAACCGGTAACGGTACGATCAGGTCTGAGCTACTACAGGTAATGATTGTTTTTAGCGCTTCTTCATCCATCTTTATACCTTTCTCTGTTGGTTAATTTAAGCAATATGAAAATTATACTGGCTCAATCGATAAGATCAAATTTGAATATTATGAATCGCCTGGCTTCCAGATACCAAAAGCACTCCCTGGAGGTGCCACTGGTGCTGATTGAGGTTGCGATACATCTTGGTAAACATGATGCATAAATGAGCTTAGCTCATCCATAATCTCTTTCTTCTCTTGGCTTGGTATAGACGAGGTACCCACTATATAACCAACGATCGCAGCTAGATATTGGCTACCTACAAATGGGTCTTTAGCACGACCGTCCACTGCCATAACTACATTCATTACGTTATCTACTAATTCCTTTGAAAGCTTAAGCTCGTCTGACATAAGTTTACCTTTGATTCTATTAATTTTTGCTGCGCAATCTTTGCAGCATCTCTTTGATTTTAATTTCTAACCCTCGCTCTACCGGCGAATAATATCTTGTACCATAAAGCTCATCTGGAAAGTAGTTTTCTCCACTAGCAAATCCATCCTCTTCGTTATGGGCATATCGGTAATCTTTAGCGTAATCCAAATCTTTCATTAATTTAGTCGGTGCATTACGCAGATGCATAGGCACTTCTAAGGTGCCTTTATCTTTAGCATCCCGCATCGCTTGATTGTACGCTATATATACCGCATTACTCTTTGGGACACAGGCTAAAAATATAATGGCATGCGCGATGGCTAACTCTCCTTCGGGACTTCCTAGGCGCGTAAACGTGTCCCAAGCATTAAGTGCAATTTGCAACCCTCTAGGATCTGCATTACCAATGTCTTCAGAGGCAATTCGTACTACCCTGCGGGCAATATAGATAGGATCACAACCTCCATCTAACATTCGGCAATACCAATACAGCGCTGCATCTGGATCTGTACCACGCACCGATTTATGTAGCGCCGATATTAAGTCGTAAAAATATTCTCCCTTATTATCGAAACGTCTCAGACTTGTTTGCGTTACTTGCTCAATTATATCTTGATCAATGATTTTACCATTCTCATGCTCTTTAGCGAAATCACTAGCCACTTCCAACAACGTTAGCCCACGTCTGGCATCACCATCTGCTGCGGTCGCTAAAGTTTCTATTAACTTTATATCTATATCTATCTTCTGGTCAGCTAACCCTCTTTCAGAATCGTTAAGCGCTTCGAGTAAACAATCACTGATATCTCTCACCTCAAGGCGCTTTAACACATAAGTCCGCAGCCTAGATAACAATGCATTGTTTAATTCAAATGATGGATTTTCAGTTGTTGCGCCGATAAAACAAATCGTGCCGTTTTCTATATGAGGCAAAAATGCATCTTGTTGTGATTTGTTAAAGCGGTGAACCTCATCAACAAATAAAACCGTAGTAGGATATTGCTCTGCTTGATATTGCTTGGCCTGATCAATTGCCGATCTAATTTCTTTCACCCCACTTAATACCGCAGAGATTGATATGAACGGAACGTTGCAATGAATAGAAATCAAATGGGCAATAGTTGTTTTACCAGTGCCTGGCGGCCCCCACAACACCATAGAATGAGGTCTGCCTGAATTTATTGCGGCACGTAGAGGAGAATTCTCTTTGAGTAAATGTGATTGACCAACAAATTCATCCACAGTGCGTGGACGCATTCGATCAGCTAGAGGCCGATAATGCTCGTTTGAATTAGAAAATAGATCTGTGGTTGATGACATGCCGCTACGTTAGCGCGGCGTACCAATTACATCAATACCATCAGGTATGAAGAAAACAAATCGCGAATCTGGCAAGCTCGCTGCTGTATTAATTTCAGAAAACCGAATTATGGTATTTTGCTCAAAATGATCGTACAGCCTCATTTCACGAATAACATTACCATCCAAACCTATTTCTATTCGATAAAATTCAGTGTCTTGTACTTTTGGCACTAAAGTTACCCACTCTAAACCGGATGATTCTGGCATAGCGCGAATTTCGAAGTCATCTGATAACGGTTTCAAATCAGTCAACAAAATTATTGGTGCACTGCCTAATGTCTGCTCAATTGGCTGAACCGTTGCTTGCGCAAGTTCAACATCAAACAGCCATAAGTTTTTACCATCAGCAACGATATGCTGCGAATTTGGCGGGGCGTAATGCCAACGAAATCTTCCCGGTTTCTTTAACTCAAAAATTCCTTCTGCTTCTTGAATTATTTTGCCTTCGGAATCGACAACTTGCTGAAAAAAATTTGCCTTTAAACTTGTGAGTGTGCGCAGTGATTCAAAGAGCGTCTCCTCAGTAGTCTGAGCGAAGCTTTGCATTGACATCAAAACAAGAGAAATAAGTACAACAGTAATACTACTAGTGCGCATAAGATTTAACCAAAGGGATTTGTTTGATTTAGAGCGTTATAGCACTATTTAGTTCGGCGCGGGTGGCGCTAATACTTCACGCGTTCCATTTGATTGAACTTGAGACACTACACCACTGTTTTCCATTTCTTCGATCATACGTGCAGCACGATTGTATCCCACCTTTAAGCGCCTCTGTACATATGAGATTGAGGCTTTACGAGTTTCTGTCACAATAGCCACAGCTTGATCATATAACGGATCGTAATCATCCCCGCCATCAATAGGTTCTAAGCCGGGAATAGATTCCGCACCCGAACTTGGGTCTTGAGTAATTTCTTCTAGATAATTAGGTTCACTTTTCTCACGCAGATAATCACACACTTTATGCACTTCTTGATCTGAAACAAATGCACCGTGAACGCGTTCCGGAATTGATGTGCCGGGCGGTAGATACAACATATCACCATGACCCAATAATTGCTCTGCACCCATTTGATCTAAGATTGTTCTTGAATCCACTTTAGAAGAGACTTGGAATGCTATGCGTGTCGGAATATTCGCTTTAATCAGTCCAGTAATCACATCTACCGACGGGCGTTGTGTGGCAAGTATTAGATGAATTCCCGCCGCACGCGCTTTTTGAGCTAAACGCGCAATTAATTCTTCAACTTTTTTGCCAACCACCATCATCATGTCAGCAAACTCGTCAACCACAATTACAATCACTGGCAACTTAGTTAACTCTTGTGCATAAGAATTTTCAGACAGTTGGTCTTTAGGATCAAATAAAGGATCTAAAATAGGTTCGCCTGCACTAATAGCTTCTTCAACTTTTACGTTGTATCCAGCCACATTACGCACGCCTAATGCAGACATGAGTTTATATCGACGTTCCATTTCTGCTACACACCAACGCAATGCATTGGATGCTTCCTTCATGTCTGTGACTACAGGCGTCAATAAATGCGGAATACCTTCGTAAACACTTAGCTCTAGCATCTTAGGATCGATCAAGATCATTCGAACATCTGCCGGAGAAGATTTATATAAAAGACTCAGCAGCATAGCGTTAACACCCACAGACTTACCTGAGCCTGTAGTACCAGCTACTAGCAAATGCGGCATCGCGGCTAAATTCACCACAATAGGATGTCCGCTAATATCTTTACCCAAGCCTAAGGTCAATGAAGACTGTGCTTCATCGTATTCATTCGACTGTAAAATTTCACTTAGGCTAATCATTTCTCTTTGTTCGTTAGGAATTTCCAAGCCTACCGATGGCTTACCTGGAATCACTTCAACAATTCGTACACTCACAACGGATAAGGCACGCGCTAAATCTTTTGCTAACGCAGTTACCTTGCTAACTTTTAATCCAGGAGCAAGCATCAATTCAAAGCGCGTAACAATAGGCCCAGGGTGCACTTCACTAACATCTGCTTCTATACGGAAATCTAGTAACTTCAATTCAACTTGACGCGATAACGCTTCTAATGCTTTATCCGAGTATCCTGTTGTTTGTTCCTGGGCTGGATCCAACATGCTTAATGGCGGTAGCTCGCCTGAAGATTTGCCTTCAAATAATGGAATCTGTTTTTCTCTTTGTACACGTTCACTGATTGGTGCTTGGCCCATAATCGGCTCAATGCGTGGTCTGCTGCGCGGCTTTGATTCTACAATTTTCTTCTTGAACGTAACTGGACGAGTCACTTCCACATCAGAATTGGTTCGACGTTGACGATATATATATTCAAAAGACAGCACAGTGATTTTTCCAGTGCTATCGATCACCTTCAACCACGATAGACTTGTAAATATAGTAATGCCTGCAAAGAACAGCGCTAGCAATAATAAAGTTGTTCCCACATAACTAAATGCCAACACAAACGCACCGGCGACTAAATTACCTAAGACGCCGCCTGCGTCAGAGGGAAGGAACCCTTGATCAAAATGTAATGATGACAAACCACAACCAGCAATTAACGTAAGTATGAATCCGCTCCAACGTATTCCCAGGGTACGGTAATCCACTCGTCCTTCGTCGTTAACTTCGCGATATAGCAACCAGCCGCTGTATGCCACCATTAACGGTGCCAAGTAGGCTAAATAACCAAACAGAAATAAAAATAAGCCCGCAAAGAACGCCCCTGCTGAGCCACCCATATTTGAGATATCACCACTAGAACCACTCACAGACCAGCCTGGATCAGTGCTATCGAAGCTAACTAACGCCATTAACAGGTAAACACCCACCGCCACCAATATCACTAAGGCACTCTCTCGAAGACCACGGCCTAGGTTAAGGCGATACTCTGTTGTTCGTTTTGCTTTCTTTAAGGTCGCTTGTGTCACCTTCTTAGTATATAGATCAACTATAGAGTGTAAATCATTGATTTTTTATTCATTCCTGTCAAGTAAAAATTTGAAATAGTTTACCTGAATTTTAACTCTGCTGAGGGAAAATTGAATTTATTAGCATTTGCCCCCACTTTAAGAGCTACGTAAGATACGACTCGTAATTTAGTACCCTCTTAATATAATGTATCGTTATCAAAACATGGAGATTTGACGTCAATGAGCGACAGCCAACACCATAAACTCATCATATTAGGTTCAGGACCAGCTGGTTATACCGCTGGAGTTTACGCTGCTCGCGCCAACCTAAATCCGGTCATCATTACCGGTTTAGAGCAAGGCGGTCAATTAATGACCACGACGGAAGTCGATAACTGGCCAGGTGACGTAGAAGGCCTCCAAGGGCCCGATCTTATGCAGCGCATGTTGGCTCACGTAGAAAGCTATGACACACAGGTGATATTCGATCATATCCAATCGGTTGATTTCAGCAGCAAGCCCTATACATTAAATGGAGACATTAACGGTTCCTACACCTGCGATGCATTAATCATTGCGACTGGTGCTTCTGCCATGTACCTAGGACTAGAATCTGAAGAAGCTTATAAAGGTAAAGGTGTTTCTGCCTGTGCCACATGCGATGGTTTTTTCTATAGGCAACAAGATGTTGCCGTTATTGGTGGTGGAAATACCGCGGTAGAAGAAGCTTTGTATTTATCCAATATTGCTTCTAGCGTTACCCTCGTTCACCGAAGAGACGCACTACGCTCTGAGAAGATTTTACAAGACAAGTTATTTGAGCGCGAAAAAAATGGCAATGTCACCATCGCTTGGAACCATAATCTTGATGAAGTGTTAGGTGATGCTTCTGGTGTGACTGGCATGCGCATTAAGAGCACCAAAGATAATTCCACTCAAGACATTAAACTCAAAGGTGTCTTTATTGCAATTGGACATAAACCCAATACCAGCATATTTGAGGGACAGCTTGAAATGGAAGGTGGTTACCTCAAAGTACAAAGCGGCTTAACCGGCAATGCAACAGCCACCAGTATTGAAGGCGTATTTGCCGCAGGTGATGTTATGGATCACGTGTATCGACAGGCAATCACCTCTGCAGGATCAGGTTGCATGGCTGCACTTGATGCTGAAAGATACTTGGACCAATTAGATTCCAAATAATCCAACTGCCTAGCATCGCGCAAAACATGAGTGAAGAAGATAGCAAAGCATTAGAGCTTTGCTTCCATCCTTCTATATCGGAAATAACAGCTGAAGAATGGAATACGCTTTCCGGTACTTCCGATCCATTTATTCGTTATGAATTTTTAGCGGCGTTAGAGAATCATCAATGTGTGGGAGAACAATTTGGCTGGTTCCCCTATCACTTGTCTGTTCGAGATAATAATAAACAATTAGTCGGCCTATGCCCGTTATATATCAAAACAAATTCATATGGGGAATTTGTTTTCGATTGGTCATGGGCGTCCGCCTATGAACAGGCAGGATTAAAATATTACCCAAAAATGGTTTGCTCTATTCCATATAATCCTGTGAGCGGTGCACGATTACTATCAAATGATCCCAGCATTAAATCAATGATGGTCAAGCAAATTATCAAAGCCGCTGAAAAATTAAAACTAAGTGGTGTACATTGGTTGTTCACCACGGTCGAAGACTCTCAAATCTGCAATCACAATGAATTACAATTGCGATTAGGTTGTCAGTATCACTGGATGAACCATGACTACACAAGCTTCGATGATTTTTTATCAACCTTTATTTCTCGCAAACGCAAAAAAGTGAAGCGCGAACGGCGCATGGTCGAAGAACAAAATATTGTCATAGATATTATTCATGGCAATAATGCTAGTGAACAGCAAATAGAACTCGCGCAATATTTTTACCAGGACACTTTCGATAGAAAGTCAGGCGTACCTACATTAAATGTAAATTTCTTCAAAGAAATATGCCAAACCATAGGACATCAAGTGGTGTTCATGTTTGCATTACTGGATAAAAAAATTGTTGCTTGCGCCATTAGCTTACGTGGCGATAACGCCCTGTATGGTAGATTTTGGGGATGTAAACAAGAGTTCAACAGCCTGCACTTTGAAACTTGCTTTTATCAAGGCATTGATTACTGCATTGCAAACAAGCTACAAAAATTTGAGCCAGGAGCTCAAGGCGAACATAAAATCACTCGTGGCTTTCTACCGACTAAAACATGGTCTGCTCATTGGATAGATAACGCAGAATTTCAAGAGCCAATTTATACATTCTGTCAGCGCGAACAAGATGCTGTGCGCGCTCAATGCAAAGAGTTGCTAAGTTTATCACCCTATCGGTCAGACATATGAGTGATACTAGCTTACCTTGGTTAGATCCAAACAATCAGGATGCACCCTTCCCTCTAGCTGAATCGGCCTTAAAAGACCCAGAAGGATTAGTTGCTGCCGGTGGGAATTTAACGCCGACAAGATTATTACGCGCTTACCATGAAGGCATATTTCCATGGTATGAAGAAGACCAACCTATATTATGGTGGTCACCTAATCCACGCGGCGTTTTATATCCTAAAAATTTTATTGCTCATAAAAGCTTGCTACGCACAATCAAAAATAATCACTGGCGAATTTCTTATGATGAATCATTTTCAGAGGTAATGAAAGCTTGTGCAGAGCCACGTAATAATTCTCGAGGCACATGGATAACTGACGACATGCTCAATGCCTACGTTCGCTTACATAAATTAAACCACGCTCACTCACTAGAAATATGGAATGAGTCAGAGCAGTTAATTGGCGGCGTGTATGGAATTTCAATTGGAAAAATATTTTTTGGGGAGTCTATGTTTAGTAGAGTTACCGATGCATCAAAGGTTGCATTGTTATATTTATCTGCTTATTTAGACTCATGGGAATACAGCATCATAGACACTCAATTACCATCTGATCACCTCAACTCCTTAGGTGGCAACGAGATGACACGCGATAAATACTTATCGCTATTATCAAAACTCACTAAACAATCAAGTAATAGCTACGCCTGGCAAAAACAACCAGCAATAGACATACATAACTGGCTCAAACTACGCTGAGAAACATAAAACAGTAAAACTGGGTCAGGTCTTGTTTCTTGCTTTACAAATAACACGGCTCACCCATGAATAATGTAATCCAACATACTCACCAATTTCCTTCATGCTGTACGCTCCCGAAGCATAAGCTTCAATGATGCCTCTGTCCCTGTCTTTATATCGTTTTATATAATAACTTAACGGTTTAGCCGCAACTCGTTTCTGCGCAATCGGGATTTCACTTAAATCTTTTTTAAGATCTAACTTGGCTTGCATTCGTTTAACAAATTGTTCATTACCCAGATACACCTGATTTTTTAATTGCTCCCACGGCGAAGGCTGCCCCTTCCCATCAGCAACGAATTGTTTGTATTGACGAATCGCCGTTTTTCGTTGTTTGGAAAACACAGATAATAACCAATCAACATAAAGGCATGCCGGTATTTCTGTTTGTCCCACTGTCGCACGATAACTGCTCCACGGCCAATCTTTTGCTGCACGCACCATTCGCGCGCGTACCGGATTAAGCACAATATAACGTGACAACTCTAAGAGATAACTGTCTTTTTGTACCAATATAGCTTTATATCGACCTTGGAAAACATGTCCAACGCGATGTTGTTTTGAATTAAAACGTTGCGTATACACACCATTAAGCTGGCGCATACCCGAAGATAAATTTGCGTCGGGGGTTTCTATCAGAAGATGATAATGATTGCTCATCAAGCAATAGGAATGAATACGCCAGTTATAACGCTCATACACTTCGTCCAAGACATCATAAAAGAGCTGTCTATCGTCATTATCGCTAAAGATATCTTCTTGACGATCACCTCGTGAGGTAACATGGTATAACGCACCGGGAAACTCTAATCGTAATGGTCTTGCCATTCCCTTACCTTATCAAAAACCATATGAAAAGCAAGAAACAAGACCTGACCCTCTATTGGCGTTTGACCCTATTGGCGTTCAAGATTTTCGTGATCACATAGAAAAATTCACTGAACTCAATATCGTAATACTTGGTGTTTCCAGAGACGATATCAAATTGATGGAAAAGGCGTACTAAGAAATGAGTGGCGAAAAGTCAAAATCGACGGCCATGCCGAAGAAGTACTTGAAGCTGTAAAAAACTTATAACATTTCCTTTTCTGCGATTATGAACCAATCCCAAATCTCTTCTTTGGATAGAGGATAGTACCCGTATCCAAATTTGCGACACAATTTCCAAAGGAAATATATTTTTTGCGGTGCAGCTGTTAATTTCAATCCAGCCAACGTTGTTTCTTCTAGGATAGATTGCGGCGTGTGATAACACTGCAATAGAGCATGCTATTTTTAATGAGCCTTCACTTCTATCTACACCAATCAATTGAGCTGGTTTTTTGTCGATATGTGGAATCAGATTGCCTGGACCACATCCAAAATCTAATACTCTCATTTTATTAAGTACGTTATTCGGTATTGCATGCAAATAATTAAATAACAAATTCCTGGGCGACTGATCTCCCTTACTTTCTACCATCTCAGGAGCATATGGCTCAATATATATTGATGATAATTGAGAGCGACACCATCCCAATCAATTTGATCATTGATTGTTGGCAATCTATTTCCTGAGCTGTTTGATGAATTACGCATGGTCTCAATATCCATTTATTTTTGGCGAACGGCTTACTTATTAACCTAACCATTGCTCAATTATCCAATTTAAGCCATTATTTTATCACTCAGATAAAACAAATCTGTGATTAGTTTAAGTATAGTCTCTAGTGCAAATACAACCATTCAACACACTAGAAAACTTATGGAGAAATAGCATTATGTCTGAAGATAAACTATACCCTGTTCCTACCTCTTTTAGTTCTTCGGCACATATCAATTCAGCTCAATATCAGTCTATGTATGAGCATTCTGTTTCTGATCCCGAAAACTTTTGGGCATCTCAAGCAAATAAGTTTGTTAGTTGGTTCAAAAAGTGGGATACGGTTTTAGCCTGGGACTACCATAAAGGACACATTCGCTGGTTTGAAGGCGCCACACTTAATGTTTGTTATAACTGTATAGATCGTCATTTAGAAACACGTGCAAACCAAACGGCTATTATTTGGGAAGGCGATGATCCCAATGATGACAAACACATAACTTATTCTGAGTTACATGCCGAGGTATGCAAGTTTTCTAACGCATTAAAATCACGTGGCGTAAAGAAAGGTGATCGCGTGTGTATTTATATGCCAATGATTCCACAAGCAGCGATTGCTATGCTGGCCTGCACACGCATTGGTGCAGTACATTCAGTTGTCTTTGGAGGTTTTTCACCAGACGCACTTCGCGATAGAATATTAGACTCGGATTGCCGTGTTGTTATCACCGCAGACCAGGGCGTACGTGGTGGTAAGACTATTCCACTCAAAACCAACACAGATCATGCATTACAACAGTGCCCAAATGTAAATACTGTTGTGGTAATTAAACGTACGGGTAATGAAATCTCATGGACAGAAGACAGAGATTGTTGGTATCACGAAATGATTGCTGTAGAAAACAGCGAGTGTGCTCCGGAACCAATGAATGCTGAAGATCCATTATTTATTCTTTACACTTCTGGTTCTACTGGTAAACCTAAAGGTGTATTACATACAACTGGTGGTTACCTTCTATATGCCGCTATCACGCATAAATATGCTTTCGATTATAAAGATGCTGAAGTCTATTGGTGTAGCGCAGATGTAGGCTGGGTGACAGGACACACTTATATTTTATACGGACCATTATGTAATGGCGCACAAACACTAATGTTTGAAGGCATACCTAATTACCCAGATGGCAGTCACTTCTGGCAAGTCATAGACAAACATCAAGTAAAGACTTTCTATACCACGCCTACAGCGATTCGTGCCTTGATGGCTCTAGGCAATGAGTTTGTTGAAAAAACCAATCGCAGCAGCTTACGTTTACTTGGCACTGTTGGTGAGCCAATCAATCCAGAAGCATGGGAGTGGTATTACCATAAAGTCGGTAACGGCAACTGTCCTATTGTTGATACCTGGTGGCAAACAGAAACTGGTGGCCATTTAATCACACCGCTTCCTGGCGCTATCGGGCTCAAACCAGGCTCAGCCACCTTGCCTTTCTTTGGCGTGCAGCCTGTCATCCTTGATGATGAAGGCAATGAATTAAACGGAGAATGCCAAGGAAACTTAGCCATGAAATTTCCATGGCCAGGTCAAATGAGATCAGTGTATGGCGACCATAAAAGATTTGTCGATACCTATTTCTCTCAGTTTCCTGGCTATTATTTCAGTGGGGATGGCTGTCGACGAGATAAGGATGGTTACTATTGGATTACCGGGCGCGTCGATGATGTACTGAATATATCTGGTCACCGCTTAGGCACCGCTGAAATCGAAAGCGCATTAGTCTTACATGCGTCAGTCGCAGAATCGGCCGTAGTCGGATGTCCCCACGATATTAAAGGCCAAGCTATTTACTGCTATGTCACCACCATGGTTGGTATTGAGCCTAGCGATGAACTCAAACAAGAGTTAACCGAGCTGGTCAGAAAGGAAATTGGGCCGTTTGCAAAGCCGGACTTTATTCAATGGGTAGTGGCCTTACCCAAAACCCGATCTGGAAAAATCATGCGTAGAATTTTGAGAAAAGTCGCAGCGAATGAAGTGACAGAATTGGGCGACACCTCGACTCTCGTAGACCCTTCCGTAGTAAAAGATATTATCTCTAATCGATTAAACTCCTAGATATAAAAGCCACTATTATTATTTATAAAACAGCGGCTACACTAAGTTTCTCTAGTATTTTATTATTAGGTGAAGCTGTTTACGCCTCTCCATATTTTATATTTATTAACTTTCCCTCAGTCAAGGTCAACCATTTACTAATATGGCCATGTCTCCTGTCCCCATATTGCCTCCCTGCCAAGCAACGGTTGGTATCCAGTTATAGTTGTTGAACCAACTTGTCTGATCTATATTATTACGCTCAACTTCTATCAGTTTAGGTACCACGATAATAACGCCAGGGCGCATTCGATTGAAATTTATGTCAGGATTATGTTGTCGAAGTAGCCAGATGGGAACTTTAAATTTACGCAAAGCCAGCATCCACAGAGATTCACCAGCTTTAATCTTATGTTGATATGTTGATTCAATACGATACTGAGCAAAGAACTCTTCTTGTAAATTTTTCTGGTAAGCAATGCGCCTATTTTCGAATTCTTGAATAGAGGTTTCGCTAAAATCCAATATCACTCTGCTGCCTACTACCACTGGTCTTCCAAATTTCAATTTATTAATTTCACGCAACTGGCTTGCACGCAAATCCAGCCAATCCGCATAATGGTCTAAAGTCTCTGACGCTTGGACTTCAATAGTCATATCACCGCTGACCGTATAGTCAGCAGGATCAGAAAGCAATGAAATCTCTTCTACTACTTCAATTTCAGCTTCAGCAACAATACCCACATCCAACTCTGGTTGTTCATTCTCAGCAACCTTTATATCTTTAGATTGAATCTCAGTTGAGGTATTTTCCTTTTCCAATTTAGCGACTTCATCAATCTTAGGCTTATCTATTTTAAGTTTATCAGCCATTACCACTTTATTATTTTGTTTCGCAGCAATCACTATAGAGCTGCTTTCACCCTTAGCTGGCAAACGAAGCTTTTGTCCAGCACGAATAAAACTTCCATTACTCATTCCATTAGTCGCCATAATATCGCCAACACGAAACCCATATTGCTTAGCTATCTCGGAAATAGTATCCCTACGTACAACGTGGTGGAATAAGTCAGGTGTTTGTAGTTTATAACGATGTTCAGCAGGAATCGCCGCAATCAACTGTGCTGCAGGTTTATTTAAGTGTATTTTGGGCAGGCGCAGAAAATAATTTTTAGGAATACGTTTAATATCGCTCCAAATCGTTCTTCCAAGCGATCTATTATGTCGTTCTAGATGGGACTTACTAATATTTAAATACTTTGCAATATCTTTAGCATAATAATAGTCGTCCATTTTTACTATTTCATATTCAAATGGCTTAGCATAGTTAATAGGGCCAAAGAATTTTTTTGGATTACTATCTACTTCTAACACTGCAAGAAATGCTATATAAAAGTTTCTAGAAGCAAAACCAAATGAGCGTCCCTTGTAATTTCTAACAATAATATCGATATTTCTAGCGCCAAGTTTATTGATCGCTCGTCGCATACTGGCAACACCATGGTTATAAGCCGTCAAAGCCAATGGCCAACTTTTTGTTAGTTGATAGTCATGTCTAAGTAGTTTCGCAGCTACCTTGGTTGAAGCAAATGGATCCATGCGCTCAGCAATCAAGTGATCAATTTGCATGTATCGTTTGCCAGTGGAACGAATAAACTGCCATAGGCCAGCAGCACCCGCATGCGAATACGCTTTTGGATTAAATGATGACTCAACATGTGGCAATACAGCTAATTCTACCGGAAGATTAAGATCCAAAAATGTTTGGTTAATATAAGCCCGCCATTCTCCAGAACGCTCTAATCCACGATGAAAATTATCTGACTGACCGCGTTGAAATCTAATATCCTTTACAGTCTCTGCTAAGCGTTTATTCGAGGCTTTTTCTCCTCCCCCACATATCCAACACACGTTGTTCATCATTAGATAAGCCGACTCTTTTGCCTTTGGCTAACGCCTTTAAGATTGAAATGTATTTTTGTTTAATTTCTTTAATGTGTTTTTTATTTGCGCGTGGACTACCTTTGATTTTTACCGTTGAATACACTACCGATAAGTTTTTTGAATCGTGAATAAAACCACTTCAAGTATCAATTTCAGTGTATACACGCACCCAAAAATTAACATCTCTTTCTAATTCAGCAGGCTTAGGGAAGTTTTCTGCAATAGATGCTGAAGAACTTAATATTAACATTGAGAATAAAAATAACTTAAAAAAATAATTCATCACACCAGTCATAGTTATATAGCTATTTTTTGAATTTTCTAGCAACACTTATAACAAGCATCACCCACGGTGTACCATGTAGCACCAAATCAAACCAATCGATGGGCTTCATTCCTTGCGCCCCTGAAAATAACCATTGGATTTTTTCCCATATATGCGGCTCAGGAAAGAATGGAGCAAGCCCCAATGTAAGACTCGCCAATAACCACATTATGGGATTAAGAAGTAACGATTGATTTTTCATTGTTTATATTTAAGTAATAATTTTAATCGGCGCATCCACATCATTGGCCTGTTTAATTTCACCGACCACACTTGCATGCGCATAACCTATATGGTTGAGTTCTTTGACACATTGCTGTGCATGTTCAGCCGGTACACCAGCCAATAAACCGCCAGCAGTTTGTGGATCAAACAATAACGGATAGTCTGAATGTGACGAGGCATACTGAATATTTTCTATGGCTCGTCGCAACCTTAAATTTTGAGGTTGCAAGGAAGACAGAATACCTTCTGCTACTGTTTGTTTTGCACCATCTAGAATTGGCACAGCATCTATATGAATTTCAGCATCAACTTTGGATGCTCTTGTCATTTCTACCAAATGTCCCAGCAAACCAAAGCCTGTGACATCAGTACACGAAGTAGCATTAAATTTTTGGAGACAATACGCAGCTTGTTGATTTGAGAACAGCATAGTACTAATAGCATTATCTATCCAGCGACTTTTTGCTTTGCGTCGCATATCAGCAGCAAACAAAGTCCCAGTACCAATTGGTTTTGTTAATATTAATTTATCACCCACTTTCAGGCCTTGCTTGCGCCATACTTTATTTGGATCAACCAAACCATTCACAGTCAAGCCAAAGGCTAACTCTGCCCCTTCAGCAGAATGACCACCAACTAATACCGCACCGGTAGGTTCAAGTGTTTTTAATGCACCCGCTAATAATTCATATAATGTTTCTTCAATGATTTTTTCGCGGCCATATGGAACCGTGGCTAACGCCAGCACAGATTGTGGCTCTGCACACATTGCGTAAAGATCGCCTAATGCATGATTAGCGGCAATAGCACCAAATAGATAAGCATCATCAATAAATGCTCTGAAGTAATCGATACTCTGCACCATCACTTTATTAGCAGGGACCGCAAGCATGGCAGAATCATCCGGCGAATCTCGACCGATCAGCACGTCATCTCTTTGACGAGTGGGAAGACGTTGCATTACACGAGATAGAATACCGCTACCAACTTTTGCCCCACAACCACCACAGCGCATAGCCAGCGTTGATAATTCTTTTATTGCATTCTCATCAGCAAGTCCTGCGGCAAACTCAACAGAATCACTGCTTTGCATTTCAGGCAGCTGGTTAAACTTCTGCATGAACTGCCGATCAATCCAGTCTTTAACTTTCCACAACCATGCTCCTTGCCACGACCAGGAACCACGAGATGCAACCGCATATTTATTACCAGTGCTAATCAGGCCTAAGAAATTTTTCTGTGGACGATACTTTGTTAGTGATTTATTAGTTGCTGCAGATACTAAATTTCGTGTCAGCACAGGCCCTTGTCTTACCGCAAACACTCCAGACTTAGGACGCGGATCTGGCATTGAAGCAATATCACCAACTGCAAAGATTTCTGGATGAGATGTAGACTGCAAGAAACAGTTAACATCAATAAATCCATCATCATCAACTTTTAGCCCTGACTCTTTAGGCCACACAGGTGCCGAAGCATTGGTAACAAAAATGCAGGCATCAGCACTTATTTGTTTACCATTATCAACGCTAACATAATCTTGCTTAACTTCGGTCACCGTATGATCTAACAGCACTTCAATATTACGTTCGGCCAGTACTTGCATGAAACTCTTCTGCACAGCAGTATTATGTGTAGACAAAATACCAGAACCTTGCGTCAACAGGCTAAACTTAAGTCTGTTTGGATCGTCTTGCTTAGACACAAGCAATGTTTGCAAGCGCAATTGTGCAGACAAAGCAAGCTCAACACCACCTGCTCCCCCACCAACAATCACGACGCGAAATTCACCGCTACTTTCTTGTACTTTTTTTTGCAGTTTTTGCCAACGTTGTAAGAATATGTCAATAGGTTTAGCCACTAACGCATATTCTTCAGCACTTGGCACATCAATTACTCTGGGGCGCGACCCTGAATTAATAGATAACAAGTCATATGACATTGGCGGACGCCCTTCAACATGCACCAGCTTATTTTCCAGATCTAATCGAGATACTTCATTGTGATATAAGCGTGCATTAGCAAATCGCGCCAATGGACCCAGGTCAATATGGCATTCATCATATTCATAATGGCCCGCAATATATCCCGGCAACATGCCTGAATATGGCGTATGAATATCTCGTGTAATTAATGTAGTGCGCAAACCAGAAATCGGTTGCATACCAAGTTTACGCAACACTGATACGTGAGCGTGCCCACCACCAACAAGAATCAAATCCTTGACAACTGAAATTCCAGAATTTTGCATAAATAGTTTTTACTTAGTTTTTACTTAGTTTTTACTTAGTTTTTACTTAGTTTTTACTTAGTTTTTACTTAGTTTTTACCGTGAATAAGTGAATGCTAAAAAGTTTGCCATCATCCACCCATACTTTATCCACTTGCAACCCAGCCTCTAGCCCAAGCAACTGAAATTCTTCCACCGTATATTTGTATGAATTTTCGGTATGTATTTTTTCATTTTCCGCAAAATAAAATTCATGGTCCCCAATATTCACTACCTGATCACACATACTTTGCAGATGCATTTCAATTCGACTTTGTTCTGAGTTGTAAAATGAATAATGGCTCCAGGTTTGCAAGTCAAAATCAGCTGATATTTCGTTGTTTAAACGTGTTAATAAATTCAGATTAAACTCGGCGGTCACTCCTTCAGAATCATTGTAAGCGCGCTCAAGTATATTTTTATCTTTTTTTAGATCAACACCTATGAGTAATTGCCCACCATTACCCAATAAATTTGAGATATCTAGTAAATATTGAAGTGCTGCAGATGGTTGAAAATTACCAATGCTTGAGCCTGGAAAAAATACTACACGTGCTGCGTCAGGAAGACCATCGGGAAGTTTCAGCTTTAAGGTGAAGTCGTTACATACTGCGTGTATATCTAACCATGACATTTGTTTAGACATCTGCTTTGCTGAAGCCAACATATGTTGTTTGGAAATATCCATCGGCACATACATACCGGGTTGCAAATCATTAATAAAAATACGTACTTTAGAACAGCTACCTCCACCTGGTTCGATCAACAGGCAGTGTTTATTTAAAGATTGAACAATATCTTGTTTATATTTTTGAAGAATACTTATTTCGGTTCGAGCAGGATAATAATCTTCCAATTGAGTAATTCGATCAAATAATTGTGAGCCCTGTTCATCATAAAAATACTTAGGGGGTATAGAACGTGGACTTTTCCCTAGCCCTGTTATTACATCCTCCAGCAGATCATTAGCTGTAGAGTGCATATCATGAAAATGAATTTTTTGTTCAGGCATAGTAGTTTTATATTCAATCTATAGCACAGGTCCTAAAGCCTGCAAAAACATCATTACGTTCGGGTGCATAATAATTACGCCAAGTATTTCGCATTAGTCGTGCTCGTGTCGCCCAACAACCTCCGCGTAATACTCTTGTGTTACCAAATAGAGGTTGCGAATAATCTTCATACATATCAGGTGTAAAACCAGGATAAGGAGTAAAAAGTGAATCAGTCCACTCCCAAACATTACCCAGCATTTGTCGACAGCCGAATGCGCTATCCCCTAACGGCTTAGCATTAACATCAATAGGGCCCAATGTTTCACCATTGAAATTTGCAACCTCATAGGTTGGATTATTATTCCCCCAAGGGAAATATCTTTTCTTATCAGTCAAATAAGCACTATCTTCACTAGGGACGGCAGATGCTGCTACCTCCCACTCAAGCTCTGTGGGCAAACGTCGCTGTGACCATCTACAGTAAGCATTTGCCTCGTACCAATTGATGTTAACGACAGCAGATTTTTTTTGTAAGTTTTGCCATTGATCAAATAAGCGTACTTGCCAACAGTTTTTCTGTCTATCGAACTTCCAATAAATTGGGTGCTCAATATCATTATCACTCAACCAACTCCAACCCTCTTTACACCAGCAATCACGTTGGCGATATCCACCAGCATTTACAAACTGTTCAAAATCCCCATTACTAACTGCGACTCTAGAAATCTTAAAAGGCGCTACGGTGCTTTCATGTGCCCACTTTTCATTATCAAAAGTGAAGTTATCCGTTAACTCAGCGCCCAATAAAAATGTTCCACTTGGTATTGATGCATCACCAATGATTTGGTTTGTAGTGTCTGACAATTTTGATGCTAAAGAAATTTTTGGCTCAGGGTATTCCAATGTCTGGCGTGTATAAGTGAAAGCCTCACAATGCATATCTTCGTGAAATATTGCATATTGAGTTAGATAATCTCTAGCTGCATCTTGTTTACTATTAGACAAATGATGAACCACGCGATTTTTTACCTGCTGCATATATTTTATTGTGTCGTCCAGACTGGGAAGTTTTAAGTCCCAACGCGATTCATGTGGTATATGAATAGAATCAAATAATTCGTCAATTCCGGATATTAATGGTGGTTCTTTATAATGATGACGCAGAATCCAGAATTCATAAAAGTAGGCAGTATGGCCTATTTCCCAGCGCAGTGGATTTACTGTAGGAAGTCTCGGCCCTGTTAGCTGCTCTTCACTCAGCTGATCAATTAACGCACATGTTCTAGCGCGCGCATCAGTCAGCTGTGTTATTAGATCCTCAGGACTTATCAGCGCCATACTTAACTCAGTTATATTCCCAAACAACTTAATGTATCGTTACGATAACACAGACATGCTTTTGTTTTTACTACCATACTAATTGTGAGATGCATATCCAGTTAATCAGTCCGGCAAAGATCGATTCACGTAATGGTAATCGTGCCACCGCTGTACGTTGGAGAAATATCTTACAAAGAATAGGCCACAAGGTATCTGTAGCTCAAGAATACTTGGGTCAAGACGTTGATCTAATGTTGGCATTACATGCCTGGCGTAGTGCAACTTCGGTACAATTATTTGCCGAGAAGTACCCTGCTCGTCCATTAATAGTTGCCTTAACAGGTACAGATATTTATCGCTTTCTAAATACGCATAAGCAACAAACCCTCAAATCACTCGAATATGCTGATCTATTGATTGGACTACACGCGAACATCAAACACTCAATACCAAAACAGTATCATCAGAAAGTGCATATCATTTATCAGTCTACTAAAGCTAAACGTTTACGCAAAACTCATTACAAAAATAACTTTGATGTGTGCGTTGCCGGGCACTTACGTCATGAAAAGGACTCTCTACGCCCTGCCTACGCTGTTCGCTCATTACCAAAACATAGTAATATTCAGATTTCACATTACGGAAAAGCACACACCAAAAATTGGGAACGCAACGCTAGACTAGAGATGGCTAAAAATCGCCGTTATCAATGGTATGGAGAAATCTCTCAATCGCTACTACAAGTGAAATTTTCACAAGCTGACTTACTTGTACTGCCATCTCGTATGGAAGGTGGTGCAAATATCATTTCTGAAGCAATTATGGCAGGGCTTCCGGTAATCACTTCAAATATAGAAGGTTCCACAGGCTTACTGGGAGATAAATATATTGGTTACTTTGAAGTTGAAAATACAAAACAGTTAAAACAAATGTTACTACGCTGCGAATCTGATACTAAGTTTTACCAAACATTGGTTTATCAATGTAAATCACGTCGTTATTTATTCACACCTAGTCGAGAGAAAAGTAGTTGGTTGAAATTGTTAACAGAACTATAAATCGGGAATTGTATGAATACACAGGGAAAAATTTAACCTATAGCAATGACTATTTACCTAGATTGCAACCAAACAATTAGCTCTTCACCAACTTTATTTTCGACGTAGTTAGGATTCACTCCTATCAATTGCGCTGTAGCAGTTTGATTAAAGAAGAAGTTTTCTAACACCTGTTTTGAATATGTTAGTAGCGGCTGAGCAAATCCAGGCTGTGGTTTTATAGTCAAATAATCCAAATGATGTGCTGCACCGCCTATATCATTAATGCTATGGCAAGGAATACAATTCAATGTCAACACATCAAATGCTGGAGCACTAAGATCGTTAAATTCTGCATAGGGATCCTGATCAGTAAAATAGATACTTTCAAAAAGAATTGACGAATATTGAAGGTAAGGTAACTCCATGTGTGCTGGTGGCGGATTCTGAAAATGAATAAATGCACCCAATGATTGCGAGTAGAGCATATCGTTACTCGGACCACCCTCTTCCCAACTATAGAATCTCCTGGTTTTATAAAATGACGTCATGCGATAAAGATTTTCTTCGTCGTCAATAGCAACTACAAATTCAGGTTTATACTTTTCATAGCGTTGCAAATCTAAATAAAATTTATGCCCCTTGCTATTAGAAAAAACCACGAAACGGCCTTGTTTATTTTCTGGCAAGTGATCTCGATATTTAACCAAATTAAACGCTTTATACTGCTTAAGAGGCCATTGCTTTAGAAGGTTCAGATCATAAGCATAAAACGCTTTCAAAATTCGACGTATGTCATGATCCACCTGACGCGTTTCTATGAATTCGCTTCGTTTAAAAAACTCACGATTATCCACTATAGGATGCTGCCATTGAGACTCTGCTTTAAATTCAATTTTATAAACTGGATTTATTTTTCCATTAATTAGAAATGAAACCATATGAGGCAAAACAGGATGGGATATCAATCCATTGCCGTCATCTGCCAGCATGGTGGCCCAAACCCATTGTTCACTCTTCCTGATATCTGATGCCAGACGTCTAGCAGAAAAGACATTTTCTGCTAAGTCATTAATATCACTCACTACAAGTGTTTTTGGAATAGCAACGTTTTCAGTAAGGCTGACACTGGCCTTCGCTTGCAAAAGGACCAATGCCGCTATTTGATTATTATCCTGCTTGGTTAATGCACCCAGTAATGCTTGCGAAGAATCTTTATCTGCTAATATTAATAGCTGCTTATTGGCGATTTGAGCTCTAGACAAAGCACTTTGAATAGACTTGCGCATACATGCAGCGCTGTTAGCTCCGCTTTTACCAACGCATAGATCAGCAAATTCTAATGACAGATCTACTTTTTCCCATTGATCAACCAACTTGATTTGATCAACACTTTGACCAGCAAATACTAATACTAATGCACGACCAAGAATATTTTTTTGCGGAAGCTCATAAAGGTAATAACCAATGCCAGCTATAACTAATACCAGTACAAACATTATATATAAAATAGAATTTTTCATTCTTAAAAATCAATAAAACACTATAGAACAGGCTCATTGTAACTTAATAGTATAAGCAAATAAGTTAGTACTACAAATGAATAAATAAACGTATCAATCTTGTTTATGAAAATGAAATTTAGATAAACAAGTTATAATCCCTCGCAAATGCGAATTTTTAGCACTTTATTAATTTCATCAATATAATACATATATGACAAATAAACATACTAGCAAAAAATTAGTGCAATGGTTACTTTTTACTTGTCTCGCGGTGAGTTCATGCAGTGATAAACACAATCGGGAAATTGCAGAGAATATTAATTTGGAGTTTGAATTAACTTATCAGTATGTCGTTAAAAACATGCCTGTAGAAATTGATTATTCAAAAAACTTCTCGATTATTAAAAAAAATAATAAGGATGCATTTACTTCAATTGCATATACATGGCACTCAATATCACTTGATGCATGCAAGCTAACTAATGGAAATAGTCACGAATCCAATAAAACAAGCTATGAGAAAATGATACAGAAATCAACGACAAATAATCATCTCACCAAAACAGTAATAGATAGCGATCGCCTGTGCTTAGCCACTATATATTTTGATAACTGGTCTAATATCCAGAATATGTTGTCATTAAGTTACCCAGGCTTTAAGTAACCTATTGTCAGCTGGTCTATTCATTTGAATTGAGACTTATATTCTCTATTTCTGACATTTATGCTGAAAAAATAATACTAATGCAGAAATTTTAAGCCTTTTTTGACATAGATCAAGGCATTTAGAAATAATTTTAATTTTATGCTGAAAGTTTCTACTGCAATCGAGATGATTTCAACATGTCTTACACCGTTGTATTATTAGATCGCGCTGGCAATGCATCTCCACCACTGCCATGTGACATTCACTGCAATAGTACTGAATTAGAAATTGATGCAGAGCTATCTTATAAATATATCAATAGTTCACACACAGCTCATATCATGGATAAAAATGAAGTTGCAAGCAAACATTCTGTGTTGGGATATAGCTTTCTTGGTGAAGCTGTTATCAACAACGTCAGTGCATCACGCTACGGGAAATATATATTAGCTATAAGCATAGCGAGTTAATCAACGACAATTGGTTTATCTCGATCGCGGTCAACAATGCAGTAAAATCCAAATGGCTCAGCATTGAAATTCTTTAACTGATGAATTGCCATAGGTTTTATATATAAGACATCATTTTTCTTTGCGATGTATTGCTTATCACCAACAACCACTTCACCTTCACCGCGCACCACGATAATCACATGGGTATGCTGATGCATTTCCTTACTTGAAAAGCCATTTTGGGTCACTTCGAAATAACGCAGATCAAATTTAGATTTCTCTCCACTCTGACCAACTAATTCAACTCTACGAATACCCTCAAATGAAATATTGTTAGTTTTTTTGTAATTAACACTTTCTCTACCTAACCAGTTAAAATCATCAAACTCTATATACTCAAGCAATGAGCTAGTTGATCTAGCATCATATTCACATGCTGAAATAGATTGTATTTTTCCAGTCATTGTAATTGTTTCAGGAAATTCCTCTAATATTTTTGCTTTAAAATCACGCGTTGACTCAGATAGTTTCTCAGAATGCTCTAACAAGGAGCCACCCAACAGCAATACTGAATCTTTTTGATACCATTGACACATTTCATCTAGCTGTGAATACTGCATACCGCCGGCAGGACAAGGAAAAGCAGACTTTAAATTTGCTAATGGCCTGTGCAATTCATCTGCTATCTTTTTACAATCATGCTCTTCAAACTGGAATCTACCCCCTGTATTTGGAAATACTGAAATATCGACACCAGCCAACCTGAATAAAAATCCATATAACAAGTGATGACTCATACCGTCATTGGGAGCCACACAATAGCTTCCAGTAAATGATGGATGGGCCATATAAATAAGGTTGTACTTAGAAGCCAACCCTCTTGCTGTATCCAATCCAATAATCAATGGCGCCAATAACACACCTTGCACCCCCTGACTCTTAATCCATTCAAAATACATTTCTATTTTTTCATAAGGAGCAGATATGAATGGGAAGTAAAGACAATGTTTACCAGTCTTGTCTTCTGCTTTTTTAACTGCGTTTAAACATAATGCCACTCTATGTTTAAACTCCTCAAAACTACCAATTAGATTTTGATCATCTTTAATAATATCTCCACCACCTAAAGCAAACTCATAAGCAAGATCTGCAAATTTCTCATCACTATAGCCTCGTGGTTTTAATGCGGTTGCTAACAATGGTCTTTCATACACGCCTAAACACTCGCGTACCCCATCAACACCAAATCCAGGCCCAGCGAAAGGTGCAAGTAGCTTGTCTGGAAGATCCACACCGATACACTTAACATTCTGATACATAGAGACATTGCCAAAACATAAGTTAATTAGCTGATTATATTGTTGACTTAATATTTCTTCAGGATAACTAAGCGTAATTGTAAATTTACCAGTGTGATTGCTCACTGGAATAATTTGTTCAATTCTGCCAACAAATTTAGTTTCTATTTCAGGTGTAATCAAAGACTCAGGCGTTTCAACACTCTGTTCTATTGCAATTTTTCTTGCAAGATCAGATACATCTGCTTTATCTGAAATGACTTGGTATGTAACAGCAATATCTGACATTAGAAAATTTCCTTAATTTCTTGAATATCTACTTCTCAACTAGATAGTAGGTAAAAAATCACGATCGAATGAGTCGGTAGACCTAAAAAGTGAAAATTAAGTTTTACCGATAACCCAAGTAACCACACTAACATTTGGTATCTTGTTATGGAGACAGTATATACAGACTTTGAATAAGCAAAAATCAAACGCAAAATAACTAAAATAGTTTCAGATCCAGTTTCTATTGGCGGCGCAGGTTAAGCTGTAGATACTATATTACTCAGATCTCTTCTTGATACATCTCAAGAGAGATTATGAATAACATTATAATGCATCTGATTCATATACAATCAATTCTAAATCCATACTAAATTATTTAAAAGTATGTCAAAATTATGGTCAACAGATTTGACTTAAATTCAGCAACAGCTATATAACTAAAAAAGGGTCACTTCATCATGCATTAGCCACTCTATTGTTACTCACTTCCGCTTCGTTATTTGCTGATGATATCTACGTCTCTAAAGAAAAAAATCAATACAATACCAGGCAAGAAAGCCTGTTTGGTGGAAGATTAGATAATTTTGTTGTTCAGATTAACTTGGCTTCATATCACCCTGGTCATACTAGTGAGTACAATCAATTTAATCGTGGCATCGGCATCGAATATCATTATGACTCTTTCTTCTTAGCTGGCGGTTACTTCTGGAACAGTTTATATTGAGATAGTTTTTATGCTGGCGCGGGCAAAGAGTTTACTTTTGGTGATGTAGAGTGGATAGGCCTAGGCGCAATCGGGGGATTAATTACTGGATACAGTGATGGGCAGAAACCCAGGCCCGCGTTAATTCCTTATCTATTTTTCACCACAGGTAGATGCACTTTAAAAGTGCACTACCTTCCCGAAATAGATGAAGTCGAAGACGATGCATGTGGCTTCACATTAAGAATCAAGTTTGATTAGCACTATAATTCGCATCTAAACACCACAAATCTCTATCTAGCTACACTCTCGAATTGTTATGCTTGCATCTTAAATATTAGATGCAAGGTATACACATGGACAATCAAGAAACTCTATTTACAAAAATTATTAATCGAGAAGTTCCTGCAAAAATTATTTACGAAGATGATCTCTGTATTGCTTTCAGAGATATCAATCCTCAGGCACCGCTACACGCACTACTAGTTCCCAAACAAGTCCTCCCCAAACTCTCTGACAGCTCACAGCAAGAGCAATCATTATTAGGCCATTTAATGTTAACTACAGCACTGATTGCCGAGCAGCAGGGCTATGCAGATGCATTCAGGGTTGTTGTCAACAATGGTGAAGATGCTGGGCAGACAGTGTTTCACCTACATATACATATCATCGCAGGACGAGAGTTAAGTTGGCCCCCTGGCTGACTCAAGCAGCAAGTATATTTTTAGAACAAAGCTTTATTGATTATAAAGTGCACCCAAATGCTGGCTACGTAACCTAGGGCAATCGCCCAGCTCCACTTCAGATGAGAAAAGAAGGTGTATACCCCTCTGGCCTGCCCCATTATAGCAACACCTGCAGCCGAACCTATAGACAACATCGAACCACCAACGCCTGCGGTCAATGTCACTAACAGCCAATGCCCCTGACTCATTTCTGGTTCCATAGCCAGGACAGCAAACATCACTGGGATATTATCAAATAAAGCTGACAGCACTCCAACGAAAATATTTGCGCTTGTAGCTCCCATCCCTTCATACATTACTTGAGAAACTATCGCCAAGTAACCCAGAGCACCAAGCCCACCAACACTCAAGATAACCCCATAGAAAAACATCAGAGTATCCCACTCTGCACGTTCAACTGCTTTAAAAATATTATAATGTTCGTTGACTCTCAGTGAATGGCTATTAGTAATTTCTATTACTAGCGCTTCATCTTCTAACTCTTGTAATGCTTCACCTTTGTGATTTACATGATCTCTTCGTTTCAAATAATAACCAAATATTTTAAGCAAACCTAAACCTGTCATCATTCCTAAAACCGGTGGCAAATGTAAGAAGTTATGCGCGCATACTGCCATGCTTATAGTGCATACAAATAACAACACCACAACCCAAGCTCCGTGCCTCAACTTTATCTCTTCAAGCAAACCCTGAGGTTTTTCTTTAGACACAAAGATACTCAAAATTACTGCAGGAATTAACCAATTAACTAACGAAGGCACAAACAACACAAAAAAATCTTGGAATTGAATAATTCCTTTTTGCCAGACCATTAATGTAGTGATGTCGCCAAATGGGCTAAACGCACCTCCCGCATTTGCTGCCACCACAATATTGACACAACTAATACTAACAAACTTTATATTATTTCCACCCACCGCCATAACCACAGTTGCCATCAATAATGCTGTTGTTAAATTGTCAGCTACTGGCGACAACACAAAAGAAACTAAACCTGTTGCCCAGAAGATACCGCGCAGTGAAAATCCGCGTTTTAATAACAAAACTCTTAACCAATCAAAAATACCACGCTCGTGCAAGGTATTAATAAAAGTCATTGCCGCAAGCAAGAACAGAAATAACTCAGCAAACTCTAGAATATTGTGTCGAACAAGAGTCTCGGGCGTACCCATGTCGCCATGAGACTTATAAACCAAAGCCACAATAAGCCAAACTATTCCGGCTGCAATCAACATTGGCTTTGATTTTCTAAGATGCAATTGCTCTTCGAGAATTACCAGCAAGTACGAAAATCCAAAAACACCAAGAGCAACAATTGAAGCACAATGAGTAGTAAAGTTTTGAATAGCATGCATACCCTCTTCTGCCAAGGATAGAGAAGGCATACAAAATAGAATCAATAATAATGAGACGCGAATTTTATGAATCAAATACACATAACTATTATTCATTAGCGGTACTCTTGTTTATCGGCCAATAGGCAACAGCCTGGAAAACCAGGCATATGAGCGTTACTACTGATGTGCTTAACCTCAAACAGCATCAATGCAACATGCACACATAAACAAGTGTAATAAAATTGCCGATCAATGAGACTTTTTATCTAACCAGGCAATTAAGCTTTGAATTTTATTAGGTTCTGGTGATTTATCTTTCAATACTTGCAAACTGTAACGCAGCTCATGAATAAAATTTTCATACGACTCGATTCTATCTCGCTGATAAGAGAGTTGCTTATTAGCTTTAGATAACATTTGTCGCAATTCAGTTTTAGTTAATTCATGTGAGAGTTTTGCAGTTGCATGTTGTAACGAGCTATCTTTAATTTTATTCACCCAGATAATCATATCTGCATCATCAGAGCTAACATTCGGGTGTAATTCTGTTAAATCGTCAATATGTACCATCCCTCTAACCGATGGTAATCGACCAGTATCAATTTCCGACTGCAAGTCACGAGCTGATATCCCTACCAAGGTGGCAGCTTTATGCACTGTGACAAATCGTCCCATGTTATTCCTTAGTAAGTCTAAATATAAGAATCAGTAAGCAACCATAATACGCATGTTTATTTCGGCAAACACCAATTTAAAAACCCAAAGGCGCGCAATATGAGATTCAGCCGCCGCGCATGTTTGCATGATTAATTCATGCACGATGAAATCATAAAAACGCTATAAAATAAGTAATGAGTTATCAATACTTACTTGCGCTGCAAGCAGTTAGCGCATACAGTGAAAGTGTTGCAGAAAATAATAATAAATTTTAAGAATAAGAGATTCATCATGCCCATAACTATTAATCCAATCATTGCATTATTAGTACTTGTCATTAGTGTAAGTGTGTTTTTACGTTCACATAAAAATCAATAATATAGAAGATAATATCAACCTATTTTCTAGATAAAATTCCAATTGCTATCAAACCTTACCAGAGTTGAAATATAGTGACAGCTTTTTAGCCAAATCGTCTCTACATTTACTCGAAATGTGTTTTCCAATAAACCCAAAGACTATTCCACCACTCTGATATATGGCTTATCAGCACAAATACGCGAATCATTTTTGCCGTACGGCCGTGATCAATCACAAACACTAGCTGTATTTCCTCCTCCCAACATATGCTTATTTAGGAACAAAATCGATAAACACTCTACAAAAACTAATATTGCCAAGTTTACACCACTCTAGCTGTTTACAATATAAATGACATTTTCTGAGGCAGGACGCTAATAAGGTGGCGCTCCATATTTTTTCTTATTAACATAACTAATTGACATACATATAATACCTTGAGACGAGAAAACCTTATCAAAATATACTTCAAACTGAAGAGTTCACAGGATAGATTGTCGACTGCTTCACCTATCCAGCATGATTACTTTCAACACCTCACATAAGATTATGTTAAATAGTATGTATTTCAACCTAATATTCTGTAAATAAACTTCAAATCAACAATCATAGTCCTCGATTGATATTAAACCTTGGTATCTGCCACATTTTTACTTAAAATAGTCGTGAATTATCGAAGTAGCAGAATTTACGCTTAAACATTAGCTTACGCGAACTTGCACTATCTTTGATATTTTGTTGTACAATAAAAACCTAATATATTTAAAACTTCGGAGTTATAAAAAATGCAAGACAAGTTATTGAAATCTCTTCAAGCTCTCGCTATGGCTGGTACCGTAGCATTCGCGGCCGGTTGTACTGTTACAGGCACAGAAGAAGTTGCTGATGTTGATCCACTCGCAGAAGTGCGTGAAATTGCAAACGAAGCTCTTCGCACAGCTAACACCGCTGCATTCAATGCTGCTTCTGCAAAAGACGCGGCTCTTTCGGCTCAAGAAGCTGCTGCTGCTGCACAAGAAACTGCTACTACTGCACAAGCATGCTGTGATGCTAATTCACGTCGCATGAATGTTATGTTTCAGGATTCAATGAAAGGCAAGTAATTTCAAAATCGATATAACAATAAAAAAGCCCCTTTAAAAGGGGCTTTTTTATTGGAATTTTTTATTTCTCTAACTTATTCATCATCTCTAAGAGACATTAAAAAAGGTACACCACTCTTTTCTCTCGCCTCCTGGTAACCTTTTTCCCAAAGTATTTTATAGTTTTCTTGCTCTTTCTTTTTAGTTTGAGCTAACACTAATTGGACAAACTCAGTTAGGTTTCTAGAAGAGGCTCGCTCTTGTTCTTCAATTTCTGAATGAGTTTCAACATAAAGTTTATCGTCACGCCAACCAACCTTGTAAGGCTGATTGACAATGGCGATAGGCGTATTCACTTTTACGCTTTTAAATAACTTTTCAATACCAGTAGGATGTAAGCGAATACAACCATGAGTCACTCGCATACCAATACCTTCTGGTACGTTGGTACCATGGATCAGGTAACCAGCTAACGCTAAGCCTATTTTATACTCCCCTAAAGGATTATCTGGTCCAGGCGGGACAATTTTTGGTAATGGATCATTATTTTCTTCGTGCTCTCTGCGTATTGACTCAGGCGGATACCAATTAGGCTTGGCAGTTTTTGAAGTGACACGTGTAAAGGTAAGCGGCGTTTTCCACTCGTCATCTTTACCAACGCTAACAGGGTAAGTAGAAACACTTGCAACATTATTAGCAGTACCGTGGAATTGATACAACCTCAATTCTGCAAGATTTATAACTACACTCTGCCTTTCAACATTTGGTAAGACGTATTGGGTAGGAATAATTATTTGTGTATCTTGTTCAGGAATCCACGGATCAACATCAGGATTGGCATCTACCAGTTCATTAAATCCGGTTTGAAATGTTTGTGCCAATTGTAAAAAGTTATCTCCCTCTTGAATAGTATGTATTGAAATATTGCCAATAACATCCTCACCAGGTGGATAACTATAGGTTTCAGCAACAGTCGAATCCATCAGTAGCATTAAAGGAAGTACTAATACTCGCGATATTTGCATTATCTTTTTCCTATTGAATTAATTTGCCACCGCAACATTAACTGCCTCCTCCATCACCTCTAACACCAAGTCAATTTGCTCAGGTTCTATTATATAGGGCGGCATAAAATATAAAACGTTGCCCAGTGGTCTGAGTAATATATGCTTACTAAGCGCATGCTTATAAGCTTTTAATCCTCTGCGTTGCTGCCAAGGATGTGGTGTTTTAGCTGCTTTATCCTCAACCATCTCTACAGCAAAAATCATCCCGGTTTGGCGCACTTGGCCTATATTAGGATGATTCTCAAAACGCTGGCCATTTTCTTTTATTCGTTGAATCAGGTTTTTATTCCTTTGGATAGTATCTCTGTTATGAAATATGCTCAACGTCGCTAATGCAGCAGCACATGCTAATGGATTCCCTGTATATGAGTGTGAGTGTAGGAAACCACGCATTGTTTCGTAATCATCATAAAATGCATCATATATTTGATTAGTTGTTAATACGACAGATAACGGCAAATAACCACCAGTCAACCCTTTTGATAAGCACATAAAGTCTGGAGATATATTAGCTGGCTCACAGGCAAACATAGTGCCTGTTCGCCCAAAGCCAACCGCAATCTCATCGGCAATCAAATGAACATTATATTTATCGCAAGCTGCACGTAATAAGGTTAGATACTTTGCATCATACATGCGCATGCTTCCAGCACATTGAACTAGCGGCTCAACAATTACAGCACTAATTTCTTCGTGATGTTCGCTTAATGTCTCTTCCATATATGTAAACATACGTAGAACATAATCTTCTGTTTGCTCACCCGGCTCCATGTTGTAACTATCAGCACCTGGTACGGTAATAACATCCAACAGCAATGATTTATACGTATCTTTATATAACGCAACATCACCGACAGACAAAGCGCCTAAAGTCTCGCCATGATATGAATTTTGCAAAGTGACAAATTTCTTCTTTTTTGGCTTACCTATATTTTTCCAATAATGAAAGCTCATCTTCAACGACACTTCAACAGCAGAAGAACCATTATCAGCATAAAAGCACTTTTGTAATGGCTCTGGTGTTATTTCAACTAGTTGTTCAGATAAATGAATAATAGGTTGATGCGAAAAACCCGCAAGTAACACATGCTCTAATTGCTGCGTTTGTTTAGCTATTGCGGCTCCTATGGTTTGATTAGCATGACCGAATATATTCACCCACCAGGAACTAATGGCATCAATATATTTATTACCATCAAAATCTTCTAACCATACTCCTTGCCCTCTCGCTATAGGAATAATTGGGAATTGCTCATGATCTTTCATTTGCGTACACGGATGCCATACGTGTGCAAGATCTCTTGCTACTAAATCATCAGTTACTAAAGAATTTTCTTTCATAGAAAATACTCATCTCAAAAAATATAAATGAAAGTTGTTGTTACAGACCTATGCTCAGACCCTTGTTATTATTGGCTATTGAATGGGGTTTGCACGTGCAAGTACACGATAACCCAGCAATACTGTAAGAATTGAAGCATAGATAATTGGTTCAAATAAGTCTGATTTCACCAGCCACCAGAAATGCAGTATAGCAAGAATTGAAATCACATAGATTAATTTATGCAGTTTTACCCAAGTGGTTTGAAGTTTTCTTTGCATTGCATTAGTGGAAGTAATGGCTAATGGCAAAAGCAATACAAAAGCGGCAAAACCTGCTATGGTATAGGGACGGTCTTTAATATCATCCACAATTACTAACCAGTCAAACCATTGGTCCAATATAACATAAATCAATAAATGACATAGAAAAAGCTAAGCATGCCGAATAACCGCCGCAAATGAATTAACTCATTTATTTTAAATAATTTACGCGCTGGACTTATTGCTAGCGTTATCAACAATAAACGTAATGCCCATTCTCCAGTAATGTGAGTGATCTCTTCAATGGGGTTAGCACCTAAAGTATCGTTATAAAATTGTCTTACAGCAATTAATAATGGTGATAGAAAAAGCATCAGTAAAGGCAGCTTGATCAAATTACTATTGAATTTGATGCCAATACTCATAAGAATACACTTAGCAAAATTTCAATGGATTTAGAACACAAAGACTGGTGATGAAAACTAGTAATGTATTGCTCGTCCGTCAAGATCTAATGCTGCTTCGTGCATGCCTTCAGCTAAAGTGGGATGTCCATGTATGGTCCGAGCTAAATCTGCTGCTGTTAATTCAGATTCGATAGCAACTACAGCTTCAGCAATTAATTCAGAGGCACTTGGCCCTATAATATGCACACTAAGTAACCTGTCGGTATTTGCATCGGCTATAAACTTTATCATACCTTCTGTATCACCCATGGCTCGTGCTCGACCTAATGCCGTAAATGGAAATGATCCGGTTTTATAGTCCACATTATCAATTTGCAGTTGTTGTTCAGTATCGCCAACCCAAGCTATTTCTGGCCAAGTATAGATAATCCAAGGTATTGCAGCATAATTAACATGGCCATGTTGATTTGTAAGTTGTTCGGCTACTGCCACTCCCTCTTCTGATCCTTTATGAGCAAGCATTGCACCACCAATCACATCACCAATAGCATAAATTCCTTCAATATTAGTTTTCCATTGAGCATCAACTTCTACGAATCCTCTGGAATCTTGAGCTAGACCTAAATCACTTAAACCTAAGTTTTCAGTATTAGCGACTCTGCCAATCGCAACTAACAGACAATCCACTTCTGTTTGGGATTCACCTTCAGCGCCTAATACAGTAACAGTCACAGATTTTTTGTTCTTGATAACAGCTTGTACTTTGCTATTAAGTTGAACATCAAATCCTTGCGACAAAATTATTTTACTTGCTTGCTTAGCAACATCTTTATCAACCATAGGTAAAAATTGATCTTCAGCTTCCCATATAGTGACTTTAGCACCTAATCGGCTCCATACGCTCGCCATCTCAAGACCAATCACACCAGCACCTATCACACCAAGATGACCAGGAACTTTCCCAAGTTCTAATGCAGCACTTGAATCTATTATTTGTTTTTGGTCAACAGATAAAAAGCCTAGCTCAAGTGGTTTTGAACCTGTGGCTATAACAATCGATTCAGCCACTAGTACTTGATCGCCATCACTCTTTGTAATATGAACTTCTTTAGCAGATTTTATTGAAGCAATACCATGCACAAAAGTTACTTTGTTTTTTTTCAACAACCCTTTCACGCCAGTTGTTAATGTTTTAACAATTTTATTTTTTCTCTGTAGCATTTTAGCTATATCAATATCACATTCTTTTGTGGTAATCCCATGAACAGCTGCATAATTAGTGAGAAACGAATAGTGATGGCTGGAATCAAGCAATGCCTTTGAGGGAATACATCCAACGTTAAGACAAGTGCCACCAGGACTAGGTTTGTTATTTTTATCGGACCAAGCATCAACACAAGCAACGGTTAAGCCTAATTGTGCACATCTAATCGCACACACGTAACCAGCAGGACCAGCGCCAATTACGACAACATCAAAATTAGATTTTTTCATATTTACAAATGCAACAATAGTTGAATCGGGTCCTCAATAATTCTTTTAACATGACTCAAGAACAGCACTGCCTCACGACCATCAATAATTCGGTGATCATATGACAATGCCATATACATCATTGGCGCAATTTTTATCTCATCACCCTCTACAATTGGTCGCTTTTCTATTGCATGCATACCCAAGATAGCACTTTGTGGCGGGTTTATAATAGGCGTTGATAACATAGAACCGAACACACCACCATTAGTAATCGTAAAGGTTCCACCAGTCAGTTCATCAATAGACAGTTTATTCTCACGCGCTTTAGCGGCAAGCTTATTAATTTCCAACTCAATTGATGACAATGATTTAGCATCTGCATTACGTACAACAGGAACGACTAAACCTCGCTCAGCACTGACAGCAATACCGACATTAATGTATCGATGATAAACAATATCACTTCCCTCTACTGATGCATTATACACAGGATATTCTTTTAATGCTTCTATCGCTGCCAATACAAAAAATGACATAAACCCAAGCTTAACGCCATGCTGCTCAAGAAATTTATCTTTATTTTTTGATCTAATAGAGAGGATTTGGCTCATATTAACTTCATTAAAGGTAGTTAACATGGCATATTCTTGCTGAGCAGCCACTAAACGATCTGAAATTTTCTTCCTCAAGCCACTCATGGGAACGCGTTCAATCTCATTATTGCGATTAGCTACATCAATAGAAGATTGGGATAAATTCGACTGCTGATCTTTGGAATACGCTACCAATACATCTTGCTTAGTAATTCGATTGTTTTTCCCTGTGGCAGAAATACTTGCTATATCAACGTTTTTTTCTTCGATTAACTTTCTAACAGATGGGCCGGTTTTCTTATAATTATCAGATTTGTTATTCGCATTATTTTCAGAAACCACTCCTTTATCATCAGAGTCCAGCTGATTATTTTGAGCTATATTTTGACTGGACTCACTTAACTGGCCGATTACTTCATGACTGTTAACAATCTCATTCTCATCTTTGATAATTTTTTCTATCACACCAGTCGCTGGAGATGGAATTTCCAACACAACCTTATCAGTTTCTATTTCAACCAAGGTCTCACCTTCATCAACATGATCGCCAACTTTTCTTATCCAGGTGCTAACCGTACCTTCACTAATAGACTCAGAAAATTCAGGAATTTTTATATCAATATTCAATGTATTTCCTTGGATTGATAATTATTAACTAACGCTTTTAAGTTTTACACTTTTGGTTTTACTTACAAGACCCAATGCTTCGCTCACCAACTGAGTTTGTTGAAAGCGATGTAATTGCATATAACCAACAGCAGGCGATGCAGAATAATCCCTACCCGCATACTGTAGCGATTGATTAGGGTAAATACAATCAGCTAAATTCTTACGCGATTGCATATAAAACCAGGCACCTTGATTTCTAGGTTCCTCTTGTACCCAAATTATATCAGCGACATGTTTGAATTTAGCAAGTTGTACTTTTATCTCTTCTTTAGGGAATGGATATAACTGCTCAATTCTAATTATTTCTATATTTTCTAACCCATTCTTTTGCTTTTTCTCTAGCAGGTCGTAATAAACTTTTCCTGTACAAAACAGTAATCTTGTCACGTTTGCAATATCAGCTTCAGCATAAGTTGTAATAATTTGTTTAAATCCTTCTTGCTTGAACTCACTTAATTGTGAAGTCGACTGAGGATGACGAAGCAAACTCTTTGGTGTTAACGCTATCAGCGGTTTTCTATAAGGACGTAACATTTGGCGGCGTAGTAAATGAAAGTGTTGTGCCGGAGTAGTTGGCACACAAACCTGCATGTTTTCTTCTGCGCATAATTGCAGATACCTCTCCATACGTGCCGATGAATGTTCAGGGCCCTGACCATCATAACCATGCGGCAAAAATAATACTAAACCACAGTATCGTTGCCATTTAACTTCTGAAGAACTTAAAAATTGGTCAATAATCACTTGAGCATTATTCGCAAAATCACCAAATTGAGCTTCCCATATAACTAATGAATTTGGCTCAGATGTCGCATAGCCCACCTCGTATCCCAACACCGCTGCTTCAGACAACAAACTATTAATAGGCAAAAATTGCGCCTGATCTTGGTTTAAATATCTTAATGGAATATACACGTTGCCATTATCTTGATCGTGGAAAGCACAGTGTCTATGTGTAAATGTTCCGCGCACACTATCCTGCCCTGATAAGCGAACAGGATAACCTTGTTCAAGCAAAGAACCGTATGCAAGCATTTCTGCAAAACCCCAATCAACAGGAAGCTCTCCTATTGTCATACGCTTGCGTTGATCTATAATTTTTTTGACATTTTTATGTAAGGAGAAATCTTCAGGCACTGAAGTAACCACTTTACCTATCTGCTGAATAATATCCTGACTTATCGTAGTGTCTGCTTTATCTCTCCAATGAGTCCCTTTAAACGGGCTGTAATCAACCACATGCTTTGAACGACTACGCCGCGCAATTTCAGAACAGACTGGCTTACCTTTGTTTAACTTATCAATATAATCTTTTTCGATATCTTCATACACACCACTGACAACCACTCCCCCTTCCAATAGTTGCTGGTAATAGGTTTCATCGACGCGCTCTTTATTACGTATTCGCTGATACATTAAAGGTTGTGTAATCGCAGGCTCATCTGACTCGGAATGGCCATGACGACGATAGCAAATCATATCAATCACAATATCTCGCGCATATTTCATGCGGTAATCCATCGCCAACTGAGTAACAAATACTACTGCCTCTGGATCATCACCATTGACATGCAAAATTGGCGCTTGCACCATCTTCGCCACATCTGTGCAATACAATGTCGAACGTGAATCTAATGGATCACTTGTGGTAAAACCAATTTGGTTATTAATAACAATATGAATTGTGCCACCGGTCGTATACCCCCTAGTGCTTGATAGATTAAGTGTTTCCATCACTACACCTTGACCTGCAAATGCAGCATCACCGTGAATAAGCACTGGAATAACTTGTTGGCGTCGTTTGTCTTGACGCCTCTCTTGGCGCGCTCGCACGGAACCTTCTACAACCGGATTAATAATTTCCAAGTGAGAAGGATTAAAAGCCAGCACCGCATGGATAGGTCTCTTATTAGTTTTTAAATCAATCGAAAAACCCTTATGATATTTAACGTCACCTGAACTAATCTCTAGATCAACATTACCTTCAAACTCTTCGAATAAATCACGCGGGCTTTTGCCCATAATATTGACTAATACATTAAGCCGACCACGATGTGCCATACCGATAATCGTTTCTTTCACATTATGATCACCAGCACTTTGTATAAGTGTGTCTAACAAAGGAATAAGACTAGTGCCACCTTCCAAAGAGAATCGCTTTTGGCCGATATATTTTCTATGCAAGTAAGTTTCTAGTGAATTAGCTGCTATCAATCTGGCCAGGATGCGTTTCTTTTTCTCTGAGCTCAGCTTTAAACCCACATAATTAGCTTCCAAGTACTTCCTTAACCATTGTTTCTGTTCAGGGTCAGAAATATGTTCTGTTTCCGCCCCTATGCTTCCACAGTAAGTCGTTGACATAAGATTAATAATCGAACTTAACGATTGCTTATGATGGGTATCTTGTTCCCATATGAAAAATTCTTCATCCAAGTCAGCTGATGTTAAGCCGTGATATTCGGGGTTAAGCAAATCAATTTGAATTCGACCATCAGCATAAAGTGGATCGATATCAGCTTGACGATGACCTAAACTTCGATAAGCACGAATTAAACGTAAAACAGTTCTTTGCTTTTCTTGATGCTGCTGCTCAGCATTTGAATGCTTAGGGTAAAAATCAAATATTTGCGCATTATTATCGCGTTGTTCGCTAACAAGGTTTTCTCTTACGCTTTGATGCAAGTCATATAGCTTAATATCTTTGCTAACATCTAACTCACTAAAATAGTGTTGCCAAGATTGGCTTACTGAAGTGTGGTCTTGTATATATTTTTGATATAGAGATTCAATATATTCAGCATTGGCACCATAAATATGTTGGTGGTTTTTATGGTTCATGCTATTTCTACTTTATCTTTATTTGAATAGTTAGATTTTATATTTTTAGCCAAATAGAAAGCAAGCAACGCAAATTAAGACAAAGTAGTTACATCGTGTGTGTTGGCCTGTCCGCCTGTAGTGCACCACCTAATAGTGCTTCAATTTTTGTGCGTGTCTCGCCATTATCCTGGCTACTAAATTGGACACCAATTCCTGCTGTTCTGTTCTCTTGAGAACCCTGAGGGGTAATCCATATAACCTGCCCTGCTACCGGAATCCTTTCAGGATCTCCCATTAAAGTCAGCAACATGAACACTTCTTCACCCAAATTAAAATTCTTCTTGCTGGGAATGAATAGCCCGCCATTCTTTACAAAAGGGATATATGAAGCATACAACGAGCCCTTATCCTTAATCGCAAGGGAAATAATTCCTCTTCCAGTGTTAGCCATATACCTATTGTCTTATCATCTCTTTAATTCAAACTGAGTGTTTAATCGCCAGTTTGTGAGTACGTATCAACAATGATTCTGTAAATAAACGTCGATTTAGGTTGTTATCGAAAACTCTTTTACGCTCTAGCACCAACTCCCAGAACTCCAACAATAAAGGTACTTGCATACGTGGAGCCAAGGCAAGTAATGACCGATAAAAGTCCGGATTTTCGAGCGTTATTGGGTTTTCAGCACCTTTAATACGCAATAAATCAACAATCACCGCCTGGATACACTGAAAACACTGTAAGAATGGGATCAATTCAATTCTCGCAGCAATTTCAACCGGATCAGAATTGGCTTCAAGCACCTCTAAAAATCCTTGTACTATCAATATACGTTGATCTAGCAACTCTGTTTCATGATATTGCATAGCTTGTAGTGGCGCGCCCTGCGCTATTCTGAGCAATGGTTCCCATTCAACAGCATCACTAGAAGTACTCTGCAACCATGCCAGTGCCTTCTCCTGAGTAGGTGAGTGAAAAGGCACAAATTGGCAACGGCTACGTATCGTCGCTGGTAATTTGAGCGGAGTGCCAGTCACCAGGATTATTATCGTCTCTTCAGGCGGCTCTTCTAAAGTCTTCAACAATGCATTAGCAGCACTTGTGTTCATGCTGTCGGCATACTCTATCAGTGCTACTTTTTTAGAATCGAAATGTCGCGTGAGGTGTAGTTTTGATATCAGCTCACGAATCGCATCTATCGAAATTGTATTCTTATCCTCCTCCGGCACCACATGCACCAAGTCAGGATAAGTCTTTGCTTCTATTAGCAGACAATGCTTACACTCACCGCATGCTGCCCCCGACTCAGTTTGCTGCAGACATAAAATTGCCGCAGTTATGCTTCTAGCAAAATGATGTTTGCCAACGCCTTCTGGCCCACTCAACAAGATTGCATGAGGCAAGGAATCCGAACTAATCATTCGCGTGAAGTAATCCCACTGCTCATGCTGCCATGGATACAATTGATTATTCATTAAGCAACTCATCAAGTTTAATACGAATAGATTCTTGAACTTCTTCAACTGAAAAAGTTGCATCAACTGTAAATACACGCTGCGGATTTTTATTCGCAATAGTCAGATAACCATCTCTAACTCTTTTGTAAAAATCCATTTCTTCATTCTCAAAACGGTCTTGGTTACCGCGCTTGGCAACACGATCCATACTGACTTCTAATGTCACATCCAGCAGTAACGTTAAATCTGGAGCAAGCTCACCTATAGAAAAATTCCTAAGCACATCTATACGCTTCAAATCAATCTCACGGCCGTAACCTTGATACGCATAAGTAGCATCATAAAAACGGTCACACACCACCCACTTACCTGCATTTAGTGCCGGTTCAATAGTTTTTTTTACATGCTCAATGCGTGCTGCAAACATCAGCATCAGTTCTGTATCCATATGCATACTGGGCAGCTCATTATCCAGTAACACTGCGCGGATTTTTTCACTCACTAAAGTACCGCCAGGCTCTCTAGTGTTCACTACTTCAATTTGCTTACTCTGCAAATAAGAGACAACAAAATTTAATTGGGTACTTTTACCTGAGCCTTCAATACCCTCTAAACTTATAAAGCGCCCTTTCACGTTCATTTCTTTAGCTGATACTTGCGTACTGCAGCAAGATGTTCTTCATAGATTTTTGAAAAATAGTGAGTGCCATCATTTTTTGATACAAAATATAAATCGCCAGAAATTTTAGGGTGCAATACTGCACGAATTGCAGCTTTGCCGACCAACGCAATCGGCGAAGGCGGCAACCCTCGACGTGTATATGTATTATATGGGTTATCTGTTTGTAAATGCTCACGTGTTAGATTGCCGTCAAACGCTGCGCCTAAGCCATAAATTACAGTCGGGTCAGTCTGCAAAGGCATCTTCTTGTTAAGGCGCGATATAAACACACCGGCAATAATTGGGCGCTCAGACTCTACGGAAGTTTCTTTTTCAACAATTGAAGCGAGTATCAATGCTTCATAAGGGCTGGAGACAAAAGACTCTTCACTTCGATTTGGCCATTCTTTATCTAGAAAGTCACGTAGCAGATTATGACTTTGCCGAATAATATCAATGTCTCTAGTTCTCGCTGTAAATGTATAGGTATCAGGAAGAAACAAACCCTCTAAACTGTCTTGAGCAATATTTAATTCTGACTTGATAGCATCAACATCATCTATGACACGAATGATTTTTGGATGATCTTGCAGCTGTTGATAAAAATCCTGGAAACGCTTTCCCTCCATAACAGTTAGTTTATATTGCACAGTATTGCCTTGCACCAGATCATCCAGAATCTGCGCAGGCGATTGCATCAAGTTAAATCGGTATTCGCCTGATTTTATTTTTTGGGTTTTTTCCTCATACATCGCAAGCAATTTAAAGTACAGCGGGCGAACAACAAATCCAGCTTCAACAAGACGCTGACTGACTTGATTAAAAGTAGCACCTTGATCAATCTCAATTTCCACTACTTTATTTTTATCGCTAATAGGATTATTCACATAACGTTGAATTTTATGTGCGAATATACTTGCCGCAATAATGACTGCAATCAGTAGCATTGAAAATGTTTTCAACATAAATTTAGATTGGATATAGCTTTGTCAACGATGAGTTAGCTTCTCGCATTATTGTCGAAACAGCTTTGCTTACCAGATAAGTTTTACCTTCAAACTTAGTTACCGGCCAGATACCCACTACGCTATTACAGACGAATATTGATTGCGCATTTTGTAATTCAGACAACTGAATATCTTTTTCAACACATTCAATTTCTGCATGAAAACAATTTCTCATTACCCATTGACGCATCACACCCAGTACCCCCGAGTTCTCTAGCTTAGGCGTTATCCATTGCTGATTAGACTCAATGAAGACGTTTGTCATTGTGCCTTCAACCACACGACCATCATTGGCTAGCATGATGCCTTCTTGAAATTCTTTTCCCCATTCGCTACGTGCCATTACTTGATCAAGATGATTCAAATGCTTAATTCCTGCTAGCTGTTTATTATCTGGCAATAGGTATTCACATTTTGTTAGCGAAATACCTTGACGATAATAATCGACAGGAATGCCTGGAAGATCATCACGATAAATAATTCGCGTACTGGTGTTATCTTGCTTATCGAATGAGTAACCTCGATTACGAACACCTCTTGTAATAATAACTTTAACGACACAGTCATCTTGCCTGGCAACTTCGCGGATATCCGCCAGTATAGTTGGCAATTCCTGTTTGGCTAAACCTAAACGCTTGCAGCCATTCTCTAAACGCTGCGTATGACCTGCCAGTAAAACAGGTCTACCTGCTTCACATAAAATAGTTTCAAAAACACCATCGCCATATAACAGGCCCCTATCGGCAATTGAAAGAACATCACTTGGTAGTCCATTAACCAACATATCGATACACCTGTATTATGTTATTAACATTATAATTTAAGCAGGATGGTAATGTAATCGAGCAGACGAGTCGATGTATTGCTGACAATTGATGCCAGCAATACATACTTAAATTTAATTGATTAACGTGCCGAACTGAAAATACAGTGGCTAGATTTTCCTGAAGGCAAGCGTACCGTTAGTGCCACCAAATCCGAAAGAATTTGAAATAGCGATATCAATAGATATATCACGCGCCTGATTAGGAACATAATCTAAATCACAAGCAGGATCTGGCGTTGTGTAGTTTATTGTCGGTGGTGCGACTTGATGATGAAGTGCCATCACTGAGAACAGCGCTTCTACGCCACCAGCAGCGCCTAACAAGTGACCTGTCATTGACTTAGTGGAACTGACCGCCACTTTATAAGCATGATCACCTAATGCTGCTTTCAAACCCTCTGTTTCTGCAATATCACCAGCAGGTGTTGAAGTACCATGAGCATTCACATAACCGACATCTTCAGGGTTGATACCAGCATCTTTAAATGCATTTTTCATACATTTAGCTGCGCCAACACCACCAGCAGCAGGTTGAGTCATATGGTGTGCATCACTGCTCATTCCATAACCAACCAACTCACAATATATTCTAGCCCCACGCGCTTTTGCTGTTTCATACTCCTCAAGAACCAATACACCTGCTCCGTCTCCAAGGACAAAACCATCTCGTTCTTTATCCCATGGTCGACTGGCTGTTTCAGGATCATCGTTATGAGAGGAACATAATGCTCTTGCAGCAGCAAAACCACCAATACCAAGATGGGATGTGGCCATTTCAGCACCACCCGCAATCATGACATCAACATCGCCATATTGAATCAGCCGTGCGGCGTCTCCAATGCTATGAGTTCCAGTCGCACATGCAGATACGAGTGAATAGTTTGGCCCACGTAACCCATACATAATGGAAAGGTTACCTGACACCATATTAACGATATTAGAAGGAACGAAAAAAGGTGAGATCCTTTTAGGGCCATTTTTCATAAAGCTTGCATAGCTTTTTTCAATCCCGGGCAATCCACCGATACCTGAACCGATAGAAACACCAATACGATCAGCATTTTCCTCAGTAACCTCTAAGCCCGCATCCTCAATCGCTTGCGCACCCGCGCCAATCCCATAATGGATAAACGGATCCATTTTTTTCTGGTCTTTCTTGGGGATGTAGTCCTCGGCGTTAAAACCTTGGACTGCACCTGAGATTTGCACAGTAAATTCTGAGGCATCAAACACATCAATTTTCGAAATGCCGCTGTTTCCAGCACATATATTTTGCCAGGCGGTTTCCACTGTAGATCCTACGGGAGAAACAATACCTAGACCTGTTACAACAACTCTTCTAGAAGACACGGATAGTGGTATTTATAAAGTATTTGGGGATATCTATTGCAATTAATTATTTAGTAACGCTTATTTATGTGCGTTTACGTAATCAATTGCTTGTTTAACTGTCGTGATTTTCTCTGCTGCTTCATCAGGAATTTCACATTCAAATTCTTCTTCTAGCGCCATGACTAGCTCGACAGTGTCTAAAGAATCAGCACCTAAGTCATCAACAAATGAAGCAGCTTCTTTAACTTCTTCTTCACTTACGCCAAGTTGTTCTACAACGATCTGTTTCACTCGTTCTTCAATATTGCTCATTTAATAAAATCCTCAAAAGATATAATTTTGTGTGGGAGGAGAAGGGCCGCCATTGTAGTGAAAAGTTTATTCGCAATCTAGTCATTAATAAGGTTTATATTTTAGCCTGATCTTGCGAAGAAATTACGCATTATTTGTTTTATATAACATACAGTTATAAGATATACTTAATGTGATAATATAGTTTTAATCAGGCTCCTACTCCATATGCATACCACCATTTATATGCATGGTTTGACCTGTAATATAGGCAGAATCATCCGATGCCAGGAATTTAACCGCCTTAGCAATATCTTCTACTTCTCCCAATTTACCCATGGGAACACCCGTTAATATTTGCTGTTTTTGCTCATCAGTAAGCTCACTCGTCATATCAGTCGCAATAAATCCAGGTGCCACACAGTTGACTGTCACTCCTCGATTTGCCACTTCACGTGCCAGTGATTTAGTGAACCCCACCATGCCTGCTTTGGTACTCGCGTAGTTAGCCTGTCCAGGATTACCCGTTGTTCCAACCACGGATGAAATATTAATAATACGGCCAGCACGGCTTTTCATCATCCCGCGCAAACAAGCTTTACTTAATAAGAATACTGAACGTAGATTAGTCTCGTACACTTCTTCCCACTGTTCTAACTTCATTCTCATCAATAAAGTATCGCGTGTAATTCCAGCATTATTAACAAGAATATCCACACTGCCAAACTGCTCATTGATGTCAGACAGACATTGATCAATCGACTCACTATTGCGTACATCTAACACCATGCCAACACCGTCAATCCCTGTCTGCTTCAAGTAGTCAGTAATATTATTTGCACCCTTCTCTGAAGTGGCCGTACCAATCACTTTGGCACCATTTTTACCCAACTCAATCGCAATACCTTTACCAATACCACGGCTTGCGCCGGTAACTAATGTGACTTTTTTATCTAACACGGTTATTCCTCAATAATCTTTAATGCAGTTTCAAGTGACTTATTATCACAGACACATACTGATTTAAGCGATTTATCAATACGCTTATGTAGACCTGAAAGCACTTTACCAGGGCCCATTTCAATTAAACATGTTGCTCCAGCTTGTTTAATTGTTGCGATGGTATCCACCCAACGTACCGGCGAATGCAGTTGTGCTTGTAGCGCCGATGTCAACTCATCAGTATTTTGCGGTGCTGCTAATGTCGCATTTTGAATAATAGACACTGTTGGCAAGTCAAATTCAACCTCGGCTAATGCGCCAGCAAACTTTTCTGCGGCCGGTTTCATCAAACTTGAATGTGCAGGGACTGAAACAGGTAATTTTAATGCACGCTTTGCGCCCTGCTCTTTTGCCAGATCAATTAACTTGTCTACTGCTTCACTGTGACCTGCTACCACCACTTGGCCTGGCGCATTGTAATTAACCGCTTCGATAACTGCGCCATCAACGCTGATCGACTGGCATAACTCATCCAGCGCTTGATCTTCCAGGCCCAATACTGCCGCCATTGCACCAGTGCCAGCGGCCACAGCATTTTGCATAAATTCACCTCGACGACGTGCAAGAATAGTAGCATTATGAAACGTCATCGCACCCGCACACGTAAATGCAGACACTTCTCCAAAACTGTGTCCAGCCATAATAGTCGCATTGCGTTCAGTTGAATCAGCCCAAATTTTTGATATGGAATCGCTGGCTGCCAACATGACTGGCTGAGTATTCTGGGTTTGATTTAAGTCTTCTGCCGGACCTTCTTGAACCATTCTCCATAAGTCAACGTCTATTGCATCAGAGGCTTCTTGATAACATTCTTTGACAATAGAAAAACTTTCAGAAAGCTCTTTAACCATGCCTACTGATTGAGACCCTTGACCAGGAAAAACAAATGCAAATTCCATATTTATTCTCTATTTTGTATTGATATTATAATTTTCTTACTACGATCACGCACACATCATGTGTAGTCACATTATATTTAGTGCTGTTTGTTATAGTGTTTTTAGCACCCATCTAGCCACTAATTGGCTCAAAACCAGTATTTTCTCATCTTGCCGCCAGAAAAACCTTGTTTTACCTGATTAGATAACGATAATGACGCCTCATCACAAACACATACGAGGAGTTACATGGCAAAAGAAGATCACATTGAAATGGAAGGCACCGTTACCGAAACTTTACCGAATACCATGTTTCGCGTCGAGTTAGAGAACGGCCATGTGGTTACTGCACATATTTCAGGAAGAATGCGAAAAAATTATATCCGTATTTTAACTGGCGATAAAGTCACTGTAGAACTTACACCCTACGACTTAAGTAAAGGCCGTATCACCTACCGAGCACGCTAAATGCAATTAGCTTTGCTGCTCATCTGATATTTCCAAGTGCAGTTTACCTTCTTGCACTGTCACCCTTACCGTTCCACCTTTTGCTAAACCCCCAAACAGGATTTCCTCTGAGAGTGGGCGTTTAATATGTTCTTGTAAAACGCGAGACATAGGTCGCGCTCCCATCTGCGGATCATGTCCTTCATCGCCTATCCACAGTCGCGCATCTTCATCTACGATTAGATCAACTTTCTTTTCACTCAACTGACTCTCCAGCTGAGCAATAAATTTATCAACAACACTACCGATGGTAGATTTATCCAATCCTTCAAATTGAATAATGGCATCAAGACGGTTACGAAATTCTGGCGTGAACATGCGCTTAATAATTTCCATCCCATCGCTGGAATGATCTTGAGTAGTAAAACCAACGGTTGAGCGACTAATTTCTTGCGCACCCGCATTTGTCGTCATGACTAAAATAACATTCCGGAAATCAACCTGACGCCCATTAGCATCGGTCAATGTTCCGTGATCCATCACTTGTAACAACAAGTTAAATACATCGGGGTGTGCTTTTTCAATTTCATCTAGCAGCAACACACAATGTGGCGCTTTTAGAACAGCATCGGTTAACAAACCCCCTTGATCGAAACCGACATAACCTGGAGGCGCACCAATCAATCTTGAGACAGTATGTCTTTCCATATACTCAGACATATCAAAACGGATTAACTCTATGCTTAACGCGGTTGAAAGTTGTCGCGTCACTTCCGTCTTACCTACCCCTGTTGGCCCTGCAAACAAAAATGACCCAATAGGTTTTTCATCGTCACCCAAACCAGAGCGTGACATCTTTATAGACGTTGCCAACGTAGTAATGGCTTGGTCTTGACCATAGACCACTAATTTTAAATTGCGTTCTAAGTTCTTCAACAACTCAGTATCACTGTGCGATACCTTCTTAGAAGGAATACGTGCAATCTTTGCAATAATTCCTTCGATATCTTTAACTGTAATAGATTTTTTGCGTGATTTAGCAGGTTTCAACATTACTGCTGCTCCCGCTTCATCAATGACGTCAATTGCCTTATCTGGCAGAAAACGATCAGTGATATAACGCTCCGAAAGTTCTGCCGCCACCTTTAAAGCTTTATCTGTATATTTTACTTGGTGGTGATTTTCAAATTGACTACGGATACCTTTAAGAATATGGAAAGTTTCATCAACTGATGGTTCAGACACTTCAATCTTTTGGAACCGCCTCGCCAGTGCTCGGTCCTTTTCAAAGATACCGCGATATTCTTGATAAGTAGTCGAACCGATACATTTCAATTCAGAAGTAGCCAGCTGAGGCTTAATAAGATTAGATGCATCCATTACACCACCTGATGCAGCACCCGCACCAATAATCGTATGTATTTCATCAATAAATAAAATAGCGCCCTCTTCAACGGACAGTTGCTTAAGCACTCCCTTCAAACGTTTTTCAAAATCACCACGGTATTTCGTGCCTGCGACTAAGCCACCTAGATCTAACGAATAGATAACACTGTCTTTTAAAACATCAGGCACTTCACCATCAACAATCTTTTTTGCGAGACCCTCGGCAATCGCGGTTTTGCCCACACCTGCTTCACCCACTAACAAAGGATTATTTTTTCTACGACGACATAAAATTTGCATGGTGCGCTCAATTTCATGTGCACGACCTATTAGTGGATCTATTTTCCCTGATTCCGCCAACGCATTAAGGTTCGTTGCATACTTTTCTAATGGCTTAGCATCCTGCTCTTGATATTCACCATCAGGAGCTATTTCAGGTGACATCTCTCCACCCTCTTCCTCAGAGATTTTGGATATACCATGAGAGATAAAATTCAGCACATCTAAACGTGCGACATCATTTTTAGTCAGCAAATACACCGCATGTGATTCCTGCTCACCATATATCGCGACAAGCACATTGGCACCGGTGACTTCTTTTTTACCCGAAGACTGCACATGAAACACTGCACGTTGTAACACGCGTTGAAAGCCTAATGTGGGAGTCGTCTCACGCTCCTCATCGTCATTAAGCAGCGGAGTATTTTTATCAATGAATACATTTAACTCAGACCTCAGTGCTTCAATATTAGCACCACAGGCCCGCAAGATTTCTACGGCTGAATTATTGTCCGTTAACGCAAGCAACAAATGCTCAACCGTCATGAATTCATGACGGTTCTCTATGGCTGCCTTAAACGCTTCGTTTAAGCTTGATTCTAAATCTTTAGATAACATTATCTTTGTCTAATTTCCGCTTCTTCTCTTTATTCTTCGCTACTCAGCCGCTTCCATGTCACACAGCAGAGGGTGATTATTTAATCGCGCATATTCCTTAACCTGAGATACTTTGGTTTCAGATACCTCGCGCGTAAATATCCCACACACACCCTTTCCGTGCGAGTGCACATTGAGCATGACTCGAGTTGCCTGTTCACGTCCCATACTGAAAAAACTTTCCAATATATGGACCACAAACTCCATCGGTGTGTAGTCATCATTTAACAGCACCACCTTATACATGGGCGGTTGTTTGATCTTAGGACGAGTTTCTTCGACTACTAATCCATCATCGTTTTGATATTGGTTATCACTCGACATATTAATAATGCATAGTTACTTTTAAGTTAATCACATTATAAGATTCTTACTATAGATTCTAATATTCCATTAGACTAGGTTTCGTCCCCGTGAACAGAATAAATGCCCAGATTGTAGTACGAAACCTACTACTACAGCATAAAAAAGCAATAAGATTAACCTAAAAAAAATATTAAATAATTTAAATAACCAACTGAATAATAAAGACTATATGCCATCCACATCACATATTACTATAGCCTCTATCATCGAACGCGATGGTAAATACTTAATGGTGAGAGAATTAGCCAATGGTCTTGAGGTTTACAATCAACCTGCGGGGCACTGGGAAGTCGACGAAACACTAGAAGATGCTGCAATACGTGAAACGCTGGAAGAAACCGCTTGGGAATTTATCCCCGACTCATTCACAGGCATATACCGCTGGAAACATCCTGAAAAACCCGATGTTTATTTACGTGTCACCTTTTCTGGTCGAGTTGGCAGATTTTTCCCTGATCAACCCTTAGACAATGGCATCCTAGAAGCGCTTTGGATGACGCGAGAAGAAATCGCCGCCCTACCTGAAATCAAACGTCGCAGTGCCATGGTTCTTCAAAGTATTGACGACTACGAGAAAGGCCATCGTTGCGATTTAACCATGTTGAGTGACGTGATAGAAACTTGGTAAGCTGGACCTAGTTAAATATAGGCTTACTCTGGGTAACAAGGCCTCACACAGACGGCTTAAACGCTAATATTCGGCGTATAAATTCGCCCACAAATACCCATAGACAACATTAAAATAATACTGTAACTATATGTCATTAAAACATATTGTTGTTGGGCTATCAGGCGGTGTCGACTCCGCTGTTGCCGCTCACCTGCTAAAAGCTGATGGTCACAAAGTAGACGCAATTTTCATGAAAAATTGGGAAGAAGATGACTCCGATGAGTATTGTTCCGTATCACAAGACCTCGAAGATGCAGAAAGAGTCTGCGAACAATTAGATCTTCCCTTACGCACAGTCAACTTCTCTTCTGAATATTGGGACTGGGTATTTGAATACTTTTTAGCTGAACACAACGCTGGAAGAACACCCAATCCAGATATCTTATGCAATACCGAAATCAAGTTTAAGGCATTTTTAGAATTTGCTACCAAATTAGGTACTGAAAAAATCGCCACCGGCCATTACGCACGCTGCGTATTCTCAGATCATTATTATCAATTACTCACGGCTTCAGATAGCAATAAAGACCAAAGTTATTTTTTGCATGGGCTCAACCAGCAACAACTGGGCAAATCGTTATTTCCACTTGGGAATTTAAGTAAACCTCAAGTGAGGCAGCTTGCCGAAGAGCTGAATCTACATATTCACAACAAGAAAGACAGCACCGGCATTTGCTTTATAGGCGAACGCAAATTTCGCGATTTTCTTGAAAAGTATATTGATAATAATCAAGGAGATATAATTGATATTGAAGGTAATATAATAGGTTCACATCAAGGTACAACCTTCTTCACAATCGGTCAAAGACAGGGGCTAGGCATTGGCGGTGTATCAACGGCCAGCGAACAACCCTGGTACGTAGTAGATAAGAGACTAGAGACTAACCAACTCGTGGTGGCCCAGGGCTCTGATCATCCTGCACTGTTCAACAATAGCCTTATTATTGAAAAAATGCATTGGATAGACCGTCCTTACAACCAATCTATTAGCTCCATTCAAGCTAAAATACGTTATCGTCAGTCACATCAAGATTGCCATGCGCTGGAACTCGATAATGGGCAATGGCAACTCAATTTTGACCAAGCTCAACGCGCCGTCACACCGGGTCAATATGCCGTGTTATACGACAAGCAGCATTGTCTTGGTGGTGGCATAATCAGTCATCGCATCAATTAATATGAACAACACAGAATATACAAATAAAACTATCGCCCTGGCCGGCATGCACCAGGCTTTATCACAGGTGCAACAAATCGCTTGGAATGCACAATATGACTACAACCAAATTGATGTGTGTTTAAGCAGCTTATTTTCTAGAGACCCTGACAGCTATATCGATGTTTATGGTTCCATCAACAATATAAAACCTGGATTAAGCGCGCTGCGTACAAGCCTTACCAACAAGCATGACAAACAGGCATGACAAACAGGCATGACAAACAGGCATTAGAGCGTGCTCGTTACATGATCAATCTAATGATGTTATCTAAAAATATCAGAGATAATAAAGAGTTAGGAAAACAAATTGGAACGACTCTTAGCTTATTAGAGGAGGACGCTGGCAACCTTCAAGATCAACGCGATTACATCATAGAACGCATTGCCCAACTTTATCAGAATGCCATTAGCCCGCTGACACCACGAGTGATTGTCTATGGTGATCCTCAGATTTTAAAAGATGATGCCAATGCTGCTGCCATACGCGCAATGCTGTTTACTGGTTTACGTGCCGCACTACTCTGGTATCAGGCTGGCGGTAGCCAACTTAATCTACTGTTAGGCAAATCCAAATACCTGAAAACTATCAATCAAATCCTAAACTAAGTCGACTCTACTTCCTGAAATTTTTCCTCAAGATCCGCTATAATCGGCGGCTCACTTATAACAACCTATTTCAAGTGCCAGCAAGGAAGCTGAGCTGACACTTAACATTTGTGGAGAAAATACCTTGTTAGACGCTTATCGCAAACATGTAGAAGAACGTGCTGCCCTGGGAGTTATCCCTCAGCCATTATCACCAGAACAAACGGCTGATCTAGTCGAGTTACTTAAAAACCCACCCGCAGGCGAAGAAGAGTTTATTCTTGATCTATTAGTAAATCGCATCCCCGCCGGGGTTGACCAGGCGGCCTACGTGAAAGCGGGTTTCCTCGCGGCAATTTCAAAAGGTGACGCTTCATCTCCGCTAATCAACAAAGTTAAAGCGGTTGAACTATTGGGCACTATGCTGGGTGGTTACAATATTTCCCCACTGATTGATGCATTAGACGACGAGTCACTTGCTCCCACCGCCGTTGAGGCACTGTCACATACGTTGCTGATGTTCGATGCTTTTTATGACGTCGAAGAAAAAATGAAAGCAGGCAATGCCCACGCTAAAAAGATTATTGAATCATGGGCGAATGGCGAGTGGTTTACCAGCAAGCCTGAGCTAGAAGAAAAAATTACTGTCACTGTTTTTAAAGTCACTGGCGAAACGAATACTGATGATCTATCCCCCGCGCCAGATGCCTGGTCTCGTCCTGACATCCCATTGCACGCGGTTGCGATGCTAAAAATGGCGCGTGATGGTATTACGCCTGATGAACAAGGCAAAGTTGGCCCAATCAAACAAATAGAAGGATTAAAAGAAAAAGGACACCCACTGGCTTATGTCGGTGACGTTGTTGGCACGGGTTCTTCACGTAAATCGGCCACCAACTCTGTGCTGTGGCATATGGGTCGTGATATTCCTTGTATTCCTAATAAGCGCGATGGTGGTTATTGCCTGGGTGGAAAAATTGCACCTATCTTCTTTAACACCATGGAAGATGCTGGTGCGCTGCCTGTCGAATGTGATGTGACCAACCTAAATATGGGTGACGTAATTGACATCTATCCTTACGAAGGCGTGATTAAAAACAATGCCACTGGTGAGACACTTTGTGAGTTCAGCCTCAAAACAGACATCCTACTCGACGAAGCACGTGCTGGCGGTCGAATTCCTCTCATCATTGGCCGTGGTTTAACCACGCGCGCACGTGAATCTCTAGGTGTGGGTTCAACGGATCTATTCCGTATTCCTCTGCCTGCTCAAGATACTGGTAAAGGTTATACGCTTGCGCAAAAAATGGTTGGTGTCGCTTGTGGTACTGATGGCATTCGCCCGGGTACTTACTGCGAACCCAAAATGACTACCGTAGGTTCACAAGATACAACAGGGCCCATGACACGCGATGAATTAAAAGACCTAGCCTGTCTTGGTTTCTCGGCCGACTTAACCATGCAGTCTTTCTGTCATACCGCAGCTTATCCTAAGCCCATTGATGTTGGCACTCATCATACATTGCCTGATTTCATTATGAATCGCGGTGGTGTCTCACTACGTCCTGGTGATGGTGTGATTCACTCTTGGTTAAACCGCATGTTACTTCCCGATACCGTGGGTACCGGTGGTGATTCACATACACGCTTCCCGATTGGTATTTCATTCCCCGCAGGTTCAGGCTTAGTCGCCTTTGCGGCAGCCACCGGTGTCATGCCTCTGGATATGCCTGAATCCGTACTGGTTCGTTTCAAAGGTGAAATGCAGCCGGGTATTACGTTGCGAGATCTAGTGAACGCGATTCCTTATAAAGCAATTGAATTAGGTCTGCTAACTGTGGAGAAAAAAGGTAAGAAAAATATCTTCTCTGGTCGCATTCTTGAAATTGAAGGCTTACCAGATCTTAAAGTAGAACAAGCATTTGAATTATCAGATGCCTCTGCCGAACGTTCTGCAGCGGGTTGTACGATTAAGCTAGATAAAGAACCCATCATTGAATATCTAAATTCTAACATCGTCATGTTGCGTTGGATGATTGCCAATGACTACGGTGACGCACGTACATTAGATCGTCGTATCAAAGCCATGCAGAAATGGCTGGAAAACCCGGAATTAATGGAAACCGATGCCGATGCCGAATACACGGAAGTCATCGACATTGATATGAATGAAATTAAAGAACCTCTTCTTGCTTGCCCTAACGACCCAGATGATGTGAAAACACTGGCGGATGTTGCGGGCGCACCTGTGGATGAAGTGTTCCTGGGTTCATGTATGACAAACATTGGCCACTTCCGTGCCGCAGGTAAATTGCTTCAGTCTTATGGCGGTACTATTCCAACAAGACTTTGGGTTGCCCCCCCTACCAAGATGGATGAAAGCCAATTGTCGGATGAAGGTTACTACAGCATTTATGCGGCAGCTGGTGCACGCACTGAAATGCCAGGGTGTTCGCTTTGCATGGGTAACCAGGCACGTGTAGAAGCAAACTCTACAGTTGTTTCAACCTCAACACGTAACTTCCCTAATCGTTTAGGTGATGGTGCAGATGTTTATTTATCTTCAGCAGAAATTGCAGCAGTCGTTTCCATTCTTGGGAAAATCCCTACCTACGAAGAGTATATGGAGTTCGCGGCACAAATCGACCCAATGGCGGATGACATTTATCGCTATCTAAACTTTGACGAGATTGAAGACTACACAAGGAAGGCTGCCGAAGCAGATGCAAAACTGGTCGACATACAAGTCAGGGTCGTTAACGGATAGATATAAAATTTCCGTTTTTAAAAAAGGCGAACAAATGTTCGCCTTTTTTGTATCAACAGAATAGAACCTCAACATTAAACCTAATACTTACCTTGCCATTCGCGCGGTAACATTGTTCTATGCATTTCAATAAAATTATCGTCATTGGCAGTCTCTTCGTGATATTGGGCGAAGTGTTTTTCACTACCATGGGGATGATCATTAAAACCCTTGGCGAAAACATACCTAGTTACCAATTAGTATTTTATCGCAATGTCTTTGCGGTCATCGTGCTTGCACCTTTTTTATTTCGTCAGCGTTTAACGCATGTAAAAACAAAACGCATTGGCATGCACTTAATACGTTCAGCCTCAGGTTTGCTAGCCATGTATTGTTTCTTCTACGCACTCGCAAATATTGAACTCGCCAACGCCATGCTATTAAAATTAACCGGCCCAATCTTCATCCCAATCATTGCCACATTATGGATACACGAAAAAGTATCGTTAAAAACATATTTTGGTATCGCATTAGGTTTTATTAGGTGTCATTGTTTTTCTTGATCCCAGCGCAGAAATACAAATTGCTTCTGTGATCGGCTTAATTGGTGGTGCACTAGCCGCAGGTGCTAAAGTAGCTATTCGTAAAATGTCAGACACCGAACCTACAGCACACATCGTGTTTTACTTTGCATTGTTTGGTGCATTATTTAGCGGCATTCCTATGCTGACGAATGAAACGTATTCGCCTAACAACCAAGAATGGTTATTACTGATTGGAATGAGTGACCAACGAATAATGTATTTGTCGGTGCTGCGTTGATTATTACGGCAGGGTTGGTGATTTTATATAGTAAGAAACCACCTACCGCCTAACCAGCCTACTCACGCACAAAGTGCATTGAGACCACTTTCGTCCAAACAATTGCAATTGTTATTAATTAATTTTACAGTAATTTCATGAGCTTATTAATCAAACTCAATATAATTCTAGAAATATTATACGTCACCGAGACCACTTTAAAGTGGTCTCGGTGACGTATAATAACTGTTATGTTTTGAGGGAAACTATGCAAACTTCTAGGCAACCAACAATTAATAATCGCCAGAAGATAGATGTTTCATCTCTGTCAATGGATAAAGATGACTTACGTCGCTTTTGCGACATCCTGCAAGAAAGAGTGAATTCGGCAGCGGAATTTGAAGTTAATTTGTTCCAGCAGAATGAGCAAACTGATGAGCAATACCAGCAGAATATAGCAATCTTACGAGAGTCTTTTGAGTTAAGGATTACAATTACAGGTATAGGTGGCAAGGAACTATGGGGCTCAATTGGGGAGGTTTTCGGCTCGGTCAACTTCCCCGAGCAGGTGAAATCTTTATACGTAGAAAGCGAATCCACTTTAAGGCACGTACATAACTATTACCCACATAATTCGTTCACGATTTTCTTAGATTTTAGCAAGCCAAAAGTTTTTGATTTGTCAATTATGCCTCACCAAGGTACGCCTAATGAGTCAAATGTTGAAGTCAAAGGCTATGATGCAATATGGGTCAATGGGGTTTTCACTGAGCTAAAAAAATTCATTGATGATAGGCCCTCTACACTTTCTATCGTCCACAGCCATGGTGTCTATGACGTCTTACAGTTGGTTTTAGGATTCCCATTATCATTCTGGGTTTGCAGTAAATTTTCTTCGTCTATAGAAACTGGATTCGGTAATGGCAATGCATTTGTAATTAGCGCTTTGTATTTATACGCTTTTGTAGCAACTCTTTTCCTATCCAGAATCCTATTTCACTACTTGCGGTGGGTCTGTCCATTGGTTGAGTACCGATATAAAAATAATGCAATGCTAATACACCGCACGCTATTTGGGGCATTGACTTTAGGTTGGCTAGGTCAATTCTTATACGATTTTGGAAAATGGCTGCTCAAAACCTAACAAGCGCATGCAGACGGACCTCATCAGGCGCTACGCGCTTGCCTTGGCCGCTGATGCGAGGCGTTAGGCTACCCAAAATAAGATAGGAAAATATATGAATTGGATCGCTGAATTACAAGATATAAATTATATAGCTGTAGCAATTGCGACAATTACAAGCTATATCCTTGGGTTTACTTGGTACCATTGGACAATTTTGGTGAGGCGTGGGCAAATGTTTTAGGCATCACGAAAGAGGAAGCTGACAATACCGAAGGTCTTGGAGGTGCTTTTATCATGTCTTTAATTTCAGGACTAACAAAAGCCTTATTTGTCGCCATACTTATGGCAGCAATAAATATATCTGGTATTTTTAATGGAGCATTTTTTGGGGTAGTAGTTGCAGTCGTATTTATTTTTACACCATTAGGTTACTACAATGGTTTTGCTCGTACACCTTCAAAACTAACATTAATAAATTCAGCACATAGCATTGTCGAACTTGCTCTAATTGGTGCAATTATTCAGAATAAAGGGGTCAAAGCCACTGCTGTCTGTAATAGTTCAGACCCGATCTGACAATTAGTTAGTTTCAATCCACACGCCCGTATAGGGCGCGACCTAAGCGAGCAGATGCTGGACGATATTCACCAGTAGTTTCAATCCACACGCCCGTATAGGGCGCGACTTTATCAGCAATGACTATGATGAACATGGAGGGAGTTTCAATCCACACGCCCGTATAGGGCGCGACCGCACGAAGGTAACTGCTGGATCTATGATGATGCGTTTCAATCCACACGCCCGTATAGGGCGCGACTGCGTACGAGACGCGCTGAGGGCGCGTTATAACCGTTTCAATCCACACGCCCGTATAGGGCGCGACTCGCAGCTGACTTAGAGCCCGCAGATTTATGCATTGTTTCAATCCACACGCCCGTATAGGGCGCGACAGTTTAAACATATCAAACGATGCAATACGACCAACGTTTCAATCCACACGCCCGTATAGGGCGCGACCACTCACATTTTTAGATAAAATCAGCGCATCGTTGTTTCAATCCACACGCCCGTATAGGGCGCGACCAATAATTTTTTTTAATGTGCGGTGCTGGTTGGTGTTTCAATCCACACGCCCGTATAGGGCGCGACGCGGTACTCGTTAAAAATTCTGATTAGCGACAGATGTTTCAATCCACACGCCCGTATAGGGCGCGACATCTCGAGTCAAAAAGGCAAGATAAATCTGATGCGTTTCAATCCACACGCCCGTATAGGGCGCGACCCAGATATCGGAGCCGATGTGCCGAGTGGCAGTGGTTTCAATCCACACGCCCGTATAGGGCGCGACCCAGATATCGGAGCCGATGTGCCGAGTGGCAGTGGTTTCAATCCACACGCCCGTATAGGGCGCGACGTGCTGCGGCAGAAAAAGAATTAGCAGAAGCAGCAGTTTCAATCCACACGCCCGTATAGGGCGCGACTCGCTCAATATTATCTACGTACCACCTTTTACCAGTTTCAATCCACACGCCCGTATAGGGCGCGACCTCACACCAACACCACTGCTGAGCGGTGTGAAATTAGTTTCAATCCACACGCCCGTATAGGGCGCGACAAGTACGTGACAACGCGCTAGTGTGTGAGCACGCGTTTCAATCCACACGCCCGTATAGGGCGCGACCGCCACATTGTAACTGCTTGAACATAAAATACAAAATGCGTTGCCCGCGCTAGCCAGCGTAGAAGGGGGTATTTTCGGAGAGGACCTGCGACAAACGATAAACAATAGCGCTTTGGAACAATGTGTTACGAGTTCGCTAACGCCCCTGGGTTTTGCTGAGCACTCAAGGTTGGCGTTACAAAATCAGGGGGGAGCCGAGAATGTCAGGGGCGGGTTTTGCACCGTGGTGTTCGACCTTGCTTTGCCATTTGGCACCCAACCGATAAAAGCGCAAACTATCTTCGTTTTCATCGTAAATGTTGAGTAGGCTTTCTTTCAACATTACCCATTGATCAGGAGTGATTTCGCACTCGAAAACAGAGTTTTGCACACGTATCCCATAATCCAGACAAGTTTTGCTGATGTGACGAAGGCGTTTTTGACCGCCTGATGATACCACGCTGACATCGTAAGCTATGAGAACCATCATTTTTGCACTACCTCGGAAAAAACGGTGGGTAGGATGCCAAATCGTTGCGTAAAAATTTCGCCAGCAACGCAGCCTGGGTGTGGGCTAACAGACCGATGGGCATTTTTTCCTGAAGAAAAGGATGGACAATTTGCTCCTGCCTTTTTTCCTGCCAGGCGGTCAATACAAGTTTTCTGGTCTCGTCATCCATACGTATTGCCCCGCTGGCTTCCTCAAGAAAACCTGTTGCCTTTAGCTGTTTGCGATTAATCAGGGTAAGCACAAAGCGGTCGCATCGCCATGCCCGGAATTCTTCCAGCAGGTCGAGCGCCAAGCTCAGCCTTCCGGGACGGTCTGTGTGCAAGAAGCCAGCATACGGATCAAGCCCAACCCCTTGCAAGGCCGATGCAATTTCATGGGTCATCAGGCTGTAGCTGAAAGACAGCAAGGCATTAACGGCATCTGTTGGCGGGCGGCGAGTACGACCATTGAACGTGAAAGCAGCGCGTTGTTCAAGCGAAATCAGATGCTTAAAAACGGCAAAATACCTCGCTCCTGAATCACCCTCAATGCCTCGCAGCCTATCCAGAGTCGTCGTATGTGAGACACGCCGTAGGGCGCCTGCCAGTTGTCGAGCAGTTTGCTTCAATTGATCGTTGTTACCGTGATTACGTAGTTGACGCAAAAGTACCTGTCTCGTATTCGCCAGCTTGGCACCAATAAAAAGGCGTGCGAGCCCCTCTGGGGATTGATCCGCAAATCGATATTGCGCGCGCCGCAGCAAGACATTGCCGCTTTGCGGGCCAATTATCCGGGCCTGGAATTTCCCAAAGCTAGTGAAGAAGGCCAATTCAATCCCTTGTTCTCCGCAACTCGCCATTAACGCGGGAGAGACCATCACCTGACCAAAACAATAGATGCTATCAAAGGCGTGGAAGGGTGCCTGAAACGCTTTTTTGCCTCCTTGCTCGACCACCAGGGTCTCGCGTTCTTTATGGAGATAGCTACCGTCGGTGGTGATATAGAGATTATTCAGCAGCTTCTTCATGGCAAGCGAACAGGGCTTCGGAAAAGCGAGTCGAGGTGTCCTTAAGTTTAGGGCGACATCGGTCCAGAAAAGAACAGCCTTTGCAGCCTGGGGTGTATTCAGCGTGTGGCAGGTGTCCGGCAGCCAGCAGAGCGCGGGTCTGCTCAATCACTTCACGGGTATATGCTCGAAGCGGATCATTCATCTCCACCCATTCTCGTTTGCGTACTTGCCAATACCATAGCGCCGCCTTGGATATCATAATCTCTCGCATTTCTTCTAAACAGAGCACCTGAGCGCACAGCTGCACCCGGTCACAGTCCGAAATCTTGGATTTTCCATGTTTATATTCAACTGGAGTGAGCGCAAATGGTTTCTGTTTTACCTCAAGCAGATCAAGTTTGCCGACGATGCCGAGAGATTCAGAACAGACCTGCACGCCCCGTTCGGTGCGTAATCCCCTTCGCGTTTCAGCATCTGTTGAGTGCACACGCTCGTGCAACTGATCGCCATGTGCCGTTAGATAATTGGCATCCCAGACGCGTTCGATATGGATGTAGGCACACTGGCGTGGGCAGAATACGTAATGTTGCAGGGCGGAAATCGGAACAATCTGTTCATCGAAGAGCATGCTCTTGTCTGTCGTGATCATACCGAAAGATCAAACCCCTGATTTTGGATAAGTCAGATCCTTTCGATGATCTCAATCCCCATCGGCATAGATTCTTTTTCAACCTTGATTTCATAGTCAGTAAATGAACGCGCCACCGTAGACTGATCACGCTTTTTAATAACCACTAGATCAAAGAGTGTGTGTGACGGGGCTTTCCCCAACTTACTGTCATGTTTGAACACGATCAATCTTCGTGATGTCATGCTGCCTGCGGGTCTAGCAGCCGACTGATCAAATTGAAAGGCGTTTTCCAGTGACTGGAAAAGTAACTCAAGGTCATTGTTATCAAAGCCGGTTCTGGGCAAGGAAGGGGTTGACGAAGCCATAAGCACGGTACAGGCCGTAGGGAACCGTAAATTTACGCCCCATGGTGCGTTCCTTTTCCTGGTCTTTTTCGTTAGTCACAGAAGAACGGGTGATGGCATGCTCGCTGGAAACGATAGGGTCAATGGAGCGAGAAAAGGATAGTTGCACCGGCCCACGCACCTGTCCGCAATTGACACCAGTAGACATCACAGCGCCGAACGCTCGCACATCATAATAGTGTTTGCACATCCACGCAGTGGCTTTCTCTTTAATTTCTGCCTTAACTTTTTTGGACGGTTCTTCACCAATCTCTGTGTAGGCTTCTTCGTGCTGCTGATTATGCACGACACCTTCTGTAAAGTAGATTGCTTGTCCCTCAACCTGTTCACTAGTCATGGCGACAAAGTTGCGAATCTTGCGCTTCAGGCAGACATCGGTCACCAGACCTTGACCGGTTTCGGCATCTACCCGCGGCAGGTTTCCGGCATCGGGGTCACCGTTGGGGTTGGCGTCCTGACAGTCGAAAAGATAGATAAAATCATAACGATGGTTGATAGCAATGCTCATGGTCAAAGGTCCTTAATAGTATCTTTATTCAAAGGTGTTTCTTCGGTTCCGCTGGCCGGATCATCAGCTTGTTTACCCTTGGGGATGAAAAAATACTGTCGCTGATGGTAATAGCCAATGGCAAACAAGCCTTGGTCTGCCAGCCCCAATTGACTTGGATAATCATCCAGCAAGACATGAATGGATTGTACAAGCTGTTCACGGGAAATTTTGACTGGTGTTTCCAGCTTGGCCAGATGATGTTGATAGGTTCGCAAAATGCGCGGAAAAACGCTTCCCGGCGTTGCCGAGGCACTGCTGTAATAGCGTTCCCGTAGCCCGGCGTTAATTTCTCGGCCAAGCGCGTCTTCCTGGGTTTTTTGCAGGGCGGCAAACAGACGCCCCAACAAATAAGCTGGGTCAGTACGTTCCGTATTCAGGCTCATATCAATTGTCCTCTTAAGATTCCGTGTCAGCACCGCCTTGAGAATAGCAGCTTTCAGGTAAGTGATCTTCTCTCCGGCGCGAATTCGGGTAATGATACCATTCAACAAGGTCATCGGGTAGGGAGTCCCCTGAAGAATGGCGTGCATGAGTTGCCCACCGAGTATCGGGGAAATATCATCCTTTCGGGCCGTTTCGGCCAGCAAGCGCTCGGCGGAAGGAAACTCCGGTTCATGGTAGCGATCGGCATCGGGATGACGATAGAGTGCCAGCAATTCGAAATGCCCTCGCAGCCGCTCGAGTAATTCCCGAATGGTACACACATGCCAGAAACGCACTGCAAGGCGGCTTTTGTTGCCAGACAACCCAAGGATATAAAACCGGGTGTCGGGGTCATCTTCAAGTACATCGAAACCCCCTCCGCCACCTCGGCGTAACGTGTTAAGGAAGGCGTCGAGTCTGTCTTGCATTAGGCCATCTTCTTCTGTGTTCAATTCTCCATCTGCTTCTTTAACATCAACATCGCCCCTAAAAAACGAAGCGAACAGGCTTTCCGTTTTTGTCGCACGTTCCGTCCAGAAAACCGTGGTGGCATCACCAATCTTCATGCGGTGGCGCTTGTTTTGCGGGCCATCCAACAGGGCATTCAGGGCCTTGCCGTAATGGGATACCACCGTCGTTGCCACTGGCGCGTTGTAGGATTGATCTTTGGCGTAGGATTCAAAAGATGGCTGATTAAAAGAGGCCAGCTTGGCTCCGCTAGGTGCGGCCCCGGCCACACCTTTCACGGCCGGTTCATGTAATCGGGCAATGGTGTCTTGCCTGCCGGTTGCTAAACAGATACCCGTTTGCTCTTTCGTCATGCTTACCTGTCTATTTTTTTCATACCACTGTTTGAATGCTTCGGTATCGTGGACGTATTCCCTGCTCGCAATGATACGGAAAACGCCATTGCCAGTGGTGGCGAAATTATCAAGCTTTGCTATCCATTGCGCGTTAATATCACTGGGATTCCACTGTTCCAGGAACCGGCAAACAGCACTGAATGGAGGCGTATTGATTTGATTTTCCAACGCCAGATGATGTTTCCGGGTAGCAGTAAAGGTTTCCTGTGCTCGCTTCTGTTTTTTGCCCGTCTCTTCCGTGTTGCTGAGGTCAGGTGTTTTGTAACCAAGCAAATACCCGGCATTATCCCAAAGCGTACAAGGATTGATGCCGGAACCCGAGGGTTTGGTTTTACCCGGCACGGGTACCTGCATCAGTCTGTGGGTTGTGTTGGTTTTTCCAGATTTGAGCGTTGTGGCAACCGGCTGTCGGGCATCTTGGATATCATGCAGGTAACCGTCCTCTTCCAGCACGATACAAAAGCTGACTTTCTGGATCGACCAGCCAGTTGGTGCAATGCCGTACTTCTCATCTCCGATAAGTCGGTCATAAAGCGTGTTCAGTGCAGGCAGGATCATATTCAGGTGACCGTCAGTTCGACCGGTGGTACTTCAATGATGCCTTTTTTCATTTCCGCGCGGAAAAAGTGTGCAGTAGTATCCCTGACTTCTTTCGTATCGGGATCCTGATCGTACGCCAGGTCATGCAACATAAATCCAAAGTCCTTGTCGCGTTCGCGCTCATCAAGTTTACAGGTAGGCATTTCGTGCTCAACCAGACTAAAATCTGCTGGAAACTCGCGACAACCCAGATAAGGGTGGTGAAAGTACTGCCCAAGCCTCGCCCGGCGCATGAATATATCCAAGTGTTTGCCCGCGCAGACCTGTTCGGCGTATTCCTCACCGCCTGGCTCAAAACGGCGAGATAGAACAATAAAGTGCGCCTCAATAGCATAAGCGACATCGCGCAATACCAGTGAGGCACGCTGCTGGCGTTGGTCAGTGACATTGATGCGGTCTGGTTTATCTGTCGCTGGAATTTTGTTGCTGATTTCGTTGCGCCGAATGCTGGTAAAACGAATCGGCTTAAGCACATGAATCTTGTCAATGACCCAACGTATTTGAGGCTTCCAGTATATCGCTTCCAGCACCCCGCGCGCTGCCGAAGGGGTCATGACGTCATAAGATACGCGTTCTGCTTTCATCTCCGGGCGGGTAAAACAGGCGAGCTCGCCCCACACATGTAATTTTATGCCATACGCCATTTTCGCAATATATCTACCATATCGAATCCCGCAGCGCGAGTATAACATCTTCTTTGGTATGCAATCCATACTCTGGCGAGTAATGCGATGTACATGCCAAAACGAAAAAGCGTTCATCATGCAGTGAATAAAGCACACCCGCATCCCTTAATTGGCGATGCTGCCACTCGGGTATATTGACCGTATACCGCTGTAACTTTCGTGCGATGGTGCGTAACTTCTGGGGATCGTGGGCGTTCTCTAACTCCTTAGCTAAGCGCGGTGCCCCCTCGTATGGGACAAGAACCGGCAAGGAGTGATCATCATCGATCAGGTGGAAGTTTTGTGCGCAAGTCCTGAATTTAAAGCGTAGAAAATCCTCTTCTCGGGTGATTTTGCTTGGCCAGCAACCGAGAATGTCTTTGTTGTCTGTATGAGACCCATTCTTCCAATAATACAAGCGGAAATATTCTTCGATGCGATCCAAACCAAGCGGATCTCCGACTGTTTGACTCAACACCTCGCCAGCGGTTTCAGCACTGTTGCGGATAATCCCTGGCGGTGCGGATTCATCTGGTGTGAAAATAATCATCTGCCCACCTGGACTGCCTTGGCGCTGCGTTAGCGTGCCTTCCCTATCGCAACGACCGGCCGCTTGGGCGATGCTGTCCAAGCCAGCCATGGCGCGATACACAACCGGGAAGTCGATGTCTACTCCCGCCTCAATCAATTGAGTGGCAATCAGGCGAACGGGCTTTCCGGCCTCTAAGGCATTCTTGATTTCAGCCAGCCTGCTCTTGCGGTGTTCCGGACACATCAACGTCGAAAGGTGATAGCGGTGATCATCATCAGGCAGAAGATCAAACACTTCTCTGGCGTGCCGCCGCGTATTGACAATGCACAAAACTTGGCGGTGTTCAGCTAGTTTGGCGGCCAGCGTAACGTTGTTAAGGCGAGTTCGCAGATTTTCGCATTTGACTCGCCTCAAGGCCCGATAAAACTTGCCTGGATCAGGAATGATTTCTTTGGGTTGTTCGATGCCAATGCTGAATTCAGCATTACTTTCAATGGCAGGTTGGGTGGCAGTGCAAAGTACCACCGATGTGCCGTAACTCTTGACCAGTTGTTCCAGTGTACGCAAACAGGGATCCAGGTATCCCACCGGAAGGTTCTGGGCTTCGTCCAGAATGACAACAGACCGGGCAATATTGTGGAGTTTGCGGCAACGGGAAGGTCGATTGGCATGCAGCGATTCAAAAAATTGCACATTAGTGGTGACGATAATGCGGGCATCCCAGTTCTCTGCCGCTAACCGAGACCAGGTACTTTGCTTATCTTCGTCCGCGCCGAAATTAGAATGATGTTCAAGTACAACCTCGGGGCCAAACTGTGCCAGCGCCTCTCTAAATACCTTGGCGTTCTGTTCGATGATGGAGGTATAGGGTATGACATAGATGACCCGGCGCAGGTTGTGCTTGCGAGCATGAGCCAGCGCAAACGCCAATGAAGATAGCGTTTTACCACCTCCGGTGGGCACCGTCAGACTAAAAAAGCCGGGTTGTTCAGGCGCTGCTTGCAGACACTTATTGTAAATTTGTTCGCGTATTTGATTGACAGGGGACCTCGCCGCCTTGTTTTGCAGGGCAATGATGTACATTTTCAGGCTTTTTTCAAGCTTGAGCATGGGCGGCAAGCATTTTGTTCTCGCTGTTTTTTTTTCAGGTGACATAAAGGATTCAGTCGCCAGAAAGTCGGCATCCACGAGCGTGGAAAAGAGCATGCGCATAAAGAAAGACAGGTTAAGCCCTTCGTGTTTACCGCCTGTACATAGGATTCTCTCGTTTAATTCGCTCGAGAAATTGAGCAGTGATTCAGGTGCGTTGCCTTGGTAGGCAGGGATATCTTTTTTTAGTCGGCTCTCCAGAGATGCCTCTGAGGCTGCTGCGATACCGTCGGCAAGCCCTGCATGGTGTCCGGCGATCAGATAGCTAAATAAATAGCCGTAATTTTCAATTGTCTTGTGAGCATGTTGTGCGCCAGCAGTGGCATGATCAACCCTACCCTTGATTTCGCCTTCGTGAGATCCACTACCTGGTTGCCGGATATAATCTTGAAACGCATCGGAATACTTACCAAGGTCGTGCCAGAGACCTACCAGAGAACCCCATGCACGGACGCTCTCTGCACTGTGCAGGTCTCTCGCGAACATGTCCTCTGCAAAGCCTGCTGACCAGTAGGCCACTTTGTTCAAATGGCCATGGTCTGGTTTGAATGTTTTGCAATGCTCACAAGTGAGCATTGAACACTCGTCCGCGTTCTGCCCCAACGGTGTAAATAATGGCTCCCATTCATCCTCGGGAGATACGCCGCTATTGAGCTGAGGCTTGCTGTGGGCAAAATAGCGTTTCATTAGGTAAAGCCTTGAATTGATTTTGGGAATTATTATTGGTGAATAGTAGCGCCTGAACAGTTGAATTTGCAAGAAGAGCAGCATAAAGTTTCATTCAATCTCATCGAAGTAATGGTTCTAAAAATGGGGAAAGGTCAGCATCAATAATTGTAGTTAGTTCAGACCCGATCTGACAATTAGCAATCCGCAAGGGTTGCAAACAAGAGAGTTACCCGTTTTGATAAAGGTGTTGAAATCTTTAAATCAAAACTAAAAGAAAGATATTGCTCGTGTGGTGTTAGCACAAGTTTTTCTCTACCAAACGCATTTTCTAGATAACTAGACCATTCATATTCGCCGGGTGTTTTCATCATGTCAGCCGTTACTAGGTTTAACTCTATATAACGCATACATGTAAATAAATATTTCTCGCTATCAACTAAACTTGCTTTAAATCGACTTTCCCACAGTGTGCCACAACGACCAAATTGGTAATTAATGTAAGGAACATAATGTCTACCAACATACTGCATTGCCAAACTAATTCCTTGTTGAAATTTTGGCGTTATTATCAAATGCACATGATTTGTCATTACTACATAGGCATACAAAAGACAGTCGTAACGATTAAGTGCTTCACTTAAGCATTGAAGGTAAGCTTGATAATTTTCACGTTCAAAGAATATTGGCTCGCGATTGTTACCTCGTTGAATAATATGGCATGAAACACTAGGCAGGAAAAAACGAGGTTTTCGAGGCATCTATATTTTTAAACATAGTTAAAAATATAGATTAGCAAGAACAACTACAAAACCTGGTTAAAATCGCACTTATCTACCTTAAAAAGGGCCTTGACTCCTTTTACTGGGAAACTGAGCTTAATTTTAAATGTTTAGAAAAGGGAATGAAGTCTCTGTCTGTGTAAAGTAGCGGTAACTTTTCTTCTATACAGAATGTGGCAATAATTATGTCCGCTGTCTTTCTAATAGTAATTCCCTTTTTCCTGAGTTTCCGATAGTGATTGGCAGCCTTAAGTGCAAGTTGTGTGCTTAGCATATTGTATTGGTGCAACCTAGCCAGACATTTTTTGGTGGTGTTCTAGTCTTTATCCAAATGAAAACCGCGTAATATTTCAAGAGCTATGAGGTCTCCAATAGCTACTTCTTGTTTGCCTAAGGCAATGTCTAAAATATTGGTTTCGGGGGTATTTTTACCATTAAAATAATCAATCCAGACACTGGTATCAACAATTATCAGTTATCAGTTCTCATATCATCAAGGTCACCTTCCCACTTAAGCTTACCTCTAAGGTTGCGTATGCTTTCTTGTTTTTTTAGTCTTATCAGGGTATTAAGTCCTTTTTCTACAACCTCTTTATTGGTTTGCAAACCAGTAGCCTTAAGAGCGTCCGCCATAAGCTTGTCGTCAATCACTATGTTTGTTCTCATGTTGACCTATGTGTATTAAACGTTAATATAATACACATTTTGGGTCAAAAATATAACAAGCGCAAACGCTCGGATCAATTTTACGCTGCGCTTCAAATTGCCCGGTGTTGCAGGCGTTATTACTGCAGGATTAGTGATTTTATACCGCAAGAAGAAGCTCTCTTCATAAAAATGTAATTCTCTTAGCTTGAAAATACCGTCTACGTTTCATATTTAGAGAACGTATTGCTCGATAGAACTGAGTCAAAAATAGTAATAAGCCCGCGACCTTACAAGTCGGTCAGACACAATGCCTAAAAGCTGCGTCGTTCGTTCCTTACTATGCAGAGTCTCGTCAGTGAATTTGTCATTATGGCTCTAGTATTGATCGTAATGGCCACCTATAGCGAATATATAAATGGACGTGTCATTGAATCGATATATTAATCGGTCTTTTTGCGAGATTCGTCGAGACCAAAGTCCTGACAGATTATGTTTGAGTGGCTCAGGCCTACCTAATCCAGAGGTCAAATCTTCAGAGCGAAGCACTTCCTTGAGCAATTTACGGAGTGCTTTGTGCAATTGTGTGTCCTGCTCACGCAGCTTTTCGTATTTCTCCCAGGTATTACCTTCAAACACCAGTGATTTCATTCAGTTCGTTATCTGTTGGTCTATATCCATTGTCATTACTATGTGTGTTCAGCGAATTTGCTATCTGTTGCATCAAATCACTATTTTGCAAAACGTAAAGGCTTTCCTGTTCGCGTTCCCAGTCTTCAGCACTCATCACGACAAAAGCCTCGCCCGCTCGGCGTGTTACCTTAATCGGTTCATGGGCACTAATTGCTTGTTCTACAAAGCTTCTCAGGTTGTCTCTAAACCGGTTTACGCTAATTGTTTCCATTTTTCACCTATTTATGTACTGTATTCCCGTACAATTGTAGTTGCGTTAGCTATAGCAAGTCAAATCACTCGGATGCAGCTTGGTGATTCTCCAGATTTAACCCATACGCAAGCACCATAGAACAAACAACTTTCTCGCTGAATTGATCGTCAAGCGCATCAAGAACAAAACTTCTTCAATAGAATCATCTTTATGATATGCAACCCCGGTATAGAGGTTTGTTCTGATTCAAACTTTATGGGCTCTTTGATACCACGCAAAATATTTTTACAGATTTAATAGTGAATACTTACTCTTTGGTTATCAAGTTTATAATCCTTGAATACCACCCTTGGTTAACTGAGCAGGATCCAAAAGTTTAATCAATTCTTCTTCTGATAAATCAGTTAACTGCAAAGCAGACTCAATCACTGTTAGCCCTTCTGCATAGGCCTTCTTTGCGACCGCAGCTCCTTTTTCATACCCAATCACACTATTGATAGCAGTCACAAGAATTGGATTACGACTTAATGCATCAGTTAATGCATCTTCATTAACAATGAATCCTTCAATAGCTTTATCCGCCATTAAGCGCGCACTGCTCGCCAATATTTTGATACTTTGTACTAAGTTATAGGCAATCACTGGAAGCATCACATTTAATTGGAAATTCCCTGCCTGGCCTGCAACCGTAATCGTTGCGTCGTTACCAATTACTTGTGCACATACCATTGCTGTCGCTTCTGGAATCACAGGATTCACTTTACCAGGCATAATACTGCTACCTGGTTGCAATGCTGGTAGTGCAATCTCGCCCAAGCCAGCCAATGGTCCAGAATTCATCCAACGTAAATCATCGGCAATTTTCATCATGCTAACAGCAACTGTTTTCAACTGACCACTCATTTCTACTGCTGCATCTTGAGAACTTAATGCTTCAAATTTATCTGGCTTTGTACTAAATGGAATATTTGTCAACGCAGTAAGATGCTTAACTAATTTATCTGCAAAGTCTGGATGTGCATTGATGCCCGTACCCACCGCCGTACCACCTTGAGCAAGTTCATACAAAAACTTCAGTGCATTGTTAATTCTAGCCTGGCCGTTTTCAATTTGTGTTGCCCATGCATTTAACTCCTGACCCAATGTCACAGGCATAGCATCCATTAGATGAGTACGGCCGGTCTTAACATGACCATCAACTTGCTTTGCTTTACTACGCAGAGTCTTTGACAGATGTTCTAACGCTGGAAGTAACTCTTGGTGAATTGCCAAACATGCGCTGACGTGAATCGCGGTAGGAATAATATCGTTTGAGCTTTGCCCCATGTTTACGTGATCATTGGGGTGCACATCAACAGCAGCAATATGCGATATCACCTCATTGGTATTCATGTTACTGCTTGTGCCCGAGCCTGTTTGAAAAACGTCCACAGGGAAATGCTCATCAAGCTCACCACTACTAACTCGTTTAGCTGCATCGACAATAGCATTGGCTACTTTATGGTCAAGCAGTCCCAATTCTTCATTAGCCATTGCACAAGAGGCTTTCAACAGGCCCAGAGCTTTTATAAATTCTCTCGGCATTGTCAAACCACTGACGGGGAAATTATCAATTGCGCGCTGTGTTTGTGGCCCATATAAAGCATCTTTAGGCACTTGTAGTTCACCCATACTATCTTTTTCAATTCTAAAATCACTACTCATGTGTTTTCCTATTCTAAATATTTTGTAACTGCGAACCTTATAATGGGCTGTAGTATAATGGTTCTTGCCTGCATGTTAGAAGTAGAATCGAAGCAAAATGGAGAAACCATGGAACTAAACACCCTTAGCGCAGTGACCCCTATTGATGGGCGATATAGTAAAGCTACACTTAAACTTCGCGAAATATTCAGTGAATATGGGTTAATTCGTAGGCGCGCAATTGTCGAGGTCACTTGGCTGATCCGCCTGGCAGATACCAGAGAGATTGATGATATCCCCCCTCTAAGTGATGCAGGCCGCAAAAAACTAAATAGTTTAATTGATAATTTCTCAATGACAGATGCTGAACGTGTCAAAGAAATTGAAGCAACAACCAATCACGATGTTAAAGCCGTGGAGTACTGGTTAAAGGAGTCTATCAGTGGCGATGGTGACCTTAAAGAGCTTTCCGAGTTTTTCCATTTCGCTTGCACGTCAGAAGACATCAATAACCTAGCTTATGCATTAATGCTAAAAGAAGGTCGTGATTTATTAATTAATCTTGAACTCCATGTTGCTGAACATTTAAGAAAATTCTCTCAAGAACTAGCAGGCGTCCCTATGTTATGTCGTACTCATGGACAACCGGCGACACCTTCAACCATGGGTAAAGAGTTTGCTAACGTGTGTCACCGACTAGAACGACAAATTAATCAACTGAATGATATAGAAGTATTAGGCAAACTAAATGGGGCAGTAGGTAACTTTAACGCCCACATGACGGCTTACCCTAATGTTGATTGGGAGAAAATGTCGCGCTTAACGATTGAATCATTAGGCTTACATTACAACCCTTACACAACACAGATTGAACCACACGACTACATTGCAGAGCTTTGTCATAACATACAGCGAATCAACACCATCAGCATCGATTTATCACGAGATATCTGGTCTTATATTTCAATCGGCTATTTCACTCAGAAAGTAGTTGCAACGGAAGTGGGATCGTCCACCATGCCACATAAAGTCAATCCGATTGATTTTGAAAATGCCGAAGGTAATTACGGCATTGCAAATGCATTATTGAGCCACTTTGCAGAAAAACTACCTATTTCACGTTGGCAACGAGATTTGTCTGATTCAACGGTATTACGTAATTTAGGCAGCGCGTTTGGATACTGCTTTATTGCCTGTGCTTCCCTACTTCGGGGCCTGAATAAAATTCAGATAGATGAACAGCGCCTGGCGGCTGATTTAGATAATAACTGGGAAGTATTAGCGGAACCCATTCAAACAGTCATGCGACGATATGACGTTGAAAAACCTTATGAGAAATTAAAAGAACTTACTCGAGGCAAAAAAATCAATCAGCAAATATTAATTGAATTCATCGAAAGTTTAGATATTCCTGCTAGTGCCAAGAAAGAATTACAAGCACTGACGCCAGCCACGTATATCGGTAATGCAGAAGATAAGGCTAAGAATATATAATCTGTAGTAGCTCAGACCTGATCGTACCGTTACCGGTTATTGATAGGAGTCTGTCAGTTTAGATGTGAGCTAAATTCTTTTCAGCCCAAATCAATTTACCATCCATTAACCTGTCCATGGGTGTGCTACCACCGCCCATGTTGCCTTGATGAGTGCGTTCATTGTGATCAGTTTCTATCCAGTTGTCTTGATCTTGTTGTCAATCCTCCCTGGTTGAGTACCGTTTTTTCCTGAAGGTAATTTGATAAAACTCATTCAGAATGGTTTTATCAAAGCGCTCACAGGTGCCATGGGTTTGCGGTGATCAATGTCGTTAATGGCCAGGTATCACCGATCGTCATGATGCTCCACGCGCCCACAAGATTCTGTGCCTCTGTCGGTTAAACTACGTAGCATCGGCAAGGCATGCTTTTCAAAAAACGGTAGCACCTCATCAAAGAGTAGGTCTGCGGCGGTAATCGGCGTCTTAGTCGTGTAGAGTGCCGCAAAGGCGATCTTGCTGTAGGTGTCTACGAACGTTTGCTGGTATAGCCGACCAACACCTTTGAGGTGGCCTAGGTAAAACGTATCCTGGCTGCCTAAGTCACCAGGATGTGCCGTGTCAATCTCACCACAGGCCTCGTCATCCTGTTTCTCAAGGGCGGCGATCTGTGCATCGCTTAAGATAATGCCATCCTTGGCAATTTCTTCTTCGAGTGCTTTGAGTCATTTCTTGAAGTGCTCTAGAGTATGGCGCAGCCAAACGCAACGCACACCGCTACCAGCGATCAACACACCAGTTCATTGCTGCTTCGATGTCGCCCAACCGCGGGCTGTTCAATCGCTGACGTAACCCCTGCATGTGCTGTGGGTTCATCCACACGGTTTTTAACATCGGCTGTTCTACGACTCTTGTCAATCCGTGAGTCAATGCCACCTTCTTCAACCCGCTGTTGATAACGATAGAATGTGTCTCGCGACACCCCCATGACTTGACAGGCGCTAGATACGTTGCCCAGTTCTTCTGCTAAGTTGAGCAAGCCCGCCTTGTGTTTAATGATTGGATTGTTAGTATGAAGCATGAGAGTTACCTGCCTTTTTGGTTTGATTTAAAGATTTCAACACCTTTATCAAAACGGGTAACTCTCGCTTTTGCAACCCTTGCGGATTGCTAATTGTCAGATCGGGTCTGAACTATTACAAATTATCGCTTGCTAAACATTAAAAATCAGTCGATAAGACAGCTAGGGACAGGTATCAAACGTCTTCAAACAGGAATAACAGTATGACCAGTATGCAACAACGCGCCGAACTGCAACGCCAAATCTGGCAAATTGCCAACGATGTGCGCGGCTCTGTGGATGGCTGGGACTTTAAACAATATGTTCTCGGCACGCTGTTTTATCGCTTTATCAGTGAAAACTTTGCCAACTATATAGAAGGTGGAGATGAAGGCATTAACTATGCTGAGCTTGAAAACCATGTAATCACCGGTGACATCAAAGACGACGCCATCAAAACCAAAGGCTATTTTATTTACCCAGGCGAACTGTTCAGCAATGTATCCGCAAATGCCAACAACAACGAAAATCTAAACACCGACTTAGCCGCTATTTTTGCCGCCATCGAAAGTTCGGCCAGTGGCTATCCATCTGAAGTCGATATTAAAGGGCTGTTTGCGGATTTCGACACCACCAGCAACCGTTTAGGTAATACCGTAAAAGATAAAAACACCCGTTTAGCGGCTGTATTAAAAGGCGTAGAAGGTCTTAATATTGAACAGTTTGAAGAGAATGAAAACGACCTGTTTGGTGATGCCTACGAATTTTTAATCTCAAATTATGCCGCCAATGCCGGTAAATCCGGGGGCGAGTTTTTCACCCCGCAACACGTCTCTAAGCTTATCGCCCAGCTTGCCATGCACGGGCAAACCAGCGTCAATAAAATTTATGATCCCGCCGCCGGTTCTGGCTCGCTGTTGCTGCAAGCCAAAAAGCACTTTGATGCCCATATCATCGAAGACGGCTTCTTTGGCCAGGAAATCAACCACACCACCTACAACCTTGCCCGTATGAATATGTTTTTGCACAACATCAACTACGACAAGTTTAATATGATGTTAGGTAACACGCTAATAGCCCCTCACTTTGGCGATGATAAGCCCTTTGATGCCATTGTCTCTAACCCGCCGTACTCGGTAAAATGGATTGGCTTAGACGACCCAACCCTGATTAACGATGATCGTTTTGCACCCGCCGGTGTACTAGCCCCTAAATCAAAGGCCGACTTTGCTTTTGTGCTGCATGCTTTGAGTTACCTATCCAGCAAAGGCCGCGCAGCGATAGTCTGCTTCCCCGGTATTTTTTACCGTGGCGGTGCCGAGCAAAAGATCCGCAAATACCTTATCGATAACAACTATGTTGAAACGGTGATATCTCTGGCGCCTAACTTGTTTTTTGGCACCACCATCGCGGTGAATATTCTGGTGCTGTCCAAACACAAAACCGATACGACGACCCAGTTTATTGATGCCAGCGGTGAGGGGTTCTTTAAAAAAGAAACCAACAATAACGTCATGCTCGATAAACACATCGAAACCATTGTGGCCATGTTCGATAGCAAAGACAATGTCGAGCACGTTGCCCAATCAGTGGCCTATGAAAAGATAGCCGAGAACGATTACAACTTATCCGTAAGCTCTTATGTGGAGGCTAAAGATACCCGTGAGGTGATTGATATTACTCAGCTTAATGCCGAGCTTAAAACGACTGTTGCGAAAATCGATCAACTGCGTATGGATATTGATGCCATTGTTGCGGAGATTGAAGCATGAGGGAGCTGAGTTACATGGAAAGGCTGCTGGGTGGTGCTGAGGTTAGTTGGCTACCATTAGGTGAAGTGACACAATATGAACAGCCCACTAAATACCTTGTAAAAACAAAAAACTATGATGATGCGTTCGAAACGCCTGTTCTGACGGCAGGTAAAACTTTTATTCTTGGATACACAGATGAAACTAACGGAATTAACAAGGCATCAGAGGCACCTGTAATCATTTTTGATGATTTTACAACGGCTAGTAAATGGGTTGATTTTGACTTCAAAGCCAAATCATCAGCAATGAAAATGATCACGTCAAGTGATGATACTAGGTGCATTCTAAAATATGCTTATTATTGGATGAATGCTCTACCTAGTGATCTAATTGATGGCGACCATAAGCGTCAATGGATTAGCAATTATTGCAACAAAGAAATCCCAATCCCATGCCCAGAAAACCCAAAAAAATCACTGGAAATCCAAGCCGAAATCGTCCGTATTTTGGACGCATTTACTGCGCTTACCACCGAGCTTACCACCGAGCTTACCGCACGTAAAAAACAATACAACTACTATCGCGACCAGTTGTTGAGTTTTGAAGAAGGGGATGTAGAGTGGAAAACGTTGGGGGAGGTGGCGGAGTATTCTAAAGCGCGCATTAGCTTTGGGGAACTTAATGAAGCTAACTATGTAGGTGTTGAAAATCTTTTACAAAATCGTTTAGGGAAAACTAAATCTACTCGTGTACCAGAGCAAGGAAATCTTACTCAGTATGGCGATCAGGACATTTTAATTGGCAATATTCGCCCTTACTTAAAAAAGATATGGCACGCAGATCGAATTGGTGGAACAAATGGTGATGTACTTGTTATTCATATAACGGATAAAGCTGTAAACCCTCGATATTTGTATCAAGTTTTAGCAGATGACACATTTTTTGAGTACAACATGCAAAATGCCAAAGGCGCAAAAATGCCTTGAGGAAACAAAGATAAGATAATGGGATACCCAGTCCCCATCCCCTGTCCGGACAATTCAGAAAAATCACTTGCAGAGCAAAAACGCATAGTCGCCATCCTGGAAAAATTCGACACTCTAACCAACTCCATCAGCGAAGGCCTGCCCCGCGAAATCGAACTACGCCAAAAACAATACGCCTATTATCGCGATTTACTATTGAGCTTCCGTAAGACAGAAGAGGTAGCGGCATAATGGGATTTGATTCAGGCATTCATCATCGCCGATCAATTCGATTACAAGGATATGATGATTCTCAAACAGGTGCGTATTTTGTAACCATTTGCGCCCAACATCGGGAATGTTTGTTTCGCGACATTACCGATGGAAATGTGTGGTTAAATGATGTAGGACAAATGATTGAGCGATGGTATCGGGAATTGGCATATAAATTCCCCGATATTCAATGCGGTGATTTTATATGCATGCCCAACCATGTCCATTTTGTCGTGATAAACGTAGGGGCAGACCTGCGTGTCGGTCCGAATGACGGCAAAAATGGGGAATTCTCAACACGGGCGAACACACAGGTTCGCCCGTACCGAGGATTGTGCAATGGTTTAAAACCATGACAACCAATGCGTACATTGATGGTGTCAAACATCATTATTGGAAACCATTTTACAAACGATTATGGCAACGTAATTATTATGAGCATATTGTCCGTAATGAGGCTGATTTAAACCGTATTCAACAATACATTAAAAACAATCCTGCCCTCTGGCAACAGGATGCATTGCACCCGAAGCAGGCAGAACAACATGGTTGATCATATTAAGCCAAATCTAAGCCTGCAAGACCAAACCACGGAATTTCTGCTATATACCGCGCCCAATGGCGAGGTAAAGATTGAGGTGCTGTTAAGTAATGAAACCCTTTGGCTGACGCAGGCGCGCATGGCGGCACTGTTTGGTGTGCAGCGGCCAGCGATTACCAAACACTTAAGAAATATCTTTGAAAGCAATGAGTTAAAAGAAGATGTGGTGTGTTCCATTTTGGAACATACCGCTGAACACGGGGCCATTCCGGGGAAAAAACAAACTCAAAACGTAAAATACTACAACCTCGATGCGGTAATCTCAGTGGGGTATCGCGTCAACTCTAGTCAGGCAACCCAGTTCCGTATTTGGGCGACCCAGCGAATCAAAGAATATATCACCAAAGGCTTTGCCATGGATGATGAGCGCCTTAAAAACGGTCAGTACTTTGGTAAGGATTACTTTAAAGAGCTGCTGGAACGGGTGCGTTCTATTCGCGCCAGTGAACGGCGGATCTATCAACAGATTACCGATATCTTTGCTGAATGCAGTATTGATTACGACCCCAACTCTGAAACCACGCGTTTGTTTTACGCGCATGTGCAAGATAAGTTTCATTTTGCCATTACCGGCCATACCGCGGCAGAAATTATTTCACTGAAAGCAGACGCCAGTAAGCCCTTGATGGGCATGACGACCTATAAAAATGCACCTGATGGTCGGGTGCTGAAGTCAGATTCAACCATTGCCAAAAATTATTTAGCTGAGGCGGATATTAAAAAGCTAGAACGTGCTGTGTCGGCTTTCTTTGACTATATCGAAGGGATTATCGAGCACCGTAACAGCTTCACTATGGAGAGTTTTGCTGAAAGCGTGAACAAGTTTTTGACTTTTAATGAGTATCAGGTTCTGGAAGGCTTCGGGAATATCAGCCGAAAGCAGGCGAAGGACGACGTTGATCCCATCGAGGCGCGACAGACCGATCCGGAGAAGACACCCACCTTTACCACTTGCGCCGCCCGTTACATCCGTGCCCATCGCCGGGGTTGGAAGAACGCCAAGCACGCCCGGCCTGAGATCGGCAAGAAGAAGGTGGACACTGTCACCACTAAAGACATTCTGAAAATCCTCTCTCCCATCTGGACCACCAAGACAGAAACCGCCAAGCGGGTGCAAGGCCGGATTGAAAACATCCTCGACTATGCCGCCGCCCACAGATACCGCGATCCCTTGAACCCCGCCTGCTGGCGTTGCAGTTTCTGATTCTCACCGCCACCCGTACCAGCGAGGTGCTACAAGCCCAGTGGAATGAAATCGACCTGGAGGCCGCTGTCTGGACCGTACCCGCCGAACGGATGAAGGTCCGGCGTTGATACATCGGGTTCCCCTCTCCGTTGTCGCCGTGAGCATTCTGGAGGCTCTGCCTTGCATCACGGGCAATCCCCATCTCTTCCCCGGCGCGCGCCATGGCCGCCCCTTGTCCAATATGGCGTTGTTGCAACTGATGCGCGGCATGGGGTACGGCGTGGCCGGCAACCGGGGTGACTACGTGCCCCACGGTTTCCGTTCCAGCTTCCGCGACTGGTCCGGCGAGGTCTCCAGCTTCCCGCGAGACATGGCGGAAATGGCCTTGGACCATGTCATCGAAAACAAGGTGGAAGCGGCCTATCGGCGCGGCGACCTGTTCGCAAAGCGACGCAAGATGATGCAGGAGTGGGCCGACTATGTGAACATGCAGCAGGCTGAAGTGATCCCGCTCAACAAACACACCTGACCCACCCAGGGGTGCCCCACGCGCAGCGACCCGCCGGGCGGGGAAGTTCCGATAACTCGAACTCGACCAGACAAACAGGACAACCTGCGCCATTACGGTACTCGGCGGTAAATCGGTCACGGGGAAACTCTCGTTGCGCGTTGTAGGGTTCCTCAATGGCCGTCACTCGTTCCAGCGGTATTCAGCCGCTATCGTCTATATTACGATAATTTTTGACCCTAAATCGGTTCGCTGTGAGCTTCACGGTCTATTTCTTTTCCGTATGATCATGCGGCCCTAAAAAACGCTCACCATTGAAGTGAATAAGATGGGTAGGCGCATCCGCGCACCAAACTTCCGTTTCCCATGATATTTCGCTCAGATATCGGCCCATGATCGCTCGATCAGGAAACGCAGTTACATAAACTAGTCCGGCTTTTGATCCCGCGAATAGCTCCGCTAGTTCATTGTGCCGCTTCGCATCGACAGGGCCATGACTGGTGACAGATTCAACGAGCAATAGCCAGTCTTTCTCGACAAAATACAGAACCACGTCCGGCATTTTGCCGTGTTGATCGACCGTCACGCCAAGGGACGCGAGCCGCTCTTCCTCAAAATAGCCAATCTTCGAGCCTGTATCGCCGACATAGATCACTTCCGAATTGGGTGCGAATCTTGGTGCAAATTCCGTAATGATTTGCTTGATTAACTCGCTGTGCGCCCCGGGCGTTAAAGTGATCTCCTGACCTTCGGCAACTTGAACCGGAATCATCTGCATTTCACGGTGTTTTGCCCATTTCGCCGCAAGCGTTTCCTGTCCCTCCAAATATTCGGTTAGCGTCGCTTCCCACGAATCAGTCCCGAAAGTTTGAATAACTTCGAATGCCTCTTGGCTGATCTGATAACAAGCTTTTGGGCTATTTACAGGGCGCGTCGGTTCGTCGGGATTGTAGAGCGCGATTCCGGCCTCAACGAACTGGTGCATGGTTTGACGACGGAAAGTCTCGCGGGTATTTGGAGCATATTCTCGACCATAGTGCTCGCGGCAGTAATCCATGATCGGCGTGATACCCATCAACGGTTTTTCCAAACTGTCCCAAGTGCCAGAAGGCTTAAGATCAAGAATTGCCAACAACGTCAGGGCTGATCTTTCGTTCTGCAGCCCTCTCGGCATACCTAGGGCACGTACAATTTCTAACGCCTCGTCTATTTTGCGTTGCGCGAGTAATGGATTTTCGTCATCGGCCATGTGTGCTAATTCCCCCTCAATTAGGTTGTCGGTCTCCTGTTGGGAGAGTGTTGCGCCACGGGTCGATTTTCCAATGCGCTCAAGCGTTTCCCTGTCTGGATAATTTAGTGATCGTAAGTCGGTCGCGTTGACCTGAGTATGCCCGTTGAATTGCCGGAAAAACCGATCAACGAGGCTGCTGTTCAAATACACGCACAAGCCTGCGGCAAGCGACTTCGAAAACCCTTTCTGATTGACATGATATACATTCAAATGATTCTCAAAGCCGATTAGCTCACTCTGCAAACTAGATGAGTACATCGAAGCCACTACCCGCCGCGCTTCCTCTTTCGAGGTAAAGCGTTTTGTGACAACGAAATGGCCTTTGTTATTCCATAGCCATTTTCGGGTGTTGTCGTTTACTTCAATGGCGTTCGACTTCTTCATGGCTTTGGGCCATTCGAGTACACCGCCCTTAAAGTGCGCCGCATACAAAAGTGGGGCTGTGTGTTCGTTGGGTTCAGCGCGTAAATCATCCTTAAGCCGAAAATCTACCACTGGCCCTGTCGATAGCTCTAATCCAAGATCGGCAAGCGTCGTTGTGAAGCTCGCCATACGATCAACAATGCTCTGCTCAAGATCATTGGCAGCAATGTACAAAAACATGTCGGAATCGTTGGGATTCAGCACTGCCGCGTAGTTAACGACGCGTTGAGTCATGTCTGTTGCCGTGCATTCCTGTGAGCTTGCGTCAAAATGAAAATCTCCGCCTCTGCTAGTGGTGATTCGCACTTTTGATGGCTTCGCGCCCTTCACAGCATGGATGATTATGTTTTCCTGCAAGACTTTATCGCCTTTAAAGGCGTGATTTCGTTTCTCGAAAATATGAATGTGCAGCAGTCCCATCATCGAGAAAAACTGTTCTCTAAAGGGCTTGAAATACGGCCCATTGCAGAAAGATCGCGGCACGATCGCCACCATCTCCCCGCCATTTCGCAAACGCTCCGCGGCAAGGAACATGAAGCCTGTGTACAGATTCGATGTTTCAATTCCGGCCTTGCGCAAGGCCGCTCGATGCCCCGATCCCGCGTTAATCTTCTTGTAAGGCGGGTTCATAATGACGTGGGTAAACTCATCTTTCGAAGCTTTTTGCCCGCGAAAAATATCAATCTGATGATTGTCTGAATGACTTAGGATAAAATCGTTCGTTCGTATTTCGCTGCTCGCCGCTATGTCTGCGCCTGCGCATTGCGTCTCAGCCTCGCCCAACGTGCTCGACAGATAATCGAGCAACATAGGTTCGATCTCGTAGCAGATTAGCGAAGCCGATTGTGGTTTCTCCAAGCGGTTGCAGAGCATTTCGACAAAGGCGGCTGTTAATGAGCCTACACCCGCCCCTGCATCCAGTAGCCGAATGTCGTCGCTTGCCTCAGAAAACAAACTCGCCATGAAATGACCAATCGGCGCGGGGGTCATATATTGGCCGATGGCTGTTCTCTTTTTCGGATCAAGTTTTAGCGATGCGTCAACTCGATAAAATTCGGTTGTTTCGGTGACGGCCTGGCGAGTTATCCGAGAAATCGACACATCGTGTTGCTGGGCAAGGCGAACCAATTCGGCGTGTTCATCTTCACGCAGATTTACAGTTACTTTTGTCGCCTTCAAAGCATCCTCATCCGAATCAAAAAAACCTGAGCATCGTGCATCAAAATGCTGCACTTTTCAATTATTCCTTTGAGAGACGCGCCGCAGGCGTGTCCGAAAAAAACATTTCTCCGCGGTTGCGGATGACGTTATGGCATTGGTGCAGCAGGTCAGGGAATTCCTTTTCCTTGAAGGAGCGGAGCTTGGAAAATAGTTCCTCAATGTCCTTGTCGGTGGTGGCATCACCGTGGGGGATGTTTTCTATCTCTTCTGTGTAGCCTGGCACCTTAGTCTTTACTTTACGCGCCAGTATTTGGTTTCCCGCGAGTTGTGGGTAACGAAAAACGGCGCACCGCAAATGCGAGCGTAGTTTTCACCTTGGCCGTAATCCTGTGGCTTAATGGTGGTGACGTTATCGGCCTTGTCCTGCTCCGTTCGCCAGATGACGAAATCCGCTCGGGCAGAGGCGGACCCTCTCCCGGTAAGGTCCAATTCTTCCGCGATTTGATCCGTGGTAAATCCATACTCGTTGACCAGCACAAGCAAGTATTCCTGCCGGACGGTCTCTTCCGGGGTTTCCACCAGCCATTTACTACGGATGTGACTCCAGATTTTTCCTTTTGGCTCATCCCGTTTTATTTTCAAGGTGCTTATTTTTCTTTAATATCCCTGCTTGGATTTTTCAACGGGTATCCCTTTCTTGTCGCAGTAATCCATGATCAGCACCGCCACCATGTTGGCGATGGAACGATACTCTTGCTCCGCTGCCGTGCGCAGCGCCTCTTTCAGTGCCGGTTCGATGCGAAAGGTCAGCGTGGTGGTCTTGGTTGTGGCCATGGCTCCCCTCGGTTCTGACGATCTACTGTAAATATACTGTAATGTACTGCAACATCCCATATCATCCAAGGGATTCAGAACAATACGGCTCAGGAGGGACGCATGGCCCGGCACTACTCCACCAGGAACTGCTTCCGGCAGATACCCAATGCCCTGCTGGCCCGCTATTTCCATGAGCGGAAGCTGTTCACCGATCTGGACTTCGCGGCCATGAAGGAAACCAAGCCGGATGCGCTGTTTGACGCCTGGCTCTACCTGCCCAAGGAACAGCGCAAGCCGATGGATGCCGAGTTTCAGGACATCTTCGATCTGAGCTGCGAGAAGGGGTTCCGAGCCATCATCGACGAGGCCCGCTGGCTGCAACCAGGCGACCCTCAAGGCTTCTAAACGCTCCCGTAATGTTACCGGCTTGGCCGCCCGTATCAAAGCGGTCATCGTCGCCCTGGCGCTGTGGGGACTGCTCCCCGTGGCCGTGGCGGACGGGCTGATTAACCTGGGAGGGCTGCGCGATGATTGACGCCCTCTCTAACTTCCGCGATGCGATCCGCGCCAGCGGGCTGGAGCCGCCCGACGTGATCGAGCCCGGCAAGCTGCACCGTTTCCCCGGCAGCGGCAAGCGCCCGAGCAACCGGGCCGGATTGTGCCTGTTGTTTGACGACCGGCGAGGCGGTTGTTTCGGTGACTGGTCTACCGGCCTCTCCGAGACCTGGCAGGCGGAAAGGGACAAGTCCTGTTCAAGAGTCGAACGGGCAGCGTTCATGCGCCGGGTGGAAACCGCGAAACAACAGGCCGAGACGGAACGCCAACAACAGTATGCCGATGCCACTGCAAAGGCCTTATCGGTCTGGCATGCAACCATGCCAGCGAATGATGATCACCCCTATCTTGTACGCAAGGGAATTACGGCCAATGGGGCGCGCTTGCATCAAGGGGCACTGGTTATCCCGGTTCGGCCAGGTGGGTGAGGTTCACTCCCTGCAATTCATCAAGGATGATGGCCACAAGCGATTCTTGAACGGCGGGCAGATTGCCGGCGGGTATTTCAGTATCGGCGCTAACGAGGGGGCGGATGCGTTGTTTATTGCCGAGGGATTCGCCACGGGCGCAACCCTTCACCAGGCGACGGGCTATCCGGTCGCGGTTGCGTTCAACGCGGGCAATCTGGAGCCGGTGGCCATTGCCATGCGCAAACAATCGCCCGGGCTATCAGTGGCAAGGTTGCCGTGCCGAGCTTCGGAGATCAGCGTTCGGCTGGCGTGACGGACTTTAACGACATGGCGGCATTGCTTGGACTTGAGGCGGTCGCCACGGCCATTCATGAGGCAATCACACCAGGACAGTACTGACGATGGCGTATGGCCCGAACCGCTTCCCCTGACAGCCAAGATCGATCCCGAACCCTATCCCCTGGATACGCTGCCGAAGACGCTACGCGCCGCCGTGGAGGAAGTCCGCGCTTTCACCAAGGCACCGACGCCGCTGGTGGCATCCAGCGCCCTGGCGGCGTTGTCGCTGGCCGTGCAGGCCGAAGCTGCCAAGCCGCTGATCAGGGATCATATGGCGGCAAAGGAAGCCTGGGAGGCGAAACACGGCGGCATCAAGGACAAAATCCGCCAGCTTTCAAAGCCGGGAAAACCCTCACACGAACAGGAAGAGGCCCTGCGCGATCTGGCGCATGACAAACCGTCACCGCCACAGGTGCCCCGATTAATCTATGCCGACGCCACCCTCCGGAAGCCCTGAAATGGAACCTGGCCAAAGGCTGGCCGTCTAGTGACGTGGTATCGAGTGAAGCGGGGCTGGTGTTCGGGGCGCATGGCATGGGCAAGGATTTGGTCATGCGCAATCTAGCCACCCTGAACCGGCTTTGGGATGGTGCGGATATTGCCACCGAGCGGCGCACCAGCGAATCCTTCACGGTGCACGGGCCCGGCTGACCATCGCCTTGCAGGTACAGGAAGCCACTCTGCGCAGTTTCTTTGACCGTTCCGGCGGGCCTGACGCGGGCAGAATACGTGGTGTTGCAGGGCGGATATGAGCACATAATCATCCATAAGATAGTAAAAAAATTGCGCCAGTGTCTTCGTGTTTGTGTATTCGGTAGACCTAAAAGCCATCTATTTCGTTGGGAACAAGGCCATCCAGCGGCTGCAATTCATAACTCGCATCTGGCCCAACCTTTAGGCTGCCATGCACCTTGGCGGATGAGTATTGGCCAGCCTTGGAGCTATGCTCCCACCAGATGACTTTTTCTATATTCATGGAGCCTTCCGGTCTGGCCGCAGATGCATCACCTTCAAACAATCTTGGCAATATCTCTTTGATGACCTCCGCATCATCGTTGCTGAAGCCGGTTCTTTCCGCCAGTTGTGGGGTGATAGCCCCAAAAGCCGCATACACAGCTTTGTCAACCCGATGTTTCATCCCCATGGTGTCAGATGCCTTCTTTGTGCCATCGCCTTCTCCGCTGACACTCTTGGTGATCTGGGTACTGGTAACACTTACTGGTTCGATACTGAACGCAGACTGAATGGTGACCGGACCGCGAATGGGGATGGATACGCCTTGTCCTTTTGCTTTGCCTTGATAGGCAAATATCTGACCAAAACTTCGCACATCAAACCACTTTTCACAGCATCTTCCGGCAATTTCTTCGGGGGTTGATTTTTTGTTGTCAAATGCGGTTTTGCCCAATCCGTGTTTTTCAGATTCTGCTCTTGCCTTGAGGCTCGGCATTCCATCGGTTTTCTTTTCATCTGATTGAACAAATATGGGATAGTCGGATTCCTGTAGACGATCCCGGATTTTGCGTTTTAGACAAACGTCGGTTATTTCCCCAAAGCCCTGGTAATCCACGCGAGGGCGGTTTCCGTTCAAAGGGTCGCCATTAGGATTGGCGTTTTTCACAGTGAAAATAATCGCAAAGTCGATCTTGTTTTGCAGACCCATGTTGTTATTCCTCTGTTGGTTCTTCTGATTCATCGTTATCGGCTTTTTTGCGTAGTGCCAGGCGTTGGCAGTGGAAGCTAAGTAGAAATTCGGGGCTGAGTGGATCAGACGATGTGAACTCATGCGGGTCAAAGGCACTCATGATTTCATCCAACTCTTTCTTTCGATTTTCCAGAAAACCGCCCCGACTACTTTGCAATTGCAGCATATAGGGGTTGAGTTGTTTGTAGATAGTCTGCCAAGTTTCACTGGGTCTATCGGAAAAGCGCTGCATCAACCGCTCAGCGGTTGTCGGTCTCTTGACGTTAGCAAGGTGCAACGCGAGTTGTTCGATTTTTTCTGCTACCGCCAGCAGACGACCAAACAAATAATCGCGTGACTGGTTTTCTCGGTCGAGTGACATGGAAAAATTCCTCCTTTCCCCCGGTTTCGGATGACGTCGGTAATACCCTCGATACAGTGAACAGGCAATGCCCAGGTTTCGTTCCCAGTATTCAGTGCTGGCTGGATTGCTTGCCTTGGCTACCGCCAAACGCAAAAGATCATCCGGTAACGGCCTGCCTTCTACAATACAGGGTAATAATCGTTCTTTCACGCTTTTTTCCAATGCGGGACTACTTTTATCTCCATAACAGACTTCGAAAATGTGCTTTGGAGAGGGTGCGCCGGGCACCCAGCGGGCTGCACTGTTGGCTTTTCCGGCTTGCCCTTTTTCCGAGTTCACCAAGCGTTGTGGCCAGGCAAATTCTTCATGCCAAAGCTCTATCATATTAAGATATTCACAAGCCATAAAGTCGCGGTAGTAGGTTACCGCCATCCGACCAGGTGTGGCGGAATCCAACGCCATGATAACGATGCTATCTGTCGGCGTTTCTTCGAAATCTTGATGATAACCCTTCATATACTTATTGAGCGCAAGGGCGAATTGCTGCCCCAGATTGATCGATGGGTCAGGTTCTGTCGCAAACCGGGCGCTGTATTCCGCCGATGCCGACGGCAACGAATGAGTACTCTGCATGGGCTTTGGGATGTCCTTGCCCGATATGGCCCAGGCCACCACCACTTGGTCACCCTGACGACTAATCAGCCAGCGCAATGCGTTATGCGCCTTTTGGCTAACCTCTGAACTGATATCGGCGACATGGTCTCCTTCTTCTGAAGAAAACCTTCCCCGATAAGTAAACCCCTCCTTGTCATTAGAGGATACAAGTTTGGCACCGTCGCCGGTGTGTCGTAACTTCTTTGGGTGACTGCGCGCCAATTTAGCTTTTTCACCGCTCACCATGCACAAACCTACACATTCACCAGTGGCATTGGCAGCCTCAAAATCTATCCAACTTTGCCGGATTGATTCGTCCTCCCAGGTTCTCTCTTCGAGTTCTCCCGGAATTCTGACCGACCAACAGATAAGCGCATCCCCCTGCTCTCTCTTTTGTTTCTGTTTTGGAAGCACTTTGAACAATTCGGGTAAAGGACAGTCTTCCGTCACTTCATAGGGCCAGGTCGTCAGCAGTTGATCGCGCTCATCAACGTGACAAACCTTCCTGCTGATCAGATCATGTATCACGGCCTTTTTACATATGTACCTATAAACCGCCTTCACCTTGTCGGTGGCGTAATTCGACTTGCACCAGGTTTGAAGCTGCTCTTTGTAACTGCCAAAATAGTACTTTTTGCACCCACCAAATGTTTGGTAGTCCCCCGCAACGTATTGCAGCTTGTCCGCTAGGGGATGCGCTGCTTCGCCGCTGGTTCTGCCGGCTGATTGTTCCGTCGCTGGCAGAATAATCTGTAGCGGCATAACGCTTGCTTCCATGAAGTTACCTTGTCCATCCAGTACGATATTGATGTGTGCATTCTGTATCGTGTGCCCGACAGGCAATAGCGGCTGCCCACTATCCGCCGGTTCATACTCGCTGGCTTTTTCGTAGGTTGCGTATAATTTTGCCATCCAACTCATAGCGCTGCTTCCTCGGTTGTTACATCGAGAATATTTTCACCGATGTTGAACATCTTGGGCTCCATTGCGCATATCCGATCACGCATATCACATTCCTCCGGGCGAGGGAACTCAAGTACGCCTTGTCGCATCGTTGCCTGCCACAGTCGTTTGTACATCTCATTCACACCCGTTTCATCCGGATAATCAAAGCCGTGGAACATCCGACCGAAACCTAATTCATCAATATCGTCATAATATCCGGTGCCGTCATCAAATTCGCAGGGTTCGACATAGCCTTGGCAATCCCTAACGCCAAGGAAAACATCCTGCCTGCCACCTTTTTCCAGCATACGCCTGGCTATCGCGTAGTGCTTACCGTCGACTCTGTCCTGCGCTAATTCCGGCCTGTGGTGATTCCATTCAAAGTGAGCCTGCACCTGATATTCCACATCTCTCAGAAAGGTATAAATCGAAAGATCATTGCCAGCCTTCGCCCATTTCAATGGTTTCGTCCCCTTAGTCTGGGTGCGAATCGGCTTTATCACCCGCACTTTATCAACGATCCAGATGAAGGTCGGCTTCCAATATATTGATTTGAGTACGCCTTTTATAGCTTCATAGGTCGGCACATGGTAGGAACATTTCTCGCCACCGATGCGGGTAATAGGGTCTGCAAACAAGGCATATCTGCCATACAATTTAAAGCTGATGGTGTTCTTGGGTGTTTGCCGCGTCATAGGATTATCGCCCCCATTTTATTCACTGACTGCTCGGTCAAACCAAACTGCTCGCTGTAATATTGATCATTCAGATAATAAATGCCATACCCTGGTTGTATTTCATGGACAGCACCTGCGTCTTGTAATTTTTTCCACACATTGGGGAATACATTGACACTGTATCTCTGGGCCTTTCGCAGCAACCCGTAGTAGTCTTTGGGGTCAATGATTTTGTCCGCACCACAAAGTGCGGTAAGAATAGATTTTCCGTCTTTATAAGGCACGATAACGGCCTGTGTCGGCGCATCAATCGCCTTGAATTGTCGCCCGGCTTCCATGAAGGACTGGCTCAAAAGGCTTGGATCTTTTTTGACAGGGCAGTTTTTGTTGTCACTCAGCAAGCTAAGCAGAGTATCGTCCCGCACAAAATCCCCTTTATTTATTTTGTAGTCCATCGCATCACGCTGCCCATAGAAGTAATAACCAAAGTATTGACTAATGGCCTCGGTCGAGAAAATATCCTCAAAGTTTTCATCCAGAACACGCGCCGCATTTCTTTTACCCTCTTCAATATCTTTCAACATTCCGGTAGATTCGGTATCAGGCTCTATCAGATACAAGGTGCCTTTTCTTGGGGTTCCATCTTCATTGCGCAGTTCACCATGCCGGTTACAGCGCCCGGCAGCTTGGGCGATGGAATCCAGACCGGCCAGAAAGCGTACGACATTGGCGAACGAAATATCAACACCGGCTTCCACCAATTGGGTGCTGATGCAAAGAACCGGCAAGCCATCTTTCAGCCGTTGGCGAATCTTGTTGAGGATGCGCTCTCGGTGTTCAGGGCATTGATTCGTGCTCATGTGAAACAACACTGTTTCATCAGTTATTTCTTGCTGACACAGCGTGTACAGTTTTTGCGCCCAGGCCTTGGTGTTGACAATCACGAGGCAGTTGCCATCGCCATGCAGTGCTTTGATGGCCAATTCGACAATTTCTGCTGCCTTGTAACCGCCGGGGTGACGACAGTTTTTCAACTCAACCCGGTTAAGTTGTTCAAACAAACCTGTAACATCATGTGCTAGTTCATTGTCTGGCGGGATATCCAATTGGCCCAAAGGAGCGGAGTGCAAGCGGTTGAGTAATGGTTGCGTGGCAGTACATAAAACAGCAGTGCTGCGAGCATGCTTTACAAGAAAATTCAGTGCGCCACAGAATAGATAGGTGCACTTTATTGGCAGGGTTTGGATTTCATCAAAAATCAACACGCTGTTTGCCAATTGATGCAAACGGCGAACGCTGCCGGTTCCACCACTGAAACATACTTCCAGGAACTGCACCATGGTGGTTAGCACAATCGGGCTGTCCCAATTCTCCGCTACCAATTTGTTCCGCCAGTTTTGTTTTCCCAGATCCAGATTCGAATGCTGTTCCAGCACCCACGGCCAGGCATCTTGTGGTTGCTCCAGCACCTTGCGGATTTCAGTGGCATTCTGGTCGATGATAGAGGTGTAAGGGATGATATAGATAACTCTATCCAGCTCGTGTTTGGCCGCATGATGCAAGGCGTAACGCAGACTGGCGTAAGTTTTACCCCCGCCTGTCGGCACGGTCAGTGTATACATGCCTTGGGGTTCGGCGGCTCTTTGGCAGCAATCGTCGGAAATCTTTTGCCGCAAGTGATCTATTGGTTTAGCTGGCGTCAAGTTGGCAATAAATTGCTCGCAACGCGCAATGGCAATGTTCCATGAAAAATATTGTTGCCTGTCGATTCGCTCGCTCTGGCGTGATGGCGTTTCAAATTCAGCACTATTCAATCGGTCTGCATCAATCAGGCAACTGAACATGAAGCGGGCAAGAAATCCTAGATTAAAGTGTCCTGCTTGAGTAACTTCTTGCTGCTTGCCGGATAGACCGGCAACGGTCATCGTCATTTGATAAAGCGCATTGACTGTTTCCGCATTGATAAGCTGGTCGATATTGTCACTTATTAGGGATTTGTCGGCGACATTAGAACACTCTTTCAGGTGCGTCAGATCATCGTCCTTGTCCATTCGTTGTTTAAATTTCGGTTTGCCGTCCTCGCCTATGCAATCAATCAGTCCGCTATGATGCGAGGCAATGCACAAGGCCAACATCTGAGCCACGAGATAATATTTCCTGTCATTTTCCCCACTGTTGTCCGAATTCTTTATCAGTTGTTGAAAAACATACTGGGCACCAGCAGTTGAGTGGTCTATTTTTCCTTTACGTTTCCTCACGTCTTGAAAATCCGCATCGTCTTTATCAAGGTCGCCCGTCGCGGATTTGATGTAATCCTGAAACTCCTTGCTGTATTTCCCAAAATCATGGAGCAAGCCAAGTAGTTTCCCGGCCTTTTTTTGTCCAATCTTCCCTGCAAATCTTTCAGACAACTCACCCACTTCTATCAAATGAACCTCCAAAGGTTGGCTGACATTGTCTGATTTACGTTTGTGCGCGATTGGTTTCAAGAAGCTACCCCCTTATTGGTCGCATCAGTATAATGTATCAGACTTTGGAACCCTACCCTGATTTAGAAGGGATTAAGACCGCACATCCGTGCGCGAAGAAGTAGTCCACCTGAACGGCACCGAGAGACTATCGCCAGATCTGCGCTCATTATTCTCTAGACCAGGTTGTCTCTGCAATCTGGTAGCCCAAGGCGCATGGCCCCGAAGCCCGTAGAATAAGCGGTGTTGCGGGCATCATCGGTAGAAACCAAACTCCTGCTCTATCATATAGACGACTGCGTGGCGCTAGTGGCAGTCCCGAGCGAACATGTCTCTGAAATTGAGCGCGCTCATTCTGCAAACAGAGGGTAATAAAGGGGAAAATCAACTGCACCTCTGCGCACATCCGTGCTCAAAATCAACAAAGTTTTGACTACCTGAACAATGCCGGGATCCCCCAAATAAATGCATGCTGGGGCCACGCCGAACACCGGCGGAGTAACCGCTAGTGCCGACTGATTCAACTCGCGTGCCACGATAGATATATCCCGTCACTGCGTTTCCCGTAAAGCGCGAAGTTTTAATACGACCGGACCTTTGGGTGGGCATAACACAGCCAGTCATTGCTTGTGTCGCAGGTGTCGCTGTCATGGAGGCAGTGAGCCCGCAATATCCAGAAACCCACCGAAACGGGCAATTGTGCGGATATTACGGATTGTGCGTATAGGGATTCAGTACCCGGAGATCAAGTTCCTGGGGGACAACCTCTGCGACACATGACGCCGATAAGCCGATCGCTGTCGCCCCAGTCGCAACTGCCGCTGTCGCAGATATGCAATCCCGGCCCTGCGCGGCCTGACGCTGGCCGAATGGAGAGGATAAAACAGGAGGGTAACAAAGTAGTCAAAATGCCAACAACGGGAAACGGACGATGAGAGTTTTTATTTTTCGCGAAGTGGTAGCCATAGCCACCCGGTCCGGTCACTTCGCCGGAAGGGCCCGAGAATTCGAGCCGCAAAACGTCGGTGCGCCTTCTTCGCAATAGAGCGATCCCTAAATTTTCCCTTTTGCTAGAACTCTGCTTGTTTCTCCGAGGCTTAAGATATGCAAGAGCTTGTCTTTACCAGCTTGGCCTTTAAGGCAATATCGCACATAAACTGAAAACTGCGACACGACCCAAAAATCCCGGGGTGATCCAAAAAACGTCTTCAGGGGCACCCGGGGGACTCTCATCACGGCGCCGAAGGGGGCACGATGCTGGCCGGGTCCTTTGATTTTTTTCGCACACCTTTTGGACGTATTGACATGAGACGTGCCAAACGTTTTCGCCTCGTCAGCCGACGACCTGCATCACTTCCTCGGGTTTTCGGCACGTCGCTAAGAAATTGTGCGACGCGAAGACATCCCGGTGCTTCGCGCGCGCCTTTTCCGCCCTGGTCAACCCCTATCAATCCTTCGGCTGGCAGTGGTCGCGGCATGGCGATGTAATCGCCTCCATCCGCGTGCGCACTGAACCGCACCGGGTAATCCTTACCGACATCGAAGCGACGGCGAAGATTGGAAGGACGAGAGCTATCCGGTCCATCTGGACTGGACCGCCTTCCACCTTGGCGATGAAAGGCCGTGGTTCCTCTGCCCTACCCGTGGTTGTGGTCGGCGCGTGGCGATCCTTGACGGTGGCGGTATCTTCGCCTACCGGCACTGTTACCAGTTGGCCTACCTAAGCCAGCGGGAAACCAGGGATGGCCGCAAAGCTGAACTACCTGTCCAGTATGGGGGCTAATTGGGGGACTATTTGCGAAATAATAAGAAAAATATTCATTATAATCAGTGTTTTAACGCTTTCATATGGCGGAGAGGGAGGGATTCGAACCCCCGGACGGTTTAACCCGTCAACGGTTTTCAAGACCGCCGCATTCGACCACTCTGCCACCTCTCCGAATTTAGTCTAATACACACAAGTAAGCTATTGATTACTGTAAGCATAATACAGATTGCTTAATTGGAATGGCTTTTTACCATAACCACTACACCTGAGCCACACATAATTTACTGTGTGGCAAATAAAAATATCAAATATTTATTATAAACACCCACTAATTTTAATCTCTACGTTGTCGATGTAAAACTGACCTAGGTCATTATCAAGCTATAATTGATGCTCTCACCACAGCCTCAAACAAAACTGTCAGACCAGATATTTTTCAGCATGATCTAGTCAAACAAGGAAAGACAATTTCACATAAGTTACAAATTTTGTATTGAAATAAAAGAATTTATCACCATATTACTGTATATACTTAGACTATTGTCGATAAAACACTAACGCTAGTGGCAAAGTAAGCGCTAATTTGATACAATCTTGAACATTGACTATTTCTCTATATTGAGGCTATTGAATGAATAACTTTAACCCGTCGATTTCTACCACATCTACTGTAAGCATCAATAAGGTGCTTAGAAATACCTATTTATTACTTTCATTTACACTTCTGTTTAGCGCACTAACTGCAGCAGTTTCTATGATGCTTCATGTAAGCCATATGGTATCTCTAGTTTGTTCATTTGGAGCAATGGGCTTGATATGGTTGGTATTGCCACGCACTGCTCATTCCGCAACAGGCATAGGTGTCGTGTTTGCTATTACCGGTCTTCTAGGTTTTGGCCTCGGCCCTATTTTAAATCACTACCTTTCTTTATCGAATGGTCCTGAATTAATTGCTACATCATTAGGTGGCACAGGCATTATTTTCCTTGCACTATCTGGCTACGTACTCACTACTAAACGTGACTTTAGTTTCATGGGCGGATTCTTAATGGTAGGACTGATCATTGCCATACTAGCAATGGTTGTCAATATATTCTTGCAGATTCCAGCTTTATCATTAGCCCTATCTTCTGCAATTATATTAATTATGAGCGGATTTATTCTGTTTGATACTAGCCGCATTATTAATGGCGGCGAAACAAACTACGTCAATGCTACTGTGTCTCTATACTTAAGCCTTTATAATATCTTTGTCAGCTTACTTCATATTCTAGGCATCTTTGGCGGCGATGATTAAACTAAGCAGTCATTAAACAAAAAAAAGCCCACTGAGCGTTATCAGTGGGCTTTTTTATTTGACAAGGAAAAACTATATGAATGGAATACAAATAGCCAGCGTAGTATTTCTAGTCTTAATGCTAGTATTTTTGTTTCCACGTGCTAAGCACATGTTTTTTAACAGTCCAAAAGCAGAATCCGGTGATTGGAATGCAGTACTACTACCATTGCTAGGAGTGATTGGATTTGTAGCACTACTTGTTTGGCTAGTCAGCCAATAAGATCAGTCTCTAAAATTATCAAACTGCAGGGGCACACCTAAATCCTGTTCACGCAGCAATTGCATCGCTTCTTGCAAATCATCTCTTTTCTTCCCGGTCACACGCACTTTTTCACTTTGAATTTGTGACTGCACTTTCATTTTGCTCTCTTTGATCAGCTTGGTAATTTTTTTAGCTACTTCTGAATTAATACCTTGATTAATAATCACATCTTGTGTCGCACGCTTATTAGCCTCTACCAGATTACCTTTATTGACATAACCAAGATCTATATCACGCTTAACCATTTTTTGTGTAACCACATCGTAAATTTGTTTGATTTGGAATTCCACTTCGGCCTCTAATGAGACCGCATTATCCTTAAGCATGATTTTGGCATTACTACCTTTAAAGTCGAAACGATTGCCAATTTCTCGGTTTGCTTGATCAATCGCGTTAGATAATTCGTGGGTATCTACTTCAGAGACAATATCGAATGTTGGCACTATACTCTCCTAATTTATAACAAATAATAATTCCATGAAACACAATGTAATAATTTCTGTCGGCAGTTTCAATGCTGCATTAGCCATCGCTCTTGGTGCATTTGCCGCACACGGTCTGGAAAAACATTTAGATGAACGTAGTATTCAAGTATTCAACACTGCCGCTGACTTTCATTTTTGGCATGCTTTAGGGTTAATACTTGTCGGTTTAATTACTAAAAATGCACCCCAAGAAAATTATTCTGCTATCGCTGGATTGATGAATCTCGGCATTATATTGTTTTGTGGCAGCTTGTATGTATTAAGCACCACTGGCATGAATTGGCTAGGTATGATCACCCCATTCGGTGGAACTTCCTTTATTATTGCTTGGTGTTGGTTAGCTTGGAAAAGCTTACACAGTAACAGCTAGCTAGTAGTTAGCACTTGAATTTCATCTCCTATTTGTATTAAACCACCGTTAGTGACTTTGGCGGTAAGCCCACCATGTCCGCGTAACGCATTAAACACACCCTCACCCAATTGAGCTTCTAGCTTGCTACAAGGATGACAAAATCCAGTAATGCCTAACATAGCTTCGCCTATTTGTATGGTGCAACCCTTTAAGGCATTTAAATTGATCCCGGAAATCGCAATATTACGCCTTAGATCAGCCAGATTTATATCTGTTTTCGGCATTAATGAACGAATTACATCAATATATTCGGCCTGAATTAAAGTTACCTGGCGTTTCCCACCAGGCCTCTGACCAGCCTTGTCACCTCTAGCCCATGATCTGTGAGCGCATTGATTAAAGATTTTTGCTTGATGGTAGAGCCTTTATATGGCCGGATCCCGATCCATTCAACTTTTCCTGGATGAGGAAAATATTTCTTCAATTCAGTAACTTTTTGCATAATGTTTTGTATCGGACAAAAGAAGACAAAAAAACATCTAGTTCAACAAAATAACTATTTTCATTATTACCAGTACCTTACATTTATTTACATAAGTAAAATCTTGCTTTCTTGTCTAATATTGATACAATATTCTACGTACAAACCGATAGTAGAAGATTTCAATACTCCTGAGTCCCAAAACTCGTACTTAGTATGAATTTTAAAGCTTGCGCGCGCCAACCCGTGCAGGCTTTTTTATTCTTACAGGTTAATCCGCTGACTTGAGCTCAATGACACCGCCCATGTAGCTAACCAATGCTTTAGGTATGCGTATGGTGCCATCTTCATTTTGATAATTTTCCAGAATAGCCACCAAAGTTCTTCCCACTGCTAATCCTGAGCCATTAAGAGTATGCAACAACCGTGGCTTACTTTCTTTATCCTTCCATCTTGCTTTCATTCGTCGTGCTTGAAAGTCTAAAAAGTTACTGCATGATGAAATCTCACGATAACAATTCTGTGCAGGCAACCATACTTCTAAATCATAAGTTTTAGCTGCAGAAAAACCCAAGTCACCCCCGCATAGCGTTACTAAACGATACGGCAACTCTAATGTTTGCAATACTGCTTCTGCATGACCAGTTAATTCTTCAAGCGCTTGCCAAGAATTATCTGGATGTACTAACTGTACCAATTCAACTTTTTCAAATTGATGCTGACGAATTAATCCACGAGTATCTTTACCATAAGAACCCGCTTCGGATCTAAAGCAAGGTGTATGACAAACATATTTAATTGGTAGCTTTTCAATATTAACGATTTCATTTCGCCAAATATTAGTAACCGGCACTTCAGCGGTTGGAATTAAATAATATTCATTGTCAGTTTCTACTCGAAATAAATCTTCCTTGAACTTTGGCAACTGACCAGTGCCATGCAAGCTGTCTGAATTAACTATAAATGGCACATATACTTCAGTATACCCATGCGCTTTAGTATGCATATCCAGCATGAATTGAATTAAGGCGCGATGCAGTCTTGCTATATTACTGTGTAAAACCACAAAACGAGAGCCGGTGATCTTGGCTCCTGTTTCAAAATCAATTTGCTGCAAACCTTCGCCCAGCTCAACATGATCTTTTGGCTCAAAATCTAATTGAGTCGGATCACCCCACGTTCTTTCAACTCTATTATCCTCTTCACTTTTCCCCGGCGGCACAGACTCATGGGGAATATTAGGAATACCCATTAGCCATTCTTGTAACCGAGTCTGAAGTTCATTTAATTGCTGCCCTTTTTCTTTTAGCGTTTGCGCCAACTCATCCATCTCTGCTTTCAATGGTGAGATATCTTCTCCACGCCCTTTAGCGGCACCAATTTCTTTAGAACGTTGATTGCGAACACTTTGCAATTCTTGAGTTTCAACTTGTAAAGTTTTACGCTGCTCTTCTAACGATGAAAATAGCGCATGATCCAATTCAAAACCTTTTCTTTGCAAATCTTTTGAAACGTTTTCTAAATCAGAACGTAATAATTTTGGATCTAACATATAAGAATTTAATATTAAGTTAACAACGACTTGGCCAGCAGCAAACCTGCACCGGCAGCAATAATACAGAGAACCACACTTAACACAATATTCAACATCACAGCCGCATATTGTCCGTGTATAAAATGTTGTAGCGTGTCGTGCGAGAAGGTTGAGAAGGTTGTAAAACCACCCAGCAAACCCACTAGTATGGCAGTGCGATGCTCTTCTGTTAGGGTTATATGGTTGGTCAATGTCCAAGCCAAAAAACCCATTAAAAATGAACCAATCACATTGACAGTGAGCACCCCAACAGGAAATGTGTAGCCGTGTAGTTGATCAATTCTCGTGTGCACTAAATATCTAAGTACAGAACCTGCTGCACCGCCTAGCGCAATCCAAACTAATATCATTGTATAGCCACGTTGAGGTTAATTAAGGTATTCTAAAACAACAATTCATACAGGATGAAACAAGCTATAAGCATATGCCTAATAGAAACGAAATTCCTGCCCTATTTTCTGGCCTCCTGCCAAAAAACAACATCTTAACTTCGGCGGAAATGCTGCGTCCGTATGAATGTGATGGCTACACCGCATACAAATCATTACCGCTAGCGGTATTATTACCTGAAACTACACAGCAAGTAATCGAGATTGTAAAAGCTTGCCAACGAGAGAGTTTGCCCATTGTCACTCAAGGAGCAGGCACAGGCTTATCGGGTGGCGCGCATCCGATTTCCAATGGCATTTTGCTAAATCTGTCTAAGTTTAACCACATATTAGAAATCAACAGCGAGCTTCAATATGCTCACGTAGAATCTGGTGTGCGCAATTTAGCCACATCAGAAGCGGCATCGGAGTTTGGCCTCTATTATGCACCTGATCCTTCATCACAAATTGCCTGCACCATTGCCAGCAATATAGCCGAGAATTCTGGCGGTGTGTACTGCTTAAAATACGGACTCACCTTACACAACTTGTTGGAAATAACATTTGTTACCATTGATGGGGATTTGATCACAATTGGTAGTGAATGCTAAGAAAGTCCTGGTTACGATTTGCTGGCTTTGCTAACAGGTTCAGAAGGCATGTTGGCAATAATAGTTGAAGCTAAAGTGAAGTTGTTACCTAAGCCTTCTCGCAAAGAAGTGATTATGGCGGCATTTAGTAATATTGAAGAAGCAGGTAGTGCAGTCGCTAATATAATTGCCAGCGGCGTTATTCCCGCAGGCTTAGAAATGATGGATAACGCCGTCATTAATGCTACTGAAAATTTTTGCCACGCAGGTTACCCAACCGATGCAGCAGCTATTTTGTTATGCGAACTTGATGGTTATGGTGATTCAGTGCTATGGGAAATTGATCAAGTTACCCAACAGTGCCAGCAGTTCAATGCTGTGTCAGTGCAAACAGCACAAAATACTGATGAACAAGAATTATTTTGGCAAGGTCGAAAATCTGCCTTCCCGGCAATAGGCCAACTCACACCTGATTACTTATGTATGGATGGCACTATTCCACGCAAACACTTAGCGTATGTACTGAGTGAGATCTCAGCATATTCCAAGCAAATTGGTTTGGCAGTAGCCAATGTCTTCCATGCTGGCGATGGCAACTTGCACCCGCTTATCATGTATAACGCAAACAACCCTGGCGAGTTGAAAAAAGCTGAAGAGATTGGCGCAAAAATTTTACAACTATGCGTGAGCATTGGTGGCACCATTACTGGAGAACACGGAGTTGGTATCGAAAAGTTAAACCAGTTCAAGTCCATTAAAGAAGCATTTGATCCAACGCATTTACTTAACTGTAATAGTTCAGACCCGATCTGACAATTACAAATTAAACTACTTTGCTTAACACACCTCACAACTTCTCCTTACGAGTGCGCTATTAAATAGATAGCTTATTATCATTCCGCAATCATTCTCTATGAGCAAACTATGCTTTAGACCTCAATCTGCGCGCTTCCATAGGGTCCATTGTTAGAGGTCTATACACTTCAACTCTATCACCTTCGTGCAATACTGTTTCTAACGACACCAACTCGCCAAAGATGCCTACTTCGTTTTTATCCAAGGAAAATTCTGGCTGTTGTTCTAATAGCCCCGATCGTTTAATTACTTGTTGCACAGATGCGCCTTCGGGCATGTCTATATTGACAAAGAACTCGGTGTTTTGATTTATGTATATGACTTGAATTTTCATCGACAAATAATATTGGCTGGATTCCACCTCGACAATTGCTCTCGCTGCTCTACCCTCGGCATCCATGCACAGGAATGATAGCATTCTGTGCACGCATAGCGTGTTTTATAGATCAAATATAAGTCATGCACACTCAAGATTGTTTATTTATAAATATTATTGGCATGTTGCACAAACGAAGTTACTAACCGATCACAAATTTGACTAAAAAATGATTCCAACGCAATCTTTAGCATACGGCTAGATAATTCAAAGTCTAAATCCAACTGAACACGCGAGCCTTCATTATCGATGTCTACAAATTGCCAAACCCCCTGCAATTGACTAAAAGGGCCATCGACTAATTGCAGCCCAATACGCTGATCTGGAGATAGTATATTTCTAGTAGTAAAAGAAGTTTTAATCGCCCCACGCGAGAAAAATAACGTTGCTTCTTTTTCGCTAATAGAAATTTCTTTTGAGGAACTTTTTGAACACCAGGGAACAAATTTCGGATAGCTTTCAATATCATTAACCAACGCATACATTTGCGCGGCCAAATATGGCACTAAGGCACTACGACTAACATTAGACACAATTTTAGATAATCTCTATCACCCTAAAAAATATAAGTAACACCCCGACTGGGGTGACAAAGCGAATCAGAAATCTCCACGCTTGATAAAGCATAGAACTTGACATTGCTATTTCATCTTTAACAGAGCTTTCCCTCATGCTCCAGCCGACAAATACGGCAATTAACAAACCACCTAATGGCAACATAATGTTAGACGTTAGAAAGTCCAACAACTCAAACACTGTCTTGTCGAACACTGTATAAGTCTTCCAAATATTGAAAGAAAACACTGTTCCCAAGCCCACGAGCCAGGTAACAGAACCACAAATCACACTTGCTTTAATACGCGTTAGACCGCACCTTTCAACCAACCATACAACAGCAGGCTCAATCAATGAAATAGATGACGTCCATGCTGCAAACACTAATAGTACGAAAAACAAGGTTCCGAATATAACACCACCCGGCATTTGCCCAAATGCTAACGGCAAAGTATTAAAAATCAGACCAGGTCCTTGTGCAGCTTCCAGTTGATTCGCAAACACAATGGGGAATATAGCTAAACCAGCAAGTATTGCTACGGTGATATCAGCAAGGGCTACGGCGAAACTTGTTTTTGCAATAGAAGCGTGCTGAGAAAGATAGGAACCATATATCATAATTGCACCCATGCCCAAGCTTAGCGAGAAGAAGGCTTGCCCCATTGCATCAAGCAATACTGCTTGATTAATTTTTGAAAAATCAGGAGTAAACATAAACTTAACACCCAACATAAAATAACCTTGAGAAATCGAATATCCAATTAACACTAAAATCAATGCAGCAAGTGCTGGCATCAAATACTTAACCGCCATTTCTAATCCGTTACTGACACCTCTAGCCACCACAATCATTGTCATCAGCATAAACAGCGTATGCCAAAAAATTAGCGTTAAAGAACTGGCTATAAGATTTGAAAATAACTCACCTGCTTTCGTTTCAGTAATATATCGAAGCGATCCTGAGGTGCTCTCAAGCACATAAGAAAGAGACCAACCCGCTATGACGCTATAGTAAGAAAGTATCAACACGCCTGCGAGTACACCACACCAGCCTAATAAACCCCATGCTTTATGGGCATTTTCTTGCTGACTAAGCATTTTCATTGTATTGATTGGACTTTGTCTACCGCGCCGACCCAACATAACTTCAGCCATCATTATTGGCAGGCCAAATACTGCAATACATATCAAATAAATTAAAACAAAAGCTCCTCCACCATTTTCGCCGGCCATGTAAGGGAACTTCCAGATATTCCCAAGCCCTACAGCAGAACCTGCCGCAGCTAAGATAAATGCTAGTCGCGAGGACCATTCACCATGAATTGATGTATTTTTAGTAGGCATGATTATTGTGTTTTTTAGTAGACTCGCCATTCTGATCAATTTTTCAACCCGCATCAAGTAAACTGACAAAAATAAGCGCGCCAACCGGCAGCTGTTTATAATGACCCTATGAGCAAGAACAAAAACCCATCAACCGACAGCACAATTGCACTAAATAAAAAGGCCCGTCATGACTATTTCATTGAGGACACTTACGAAGCAGGCATTGCATTAGAGGGATGGGAAGTGAAAAGCTTACGTGCAAAAAGTATCCAGGTGAAAGAAAGCTATATTATATTAAAAGCAGGAGAAGCCTGGTTACACGGCGCACACATTTCGCCACTACCGACTGCTTCAACTCACATCAAGCCTGATCCAGTACGTTCACGCAAGCTATTGATGCATAGAAATGAAATAGACGGGTTAATAGGCGCTGTCGAACGCAAGAGATACACCATTGTTCCACTGAAACTCTACTGGAAAAGAGGCCGAGCAAAAGTTGAAGTAGGCGTTGCTAAAGGTAAACAACAACACGACAAACGTAATAGCGAAAAAGATCGTGATTGGGACAGACAAAAATCACGCATCTTAAAGCACAACGTGTAATAGTTCAGACCCGATCTAACAATTAGCAATCCACAAGGGTTGCAAAAGCGAGAGTTACCCGTTTTGATAAAGGTGTTGAACTTTAAATCAAACCAAAAAGGCAGGTAACTCTCATGCTTCATACTAACAATCCAATCCTTAAACACAAGGCGGGCTTGCTCAACTTAGCAGAAGAACTGGGCAACGTATCTAGCGCCTGTCAAGTCATGGGGGTGTCGCGAGACACATTCTATCGTTATCAACAGCGGGTTGAAGAAGGTGGCATTGACTCACGGATTGACAAGAGTCGTAGAACAGCCGATGTTAAAAACCGTGTGGATGAACCCACAGCACATGCAGTGGTTACGTCAGCGATTGAACAGCCCGCCGTTGGGCAACATCGAACCAGCAATGAACTGGTGTGTTGATCGCTGGTAGCGGTGTGCGTTGCGTTTGGCTGCGCCATACTCTAGAGCACTTCAAGAAACGACTCAAAGCACTCGAAGAAGAAATTGCCAAGGAGGGCATTATCTTAAGCGATGCACAGATCGCCGCCCTTGAGAAACAGGATGACGAGGCCTGTGGTGAGATTGACACGGCTCATCCTGGTGACTTAGGTGTAGTAGCTCAGACCTGATCGTACCGTTACCGGTTATTGATAGGAGTCTGTCAGTTTAGATGTGAGCTACTACACACAACGATTAGTTGTTCTCAGATTCCAACATTGTTTCCCAAACAGTCATTTGCTCATCGTTATTTTGCGCGATGTGTTGAAGCATTTTTTCATGCTCTGCCATTTCTTCTTTACTTGCGCTAGCCACTTTTAAATCATGTATTTTTGTTGATTGTTTAGATGAGTTTTTATCCTTCTTCTGCGCTTCTGTGGTTGCAGCAAGACTCAAGGATACTTGCCCTCCAGTCATAGCCAAATAGACATCCGCTAAAATTTGCGCATCAAGTAGTGCCCCGTGAAGCTCACGGTATGAATTATCAATCTCGTAACGCTTACATAAAGCATTCAAGCTATTGCGCTGCCCTGGGTGCAATTTGCGCGCTTTTTTTAATGTATCGGTGACTTTACAAATTTCATTGATATCTTTTAATTTGTGCTCAATACATTGCAATTCATAATTTAAAAAGCCTATATCGAACGCAGCGTTATGAATAATCAATTCGCCATCACAAACAAAATCCAAGAACTCTTCGCACACCTCGCGAAACTTAGGTTTATCTTGTAATGATGCCAAACTAATGCCATGCACTTCTTCTGCGCCGGTATCAATGTCACGCTCAGGATTTAAGTACTGATGATAAAAATGATCAGTGACTTGCCTATTGACTATTTCAATGGCACCAATTTCAATAATGCGGTGCCCATCAGAAGTTTCTAAACCGGTTGTTTCGGTATCAAGTACTATTTGTCTCATATCGCGTACTTCCTCTAGTAGAGACTCATTTCATCTATGGCATCATTTGCAAGTTGATCAACCAATTCATTTTCTCTGTGCCCACTATGTCCTTTCACCCAATGCCAATCAATTTCATATGCGCTAACCAGCTCATCTAACTCGCGCCATAAATCTTCATTTTTAACTGGTTTCTTACTAGCAGTTCTCCAACCACGCTTCTTCCAATTTGGTAACCATTGCTGGATGCCATCCATTACATAACGTGAATCAGTGGTTAATTGGATTTTGCAGGGGCACGACAAACTTCGTAGTGCAGATATAGCGGCCTGTAATTCCATTCGATTATTTGTAGTATCGCTTTCTGCACCTTTAAGTGTCTTCTCTGAATCTTTAAATCGTAACAGTGCTCCCCATCCTCCTGGACCAGGATTTCCACGGCATGCACCATCGGTAAAAATTTCAACGTGATTCGACATTTTCTTGCATCCCTACGGTTGGTTTTGGCAATTTACCCGTGAGTATTTGATTGCTAGTAGTTGGCCATACACGCTTAAGTGGTGTCAACCTTGCTACACGTTTGCGTGCTACAAAAATATAAACACCACCAATATTAGTTAATTGATATTGAAGAAGCTGCCTAAGCGATTGCATTTTCCCCCAGCTTTGAATACGTTTAAACGGAAGTAGATGTCCTACAAAATGTAATTCGACTTCCTCAAACCCCAACAGCGAAGACCAATCTCTAAGACGCTGTACACTATAAAATTTTGCATTCCATGGCGCTAGATTTTTTCGCGAAAAAAACAATCGCCACAGACCATAGAACGAATACGGATTAAAACCAATAATAATCATATGGCCTTCTGGTACTAAACAACGTTCAACTTCTCTCAATATTTCGTGAGGTTTTTCAGTGAAATCAAGGGTATGCGGCAGTACGAATAGATCCGTGCTGTCACTGCATATGGGTAGCGCTGCTGGGCTGCTAATAATGTCTGCTGTCTGAGAACGATCGATACTAATTTGCATGGGTATTGTACAATTCTTCAACAGTTCGCGATTGACAAATGTATCACCCACTTGAATTACACTATAACCAAATATACACGATGTAACCCTCCACATATGTTGTTCGACAGCATGAGAAATCAACTCACCCACATCAGTTTGGTACCAACTCTTTATACCTCTTAAATCAAACATGCAATAATTTAACCTTAGTTAAACTAATAAAAACCGCCATCACCATTCTACGCAAATACACTCCCAACTGAAATTGTATTGCTGGTCCTGCATCGACAAAGACACTAGAAATGCATATATTTCACCGCCTAAGCAGAATGCTTACTTCACTACATATCACTTAATGCGCTATCTGTCGCTAAGATGCGCAAATAATTGAATTCAGATTAAACTTAGTACTAGACAATAACTATAACTCCGCAAAAATTACGTGTTTTATTTACATATTCTTTAGCGCTACCACCATACCAATTGGTCTACTAGTAAAATACAATAGCTTAGGATTAATAGTCTGCATGCCTCTTGTCATTGCTATCATTCTTTTTGTTAAATAGCAGACCACTCAAAAGTGACCCAACTAGAAAACAACACATTATTAAAACTGCAAACATTAAACCAAAATTCTTTACCGAATAATCTCGTTTAATGCAGGTGCAGTTTAGGCACTGCAGAAAGTAATTTTTTAGTGTAATCATGTTGAGGATTTTGCAGCACATCTAACGCACTTCCATTCTCAACAATCACTCCTTGATGCATAACGGCAACGTCATCTGCTAGATAACTCACTACAGACATATCATGGGTGATAAACAAATAGCTCATATCCAGTTCCACCTGCAAGTCCTTCAATAGATTCAATACTTGAGCTTGCACAGACACATCCAACGCACTAGTCGGTTCATCGCAAATAATCACTTGAGGTTTAACTGCTAACGCACGCGCAATACAAATACGCTGGCGCTGCCCACCTGAGAACTCATGCGGGTATCGATTACTTGCATCTTCAGGCAAACCCACTTGCCTCAGTAATTTAACCACAATTAATCTACGTTGATCTGCATTATGCTCAACACCCAATGACACCATACCTTCTTCAATAATATCACCCACTAACATACGTGGATTCAATGACGAATAAGGGTCTTGAAATACGATCTGCAATTCACTACGACGCGCACGAAGTGCTTCACTATTCAAACTTAATAGATTCTGCCCTTGAAACATAACATCACCATCAGTGACATCCAGCAAGCGTACGATACTTTTCCCCACGGTGGTTTTACCGCAGCCTGACTCACCGACTAAGGCTAACGTTTTCCCTGGATATAATTTTAATGAGACGTCGTTAACTGCTTTCACATGTCCAATAACCCGTTTAAAGACACCTTTTCTAATTGGGAAATGGACTTTCAGCCTATCAACATTTAATACAGGATAATCATGCATTTCTATTGACGAACTCATGCTTTCTACACTTTGCTCACTATCGACAGACAGGCGTAAACCCCGCTTATGAATGCTCGGTATTGCATTTAACAATTGTTGGCTATAAGCATGTTGAGGTTTTGCAAAAAACGTTTCGCTAGAAGTAGTTTCAACAATTTCCCCATACCGCATTACTGCGACACGATCAGCAATTTGGTGTACAATGCCGAGGTTATGGGTAATAAAGACTAACCCCATTTTTAATTCTTCTTGTAGATTTTTTAATAGCTCGAGTACTTGCGCTTGAATGGTCACATCTAAAGCAGTGGTAGGTTCATCCGCAATTAACACATCAGGGTTGGCAGCCAAGGCAATCGCGATCATAATTCGTTGACGCATACCTCCTGATAATTGATGAGGATATTCATTCATATTACGCTTAGCGCTTGGCAGACCTACCGCATTCAATAAATCTAAGCATCTATTACGCGCTATCGCTTTAGGAACTTTTTCATGATGAATCATCGATTCGATAATTTGGTCGCCAATTTTGATCACTGGATTCAAAGAAGTCATCGGCTCTTGGAAAATCATTGAGATTTTACTGCCACGAATAGAACGCATATCGCGCTCACTATATTCGAGCAAGTTTTTACCTTGTAGAAAAATCTCGCCTTGAGTGATTTTTGCTGCATCTGGTAGCAGCCTAGCTATAGACAGCGCAGTAATTGACTTGCCAGAACCAGACTCGCCCACTAGCGCGAATGTCTCACTAGCATTAACTTCAAATGACACATCTTTGGCCGCATGAATAGTGCGATCTGATAATTTTATATCCGTATATAAGTGATTAACTTTGAGCAGCGACATAAACGTTATTCCGACCCTGAGATACGAGGGTCTAAGGCATCTCTAACCACATCTGCAAATAGATTGGCAAACAACACCAGTGTAAACATAAAAATAAACGCGGCGGTTAATGACCACCATACTGCAGGATCACGCGCCATTTCTAAACGCGCCTGATTAATCATATTTCCCCAACTATGAGTTGCAGGATCAACACCGATATTAATATAAGAAAGCACCGCTTCTGCAAGGACTAGCCCACTAAAATCAAGCACTACAGTAATCAGTACAATATGCATAAAATTAGGCATAATATGTCTAGCCAAGATATTAGATTTCGTTACACCAAATGCAGTCGCCGCTTGAATATACTCCATTTCACGCAGCTTAAATGTTTCAGCACGCAGCAGTCTACATAAGCCCGTCCAACTTGTTATCCCCAAAATCAAACACAAGAACAACAAACGCAAATCTGCACGTTCAGTTAAACTATCAAAACCTTCTGCATTATTACTCATATACACTTGTAGCAATAACACAGAGGCTGCAATCAATAACACATGCGGAATCGAGTTAAGTGTAGTGTAGATATACTGAATAACATCATCCACCCAACCACGAAAAAATCCTGCCATCGCACCCAGGGTAATCGCTACTGGCAACATTACCAATGTTGTCAGCGCGCCAATCAATATACCAGTACGAATACTTTTGATTGCTTGATAAAAAACATCCTGACCCACCTTATCTGTGCCAAACAAATGATATTTTGAGCCAACAAACATGGACACAAAGATCGCAATTGTGATTAATCCAGTTGTGATAGCGATAGCACGTAAAGGGTATTCTGAATCACCGCTGACAAATCGTTGAAGACTTGCTGAAAAGCTCGAATGTTTAGATTTTGAATTACGCCATACCGTCAGCAACCAGAACCCTGCCCAGCACAGGATCGCCATTACTATCGCCCTGATACTAATTTTTACTAGGTCTTTAGATTTCTCTGACAGCGGGTCATCAAGGTGAGCGCCTCCATATTTTAAGCGTGGGTAAATTTGCTGCATAGACCCATCATCTTGCTGCACCATTTCTTTGGAAAACAATTGCACTGCTAACGGCGCAGAAAATGTCTTTTCAACTTGCGTTCGCATTGATGCCATCAAGACATCTAACACACTTAGTATTTCATTAGAGTATTGATATTCTGACTGCGTAACATTTTCCAATTTGAGCCTAAAATGCATGGAGTCAAGCAGCGCTATCGAGTAATAACAGATTAAAACAACCAATGCCACAGCACCCGTTGTTCGCTTAATTACCTTTCCCCATGGGCGACGCAAATGTTCTTTTTTGCGTGCAATCATTACAAACACAAAAATAACTGTAGTCAGCGCAAAGAACAATGCATCGGTAATTAATATGACAGGCTGAAACAACATTATTTAATAATCAACTTAGACGAATTCTTGGATCAACCAAGGTATAAGAAATATCTGTCAAGATAAGACCAATAATGTAAAGCACCGACCCCAAGTAAACCATCGATCTTACTATTGCAAAGTCTTGACGATTAATAGCATCAATGGTGTAACTACCCAGCCCAGGAATGCCAAAAAAATTCTCTGTTAACAAGCTCCCCATAAACAACAATGGCAACACCACAACCACACCGGTAAGAATAGGAATTAATGCATTACGCAACACATGTCTAAATAATACTAACTGTTCTGAAATTCCTTTTGAGCGTGCAGTGCGCACATAATCTTTGCCAATTTCCTCTAAAAATATAGTTCGATACCAGCGCGTACCCGAGCCTATTCCACCAACAATCCCAATAATCACTGGAAGTATTAAAAATTTCAGCGCGTCTAATCCTGTGTCATAACCAGAAATAGGAACCACCTTAAGCAGCTTCCCAATAATAAATTGGCCACCAATAATATAAAACAGCGTAGAGATAGACATTAAGGCCACACAAATAATTACCGCCCAATAATCAATATAACTAGCGCGGAAAAACGCAATTAATAAAGCGAAGGTAATCGTAATTAATAAACCAACAATTAAATGCGGAACCGCAATAGTCAAACTAGGCCACATACGATTAGCAATATCGTAACTTATATCACGACCACTATCAGAACTACCAAAATCGAAAACAAATAATCTTATCGACTTTTGATAGAAAATAGTTTCAGTAAACTTAGCACCAGCTGATGCATCCTCATTATAAATCAAAGGCAAATTATATCCTCGCTCACGCTTCCAATCCTCAATTTGCTGAGCTGTTGTATGTTTCTGCCCAAGTTGGTTTTTAGCCATATCATCTGGCGAATTAACCACAAAGAACAATACAAATGTAATCAGATTAATTCCGAGCAGCAGAGGAAATGCATAAAGAACACGTCGAACAATATAGGCAATCATACTCCTTTCGCCTTTTCTCGCTGATAAAAACCACGCGCAGCAGGAATGATTGTTAGCACTAACACAACTAGCAGCAAATAGATTGGCCATAGAATTGGCTGATTCCACTTCTCTCGTGACTGCGCACGCAATAAAGGATCGACACGCTTATATTTCATAGTGTTGTTGGCCATCAGATTAGGTTTAACGTTTTTATACCAATCATGATAAAGAGAATATGATTTTGGGTTAAATGCAAAAATCCATGGCGCATCTGCACGAACAATTTCATTCATTTGGCGGATTAACTTCAATCGTTCGAGACCGTTTTCCATATTCTTCATCACATCAAATAACCGATCAAACTCGGAATTCTGATAATTACTATAGTTCTGTCCACCTGATATCGCGATAGAGTTCGGACCATAGAGCAAAAAGAAGAAATTCTCAGGATCAGGATAATCTGCGTTCCAGCCCAGCTGATAAATCTGGAACGTACCCTTATCTAATTTATCAAAAAACCGATTACCATCAGAGCCACGAATCACTAATTGAATATCAATTTTGGCAAACTGTTTCACCATCCAATTAAGCAACGCTTTGGTATCCGCACCACGACTCACTGTATCAAAGTAAAGCACCAAAGGTTTACCAGTATCTTGATCAACACCATTTTGGTATCGCGCTTGCTGCATTAATTTTTTTGCTTCCAGTATACTTTTGCGAACGGGCCTACCATTCTCCCAGTGATACACATAAGGATTGATCCCCATCTCACCATTTTCATTCCCAAAAATACCGGGAGGTATTGGCCCTTGCGCTGGCACACCTCGACCGTTTTGGAAAATAGAAATGAACTCATCGTAATCAACTGCAATTGATATTGCGCGTCTTAGCAATCTTGCACGCTGTGAATCACCTCCTATGACTGGGTCACCCATATTGAATCCAAGATAATACAAACTGGTAGCCACTGCCGACGCTAAATCAATATCTCTTTTCTTCATTCCATCAGTCAAACCAAATTCTCCTTGAAAGTTAAGTTCAACCGATTGATCAAAACTATCTGACGATATTCCTGAAGTGTCGTAATACCCTTGCAAAAATTTATTCCAATAGGGAATACTTTCTTTTTCTAAACTAAAGACAATGCGATCGGCAAAGGGTAACTCTTTGCCGGCATCGTCAAGCAGGCCTAGTGCATAGTCTTCTGGCTCACCGACACTTGGATATTTTTCACCATGGAAATTAGGATTCTTATCTAACACCATACGTAAGTTTGGGTTGTTCTCTGTCAGCATGTACGGGCCAGTGCCGACAGGATACCAATCAAATGAAATATTTCGCTCCTTCATTCTAGGCTGAGAATAAAATTTATCAGCCTCCCAAGGAACAGGAGCAAAAAACGGCATGTTTAGCCAGTAAATGAATTGCGGATACACGCCTTTGACTCTAATACTAAAGTGATGCGAATCTATGACCTTAACGCCTTGCATAGAAACGTCGCGCAGATCTAACCAAGCATCTTGATCTTCAATAGCGTCAAGCACTTTCTCTCGATACTCAGAAAACCCTACGATGTAATTGCCTAATAAACCCGCCAACGGAGAATGTAAATTTGGGTGAGCAAGTCTTTTAATTTGATAGACATAATCTTCTGCTGTCAGTTCTCTTGAGGATTGATACTCAAAATCAGCCAAAATATTCACATCATCAAGATCATCTTCAGTTAATGAATGATAATAATAGACACCTTGAGAGTCTTTCGCGAAAGAAGGGTGCGGCTGATACTTAATCCCCTTTTGAATCTCTATGTCATAGATTGTATACGAGACACTTGAAGGATCTACATCATGAGAAAGCTGATTGCCAGCATCATCATAAAAAGTCCGAGCAGGCATTTTTGATGCTGCCAAAGGTATTAGTTCGTATGGCCTTTTGAGAAAATGATATTGCAACGGCGGCTCATAAATCTGGGCAATGAACTCATATTCTGCCGCATTATAAGATTTAACAGGATCTAACTCTTTGGGGCGTTCTTTAAAAGATGTATAAATAATGTCCTTATGCTGATCTCTATCTCGATAAGGATTATTCCATTGACTATTCTCGCAGCCATATAGAATTAAGCCAACCAAGCTTATAAGCAATAAATTTCTAAAAGAATGTCGACCTGCCATCAACTTATCGGACAATGTATAATTGTGAGTTCAATCGCACCAGTATAGCGATTAGCACGTAATCAGGCGAACTACTTTTACAGGAGAGACCATGGGTTTTCTGGCGAATAAAAAAGCATTAATCATAGGCGTTGCAAGTAATCGATCGATTGCTTGGGGAGTGGCGAAAGCCATGCATGAACAAGGGGCTGAATTGGCCTTTACCTACCAGAATGAACGCTTACAATCACGTGTCGAAAAATTAGCCAAAGAATTAGATAGCAACATTGTGCTTCCCTGTGATGTCGCCACGGATGAAAATATTTCTGATTTGTTCACTCAGCTCGGCACGCATTGGTCAGAATTTGACATCCTAGTTCATTCAGTGGCCTTTGCACCCAAAGAAGAACTGGAAGGAGATTTTGTCGAAAATACTACGCGCGAAGGGTCAAAACTTGCTCACGATATCAGCAGTTATAGTTTAACTGCACTTGCCAAAGCCGCACGTCCAATGATGAGCGGGCATCCTAGCGCCATTATGTCGCTGACTTACCTAGGCGCGATGAAGGCAATGCCTAACTACAATGTTATGGGATTGGCCAAAGCCAGCTTAGAAGCGAATACTCGCTATATGGCTTATGCACTTGGTCCTGACAACATTCGTGTCAATTGTATTTCTGCCGGCCCCATTAGAACATTAGCCGCTGCAGGCATTGGTGATTTTCGCAAGATGCTTGACCATGTAGAACAAAATGCACCCTTGCGTAAAAATGTGTCGATAGATGAAGTGGGTAATGCCGCCGCATTTTTATGTTCAGATTTAGCCAGCGGCATCACTGGTGAAATTACCTACGTGGATGCAGGATTTAATATTGTCGGTATGACTGGCTATTAGTTAACTTACCAACCTAGTTTGCTCACCTTCTGAGCGAGCTATGATGACCGCACCGCATGAATCACTAAATACATTCACCGCGGTGCGGCACATATCTAATACTCGATCCACCGCTAGAATTAAACCGATTCCTTCTAACGGTAGTCCCATTGCCGCTAAAATAATAGTAATCGCAACTAAGCTTGCTGCAGGTATCCCTGCCACTCCAATCGATGTCATTAACGCGAGTATCACTACTGTAAATTGTTGAACAAAGCCCAACTCCAATCCATAAGCTTGAGCAATAAACAATGCCGCAACACATTCATATAACGCTGTTCCATCCATATTGATGGTTGCGCCTAATGGCAATACAAAACTAGATGTTTTATTGGATACTCCAGCACGATCTTGTACACAATCTAATGTGACAGGCAGTGTTGCTGAAGACGAACTGGTAGAAAATGCAGTGAGCAATGCAGGAGACATTGCTTGGAAGTGTTTTATCGGGCGCACGCGAGCAATGACTTTTAGCAGTATTGGCATCACTATAAACATCTGTGCCGCGAGTGCCGCCAACACAACGAAGAAAAATTTTGCTAGCGGAATAAACACATCAATTCCCGATGTCGCCACAATTTTAGCGACTAACGCGAACACACCTATCGGAGCAAAGCGCATGATTAGATCAGTCATTTTCATCATGACTTCAAACATACCTTCAAAAAAGCTTCGCATGGTACTATTATGCTCACCTTTCAACTGAGCAATAAAATATCCGAACAACAAGCTGAAAAAAATCAATCCTAACATCTGCCCCTGTGCAGCAGCATGAATAATATTAGGTGGAATCATACGCAGAAATATACCGGCAATATCACCAGTACTCGCATCACCCACTCTTTCAGTCACCGCCGCTGTATCTGCATGCAAGCCAAGTGCTTCTTTGGCTGGCATGCCATCAATCAAACCAGGCTGGAATATCATCACCATTACCAAGCCAATTGTGATTGCAATTGCACTAGTCGCGACATAGTAAAGTAGCGTTTTACCCCCCATGCGTGCAAACGAACCATCTTGCTCTATGCTTGCGATACCAACAATAATGGAAGAAACAATCAGTGGAACAATGATCATCTTCAATGCATTAAGGAATAATGCACCAAAGAATTCAAAGATAGGAATAAGATTAAAGCCAAAACCGGCATTAATCGAAGTGGTCAAAGACCCCACGATGACTGCAAGGGCTAACGCAATTAATATTTGCCAATGCAATTTCATAATTCAAATTAGCCTTTAGAGATTTTCAGAAAAGACGTTAACATCCCCTGTTTCACGTAACGCCTTCAGCATGGCTTGCATTTCCCTGCGACCATACTCACCTTGCAATGAAACCCACTCTGCCATTTTAACTTTTGTTCCTGCTTCGTCAACAGTAACAACATCGTTTAGTCTAATTACAGCAAATTGACCATCATCTAATTCAACGCCGTCAAACACGGGATAATTATCTACCGCAGAAAGAGAAAATACATGATCAACAATTTCACTAGATACCGACTCATCATCACGCAATAGAGTACCTGCAGATTCAAGTGGTATATTTAATTGCTTTAATATTGTATCCAATTCAGAGGCATCATTATTCAGCTTGTCGATCGTTTCAGTTGCTTGCGCAACCAATTGATCACGCGCTTTTATTGTTTTCACAGTCGCCTTGATCTTATCTGCCACATCTTCTAGTGGTTGAACCTCAGAAGGCTCATGCTCAAGAACTCTCACTACAATAGAATGACCATCTGCAACCTCAAGCAACGAACTATTGGCAGCTTTGTTTAACACATCATCTGAAAACGTGGCACTGACCACACTTGGATACGAAGCAATACCTTCTAGTTCAGCACCAACAATCCAATCTGACGTTTGCACTTGCATATTTAATTCTTCTGCTGCAGCCTCTAAATTATCTTCATTGACGTAACTTAAGTTAGATAATTTTTCTGATAATTCTATATATTCTTTCTCAGAAGCATCTGCACGCAATTCATTTTCAATTTGTGCACGTACCTGATCAAATGGTTTAGTTTTTGATGAAGTGATATCTTCCAGCTTAACCAATTGGACACCCAAGCTAGTTCTAATAGGCGCACTCATATCCCCTTTCTGCATAGAAAATAATTTCTTCACAAATACAGGGTTATCGATATCAGTGCGCGTGATAAAGCCGAGGTTACCGCCTTTCTTCGCTGAGAAAGAATCTTCAGAAATTTCTTCTGCGACAGCAGCAAAACTCTCACCATTTTTAATTCGATCAGCGGCTGATTGAAGCTTACTCAGTGCAGATGTCACTTCTTCTTCAGAAGCGTTGTCCAACAACTTCAATAAAATATGACTCACCTTCCTCAATTCAGGTGTTTGGTACCGACTAGGATCATCGTCGTAAGAAGACTGAATTTCATCCTCAGAAAATAACAGCGCATCACCAATATCTTTTTGCTTCACTTCTAAATATTCCAACTTAACTCGCTGCAGTGTTTTGAAAGATTGCTCATTCGCTTGATAGTATTCATTCACGTCACTATCAGTCACTTCCACTGAATTAGTATCTGCAACCATTAAGAAGTAATCAAAATCACGCTTTTGTTGTTTTAGCGCAGCATATTTTTGTTTATCTTTCCCCGGAAGGAAACTTGAGTAAACTGCACTACCTTGATACTGATTAATCCTTTCTTCTTGGCGTAATTGATTTTCAAACTCGACAGGACTTCTTCGTTGCGAAGCTAATAACTGCTCGTACTTAGCAGGATCAAAACGGCCTGAACTTTGAAACTGCGGTACCGATTGGATGCGTTCAGTTAATTTATTATCACTAATTCGATAGCCTGCATTTTTTGTTTCACCGCTAAGCAAAGTATTTTGTATCAAGGTATCCAACACACTTTGTTTCAACTTAGTTTCATCGCTGTAAAGTGAGTCAAATGAACTACCTAGAATTGATTTCAAATAACGTCGCTGATCTTGTACTTGTGCATCAAATACGCGTTTTACGATTTCTTCGTCATTAATCTTGGCCACTTTCTGATCGGCTGGACCCCCAAAATATTCTTGGACCCCCCAAAATGCGAATGGAATCGCAATCAAAATGACAATGATGTAAGCGAAGATTCCGCTTGCTCGCTCACGAATTTGCATCAACATAGGATTACTCAATTAGATTTATATTTGAAAACGAGAGGTATTATACAAGATAGGGAAAGATGAAATCTTCCCCTATTTGTACAAATGATGGCGGAGTGGACGGGATTCGAACCCGCGACCCCCGGCGTGACAGGCCGATATTCTAACCAGCTGAACTACCACTCCATGTTTGGCTATTTTCCTATTGCTATTGGTGGGTGCTGAGGGGATCGAACCCCCGACCCTCGCCTTGTAAGGGCGATGCTCTACCAGCTGAGCTAAGCACCCATGCACAAAAGGCGCGCTAGTTTACTGCATCCTTTAACGCTTTCCCAGCTTTAAAAGCAGGAACCTTAGATGCTTTAATTTCCATAGGCTCACCAGTCCTAGGATTCCTTCCCGTACGAGCACCTCGCTCACGAACTAAAAATGTTCCAAATCCTGCAATTGCTACTTGATCACCATTCTTAAGGGATCCAGTGATTGCTTCGATGACTGCATCCACTGTTCTACCTGCTGATGCCTTAGAGAGATCAGCGGCAGTTGCCACCGCTTCAGTTAACTCAGTTTTATTCATTGAATGACTTACCCCTGAATTGATTATTATAGATGTCTAGTACAGTACTGATAGCACAAAGATATACCAATACTGTATGGTTGATATTAGCTAGAAAGCATTGTGCAAAGGTAAAAGAATTCAAAAATTCTTTTACCTTAAAGTGCTTATCATGAACAATCTTTAGTGCGAAACGAAGTTATACCAGCAACGGATTCACACTGTCAATAAATGACTAGTGATGTCTCACTTCTTCTTTCTTATTGCTGACCTCTAATATTCTTTTTTTAAGTTCGCTCAAATTCTCACTACCCTCCAATGGGGTAGGCATTTTAGTTAATGCAATTTCGAGCACCTCATCAATCCATCGTACCGGTCGAATATCCAATTGCTGCTTAATATTATCTGGAATTTCGACAAGATCTTTTTCGTTTTCTTCTGGAATCACTACTATTTTAATACCACCACGATGCGCTGCAAGTAACTTCTCCTTCAAACCACCTATAGGGAGTACTTCTCCACGCAAAGTGATTTCGCCTGTCATCGCAACGTCCGCACGAACAGAGATATCTGTCAGCGCAGACACTAGCGCAGTTGTCATTCCCACTCCTGCACTTGGTCCATCCTTCTTCACTGCACCTTCAGGCACGTGAATATGAATATCTACTTTATCGTAAAATTCCGGACTGACACCTAACTTGGCAGCACGACTACGCACAACAGTTTGAGCAACTTGAATAGATTCTTTCATGACATCCTCAAGGTTACCCGTTGGCGCAAGCATCTTGCCTTTACCTAAAACAATTTCTGCTTCGATAGTAAGCAATTCACCACCAACTTCCGTCCACGCCAAACCAGTCACCTGACCAATTTGATCTTTCTCATCAGCTAACCCGTAACGGAATTTACGCACACCTAAATAGTCATCTATATTCTCTGGTGTAACAACAACTTTCTGATCACCTTTACCCAACACGATAGACTTCACTACTTTGCGACAAATTTTAGAAATTTCTCTTTCCAAGTTACGCACACCCGCTTCACGCGAGTAGTAACGAATAATATCTTGTACAGCATCTTGAGTAATTTCAATTTCATTTTCTTTTAAACCATTTGTTTTAATTTGCTTAGGAAGCAAATAACGCATGGCAATATTCAACTTTTCATCTTCCGTATAGCCAGCAATACGAATCACTTCCATTCGGTCTAGTAACGGACCAGGAATATTCATACTGTTTGAAGTTGCAACAAACATCACGTCAGACAAATCGAAATCTACTTCTAGATAATGATCACTAAAAGTGTTGTTCTGTTCTGGATCAAGAACTTCCAACATAGCTGAAGATGGGTCCCCTCGGAAGTCAGCTGTCATTTTATCGATTTCGTCGAGCAAGAACATTGGATTTCTCACACCAATCTTAGAAAGATTTTGAATAATTTTACCAGGCAATGATCCGATGTAGGTACGGCGATGCCCACGGATTTCAGCTTCATCACGCACACCACCTAAAGACATACGCGTGTACTTTCTTCCAGTCGCACGTGCAATAGATTTTCCTAGAGACGTTTTACCTACACCAGGAGGACCCACCAAACATAGAATTGGACCCTTCAATTTTTTAACGCGTTGCTGCACTGCTAAATATTCAAGAATACGTTCCTTGACTTTTTCTAAACCAAAGTGGTCTTCTTCAAGAATATTTTCTGCATTAGCAAGATTGCGATTAATCCTACTTTTCTTCTTCCATGGTGTGCCCACCATCCAATCAAGATAATTTCTCACCACTGTTGCTTCCGCAGACATTGGAGACATCATCTTTAATTTATTCAATTCAGATGTGGCTTTCTCTTTTGCTTCTTCTGGCATTCCAGCATCTTCAATTTTTTGTGCCAGTTCTTCAACTTCATTTGGAGCATCTTCCATTTCACCTAGTTCTTTCTGAATCGCTTTCATTTGCTCATTCAGATAATACTCGCGTTGGCTCTTCTCCATCTGCTGCTTAACGCGGCCACGTATACGTTTTTCAATTTGCAACACGTCTAGCTCAGCCTCAATTAAATTCATCAAGTGCTCAAGGCGATCATAAGTCGAAACAATTTCTAGCACACGTTGTTTTTCACCAAGCTTCAGAGACATGTGTGCCGCAATGGTATCTGACAATCGACTAGGGTCATCAATACCCGCTAGCGAAGTTAATACTTCAGGTGGGACTTTCTTATTTAGTTTTACATACTGCTCAAACAAGCTAACGATTGAACGAGAAAGAACTTCTAACTTTTTCTCATCTTCTGGTTCTTCATTATTTAGCACTGATATTTCAGCAGTAAAATATTCTGACTCTTCAGCAAAGCGAATTACTTTTGCACGCTCTGCACCTTCGACTAACACTTTAATCGTGCCATCAGGAAGTTTTAAAAGTTGCAGGATAGATGACAGAGTCCCAATAGTGTGGAAGTCATCAAATGATGGTTCATCAAGTTCTGCACTTTTCTGCGCTACCAATAGAATTTTTTTGTTGTTTGCCATTGCCGCATCCAGAGCCTGGATGGATTTATCTCGGCCGACAAATAATGGGATCACCATATTTGGATACACGACAACATCGCGTAACGGCAACACAGGAACGTTGGTAACGTCTGTAAGATCAATAGGGCTATTTTCTTGCTGGTCGTCAGCCATGAGGAGACTCCTTTGAGTCTTAATGAGTAGAAATTAAAGGTGAATTAGTATTCACACTATATATGGACACCCAACACTGATTTCAAGTACCTGCGGGTTAAAGCGCGTACTAAGGAAAAGCTATTCCTCTGCAGCAGCTTTTTCGCAGTCTGTGCCCTCGTAAATGAGATATGGCTTAGCATCCCCTTTAATCACTGCCTCATCGACAACTACTTTGCTCACGCCTTCAATGGAAGGCAAATCATACATCGTATCTAAAAGCACATTTTCTAGGATAGTACGTAGCCCACGCGCGCCAGTTTTACGTTCCATGGCTTTCTTAGCGACAGCAGTTAATGCATTTAGACGAAATTCAATTTCTGCACCTTCCATCTCAAACAATCTAGTATATTGCTTAGTCAATGCATTTTTAGGCTCAGTAAGAATACGAACCAATGCATCTGCGTCTAACTCTTCTAAGGTCGCAACCACTGGCAAACGGCCTACAAATTCTGGAATCAAGCCGTAGCGAACAAGATCTTCAGGTTCAACACCATGCAAGATTTCTCCAACAGAGGCTTCGTTCTCTCTGCCGCGCACTTCCGCCGAAAAACCGATACCAGTCTTCTCTGTGCGATCAAGAATGACTTTATCCAGTCCCGCAAACGCACCACCACAAACGAACAAAATATTACTTGTGTCGACTTGCAAAAACTCTTGTTGTGGATGCTTGCGCCCGCCTTGAGGAGGGACAGAAGCCACTGTACCTTCAATCAGTTTTAGCAATGCTTGTTGAACACCTTCACCTGAAACATCACGGGTAATTGAAGGGTTATCTGATTTGCGAGAAATTTTATCAATTTCATCGATATAAACTATGCTAGTCTGTGCTTTCTCTACATCGTAGTCGCACTTCTGTAAAAGTTTTTGAATAATATTTTCTACATCTTCACCCACGTAACCTGCTTCAGTTAGTGTGGTTGCATCCGCAATAGTAAACGGCACGTTAAGTAATCGCGCTAACGTTTCTGCTAATAAAGTTTTTCCTGATCCGGTTGGACCGACTAACAAAATATTACTTTTCGCTAGCTCAACACCGTCTTTAGCACTGTTACTAGCTTCAAGACGTTTATAGTGATTGTAGACCGCTACTGCCAACACTTTTTTCGCGCTAACTTGACCGATCACATACTCGTCTAGAATAGCATTAATTTCTTTAGGCTTAGGAAGTTTATTTCCGCTTGCAGGAGACTGCTCCTGCATTTCTTCACGAATGATGTCGTTACAAAGCTCAACGCATTCATCACAAATAAATACCGATGGCCCAGCAATTAATTTTCTTACTTCGTGCTGACTTTTACCGCAGAATGAACAATAAAGTAGTTTTCCGCTATCGGTTTCTTTCTTCGAATCATCACCACTCATATTGATATCCTATCAGTTCTACGGGTAGTTTTTATCGTTGCTATTTTATGACGAAACACCAATGGGAAAAAGCGAATCCATTCCCAGAGTACTACTTTACATTAACATCTTCGCATCTATTAATTATATTGTTTAATATCAGTACTTTATATCACTAATTTAAATAATGCTCAACGCTATTCAGCGCCACGAGTGGTCAAAACTTTATCAACCAAACCATAATCACGCGCTTCTTCGCTATCCATGAAGTTATCACGCTCTGTATCTTTACCAATTGTCTCCATGGATTGACCCGTATGGCCCGATAACACACGATTCAATTGCTCACGAATCTTAAGTATCTCTTTAGCATGAATATCAAAATCTGATGCTTGACCCTGGAAACCACCGAGTGGTTGATGAATCATCACACGCGAATGGGGTAGCGCATAACGCTTACCCTTGGTGCCGCCCGCTAACAATACCGCACCCATACTCGCCGCTTGACCAATGCATAATGTGCTGATATCCGGTTTAGTAAATTGCATAGTATCGTAAATCGCCATACCTGCAGTCACAGAACCTCCAGGTGAATTGATATAGATAGAAATATCTTTATCAGGATTTTCAGACTCTAAGAATAGAATCTGAGCAACAATCAAATTAGCCATATGATCTTCAATGGGCCCAACAATAAAAATGACACGCTCTTTAAGTAGGCGAGAATAAATATCGTAAGCTCGTTCTCCGCGCGCTGATTGTTCAACGACCATAGGAACTAGATTCATCATCAGCTCTTGAGAATTTCCATTGTTCATAGCACTTTTCACCTTATTGATTTATTGGCGTTGTTTCACAATGTTATCAAATGGTTCTTTGTTTTCCGTCTTAATGACTTTCGCTAAGATCATACCCACCACTTGATCTTCCATCACTAATGATTCAACGCTAGCACGCGCTTGGTTATTAGTACTGTAATACTGAATGACCTGCTCACTGTCTGCATACTGACTAGCCAACTGTTCTATACGCTGATTGACCAATTGCGCATCTACTTGCATGTTTTCCTTGCTAACAATTTCACCAATAATGAGTCCCAATTTTACTCGACGCTTAGCTTCATCTTCAAACAAGTTATCTGGCAATTCAGAGTCTGTTTCCATTTTGAAATTTTCCAACGCTTGTTTGCGAAGCGCTTCTACTTCTTGCCTGATCATAGAATCAGGCAGTGGTAGTTCATTATTTTCCAGCAAAACTTCCATCACCGCTTCTTTAGATTTCACTTTCAACTGTTTTTGTAGTTCTGTGTTTAACGATGATTTAATCTTTGTTTTTAGCGCATCTACCGTTCCATCGACACCAAATGCACTTATAAATTCATCATTAATTTCTGGCAACACACCCTCTTCTACTTTCTTAACTGCAACATCAAAGGTCGCCTCTTTTCCCGCAAGCTCACTATTTCCATACTCTTCAGGGAAAGTAACAGCAAAATTCTTATTTTCGCCAGCTTTTAGCCCCAACAAGTTATCTTCAAATCCAGCAATCATGCCACCATCACCTAATACCAATGGAAAATCTTCTGCTTTACCGCCTTCAAACTCTACGTCATCTACTTTTCCAATAAAATCTAGCGTAATACGTTGTTCATTCTTACAAGCACCTTCTACTTCATACCACTCCATACGTTGTTTGCGCATTTGCTCTAGAGTGAGATCCACATCTGCATCTCTCACTTCCGAGACAGGCACAGTCACCTCAAGCTCATTGAAATCACATATAGTAAATTCTGGAAAAACATCAAATGTTGCGACAAAGATCGGATCTTGGCCATTCTCTACTTTTTGAGGTTCGATATTTGGCGCTGTTGCAGGACGTAACTTTTCTTGAAGAACGGCATCGCGATAACTTGCTTGCATTTCATCGGCCATCACTTCTTGATTAACCTGCGCACCATAACGCTGGCGCACAACATTCATCGGAACCTTACCCGGTCGAAAACCATCTATCTTCACTCGACCCTTCAAACTATTAAGACGCTGGCTTACTTCTTTCTCAACTTTATCTGTTGGAATGGTAATGGTAATTTTTCTTCCGAGCTCGCTCGTTTCTTCAACCGATACTTGCACTAATCACTAATCCTCAAAGGAAATATATAAATGGAGTTTGCCTTAGCCTAAACAGGCTTGATTTGATATTGATGATTAATGGTGCGAAAGGAGAGACTCGAACTCTCACGGGTTGCCCCACTGGAACCTAAATCCAGCGCGTCTACCAATTCCGCCACTCTCGCATAATCATCTACCGACTACAGCGTGCTAGTATAACTTGAAATACGTCCGATAGTTAGATGCTATCCCACTAGCAATATAAGACTGGCTACTCAGTAGCCATACCGATATTTAACAACAAGTAACAAATAAATCATATGGCCCGAGTCTGTATTATTGTTATCTATTTTTTTATTATCTGCACATTTGGTTGCTTGCTCGCCTATCCTATCCACCTCATCAGCGGCGCAAATTTCGAGCGCATCTTATCCCGAACAATATTAATTTTAGCGGCTTTACTATTTTACCCAACGTGTCGATTATTAAACATAAACAACTTCATCTCATTAGGTTTTAGTCGGGAAAATATCACTTCAACCGCAGTTCGCGCATGGTTAATTGGTGTAGTCATGCTGACGCCCATTTCTATATTTTTTCTGTCTTGCGAATTCAGATTATGGGAACCGGCCCCACAAAATTTACTAGAACCCTTAACAGTCATTGCTAGCGCAATTATATCCGGATGCATTATTGGCTTAATTGAAGAAACTTTATTTCGCGGTTTACTTCAATCACAACTAAGTACAACAATGAATTCATTGTGGGCAATCATTATTGTTAGCACTATCTATAGTAGCGTTCATTTTCTGCAAGCGCCTGAATTTGATTCAACACTCACTATTCATTGGTATAGCGGATTCACATTGCTATCTTCAGCATTGGCAAACATTAGCAACTCAAGTGCATTTTTATTAGATGCTTGGGTTGCACTGTTCTTAGCAGGTCTATTTTTATCACTAGTACGCTTACACACTAATAATATTTTATGGTGTATTGGTATACATGCCGGATGGGTCGCACACATTAAAGTGTTAAAAAAATTTACTGACCGAGATAGTTCTGCTCAATGTGGAAACCTTGCCAGCAGCTACGATAGTTTTATTGGCGAGCTAAGCGCTGCCTGGATTTTGCTAATACTGGCTAGTTGGGCATTACTACATTACCGCAAATCACTTACTGGCTAATCACTCGCTTCCAACCAATCAAATAAGGGTCTAATACCCAGATTTCATTTTCACGCCTGATATATGGAATATCGCGCGCATAGTCTCCTTGCCATATATTATTATCAAAATTCTGCTCGCCTAAATACAGGCGCTGTTTCTCTTCATCCACTTTCAACACTACCGCAACGTGGCCTGTGCTATAAAACGCACGCGAATAAATCAATAGATCTCCGCGTTGTAAGCCATGTTGCTTATCACCATTCAAAAATATTAATAAACGGTTTTTGAGTCTGCTTATCAGGCGTAACCACATAATCTAATTGCCAAATATCAGCAGCCACATCCACATCACCATAGACAACTTTTTTATTAATTAACAACCACCTGCGCGCATACTCTACACACTGCCATTTAATTCCGGTAAATGTTTCATCAATTAAAAATGGTACGGGATTAACACATGTATTATTACAATTTGAGAATGCTTTAACGCCGAATGTAGATTCACCTAAAACCTCGCCGTAACCAACAGCGCAGTCTTGAGAACAGTACTGCGGTAATTCATCTGCATAACTGACAACAACTGGCACAAGCAGGCAATAAGTAAAAAATATTCGCATGAATCTCTTCATATAACCTTTACTCAAGTTTATTTATTTCAGACACAATTTTCTTTTTGACCGCATCTATAGCTTGATCTATCTGCTGGTAACTTTCATCTTGATCCAATGTGATGCCTTGCGCATATTGTTGCACACTACAAACAAGGCAAACGAGTCTGTTACACAGACACTGGCATAGCGTAGCTAATATCCTTAACTGCCAGCACATGAGACTAACCAGATTTTATATCGCCTTAATCATCATTACTATCAAAGCGAGCATATAAAACCACTTCTTGTAGTTCAGTTAGCTCCTGCATCATAAAGAAACCAGCTTAGCGAATATTTTTATTCGACTCTGTGGATTCATTTCGCCTATGTTGATTAGCGAACTAATAAGATCATGGAATGGGAATGCAGGAAAAAGTTGTTGTTATCGCATACGCAAGGTGGGGTGAACGATGGGACTCGAACCCACGACGACTGGAATCACAATCCAGGGCTCTACCAACTGAGCTACGCTCACCATAACAACCTGGTTAACTATTATGTGGCTATCAGCAATTTGGAATTGCTTATTGTCTATTTTTTGCAAGTTCTACTACCTACACGCAAATATGGTGCGCCCGGCAGGACTCGAACCTGCAACCCCCGCCTTAGAAGGGCGATGCTCTATCCAGTTGAGCTACAGGCGCAGAAAACATCCACGTACCATTGTTTTACAGCAGTCAATGGTAGACATTATGACGTACAAGTCAACTTAAGAAAGCCTATTCTAAACAATACAATAGTAAGTGAAACAATTTGTAAGTATTGGTCGGGGCAGAGGGATTTGAACCCCCGACCCTCTGCTCCCAAAGCAGATGCGCTACCAGGCTGCGCTATGCCCCGAACTGACTTGATTAACCATTCATCGAGAATAGTCGAGTGCGCGGAAGGATACGCGTAATAGATAGCAATCGTCAACCAATTCTAAAATAGATTATCGAATAGCCAAATGTCTTTTCCAGCTGGCCTGTATTCATTATGATACACCGCTTAAATCAACCACCAAATAGGCACCCAATGAAATCTATTTACATCTCTAGTGTTTTTATGTGCTTGTTACTAGCTATATTAGGAAACACAACCATGAGTGAAACAAATCCCAAAGTGCAACTTGAAACCAGCAAAGGCAATATTGTTATCGAGTTAAATGCTGAAAAAGCACCCAAGTCAGTAGACAACTTCCTAACGTACGTAAAATCAGGCCACTATGATGGCACCATCTTTCATCGTGTGATCCCTGCTTTCATGATTCAGGGCGGCGGCTTTGATGGTGACATGAAACAGAAAACTACCAATGCAACTATTCAGAACGAAGCTAATAATGGGCTTAAAAATGTTAAAGGCTCTATTGCTATGGCACGCACATCAGCGCCTCATTCCGCAACAGCGCAGTTCTTCATCAACGTCGCTGACAATGCTTTTCTAGATTTCACTAGCGAGTCTCCACAAGGTTGGGGTTATGCAGTATTCGGCCAAGTCACTGAAGGATTAGATATCGTATCGACCATTGAAGAAGTCACCACAGGCAATCAGGGCGGCCATCAAGACGTACCTATAGAACCTGTTGTTATCCAAAAAGCTACTTTACTGGAGCAATAAAAATGTCTGAGACTTTATTTGTCTCAGATGTTCACTTAGATGTGAAGAGATCGACTGTTATCGATCTCTTCAATCAATTCTTACTTCAACGCGCCCTCTATGCTGACGCAGTCTATATTCTCGGCGACTTGTTTGAATATTGGATCGGTGACGATGCACCGTACCAAGAATATCAATCAACGTTTAGTGCATTAAAAAAAGTCAACGAATCGAATACACCTGTCTATTTTCTACATGGCAATAGGGATTTTTTAATTGCTAAAAAATTTGCCGAACAAACCGGCGTATCCCTATTAGCAGAAGAACATGTAGCCAACATTTACGGTCAAAATATTTTGTTAATGCACGGAGATACACTTTGCATTGATGATGTTGCTTATCAGCGTTTCAGAAAAAAAACCCATAACAAATGGCTACAGTGGATAGCTTTACATCTTCCCCTGTCTACCCGCCAATCGCTCGCCCAACGCTTGAGAGACACCTCAACACAAGCAACTGCAGAAAAACATGCGGACATCATGGATGTAAATCAATCAGCCGTTGTAGCTGCAATGCAAAGAAATAACACAAAGACTTTAATACACGGTCACACACACCGGCCTGGCATTCATAATTTTGAAATTGGTTCAGCAACTTATAAGCGTGCTGTGCTTGGAGACTGGTACACACAAGGCAGTGTGATCTCTGCAAATCCCGGTGGAATTAACCTAGAAATCTTTTCTTCAATCTAAAATTAAGATAACGAGTTTAATTCCACCTGACTAAAACCCGCTTGCTCACGCGCATCTATATATAACGGCCCGTTACCTGTAGTCACATTATATTGTTTCAACAAAGAGATAAACGTTGATTCAGAATCAATATTTTGCCGCTCGCATGCATAACGAAACCACCGAGTACCAATTTCGACATGGCCAATTTCATCATGCAAAATAATTTTTAAAATTCTAACTGTTTCAATATCACCCACTGTCTCTAATCGATCAATCATACCCGGCGTAACATCTAACCCTCTCGCTTCTAACACTCTAGGTACCAATGCCATGCGTTCTACAATGCTATGTTGGGTTTTTATCGCCATTTCCCATAGACCATTATGCGCAAGATGTTGCCCATAACTAGATTTTAATTGTTGCAACCGATCACTTAGTAATAAAAAATGCTTGGATTCTTCTGTGGCTACCTTCATCCAGTCGATATAGTAGTCACGCGGCATATCTTGGAAACGATATACCGCATCTAAAGCTAAATTAATCGCATTGAATTCTATGTGACAAATCGCATGTACTAAGGCAACACGACCTTGCTCGGTGGTTAATTTACGTTGCGCCACCTTACTCGGATGTACTAGTTCAGGTTGGGCAGGACGCCCAGGAATTTCTATTCTATCAATCAATTCATGCTTCGACAGATCAACTGTCGAAGAGGTTAAATCACTATAAAGCTGATCAACTAATTTGATTTTTGTTAGCGGATCATCTTCCAATAATGCATTTTTGGCTTGAGCAAAAAACATTATTGGAAATCTTTCTTATAATTTTAAAGCAACAACTAAATCCATCACATTCGTGCCAGTTGGGCCTGTCGTTACCAAGTCACCGGTCTTAATGAGATAGTTACCAACATCTGCTGCAGCCAAATAGTTATTGATATTTAACTCATGACTATTACCGCGTGATACTGTTTGACCATCAACCAAACCACCCGCATCAGGTGTAGGGCCATCAGTGCCATCAGTGCCTGCTGCTAGAAACACAATATCATCCTCCCCAGACAGTTCTCGCGCCGCAACTGCTGCTAAGTGTTGATTGCGCCCGCCACGACCAGGATGAGACGGAAGAATTAATGATGTTTCTCCACCCCATATATGAATTCCTGGATTAGCAGAAGATAGTGCCTTGCAAATCTCAATTGCTTTTTGTTCTGCGTCACCTTCCATAAACTCGTCGTAAACCGTGACATCCAACCCTAATGATTGCGCACATTTTTCTGCCGCTACTTTTGCATCATCCAATGTGGCAATAACATGCGTAGTGATATTTGAAAATAATACTTGTTTTGGCGCAGGCGTAAACGTGACACCATCAAGAATAGAAGTAATTGAGTCTGGCAAATCAACTTGGTTAATATCTTCTTGTACTGGCGTTAATGGCCCAGAACCAATCACCGCTGGATCATCACCTGGCACATCAGAAATTAGTAACGCCAGCGTTTCACGTCCATTAATAAAGTTGGCTAGTCTACCTCCTTTAATATGAGAAATTGCTCTTCTTGCTTGGTTCATTTGAGTAATATCATAACCAATAGACAGCAATACTTTGTTCAATTGCGCCAACTTTTCCAGCGACATACCATCGGCTAATACTTCCATCAAACTTGAAGCACCACCAGAAAATAGCACGAGAAATTTAGCATCTTGAGGTGAATTCTCGACAAAATCGACCAATGCTTTTCCTGCTGCCAAACTTGGTTCGCCAGGCACTGGATGGTCTGATTCCATCGTAACAATGTTTTTATAAGCACGCAGTTCATCTTCAGTGTGATTATGTTTAGTAATCACTAAACCGGCAACAACCTGATTTTTTAACACAGACAACGCTCCAAGCGACATTGAAGATGCTGCTTTACCTACCGCTATCAAGTAGTACTCACCAAGCAATGGGTTATTACCCAAGAATTCTACGACCGCATTATTTCCTTTAACACGCGCAACGCCGGCTTCAAATATTTTAAGCACTTGACCACGTGCTTGTTTAAGTTGTTGTGCATCCATAAGATTACTTTTAGCTAATTTAACGAAATGCGCGAGAATACAATAGAAAATAGCCGCTTGCGAATAGTTTTAAACTCTGTCGGAACTATTCTAAACGATATAGACAAAAGTTCCGACTGATACTTGCTGACAGAGATCAATGATATCCATGTTGGACATTCTTATGCATCCATGCGATGCCGGAGAACCTAGCAGCCCTTCTTCATGAGTGCCATGGATATATATGTAACGCTGAAAAGAGTCAACACCTTCGCCGCAGTTTTTGTTTTCTTCTAGTCCTTGCAGCCAGAGTATTCTAGTAAGAATTAGATCCAAGTCTGAAGACTTTGCTTCACTTACAATGTCAGCCTTTTCCCCTGTTGCAACACGTCCCACGAAGATTTCGTTAGCTTTATTTTCACTACCAATTTTTTGTGCGATCTGATGGGCGCCTGTTGGTGTCATCAAACTATCTCGCTGACAACCCATACCATATTTCGATGTAGAGATTGGAAATTTATGAGACTGCAATTTGCTATCAATCATGTATAGCTGCTGCGCGCTAGAATCCACTATCAACCAGGGATTAGTTATATGATTGGAAAATTTTTCAACGACCTCTAAACAAGCATTCTCCAAATTAATTGGCAGTAAAGACAAAGTACTAACCGACTTACAAATTACTAATCAAGTCTACACCTGTAAGATCTTGCTCTTTTTCTTGTTTCTGTTTAGCTTTGCTTTCATCACTACGAACCACTTCTAACGAACGAAGATATTCATCGCCTATACCAGTAATATAGTCACCAGTGAACACTGATGTTTCAAATTGTTTTAATTTTTTATTGCCCTTGCGCACCGACCAAATCAAGTCATCAATATCTTGGTAAAACAGCTTGTCCGCACCAATCTCTTCACATATCTCATTAACGTTTTTACCATGCGCTATCAGCTCAGCCGCTGCCGGCATATCAATACCATAAATATTCTGATAGCGGACTGGTGGAGAAGCTGACGCAAAGTAGACGTTCTTAGCACCTGCGTCTCTTGCCATTTGAACAATTTCTTTTGAAGTCGTACCACGTACAATAGAATCATCAACTAACAAAACGTTTTTGTTTTTATACTCTAGAATAATCGGATTAAGCTTTTGACGTACTGATTTCTTGCGCTGAATTTGACCTGGCATAATAAACGTTCGGCCTATGTAACGATTTTTGATAAACCCTTCTCTGTATTTACAGCCGAGAATATGCGCCGTTTCCAATGCGGCAGTTCGACTAGTATCTGGAATAGGAATAACCACATCAATATCTTGATTAGACCACACTTTAAGAATTTTTTCGGCTAGCTTTTGCCCCATACGCATGCGCGCTTTTTGCACATATACATTTTCAATGATCGAATCAGGACGAGCAAAATACACATGCTCAAAAATACACGGCGCATGCACACCTTCATCCACACAGATCTGAGAATGAAACTGACCTTGCTCATCAATCAGTATTGCTTCGCCTGGTTTCACATCGCGAACTAGCTCGTAACCTAAAACATCTAAGGCAACACTCTCAGAAGCCACCATGTATTGCATGCCGTTACCGGTTTCCTTAACACCGTAAACTAGCGGACGAATACCATACGGATCACGAAATGTCAGAATTCCCATCCCACAAATCATAGATACAACCGCGTATGCACCCTCACAACGGCGATGTACCCCGCGCACCGCATCAAAAATTGTTCTCGGCGATAATTGTCTTTGCCCCGAATGGAGTAATTCATGCGCAAGCACATTTAATAATATTTCCGAATCGGAATTGGTATTGATATGACGACGATCATCAATATACAATTCTTGCTTCAGTGCTTCTGCATTAGTCAAATTACCGTTATGGGCCAACGTTAAACCATAAGGAGAATTCACATAAAATGGCTGAGCTTCAGCCGAAGAAGAACTTCCAGCCGTGGGATATCTCACATGCGCAATTCCCATATTTCCTTGCATTTGTTGCATATGACGATCTTGGAATACATCTCGCACCAACCCATTACCTTTGCGCTGGAAAATGCGATTTCCATCAGAAGTAGCAATGCCCGCGGCATCTTGGCCACGATGTTGTAATACCGTGAGTCCGTCGTACAACTCTTGGTTGAGTTGCTGACTACCAATAATTCCTACGATTCCACACATAATAATCCTCTAAAACTGGATTTCAGCATTGGGTATTTTAGCAGACAGCCTAAACTGCTGCGCATATCGTTCAGGCAATTGAGCAACCACCCACACTGCCGCCTGTTCAAACGGTTTAATTAATCGTGATGATTGCCAAGTTGCGGCATGTGGCAATGTAGTGAATGCAGATGCCGTCATGATCAAAATAGTTGTAATAACAGAGGCACGCATCACACCAAACACTATACCCAACATTCGATCCATGCCTCTAAGAATTTGCGCTTTCATTATTTTACCTAGCACAAGATTAATTAATGCACCGAATATTAATACGCCTACCATAATTAGCACAAAAGCTATGCCCACTCGAATATTGGTCCCGTATTCTTTTTCACCAAACGAAAAGCTTGCGCTACTAATTGCTTCAGGCAGCAAAAAAGAGACCTGCTCTGAATGACTTAACGCTAACCAAATAGCTGCCACCCAAGTGGCAATTGACACCGCTTCGCGTACGAACCCTCGCAACAAAGCGATAGCGGTCGAGATCAAAAAAATAATGATAATTATTATATCAATCCAAGTAACATCAGCCATACGTGTTTATTATTTTTTATTATCCAGCAGCACGAGGATGTCTTGTAACAAATGCTGCTTCTAGTTTCATCTTCTTGCGCAAACTATCTCTAATTTTAGTTGCCTCATCTTGCGAGATAACAGGACCTACTTTGACACGAAAATAGTCTTTACCTTTAGTTGAACCAATCTCAACTATCGCATCAAAACCAGCATCAACAAGTTGCTTCTGCATAGTCAACGCTTTTTGTTTTTCACTAAACGCGCCCACTTGGACTACCCAGCTAAGTAGCTCAGATTTAGTATCAGCGCTTACAATCACTTCCGGCACAATATTATTAGCAGGATCATTATCTGGATAACCAACTTCAGCGTCTTTCCCAGAGTCCGTATGTTCTGGTGCTGGCATTTGCACCTGACTATCTAGCTCATCTGAAAACACCAAGATCGGCTCTGGTGGTATTTCCATATCTATCTTGGTCACAGATTCTTGCCCTGAGCCGTCAAGTATCATAGGGATAAAGATCACAGCCAGGGACAACAACACGGTAGCGCCTACTATTCTATATTTAAGCGTCGAATCCACTATTTTTGTAAGTTTGATGTATATAAAGTCATAGCAGTATTCTACATAAACCGTATGGTACATGCGAAGCTTGTATTACTAAACCTTAGCATCCAGCAAGATTTTATGATTCGCTGGCAAGCACCTCAGAAACGGTAAAGATAGAACCAAAGACTATAATTCTATCACCTTCGCTAGTATCCATTTGTGCTTGCGAATATGCTTTTTCTACTGACTCAAACACCTTCACACTTATATCTGAGCTTTGTTGCATAAGTGACTGTTCCACTTGCTCTACCTCCATGCGTCGAGGTGAATTTACTTGTGAGACATACCAATCATCAATATGTGAATGCAATAAAGACACAATACCGTCAACATCTTTATCGCTCAGAATTGCAAATACAGCGATGGTTTTTTGTGATTTAGGCAATGCCATTAAATTCTCAGCCAATATTTTTGCACTGTCAAAATTATGTGCAACATCTAGAATAATCTCACAATCCTTGACTATACGTTGAAACCTTCCCTCCAGAGTGACTTCACGCAATCCAGTTTCTATTGCATCAGTACTAAGGGGTAGTTTTTCATTCAAACAATGTAGCCCCATGACTACACTCGCAGCATTACGAATTTGTACTGCACCAGAAAGATTAGGTAGAGGCAAACCATGCAATTCATATCCATCAGTTAAAAAAGACCAGGACGTTTTTGCTACTTTGTAACTGAAGTCAGAGTTCAACTGAAATAGATTCGCATTCACTTTTTCAGCCGTTTCTGCTATCGAGCTTGGTGCATCAATATCGCCACAGATAGCTGGTGTATTAGCACGAAAAATACCTGATTTCTCATAACCAATTGATTCTTGATTATCACCCAACCACTCCGTATGATCCAAGCCAATGCTCGTGACAAATGCTAAGTCATTATCGACAACATTAGTCGCATCTAGTCGACCTCCTAGACCCACTTCCAGAATTGCCACGTCCACTTCATTTTCATGGAATATATCTAACGCGGTTAAAGTGGCAAACTCAAAAAAGCTAAGACTAATGCCATCACGTGCTGTATTAATTTTTTCAAACGATTGGCATAACTGTTGATCGTGCACGCAACGCAAACCAATTCTAATACGTTCATTGTAATGAACAATATGAGGTGACGTATAAGTACCTACCTTATACCCAGCATGGTGCAAAATGGCGCTTAACATAGCTACCGTAGAACCCTTGCCATTAGTGCCAGCAACCGTGATCACGGTGAAAGGACAATCAAGAAGATTTAAGCTTTTTGCAACAGTTTCAATTCTGTCTAGCCCAAGCTCAATTTCACGTGCATGCAACGTGGTTTGCCACGCTAGCCACTCATCTAAAGTGTTGTACTTCATTGCTCTAACTAAACGCTGAAAGAAACTAAATGCGCCATGCTAATAATTCTATAACGTCAACTTATACAACACGATCAGTTAATATATGTAGCAAGTTATGGATACGGTCACGCAATTCTTTTCTTTCAACAATCATATCTATTGCTCCATGCTCTAATAGAAATTCACTGCGTTGAAATCCTTCTGGCAACGTTTCTCGCACGGTTTGTTGAATAACTCTAGGACCAGCGAATCCTATTAACGCATTAGGTTCTGCAATATGCACATCTCCTAACATTGCAAAACTCGCAGACACACCACCCATTGTTGGATCTGTTAACACCGATATAAATGGTAGACGTTGTTCTGATAAACGTGTTAACGCGGCACTCGTTTTAGCCATTTGCATTAAAGACATTAATGCTTCCTGCATACGCGCGCCTCCACTGGTAGAAAAACAGACGAAAGGAACACTTTCAGCAATGCTCTTTTTAACACCCATCAAAAAACGCTCACCGACAACAGAACCCATCGACCCGCCCATAAAACTAAATTCAAATGCAGCCACCACCACAGGCATACCTTTTAATTTTCCATGTGACACTATCAAAGCATCTTTTTCACCAGTACTTTTAACTGCTGCTGAAAGGCGGTCTTTATATTTTTTAGAATCTTTAAATTTCAAGAAATCTTTTGGTTCTAATTCTTCACCAATTTCTACTTGCTCATCCTCATCAAGAAAGTACCTCACACGGCTACGCGCACTAATCCGCAAATGATGGTCACACTTAGGACAGACCTGGAGATTACGTTCAAGCTCAGCGCCATATAATACTGCGCTACAACTCGGGCATTTATCCCACAATCCTTCTGGTACTTTTCGCTTAGACGTACTGTCGGTACGAATTTGCGAAGGCATAAGTTTCTCTAGCCAGCTCATGTCATTTTATTTTAATTGAGAAATTTAATTACTGAATTTAATCAGGCGATATTTTGGATAGATTCACTATTATCCAATGCATCCCTGATCTCACGCAACAAAGATTTCACTTTACTGGTGGCTACCGGCACATCTTCCCCGTATTCAGCAATAATAGAAACGATCGCGCTACCAACAACGACCGCATTTGCGCAGCCTGCCACCATTCTCGCTGTAGTAGCATCTTTAATGCCGAAACCGACAGCAATAGGTGTTTTTGTATGTTTTCTAATCTGATCAACCTTGGCTTCGACGCTTTTTACATCAATTTGACTCGCCCCTGTAATCCCTTTGAACGAAACATAATATAAAAATCCAGAAGCCAAGCCGGTAATCATTTGAATACGCTGATCTTTTGTAGTCGGCGCTAACAGATAAATCGTATCAATATCATTCTGTTTATATAAAGATCCAACTTGTCGACTCTCTTCTGGCGGCAAATCAACCGTAATCACGCCATCGATGAGCCCAGAGACTGTGCTTGCAAATTTTTCTACTCCGTAAATTTCGATAGGATTTTGATAACCCATCAACACCACCGGCGTGGTTGAGTTTGCTTCACGAAATTGCTTCACAATTTCGATAATATCTTTCACAGACGTATCGTGTTTGAGTGCACGTTCACAGGCCAACTGGATAACTGGGCCATCTGCCATTGGATCAGAAAATGGGATGCCTAATTCAATAATATCAGTGCCAGCTTCTGTCAATGCATGCATTATTTCTAACGTGCTCGATGGATGTGGATCTCCTGCAGTAATATAGCTAATGAGTGCTTTTTTATTGTTTTGCGCGAGTTGCTCAAAACACTTTTGTAGTCGACTCACAATTCTATTCCTTCAATGCGTGCCACTGTATTAATGTCTTTATCCCCTCGACCCGACAAATTAACAATAATGCTTTGCTCTTTACCCATGGTCTTCGCTAATTTTTTTGCATATGCCACCGCATGACTACTTTCCAATGCCGGTATAATTCCTTCAATGCGCGTTAATTGATGAAATGCTGCTAGCGCTTCATCATCAGTAACAGCCACGTATTCGACACTGCCTTCATCTTTCAACCAGGAATGTTCTGGTCCCACGCCTGGGTAATCTAGTCCCGCTGAAATAGAATGAGTTTCTATTATTTGGCCGTTATTATCTTCCATTAGATAGGTACGGTTACCATGCAATACTCCCGGACTTCCAGCATTTAAAGGCGCCGAATGACGACCCGTTTCAATGCCATCACCACCTGCTTCAACGCCATATTTTTTAACGTTAGCATCTAACAAGAAAGGATAAAACAAACCTATTGCATTAGAACCACCGCCAACACAGGCGACTAAAGCATCAGGTAACTTACCGGTCTGATTCAGGCTCTGCTCACGCGCTTCACGTCCGATCACTGTTTGAAAATCTCTTACCAACAAAGGATAAGGATGCGGACCCGCAACAGTGCCAATAATATAAAAAGTATTATCAACATTTGTCACCCAATCCCGTAATGCTTCATTTAATGCATCTTTAAGTGTGCGCGAACCTGAAGTGACAGGAACAACAGTGGCACCCAGCAATCGCATACGATAAACATTAGGCGCTTGGCGTTGAATGTCTTCTGCGCCCATATACACCACACATTCTAAACCTAAACGTGCAGCAATAGTCGCACTGGCAACACCATGTTGGCCGGCACCAGTTTCAGCGATAATACGTGTTTTACCCATGCGCTTTGCAAGTAATGCTTGACCAATGGTGTTATTAATCTTATGCGCACCCGTGTGATTAAGATCTTCGCGCTTAAGATAAATCTGAGCGCCACACCACTCCTTAGTTAATCTTGCTGCAAAATACAGCGGGCTTGGGCGGCCAACATAATAGGCAAGATCATCATCAAATTCTTTTTGAAATGTTGGGTCGTTTTTACTTTTTGTATAGGCAACTTCCAACTCTTCTAGGGGCGTCATTAGCGTCTCAGCAACAAATCGCCCTCCATAGATACCAAAGTGGCCATCTTCATCTGGCACTGTATTTGTACTTATTTTATTTTCTTCTACGTTAGCACTCATCTGCATCTCGCACTGAACTTACAAAATCTTTCATCTTATTAAACTCTTTTATTCCTTTGGCTGACTCTATTCCACTACTGACATCAACAGCATAGGGGCGCACTTGTCTAATAGCATCACTGACATTATCTACATCTAAACCACCGGCCAATATAATTGGTTTTGCTAACGCAGGAATTTTCTCCCAGTTAAATGACTTACCAGAACCACCTGGTTGACCCAACTCATTGCTGTCCAACAATAAAGCCGAAGCCGAGACATAGTCAGCGTCAGATACTGCCCGCCCCTTTCCGCCCATGGCGATACTTTTTAAGTAGGGAAGCTCAAAAGACGAACAAAACTGCTCTGACTCATTCCCATGGAATTGCAGCATATCAACGGGCACTTTCTCTATCAGAGAGCTGATTGTACTCGCATCTTGATTCATGAATAACCCTACGCTGGTGATAAATGGCCCACAGCGATCAATTAACGTGCATGCTTGCTGTACATCAATAACACGCGGACTGGCAGGACAAAACACAAGCCCGATGGCATCCACACCAAGATCTATCGCTATGTCTAGATCCTCAATCCGAGTGATGCCACAAAATTTAATACGCGTACGTGCCATGATTAACTTCTTATTCTCAAATAAATATAAGTTATTTTACAACTGATATTTTGGATCGTATTCCACAGACATAAAATATAACCCCTGCGCCTGCGCAGTGACACCACCACATGAACGATCTTTTCGCATTAGCACTTCCTGAACCCATTCTGGAGGATATTCATTCTTACCAATACTCATCAGTACACCCGCTAAGTTACGCACCATATGGTGTAAAAAACCATTAGCAGTGACATCTATAACCACCAACGCCCCTTCTCTTTGTACGCTTAAGTGAGAAATATTACGCACGGGGCTTTTTGCCTGGCACGCTAACGCACGAAAACTCGTGTAATCGTGCTCACCAACAAGATAGTTTGCACCCGCTTGCATTAGCTCTGCATTAAGTGGCGTATATTCCCACGCAGCCCTGTTAGCCAGTAATGCCGGACATACTTTTTCGTTAGCGATAATATAACGATATGAACGTGAAAGCGCAGAAAAACGCGCATGAAAATCTTCTGACATTAGCTTAATCGACCTCAACACCACGCTACGTGGCAGATTAGAATTGATTCCCAACAACCAAGAACGCAATTCACGCTGAGCATTGGTTTCAAAATGCATTACCTGCCCTAAGGCATGTACACCAGTATCTGTACGTCCTGCACACGCAATGCCAACTTCATGGTTGGCAACTAAGCTAATCGCACGCTCAACTGCTTCTTGCACAGATGGCACATGCGACTGTCGCTGCCACCCACAAAAATCACTTCCATCATATTCAACGATACCTGCAAATTTCATATATTTTCTGTCGCTAAAAACAACAAAGCCCCAGTGTACACACTGAGGCTTTGTGCATAAATTATAACTAGAACTTACATGTTAGTTTAACTTATCTAGCAAGTCCTTTGCTTGTTGAATTTGAGTTTGATCGCCCTGCTCTATGACTTCCACCAAGGTTTCTTTGGCAGCATCTACATCACCCATGTCTACAAATGCTCTAGCTAAATCTAGCTTTGTTCCAACCTCTTCAATCACAGACGGATCTTCAAAATCAGCTGTAAACTCATCTGGACTCGTCACAGTTGAATCAATGCTTCCAACATCAGATTGCTCAGTCACATTATCTACAAGCATGTCTTTTTTAAATGCGCCTGTTTCGCTGGCTAAATCTTCATTTGAACCCTCAAAATCCAGATCAGGCTCACTAGCTCCAGAGGTTTTCAGTGTTGGCAAAGAATCTTCTTCCATACCGTCGAGATCAATATCATCCGGATCGAAGATTAAAGTTTCATCATCAGATTCTGAGTTAAAATCCAAACCTGATTCTAAAGTTGCTATAGACGGCTCACCAAGACTGTCTTCATCAGTATCCGCTGCAAATGCTTCTGTCTTTTCAGCAATGGTATCTTCAAGCTTCTCAGATACCTCATCACTTAATTCACCATCATCATAAAAGATAAACTCTAGTGAATTATCATCTAGATCGAAATCTTTCATATTCTCGGAAGTCATATTAAAGTTATTAATGTCATCACTCTTGATAGATTCTACCGCCTCTGGTTCATCATTGGCTCCAGCAAACAACTCATGCGCTGGGGCTAGAGCAGCACCCATTGAAGCAATTTTATTCCATTCTGGAGATTGCTTATCCATAATTGGTTGCATCGCTTCTGCATATTGTACAAACTCGCTAGGCTTCTTATCTTTGTAATAAATCTCGGCTAATTTAACTTGGTATTTTGCATTGTCGGGTTCTTTAGCAAGACCATCTCTTAGCAGATCCTCTGCTTGCTGATAAAGTTCATAGGAAATGTATACGTCGGCCTCTGCTAGCACATCATCAACACCTAACGAAGCCTCACTTTGAGCGTTGACTGTTCCAAGAACATCCAATGATTCATCAATACTATCAGGAGTGGCAATCACTGTTTCGTCAAATGATAGTTCTTCTTCAAACGCTGGTAGATCATTTGCTTCAAGATCGATATTTTCTAATTTTGCATTGCGTCGCTTGATGCCTAACCAACCAAGGAGAAGCGCCACTAAGGCAATCCCCGCATAAATTACAGTCTTACTCTGATCTTTAAGTACTGCTACGATTTTTTCAACAAAAGAGACTTCAACTACCGACTCAACTGGAACAACTTCGGCTAACACCTTCGGCGCTACTTCAGCCACTAAACTTTCAGGTTGCGCAACGTCTGCTTGCTGTTCTGCAACCAAGAATTCTTCTGGAATTGGGCCCGAGAAATCAGGTAATGGTTCAACTGTAGCTGCTTTAATACTGTGCTTAAATTTAACTTCCATTTCTGCTGCAAGTACTTCCGCCGAAGATTGCCCTGCTAAATCAGGGCTTTTCGTAGCTAGTGTATTTTGCAACTGAGCCAATTGCTCATTTTGCAGACTAATAATATCTTCCTGCTTTTTAAGCATTGACTCAAGTGATTCTATACGACCTTTCAATTCAGCATTTTCTTGGCCTTTAGACTTCGAATTCTCCGTAAGCAGATTAACCTGCTTATGTAATTTTTTTAACTTTGCATTAGCATCACCGCCTGTTTTGCCATCTACGACATCACCACCTAAAATAGACAAAGACGAATCAATAGTTTTTGATTGCTCTTGCTTTAATAGTTCAGGCGTTCCCATTGTTTCGTCGTCAGCTATATCGACAGCATCAACATTAACTTCACTTGAATCAAACGGTGTACTTTGCTTCCATACTTGCCTTTGACGTCGAACTTCTGCAAGTGCTTCGCGCACAGAATATCTTGGCTCCACATCCGCAGGAATGCGTAGAACCACACCCGACTTTAAATTATTAATGTTGTTTTTCACAAAACCCTGTGGGTTGGCGGCGTGAATAGCCAACATCATTTGATTGACGCTTACACCATTCTCATGTGCATAAAGCTCGGCAATACTCCATAGAGTATCCCCACGACCAACTGGTCTGGATTGAATCTTTTTTAGAGCTACTGTACTGGGTACAGCAGCTTGCGTTGGGCGCAGACTAGGAGTTGGCACTCTTAGCGCAGGTGTTTTAGTTGCTGTACGAAGTTTAGGCACTGGCTTCTTTGCAACTGCCGCAGGTTGTGCTGCCACTTTTGGTGCTTGAATTGTGACTCTAGTATTCCCACCAAAAACAGGGGGATCTAATAGCACCGTATATTCTCTAAGTAGCTTACCTTTTGCCCAATGCACATCAATTAAGAAAGCGAGGAATGGCTCACGTATAGCATCTGTTGAAGTCACTTTAATAACTGGTTTGCCATTGGAAATCATCGGTGTAAATTTTAAGCGAGTCAGAATGTAAGGTCGCGGAACACCCACTCTCTCAAACATCTGTTGACTAGCTAGTTCAACTTGAACTTCATCAATAGTGGCTGCACTGAAACCTACCAGATCGATCTCTGCATCCATTGCCTGATTAAGTGCAGAGTTAATTTCTATTTCACCTAATCTAAAGGCGAAGACAAACCCGGGGCTTCCAACAAGCAAAGTGGCCAATAAAGTAAGCGCCACAATCTCCTTATGCACTCTTGCTCCCCCCATAATTACTTTCTGTATGTTCACTAGCCAATTATCAAGTTGTGTTAAAGATTCTACTTTAAGTTAAATGAGTAACTCACGATATCAATATAGGTTATATATGCTTTTCGATCAAAAATTCTGCGATCTGAACACTATTTAAAGCCGCACCTTTTCTTACATTGTCACTCACTATCCACATATTGAGGCCTTTAGGGTGGGAGATATCCTCTCGAATGCGACCAACAAATACTGGATCTGTTCCATCTGCATCAGTTGCCGCAGTGGGATAGCCTCCGTCTCGTCGCTCATCCATAACCACGATACCTGGTGCTTTTGCCAACACCTCTCTGGCCTGTGCTGCAGTCATCGGCTTTTTAAGCTCTAAATGAACAGCTTCTGAATGGCCAAATTTCACCGAAATTCTGACGGCAGTTGGGTTCACACGGATGCTGTCATCACCCATAATCTTATGTGTCTCCCAAACCATTTTCATCTCTTCTTTGGTGTATCCGTTATCTTGGAATATGTCTATATGTGGCAGCGCGTTAAAAGCAATTTGTTTCGGATAAACGCTACAATTCAGCGGCGCACCCACCATAATAGCCCGGGTTTGAGCATCTAATTCATCGATCGCTTCTTTGCCCGTTCCGGACACTGCTTGGTAAGTTGCAACGTTAATTCTTTCGATTCCGACGGCATCATGAATAGGCTTTAATGCCACTAGCATTTGGATTGTCGAACAGTTTGGATTGGCGATTATTCCTTGATTTTTATAATCAGCAATGGCGTGAGGATTTACTTCTGGCACCACTAAGGGAATATCGTCTTCATAGCGGAATCTGGAAGTGTTATCAATCACTACACAGCTTTTCTCGGCAGCTAACGGCGCATAAATATCAGATACCGATGCACCGGGAGAAAACAATCCTATTTGCACTTGCGAAAAATCAAATGTGGCTAAATCTTGAACCTCTAAGCAACGGTTACCAAAAGCAACCGGCTTACCAACTGAACGCTCACTAGCTAAAGCATAGATATTTCCTATTGGGAATTTACGTTGAGCAAGAATTGACAATATCACCTCGCCCACGGCACCTGTCGCACCTACTACAGCAACATCATATTTTTTAGCCATTGCGCTTCCTTAACCTTCCTAAATTTAAAACTTAAACTAATAGTATTTTCTGTAAATTTTTAATCACTGCATTGCCCATTTCACCGGTAGATACCGCCTTGGTGTTGGCATCTGCAATATCTTGAGTACGCACGCCCTGCTGAAGAGTTGCAATCACAGCTTGTTCTATATTTTGAGCTGCTTGTTGTTGATTCAATGAGTAACGCAATAGCATGGCAACAGACAAAATCGTCGCCAATGGGTTAGCGATACCCTTACCGGCGATATCAGTTGCTGAACCATGAATCGGCTCATACATGCCTTTATTATCTTGATTAAGAGATGCTGAAGGCAGCATGCCAATTGAGCCCGTTAACATCGCCGCCGCATCTGAAAGAATGTCGCCAAATAAGTTTGAAGTCACCATGACATCAAATTGTTTAGGCGCCCTTACTAGTTGCATTGCAGCGTTATCTACATACATATGACTGAGTTCAACATCAGCATATTCCTGATGCACTTCCTCCATGACTTCACGCCATAGCAGAGACACTTCTAGTACGTTAGCTTTATCTACTGAACATAATCGCCTATCGCGTTTCTGCGCAGCAAGAAAGGCCACATGAGCAATACGACGAATTTCATTTTCGTCATACACCATAGTGTTGTAAGCCCGACGTACATTATCCTCAACTTCTTGTGCGCGCGGCTGACCAAAATAGATACCACCAGTAAGCTCTCTGACTATAAGCAGATCTAGTTCCGCGACTAATTCTGGCTTCAAAGAAGAAGCTGAAGCTAGTTCTGCATACAATAATGCAGGACGTAAATTAGCAAATAAATTCAGATGCGCACGTATGTCTAATAGCCCTTGCTCTGGACGCAAATGTCTTTCCACTTGATCGTACTGAGGACCACCTACTGCGCCTAATAAAATAGCACCACATTCTTCTGCTTGCGCAATCGTTTTAGCTGGGAATGGAGAGTTAGTTTTATCATAAGCCGCACCACCAATCAGACCGTGTTCGACTTCTATTGACAAACCATTTTCACGCAAGCATTCAAGCACTTTAACTGCTTCATCAACAATTTCCGGGCCGATCCCATCGCCCGGCAATACTAGTATTTTAGATTTTTTCAAATTAGCCATTAATAAATAACCATGGTGATGACACTTTTAATTTATCTTCATAAGCATGAATTTTATCTTCATACGTCAAGGTAATTCCAATCTCATCCAAACCGTTTAGCATGCAATGCTTACGGAACTCATCGATATCAAAACTGCATGTGCCGATCGCATCTGAAGTGACCTGTTGCCTATCCAGATCAATCGATACTGAGTAATCGGGCTTATTCAAACTTTCATCAAACAATTTATCAACTGCATCCTTTTCTAAAACGATAGGAAGCAATCCATTCTTATAGCAGTTACTAAAAAATATATCGGCAAAACTTGTTGAAATCACTGCACGAAAACCATAATCCAACATTGCCCACACAGCATGTTCACGCGATGAGCCGCATCCATAGTTGTCCCGTGCTAGTAATATTTGTGCATTTTTATATTGCGCATTATTCAGAATAAAATCTGTATCTATACGACGATGACTGTTGTCTTGATCCGGATCACCGGGATCTAGGTAACGCCAATCATCAAACAAATTAATTCCAAAACCACTCTTTTTTACAGATTTCAAATATTGCTTAGGAATGATCGCATCGGTATCGACATTAGGCCGATCCAATGGCAATAAACTTGATGTCAATGTAGTGAACGATTGCATAATTAAACTCTTTAGTTAAAGTATTTGCGCGCATCATCAAAATGACCCGCAATGCCTGCTGCTGTTGCCATCGCTGGACTGACTAAATGGGTGCGACCACCTTGTCCTTGCCGACCTTCGAAATTTCGGTTCGATGTAGAAGCACAACGTTCGCCAGATTCTAGTTGATCGGCATTCATACCTAAGCACATAGAGCATCCCGGATCACGCCATTCAAAGCCTGCTGCTTTGAATATTTGATCTAGCCCTTCTTGCTCTGCTTGACGCTTAACTAATCCTGAGCCTGGCACGATCATTCCCAACTTAACGTTGCTGGCAAGTTGCTTGCCTTGAACAACTTTGGCGGCTTCACGCAAATCTTCAATTCTAGAATTAGTACATGAGCCTATAAATACTTTATCAACTTTAATTTGATTTATTGCTTGCCCAGGCGTCAAGCCCATATAAGCAAGCGCATTACGCATGCCCTCTGCCTTTGTTGCATTTGATTCTGTATCTGGGTCTGGCACCATACCATCAACAGGCACCACCATTTCAGGCGAGGTCCCCCAGCTCACTTGAGGACTTAATTGACTAGCATCCAGATCAACCGTGCTATCGAAGCTTGCATCATCATCTGATACCAGCTGACGCCAAGACTTTACTGCAGCATCCCACATTGCATTTTTAGGCGCAAAAGGACGGCCAGCAATGTACTCAATGGTTTTATCATCAACACCAATCACTCCTGCTCGTGCGCCCGCTTCGATCGACATATTGCAAATTGTCATACGCGCTTCAATCGACAAGCTTTCAATTGCTTCACCACAAAATTCTATAGTGTGTCCATTGCCACCAGCAGTACCAATGTTTGCAATTAACGCCAATACAATATCTTTAGAGTAAACACCTTTGGCTAGTACTCCATGAATATTCACACGCATAGATTTTGTTTTTCTTAATAACAAACATTGCGTCGCTAGCACATGTTCTACTTCCGAAGTGCCAATACCAAATGCCAGTGCTGCCAACGCACCATGAGTTGATGTATGCGAATCGCCACAGACAATCGTCATGCCCGGCAAACTCGCACCTTGCTCTGGCCCAATCACATGCACGATACCTTGACGCGGATCATTCATTTCGAATTTCTGTAGCGCAAAAAAATTGCAGTTTTCATCTAACGCTTGCAATTGTTTACGTGAGATTGGGTCGGCAATTTCTTTATCTCGATCTTTAGTCGGCACATTGTGATCGGGCACCGCAAGGACAGATGCTTTGCGCCATGGCGCACGACCAGCTAAACGTAAGCTTTCAAACGCTTGCGGCGAGGTCACTTCATGCACTAGATGTCGATCAATATAGATCAGGCTAGTGTCATCATCCTGTGTATGCACTACATGAGAATTCCACAGCTTGTCGTATAAAGATAATCCGGTCATGGGCGTTAATTTTTAATATTGTTTACTACTTGTTATTGTTAATTAAATTAATATTGATCGAATTTAGTAATTCGACTTAAATTTCACTCATTGCTTATTTATTTAGACGCAGGTATATCAGGGAAATCAGTACTGACATTGGCATTTTGGCCGCGATGACGTAACGCATGATCCGCCAACACTAAAGCCATCATTGCTTCCGCAATGGGCACTGCTCGTATACCCACGCATGGATCATGGCGCCCAGTGGTCACCACTTCTGTTTGTTTGCCTTGCTGATCAACAGACTCACCAGATACGCGAATACTTGAAGTGGGCTTTAATGCAATTGACGCAATCACATCTTGGCCTGAACTAATCCCACCTAATGTTCCACCGGAATTATTTGATAGAAATCCACCTGGTTGAATATTATCGCGGTGCTCACTCCCGCGCTGTGTAACACAGTCAAATCCAGAACCAATCTCTACTGCTTTCACTGCATTAATAGACATCATTGCTTTACCGATATCAGCATCTAAGCGATCAAATATAGGTTCTCCCCAACCGACCGGCACACCACTCGCCTGCACCATCAAACGTGCACCAATCGAATCACCCTCGCGACGCAATTGATCTAGCAATGCTTCTAGTTTAGGCGCTTGGGTTTCATCGCCAAAGAAGAATGGATTATTTTCAACCACATTCCAGCTCATGTTTTGCACACGAATATCACCGATCTGTGTAACACATGCATGAATCTCAGTTTGGTAATCACGCAATAAAAACTGTTTTGCTATCGCACCAGCAGCAACACGCATGGCTGTTTCTCTCGCCGAAGATCGACCGCCACCACGGTAATCACGAATACCGTATTTTTTAAAATAAGTGTAGTCCGCATGACCCGGTCTAAAACTCTGCGCAATATTAGAATAATCTTTGGAACGCTGATCCTCATTACGAACTATTAATCCAATCGGCGTTCCTGTGGTCATACCTTCAAACACGCCGGACAAAATTTCAACGCGATCTGATTCGCGCCGTTGCGTAGTAAATTTAGATTGTCCCGGTTTGCGACGATCCAAATCTGGCTGCAAGTGCTCTACCGTTAACGGAATACCAGGAGGACACCCATCAACAATTGCGCCAATAGCAGGTCCATGACTTTCCCCGAAGGAGGTCACACAAAATGAAGTTCCAAAAGTATTACCGGACATTTAATTTACTCAACAGAATTTGTTTCAAAAATTTGCTTACATTCATCGTAAGTCAATACACATATCCCCTCTCCACCATGTTCTAACTCATGCCACATGAAATCATAGAGTGGAAACTGTGCTTGCAACGCAAGCGCTGACTGACCCACTTCTAACACCAAGATACCCTTTTGTTCGAGAAACTGACTCGCACCGAAAATAATCCGCTTGGCGATATCAAGGCCGTCCTCTCCAGCAAATAAGGCATGCGCTGGCTCATGGGAAAACTCACTAGGCAAATCTGACTGCTCCGACACGGGAACATACGGCGGATTGGCGACGATAATATCATATTGATCGCCAGGAAGTTGCTCGTAGACATCTGAAAGTACAGCATTTATACGAGATTCCAGACCGTGAAAGGCAATATTCTTACTCGCAACTTGTAGTGCTTGGGGATCAACATCACTGACATCGACTTGAGAATCTTTGAATTCTAATGCTGCCAGTATCCCCAAACAGCCGCTACCTGTGCACAGATCCAGAATTCTTCTTACCGACAGCTTATCTGGCCACCAAGGGAAAAATCGATCGTCTATCATTTCCGCAATCGGCGAGCACGGAATTAACACATGTTCATTAACGTAGAACTTCATCCCTAAAAATAAGGTTTCACCCAACAAATAAGCCAGAGAAGTGCGAGAAAATATGCGTTTGTGCAAAAAAACTTGTAGTCGATCAATTTCAGCCTGATCAAGCAATTGCGCTGCCGATTGTCCATCAAAATCGGGTGGCAATCCAACTACAAAACTGACAAGATACGCGGCCTCATCTATTGAGGTTTGTATACCGTGACCGTAATTTAACGGGTACTTTTGCAAAAGATCAGTAATTTCGTACACTGCTTCTGCAATGGTATTGCAAGACAGTACTGTAGGATTTTTCATCCTTGACTGATTAATTAAATTTATTCAAGTCGATAACCTTTAGCCTTATAACGATAACAATCATGAACGCGATAAACAAAGCAATCTTAGTTATCCTAGCGATTGCTGTTTCTATTGGCTTAGGCATTTACGCATCCGGCAAGCAATTTGCGTTAGGCGATATTCATCAACAGCTAAAACAGGCAACCTATTTATACGACCAACAGAAGTCTATCGCGAACTTCACGCTGATCGATTACGACAACAATATACTTACCCCTGACAGTATCAAGGGGGCATGGACATTTTGGTTCTTTGGCTTCACTCATTGTCCCGACATTTGCCCAATCACATTAGGCATCTTAAGCGCCACTGTGAATAAATTAAAGTCGAAACACAATATAGAAGACGATATAAAAATTATTTTTGTGTCAGTCGACCCGGAACGAGACCAGCCAGCAAAGTTAAAGTCTTATACCAACGCTTTTAGTGCACATGCGCTAGGCGTCACTGCTCCATCAAAACAACTCGCACCATTTTTAAAGAATATGGGCATTATTGCTATCAAGCAATTACCCAAACAAGAATCATCAGACTACTCAGTCGATCACAGTAGTTCAATTTTCTTAATTGCTCCAGACACAGGAATTAGTGCTGTTTTTGGCGCACCGCATAATGCTGAGGATATCGTTCAAGACTTTTTAACTATTCGTAAATTTTATCAATAATGGAATCAACGCTTGCTACACCCTGGGAAAAGCTAAAAAGCTTAATCTTTCACTGCTTTCCACATCATTTATTGTCACGCACAACATTTTGGCTCACGCGCCAACGCCTACCTTTTGTAGGGGCATTAATTAAAGCCTTTATCAGCACTTTCAAAGTTGATATGAAGGATGCTGTCGTTGATGACATTTCCCAATATCCAACATTCAATGAATTTTTCACGCGCGAGTTAAAACCTGGCACACGTCCGATCAACAAAAGCACAGAATGCATTGCCTCTCCTTGCGATGGCAAAATCAGCATGTTTGGCGATATTGATCAACACACGCTTTTACAAGCAAAAGGCAAAACATTCACTCTCAATGAGTTCTTAACGCCTAACTGCAAATATCTAGAACAATTTATTGGCGGTAGCTTTTATACAATTTATTTGTCCCCACGCGATTACCATCGCGTGCATAGCGCCTATGCAGGTCAGCTATTAGAAATGATTTATGTTCCAGGCAGATTATTTAGCGTTGCCCCATATGCACCAAAAGCAATTGAGAAATTATATGCGCGCAACGAAAGAGTGGTCTCCATCTTCAAAGTAGACAGCGGCTATATGGCTATTACCATGGTAGGCGCCGTTAACGTGGCTGCAATTGAAATGACTTGGGAAGGGTTAGTGACCCCCCCACACTTAAACACCTCTGTTCACTATGATTATGGTGATCGATCCATATCGTTACAGAAAGGAGAGCAGATAGGCACATTCAATATGGGCTCAACCGTGGTGATGATGTTTTCAAAAAATTATGCGCAGGCATTAAAACAATTGCATATTGACCAGCCTATTAAAATGGGAGAAACCATCGCCAAACGCACAAAGGCTTAAGCCCTAGACCAATCAAAGCTAATAACCTCTGCTAATGAAGATGCACCTAGTGCTAACATCAAGACGCGATCAAAACCAACAGCAACACCCGCACATTCTGGCAGACCCTGTCGTAGTGCAGCTATTAGACGCTGATCAATTTCAATCTCTGTTAATCCTCTATCCTTGCGATTTTTTTGATCATTAGCAAACCGATCTAGTTGTTGTTCAGGATCTAATAACTCCACGTAGCCATTAGCCAGTTCCACCCCCTTGTAAAACACTTCAAACCTTTCAGCGACAGAATCATCATCGTCATTTATCTTAGATAAAGCAGCTTGTGCAGCAGGATAGTGGAACACCACAGTAATAGATTGTTCACACATTGCAAATTCAACTTTATGTGAGAATAAAAAATCTATGCATTGCTGCGATGACAAATCCGCTCGTAACACCAAACCATTTTCCACGGCTAGCTGTTTAATCTCATTACCAGTCAAAGACTGCAGAGACACTCCTAGAGATTTTTCAGCTAAATCGTAGTAACTAATATATTCAATATTAATAAATGCATCACTTGCCGTTAACAGACACGAAATAAGATCAACCGTTTCCTCCATAATTTGTTGTAATGAATACTCGCGCCGATACCATTCAATTATGGTGAATTCAGGATTATGCAAATCGCCCAGCTCACCTACACGAAAAGATTTACATATTTGAAAAATATCTGGTGCGCCATCAGCTAGCAGTCGCTTCATGGCATATTCAGGAGAGGTTTGTAGATATCGTTGAGCGCCATCAGCAAAAAAACCAAACGACTCAATATTTGCTTCAGTTACTGTATATGCGCATGCTAGAGGTGTCTCTACCTCCAGCACATTACGTTCAGAGAAAAAGCTGCGCGACTGATTCAGTAGCTGTGCGCGTTGCTCCAGATTATACAAACTAGCTGTCGAGCGCCAATCAGACATGGAACTAAATTAACAGACTAATTATCTTTTACCCGAGACACATATTCGCCTGTACGCGTATCAATCTTGATCACTTCGCCCTCTTCAACAAAAAGAGGTACCTTCACTGTTGCCCCAGTTTCAAGCGTGGCTGGCTTAGTGGCACCTTGTGCTGTATCACCTTTCACACCAGGATCAGATTGAGTGATTTTTAATTCCACAAAATTTGGCGCAGTCACCAACAAAGGCGCTCTATTATACAATGTGACTTGGCAGACATCCTGATCTTTCAACCACTTAGAAGTTTCCCCTACGGCAGTTTTATCAGCAGCATGCTGCTCAAATGTGCTTTGATCCATAAAATGCCAATATTCACCATCCGTATATAAATATTGCATATCTACATCCATAACATCAGCTCCCTCTACACTATCTCCAGACTTGAAGGTACGATCCACCACTCGCCCTGTCTTAAGGTTGCGAATCCTGACTCGGTTAAATGCTTGACCTTTACCAGGTTTTACAAATTCATTTTCCACGATGGAATGAGGATCTCCATCAAGCATAATTTTAAGACCTGATTTGAATTCGCTAGTACTGTAATTTGACATAAAGATAACTTTGATAATTTAGAGGATTCAACATGATACCGCGTAAGCAAACAGCAGAACATCCCCTACACTGGAAAAAGTTATTTGCAAAAATATATGTGGGCATTAAAGAAATGTCTAATAATGCGGCAGATTACTCAATTAGCTTAGACGAACTGACTAAAGTTAATTCGTTATTCCCAATTCAAGTATCCCAGCAATTTCTCGAAAGCCACAGCCTTGATGGGCCAGTATTAAGACAGTACCTAGCAAGTACACAAGAGCTAATAGACCCACCAGGTTACACACATGACCCAGTTGGTGACATTTCGGCAACCTTACAGCCCGGTGTGATCAAGAAATATAATCACCGTGTATTGCTAATCACCAACAACACCTGTCCAATACATTGCCGTTATTGCTTTAGAAAAGATTTCCCTTATCCTCAATCCAATCCCAATACGCATCACTTCAAACAAGCACTAACTTTTTGCCAACAAGACAAATCTGTGAATGAAGTCATCCTCAGCGGTGGGGACCCACTTAGCTTAGAAGATGAAATTCTCAATTATCTTTTTAAATCGCTAGAAAAAATTTCTCATATCAAAACGATTCGCTTACACACAAAATTTCCCTCTGTATTTCCTGAGCGCATCACACATGAATTACTCGCCACACTCAACAGCTCTACACTCAACAAAGTATGTGTATTTCACATCAATCACCCCGATGAAATTAATCAGAAATTTTGTGATGTAGTGCAAAAAATCAAACAAACAAATACAACTACACTCAATCAATCTGTGCTGCTAAATAATGTCAACAACAATGCTGATGTGCTGATTGATTTATCTAATAAATTATTTGCAGCTGGCATCCTTCCTTATTACCTGCACATGCTTGACCACGCCAAAGGAACACACCACTTCAAGGTCCCAAATAAAGAGGCCAAACAAATCATCCAACAAATGAAAGACAATCTCCCCGGCTACTTGGTGCCTAAACTTGCTCAGGAAATTTCTGGCCAAAACAGCAAATCTTACTAAGACCTCTAACCTATTAATTGTTAATCATTTTATTGAAATTTTCTAGTTGATAAGACAGCCACAAACTTCAAACTGGATAACAGTCATACTTATTCATACCTATTAGGATAAACGGAGCACTACTGCCGACCAATAGGCGGCTAGCTAGCCGATTTTTATTAGCACAAGTTTTAAAATCTAAAGTTGGAAATTTAAACCTGATAGGAAGTTATTAGACATGTGAATCTATACGTCTACACAGAATCCATTGACACAACCAGATATTGCATCCACTCCGCGTCAAGAAATGGAGCAACGTCAACCCCAAAAACCAAGAAAAATATTCAGCAACTAATAATGATAATCGCTTTACCGAAAGGGCACGACTTATAAACACATGAATCAAACATTAAAAATATTGGTGATTGACCAAGATGCAAACAATGCTGACAATATTGTGCGAACAATAAAATCAGCAGGTTTTGCGGTGCAAAAGACCATTGTTTCATCCAAAGAGCAACTCGAAGAAGTAAAAAATTTAGAGATAAATCCTCACATTACCATTCAAACTAACAATATTAGTGAGCTAGGCATCCGAGATACTCGCTCTTGCTTTACGACAGATTCTCACGAAGCACCGATAGTTGCACTTTGTGAAGACGCATCTACCCAGCAATCAAAATTATTCATGGATGGTGCCCATACTGTACTACCTTACAATGACAGCGAACAGTTAAAACACGTGACGTCACGTCTTGCGCAGACAGAATTTTACATTCAGGCCTTAAAAGCACAAGCAGATAACTATATAGAACTAAGTCAACGTTACAATAAAATTCTTGATAACTCACGCGACGCCATCTGTTATATCCACGAGGGATTACATACTTACGCTAATGCATCATATTTAAAATTATTCGAAATTGAAGACTTCAAAGACGCAAGCGTATTATCAATATTAGAATTAGTGTCACCTGATGACAAAGCATCATTAAAATCGATACTAAAAGACGTTAGCAAGAATCACACTTCCGGAACTACTAGCCTAAGTTTTAAATCAGGCGATGAATTTTTCTATCCCGATATCGAATACAGTCCGATATTAATTGATGGCGAGACCTGCGTACAATTTATATTGCACATGCAAACAAGTGAACCCAAAGACCTGCAAGAGCAGTTTAGTTATATTAATGAGCATGAAGCTGGTTTCTCCCACAAAAAAATCGTTTACTGACAAAATCCAAGAAGCAATTAAATTTGCCCAAGCTGGAAAAATTCCGTCGACTTATATTCAGATTGACATTGCCAATATCGATGCCATCAGAGATCAATTTGGTATCAGTGCAATTGACAAGCTGAACTCACATATAGCTGAAGCGCTTAAACAAGTATGTAACGACGAGGAAGTACTTGGAAAAATCAATGACAAATCATTCGCCATACTGACTTCCGAGAATAACGAAAATAAACTAGTTGCATTAGGCGCATGCCTTAGAGATGCAATCGACAAAAATCCAGCCACAACCAAAAACCAAAAGATTTCTCCGGAGTTATATATAGGCGCCACATCATTAGGTCTAGACCTGAGAAAAGTCACAGATGTTTTATCTACAGCTAAATCAGCATGTGACCATGCCTGGGAAAATAAAATGCAGGAACTTTATATTTTCGCTGAAGAATCACGTAGCCTGACTGGCACATTCCTGGATCAAAAATGGAAGCAAGAGTTACAAGATGCTACTCGCGAAAATAGATTTCTACTATTAGTCCAGCCGATTGTTAGCATTAATGGAAAAACTGAGAATCGTTACCAAATATATACTCAGCTAGTCAGCAAAGAAGGTGCAAAAATTTCTTTGGCCGAGTTGCTACCAAGTATAGAGAGAGCAAACGTGTCAATAATGCTTGACCGCTGGGTAGCAACCACAGCAATTAAAAAACTTGCTGAACATACTGATAAAAGTCCTAAATCTCAGTTTTTCATTAAATGAACTACAGGTGCTTTAAACGATCAACAATTCGCAGTATGGTTAGAAAAACAATGTAAAAGCAATAATGTCGATCCATCTAGGCTAGTCTTTAATATGCGTGAAGAAAGCATCATTAGCCACTTAAAAGATTCGCGCGAATTCGCAGCTCAGTTACAACAGCTTGGTTGTCAAATTGCTATTGATGCATTCGGAATCAGCCGAGAGCCAGAAAAGATTCTATCGATGATTCCTGCCAGTTACTTAAAGCTAAGTTTTCAGCTAATGGCCAGCCTTAAGAATGGTGATAAAGAGCGCATTGAAGAGATTAGACATATATGCAAACAGGCAAAACAGAAAAATACTATGATAATCGCACCATTCGTAGAATCTGCAGAAGCTTTACCTCAGATTTGGTCAGTCAATGTTGATTTTGTTAGCGAAGACTTCTTCTGCGAGCCTGACGAGAACTTAAGTTACAACTTCTCTAGCGCTGCAATCCGTTGTGCTAGCGGCGGATGCGACATTAGTAACTTCTGCAAACCTCCTTTAACTCCACCTGATATTCCAAATGCCGCCAATTCGCCAGGTAAACTTTCAGGCTCATGCGCAGATTGTAATCGTCGCAATGCTGCAATCATATTTTGTTTACCAGCAAGTTCAGCGCCACTTATGTCAGCACGATATTCTCTTCGGCGCGAAAACCATTTAGCAATAATGGCCGCCAAAATACCTAGCACCACTTCAGCAACAATACTTCCTATCCAATAGCCTGGACCTATGCCGCGTTCAATTTTAAATACAGCACGGTCTATTAACATACCGATAATACGAGAAAACAAAATTACAAAGGTATTCAGCACTCCTTGTAACAGACCCATGGTAACCATGTCACCATTTGCCACATGACTCACTTCGTGACCTAATACAGCTTCTACTTCGTTTTTAGACATGGATTGCAGTAGACCTGTGCTGACAGCTACTAAGGCAGCGTTTTTATTCATGCCTGTGGCAAATGCGTTCGGTTGTGGTGATTGAAATACCCCGACTTCCGGCATTCCGATACCCGCCTGCTCAGCTTGTTTGCGAACCGTTTCTACTAACCATCGCTCGCTATCGTTTTGCGGTGATTCAATTACTTGCACTTTCATGCTTCGCTTAGCCATCCATTTAGATATCGCTAAGGAAATAAACGAGCCACCGAAGCCCATCACTAAGGCCATAATCAGTAAGCCGTTGACTTGGCCTGCCATACCCTGTTGCGCTAACCATGCATCAAGCCCAAGCACGCGAGAAGAAATACTCAGGACGGCTAATACACCAAAGTTCGCTGCTAAAAATAATCCGATACGTGAAAACATGACTACCTCTTACTGAATAACCGGTTCAAGTTCTAATACTAGCAAATATAAGCATAGTGGCAATTTATGACAAATCAATCTTAAATAGTTCACTCAATCAGTCAGAGGCAAAATCAACAACCAAGCGATCGACGACTCGATAACCTCGAGGCAACTTAAGCCCACGTCTACCACGTTCTCCCGCATACCCGTCAACTTCACCACCTTTCATGGTTTTATGCTTCTTGCCGCAATATAGTGTGAGTGCTTCACCATCCTGTATAAGACAGACATGATGCACTTTTTCTTCGCCCGCCTTAAGTTTTGCACTTGGTATATTGATGAATTTAATGCCTTTGCCTTTGGACATTAATGGAAATTCAGAAAGCTCGGTTACTAACATATAACCTTCCAAACCCACAGCAACAATCCAATCTTCTTCATGAGAACGCACCAATACTGGAGGTAACACTTTTGCACCCAGCGGCACATTCAAAATGCGTTTACCCGCCTTATTACGCGAATATAGATCTTCTAACTTACACACAAACCCATAGCCAAAGTCTGTTGCAAGAAAATATAGACTATCAGGGTCTCCAGTCATGACACCAACAAAACTCGCACCATCAGCAGGATTGAAACGCGCCGCTAACGATTCACCTTGTCCGCGCGCCGAGGGCAAACTATGTGCAGGGAGAGTATAGGCCTTACCTTGCGAATCTAAAAATACAGCCATTTGATTACTCTTACCAAAGGCATGTGATTGATATTGGTCACCTGCTTTGTAATTCATTTCAACGGGGTCAACCTCATGCCCTTTGGCAGCTCTTACCCATCCTCGCTGCGACAAGATTACTGTCGTTAATTCAGCAGGCATTAATTGCGTTTCATCTAACTGATGAGCAGCGGCTCGACTTACCATGGCAGATCTTCTTTCGTCACCATAAGTTTCTGCATCTTCAAGTAACTCAGTACGAATTAGCTTTTTGAGTCGTGCTTTTGAACCAAGCGTTTTTTCTAACGTCTCTCTCTCTTCATTTAATTCTTTTGTTTCTGCTTTAATTTTGATTTCTTCAAGTTTAGCTAGGCGTCTTAACTTGATTTCTAAAATAGATTCAGCCTGAATATCACTTAGCTTAAAGCGCTTCATCATCACTAGCTTGGGCTCATCTTCCTCACGTATAATGGCAATAATTTCATCAATATTGAGATAGGCAATCAGTAAACCTTCTAAGATATGCAAACGCTCATTAACCCGATCTAAGCACCACTGCAATCGACGCGTAACGGTGTGCGTTCTGAACTTCAACCACTCTTGCAACAACGTACGCAAATCTTTAACTTGTGGACGACCATTTATACCAATGACATTCATGTTCACTCGATAAGTGCGCTCCAGGTCTGTAGTAGTAAATAAATGCAACATCAATGCTTCCACGTTGATGCGATTACTCCTGGGCACAATCACTAACCGTACTGGATTTTCATGATCAGACTCATCACGCAAATCATCTACCATTGGCAGCTTCTTGGCGTTCATTTGCTGTGCAATTTGCTCCAACACACGTGCACCTGATACCTGATAAGGCAAGGCGGTAATAATTATTCCGTCAATTTCCTGATCGTACACAGCACGCATACGCACTTGACCATTACCCGTTTGGTAAATGTTTTGAATTTCATCTGGGTTAGAAATTATTTCTGCATCAGTGGGATAGTCTGGACCAAGCACATGCTCACACAATTCACTGGTCGTCGCTTTTGGCTCATCCAATAAGCGAATGCAAGCAGACACTACTTCCCGAATATTATGCGGAGGAATATCCGTAGACATACCCACGGCAATCCCCATCCCACCATTAAGCAATATATTTGGCAAGCGCGCAGGCAATACCACTGGCTCTTGTAAGGTACCGTCAAAATTTGGCGTCCAGCCAACCGTACCTTGACCTAATTCTTGCAACAAAGATTTTGCGTAAGGCGTTAATCGAGATTCAGTGTATCTCATTGCCGCAAAAGATTTAGGGTCGTCAGTTGAGCCCCAGTTACCTTGACCCTGCACCAATGGATAACGATAAGAGAATGGCTGAGCCATTAATACCATAGCCTCGTAGCAGGCCGAATCACCATGAGGATGGAATTTACCAATCACGTCACCCACTGTACGTGCTGACTTCTTAGGTTTTGAAGCAGCCGACAAACCTAACTCAGACATGGCGTAAACAATTCTGCGCTGTACAGGTTTCAAGCCATCACCAATTTGCGGCAAAGCACGATCAAGAATCACATACATCGAATAATCGAGGTAGGCTTTCTCTGAGAAAGTATGTAGCGGTACACGTTCTACATCGCCGTAATCAAATTCAAAGTTATCACTCATGACTAATCCAAGATTACCTAAATATTAAATTTCGGCTAGGTTGCCTTTCTCTTCTAACCAAGCTTTACGCCCCTGAATATTCTTTTTACCCAATAGCATATCCATAATTTTATAAGTATCATCACCCGACTCTATGGTTAGCTGCACTAATCGACGACTATCAGGAGAGATTGTAGATTCACGCAATTGACTAGGATTCATTTCACCCAAACCTTTAAAACGGGTAACATTCACCTTCCCTTTTTTCTTTTCAGCAAAAATTCTGTCTTCAATGGCCTGTCTTTCTGCATCATCTAATGCGTAAAAAACTTCTTTACCCACATCAATTCTAAATAATGGCGGCATAGCAATATAAACATGTCCAGCTTCTATTAGCGCAGGGAAGTGGCGCAAAAAAAGTGCGCATAGCAATGTGGCAATATGCAAACCGTCCGAGTCCGCATCCGCCAGTACACAAATCTTTCCATAGCGTAACTTGCTCAAATCCGAATCGCCGGGATCAACCCCAATTGCAATTGCAATATCGTGCACTTCTTGTGATGCCAACACTTGATCAGATACCACTTCCCAGCTGTTAAGAATCTTTCCACGTAATGGCATAATAGCTTGAAACTCTCGGTCACGTGCTTGTTTAGCGGAGCCACCAGCTGAATCACCCTCAACTAAGAATAATTCCGTACGCGTCACGTCTTGGGAAGAGCAGTCGGCAAGTTTTCCAGGTAACGCTGGGCCTGCTGTAACTCTCTTACGTACCACTTTTTTAATGGCGCGCAATCTCTTTTCAGCATTGCGTATCACCAATTGAGCAAGCGCTTCACCCGTTTCTACATTTTGATGCAACCACACACCAATAGAATCTTTCACTACGCCTGAAACAAACGCCGCACTTTCGCGCGACCCTAAACGTTCTTTTGTCTGACCTGAAAATTGAGGATCCATCATTTTCACTGATAAGACGTAAGCAAGCTGCTGCCAAACATCATCGGGCGCAATCTTTACACCTCTAGGTGTTAATTTGCGTGTCTCACAAAACTCTCTTAAGGCATCAGTTAATCCTGTACGTAACCCATTTACGTGAGTCCCGCCTTGCGCAGTGGGAATTAAATTCACATAACTTTCTGCAATCCATTCGCTCCCTTCTTCTACCCAGGTCAACGCCCATTCAGCCGCTTCATTTTCCGAGGAGAAGTTTCCATACGCAGGCTTCATAGGAAGTAGCACCATTCCATTTAACTCGGATAACAAATAATCGCTGATGCCAGCCTCGTAATACCATTCTGTTTTTTCATTTTTTACGACATCTTTAAAGCGAATACGCAAACCTGGGCATAACACCGCTTTAGCGCGAAGCAAATGCATTAATTTAGGAATTGAGTAATTAATGCTATCGAAATATTTTTTATCTGGCCAAAAGCGAATAGTTGTTCCAGTGGTACGTTTGGCCACTGTGCCTATTTGCTTCAAAGATGAAGTCTTGTCGCCATTAGCAAATGACATGCTGTACTCTTTGCCATCCCGGCGAATAGTTACTTCGACACGCTCTGATAAAGCGTTAACTACCGATATCCCTACTCCATGCAGACCACCTGAGAATTGGTAGTTCTTATTGGAAAATTTACCTCCAGCATGGAGAGTGGTCATAATCACCTCGACACCAGATATTTTAAGCTCTGGATGTTTATCTACCGGCATTCCACGGCCATCATCGGTGACCTCTAAGGACCCATCTTTGAATAAACTGACATCTATACCGGTGGCATGGCCAGCAATAGCCTCATCCACACTATTATCTATAATTTCTTGTGCTAAGTGGTTTGGACGGGCAGTATCTGTGTACATACCTGGGCGTTTACGCACCGGGTCTAGGCCGCTCAATACTTCAATAGCGGCGGCATCATACTGTTTAGACATAAATTAAAATCAAAAGGAAATATTCGTTAGAGCAATAGCACTTAAAGAAAATGCATTCTATATGAAACAGGCACGCAGTAAAAAAAATTCTTATTAAATTATGGCTAGTTTAGATACTTCGACTCATCCTCAGCACAATGCCAATGTATTTGCTTCGGCTGGCTCCGGGAAAACATGGCTACTTATCACACGAATCTGTCGGTTATTACTCGCAGGGGCAGAACCTCAGCACATCTTGGCCATTACATTCACCCGTAAAAGTGCTGCAGAAATGCGTGCTCGTTTGTTTGACAAGCTCGAAGCTTGGTCAATTATCAGCGATTCAGAACTGGGTGATGAATTATCAGCAATCAAAGAGCCTACAGATGAAGTCACCATTAAAAAAGCTAGAGGCTTATATGAAAAACTTCTATTTTCCGATCAAGCCATTCGCATTAGTACTTTCCATGCATTTTGTGAAGAAATTATTCGCGCATTTCCTCTAGAGAGTGAACTGCCCACTACTTTTGAACTAACAGAACATTCCCACATTTATACCAACCAAGCGTGGCAACGTTTACTAACTACTAGCGAACAGTCTAGCAAAACTAAGTTGCGTGAAGCTTTGCATACCTTATTCAATTTTTGCTTTGGATTAAACGGCACCAAAACAGCTTTACTAAGCTTCTTAAATGCACGTAGTGAATGGCGCGCATTTACCAAACAAGCAAAAGACGCAGCCTCCTTTGCTTACAGCGAGCTTATAACCCAAGTAGGTGATGCAGAAGATGATGGTTATAAGGCATGGTTTGAAAGTGATGATTTTCTCACAACACTAAAACAATATTACCAACTGCTACGCATAAGCCCGGCCAAAACCTACCAAAACTGGGCTGATACGATTGAACCGGTACTATCTATTCAAGCCCATTACACCGATTCACATTTATTAGCTTTACAGTCAGTTTTTTTAACTAGTGACAATAAACTGCGCAAATTAACTATAAGCAAAGCTTGGCAAAAATTAATTAATCAGCAGCAATCTGAATTTCTACTTCAAACTCATCAACAGTTTGGATCAAAAATTTTAAACTTAATTGACATGCGAATTCATGCGCATCTACTCAATGCTAATCAAGCCTGGTTTTATGCCGGAAGAGAATTGCTACAGCAATATCAGCATGTAAAGTTTGAACATGGTGTGATTGATTTTAACGATCTCGAATGGGAAACCTATCGATTATTACAGCAAGAAGATCACGCATTATGGGTGCAATACAAATTAGGTCAGCGAATTCGCCACTTCCTAATTGATGAGTTTCAGGATACCAACCACATTCAGTGGCATTTGTTAAAACCGTTAATCGAATCCTCACAAGATCAACACCAATCATATAGTAGTAGTTTGTTTTTAGTCGGCGACATTAAGCAATCAATCTATCGATTCCGCGGGGCGAACCCAGAAATACAAACATTGGCATCCGATTGGTCTCAACAACACTTGAATAGCAAGCTACTCAACAATAATCATTCTTGGCGTTCATCTCCTGCGATAATAGATTGTGTTAACCAGTTATTTTCACACCCATCTATTGGCGAACAATTTTGTTCATTCCAAGCCCACACTTATCAACATAATAACCACTGGGGATTTGTCAAAATTCACCCGCTAATTGAGATTAAAGGCAAACAAGATCAACAACAGTTCCGTCACCCACTAAACGCTGCTCGTGAAAATAGCGAGGAAACTGCGCATTACCGAGAAGGGGTTTTAATTGCACAAGAAATCATTCAATTAATAGAAGGCAATACTCCTATATATGATGGAGAACAAATACGACCTGCAAGATTTAGCGATGTTTTAATATTAACGCGCACCCGATCTCACCTAGATGAACTTAAAGCAGGTTTAGTAAACACATCAATTCCGATACACGCTAGCGATGCAACCCGTCTATTAGACTATCTCGAAATAAAAGATATGCTTGCACTGCTTAGCATATTAATTGACTCTTATGATGATTTGGCTTTCACACACATGCTATCCAGCCCTATTTTTAATATCAATGAACATCATCTTATTGAGCTAAAAAACATCAACACGAACACATGGAAGCAGAAATTAGACATCGTCACCTCCGAAGCAGACTCAACTCATCCGTTATATATAGTTAAAACCAAACTACACGAGTGGAGCAGGCTTACTGACCGCATCCCGGTCCATGATTTACTTAATTACATTTTCTCCAGTTGGGATATCCTTAATCGATATCGCGCTGCGACAAGCAACTCAGAGTCTCAACATATTTGCGCACGACTCAATCAGTTTTTACAACAAAGTTTAGAAATAGAGAGTGGCCGATATTCGAGCACCTCTAGATTTTTACGAAAAATTAAAGAAACCAATCCTGAAGCTCTATTTGTGAGTGACAACAAAAAAACTACCGCAGTTGAAATCATGACTGTACATGGGTCTAAAGGATTAGAATCTCCAATAGTCTTTATTGCGGATAGTGGCCCAAGTACAGAACCACCTGAACAGTTCAGCGCTATCACTCAATGGCCTGCCGCCTCAGAATCTCCTACTGTTTTCATGCTTGGTTGCAAAAAGAGTTCTATGAGTAACTCTGTTCAGCTAGTCAAAGATAAAACCAATCACTCTAGCAATGAAAACCTGAATTTGCTCTATGTAGCATTAACTCGCGCTAAACAGATACTCATCATGACTGGCGTACAAGCAAAAAGAAGCACGCAAGATGGATGGCATGTTCAATGTAGCACCGCTTTAAACATTGAAAATGAAGGCGATGAAATTTGGTTACATGAACATCTGTCAAAACCATCACTAAAGGAAATCAAATCAACCGCCTCTTCAAAAGCTGAGATAGCAGATGATTATTCTAGCCTATTCGAACCCATTAGCACTTCGGCCACAAGCGCTAGTCTCACTGAGCAAACAAGCACTGAAGCATTAGAAGGAACACTTATTCATAAGTTACTTGAGGTATTATCTCAGTCACCAAATATTAACGACCATGCACTATTAAACAGAGTCAATTTAGAAACCAATACCAGCATCACCGTTGAGCAACTTAAACCTCTCAAGAAAGAAGCGGTCAATTGCTTAAACAACACAGCTCTTGAAAATATTTTCAAACCAACCGAGAACAGACAGATATATCACGAAGTAACAGTAGCCAGTACTTCAGGCAAGCATCAGATCAATATTATCGACCAAATGATAGTGAGTGAGGATTGCGTTTGGATTATAGACTTTAAAACCCAAGCGGATATTTCAGGGAATACTGCAGAAAATGAGGCGATTAAATTTAAATCACAACTAAAACGATACGCTGATGCAGTACGGCCACTTTATCCAACACTGCTAATAAGATGCTCAGTAGTGTTCACAAAAATTGGATTGCTTATTGATGTGCCCATATAAAGACACATCAATAAGTTAAAACCAATTACTTGTTAGACATATTATCTAAACGTCGAGCTAATTGCTTAACTGGCGAATAACCCGGCATTAACACACCATCTGCGGTTAAAATTGCCGGCGTACCGGTCACACCGATTTTCTGCCCAAGCTCAAAATGATCAGCCACTGGGTTTTCACAGCTCTCTGCTAGCAGCTCCTCACCATTTTTAGCTTTAGTTAAAGCTTCTGCACGATCCTTACTACACCAAACAGATACCGCTTTAGAATAACTAGGTGATGTAACTCCATTACGTGGAAACAATAGATAGTTAACTTTAATACCATAGCTTGCATACTGATCCATCTCACTATGCAATTTTCGGCAGTAACCACAGTCAATATCAGTGAACACAGTAATCGTGTGACGAGGCTTTTCCGCGCCAAAAGAAATAGATTTCTGCTCATTCACTTGTGTCATATATTTTTTCCGCGCGCGGCTTGAAGCAACTTCAGTGATATCACGTTTGCCATCCTCCAAATCCATCACTATACCTTGGATAAGGTATCTTGCATCCTCAGTGACATAAATAACTTGTGTGCCATAAACAGCTTCATAAAGACCCTCTACAGGTGATTTAGAAATACTATCTGGAGTATGACCAGGGAAAGAATCGACCAGCTTTGCCTTTATCGCTTCTTCCTGTTTAGTAGAATCAGCATGAGAAGAAAATGAAATAACAACCAATATGATGAGTACAGATAACCATCTGAACATGATGTTTCCTTGTATAAAATAGGTGAATTTAGCAATGAAATGTGGTGGATTAAATCGTTAGACCGGGAAAATCCTAAAGTTATCCCAAAAGATCAACCGCGAGGGTGATGCTCCCGGTGTAACTCCTGTAATCGCGCCTGAGCAATATGTGTGTAGACCTGTGTTGTGGATAAATCACTATGCCCTAATAACATCTGTACTACTCTCAAATCAGCCCCATGATTTAATAAATGAGTTGCAAAAGCATGTCTAAGCGTATGAGGGCTCAAGTGTTTCTCGATTCCAACTGCGCGCGCATGTCTTTTAATCACATGCCAAAATGCTTGCCGCGTCATCCCTAAGCCGCGATTTGAGATAAATAATACACTGCAGTCATGGCATTTTTTTAACAAACTTGGCCTAGCATCAGAAAAATACTTATCCAACCATTCTTCTGCCTGCTCACCAAAAGGGACTAAACGCTCTTTGTTCCCTTTACCAACCACTCTTAATACGCCTGTTCGCATATTAACTTGATGCAGTTGCAAATTAATCAACTCAGAAACACGCAAGCCACATGCATATAACACTTCCAACATAGTGCGATCACGGACACCTTGAGGCTTAGTAATATCTGGCGCAGCTAGTAGCATTTCCACATCATCTTCCGTTAGCACTGCAGGCAGATATCGACCTAATTTAGGAAATTCAATTTTCTCAGTAGGGTCTGTAGCAACATTACCTTGACTTAGCTGGTAGCGATAGAAGCGACGAATACTCGACAGTAAACGCGCACCCGATCTAGGCTGCATGCCTTCAGCTCCACGATAAACCAGATGATCCAGCAAGTGCTCATGTTTAACGTCAGATATCGACACTTGGAAACTCGACAACCAGCGCAACAAATTAAAAAGGTCGTTTCTATATGCACTCAATGTATTTTCACTGAGACCATATTCCATCCAGATGTTGTCTAAGAACATTTCAACAACATTACTGTCTTGATCCATTAACTTATTTGCCTCATTAGTCGCCATAAGGATTATTCAACTATTTTTTATACTTGATAGACAACTGCTCGATACAACAGGAAGAGGAAATAGACAAAATACTTGACTTATTTTAACAAAATTAAAAACGCTGTTATGGATCATATACACTTTTAATTGGTAAACCTGTTGTATAGTGTAAATGCTTTTCAGGCAATTATCATCTTTTTGTTGACTCACATTCGTTTTACTAAGTTTGCACAAGATAAACAAACATTAATCGTAACCACCTCATCTAAAATGGAAAACAATAATTTTATACGTCCAGTAAGTTTACTGCGCAGAATTACCATCATGTTTTATGATTCAATTTTACTAGTCGCTTTATTATTTTTTGCATCATTGCCTGTTGCTGTTCCTTTAGAAATGACAATGGAGCACCCTTACTACCCTCTATATATTCTTTACATACATTTAGTCGCGTTTTTGTTTTTTAGTTGGTGCTGGACGCGAGGCGGGCAGACTTTAGGCTCAAAAACATGGAAGATAAAAGTAGTAACAGACTCAGGGAATAACGTTACCTGGAAACATGCTTTTTTGCGCTATATAGGCTCACTTCTTTGTTGGCTTAGTTTAGGCATAGGCTTTTTATGGTGCTACACCAATAAGGAAAGGCGCGCATGGAATGACATTATTTCCAAGACACGGTTAAGTATGGTCAGCGAGTAAATCTAAAAGTAAATATCGAACATACTAAAATAATGGTGACTGGCAAAAATGCTACCAATAGTGGAGAAAGTTGATAAACCACTGCACCATTCGCAATCGACTCAACCACCAGGTGCACAAGCAACGCAATCACAATTCCTATCAATAAACGCTGACCAGCGCCGCCTAGTTGACGTGGTCGAAATACTAACGGCAACGCCAGTAACAACATCGCTAAGCCCACAAAAGGCACTGCAATTCTTTTAAATAGGGCCACTTGATACTCGCGCGCATCCAAATGATTATCTTCTAGGTAGAAAATATACTCATATAAACGTTGCACCGACATCTTGAAAGGGTCTGAAGACACAGATTGTAAAAAACTACTTAAAAATAGCTTTGGCGCAGGATAGATTTCAGCATTTTCGGTAGCGACTTTATTTTCGCTAAATTGCGAACTTCGATAATCATTCAAACGCCATGACCCTTGCTTACGTATAGCTGACCCTGCTTCACTAATAGATGCAATTTCGCCATTTTGGTCAAAACTATAGATTGCTACATCATTCAACAAATCTTGTGATATCGCACGCCCGACTCTTATGAATTGATCATGGTCTCGTACCCAATAACTTTCATCTGATGCCAACAAGATATTCTCTTGTTCATCTTGCTGTATAGCCAAAGAAATCTTGTCACTGATAGGCACATATAATTCCACAACAACACTCAGAACAATGGTAATTAACAATCCTGAGATACAAGAAATTATTGCCACTCTAAATCGACTATAACCACTAGCACACACTGCAACCAGTTCAGAGCTGGAGGCAAATTGCCCTAAACTAAACAAAGTGCCAATTAGCATGCTACTTGGTAGAAACTCAAATAACTTATGAGGAATATCTAATAGCGTCAGTAACAATACATCAGAGAATTTATCCCCGCTTTTCATTCTTCCTGCTTGATAAAACAGGTCGCCCAACCAATCAATTACACATATTATTAGCAAAGCAACAATAACACCGGCCAACACAGAACGAGCCAAATAAAAATCTAATATTTTCATGCTAATCCAAAGCTACCGCACGCCTTATCCACGGCAATAAAGAGCGGTGATATGCCAGATAGGTAATAATTACAACGGTAAGATGAACGCATATTAAAGAAATAATGCCGTAGCTTTCACCGCGCTTAATCCAGCTACACGTCACTATCACTAGGTTTAGATACAATACATAGATCAACACTGCAAAGGCTAAGCGTGAAAATCGGCTTGAGTTAGGCGCAATTTTACTCAGAGGAACCGCCAACAACATTAATACTAGCGTTGAAAAAACAATTGAGCTTCGCTGAAAAATTTCAGCAAGATAGCTTGCATCGCGCAAACTAAATAAAGCCATTATATTTTGATATTTAGCTTTACCCGCTTCATGTGAAAAATCAGTGCGTGGAGGATAAACTCGATGTTCTTGGTATGTAGAGATAGCAAACTCTGACCGCCCAGGAATGCCTTCTACTGTTTTACCGTCATACAAAACAAATACTTGATCTAAACCCTGACCTTTTTGCATTTGCGCACGTTCTGCTACTTCTACAATTAATTTACCTTGTTCTTTTCGTTGTAAAAAAACATTTTGTAAAGTGCCATCTCGTGCATCCTCAGACTCCGCATACACCACCCAGCCAGAACCTTCTAACTCAAAAAACTTTCCAGGCGACAACTGTCCAAGCACCATGCTTTGCTCGGTAACACTTTCGATCACCTCTGCCAATCGATGCGCCCAAGGTGAAACATAAGAAACCAACAAATATAAGATCACCAACACAGGAATACCAATAGACATGACTGCCTTAATAAAATCTCCATTACTGGCGCCACCAGCCATTGCCGCATTAATCTCACTATCTTTATGCATACGGCTTATCACTAAAATAATGCCAATAAATAAAGAAAACGGCAGCAGGATAACCAAATATCTAATCACGCCTAATAACATCACCACACCGAGCATATTCGCACTCAGGTCTCCATCCAATACATCATCTAACAGCTGAATAAATAGTTTTCCTAAAATAATCAGTAGTAATATTAAAGCAACGGATGCAATAGCCGCTACAATATCACGAGCAATATATCGAGAAATTATTCGCATTATTTAATAGTATTTAGTACGACTTGTGAAAAAGTTGATTCAATTTTTTTGATCCATGTAGAATTCACTAAATCCACCTATAACCTTTCAGGAGAAAAAAATGGAGTATCTCGTAAAACGTAGTGCAATTACTAGCGAGAAAAGTGCATGTGCAATTGTGGCAATATTTGCAAACAAGCGTTTAAGCGATGAAGCTCAACAACTAGACAAGCTGTATCGCGGAATTTTATCCTCAGCGTCTAAAAATGGTGATATTAGTGGAAATCTTGGTGAAACCTTGCTTTTACACACTCCTAAAACTGCAAATCACAAACGCATATTACTAGTTGGCTGCGGCAAACCCAATGGGTTAGACATCCTTAAATATAGAAAGATCCTCAATTCATGCATAAACACGCTAAAGAGCACTGGTTCTGCGGATGCAATTAGTACACTCACCACATTAACTGTAAAAGATCAAAGCGTTCAGTCGCTCACGCGCATGCATATCTTGCTAACCGAAAATATCTTCTATAAGTACGACCAGACACTTTCTAAAAAGAAAACACCAAATAAATTAAAGCGAATTAAATTCTCTTGCAGCCAAGCATCACAGCTAAAACACATAAAACTAGGCATCGTTCAGGGCAAAGCCATTGCTGATGGCATGATGGTGACCAAAGAACTTGGTAACTTACCTGCAAACGTATGCACTCCTAACTATCTTGCTAAAACAGCTCAAGGAATCAAGAAAGGCCAAGGCAAATTATCACTGACCGTACTTGGTGAGCGCGAAATGAAAAAACTCGGTATGGGTTCATTATTGTCAGTATCTGCCGGTAGCGTTGAACCAGCCAAGTTAATTTCACTGCAATATAGAGGCACTGCTCGCAACAGTAAACCCGTTGTTCTTGTAGGCAAGGGCATCACGTTTGATACTGGGGGTATTTCACTTAAGCCCGGCGCAGGCATGGATGAAATGAAATTCGATATGTGTGGTGCCGCGACAGTTCTCGGCACTATGCAAGCAATTTGCGATATGGGTTTACCACTTAACGTTGTCGGCTTAGTAGCCGCTGCAGAAAATATGCCAGGTGGGAAAGCGACCAAACCAGGTGATGTTGTTACTTCTATGTCAGGCCAAACTATCGAAGTATTAAATACTGATGCAGAAGGTCGCCTAGTACTATGTGACGCCCTTACCTATGCTAAACGCTATGATCCAGACGTCGTCATTGACATGGCAACTCTGACAGGTGCCTGTATTGTCGCACTCGGCCACGAAGCAAGTGGTTTAATGAGCAATTCAGACAAGCTAAGTAATGACTTATTAGAGGCAGGCCAATCAACTGGAGATCGTGCTTGGCGATTACCAATATGGGACGAATACCAATCGCAACTCGATAGTAACTTCGCAGATATTGCTAACATTGGTGGGCGCTGGGCTGGAACAATTACCGCAGCATGCTTCCTTGCTCGTTTCACCAAAGAATACAAGTGGGCTCACTTAGATATTGCCGGCACCGCCTGGTATCAAGGCAAAAACAAAGGCGCTACAGGGCGACCTGTGCCTATGCTCACTGAATACTTAATGCGACGCGCACGTACTGCATAATATGCCACAGGTCGATTTTTATATTGTCGACGATACCGCAGCCGATGCCTGGCTGCGGTATGCATGCAGATTAGTCGAAAAAGCCTATACCTTAGGCATGCACGTTCATATCCACACATCTAATGAAAACTTAACCAGGCAAATGGATGAGTTACTTTGGGTATTTCGTGATCGCAGTTTCATACCTCACCAACAAACTTGTGCAGAAAACGAACTGTGTGCCGTCACTCTAAATCATCAACAGCTACCCACTCAACGTGAATTACTAGTTAATCTGGCTCCAGATGCGCCTGCTTTTTACAATCAATTCGAACGCGTGATAGAAGTTGTTGGCCATAATGACAAAATGAAACAACATGCACGTGATCGTTTCCGCTTCTACAAAGAAAAAGGTGAAAATCCTATCCACCATCAAGTTAGCTAAAGGTTGCTCACACACTTTTTGTACAATTGAAGCAACAAATAATGGTGAGTACACTCGTTTACAAATAGAATAGCAGCCATAATTTCTCCCGCGACTATAATAACCATCTTCAGGAAACCTACCCACCGTGGAAAAAGTCTACCAGCCTCACGATATTGAAAAACATTGGTATCAAGAATGGAAATCTCAAGGATATTTTCAACCCACTGAATCAGGTGGTCAGCCGTTCTGCATTATGATCCCACCACCCAATATCACTGGTACTTTACACATGGGTCACGCTTTCAATAACACCGTAATGGATAGTCTGACACGTTATCATCGCATGTGTGGTGATAACACTTTATGGCAACCGGGTACCGACCATGCAGGCATCGCCACACAAATGGTAGTGGAAAGACAACTCAATGCGGCTGGCACATCTCGCACAGAGTTAGGTCGTGAAGCGTTTTTAGATAAAGTCTGGGAGTGGAAAGAGCAATCTGGTAACACCATTTCCCAGCAATTAGAAAGATTAGGTTCTTCAGTTGATTGGTCACGTGAAAGATTCACAATGGATGAAGGCTTATCAAAAGCTGTTCGTGAGGTATTTGTCCGCTTGCATGACGAAGGATTAATTTACCGCGGTAAACGCTTGGTCAACTGGGATCCTGTTTTACATACCGCTGTATCGGACTTAGAAGTTATCTCAGAAGAAGAAAATGGCCATCTTTGGCATATGCGCTATCCACTCACTGATGGTAGCGGACACTTAGTGGTTGCAACTACTCGACCCGAAACCATGCTAGGCGATAGTGCAGTCGCAGTTCATCCTGAAGATGAACGCTATAAGCACTTAGTTGGAAAATCTGTCAATTTGCCTTTGTGTAATAGACAAATACCGATTATTGCTGACGATTACGTTGACCCTGAATTTGGCTCAGGTTGCGTGAAGATCACCCCTGCTCATGACTTTAACGACTATGAAGTGGGCAAGCGTCATGACCTGCCTATGATCAACATTTTCACCACTGATGCAAAAATCAATCAACACGCACCAAGCGTATACCAAGATATGGATCGCTATGATGCGCGCAAAAAAATTATTAATGATCTTAATGAATTAGATTTACTAGAAAAAATTGCAGAACATAAACTCATGATGCCTCGAGGCGACCGCTCTGGCGCTGTTATCGAGCCACTATTAACTGATCAGTGGTATGTGAAAATTGAACCACTTGCTGAACCCGCTATTAAGGCAGTTGAAGATGGAACGATTCGCTTTATCCCAGAAAACTGGAATAACACTTACTTCGAATGGATGCGCAACATTCAAGACTGGTGTATCAGCCGTCAACTATGGTGGGGGCATCGTATCCCCGCATGGTATGACGATCAAGGAAACATATATGTCGCGCACAATGAATCAGAAGCACGCAGCAAACATAACTTAGACGACAGCATTTCTCTTCGACAAGATGAAGATGTGCTCGACACCTGGTTTTCATCTGCGCTATGGCCATTTTCCACATTAGGTTGGCCAGAAAAAATGCCTGAGCTGAAAGAGTTTTATCCTACGTCAGTACTTGTCACTGGATTTGACATTATTTTCTTCTGGGTTGCACGCATGATAATGATGGGGATGAAGTTTATGGACGACATCCCTTTCAAGGACATCTATATCCATGGCTTAGTACGCGATTCCGACGGACAGAAAATGTCGAAATCCAAAGGCAATGTATTAGATCCAATTGACTTAATTGATGGCATTACTTTAGAGGGGTTAGTTGATAAACGTACCAAAGGACTCATGCAGCCGAAGATGGCGGCAAAAATTGAGGTATCTACTCGCAAACAATATCCGGAAGGTATCCCTGCTTTTGGCACTGACGCACTACGATTTACCTTTGCTGCACTAGCATCAACAGGGCGCGATATTAAGTTCGATTTAAACCGCATTGAAGGTTATCGAAATTTCTGCAACAAATTATGGAATGCATCGCGTTTTGTTTTAATCAACTGCGAAGATCAACCTGTAGCAGGTCAAATTGATTTTTCATCATTACCAACTACAGACCGTTGGATACTCAGTCGCCAACAAGAATTAACTGACATGGTACATCATGACATCCAAAACTACCGGTTTGATTTAGCCGCCAAAGCTTTGTATGAATTCACCTGGAATGAGTTTTGTGATTGGTATCTAGAACTAATCAAGCCAGTTATGTTTTCTAATGACGAACAAGCTAAGCAACATACTCGACATGTTTTACTTGAAGTATTAGAAAATTTATTGAAGTTGCTGCACCCTATTATTCCTTTTATAACAGAAGAGATTTGGCAATCGATCGCTCCGAAGCTTGGGATTAATGACAAAACTATTATGCTTCAAGCTTACCCAATAAGTAATAACGACTTAGTTGATGTTGCAAGCGCTGCAGAGATAGATTGGCTAAAAGAATTCATTGCTGGTGTTCGCAAAATCCGCTCAGAGATGAACATTCCTCCAAGCAAAGCAGTTCCGGCATTATTGCAGCAATGCTCAGAGACAGATATCAAGCGATTAAAAACACATCGAAACGCGTTAGATAAGCTTGCCAAGCTTGAGAGTATTACCATCCTAACCACGGAAGATGCACCTGAAGCCGCATTAGCATTAGTCGGCGAAATGAAGGTGCTTATACCACTAGCAGGATTAATTAACAAAGAAGAAGAATTACAGCGATTAAGTAAAGATATTGCGAAGCTAGAAGCCAACATTGAAAAAACTCAAAACAAACTAAACAATCCCAACTTCAAGGATAAAGCTCCCGCAGCAGTAGTAGAAAAAGAGCAAGACAGAATAAGAGAACAAGAAAAAACATTGGCCGAATTACTTCAACAGAAAAAGAAAATGGAAAAACTATAGCCACTCACTTAATAGTCTAATAGTTCAGACCCGATCTGACAATTAGCAATCCACAAGGGTTGCAAAAGCGAGAGTTACCCGTTTTGATAAAGGTGTTGAAATCTTTAAATCAAACCAAAAAGGCAGGTAACTCTCATGCTTGATACTAACAATCCAATCCTTAAACACAAGGCGGGCTTGCTCAACTTAGCAGAAGAACTGGGCAACGTATCTAGCGCCTGTCAAGTCATGGGGGTGTCGCGAGACACATTCTATCGTTATCAACAGCGGGTTGAAGAAGGTGGCATTGACTCACGGATTGACAAGAGTCGTAGAACAGCCGATGTTAAAAACCGTGTGGATGAACCCACAGCACATGCAGGGGTTACGTCAGCGATTGAACAGCCCGCGGTTGGGCAACATCGAAGCAGCAATGAACTGGTGTGTTTATCGCTGGTAGCGGTGTGCGTTGCGTTTGGCTGCGCCATACTCTAGAGCACTTCAAGAAACGACTCAAAGCACTCGAAGAAGAAATTGCCAAGGAGGGCATTATCTTAAGCGATGCACAGATCGCCGCCCTTGAGAAACAGGATGACGAGGCCTGTGGTGAGATTGACACGGCACATCCTGGTGACTTAGGCAGCCAGGATACGTTTTACCTAGGCCACCTCAAAGGTGTTGGTCGGCTATACCAGCAAACGTTCGTAGACACCTACAGCAAGATCGCCTTTGCGGCACTCTACACGACTAAGACGCCGATTACCGCCGCAGACCTACTCTTTGATGAGGTGCTACCGTTTTTTGAAAAGCATGCCTTGCCGATGCTACGTAGTTTAACCGACAGAGGCACAGAATATTGTGGGCGCGTGGAGCATCATGACGATCCGTGATACCTGGCCATTAACGACATTGATCACCGCAAACCCATGGCATCTCTGAATGAGTTTTATCAAATTACCTTCAGGAAAAAACGGTACTCAACCAGGGAGGATTGACCAAAAGATCAAGACAACTGGATAGAAACTGATCACAATGAACGCACTCATCAAGGCAACATGGGCGGTGGTAGAATACCCATGGACAGGTTAATGGATGGTAAATTGATTTGGGCTGAAAAGAATTTAGCTCACATCTAAACTGACAGACTCCTATCAATAACCGGTAACGGTACGATCAGGTCTGAGCTACTACAGATTAGCGAGAAAATCACAACCCAATCTATGAACCACCCGCAATCGTCATATTTTCAATCAAGATAGAACCACATTGAATATTGCCACGTCTGTCAACATCATTACCGACAGCACTGATATTCACAAACATATCAGCAAGATTACCCGCAACAGTGATTTCTTCTACGGGATATTGAATCTCGCCATTCTCCACCCAGAAGCCTGATGCGCCACGCGAATAGTCACCAGTCACGGTGTTTACACCATGCCCGATTAATTCTGTTGCCAACAAACCTTTACCCATATCTTTAAGCAGATCTTGTTGTGACTTATTGCTATCGCTAATTTTCACGTTATGCACACCACCTGCATTCGCTGTAGTTTGCATACCCAACTTACGCGCAGAATAACTACTTAGCACATAACCTTGTAACACACCGTCTTCAACCACTTTTCTCGATTGCGTGCGCACACCTTCATGATCAAATGGCGCACTACCTAGTGCGCCAAGCATATGAGGGTCTTCGGTGATGGTTATCCAATCTGGTAAAACTTGCTTATTGATCGAGTCTAATAAGAAAGATGCTTCTCGATACAATGCCCCACCACTGATAGCAGAGAATAAATGTCCCAGCAATGAACGCGCTAAGGTAGGTTCAAACAAGATAGGCACTGAACAAGTTTTCAACCCGCGCGCACCTAAGCGCCGTACTGTTCTCTCACACGCCATTGCACCGATCGCTTCTACATCCTCTAAATTATTTGCATCGCGCTCTACGGAATACCAGTAATCACGTTGCATGCCCTTGTCATCACCGGCAACGACTGAACAACTAATACTGTGTCTTGTGCCATGATACTCGCCGACAAACCCGTGTGAATTTGCATAGGTGAGCTGAGTGCCGATACTACTTACGCTAGCACCTTCAGAATTAACGATACGCTTATCATCACGTGCTACCTCCTCACATCGAATTGCTTGTTGCAATGCACTGTCTGGCTCAATTGCCCAAGGATGGTCTAAATCTAACTGCAGATAATTGTTTGCCATCAGTTCCGCATCGGCTAAGCCAGCACATTCATCTTCAGCGGTGAACTTAGCAATATTTAACGCTGAATCAATGGTGCGATTGACTGCTTCAGGCGTAACTATATTAGTACTCGCAGATCCTTTCGCTTTACCACGGTAAACCGTCACGCCCATAGAGCGTTGATTATGATGCTCGACTGTTTCAACCTCACCTAAGCGTGCAGTAACGGAATAACCTTTGTCATTACTTGCTGCTACTTCAATCTGGTCTGCACCATTAGCACGCGCATATTCAACTGCTTGAGAAAGCAATGACTCCAGTGAGTCATCATTGGTTATTCTATCTGGTGTTGCACTCATGTTTTCATTCCTCAACCATCATTATTTATACACACTTTGTCATTCCCATATAAACAGGAATCCAGCAATGATTATTTATTGTAGCACTCTCAAACGTCTGCTAGATCTTCGCTTACATTAGAAATTACTCCTGCATTTCTAATATTTCTGCCATCCTTGGCGGCCGCGCGGAGATGACAATATTTACTGTTAGGCTTGAGTACCACCCACAGTAATACCATCAATGCGCATTGTTGGTTGTCCAACACCGACTGGAACACTTTGGCCTTCTTTACCACAAGTGCCAACACCGGTATCCAACTTAAGATCATTACCTATCATGCCAACACGCGTTAGCACGTCAGGGCCGTCACCAATCAGTGTTGCGCCTTTGACTGGATAAGTAATTTTTCCATTTTCAACCATGTAAGCTTCTGATGCAGAAAATACAAATTTACCTGAAGTAATATCAACCTGACCGCCACCAAAATTGACTGCATAAAAACCTTTATCTACCGACGCTAAAATTTCTTGCGGATCATGTTCACCTGCCAACATATAAGTGTTAGTCATTCTCGGCATTGTTTGATGCGCGTAAGATTCACGACGACCATTACCTGTTGAAGTTGTTTTTGAAAGCTTGCCATTTAAGCGGTCTTGCATGTAACCCTTAAGGATTCCATCTTCAATTAAGGTAGTACATTGCGTTAACGTCCCTTCATCATCAATATTCAATGAACCCCTTCGATTAGGCAACGTCCCATCATCAACGACTGTTACCCCTGGACTTGCCACACGTTCACCAATGCGGCCACTAAATGCTGATGTCCCTTTACGATTAAAGTCACCTTCAAGGCCGTGCCCAATAGCCTCATGCAATAGCACGCCAGGCCAGCCAGGGCCTAATACAACGGTCATGTTGCCCGCCGGAGCATCTTTAGCATCAAGATTAACTAACGCCTGTCGCACTGCTTCACGAGAAAATTCATTTGCTGCATCTAATGCAATAAATTTTTTGTAATCATATCGGCCACCGCCGCCCATAAACCCTTGTTCACGCCGACCATTTTGCTCGACAATAACATTGACGTTAAATCTCACTAGTGGACGCACATCTGCCGCGAGTGTCCCGTCGCTACGTGCAATCAAAATTACTTCTTGCGATCCGACCAAACTTACCATCACTTGTTTCACTCGCGGATCCGCAGCACGTGCAGTTGCGTCTGCTTCGCGCAATAAATCCATTTTTTCATTTTCGTTTAATACTGATAATGGATTATCTGGTGTATATAGCATATGCCCACTTTGCACACGCCATGATTGCATTTCATTAGTGCCTGTAGACTTTGCAATACTACGCGCTGCTTGGGAAGATTCTAACAACGCCGACATTGCAATATCGTCTGAATACGCGAAACCTGTTTTATCCCCAGACATCGCGCGTACGCCTACTCCGTGCTCTAGATTAAAACTAGCATCTTTAACAATGCCGTCATCTAATGACCACGACTCACGTGTGGTGGACTGAAAATACAAATCAGCCGCATCTATGGAACCGCCTAATGCAGCACTTAATGCTTTATTTACATCTTCATCACTTAAACCAGTCGGTGCTAACAGGTGATTTCGTGCTATGTCTAAGTTTTCCATAAAGTCTTGATTACTTTAGCTTTCTGTGCTGCAAACATGGGAAGGTACGACGAGTAGATTTCATGCGCTCAATATCAATATCTGCAATCACAACTCCAGCACCTTGAGATAACCGGTTTAATATCTTGCCCCAAGGGTCAACAATCATGCTATCGCCAAAAGTCCTCCTACCATTCAAATGGTACCCACCTTGATCTGCTGCAATAACGAAGCACAGATTTTCTATAGCACGCGCCCGCACCAATACTTCCCAATGAGATTTACCTGTAGTCGCGGTAAATGCTGATGGAATAGCAATAATCTCTGCACCTTTATCAATTAATTCACGAAATAATTCGGGAAAGCGTAAGTCATAGCATATAGCTAAGCCTAATCGGCCAAACGGAGTGTCAACAACAACTGATTCCGTTCCATTTTGAATAGTTTCAGATTCTCTATAACTTTCTTCGTTTCCAAGCTCGACATCAAATAAATGGATTTTGTCGTAGCGCGCAACCACCTCACCTTGAGAATTATATAGCATGCACACAGCCAAAATTTTATTTGGATCGTCGCACTGAATAGGCACCGTGCCACCGACGATCCATACGCCATGTTTTTTAGCCTGGTCTCCCAGAAAATTCTGAATTGGTCCATCATTATATGGTTCACGAATATCGACTTTGTCAGATTCATTAACACCCATAATTGGAAAATTTTCTGGCAACACGACCAGCTCAGCTCCTTGCTCTTTAGCTAACTGAATTAATCGACCCGCTTCCATGAGATTAGCATCTCGCTGAGGAGCAGAAGCCATTTGAATGGCTGCAACTTTACTCATAGTACATTTCCTGAATTTGAGATTAATATGGTTGAAGTATGCTTGAATGGTAGAAGCTAGGCTAGCCTATACAAATCGAATTTTGAATTATCCTACATGAGAGGTAGATATATATATTTGGGATGATTATATATTCACCTCTATTTTGGGCCTGATTGTTGCCCAACATTGCTTGCCGCATTATTCTTTTTCTTACTTATCTTTTTAATCACAGGATCTTGCCACGTCCCGGTCATTTTATATTCAATATTAGTGACCTTATTAAGGCCTACAGCATTGCCTACGCGCTCTGCTAACAGTCCTGCTGCCGCACCTACTGGGCCTCCCACAATGGCTCCTGCTGCGGTTAGTGTCCCAGTGATTGCCGGGGTGACGATGATATTTTGATTGTAAGTTTGATCAATCAAATTGGTTTCACCATTTATCTTAATGTCTGCTGCAGACGCTTTAATCGATATTTTATCTGCCTGAAGAGTGCCACCTTCAGATAGATTCAGAATTCCCTTAATAGAATCAAATGTAAACCCCTTGTTAGTGATGTCTTTGAAATCTAATGATAGACGACGACTAATCGCGCCTAAATTTAATAGTGCAAGCAAGCGACCAGCGTTACCCGGATCTATTTCAGTAACTGAACCATCTTTCATCTTAAAATTTGAAGTGCCTGAGACGTTACTTAAATCAAATTGATGTGGGCCGCCAGGCCAAGCAACAGCAATACTTGCACTTGCTTCACCTTTCCGCAAACTGCTAGGAAAGCCCAGATCCGCTAAGCTATCTTCAATATCAATACTTTCAAGTTGGAAATTAAATGAGCTTCTTGTCTTTTGCTCTGCAATGGTCCACTGCCCTTTACCAGTCACCATTAAATCTTGTGCCGCTAATTTAATTTCATCGAATATTAAGCCTTGCCCAGAAGATGATGCATTGACAACCACATCAGAGAACTTCAAATCATTAAAAATTAACTGCTTGCTAGAAAACAAAAACGGTCTAACTGAATGCGGATTAATCTCTGCCGACAACTTTCCAGATGTTTTTTTAGCCGACGCATTGTTGTTAACAATCAAACTCTGCATATCAATATATGCTGGCAATTTATTATCATCAGGCAGTTGCATCGCCCCGGTGCCCAGACTGGAGTCAACCGCTATAAAATATGTACTATCTGTATGGTTGCCAGTAATAATTATATTTTTTGCAGGCCATTGCGCTAATTGTAGCGAATCAAACTTAATGTCTATGTTTGGCTTTATCGCTTTCTGAGCTTGATCTACTGATTCAATATATTGTTTATATGCCGCTAGCCATAACGTTGGATCAATCGTTTCCCACTCACCGGCAATCATTAAACCCTGGTCATTTACTTTTGTTTGAGTTGCTTCACCCAACTTAATTAAATTCAGCTCGAATGGCTGCTTAGGCTTAATGGAGAAATACAATGACAACAGATCATCTATTTTCCATGACATTTGACCCTGCTTTTGATCAAAGTTAATTGCCGCCGATAAAGATTTGTCTCTGACTTTATTTAAAGGCGCAGGCAATTCAGACTTAATACCTTGTAGCTCACTGCTAATTTTTAATCTTAACTTATCAGGATTATTCTTCTTAAAGAAAGAAGGCAGATACAATTCGCCATAAACTGGAGTAACACCACTAAAGAATGGATTAAATCGTGGATAACGTTGGGTTAGATACTCGCCCAAATCAAATGACCCTGTAAACAATAAATCAAACGCACCTTCGCCCACCGGATTCACCGAGAGTGATATTGGCTGGCCATAGACCATGGCAGTTAAACCTTTTCCGCTAGCACCTTGCTGTGTAAATGCCACTTCGCCTGCAAGATCGTTTAATTCAATACCCACATTCTTCACATTAAGTGTATTCCCCAGGAACTGAATGTTGCCTGACACTTCAATAGGAAGAATTAATTTTTTAGATAACGACCTGGAAAAGTTAACTTCTAATCGCGAATCACCCGCAAGCGAGATTTGATCAAGCAACGGATTATCCTTGCCCACCAAACTTGCATCACCAAAAAACTGCAGCACGTCTTGACCAGGACCGTCTACCGTAGCTTTTAACTTGAGTACTGCGCGCAGAAAAGAATCAATATCAATATCTACTTTTTTTACTTTCGATTGCAACGTCGTAGCTTGTTGCGAAGTTATATCAATATGGTCTTTATCGATCGACACATTGGCTCGCACATTATGTAGCTTCGGCCAATCTTTCTTATATTCAAGAATGCCATTTTCAAACTCGACATTAGCTTGAAACACACCAGATTTTTTATGAAAAGGAAACGCACGCATATTGCCGCGTATAATTACCGTGGCATCACTGACATCACCATTATGAATCGCCTCGGTTAACCATTTCTTTGTTTCTCGCGTTTTCTGCAACAGCGGAAAGTAATTACCGACCGCATTAGCTTTTGCCGAGTCCACATGAAATTGTGAATCAGTATATAAATCTCCATCTATGATCTTGGCATTAATGCGTGCATCCATAACAATATCGTCATTATGAATTTTTAACGCATCGGTTCGTAGCTCATGAACATCACCTTGATGAGTCCATTCCAACTCTCCGTTTGCCGCAAATTTAAACTCAAATCCCGGATAGGTTGCTGGCAGACCAAGTTCTATATTTGCCGAATCTAGGCGCGCACTACTACTCGCATCACCACCAACGACAAATGCATTCACACCTGTAACCGATCGATTACCCTGCACCATCCAAATTGCCACATCATTAAATTGGCCCGAGTACTGGAACGATGTTTCATGATCATCTTTAAGGTCGAAACGCATAAACAAATCTTCCACACTAGCATTGACACGATACTGCTGCAGTTGATCTTCAAAACGAACAATATGTGGAGAATATGAATGCAAGGTATTACAAATTGCACCAAGCTTCATTGCACCTATATAAGCAAATATACTTTTCTCATTGAGAGAGTGTCTTTGCAATTTAAGCTGTAATTGTGTCACTGGCCAGCTATTTTCAGATGTTGCTATTTCTATATCATCTGCCAGAAATTGCCAATTTCGATCAATATTCTTCCAATCAAACTGCATTGACAGGTTTTCAATATGCTCATTACTCAAACATAATTCGCTACCAGTGTTACTTGGGTTAACTACAATATTTGTAGCACTCACAGAGCCACGCAAACCACGCAATTCTCTATTAGATACTTGCCCCCATAATTCTGAGTCAATGATTACTGGAACTTTTTCACCATTTTCGCCGATAAATCGTTTGGCAATTTCCGCCATACGAAATTGATCTGCTTTAACATAAAAATCAATCTTGGCGTCTGAAATATTTTTGATGTCTCCTTCAAAATTCACATTTGCACGCACCGACTTTCCAATACTGTCAGGAAGGTTACCAGACAAATATATATCGTAACCCCGTGAATCAGGATTTATAGCAATATCGATATTTTCAAACAGATAATCAGTGTCAGTTAGTTCGTCCACCCAATGAATATTGGAATCCAATAACCCCAAATGAACATCACTATAGTCGTTATTACTCCCGCCCTGATTCACTCTATCCTTTGACAAGAGGAATACTTCATTAACATGGAAATCCCCAGACCCATCTCGTTTGATAGATAAATCCAAACCTTCCAATGCAACTTCTTTGATTCTCAACGATTGTGTTAACAAAGATTTATAAAGGTTAATACTCAACCTTACCTTTCGTAACACCCATATATTTTTAGCATTAGCTCGATCAGCAACGTTTACGTTCTCCGCAACAAGCTGTGAAAATAGTTTCTGCCGACTAATATCTAGTGACTCTATCGTCACATCTGCATTCAAAATCTCACTAAGCCTAAGCTCGATTTTGCTTTCAATCACATCGCTTAGATTTGGATACCAACGGATAATAGTTACAAAAATCGCAACAATGACAAGCACTGCTGTTGCCACGTAGAGAACTGCATGGGATACAACATTAATTAATGAGGTTAGATTAAATTTCACCGAGCTTTTTAGAACAATACAACATCAAACTGTTCTTGCGTATATAAAGCCTCCATCTGGAGTTTTATGGTTTTTTTAGTGAACTCTTCTAACTCTGCAAGAATATCGGATTCTTCGTCGACTAATAAATCGACGACAGACTGCGATGCCAATACCAACAGTTCATTTGCTTCATACTGACGTGCCACTCGCATAATCTCACGGAACAATTGATAACAAACTGTTTGCGAGCTTTTAACAGAACCACTGCCTGAACAAGTCGCACAAGGCTCGCATAAAATATGCTCCAAACTTTCATGGGTGCGTTTGCGTGTCATCTCCACCAATCCCAGTGGCGATACTTCACATATTTGGGTTTTAGCCCGATCTTTTTCCAGTACTTTTTCCAGTGCGCGCAGTACTTGTCGCTTATGTTCTTCTTCTGCCATATCAATGAAGTCGATAATGATAATGCCGCCCAAGTTACGCAACTTTAATTGACGCGCTATGGCTAGTGCTGCTTCCAGATTAGTTTTAAATATTGTTTCTTCTAGATTTCGATTGCCAATAAAACCACCGGTATTCACATCCACTGTAGTCATTGATTCGGTTTGATCAAACACTAAATGACCACCCGATTTAAGCATTACTTTACGTTGCAGAGCTTTTTCTAATTCATCCTCGATACCGTGTAGGTCAAAAATAGGCCGCGCACCTTTGTAACGCTGAATACGATCAACCAACTCTGGCACTAATTTTTCTGCAAAAGTTTTTACATTTAATACTGTTTCGCGCGAATCAATATAAATATTCTCAACGTCATCTGTATTTAAATCGCGTAATGTTCGTACCGCCAATGGCAGGTCCGAGTAGACTTCTGCCACAGAAGTTACTTTCCCTATTTTTTCTACAATAGAACTCCACAAACGTAATAAAAAATCTAAATCTCTACGCAACTCTTCTTTAGAGGCGGACTCCGCTGCGGTTCGTAAGATGCAACCAAATTCCTTACCACTTGCATCAAGTAGTTCTTGTATCACACCAGACAAACGCTCTCGCTCTTCTTCACCTTCCAGGCGAGCAGATAGCCGCACATCCGTTGAATATGGAAGTAACACTAAATAACGGGAAGGAACAGTGATGTTTGTAGTTAAGCGCGCACCTTTAGTGCCTATTTGATCTTTTACTACTTGTACTAATACTTGCTGGCCTTCATGTAATAGATTCGCAATCGCTTCATGAGTCACTTCGCCATCTTCTGCGGGTACAGAATGAGAGCTATGTGGTAGCGTGTTCACATCTGAAGCATGTATGAAGGCAGCTTTTTCTAAACCAATATCAATAAATGCTGCTTCCATGCCTGGCATGACTCGACTCACACAACCTTTAAAAATTCCACCGACTAGACCACGCCTGGCAACACGTTCGATTCGCATTTCTTGTAACACACCATTTTCTACTACTGCCACGCGTGTTTCCCTAGGCGTCACGTTGACTAGAATTTCTTCGCTCATCGGCTTCCTTTAAAGTATAGAGACATCCGTATCCCTTAATAATTGTGTTAGTTCGTAAAGTGGCAAACCTACAACGCCCGAGTAGCTGCCTGTTATCTGATCAACAAAGACAGCACCTTTACCTGGGATAGCATAACTACCCGCTTTATCTTTAGGCTCACCTGTCAACCAATAGTTCTTTGCTTCTGTATTATCGATATGTCGAAATGATACCTCACTAGAGCTCAGGGCTTTACCCACATAATCTATCTGTGACACTACCACAGCCGTGTATACCATGTGTATTCGGCCAGACAGACTTTCCAACATTTCAAGACAATGGGCTTCATTCTCTGGCTTTCCTAGAATGGTATTGTCGATAGCAACAGTGGTATCCGCCGCAATAATGATATCTTGGGGTTGATGTTGCTGACGAGCTACTGTCGCCTTAGATAAGGCCATGCGCTGCACATAATCCACCACTGCCTCATTAGCATGAACAGATTCATCAATATCACTGGGCGAAATATCGAACTCTAACCCAATTTGTTGCAGTAACTCAGCGCGTCTCGGTGATGCAGACGCCAGCACAATCGACATAGTACTTCCTAATTCTATCCATAAATTATCGCACGAATAAGGGATACGACCGAATACAAAGACTGCTTATTTTAGGGAATTATATACCCGATTACACGAGGTGAGATTGACGACCACGTAAACTTAGGGGATGATTATAATCATTAGCAGCTATCATATATGTGTATATACTAAATACAAAACAAGAAAGCATATAAGGAGTAAGAAGCATGTCAAACATCCTTTTCAATAAGCCTGCGGAAGGCGAAACGGAAAAGAACGAATATCGCAAGATGCCAAAGCCTATAGATGCCTCTCCTGAACAAGTTGCAAAGGCGATAATGCAGGGGCCTCCAAAAAAACATTGGAGATTCCAGCAGAATAAACGTCGCTAATGGTTTCTAAAATGAAACCAGAGTCTACCCCCCCCGCACCAAATTGGTGCAATCAGTCCATTTGGACGGGTGATAACTTGGATATCATGAGAGGTATGAACTCTTCTTGTGTTGATTTGATTTATCTTGACCCGCCATTCAACTCAAAATCCAACTACGCTGCACCGATTGGTAGCCAGGCAGCAGGCGCAGAGTTCAAAGACACTTGGACGTTGCGTGATGTTGCCATAGCATGGCTAGACCTGATTGAAAATAAATATCCGGCCTTGAATCGCGTAATACGTGCAGCTATGACTCCAAGCGATAAGTCCTATCTCATATATATGGCGATCAGGTTGCTGGAAATGCAGAGGTTGCTGAAACCTACAGGATCAATATTTCTACATTGCGACCCAACTATGAGTCATTATCTTAAGACGCTGATGGATGCTATTTGGGGTAGGAACTGCTTTAGGAATGAAATTGTTTGGCATTATCAAACAGGAGGAGGTAGCAAAAGGTGGTTTAGCAAGAAACATGACACACTTCTATTCTACACGGCGGGTGAAAACTACAAGTTTAATGGAGCTAGTGTACCGCGTTCTGAGAAGTCGCTTGAGAGGGCAAAGAACCCCAAAGGGGCCAGGATCAAATCAGATAACACCTTGAAAATGGCCACCGATGTTTGGACCGACATCCCTGCGATGAACCCAATGTCTAATGAACGCGTAGGCTACCCCACGCAAAAGCCGCTGGATTTGTTGCGAAGAATCATAGAGGCCAGCAGCAACGTCGGTGATGTGGTGCTCGACCCTTTCTGCGGGTGCGCAACAGCATGCATTGCTGCCGAGCAGCTACAACGGTCATGGGTTGGCATCGATATTTCACCTAAGGCAGCGGAGTTGGTTGGGCTGCGGCTGCGGGAACAAGTTGGCTTATTCCAGCAGGGACCACACCGTACAGACATACCTCAGCGCACCGATATAGAACCTCTCAGGAAATACAATCACCCTGAGAACAAGACAAAATTGTATGGGGAACAGAAAGGAAATTGTAACGGCTGTAAAGCGCATTTCAAAATACAAAATCTTACAATAGATCACATTATCCCGAAGTCAAAAGCTGGTACGGATCACCTCATGAACCTTCAGCTACTTTGCGGACGTTGCAATTCAGTCAAGGGAGACAGGGGACAGGAATACCTGATTGCGAGGTTGGCCGCCTAAGAAATCAAGGCTTTATAGGTCAGTCGTTTTCTGCTCATCCCTTTGGCCACAGAGGTCATCTGCTGAATGGTGTCCATGTTTCTTTGGTTATAGCGTCCTGAAAATTCCCCGACATAGCGGTTCAAGTGTTTCTCGCTCATGTGGTGGTATATCCCGTGATATCCTCTTTTCAAGAGTGCCCAGAAGGACTCAATACCGTTAGTATTAGCTTGACCATTCACATACTGACTGATGCTATGTGTAACCGTTTCGTGGCGAAATGGTAGCCCTCGGTATGCACCATGCTCATCTGTGTAGACCACGGCGGCACCATTAGTACGGGAACCTACAAAACTGTGTAACGTCTCCTTGTTGTTACTGCCCACCTTTGTTGCACTGATCCGATTCGTTGCGCGATCTTTGGCCCCCACAACAATTGCTTTGCCCACGCCTCCTCGTCCCGCCTTAAGTCTCTTGTTGCTGTGTTTGTTCTTTTCCTTACCTCCAATATAGGTTTCATCTACTTCAACAGGGCCATCAAACAAACCAGCATCTTGGTCTTCGTAGGTCTCTCGGATGCGATGCGCCAGAAACCATGCTGACTTCTGTGTGATACCAAGGTCGCGATGCAGCTTCATGGAAGAAACGCCCTTGATGTTCGTTGTCATCAGGTATATGGCAATGGCCCATACCTGAAAGCCCAAGGGGGAGCCTTGCATTAATGATTTGGTTTTTACAGAGAAATACTTGCGGCAATCTTTGCAGTGATATGGTTGCGGTTTGCGGGATTTCCTTTCAGTCACGTGTAGAGAGCCGCAGTGAGGGCAACATACACCTTCAGGCCACCTGTTCTCTATAAACCACTGTTCGGCAGTTTCGTCATCAGGAAATCGTCGTGTAATTTCTATCAGAGACATACCTTCTCTGAAATGTTTGCCTGGCCCTTTCTGCGTCATTGCTCTCTGCTTTTCCGATTAACTTGGAAGTAGTTTACACACAGAGACAAGAAAACGCAACCATTTTTGTGTAATCGGGTATATAATTCCCTTATTTTATATACGATGATAAGGATAATTGTTAAGAATTGACCACCCTCGATACAACTGTTCAGTTAAAAACAATCTGGCCATCTCATGAGGCAAGGTGAGTTGAGATAATGCCAACAAAGCATTGGCTTGTTTACGATGTTCAGCATTCACGCCATCAGCGCCCGCGATAAGGAACACAACATCTTGGCCATTATGCTGCCAGCGATCAATTTGTTGGGAAAAATTTTCAGAACTATATTGCCTACCACGTTCATCTAACAAAATTAACAACGCCTGTTTAGGGATTTTTTCTCGGATAAGTTGCCACTCTTGTTCTCGGACAGTTTCAACATGAGTATTTTTAGTCCGTTTTACTGGCGTAAGTCTTGTTTGAGTATAGCCAAACGATGCCGGCATTCGCTTCAGATAAGATTGGCACGCATCTTCTACCCATTTATTCGGTTTTTCACTGACATAAAGTAAAGAAAAATGCATAAATAAATTTACACAGCTTGAGTTTTCTCAGAAGGTACTTCCAATTGCCATAGTTTTTCTAAATTATAAAACTCGCGAGCATCAGGCAACATGACATGAACGATAATGTCATATAAATCTATTAACACCCATGAACTATCTTTTTCCACACCAACAATTGTTGCACCTGCTTTCTTAGCTTTCTCAACAACATTATCTGCTAATGCTTGCACATGACGGTCTGACGTGCCGCTAGCGATGACCATCATATCGATAATATCAATCTTCCCGCGCATATCGACGCTAATTAAATCATTGCCTTTTACGTCTTCTAATGCATCGATAACTAATTTGTGTAATTTTTTTAATTCCACATGTTCCCCTATTGAAGTTTATAAAATTTAGTTAACACTTTCTTGATATAAATTATTTCTCTTTATGTAATTCCACACACCGCCCGGCAACATAAATTTAGGTTGTTCACCAGACTGAATTGTTTGACGAATTTCAGTAGAAGAAACATCAAATAGATCAACATCCGTCATATAAATATAACCACACTTTTTTTCGTTTAGTTTTTTCTTATCATCACACATATATGGCTTTAACCATTCGCTAGTTACAGCTTCTTTAGCTACATCGTAGCCAGGTCTACGCATGACTAAAATATGGCAACACTGCATGATTTTTTCTGCTTGATACCATTTTGGGAAATCCAATAAAGCATCTTCACCCATAATCCAGAATAGCGTTATCTCGTCAGACACTTCCCCCGCAATCTCACGCAAGGTTTCGTAAGTATAGGATGGACTATCACGCTCTAACTCTCTTGAGTCCGCTTCAAACAACTCACTACTTCCAGCAATAATGGAAATCATATTCCAGCGATGTTGCGCGGAAGTGAATATATTTTCTTTAAAGGGTGAGATTTTGCAGGGAATCAATTTTATAGATTGCAGCTGAAATTTCTCTGCTAACTGTAAACTAGGTTTAATGTGACCAAAATGTATAGGATCAAATGAACCGCCCAACAAGCCTATTCCTGTGCTCATTCTGGCTTTAGCATCACTCACGTATATTTCCGTCTCCATAGACGATAAATTTTTGCGTGGTCAACCCTTCCAAACCAACAGGTCCACGCGCATGTAATTTATCTGTACTGATACCAATTTCAGCTCCCAAGCCATATTCAAATCCATCTGCAAACCGAGATGATGCATTCACCATGACCGAGCTTGAATCGACTTCGCGCAAAAATTTCTGCGCAGTCGTGTAATTTTCAGTCACGATAACATCAGTATGATGAGAGCCATATTTTTCAATATGATCAATCGCCTGATCAACATTCTCGACTACTTTAACTGCAAGTATTGGTGCTAAATATTCTTCACTCCAATCTTGTTCAGTCGCATCTTTAATATTAGACAATATACTTTGAGTTTGTTTGCAGCCACGCAATTCAACCTGATGGGCTTCATATTCATATTGCAATGATGACAACACATTAACAGCAATATCTTTATGCACTAATAATGTTTCCATCGCATTACACACACCATAACGATGCGTTTTAGCATTCACCGAAATAGCTATCGCTTTTTCTTTGTCTAGTTCCTTATCCAGATAAACATGGCAGTTACCATCTAAGTGTTTAATGACAGGGATAGTCGACTCTGCTGTCACTCTTTCTATCAGCCCTTTGCCACCTCGAGGAATAATCACACTGACATAACGATCCATGCGCAACAATTCATTCACTGCTGTTCGATCAGTTATCTCCACCACTTGCACTGCAGATTCTGGTAAATCAGCCCTAGATAATGCTTGCTGTACGTACTCTCCAATTGCACGATTAGAATGAATAGCTTCAGACCCACCACGCAATATGACAGCATTACCCGATTTCAGACATAACCCTGCCGCATCTGCAGTCACATTTGGGCGTGATTCATAAATAATACCGATCACACCTAATGGCACTCGCATCTTGCCCACCTGAATACCAGAAGGTCGCGAGGCTAAATCAGATATTTCGCCGACAGGATCTTGCAAACCAGCGATTTGTTTTAGTCCATCTGCCATTGATTGAATTCTTGCTGGCGTTAATTCCAAACGATCCAATAAAGCTGCTTCAAGCCCGCGTTCTTTCCCTGCTTGCAAGTCTAATTGATTCACTTCAATTAACTTTTCTTGTTGCGTTATCAATAAGTCAGCCAAATAAATAAGTGCATTATTCTTGCTTGCTGTTGATGCTGCGGACATCTGACGCGCTGCCTGACTTGCCTGCTCACCCAAACCAAGCATGTATTGTTTGACTGAAATATCTTGTTGTGTTGCTGCCATTTTAGTTACCTAATTAACGCGCAAGTTTTAATGCGACATCTGTAAACGATTGCCAAACATCACCCGTTGCACGGCCTTTTATCATTTGATCTACCTGCCCACACTTCATTAATAAGGTGTAAAGCTGCTCACGGTTAAATTTATTGGCATGGACACCCAATTGATTACGTTTATTATAATAAAATGCATTCTGCACGCCTTTAGACTGACCACGCTTTTGTGTCGAAGTGTAAATCACTGCTCGCACTAATTCTGCTAAGCCCCATAAGACCAGATTAGGCGCAAAAGATTCTCGTTGTAACTGACCGAGAATTTTAATCACTTTATTTCTTTGCCCATTCAGAATGGTATCGACCAAATCAAATACATTGTATTTATTTTGACTAGACACCCAAGCTTTATTGGAATCGCTATTATCGTCATCGATTGCGAGCAATGCCATTTTTTCAATTTCTTGTGCTGCCGCCAGCATATTCCCTTCCACACGTGACGCAATATACTCCGCTGTCTGCCTGTCATCCAATAATTGCTCGGACTTCAAGCGTACCTGCACCCAACGCACTAGATCTGTTCCTGTCAGCGGCCAGATACGCATAAACACACCTGCTTGGGAAATTGCCTGCACCCATTTTGACTTCAAAGTGGCTTTTTCTATTTTGCCGCTTTGAATAATTAGCAGCATATCATCTGGCAAATGTTCACAATATTGCTGCAATGCTTTTCCACCCGCAGTCCCTGGTTTACCGCCAGGTAAGCGTAGTTCTAAAATCTTCTTATCTCCGAACAAAGACATATTACTGCTTTTCTCAGTCACTTGAGACCAATCAAAACTGCGTTCTACATACAGTACTTGCCGTTCCACATAGCCCTGCTCACGCGCTTTAGCACGGATTTTAGTCAGTGATTCTTCAATTTGCAGTGGCTCATCGCCAGACACTAAATAAACAGGCGCTAGCGCGCTGGCTAAATGATCCTTCAGCTGTTGTACGTTTAGATCCAAGAATTCATCCGCATTAAGATTATTAGAGTATGAGTCAATCTCATATATTATATACGTGTTTTAACGCTTATTAATCAATATATTAGATCTATGCATAAAGAAAAAGTGGCAGAAAAAATAGGTTATATCGGGCTCGGCATCATGGGAAAAGCCATGGTTGAGAATTTGGCCAAGGCTGGCCACAAGGTGAATGTTTATGCGCGCCGATAGGCCAGTGTAGACGCATTGGAGACAAATAACGTTGAGGCTTTCGCTTCTCCGGCTGCATTAGCAGAAGCATCCAGCATCTCATGTGTTTCATGACACGCCAGATGTTGAGGAAGTGCTAGTCGGCCCTCAAGGAGCTATTCATGGTGTTCGATCAGGGTCACTAATCATCGATATGAGCACTATCTCACCCGAAACTACACGTAGCATGGCAAATCAATTCTCTCAAGCGGGTGCCAGCATGCTTGATGCCCCTGTATCTGGCGGTGAGGTAGGTGCCATTGCTGCAACACTTTCTATTATGGTAGGTGGGGATGTTAAAGACTTTGAACGCGCCATACCTGTTTTTGAGTGTCTAGGAAAAAACATTATTCACATTGGACCATCCGGCGCCGGACAAGTTGCTAAAGCATGCAATAATTTAGTTGCAGCGCAGACTGTCGTCGCCGTGGCTGAAGCTTATTTATTAGCTCGCAGTTGCGACGTAGATCCAGCCAAAGTATGAGAAGCATTATTAGGTAGGTTTGCTAACAGTCGTGTGTTAGAGTTACACGGCCAACGTATACTTGATGAAAATTACGCTCCTGGTTTTAAAACAAAATTACATGCAAAGGATTTACGTATTGCACTGGAAAGTGCCGAAACAAACGCTATAAACATGCCTGGCACTGAGTTATCAGATCATTATTTGCAAACTTTGTTAGAACAAGGGAATGGTGAATTAGATTCTTCAGCCATGGCTAAAGTGATTCTTGAAGACACTTGATTAATGCCATCTTTTATCTTCATCGTCATTCCCGTGAAGACAGGAAGCTAGCTGCATTGCTTTATTGTCGATAATTCCAACTTTTGCTGGATCCCTGCCTAAATGTATTTGAGGATGGAGGATGGCGGAAAATAATTGTAAATTCCTACTCTTTTCCTTCCACTTCCAAGGAAATTGCTTGTAGACGATACAGCACCAAACGTGCTGCGTCGGCACGCATTTCTTCGTAGATAGCCTGTTCCTCGCTGTTTTTGCCTAGTACATCATTAATATCATAAAGAAAATCTTTTGTTAGACGTACTTCTTGGTTACTCACCAACTTTTTACCTTCAGAGTCTTTGACGTCAATTCCCACACTCAAAATCAGCTCGTACTCGCGTACTTTCCCACCCTCATCAATGGAGAGAATTTTCCGGTCTGTATTTTCATACAACACTTCAACCAATGCTGATGCCTGCTCGGCACCGACTAATTCATACTTATTGGCTTTAAGTTGCTTCTCAAGTAATTTTGCCATGGCGTGGCCTTGGCTCTGGTAGCTCACATGAATACTTTCAAATACCGGATCTAAATCCACTGTACCTGCCAAGCGATAACCGCAGCCGGATAATAGAAATGCTGCAATAACAATAATCAGTAGATTTAACTTATCCACTCACTTTCTCCTAGACAACAATATTTACTAATCGACCTTTTACGATGATGATTTTCTTGACTAGTTGCTGTTTAATATGACCTCGTATCTTCTCACTATTCAATGCAGTTGTCTTAATTAGTTCGTGATCAGCATCTGCCGCCAGGGTAATTTTATCTCGCAACTTACCGTTTACTTGAACTATCAATTCAAGACTATCACGCACTAACGCTTGTTCATCATATTTCGGCCAAGGTTGATTTTCAATCTCATTTGCATGGCCTAGCGAACCCCATAAATCCGAGCATATATGCGGAACGATAGGTGACAACATCAAAACAATTGCTTCGATGCCTTCACGAATTACCGCACAGTCATTTTCGTCTTGTTCTTTTAACGCAGACAAGTCATTTAACAGTTCCATATTAGCCGCAATGGCAGTATTAAATGTATATCGACGGCCAATATCATCACTAACTTTTTTAATCGTGTTGTGAATTTTATTACGCAACCCTTTTTGCGCAGCGTTTAGCTCAGCCGCATTAATTGCCGTTGGTACTGAAGCATTCGCTTGCAAATGCAGATAAATAAAACGCCATAATTTTTTAAGAAAGCGTGCAGAACCATCAACACCGGTGTCAATCCACTCCAAAGAGTTATCAGGCGGTGCTGCAAACATAGTAAACAAACGTACTGTATCAGCGCCAAATTTTTCAATTAACTGTTCAGGATCAACTGTATTGCCTTTTGACTTAGACATCTTTGTGCCATCTTTTAGCACCATGCCTTGAGTTAGTAAGTTAGTGAAAGGCTCGTCTGAACTTATTAAACCTTCGTCACGCATTAGTTTGTGGAAGAAACGTGCGTACAATAAATGTAATACTGCATGTTCAATACCACCTACATATTGATCGACTGGCAACCAATAATTAGCGCGTTCATCCAACATTTTTTCTTTGTTATCGACACTACAGTAACGCGCGTAATACCAACTTGATTCAAAGAACGTGTCGAATGTATCGGTCTCGCGTTTTGCTGGCTTACTACATTTCGGGCAAGCCACATCTACAAATTCTGGCATTGCAGCCAATGGCGAACCTGAACCGGTGACTTCTACATTTTCTGGAAGTTTTACCGGCAAATCTGCTTCTGGCACCGCTACTGCACCGCAATCATCACAGTAAATCATTGGGATAGGACAACCCCAATAACGCTGACGAGAAATACCCCAATCACGCAAACGGAAATTAACTGATCGCTCACCGCGTTTATCTGCTTCGATTTTTTCTGAAATAGCTGTGAATGCCTGCTCTGATGTTAAACCGTTCCATTTACCAGATTCTTGAAGTACACCTTTATCTGTAAACGCATGTTGACTGACATCACTCTGTTGCGATGATTCAGCCGGGAAAATAACTTGGCGTATAGGCAAATCATACTTGCGTGCAAATTCCCAGTCGCGTTGATCATGGGCAGGGACACTCATCACCGCACCAGTACCGTATTCTATTAATACAAAGTTAGCGATCCAGATAGGAAGTTTTTCGCCCGTAACAGGATGTAACGCAAACAGCCCTGTTGCTACGCCTTCTTTCTCTACCGTATTAATTTCCGCTTCAGCTACTTTGCGCTGTTTACATTTCTCTATAAAATTTGCTGCATCTGCATTGTCTTTTGCTGCGATTGTCGCCAATTCATGCTCTGGCGCAATAGCGACATAACTAACTCCCATTAATGTATCAGGGCGCGTGGTATACACTTGCATAGAAGTCAAGCCACCCTCTACGTCAAATGAAAACTGTAAACCTTCTGAGCGACCAATCCAGTTTTGCTGCATGACTTGAACTTGTTCAGGCCAACCATCAAGTTGTTTCACACATTGCAACAATTCATCTGCGTACTGAGTGATTTTCAAGAACCATTGCGATATTTCACGTCGCTCAACCAACTCACCTGAGCGCCAACCACGACCATCAATCACTTGCTCATTGGCCAACACAGTTTGATCGACTGGATCCCAATTAACAATGGATTTCTTTTTATACACCAAACCTTTTTCAAACAAGCGAGTAAACAACCATTGCTCCCACTTATAATACTCTGGCGTACAAGTAGCTAGCTCTCTATCCCAGTCATAGGCAAACCCCAAACGCTGCAATTGGCCACGCATGTAGTCAATATTTTCATAGGTCCATTTAGCCGGTGGCACTTTATTTTTTAATGCCGCATTCTCTGCGGGCAAACCAAAGGCATCCCAACCCATAGGCTGCATGACATGCTTACCCTGCATACGCTGATAACGACTAATCACATCACCAATGGTGTAATTACGCACGTGGCCCATATGAAGACGCCCACTGGGATAGGGGAACATTGAAAGACAGTAGAATTTCTCTCGGCTTTCGTCCTTAACCGCTTTAAATGTGTTGAATTGTTGCCATCGCAACTGAACCTCAGCCTCGATTTCGTGAGGTCGATAATTTTCTTTCATAGTATTGATTAGTTATTAGACATTTCTTGGGCTATTGCGGCTCAATAGTAGCAAAATTATGCTTAAGACATGAAATTTGAATCAAAGGCATTTCCATTGACTGGTGATGCACATTGAAGTGCAGCTATAAGCATTATGGCAGGTACTGAAATAATTTTTAACGCCTTAAACATGTTCATTTCCACCATTTAAATATAAATTCTTGGCGCATTCTTGTAAGAATTTACAGATGACAATTGGTTATCGAAACAGGAACCCTAAATTTATTTATTAACCAAGTATGCATATACACACTTAAACAATAACTTTTCATCGGGTCAATTTTCGATCGAATACTGATCAACTCTGTTAATTTGAATTTATAACTGCCACTAATATTCAATTCGCTATAGCATTCTTTAAATTAATGAATCTATAAACTTAACAAACAACGCACATGTTGAATTTAAGGATATAAAAATTTATTTTTTATATTAAAAAACTGACACCGATATTGACATCAAGATGTTCAATAGGCGTTATAAAATTGTTCTCTTGGTAGTCTCAAGACATCAGGAGTACAGTAACGACTGTGGTAAATAATTGTTATTAAACAATGTAGGCGCTAAAAGTTTAATAGCAATGATAAGTGTGATCGGTGCGCTCTAAAACGATTCGTCTAGAGTAATATTAGTCCTTCTAGGCAACTTCAACTACAATAGCACGAACTACTTATCAAATTACCGCAACCAGCTATGAGCCTACACAGAAAGCCCGTTATCCTTCATACGGGCTTTCTTTTATTGATTGGCTATTTGTCTGAACGCCCGTACCTGTCATCAAAGCGTTCAATATCATCTTCACCTAAATAAGTGCCCGATTGAACTTCGATTAACTCCAAAGGGATTTTACCTGGATTTTCTAAACGATGAACTGCACCGATTGGAATATAGGTAGATTGATTTTCTGCTAGTAGAAACTCTTTATCATCACATGTGACCACTGCAGTACCGTTAACAACAATCCAATGCTCTGCACGGTGATGGTGTTTTTGCAACGACAGCTGCTCACCTGGTTTAACAGTGATTCTTTTTACTTGAAAGCGTTCTGCATTATCAATCGACTCATAGTCACCCCAAGGTCGATGGACTTTACGATGTATCTCCGACTCATCTCTATTAGCATCCTTAAGTGCGTTAGCAATTTGCTTTATGTTTTGCGATTGATTGCGTGGCACGACCATTACTGCATCGGCAGTTTCAACAATAACAGCATCCTGCATGCCTACCGCCGTGACTAAGCGATTAGAACTATGCACATAACACCCGTGACAGTCTTCTAACAGCACGTCACCGGTAATAGCGTTGTTATTTTCATCTTGTAATGAAGATTCCCATAGCGCATGCCAAGAACCGACATCGTTCCAGTCACTGGCTAAAGGCACGACAACAGCATTACTAGTATTTTCCATTACTGCATAATCAATGGATTCACTCTTGCACGCGGCGAATGCCTCTTCATCAATACGAATAAAGTTTAAATCTTTTTCTTGTGCGCCATAAGCTGACTTCACACTTGCAGCCATCTCAGGTTCATGCTTTGCAAGTTCTGCCAACAGTGCTGAAGCTTTAAACATAAACATGCCGCTATTCCAGAAATAATCGCCCAAATCTAGATATTCTTGAGCTTTTGCTAATTCAGGCTTCTCTACAAATTTTTCAACTTGATTGGCTTGCTCATCCGCTAATGCTGCACCGGCTTTTATATAGCCATAACCAGTTTCTGCTCGCGTTGGTGTAATACCAAATGTGATCAACTGATCTTGTTCACTCAAGCTCATTGCTGACTCAATAGCTGCACCAAATTTCTCTTGCTCATCAAGAATATGGTCGGCGGGCAATACTAGAATAATTGCATTATCGCTACGTTGTTGTGCACATAAAGCAGCTAGTGCAATGGCAGGTGCGGTATTACGCCCAATGGGTTCTAATACTATGTCGGCATTTTCAACACCTTCCTGGCGTAATTGCTCTGCTGCCATAAAACGGTGTTCATCATTACAAACAATAATAGGCTGCTGTATGCCATTCCCTAATGCTTGAACTCGAGTTACTGTATCTTGAAATAAGCTACGATTATTTCTTAAAGGAATAAATTGCTTTGGATACAGTTTTCGTGACACAGGCCACAATCGCGTACCTGATCCACCTGACAGAATCACTGGTATAACTTGAGAAAATTTAGACATAATTTAATCTTAGATATTAATCCTCACCATAATAGACTCTGCGAGATCGGACGGATACTAGCAAAACTAGCATCAATAAAATACTAATTATCGCCCAATTGCCCCAGATAATGAACGGCGTGCTACCACGCATCGGCCAAACTTCTGCAGTAACAACCTCATCCACAAATTGTCCAGATTGCGCCAGCAACTGGCCTTTAGCATCTATCACGGCAGACACACCGGTATTAGCTGCACGCACCATATAGCGCCCGGTTTCCAACGACCTTGTGCGAGCAATTTGCAAGTGCTGATGAGGTGCAAGTGAATCGCCAAACCATGCATCATTGGTCACATTCATGAGTAGTTGGGCTTTGGGTAAAGCACGTTTTATTTCTTCTCCAAATGCGGCTTCATAACAAATGGAAACTCCAACAGGGATGCCTCTCATGTGTAACACCGAAGACCCTTTTCCTGCACTCAGATCAGACATCGGAATAATCACCAAACTGCGGAAGATATCAAAAATCCAGCGCATAGGAAGATACTCACCGAACGGTACCAAATGCTGCTTATTATATACTTGCAGTTCTCTACCCAATGTGACTAAAGAATTGAATTCCCGCTCAGACCCTAGCTCGTAGGTAAATATACCAGACAGTAATTCCGTGTCATGTTGTTTTAGTTGTTGTTCAAAGCTTGGGATGAAGTCTTTGTTCGCAACTCTATAAAACGTTGGAATTGCCGTTTCAGGCCAGACTATAATATCACTATCCCAGTGCTGACTAGTTAAATCCGCATACGCTTGATACACCTCATAACGCCGCGACTTATCCCACTTCATTTCAAACGGAATATTGGCTTGAACAGCGGATACTCTTATCGGACGATCACCAAACTTTGACGTCCATTCGATTGCGCCAACAAAGTAACAGGTAATTATTAATAAGCTTAGACCAATCAGACTTTTCACTACTTGTTGATTACTTACATGGACGAGCGCAATAACACTTGCCGCGAAAAATGCCATTAACACACTGCCGGCAAACACACCGAAAATGGGAATCACTCCTGCCAGAGGAGAATCAACTAAGCTCTGCCCAACTAGCAACCAGGGGAAACCTGTGAATATCCAGCTCCGCAGCCATTCAAACAGCGCCCATAACGCGGCAAATACAAGCACATTGATCCAACTATTGAAAGTTGGAGATATTAATTTGGCATGCGCTTTTAACACCAGCGCTGGAAACAAACTTAATGTCAGTGTTAACGCAAAAGTTATTGCTACTGCTGCAATAAATGATGCTTCACCAAAATCATACAAACTATTAAATATCCATGACGTCCCAACACCAAACATTCCTAATCCATACAGATAACCTGACTTAAATGCGCAGAGAGTATTTTGTTGGTGTAGAGCAAATAGCAGTGATAAAGACACAATTGACATCCACCAAAGATTAAATGGCGAAAAGGCCAAGACATGAATTGCGCCTGCCAATAATAATAAAATATTGCGGTTCATATGATTACAACGAACATTGTCAAATAATCATCAAGCAGTTTTATACGCGAGTGACTTTAAGCAAATGTAAGCGGCGACTGTCTGCACTGATTACTTCGAATTTAAATCCATCAATCACTACGCTTTCATTTCTTTTAGGCACACATCCAAAATTATTCGTCACCAATCCACCAATAGTATCGAATTCATTATCTTTAAATGACGACTCAAAAAATTCATTGAACTCTTCTATTGGAGTTAATGCTTTAACTAATGCGTATTTATCGTCTTCTGAATATGTGATGTATTTATCTTCTTCTAAATCATGCTCATCGGTGATGTCACCAACAATTTGTTCAAGCACGTCTTCAATAGTGACTAATCCAGATACACCGGCATATTCATCAACAATAATCGCCATATGGTTTCTAGTATTGCGAAACTCATTCAACAAGATATTCAGACGCTTACTTTCTGGAACGATAAACGCTGAACGCAAAATATCCTTGATATTAAATTCTTCTGTGTTTTGCTCTGATAAAAATCTGAGTAAATCTTTTGCTAATAAAACCCCTACCACTTCGTCGCGACTGTCTCCAATCACAGGGAAACGTGAGTGCGCAGATTCAATAATGGTTGGCAGCATTTCTTGCACAGAATTTTCTTCTTCAACTACTACCATTTGTGAACGTGGAATCATAATGTCGCGTACTTGCAATTCGGATACCTGAAAAACACCTTCAATCATAGCCAGCGCACTGGTATCAAACAGGTTACGCTCATGCGCTTCACGCAAAATTGTCACTAGTTCTTCACGGTCTTTTGGTTCGCTCAAGAATACTTGCCCGAGTCGATCTAACCAATTTTTTTCTGCTGCGGGGTCAGGCGTAGTGCCCATAGATTTTTGCTGGTAATTTAAAGGAATTATAAGGTGCGATCATTCAAACGTACGGATTTGACAATCCGAGTTTATGCATAATCTCGATTTCTAAACTTTCCATTTGTTCGGCTTCGGCTTCATCAATATGATCATAACCTTGTAGGTGAAGAATACCATGGACAGTCATATGCGCCCAGTGGCTATCTAGCGATTTCCCTTGATCTGCCGCTTCTTTTGCGACAACTGGCGCGCATATAATAATGTCACCCAAGAACGGCACATCAACCCCTTCAGGTAGTTCTGCCGGGAAAGAAAGCACATTTGTAGAGCCAGTTCTTTTACGGTATTGGCCATTTAGTTGAGTCATTTCAGCTTCATCAACTATTCTCAGAGATACCTCTTGCTCAGAATTTACTTCAAGTGCACCCACCCATAGCTGAAATGTGTCTTCATCAGGAATATCAATAGTCGACGCAGCAAACTGCACTTCAACTTTAATCATTTGGTGTCGAGGTTATCTTGCTCATCAAGATGGTCGTATGCATCTATTATATGCTGCACTAATGGGTGTCTAACCACATCTCTAGAATTGAAATAATTAAATTTAATCCGTTTCACATCTTTCAATACATGCATTACATGCCTCAAACCTGATTGATTTCGGTTGGGCAAATCAATTTGGGTAACATCTCCAGTGACCACTGCTTTCGAACCAAATCCAATTCTGGTTAAAAACATCTTCATTTGATCCTTGGTGGTGTTTTGTGCTTCGTCCAGAAGCACAAAGGAATCATTTAAAGTACGCCCACGCATATAGGCTAAAGGAGCGACCTCTATGACAGTGCGTTCAATAAGTTTATTGACTCTCTCAAAGCCCATCATTTCATATAACGCGTCGTACATAGGCCTTAAGTAAGGATCGATTTTTTGGGTCAAATCGCCTGGCAGAAAACCGAGACGTTCTCCAGCCTCTACCGCTGGACGAACCAGCATTAACCGCTGCACTTGTTCTGAATCTAACGCAGCCACGGCACATGCTACGGCTAAATATGTTTTACCAGTTCCCGCAGGGCCAATTCCAAACGTCAGATCATGATTAAGTACATCACTAATATAGGCTGCTTGATTTGGGCCACGTGGCTTAATGATGCCACGCCGAGTATGCACACCAATATCAGTTAGCTTTTCACTATCTTTGTCAGAAATATCATCAACGCTTGAATCTTGTAAATGCAAATGAATCGTTTCCTTAGATAGATCTTCGGAGCTGGTTGTTGCGTATAAATTTTTTATTGCTACGGCAGCTGATTCAGCTGCCGACTTACTCCCCTCAACCGTAAACGCATTACCCCTGTGGTGAATTTCTACAGATAGACGTTGTTCAACTTGATTAAGGTGCTCATCAAACGGCCCACACAAATTAGCGAGGCGAGAGTTATCATTGGGCTGAAGGGTGAGATTAACTTTTGCAGGTTGTGCACTCAATATTGAATGTTCCTTTTAGATTTGTATCAAACGGCCGCGCAACGAATTTGGCATTGCCTCAGTAATTTCCACATCGACCAACTGACCAATCAACTCTTTTGAACCTTCGACATTAACAACTCGATTGTTCTCCGTGCGGCCGGCAATTTCCAGGTCACTTTTCTTAGACACTGAATTCAGCAAAATAGTTTGTCTAGTGCCTATCATTTCCATGGAGATACTATTAGCCGTCTCCAGAATACGTGCCTGTAATTTTTTCAGACGATCTTTTTTCTCTTGCATTGGTGTTAAATCCTCTAATGACGCTGCCGGTGTTCCCGGACGTGCACTGAAGATAAAACTAAACGAGTAATCGAAGCCAACGTCCTCAATCAACTTCATGGTTTGTTCAAACTCCTGGTCTGTCTCACCCGGGAAACCAATAATAAAGTCTGACGACATACTAATATCAGGCCGATGTTGCCTTAATTTGCGTATTTTTGACTTATATTCTATGGTTGTGTAACCACGTTTCATTGCGGCCAAAATTCGATCCGAACCACTTTGAACTGGCAAATGTAAATGATTCACCAACTTAGGTATTTCCGCATAAGCTTCAATTAACGAATCACTAAATTCCAAAGGATGTGAAGTGGTATAGCGGATACGCTCAATGCCTTCTATTGTCGCCACATAATGTAATAACAATGTGAAGTTACAGATCTGGCCATCGTCCATTTTGCCGTAGTAACCATTGACGTTCTGACCTAGCAAGGTGATCTCTTTAATGCCCTTATCCGCTAGCTGCATAATCTCTACCAACACGTCATTAAGCGGCCGACTAATCTCCTCACCGCGAGTGTACGGCACTACGCAGTATGAGCAGTATTTACTGCAACCTTCCATAATCGACACGAAAGCACAGGGCCCATCCACTTTAGGTGGAGGTAAATTATCGAACTTCTCTATGGCAGGAAATGAGATATCAACCACCGATTTACCCTGATCACGCGCTTGGTCGATAAGATCCGGTAGACGGTGCAAGGTTTGCGGGCCAAACACTACGTCCACTTGGGGCGCACGTTTTTTAAGCGCTTCCCCTTCCTGGCTAGCAACACACCCACCTACACCTATCACTAGATTAGGATTTTTAAGTTTTAGCTTATTCCACTGGCCTAATTGAGAAAACACCTTCTCTTGGGCTTTTTCGCGGATTGAGCAGGTATTAAGCAATAACACATCTGCCTCTTCCGGGTTTTGTGTCACCTCCATTTCTTTTGCTGCTGCCAAGACATCCGCCATTTTGTCTGAGTCATACTCATTCATCTGGCAGCCTTGCGTTTTGATGTATACTTTCTGTGACATAGTGCTATTGTATCGCGGATTCAGGAACAAAGGCATATCCACCTAATGGGATAATCGTAGTCTTGTATAGTAACTCTTTCAGCACATTTATTATTTAAGTGTGCCCATTTAACGAATCTCCAACTTCAGCCAAATAACCAATATAAAATGGACTTATTTCTATATTTTTTTAGGGCGTATCCAAAACGCACTATTTTGGTGTTTGTTACCGTAACAATTGCTAGCATAATTACAGCATTCACTTTACTACTACTTCCCGCACTACTTTTTACACTACTTGGTCGCAGTACAGCAAAAACCCAGTTTATTAATGATTTTTTTATCCAGCTTGGACTACAGCCTAGTAGTGAAACTTTAATAATTTTCCTGATATCAGGCATTACAGCACAGAGTGCTTTGCTCGCATGCGCCAACATCTACGCCGGATTCACAAAAGCAAAAGTCATTAAAGATCTACGCACTAAACTACTTTCGAAAATGTCACAAACAGAGTGGGCATTTTTCATTAAGCAATCAAGCGGCAACTTTACTGCATCCCTAGTAAAAGAAATCAACATAGCTGGTGATGGCTATGAGACGATGGTAACTATTTTATCCAACGTCGTTCAAATTTCTGCCTATTTATTTGTAGCATTTTTCATTTCCTGGCAAATCGCAGTCATCGCTATTGCCACAAGCCTTATTCTTACTATTCTATTCGGAAAATTAATCAGTATAAGCAAGTCTCTTGGGGTCGAAGATACGATATTAATTCGAAAGATTACTTCTCAACTCACAGATTCCTACCGCAGTATCAAACCCTTAAAGGCTATGGCACGCGAATCACACTCACATGCGATATTGAACAATTATACAAAGCAAATTAAAAAAGTATCTAAAAAAGGAACTGTCGCATCAGAATTGTTAAATATGTTTCAAGAGATCATATTAATGAGCACAGTAATTCTTACTATATACCTATCATTCAAGCACCTGAGTATTCCGATTGAATTTTCTATAGTTCTAGTAATTCTTTATCTAAGAACTATGAAGCTTTTTGGAAAATCCCAAAAACAATATCAAACATATATAGGCAACATCAGCGGCTATCACATGGTCATGCAGACTATGGATGCCGCAATAAAAAATTGCGAGCAAAGAATTGGTACCAAGCAGCATCTATTGCAAGGCAATATAGAATTTAAAGAAGTCACATTTCAGCATGAACAAAAAAACATATTAAACAGAACTTCTGCTACCTTCTATTTCAAAAAGCTTAACTCAGTGATTGGGCAATCAGGAAAAGGCAAAACCACTACTGCAGATCTCATATGTGGGCTCTATCAGCTATCATCAGGAAAAATATTAATTGATGGCGTCTCATTAGACGATATAGATATTAAGCATTGGCGCAAACAAATTGGCTATGTAACTCAGGAAAACAATCTTCTAAATACTTCTATAAAAGAAAATGTCACTTTAGGTGACCCAAGTTTTAGTGATCAAGATATAGAAAGAGCACTAAATAAATCTCACTGCAATACATTCATAGAAGATCTACCTCAGGGAATATTTACTATAGTAGGCGAAAATGGAGCACAATTGTCTGGCGGACAACGACAAAGAATTTTAATTGCACGAGCATTGGTACACTCACCAACACTTCTTATTCTAGATGAAGCCACAAGCGCATTGGACAAGGAAACCGAAAAATATTTAAGCGAAATCTTCAAAGAACTCAGCAAAGATATTACTATAATTTCTATATCCCATCGCCCAGCTTTAGTTGAATTATCTGATCATATTGTCAAGCTTAACAGTAGTACATTTACAAATCTGCCGAAATCAGAATTGCATGTGTAATCAAAAATTACAGCATATTGCATTTATACTTAACAGCTTAGCTGGCGGTGGGACAGAAAAAGTTATTCTTACTCTTGCTGAAGAATTTATCTCAAGAGGCATTAAAGTTGACCTGCTTGTTTGCAAGCACGATGGGGCACTAATCAAAAATACACCCCAAGGCACAAATGTAATTGAACTTAAAAAGCACAATCGATTGACGCTTTTTAAATATATATTCAAATTACCTCCTGTAGATTGGCTATCATTAGTAGCAATTTTATTTAGCAGAAAAATACCAAAACCATTTTCAAGAATTCCTTCTTTACAGAAATATCTAGCCCTCTCAAAACCAGAGGCAATTCTATCTAGTCAGAATACAGTCAATATCGTATCACTCTGGACAAAATCACTATCCACAACAAATACAAATTTTATTATTCGTCAATCTAATTTTTTATCCAAGTCAATGCCAGCAGGCAAAAACTACATTGAGAGGAAAATACTACTACCGCTAGCAAAGCGGTGGTACAAAAGAGCGGACAAAATAATTACTGTCTCACATGAAATTCAAGACGATTTAATTAAAAATTTTTTAATAAATAAAAACAAAATCACCACCATATACAACCCACTTCATTTAATAAAAATAACAAAACTTGCATCCAAGAAGCCTGATGATCCTTGGTTTACAGATAGCATACCAATCGTTTTAGCAGTAGGGAGATTAAACAAAGTAAAGAACTATCCTTTATTGTTTAAGGCAATAAAAAAGGTGAACGAACATCAGCATGTTAGACTGATCGTTCTTGGCGATGGCTCTGAAAGAGAATCTTTAGAACATCTTGCAAATAAATTAAACATCAAAAGTTTTATGAAAATGCCTGGATACATGTCAAATCCATATCAATACATGAAACACTCTGACGTATTTGCTTTAAGCTCCAACCACGAAGGACTACCGAATGTTCTACAAGAAGCCATGGCGTGTGGTTGCAAGATTATAAGCACTGACTGTCCCAGCGGCCCAAAAGAAATTCTATCCAACGGAAGTTATGGGAAGTTGATTCCAGTAAACGATGTTGATGCAATGGCATCTGCAATTACAGCATCAATTAATGAGAATATAGACAAGAATAAGCTTTACAGGCAAGCTTCGTATATATCACTAGACAAAATTGTAAATACATATATTAAATTTATTTCAAGATAACTGAGATTATTTTAACGTGATTACCCACACTGTGTACATAAATAGATATGACCACCTACTATTAACTGCAATATTAGTCTTAACTATCTTATTGATAGGAACTGGGGCTTACGAAACCGAAGTTATGCCCAAGGATGAAAAAGTAGTTAGTATTCTAAGCCTACTTTTGCTATTTACATGTTACCTCTATAAAAAAGATCTAGAATTTATCAAAATTAGAATAATATTAGGTTATTTTATTTTTAATATTTTCTTTATAACTAGACTATATTTCTCTAATACTGACGTAGCAGAATTAAAGACATACTTGATTCACTTTATCTCTATAGGAGTATTCATAGCAACATACTTTTCTAGCAAGCAACTACTTTCCTCGAGAAAAACACTATTAAATATTGATAACACAAAACTCATCAGCATTATTTGCATACTATCATTGATAACCATTTTGCTTAGCCAAATCTCAGCTATATACACTCACCCCGATGGAATATATTTTCGTGCAGGCGGATTCTTAAGCCCAAACAGAACTGCGACAATAGCACTTATTCTTATGTTTGTAGTTTTTAGATTATCAGAAAGGCATAGGTATTATACATTAACATCAGTCTTACTCGCGACGGCTATCATATTACCTGTACAGTCTCGAGCAGCAATTTTAGTTTTAATCCCTACAGCAGTATATATTCTTTTCAAATCTCAACGCCGAAAATCCATATTAATATTATTATATGTATTCCTCTTATTTTCGATCCTAGATATCTTAGTAGCATCAATTAGCTTAATAGACATAATTAAATCTATATTCTATAGATTTACAATTGACTATAGCTCAAGTCATCGTTTAACGTTGTTACAGCAAGGCTGGTCTTCGTTTTTAGAAGCCCCCATATGGGGAAATGATTATAGGCACTTATCCAGAACTTCAGGATTCTCGACCCACAATGAACTCATTGAAACTTTAGCCAACTTTGGATTAGTAGGACTTCTTTTTTTCGGCATAGCTTTCTATTTTCTCTATATTCCATTCACTTTAATATTTTTCTTTGTATGCATCGCACCTACATTTATGTTTTCCCATAGTTTTTTTGATACATATGCTTTTCAAGCAATACTCGGCTTAGCTTTAGCTGTTGACAGGCACTGGTATGAAACATCACAGACCAAATAAAGAACTAGTCCAATCCAACTCTTAGCGAGAAAATAGATTCCACTAATTCTTAATATTAATTACATTCTTCTCTCCATCAATACTTCGCGCAGATCTTTCTAATAAATTTAAAAACTTAAATACTTCATCATTAGAGCAACAATCATTTACACCTATCCCATCTATAATAAATTTATCAATTGCACTAACACATGAATCCGCTTGCATTTTTGAATGCTTGGCAAGAAATATTTTCTTATGCTTGGTAAGATTTTGTTTTTCCGATGAATAAAATAGTTCCTCATATAATTTTTCACCCGGCCTTAACCCACAATATTCAATAGATATATCACTACCTATTTTTTTTCCTGACAATAAGATCATTTGTTCCGCAAGATATTGTATCTTCACTGGCTTACCCATATCTAAAACAAATATTTCGCCGCCTTCACCCATGCTTGCAGCCTGCAAGATAAGCTGAGCGGCTTCTGTAATCGTCATGAAAAATCTTGTTATTTCTGGGTGTGTTACAGTTACTGGGCCACCGCTCTTGATTTGCTTTCTAAACAAAGGAACAACACTACCCGCAGAGTCTAGAACATTACCAAATCTTACTGTAATGCATTGTGTTGAATGCCTATGGTTTTGCGCTTCAGCATACACCTCTGCGATACGCTTACTAACACCTAAAATATTCGAAGGATTTACAACCTTATCAGTAGAAATTAAAATAAATTTTTCCACTTTATTTTCACAGCAAATATCTAATATAGTTTTAGCCCCTAAAACATTATTCTTTATCGCTTGCTCGGGTTGTGCTTCTAGCATAGGCACATGCTTATATGCTGCCGCATGAAAAACTTGTTGTGGCTGATATTTTTTGAACAGCTCTTGCATATGCGAACTATCACAAATATCACCCAATAGACATACAATCTTAATATTAGCTTTCTTACTTGTTAGCTCTTGTTCGATCTTATATAGGTTATATTCACTTATATCTACCACTATTAGTGTTGCAGGAGAAAGTTCTAGAATTTGCCTGCACAATACTGATCCAATAGAACCGCCGCCACCAGTAACTAAAACATTTCTACCAGTAACTAAGCCTTGTATATCCTTCCAGTCTAATTCAACCTGTTTTCTACCCAACAAATCCTCAATTGAGACCTCACGCAAGCCAGATACAACACCCTGGTTTGATGACACTTCTCTAATATCAGGTAATGTCCATATTGGTAAACTTACAGACTCACATGTCTCAACAATTGCCTTCAATTGAGCTTGACTAGCAGAAGGAATTGCAATGACTATCCAATCAACATCAAATTGCTCCACAGCTTTATCTATTTGATCGACCGCACCATATATTTTTACACCATGGATCTCTGATCCGATCAAATTTTTATTATCATCTAGAATAGCAACTGGCATATCGTTACCTCTACGAGGCATATCTCTTACCAACATATCACCAGCACGACCTGCGCCTATAACTAACACTCGCTTTTTATCCTGAGTTGAAAATATTGAAGTATCACTATCTTTCCATAAGCGATAGCCAAGTCTTGGCCCTCCCAATAAAAAAACAGCAAGCACTGGATATAAAAACAGAACAGAACGCGGAACACCTTCTAATCGAAAAAAAACGAATAAAATCAAGAAAGCAGCTACCCCACCAACTGTAACTGCTCTAAATATATTCCATAAATCCGACAAACTAGCAAAACGCCACAAAGCTCTATACAAGCGAAACCAATAAAAAAAGACACTCTGAACCAATATAAGCACAGGTATTATAGCAATGCTAAGCTTCCAATTCTGAAAAGGAAAATCAAAATTATAGCGGGCCCACCAAGCTAGTTGCCACGCTAATATCACCATGAAAAAATCATGCGCAACTATCAATATTTTTTTATTTACACGATTGCGTAAAATAGACTTTTCCATTATTTTGCTACTTTACTATTTGTCTTTCATATAAAGTACCACATACTAAATAAGAACACATAAACAAATATTGTGATAAATAATTTTTTTCTTAGCGTTCAACAAACCAGAAAATCATATACTAAAAGCTAAATACTTATTTCCTTGTGTCACTGCTATATAAAACTAATATGCCCTAAATGCCACTACAACACTAATCAATATTCCACGTCATTGGCAACATATATTTAATAGTTTCCAACAGCTCTTCATCGCTACAATAATCACATCCCCCTTTGCTAATCATCGCACCATTGCCTTCCTTTGCCAATGTAAGTAACACATTAATATCCCGAGAAAATTTGTCCCACGCTTCAATATTACCTTTTGCGGGCGCTCCATAATCTCCATTTTCATGACAAGAGCTACAAAATTTTGAATATACCTCACGAGCCGTTCCAAGATTTGAATGATCTGCTACCTTAATTTGCGTCATTTCCGAATCGTTTACGGGCACATTAACGATATTTTCATGTTGTCTAGGTAACAACATTTGTTCATTTCTATTATTCACAGTCAAGAAATAAGCTTGTCCATTACCGACAAATCCTATAGCTAATCCATACTTACCAAGGTCTGTAACCGTTTTTATCAGTCCATATGAAACAGGAAACAATAATTCTTCATGTGTCTTATAATTACTCTCCTTATCAAACACTACGACACTATTTTTCCTCAGATTTGCAACAATTACATCACCATCATCAAGTATTGCCAACTCATGAGGTGAAACCAATAAATTATCACCAAATGAACTCAACTTTTCTCCTTCACTAGAAAGAAGTACGATATTATCTCCACCTCTATTTGAAATTAGAAATACATCAGAATCAGGGTCATATTCTGCGTAATATGGTCCAACCCATAAAATTTCATCACCCTCTTGGTTTCCTGATACCCATCGATAATTGAAGTCATAGTCATATGCCAATATCCTGTTATTACCATAATCTACAACAACGATAAGACTTTCTGATACAGCAACACCTAGCGGATTATTGAATTTATCCAAAAATGTGTATGCGTCTTCTGTTTCCTTATATGAACCAAATAAATCTACCGTCTCCCCATTTTCGTTGAAAACTTGCAGCCTATGATTTCGCTCTTCGACTACATAAACCATACCATTCCGTATTTTAATATCAGCCGGAGTATCTAAATCCCCTAGCCGCGTACCCATACTAGAAAAATAACTTAAAAACTGCCCATCTAATGAAAAACGCGAAATATTTTCATTTGAACAATCTGTTATCCAAAGAACATCTTTATAAAACTCAGTTCCATATGGAAGACTAAATCTACCTAACCCAATCCCATTTCGCCCTATAACAGATTGAATTTTAAATTGTGAGGGAAGCTGCGCTAGAGGCTCCGAAAAATGCAGCCTCATTTCTTGATGACAAAATTCCTTATTGCTGGCTTCAAAAAACAAAAGAAAATCAAACGAAAATGCATTACCCTCTTCGTCCTGTCGCCTTATTACTATTTCTTCTATTGATGTATTGATTTTCAGATACTTTATTCGACCAACATCTTGATGCGAATTACCAGGATGAAATTGTATTTTCTTAAATCGAAAATGCTCATTATGGCTAGACAACAATTTCTCGAGTTCAGATATTTGCAATGTCTTAACTTGTGAATCGATCACAAGCCCTAACATTGAATCTGTAATTACCATTTTGTCAGGAGCACATATTGAAGTCTCTTCCTTTAACACATACTCAGAAATCAATTTATATTGATCCTTTAGCAACATCTTAGCAGTTTGCAGGTCTAATGTTCTTTCTGCCAGATTCTCAGTTAACATACGATTATCTTTTAATTGATCCTTTAGCGACATCTTAGCAGTTTGCAGGTCTAATGTTCTTTCTGCCAGATTCTCAGTTAACATACGATTATCTTTTATATGCCACAACGCTAATATGAGCAATAAAGCTACAGAAAAAACTACTGCAATTAACTTTGTCTTTCTCTTTATATTTTTCACTTTTTTTATACTATACAACCGACCATCCATCGCAGACACGACATTAAAAACATGCGAAAGCTGGGAGCATTACAAAAAATCTGGAAATATTGCCGAGCTGATAGCAACACATCGCTTCAACGGTCTTACTGCCGCACAAGGAGTAAGGGCTTTTTCCCACGAGAATATAGAGTATATCGCATTAACTCATGGTTACAATAACACTAATGCTACTATATTTAATCGCAACTTTTCAAATAAAAACAGCGTAGACATTAATCCTTCAAACAAAAATCGTCCACCACTAATTGCTAGTGTTGAATATTTTGATAGTCATTTATATTGATCAAGCTTTAGAGAGGGAAACATATAACTAATATCTTTCGCGGTTTGTCTGTGAAATCAAATGGCAATATTCTATTAACCGGCTTTCTTGATGCAGAAAACATTTCAGAACTTAGAACAGCAGTTTTTGAATTTTCGACTCAATAACCCAGCATTTAAAGAAAATCAATCAGTTGATCGCATACATATTGTGTGACTTCTTCATTCTGAAATGCATTCATAGGAAGACTTAAAACTTCTTTTGAGGCTTTTTCAGCGACAGGACACTGGCCTTCTTCACAATCTAAATATCGAAAACATTCCTGTAGGTGCAGCGGCATTGGATAGTGCACAGCTGTAGGTACACCACTCTCCCTAAGTTTATTTTGTAATTGATCTCTGCAATTAACTCGCAAAGTGTATTGCGCCCATACACTTGTACGATCTAGTTTCACCTTCGGAACATTTACTGCATCGCCCAAAGATTGAGTATACAAACCTGCAACACATTCACGATTCTTGATTTCGTTTTTATAATGAGGCAACTTAGCTAGCAGCACTGCCGCTTGTATAGTATCAAAACGACCACCCATACCAATATATTTATGACGATAGCGTTCATTCTGGCCATGCGCTCGCATCATTTTAATCTTCTCAGCATATCTATCGTTATTAGTAAATACAGCACCACCATCTCCATAGCACCCCAGTGGCTTAGCCGGAAAAAAACTTGTAGTCGCAATATCCCCCTTACAACTATCAGTAACTCCTTTATAGGTCGAACCAAAACTTTGCGCTCCGTCAACAATTATTTTCAAATTATGCTTCTTTGCTATGCCCTCTATCTCATCCATGTCGGCAGGCTGCCCATACAGGCTTACAGGAATAATAGCTTTTGTTTTTTTAGTAATAGCTGCTTCAATTTTATGTGGATCAATATTAAAAGTGTCTTCTTCTATATCGACGAAGACAGGAATGGCTTGCAAGAAAGCAATAGTTTCTGCTGTCGCGATAAAAGAAAAAGGTGTCGTAATTACTTCATCTCCTGGTTGAATATTAAAAGCCATCATCGCTAAAAGCAGCGCATCCGTACCACTAGAACATGTTAGAGCATGTTTAACTTGTACAAATTCAGCCAATTGATTTTCTAATTTATTAACTTCTTCGCCCAAAATATAATTGGATTTATCCAATACGGATTGAACATTAACGTCAATATCAACCTTATAAACTTGGTATTGGTACTGTAAATTCGCAAAATCTATTTTCAAAATTTATTCCATTAAAAAGACTTGATCATTTTCAAGTTTATATGTTTTTTGAGTATAAGGGCACATGGTTTCAGAAACACCATTCAAAGGAAGATCCAATTGTTCCCCATACTGACTCATCCACCCTATTTGTTTAGCAGGAACTCCAACCATAAGCGCATATGATTTAACGTTTTTATTCACTAACGCACCTGCACCAACAAAGGCATACTCCCCAACAGTTACACCACAAACAATTGTACAGTTTGCGCCAAGCGTAGCTCCTTTCTTTACAATCGTATCTTTATATTCATTTTTACGTCCAATGTGTGAACGCGGATTATAAACATTAGTAAAGACCATACTCGGCCCACAAAAAACCTCTTCCTCTAGATACACATTGTCATAAACAGAAACATTGTTCTGAATTTTACATCGATCTCCAATAATTACTTTATTCCCAACAAAAACATTCTGCCCCAAAGAGACATTACATCCAATTTTTGCCTCACTACAGACATGAACCCAATGCCATACACGGCAACCCTGACCAAGTTGCGCACCTTCATCTACATGAGCAGTGGAGTGAATCATATCAAATTATTCACGCTAACTAATATTCCAAAGGCAGCGATATAGTCTTGCCATCACGTGCGGCAAGGTAAGTTGCTATTAGAACTTCCAGAGACTTGAGACCTTCACGACCATCAGTTTCGGGCTCGCACTTGCCATACAAAACATCAATCACATTCTTATAATATAGAGGGTGCCCAAAACCATAAACTGAAGAAGTTTCATAATTTGCCTGCTGGATATCTTTATCATATGGCTGCTGATCCTCAAATTCCCAGTGCTGAATTTCATTAACAGCTACACCACCAACTCTCACAGTTCCTTTTTCTCCAAGTATAGTGATTGAACCTTCATAATTCTTCGGATAAGTAAGCATAGTTACATTCATGGAACCTATAGCTCCATTACGCCACTTTACATTTAATACACCTGTATCTTCTACTTCTATATCACGAGCGAGAGTTCCTGTCATTGCTTGTATTTTTTCAACCGGACCAATTAACCAATCTATTAAATCTACGTAGTGGCTAGCTTGATTCATAAATGCCCCTCCATCAAGCTCCCAAGTTCCTCGCCATTTAGCAGTATCATAATATTCTTGTGGGCGTGTCCAAAAAACATTAAGGTTGACCATATAAATACGGCCAAACCTGTTTTCTTCTACCGCTCGCTTCAGCAATTGTAAAGTTGTATTACGCCTATTTTGCTTAACTATAAAGAGATAAACTCCTGCCCTATCGCAGGACTTAACCATCTCGACACCATCTTTCCATCTTGTGGCCATTGGCTTCTCTGAAATAACATGAACACCCGCTCCAGCGATTTCGATAGTTTGTTCAGGATGAACCCCAGATGGCGTACAGAGAGAAATAACATCAATTTCTTCTTCCTTCAGCATTTCCGTTAACGATAGATAACCTTCAACCTTATTGTTTTTAACAGCAGTATCAAGAATATTCTGATCATTATCGCAAACGGATACCAATTCAAGTTCATCTGGATATTTAGAAATAGAGTCAAAATGGTTTTTTGATATACGGCCGCAGCCAACTACAGCAATACGAATTTTCCTATTCTCAACACTAGAATAATTTCGCATTAAGCCTCCAGGCAAGATTAGATTATTATATTTTTAATTAGTCACTAGATAACACAGCAATCACAACGCTGACAATTTGAATAGCAAAATTTTGATTATTATACAAGCCAGCTCGCCCCATTCAATATTCACATCTTGTCTTCTATATAAATCAATGTCGCACAAATAGCATTAAGAATACCCACAAGATCATACTCACCTCAATGCACATTAATTAAGCATATCTTTAAAATATGGTACTACCATCTCACCATATTTAGCTGAACCCACCTCATTCAAGTGAGATTCATCAAAATACATTAAATCTCCATCATAAAAAGGAGCATTATCAAAAAAAGGAAGCGCGGTAAAATCCAAAAAGATGGTATTTGAATATTTATCTGTAATTGCTGCAACCTTCTGATTTGCTGTCTCCCAGCTTTGAATCAGTTTTGTTTGAACAGGGAAACCAAGCCTTTCAAATATTCTAAGCCGTTGAATATCCAATTCAAGCTGGGGAATTTGTGCTAACAAAAATATACTCTTACCGCTTGTATTTACATCAGCTAAAAAATTATCAAGAGATATTAAGAAAGTATCACTTTTAACGTGCCATGACCACTTACCCGCTATAACTATTATTTCTGCTTCTTTAATTAATTCTTCCGCATACTCAAGTTGATTTAGACATTGTTTTCTTGAAAAATCAGGCACAACATTTGTGTCAAAATTTGGAATAGTTACACAACTACTTGCTGTAACGATTGTAAACTCAATATTGTTGGCATTCCCAACCACAGCCGCAAATTTATTCAACTGTGCTGCATGACTATCACCAAGCAATAATAGTTTGTTCTGACTACCAATACTTCCTCTCACGCAATTTCTGACAATTTTGCCATGACAAATCTCATCTTCAACAGCGTAACGAGTATATTCTCTAGGAAGCGAATCAATGAAATATTGATTCAATTTAAAGGAAGCAATAATAACAGGAAATATAGAAATTATTAGCATCCCAGCATGGAATATTACTTTCTTCTTAGAATTAGATTTTCTAAATATATTCTCAACACAATAATACGAAAAGCATGCACACAATAAAGTAGAAATTAAAACAAAAGCAAGGGATGATGCATCAAGCTCATAACTATTTGTATAGTATCTTATAATTGATAATATCGGCCAATGCCATAAATACAAAGAATATGAAAGAGCACCAATCCAAACAAAAATATTTTGCGACACAAAGCGATTTATCCATCCTTTTTTTGCTGCTATTATCATTGCTGTACCCACACAAGGCGGCAAAGCCATAGCCCCTGGAAATGAAGTTTTATCGTTAATCAGAAAAAAACTTCCTAAAACAAGCATTATGCCTACAGTGGAGGCGCCATTAGACACACCCCTACTCCACGTTTGTCCATAGTTAGATACACTTATCCATACACCAATCAAAAACTCTGGGATTCTAGCTAGAAGTGAAAAATATGCATCTTGACGACCACCATCACTATTTAATAGATAGCCAGCATAAATTACACATAAAATAATTCCTCCAGCTAATATTCCTTTCAAATAACGGACTGGGACAATAACGAGTAAAATAGGTAACAATAGATAATATTGCATCTCTATAGCTAAAGACTAGGTGTGCGATAAAGGCAACTCATAAGCACTTGGCGCAAAATAATCACCAAAATTTGCGAAATAACTATTACTAACAAAGCATAGAGCTGATATTAAGCTCTTTTTATAAAATTCAAAGTCTGACGACGTAAATAATACAGATACACACAGAGAAACTGTTGCTATAAAAAACAAGTACGCTGGTACTATTCGTCTTATTCTACCAATATAAAAATCCTGAAAACTGAATATGCCATTTTGCTTTTTACGCAAAATTATTGATGAAATTATAAATCCAGATATAACAAAAAATACATCTACACCAATATAGCCACCCGGGAGCCAATTTTTATTAATGTGAAAAACGATTACAGCGATAACTGCTAACGCCCTCAATCCTTGAATATCCCCCCTTAAGGGATTATCAAGTTTATAAACAGAGTTCATCAAAAAATACGACTCTCTCTGCAAAATGGAACATAATCAAAAAATGGGAGATTAATAAAATTCAAAAAGGAAGTATTAAAATATTCATTTGCAGTTGCTGCTCGCCATATAATCTCTATGCGTAACAATATTATCAGAGCCGGGTGGAGGCATTACAGAAAGAGGCTTTTCCCGTTTGGCGATATCAACTAAGCTAGCAGGTGCATCAAGATCAAGTAATATTCTTTCAATAAATAGTAAAGCTTGCGGTCTAGATACTATTGACATCAATGTTAAAAAACATAATTTAATATCAAGAAGTAATGAACTATGCTCTATGTAAAATAGCCCCAACATACTTTTACCTGGACGAATCAATTGATTATAGGCAATGTCTGGATCAGCATATTCTTTCAAAATATCCCCTTCATCAGAAAAAACAATTGATGATAAATCTGTGATTCCAGGCTTCATATCCAATAATCGTATTTCTTCCGATGTATATAAGTCAGTTTCTCGCTTAACATTTGGTCGCGGCCCCACTATGGTCATATCTCCAATGAGCACATTCAACAGTTGACTCAGCTCATCGAGTTTATAACGTCGTATGAAATGACCTACCGGAGTAATTCTATGATCATCAACTGGCGTAGAATCCACACCCGTTTTATCAGCGTTCTTTATCATAGAGCGCAATTTGATCATTTTAAATAGCTCACCTTTTTTACCAACACGAGGTGCAATATAGAATGGCGAACTTTTATCTTGCCACCAAACTAGCAATATAACAGGAAGAGTAATAGGGCTCGTCAAAAGCAGGCCAACAATCGCTAAAATAATATCAAAAATTCGTTTTAACATTATGAACGCCCAAAAATTAAAGAAATACGCTCCACAATATTCGTAGCAGATGGATAGTAATTTTTTTCCAACGCTATAGATGTAGGTGCTGGGGCATCAGGAAGCATAATTCTGATAGGTTGTTTCTTAAGAGCACCAGGAATAGTATTTTCCGCCACAGAAGCGAGTATCTCTCCTGCAATACCACATGTTTTCCAGCCGCCATCAATTACTGCAAGATGCCTTGTTTTTCCCACAGAATCAATAATTAATTCTGGGTTGAGTGGGTTTAAAATACGCAAATCTATTACTTCCGAAGCAATACCTAATACATCAAGCTCAGCTGCTGCTTCAAGTGCTAACCGAGCTGCATAACCTGATGCAACAATTGTTATATCACTACCGCTTCTTAAAATTTTTGGCCCTTCTTTCGTTAAATCTATTTCTGATACAGGTTCTAATGTGTCTTCAAGATCATAAAGCCATCGATCATCTATGTACATAACTGGATCAGGGCTAAGAACCGAAGCTATTAGTAAATCTCGCGCATCTGATACTGTTGATGGCATCACAACACGCAGACCAGGGACATGTGCAAACCATGCATGTAACGACTGAGAATGCTGGGCTCCTTGCTCGCCCCCACGGTTTATTATTGCGCGAATCGTTACGCCACAACTAGCTTGCCCACCTGTCATATGCGACCATTTTGCTGCCTGGTTTACTATGGCATCCATCGCATACAACATAAAATCCATCCTTGGATGAACCACTATAGGCTTCATTCCTGCCAATGCAGCTCCCACAGCTGCTCCTGTACAAGCAGATTCAGAAACAGGCGTATCTATAATTCGCTCCACACCAAATTTCTTATCAAGATTTGTCATTGAATTACCAACGTACCATGGGCTCCATAGCCCTTGCCCTATGACAACAGCATCGCTATAGTTTTCGAGAAGGTATTCGAAGGCAGATAATATCGCCGTACCGTAATTATGTTTCATTAGTTATTAGTCATACATTTTGCTTGCGTACACCCGGCCCAACAATGCTGAGTGAGGTGGATAATGAGATTCCTTAGCTTGTTGCCATGCAATTTCTGTTTCTTTCTCAATTCTTAACTCTAAAGACTCAATATCATCTTCAGAATAAACCCCCCTTGCTAGCATAGCGCATACAAGCCTTGCAACCGGATCACGTTTACGCCAAGCAGCCACTTCTTCCTCAGACCGATTAACCCCTACGTCAATATCTTCACGCCAGTCTACATGCCCATACCAGCGATAAGTAACCGCTTCAAGGAAAACAGGCATGCTATTTGTTCGTGCATATGAAATGAGATTTTTAGATGTCTGATGCATTTTAACAACATCATTACCATCAACAATTTCATAAAGCATGTCATTTGCAACTGCAAACCGTGCAGTTGCATACTTTGGTTGTCTTAGAGAAATATGCATATGACTTGCAAATAGATTATTCTCAACTACAAACAAAACAGGTACACCCATAACGCGTGCAAGGTTAAGTGACTCATGGACTACTCCTTCTTCAACCGCCCCATCACCTAAGTAGATAACTCCCACATCTTCCGTATTTTGAAGTTTTGCAGCCAGTGCAGCTCCCACAGCAAGCGGCACAGTACCAGAAACTATTGGCACAGAACCATAGAACCCATTAGCCTGGTCCCATAAGTGCATTGACCCACCCATCCCTCTAGATAAGCCATCATCCTTCCCAAGCACTTCTGCAAATAATCTATATAAGTCAGCCCCCATAGATAGAACATGAGAGTGAGAACGATGTGCTCCAAATATGCGGTCAGTTTTACGAAGATTCCCTGAAATGCCTACAGCAATCGCTTCTTGTCCAACCCCTAAGTGCACAGGACCACCAATATCTCCTTCTTTTTTCCCGCGCGCTAAACGTCGTTCAGCATAACGTATACGAAGCATTCCATTGAGATACCTAATCAAAGTATCACTATCAATATTTTCAATAGAAATAGGCTCCTGAAAATGATCAGGATCAGAAAGTTCTTGCAATAGAAAATCATCCATTACGAATACTCATAGAAATTACGAACCTTTTTAATAATATACTTAATCTCTTCATCAGAAACTGATGTATTCATTGGGAGCATTAAACACCGTTTAAAAAAGTGATCTGTCAATGGTAATTCACAACTAAAACCTAGTTGAGAAAACTGATGTACTGGTGTTCCTGCCCATTGAATAATAGTTTTGATACCATTTTGTTCGAGAAAAGAGCGTAAATCATCACGGCTGTCTGCTTCCAACTCATAATTCTGATATACGTCGAAGTAATCATCATTACTGCCAGGTGCTGGGGGAAGGTCAAGTTGCTTAATATCACCAAGACCCCGTTGATAACAGGACGCAATATAACGACGTCGCTCAATATCCATAGGATAGGCTTTGAGTTTATAGTCCAGAATAGCTGCTTGTAGATTATCCAACCTAGAGTTGTAACCCCAAGCGACTACATCACCACTATCATCACGACCGTGATCTCTCAGCAATGAGATCTTACCAGCAAGCTCATCATCATTGGTGACGATAGCTCCACCATCACCAAAACACCCGAGTAGTTTTGCAGGATAAAAGCTAAAAGTACCAAAACTACCAAGCGTACCTGCATAACGCCCTTTATATTTAGAACCCAATCCTTGTGCAGCATCTTCAAGTACAAGCAGGTTATATTTATCGGCAAGAACTTGAATTTTATCCATATCGCATGTTCTTCCATTGATCTGCACTGGCATAATCGCTTTAGTATTAGAATTAATTCTATGCTCAATATCATTTACATCAAGCATATGATCAGAACCACACTCTGCTAAAACTGGTACGCTACCAACCAAATGAATCGCTGCAGCTGTAGCAATATAAGTATGGGAAGGTATAATTACCTCATCTCCCTGAGATATCCTAACAGCTTTAAGACCAATAATAATTGCATCAGTCCCATTAGCAACGCCATACACATACTTTGCATTTATAAAGCGAGCAAGATTAATCTCAAAATCTCTGAGTTCTTGCTGCATAATATAAGCACCTTTACTGCAAACACTATCGATAAGCCCTAAGAGATTCTCTCTATCTTTCTCAAAAAGATCGGAGTATGGGAAAAAAGGTATTGTTGTCATAGCTACTTTACTTCCTGTACATTAAAATCATTTCAACTCGTGGTACTCAAAGATCGCTTATAGGCATGACTCTTATAATTAAAGCATATCTCACAAAACCCCAATTTCTCGACCTACTTCCATCACCATATATTTCACTCATACAATTTTTTTAAATAGCACTAATTCATTTAGTTTTTTTTGCAATCATAACAAACTTAAAAGCAGACGCTTTAATACTAAGGCATCTATCTATCCAATTAGAAAATTTGAGCACGTCATTTTGTCGAAGAGTAATTTTAAGTAAAGGAAAGGCCCAAGAAATACTTCCGAAATATCTATCATCTAGATATCCAAACTTCTGCTTATATTTTTTTATTAAAGAAAGATTTGGCATCCGCTTCAAGGTGCTCATTGTGCGATTCCCACGCAAATAATGCATCCATCGATTTAATCGATAAATTGGATTGTTATTTAAAGAATCTACAGCAACAAGAATCCCACCATGCTTCAAAACACGATAAATTTCATCCATCACTATTTGGTTATCCCCATAACTTAAACTCCCAGCACTAACCACCGCATCAAAAGATTCAGCTTCAAAAGGTAATGATTCCATATCTGCAATCTTCACAGTCAAATTTCGATACTCTTTTTTTATCACTTCAAGTGATGCAGGCGAAATATCTGTAGCACAAACATGTGCTCCTGTAGATATTAATATTCCGGTAAATTTGCCTGTACCAGCGCCTATTTCAAGAACCTTATCATTTTCTTTAAGATGCTCTTTTATAATCTTCTCATAGCAAACGTACGGAGCATTCAACGGTAAAACTATAGACTTAGTCACAAACTCTTTAGCATCCGACTCTAACAAAGCAGAAGCTCTCAAATCATAACGCTGTCGTTCTTGGTCTTTATCAGAAATCATAGCAAGGACTTACTATTTTGATGTTTGTCTTTAGATGCGAGCGTCTCTAAATGTGTAACCAACGACGAATACACACATTGAAAATCAAATTTTTCATCATATATCTTCTTTGCATTTTCAGACAACTTACTACGTGCATTTTCACCCTGAAGAAGTTTCAATATACATTCGTATAGACTATATTTATTATCAGGATCATAATGAATTCCGACATTATTTTTCTCAAGAAGATCTTTTACTTCACCTTGAAGAGAACTCAACAGCGGAAGACTCAAAGACAAAGAATCTAATATTTTATTTGGAATATTCATTACAAAATTCTTAGTGCTTATATATGGAGCAATTGAAGCAATAGATCTTCCTGCTAATACTTCTATCTTAGGGCGATCAATCCATCCCGGAAATATCACATTAGGCAGATCACGCATTAAATACTTGACTTCACTAGCTCTCCCGCCATCACCACAAATAACAAATTTTATATCGACTTGATTTTGAATTGCTAATTCAGCTGCATGCTTAATTGGCAAAAAATCAAACGCCTGAGAAATACTTCCGATAAAACAAAAGTTAGCACACCCACTATTTCTTACGCCATATTCATCCCACCATCGCTTAGCGTGATCGATTTCACTTTCAGATGTCCCGCCAGTCTCAGCAGTGAGAGGGAACACCCTATCTTTATTGCCGCATTCTCTTCCAGAAAACTCTCTCGCCCATTCCAAGAAGCCATCTGACATTGTTGATAGACCAGTTGCATCTCTCATAGCCTTCTTTGCAATGTTAAAATATGGATAAAATAAAATCCTCCCAAAAATTTTAAGATGCGGAGGAAAAATATCAAGAAACATGTCAGGCCACTGATCTTTAACATCTAGCAAGGTTGGTATATTTTTCTTATTCAGCCATTCCACCATAACAGCAGCAGCCTCAATAGGTGGATATCCAACAAATGCAACATCTGGAGCTAATAACTCTTTTTTAAGATGTTTTTTTAAATTACTCGCCAATAACCAATGATCGACTAATCTCCCTGGGCCTATATTACGTTTGTAGCCTGGACTTCGCAGCAACCTAATTTGCAAATTATCCGAAACTTCAATAACTCTATTTTCCTTGAACCGATGAAGCTTCTTTTGATGATTAAAATCGGTAGCCCACAACACCACACTATGACCCTTTGCAATTAAGGCATTACTTAAGTTCATTGCTCGCATACCCCTAACACTACCATCAATATGCAAAGGCTCACCTGTCTGAAATATCCAAACAATCATTATAAATTTTTGATATGCAAGCTTATATCCGGCTAGATGAAAAATATGTGGACAATTGACATTATAGCACTGAACTATTTAATCTTGGCTTTTAAGAAATTCCTTTGCGTTCAAAAATTGTATACAGCCATTTCTGCATAATAGGAGAAGAGCTAAGACCCCAAATAAAAACCCATTGGATAGCGCAAATGCAGGCATGGAAGCCATTGGCAGAAAAATCGCGGCGCTGATCAAAATATACCCATGTAATAACTGGCTTCCACACACAGTTAAAATATAGGAGATTAACAATCGCATCAGTATCCACATAACCAAGAAAAACATTAAGCCGCCCACACCAAATCTTACTAAACTGTCTGTATCAAACGAGGTAAATGCAGATATATCTCCTGTGTATTTATCTTTATATCTACCAACGTAGTATTTAACACCAATTAAATTTGGATAATTAACATTATACCCCTCGCCGATTTCACTATCACTTTCGTGGAAATAACGAAACCAGCTCATAGCCACATCCGAAGGTACCAATACTAATCTATAGACTACTTTCCCTTCTATTTTAGCAAAAATACTATCTCCTTCATCCTTTCGGTATACATCAGCTATTGAGTAAATTTTATTCGGTTCATTTAGAGCATAATTTTGAATACTATCAGAATGCTTATAAAGACTCACAACTGAGATGCACACGACAAAAAGCATTAGCCACCGATAAATTTTTAGCTCAGTTTTTACCGACACATAGAACATAAAAACAAATGAAAAGAAAAAAATTATTGCGAATAAATTCAAGTAAAACGAATAAGATAAAATAAATAGAGGAGAAGTAATTATTAACCCTTTAATATTCGACGATTCCGCCAAAGCGAAAAACACTAAAGGTATAAACAAAAAATTACAAAAATTTATTAAGTACGACGAATAATAAAAAAGATTACTACTTTTAGCATGAAAGGCTCGTGTTTCAGAATATGAACTGCCCCACCATGAGTCAAGCAAAGGAATTCCATCATGAAGAACAACATTAATCAGCAATGATAAAATAATAAATATTATTGACGAGTAGACTATAGGCTTAGATACGATTATTTTAGTAAAATCCTTTTTCGAATATTTTTTTCCTTCAATTCGAAAAAAAAACAAATCCACACAAAACAAAAAAAATAACACGCCCAACGAAAAATAAAAAAACTCATATGAATACTCTGCGCTCAGAATATAAGCATTAAGGAACCCAGGAATAGCTATAAAAAAGCAGTACCCGATAGTTGGGGCAAAATTTAACATTCAGAAACTTTTAGGCTCTCCCTGCAAAACAATAACGCAGTAACTAATAACAAATAAAACAGCTCATAATGGTTACCTGAAAAAAATCTAACAACAAGAAATACACACATTATCGAACCTAAAATATTACTATAACAGTCGCCCCTAATCGCCAAATGCATAGCAAACAAAATGATCACACTTAGACTTATAGTTATAATTAATCCCGCATCCTTAGGCAGATCAAACAGATAATTATGAAAATAAGAATAAGCTTCGACCTGCTTAGTATATAAATTTATAACCTTTATATCTGTCTCTACAGATGAACCTATCAAAGAAGATTTTGGCAAATAACGCAACCCCTCTCTAATCAGTAATAGTCTGTCGCTATAATCGTAAACAATCATCTTCTTTGAACAAGATGCTAACCATCCCATTTCAGCTTCATCCCCACCAAGATACCCTGCTAACTTCTGATGTTCTTCAAAAAATCTCTCTTGAAAATTTGATGTATTAGCAATTTTTAAGTAACGATTAACATAATCACTATTACATAAATAGGAAAAAGATATACACCCAACATAATTAACCGCCTTATAGCACTCACTATTTCCATATGCTTTCAAGTTAGTCCCCTCTGTCTCTGTCTTAGTCCCCTCTGTCTCTGTCTTAGTCCCCTCTGTCTCTGTCTTAGTCCCCTCTGTCTCTGTCTTAGTCCCCTCTGTCTTTGCCTTTTCACCTATTTTTAGCGAAGACATAATTTCATTATGCATTCTCCCTGCTTCATAGCTTATAGATGGGCTCCCCGATATCGTCCCTACGCTTTGGACACGAGCCATAAAGATCTGACCGAAGTAATTGATAAATAATAAGCACACTATTACTACCAGACAAAAAATATGTATGGCCGCCTTTATCTTCTTATTTAAAATAAATACAGGAACAATTACAGCCAAAGCAACAACTAGCGCTACAACAACTTGTTTCTGCAATGTTGCGAGCAAAGAAAACAAAAATAATGTTCCCGCAATATATAATACTGAGCGTCTTAATGGGTTTTTGTCTTCAAAAATCAAAAACAATACACCCAACAGCCCCATAAAAAAAACATTAATTAAACCAACTTTTCCATTAAAAAAACTCAACCCAGGCGCATCAACACTAGGATCAAAGAGAAATACATAAAAATACCAACTTACAATTGCAAACATGCTTGCAATCAAAAAGAAAAACTCCATTAAACGTATAGCACCATTTTTAATAGTGTATTCTATGAAACCTGCAGTTATTGCAAAGACGAACGTTAGCCCATATGCAACCTCCTGATTTTGGGGCAACAAAATAGACAAAGACAAAATCGCTATTACCACAAGCCGGCGTAACATATCTTGTATATATAGCAATGCAAGAATAACAGTCAAAACCAATACATAAATTGGAGCATCTACATTAATCTGCTGACTTCTTGGATACGCAAAATAAAGCGTCATCAAAACTAAGGGTACTAAATATGCATTAAGCCTAGAAAAAATAACTACTCTAAAACTCTCTTTATTCATCATTATTATTTTTTTCACACTTACTAAATTTCCTCATTCTTGATATCTCTGAAGCTATTATAATCAAATGATGAAAAATTCTATATCGCTATTTCACTAAGTCATATGACTACTATTGATCGTAGTAACAAAATTTTATATGTTGCAGGGAGTCTTTTATCGAAAGACTTTTCTATATATTTAAAGTTAGCATTGCTAGATAAATTAAATTCCTCTAGCAATGCGCTTTAAAAATTTAATATTTACATCGGCTCTATTAGTCCATGTTCTATATAAATCATATAAAACAAAAAAGACTCGAATAGCACAAACAAATAAAACTATTGTCGTAGCCTCAGAAATAAACCCGGAAGTGGAGGTCACTAGAAATAAAATAGCAAGCAAGCATAATTGAGCAAACTGCCACAACATTCTGTAGTAGTATATACCCCTTATTATTGCGACATCTTCAACACCATAATAAATAAAATTCATCATTTCCATGATGGCTACCAACTGAATAAAAGGCAGAATGATTTTCCACTCCTCGCCCAACAAAAATAAAATTAACGAATCCCCATAAAATATCAGTGCGCCATATGATGGAATGGCAATAATAGTTGAAAGCTTTATCACTCTACGAGGTTGCTCTATTTCACGTACAGAATGGTTCTTATCAGATTTATATCTATATCTGAAAACCTGCCCAATGGATTGTCCGAGCACTCCCGTAGGAATACTAATCAATCTATCTGCCATAGCAAATGCTCCCGCGCTACTTCCTCCACCTACCGCAGCTACTATAAATACTGGGAGTCTGAAATTCATTGTTTTCGAGAGATGGGTTAATAGCAATACAGGAATTTTCGAGGATTGAGCAGACAATATTCTTGACATAAACCAGAATAATTTTACTTCTCTAAACTTTAAAATATCTGTAGCCAATAAAAAAGGTATTAATGATAAAAACAAGCCCGATATTTGACCAAGAATTAAGCCAAAAACAAGGTTTTCTTTCTCTACTAACAACGCGCATCCAACCGATACTGAAACAAGTCCTATGGAATTGAATACAACCGAACTACCATGACAACGAAACTCGCCAATACTGGTAGCATAAAATCTAAAAACTTGGTTTAACCCAAGAAGAAATACCGTCACAGCTACCCAATACAAATATATATGTATCTCGGCAATTATTCGGCTTGGCTCAAAAAAAATGGTTGCCCAATATACAAATAAAACCGAGACACACACGAAAAAAAACAGAATTAGAGTTATTGAAAACGCCATAGCTTTCGCCAATTCTTTTGTTTTCATGGTGATAATTAAATGCTCTATTTGAAGAGTTCCAAAAATTACCAATACCCATGCTACTGAGCTAAAGATTGCAAATACCCCAAAAACCTCCGGATCATATAACCGCGTTAGTATAGGTAATGCCAAAAAATTAATTGTCTGCGCCACTATTTGCCCAGTAGCAACACGTGACATATCAATAATCATTTGACCACCTCAAAATCGATAAAATACATTTGGAATTATAGAAATGATTCAGGGGAAACAAATACTCTTGCTACATTAATATGCAAATAAGTCATCTACTTATAGATACAAAGTTTTCAGCAACACCGGATCATTTTATTTGACACAATTCAGCAGTTTTCGTATAAGTCTGTGTGTAATTGAACACTTAAAGAAATACTCATTGTATCCATCACATGTTCTCTACCTTTTTTTGCCAGTGTATTAAATAATATATTGTCTTTGAGTACAGAACTAATACCACTTGTTACCGCCTCACATGATCTTTCCACGAGTATATATTCTCTATTATTTTGTCCAAATTCATCTGACAATCCAGAAAATGGCGTTAGAATGACCGGCAAACCTGTGGCCATTGCTTCTAATACAGCATTCGGCATCCCTTCCCTTTTCGACGGAAAAACAAATATATCTGTTGCTTTTAGATACTGAGCCACTTCATCAATTTGCCCAAGAAAATGAATCTGATCGGACCTCTCTGAGTTATTAATGATAGTTTCTATCTTATTGCTAAACTCCTTTAATTCATCTCTTATTTTATCGTACCTTGGCCCAATTAATAGCACATGCAAATCTGGAAAATCTTTTACTAAATATGACCAAGCCTCTATTAACAAGTCAGTTCCTTTTCGAGGATGTACTGCACCTACAAGCGTGATAATTGTTGCATCAGCTGGCAAGCCCAATCTATCACGTAATTGATTTTTTTCTTCTTGGTTTCTTACAGGAGAAAATTTCTCCGTATCAACACCATTAGTAATGACTGTAACTTCAGAGTTAGAATTAATCTCTTCAATAACATCTTTTAGCTCATTTGATTGAACTAGAATATGATCATACTGCATATACACCTGTTTAATTTTCCATTTTTGCATTAATCGAACGAAAGCATTTTTTGAAAAATCTTTTACTATGGTATGAGAGTAAATCAACTTAACGCCCAAATTTTTCATTTTCTTTAACTGCTTAATCACTTGAAAAGGCATGGGAGCAATAATGTGAACGATATCTGGTTTAGTTGCTTGCTCAGAAAAACAGTCAATTGCTTTTTCTAATAAAATTCTAGATCTCCGTTTAACCCCTTTACCTGGAATTTTATATTTAAGAATTTTTGCATTTTCTAAATGCTCTTCAACAACAAGAACCCCATCTTGATATTCTAACCATTCGGCTTTGCGGTCTTCTTCTGTAAACTTTTTTGATTTAGGTGTTCCACAAATAATAGTGACATAAACATTATTTTCATAGAGCAAAGGAAGATATCTAAAAAATCGCAACCCAGCTCCACCATGAATAGGATAGAAGCTAGGCGCAATAAGAAGTAATTTTATTTTTCCCAAGACTTAGAACAACAAGCAACAGTAAATCTTTTTAATACGACTGGATTCCCGCTTGCACTAGAAAATGCTCCTGCATTTCTAGCGTTTCCACCTTCCTTGGTGGTCGCTCGGGAATGACAAGTCATTTACTAATTACAAATCATTTACTAGTTAATAGAAAAGCTAAAAAGGAATATCATCGTCAAAATCATCCGCTGTGCTTGGTGCTGATTTTGCTGGTGCAGAAGCACTCGAACTACCAAAGTTATCACCACCAGGTGGGGCATCAAATCCGCCACCACTGGCACCGCCACCTCGGCCACCTAACATTTGCATTTCATTCGCAATGATTTCAGTGGTGTATTTTTCCACACCACTTTGATCTTGCCACTTACGTGTTTGCAACCTACCTTCAATATATACCTGCGAACCTTTACGCAAGTATTCACCCGCTATTTCAGCTAATCTTCTAAAGAAGACCACACGATGCCATTCTGTTTTTTTTTGCTTTTCACCCGTGGCTTTATCGCTCCAGCTATCGGTGGTGGCAACACTGATATTGCACACTGCTTGCCCGCTAGGCATATATTTCACTTCTGGATCTTGACCTAAATTACCAACGATAATGACTTTATTCACACCTCGTGCCATGACTTACCCTCTTTTCTCAGTTTCTCGATTTAGTTTAATTGTGCGCAGTATTGTTTGACTCTATCTTCTTCAAACGTGTCTTTATTCACCCGTAAATAAGCAATGCCTTCTTCGCCAATTACTGTTGCTTCAGCAACACCTGGTAAGCCTTGTAAGGCATTAGCTACCTGCTCTATCTGAGACGATCTGACCTTGCCCAGATGAGCGGTATAGCTCATAAAATTGACCGGTGCCTGCATGGAGAATGCTACTAGAAACCAAATCAAAAACATAATAAATGCGAACAAAAATACTACATCTTGATGAAAATTTTGCAACAAAAATCCTGCGATCACTCCCCCTGTAAATGCCCCTAAAAATTGGCTACTGGAAAACACCCCCATGGACATACCTTTATTCAATGGATTGCTCAATTTAGATACTAATGAGGGCATGCTGGCTTCAAGAAAATTAAACCCCCAAAAGAACATCACCATAGACACAAAGAAAACCTTAAAACTTTGGGGTGACCACGCCATCACCAATAGGCCAATCGCACAAACAAATATGGCAAAACTGAATACAGTTTTTGTCTTCTTAAGTTTCTCCGACAATATAATAGTAGAAACAAGCAACACGAGCGAAACCACCATTACCGTTAAATAGACTTTCCAGTGTTGCGCAGGAATGATTTGATATTGATCTCTTAATATCAACGGCACCACCACGAAAATTGCCGTCAGCGCCATGTGTAAAATAAATACACCCGCATCGAGGCGTAGTAGCTGCGAGTCACTTAATACAGACCCTAATGTTGCCCGATTAACCACGACCGCTTGTCGACTAGCTTGTACCGGCGTAGGAATCAACATGGCCAAGACAGCAATTCCGGCTAACGCAAGGACGGCAGTAACCCAAAATATTCCTGGCACACCGACCCATGATTGCAACACTGGTCCTAAGACTAAAGCCACCATAAATGACACCCCAATACTGGCACCGATAATTGCCATTACCTTGGTACGATGTTCTTCGCGTGTTAAATCTGACGCCAATGCCATAATAGCGGAAGCTATGGCCCCCATCCCTTGCAAGGCTCGCCCAACAATCACCCAATAAATAGAGTCAGCTAACGCTGCCACCACACTACCCAAGACAAAAATGAGTAACCCAGTGACAATCACTGGTTTACGCCCCACCTTATCTGACCACGCTCCAAAAGGAATCTGGAATGCGGCTTGTGTTAATCCATAGACACCGATCGCCAACCCGACTAAGAGCGGTGTCACATGCACTAATTGTTCTGCATAGATCGCGAACACTGGCAAAATCATAAATAGTCCCAGCATGCGCGTGGCATAAATCAGTGCAAGCGAAATTGCTGCTCGACGTTCAATCGAGTTCATTGTTTAACCTGTGTATTAATAAGACTGCTCGTTTCTTTGCGTTGTATGGCTGAAAACACGTATATTAGCAAGTTTACCTTTACCGAGATACGCGTATGGCAGCGATTAAAATTCGCGGGGCTCGCACCCATAATTTAAAAAATATAGATCTGGATTTACCTCGCGATGAATTGATTGTTATTACCGGGCTGTCAGGCTCAGGCAAGTCTTCACTCGCTTTTGATACCATTTTTGCCGAGGGACAACGCCGCTACGTTGAGTCTCTGTCTGCCTATGCACGGCAATTTTTAGCTCGACTCGAAAAACCTGATGTCGATACCATCGAAGGCCTGTCTCCCGCGATCTCGATCGAGCAAAAATCGACCTCTCATAATCCGCGTTCTACGGTCGGGACAATTACAGAGATATACGATTATCTGCGCCTGTTATATGCGCGCGTGGGCACGCTTAAGTGCCCTACTCATGGCAATGATCTGAATGCCCAAACAGTTAGCCAGATGGTGGATAAAGTCATGGAGATGCCACTTGATAGCCGTTTAATGCTGTTAGCTCCTGTGGTGCAAAATCGCAAAGGTGAGCATCTGCAATTATTCCAACAACTCCATTCCCAAGGGTTTTTGCGAGCGCGAGTAGATGGCGAAGTATATGAGTTAGACGAGCCACCCAAACTGGATTTGCGCAAAAAACATACCATTGAAGTAGTGGTTGATCGCTTCAAAGTAAAGCCTGGTATTGAATTACGCATTGCAGAATCGTTTGAAACTGCTCTGAAGCTAGCGGACGATATTGCTGAAATTGGATACATGGATGACCCTAAAGCAGAATCATTATTATTTTCTGCACGTTTTGCCTGCCCAATTTGTGGCTATAGCGTGAGTGAATTAGAACCTCGTCTATTCTCTTTTAATAATCCTATTGGTGCTTGCCCAAGCTGTGATGGCTTAGGTATTGAAGAATATTTTGATCCCGAATTAATTGTTAGCTCTCCTCAATTAAGCTGTGCAGGTGGCGCTGTGCGAGGCTGGGATCGTCGTAACGCACATTACGTTCAGATGATTCAATCGCTTGCCGCGCATTATAAGTTTGATGTTGATGCTCCTTTTGAATCTCTTACCGAAGAGTTACAAGACATTATTTTATATGGTAGCGATGAAGAAGAGATTAGCTTCAAATATATAAACGAGAAAGGTCGCAGCATAACTAAGAAGCATGTATTTGAGGGCATCATTCCCAATATGGAGCGCCGTTATAATCAGACGGATTCGCACTTAGTAAAAGACGAACTCAGCAAATACTTATCAGAACAATGTTGCGAAGACTGTCATGGTGATCGCTTAAACACACAAGCCCGCCATGTATTTGTAAATGACCGTAACTTACCATCACTCACTTCAATTTCAATCAAACAGTCATTAACATTTTTTGAACAGATAAAATTACAAGGACATCGCGCACAAGTAGGTGCAAAAGTAATAAATGAAATTCGCGATCGCTTATCTTTCCTGGTGAATGTTGGTCTTGATTACTTAAGTCTAGACCGCAGTGCTGATACGTTATCTGGCGGTGAAGCACAGCGCATACGCCTGGCCTCACAAATAGGCTCAGGATTAGTGGGCGTCATGTATGTGTTAGATGAACCATCCATTGGTTTACATCAACGAGATAATCAACGTCTTCTAAATACCTTAACTCGCTTACGCGATCTCGGCAACACAGTCATAGTCGTCGAACATGATGAGGAAGCCATTCGTGCTGCTGATTACGTTGTTGATATTGGCCCAGGCGCAGGTATACATGGTGGAGAAATTGTTGCAGAAGGCACTCCAAAGCAAGTTTACGATAATAAAAATTCACTTACCGGACAGTATTTATCCGGTAAGAAAAAAATAGAAATACCTGTAAAACGAACACCTATCGACCGAGAGAAATTAATTACTGTACGTGGTGCTAGCGGTAACAATCTCCAGTCTGTTAGTGCAGAGTTCCCAGTCGGGTTATTTATTGCTGTGACAGGTGTGTCAGGCTCAGGCAAATCAACATTAATTAACAACACGCTTTATGCCGCCGCCGCAAGACATCTAAACAAATCAAGTATTAGCGTGTCTGACTACGATGAAATCGAAGGTATGGAACAGTTTGATAAAGTCGTAGAAATTAATCAGAGTCCAATTGGTAGAACACCTCGCTCAAACCCCGCAACGTATACAGGGCTATTCACACCAATACGCGAATTATTCTCTGGTACTCCAGAAGCACGTTCACGTGGATATACCCCTGGGCGATTCAGCTTTAATGTTAAAGGCGGTCGCTGCGAAGCGTGCCAAGGCGATGGCATGATACGAGTTGAGATGCACTTCTTGCCAGACATATATGTTCCGTGTGACACATGCAAAAGCAAACGTTACAACCGCGAAACATTGGAGATTCAATACAAAGGTAAAAATATTTACGACGTGCTGCAAATGACAATAGAAGATGCGTTAGAATTTTTTAATGCAGTTCCAGTAATTAAACGTAAACTAGATACACTTGTATCAGTTGGATTAACGTATATAACACTTGGACAAAGCGCCACCACGTTATCTGGCGGAGAAGCACAACGCATTAAACTCTCGCGCGAGTTATCTAAACGCGACACAGGAAAAACACTCTATATTCTTGATGAGCCTACGACCGGATTACATTTCCACGATGTAGAACAACTATTAACTGTATTGCATAAACTGCGAGACCACGGAAACACATTAATCGTTATAGAGCATAATCTGGATGTCATCAAGACTGCTGACTGGGTTATAGACTTAGGGCCAGAAGGCGGCAGTGGTGGCGGAAAAATTGTTACAGCAGGAACACCTGAAGATATAACTAAATGTAAAAAATCATATACCGGAAAATATCTCGAATCTGTATTCGCCCTCACCTATAAATAAAATAATTCTGCTTGAACTTAACCAAAAAAATAGCCATCATCGAATTAAGCTGAATATAACGATTAATATCAAATGTATGTGATGCAGCAATCACTGATAATGACGCCATATACATAAAAAAGGATAGTAAAGGTAACTTCTAATACACAACAAAATTATTCAGCGTCCAACGGCCAGCAAAAATCCGAACACAATCAAAGGCAACCAGCATCACGAATACTAAAAATATTAAAGGCGCAGTTAAATGTAATATATTTATCATCACCCTACCGGGCCAACTCAAATCCACACCATAAATAATTAACGGATGTTGCAAATATGTTTGTGAAAATGAAATACTTAAATTAGAGCCAGCAAATACTTCCATCTTTAATAGATTGTTATACTCTGAAAGAAACTCAGTGCGAGTTTCAATGCTATTTCGACCTGGGTATGGTTTAGAGATAGCATAGGCAAATTGCTTGCTGACCTTAGCCAGATATGTCAAAGGGTCATTAATAACTCCAGAAATAAAAATCCTTAAGAGCAAATTTGAAACCGTACGCATATCCAGTTGTAATCTTTCTGCAATCTTGTAAGGAGTTCTCAAAGTCCATAAGCAATGATCCCCTGAATAACCGTGTATATTCCAGTCGCTAGGTGCTTGCAATGTAGAAGAAATATCTCTCCTAATTTCATTAATGAGATCTTTGTCAGCAATATACTTATCAAGAACGGGAGCAACTAATTCAACATGGTTGCAAACAAGTGTACCCGCACCAAGGATGTTCCCAGATCCATTATTATCTTTGCTCAAAAAGTTATTTGGATAATGAAATAGCAAAAACGAGGTTATAAATATCAAATAAAAAATGCCTCGTTTTATTCCTGGCACTCTAAAAAGCAACAAAAGCACGACTACACACCACGTAACTATAAATGCACCCATCCAGGGATGGCTTAACATAAAGATTGAAACTAGAACACAAAATAGCTGTCAGGCAAAAAACAATCATTTTGTTAATTGATTGTTTTTGAGCAATTGCCAGCACAAGAAACATTAACGTTACTATAGCTAAGAATTGATAGCTTATCTCAGGAAGAATAGAAAATGAAAATTTCACATAAGGGAAATAAGACAATAGAATGATTACAGAAAAAATTTTAACAGCTACCGAATTAGCGCTACTTGATGTTTTTTTAATTGCTTTAGAAATTAATATGGAAAATGCAGCCACAGTCAATAGATATAATAATAATTGAAATACTGGTATATGGTTGATTGAGCCCATGGCAGCAAATGCTCTCAATAAAACTGGGAATCCAAAATCTATATACGTTAAATTCAGATGCCCTTCTGCCAACCACTTCAACACTGGTCCGATATAACTAATAGAATCTTCAGTAATTACAATCAATCTCGGAGCCACATTAAACAGGCAGTAAATGTAGAGAACAATACACAAAGATATAAATATCAAACCCAAATATTTATAATAAACTTTAACGCATATATTGAATGCATATTTATTTATTGAAAAATACAAAAACATCAGAACAGCAATTGCTAATATATAATTGCTTACGTTTATAATCCACGAAGGCACCTCCAATCTTAATTTGGTATCAATGCTGATCACTTCGTTAATACCAAGACCAACTGGAAGAGAGAAATATATTGTGTTTTTATTGTTGCGAAGGAAGCGCCCTTGCCCTATGTTTGCTACATCTCTCTCGTCAGAGTAACGAGTAACCATATTGCGCCACAGTAAAAATTTAGGCGTAGGCGCTGCCATGATTACAGGACATAAAAAAGCGTTAGAGTCTGGTTCTGAAATAATTATCAAAATCGATGGTAACGGCCAAATGGCCCTTAGCTTAATTCCTCATTTCATCCGTCCTATTATAATGAGAATAGGCTGACCACACAGGGAAATCGTTTTTTTCAGCTCCATGACTTTCAAACTATGCCCAAGATACGGATATTAGGTAACATATCACTCACCCTGCTTAATAAACTTTCGACTGGATACTGGCGCTTGTTCGATCCCACCAATGGGTTTACTGCCATTCATCGCGATGTATTAGCCCTACTCCCACTCAATAAAATTCATAAACGATATTTTTTTGAGTCAGACATGTTATTTAGACTATCCACTGTCAGAGCCGTTGTACTTGATATACCGCAAAAAGCAATCTATGGAGACGAAAGAAGCGGCATCAATATTTTTAAAAATATCCCTATATTCACATTCAAACATTTAAGAAATTTTTCATCACGAATTTTGTACCTCTATTTTTTACGCGACTTTCATCTTGCCTCTATCAAGTGGCTTATAGGCCCAGCATTGTTTTTATTCGGGCTAATATTTGGCTTATATAGCTGGAATGAAAGCATTCAACTACAACGCGAAGCAACAGCTGGAAATGTTATGCTTTCTGCGCTAACTTTCATTTCTGGCTTACAATTAATTTTATCCGCTATACACTTTGACATAGACAACCAGCCTTCGACGCCAATCCATACATTCCTATCAGACACCAATAAAGACACTTCGAGAGAAAATTCAATCTCAGCTATTGATAGCTAAATTAAATGAAAAATTTTGTCAGCAAACTTTTTTCCAACAATAAGAGCTTGTGGATAATCAGCATAGCAATAAGCCTGGCATTATTAATTTTAATTGTTTACCAGCTGGATTTTAGACTGTTACTGAGAATAATAACCGAGTTAAACCCGTACTATCTAGTAATAGCAGTCATACTACTCACGTTAGAAGGCATCATGACTGCATTAAGAATCCTGATTTTTTCAACTGGCGCACAAAAATTTTATTCAGCCTTATACACCAATGCATGGTACGTGTTTTTCTTAATATTCCTACCGGCAAGATTAGGAGAAATTGCAGGAAATATATGTATTGCAAAAACATATGCAGCAAAGTCGTGGAGCCTCAATGAGGAGCATCATACTTCAACGCTTATTAGACTTGATAGTTTTATGTTCAATATTTATTTTACTCATCACTTTTTCTTATAACTTCTTTTCAACCATTACCTCAGCAGCAGTTGCTATTGCCTTTATCATTATTTTATCTCTATTATTCAAATTTAGATTTAACTTAATCATTTACACTGCATTATGGATCTCGAATGTTCATAATGTACGAAGAAAACCAATTATTCGTATAATTTATCGAACACTGCTTCAAGCACGTTTATGGAATAAGCAGTTTTCAAACCCCAAGAAATTGCCTGGCTTGTTATTAATCACCATTATAAAATGGTTATTTAATCTTTTTGCCATTACATTTATATTTCTATCAGTCAGCTCTAATTCTTAAGATAACCGACTCATTCCTCGTTAGTGTGTTATATAATTTCCTCGCAGTTATCCCGATTCAAACTATTGAAGGAATTGGCATTGGAGAAGCAGGATTAACAGCATTACTCATCAACGTTACACAATTAAATTGAGCCATCGCTATCGCCTTCAGTATTTACACACGCTTGATCATACTTCTATTCCCATTTTTATTTTTTATTCTTGCATTTTCATACAAGAAATTTTGCACTAATCGTATATCTTAATATTTATAAAATTATGGCTGATAAATCCACTGATTTAAAATATCGCTACATGCGGAAAACCCATAACTATAGCAATGGTCAAGCAAATGGCTATAGATCTCATAACTTTTTTCTACGTAAGCAAAAGATAGTTTAATATCTGCTAGATATGACAAAAAGCCCAATATTGGATCTCGCCTGTGGTTCAGGAATCATGTTACTGCCTATCTTTAAAAGCATTAAACTTAATATTTTTTGCTTGGATTACAATGAAAATGCATGCCTAGATACCAAATTAAACCAGATGACCTCACTACGCGGCGATGCATTTTGTCTACCCATAAAAGAAAATTCAGTTGCGCAAATAATTAATTGCCAATTTCTAAACCAACAAATCAAAGAGAATGCATCTATATTTATCAATGAAATTGCAAGAATATTACAACCTGGCGGACAAGCAATTATTGTTTGGCGAAACAGCCAGTCATTACTTCATAGAGTTAGTCATTTTTTATTAAGCTTATTAGATCTACTAAAAAAGGCACCAATATTTCCTCAATATCGCCATTCAATCAATGAACTCAGGCAATACTCAAGTACAAGCGGCTTAATAGTTTCATTTGAGGCAGTATCGCTTCCAATTAGTAATTACAACTACGTTTCTTCTGGCAACATGCTTGCTAATATTATAGGCGCATCTAATATTTTGGTTTTAAAGAAACCTCAGACAACATCACCTTCATAAAACACTGGTAAATCACCATATTCATTGTTATAAATTAGCTGATTAAATGGCACTGAAGAAGATATGCCTTTGGTATCTTTGAACACATGTCTAACTTTTCTATACGTACCTTTCCTATTAAACCATAGCAATGCACTCACCAGCATAGACGTATTTTTCATTTTATAAAATGGTTGCTTATGATCAAAATCATAAGGATAGCAATAGCACCATAGCCCTTGATTATTTTTTGATTTTCTTATTTAATATTTAATTAAATAAGGCGGCAGATAACGTAAGTAGATGCCTCCCAAATACGACATCTTTATTCCAGCTACCAAAGCTACTGGTGCCGGAATTTCAATCAGCCCCGAAGGCCATTGAAATGGATGTAATGGAGCTTCTGGATAGCCAAACAAGGGGCTAGGCGCAGGTAATACGCTAGATGAATAGATAAAGCCTAGTTCTTTTAAAATTTCAGCAGCCCAGCGACTACTCTTCGCCAGAGAGAATATTGGGGCACGGTAGCCGTCTATCGATTTTTGTACAATATCTTCTAATAAAGACTTTGAATATAAAGTTTCATCGCGAAAGGTTTTAGGGTCCTGGCACACCAGAGGAATGTGATCTAACGAATGTAATGCAACCTCATGACCTTCATCCGAGATGTCTTGTATTAAATCCGGACTCTCTTTTGCAATCTAACCAACACAAAAAAAAGTACCCTTTATATTCAACTCATTGAGAAAACTTAGAACTTGACGAGTAACATAAGGGTAGCGCCGCTGCAATGAATCATTCGGGCGAGGATCTTCAACATCCATTGTAAAAGTAATTTCATGCATGAACGGCATTTTATATATTGGTGTACTTCAGCCTGAAGTAATTTTGGAAAAATATATTCGGTAAAAATCGCATTGATGTATTGCGAATAAAATGATTCATTCTATTTCTAGGCACATACCACTTAACAGCTTTACGAGTTGCAGGCTGCATATCAGATATTACTGGTCTCATTTGTAATAGTTCAGACCCGATCTGACAATTAGCAATCCACAAGGGTTGCAAAAGCGAGAGTTATCCGTTTTGATAAAGGTGTTGAAATCTTTAAATCAAACCAAAAAGGCAGGTAACTCTCATGCTTGATACTAACAATCCAATCCTTAAACACAAGGCGGGCTTGCTCAACTTAGCAGAAGAACTGGGCAACGTATCTAGCGCCTGTCAAGTCATGGGGGTGTCGCGAGACACATTCTATCGTTATCAACAGCGGGTTGAAGAAGGTGGCATTGACTCACGGATTGACAAGAGTCGTAGAACAGCCGATGTTAAAAACCGTGTGGATGAACCCACAGCACATGCAGTGGTTACGTCAGCGATTGAACAGCCCGCGGTTGGGCGACATCGAAGCAGCAATGAACTGGTGTGTTGATCGCTGGTAGCGGTGTGCGTTGCGTTTGGCTGCGCCATACTCTAGAGCACTTCAAGAAACGACTCAAAGCACTCGAAGAAGAAATTGCCAAGGAGGGCATTATCTTAAGCGATGCACAGATCGCCGCCCTTGAGAAACAGGATGACGAGGCCTGTGGTGAGATTGACACGGCACATCCTGGTGACTTAGGCCACCTCAAAGGTGTTGGTCGGCTATACCCGCAAACGTTCGTAGACACCTACAGCAAGATCGCCTTTGCGGCACTCTACACGACTAAGACGCCGATTACCGCCGCAGACCTACTCTTTGATGAGGTGCTACCGTTTTTTGAAAAGCATGCCTTGCCGATGCTACGTAGTTTAACCGACAGAGGCACAGAATATTGTGGGCGCGTGGAGCATCATGACGATCGGTGATACCTGGCCATTAACGACATTGATCACCGCAAACCCATGGCATCTGTGATGCGCTTTGATAAAACCATTCTGAATGAGTTTTATCAAATTACCTTCAGGAAAAAACGGTACTCAACCAGGGAGGATTGACCAAAAGATCAAGACAACTGGATAGAAACTGATCACAATGAACGCACTCATCAAGGCAACATGGGCGGTGGTAGCACACCCATGGACAGGTTAATGGATGGTAAATTGATTTGGGCTGAAAAGAATTTAGCTCGCATCTAAACTGACAGACTCCTATCAATAACCGGTAACGGTACGATCAGGTCTGAGCTACTACATCTCATTTGTTGTTCGTATGTTTGCATAGCCTCTTCAATTTCCATTTCACTCAAGGCTATCGCTAGACGACTTGCTCCATTAAATGCAGCTGAGGCACCCCTGCCTGAAAACAATGTCATACCATGAGCTGCGTCACCCAGAAGAACCACTCTCTTATTACTCCAGCGATCAATCTCTACTTGCATCAATACATCCATATAGAAATCATTTGTATCAGGGTGTTCTTTGAGCACTCTCTTTATTGTGTCTGATGCATCCTGAGATGCAGTGTCTATTAACAACTTCCTATTTTCTGGCAGATTCCTAACGTCTGACTCTCAAACAAAGACTGCGCCCAATTCATCTGATATTGTATTGAAAACAGCCATATACTTGTTTCTATGCATATGCGTTTCGCATTTATTCGAAATATCTAACGTGTTAGGCAATTTATAGGCTGCACAACACAGATCCAGATAATGAAACTTAACCATATTGTCAGGAAAGGCAAGCTTCCTAACATTCGAATGAAGTCCGTCTGAAGTGTACTGAGTTTAAAGGATACCGAAAGTAAGAGACAATATCTTAGGAGTTATTCGATGACTCAACGCAAGATCTACACAAAGGAATTTAAGCTAGAAGCGGTTCGTTTATTAACGCAAAGTGACTGTCCGACCACGGAGTTAGCCTTGGCGCTTGGGGTGAAACGGAGTCTGCTCTATTGATGGCAGCAACCATTTCAAACACTAAGGGCGAATCGGCTTTTACAGGGAAACTGGGTCGCCCTAAGAAAGAAGCAATGAGTGAGGCGGCTCGCCTCAGGCAAGAGGTTAAGCAGCTGCGCGAGGCGAATGAGATTCTAAAAAAGGCCGCCGCATACTTTGCCAAAGACCTCAAGTGAAGTATGCGTATATCAAAGAATGTCGTCCCCTTCATTCTGTAGCAGCTCTGTGTCGCGCTTTGTGCGTGTCTGAAAGTGGTTATTATGCTTGGTTAAATAGCGCACCTAGCCCTCGTCAACAAACGTCAATCGAAACAGTGTTATGGCATTCTTAAGTGTTGGAAACAGTTAATGCAGGAAGGGATTAGTGGTGGGCGTGATCGCGTCGCTCGTCTTCGACGACAACAGGCTATTGATGCAAAACGAAGAAAACGCTTTGTGGTGACGACACGATCTAAACATCGCGACTGGATTGCGCCGAACCGACTGAAACGCAACTTTACGGTCACTCAGCCGAATCAAGTATGGGTAGGCGATGTAACGTTTGTTGCAACCCGTCAAGGTTGGTTGTATGTAGCGGTGCTGGTTGATCTGTACCGCCGCAAAGTGGTGGGTTGGTCCCTGTCGAAGAACAATAATGGCCCGTTGGTGGAAGATGCGCTAAAGATGGCAATCACGCATCGAAAGCCAAAATCTGGATTGATTCATCATACAGATCGTGGCCACCTATGCTATGCAGTCGTATCGGAACCTAGTAGAGCAGCAGGGCATGATCTCCAGTATGAGTCGCAAAAAAGACTGCTGGGATAATGCGGTGGCAGAAAGCTTCTTCGCTAATTTAAAAAATGAACTAACATACTACCAAACATACAACACACGAGAGGAGGCGCAATCCGCGATCTTTGAATATATGGAGATCTTTTATAACCGACAGCGGTTATATCAAACTCTCAACTACCAAACACCTGAACAACATGAATTGATGTATCATGCTGCTTAATTTAATCATCCTTTTTTCCCAGTACACTTCACTCTGCCCCTATTACCAAATCAAATTCTTCCTTAACTCCATCAGAGAATTCAACTTCACATACATTATCAGCTTGGTCCAAAGAAATAATAGTTCTATCAAACCTTACTTCAACATAATCTTTAATATACTCATAAAGCACATCTGAAAAACCATCTCGCATCGGCTGAATCACGTCAACTTTCTCAAAAAGGTCTTGATAGTCTAGTGATAACAAATTTCTTCCAGTTTCATCATGGTAGCTCGACCGCTTTATACCTGTATCCCTCTTCTTTAGCTCTGACAATAAGCCTAACTCTTTTACGAAATGATAAGCGTGATGTGACACTGAGACCAAATATCCTCCAGCCCGAACTGATCTTGCTTTTTCTACTATTACTGGTGAATATCCTTTCTTATGCTACCAGGCCGCACAACCTAGGTCTGCAATTCCAGCCCCAGATATTAGTATTCTGGTATTTTTTTTCATATGCTTTCATCATAACCAAATATTCAGTTAATACCTATCTGAATATACCTGCCATAAAAAAGCCAGGACAAGCCTGGCTTTTCTGTACTCATAAACGCTGTCTATTCATTACTCTGGTCGATCTAACAATTCTACTAGTGCCATTGGCGCATTGTCTCCACTGCGAAAACCGCATTTAAGAATTCGCAGGTATCCTCCTGGGCGCTCTTTGTAGCGCGGGCCTAATTCTGTAAATAATTTACCGACTGCGGCTTTATCACGTAACCTCGCAAATACAACTCGACGTTGTGACACTGTGTCATCTTTAGCTCGAGTAATTAATGGCTCAATTACCTTCCGCAATTCTTTTGCTTTTGGTAAAGTTATCTTAATCACTTCGTGCTCCACTAACGACACCGCCATGTTTTGAAACATAGCGTTACGGTGTGAGTCTGTACGATTTAATTTTCTACCTGAATGTCTGTGTCTCATTTTAATTTAAAAGGGGTCAGACCCCTTTAATATTCTCCAAATAATTGATTACTAATTAAAGGGGTCTGACCCCTTTTAAATTAAATAATAGGTTTGCGTTCGTCTTTCATGTGCGCTGGCGGCCAATTTTCTAATCGCATTCCTAACGACAAGCCATGTGAGCCAAGCACATCTTTGATTTCAGTTAATGACTTCTTACCCAAATTAGGAGTTTTTAGTAACTCAACTTCTGTACGTTGAATTAAGTCGCCAATGTAATAAATGTTCTCTGCTTTTAAACAGTTTGCTGATCGCACTGTTAACTCTAAATCGTCAACTGGACGCATTAGAATTGGGTCAATCTCTGCCTCGCTAGGTGCTTGCTCTTCTTGCTCATCACCTTGAAGGTCAACAAATACAGTTAATTGTTGTTGAAGAATCCCCGCTGCTTTACGCACTGTTTCTTCTGGGTCAACCGTGCCATCTGTTTGTAGATCTATGATTAATTTATCTAAGTTAGTGCGTTGTTCTACACGAGCACTCTCTACAGAGTAAGACACACGGCGCACTGGACTAAAGCTAGCATCTAGCATTAGCGCACCAATAGGCCGATCCTCATCCGACGATCTTTGAGTTGCTGGTACATAGCCACGACCCTTAACAACTTTTAATGTCATATTGATTGAGCCACCAGTGGTTAAATGTGCAATCACATGATCCGGGTTAACAATTTCAATATCATGATCACCTTGGATATCTGCCGCTGTTAATACGCCAGGTCCATTTTTATTGACTGTCAGCATAGCTTCGCTTTTGTCGTGCATTTTAATTGCTAAGCCCTTGAGGTTTAGCAAAATATCGACAACATCTTCCTGAACACCTTCTATTGCAGTATATTCATGCAACACGCCTTCAATTTGTGCTTCAACCACTGCACAACCTTGAATCGAAGAAAGTAGAATGCGACGCAACGCATTCCCTAGTGTATGACCAAAGCCTCTTTCTAATGGCTCTAAGACAATTTTAGCGCTCGTCGGGTTAATGACATTTACGTCTACTAACCTAGGCTTGAGTAAATCATTTGAACTTGCCATATATAACCTCTTACGCCGTGTTTACTTAAATTAAATTATACTTACTTAGAATAAAGCTCAACTACGAGCGATTCGTTAATATCCGAAGATAAATCAGATCTTTCTGGTGCTGTCTTGAAAGTGCCTGTCATTTTCTTGGTATCAACTACAACCCAATCAGGAAATCCAAATTGCTCGGCTGTATTTAATGAGTCTTGAATACGCAATTGCTTACGTGCTTTTTCTCGTATTGAAATTACATCGCCAGCTTTTACTTGATAAGAAGGTATATTTACCAACGAACCATTCACTTCAACTGATTTATGGCTAACTAGTTGTCGGCACTCTGCACGTGTTACACCAAAGCCCATGCGGTATACAACGTTATCTAATCGGCACTCTAAAAATTCTAATAAGTTTTCACCGGTAGAACCTTTCTTTAAATTAGCTTTCTTGTAGTAGTTGCTGAACTGCTTTTCTAATACGCCATACATACGACGAAGCTTTTGCTTTTCACGCAACTGCAAACCATAGTCTGCGGTTCTTCTCCTTTTATCACCGTGTTGGCCAGGAACCTTGTCTGCTTTACACTTAGAGTCTAATGGACGCACACGACTCTTAAGGAATAAATCTGTTCCTTCTCGACGACTTAACTTACACTTTGGTCCTAAATATCTAGCCATAACTACTTACACTCTTCGCTTTTTAGGCGGTCTACACCCATTATGTGGAATTGGGGTAATATCTGAGATATTAGTGATTTTGAATCCCAATGCATTCAATGAACGTACTGCTGATTCTCTGCCAGGCCCTGGGCCTTTCACCAATACGTCTAAATTTTTCATTCCGTATTCTAGCGCCACATTTCCACATCTCTCAGCAGCCACTTGTGCTGCGAATGGTGTACTTTTTCGTGAGCCTCTAAAACCTGATCCACCTGATGTTGCCCATGCTAGTGCATTCCCTTGGCGATCAGTAATAGTGATAATGGTGTTATTGAAAGACGCATTAATGTGAGCGATACCGTCGGTAACAACTCTTTTTACCTTCTTCTTAGTGAGGCCTGTGCTTGATGTTGCCATAAATAGTAACCTTGCTTATTGCTTATCTCTTAATTGGACGACGTGGACCTTTGCGTGAACGCGCATTGGTTTTTGTTCGTTGCCCTCTGAGGGGTAAACCACGACGATGACGAATACCACGATATGTTCCTAAGTCCATCAAACGTTTGATGCTCATAGCAATCTCTCGTCGCAGATCACCTTCAACCTGAAATTTAGCGACTTCGGTACGAAGCTTCTCGACTTCTTCTTCAGTTAAATCTTTAATCTTAGCTGAAGGGCTAATGCCTGATGCTGTACAAATGTCCCGAGAACGAGTTCGCCCAATGCCGAATATTGCGGTTAAAGCAATCTCAGTATGTTTATGTACAGGGATATTTATTCCGGCAATACGTGCCACATTACACTCCTAACAAAGTTTTCAATGACGCTTATTGAGCGCCAGGAAGCCGCGAATTTTACCTATAAAATCACGGGTTTTAATCATAATCTCGGTTACCAACTAGCCTTGTCTCTGCTCGTGTCTTGGATCCGTACAGATCACGCGTACTACGCGATTTCGACGAATCACCTTGCAATTACGACATAGTTTTTTTACTGAGGCCCTAACTTTCATTTCTATTTCCTATCTATTGACCTAACGCAATTGGCCTGCGCGGCCACCTTTTAAATTAGCTTTTTTCATCAATCCTTCATACTGATTAGACATTAAGTGCGATTGTACTTGTGCAATAAAGTCCATCACCACTACGACGATGATTAACAATGATGTGCCACCAAAGTAAAAAGGCACATTCCATTTAAGTATTAAAAATTCTGGCATCAAACATACTAATGTTATGTAGATAGCGCCTACTGCTGTCAAGCGTGTCAACACTGAGTCTATGTAACGAGCACTTTGCTCACCTGGTCTAATACCAGGAATAAATGCACCTGATCGCTTCAAATTATCTGCTGTTTCGCGCGAATCAAATACAATCGCTGTATAGAAGAAACAGAAAAATATAATCGCTAACGCATAAAACGTGACATACAGAGGTTGCCCTGGTGCCAGGGTTGCCGATATATCTTGTAACCACCCCAACCCTTGTACATTACCTGCCCACTGACCTAATGTTGCTGGAAACAGAATGATACTTGACGCAAAGATAGGTGGTATTACACCTGACATATTAAGCTTCAATGGCAAATGGCTGGACTGCGCAGCATACATTTTTCGACCTTGCTGACGTTTCGCATAATTAACTGTGATTCTTCGTTGTCCTCTTTCAATAAATACAACAATTGCTGTCACGACTACTGCCATTACAAACAATAGTAGAGCTAGTCCACTCGATAATTCACCTGTTCTTGCTAATTCTAATGTTCCACCGACTGCTGTAGGCAATCCTGCGACAATCCCTGCAAAGATAATAATGGATATACCATTACCTATCCCGCGTTCTGTAATTTGCTCACCTAACCACATCAGGAACATTGTTCCTGTCACCAAGCTAATTGCAGCTGTAAATACAAAGCTTGGGCCTGGATGTAAGGCAACACCCTGGTTTTGAAGCGCAATAGCAACACCAATCGCCTGAAAAGTCGCTAGTACAACTGTGCCATATCGAGTGTATTGAGTAATCTTACGACGACCTGCCTCACCCTCACGCTTCAACTCTTTTAGAGTCGGTATCACTGCACTCATCAACTGCATAATAATCGACGCAGAAATATAAGGCATAATGCCTAGTGCAAAAATACTCAGCCTTTCTAATGCGCCACCCGAAAACATATTAAACATGTTTAGGATAGTGCCACTTTGTTCTTCAAAGAACCTTGCCATCGCTTCGGGATTAATGCCCGGGGTTGGGATAAAGGTTCCAATTCGATAAACAATCAACGCTATTAATACAAACAATAGACGTTGCTTCAATTCTGATAATTGCCCCACCCCACCAAGTTGGGCTGTCATTTTTTCGCGGGATGCTGACATATCTTATCCACTAGTCTTCAATTTTTCCGCCCGCCGCTTCAACTGCAGCACGCGCGCCCTTTGTGAAGACTAAGCCACGTGTAGTCACTGACTCGCTAATTTCACTAGACAAAATCACCTTAACTCGCATAGCGAACTCAGGAATGATATTGGCTTCTTTTAATGCCTTAATATCTACAACAGCTGCATCTGTTAGTAATAATTCGTGCAGTCTCACTTCAGCTGTCAGTTTTGATTTTGCAGAACGGAAGCCGAATTTAGGCAATCGTCGCTGCAAAGGCATTTGACCGCCTTCAAATCCTGTCTTGTGAAACCCGCCTGAACGTGATTTCTGGCCTTTATGTCCACGCCCACAAGTCTTGCCGAAACCATAACCAATACCGCGTCCAACGCGCTTGGCATTAGTGCGGCTCCCCGCAGCTGGTTTAATAGTATTAAGGCGCATTTTAAATTTCCTCTACTTTCAGCATATACTGAATTTTATTAATCATGCCGCGATTTTCAGGCGTATCAATCACTGTCACTGGATTATGAATTCGACGAATTCCCAGTCCACGTGCACACGCCTGATGTGACTTAAGACGCCCATGAATACTTTTAATCATTGTTACTTGTAATTGCTTACTCATTTGACTAACCCAGTATGTCTTCGACTGATTTTCCACGCTTAGAAGCGATAGACTCAGGTGATTGCATGCTTGTTAAGCCTTGCATTGTTGCTCTTACTACATTGATTGGATTACGCGAACCAATGCATTTTGCTAATACGTTACGTACACCCAGCACTTCAAATACTGCACGCATTGCACCACCGGCGATAATGCCAGCACCTTCTGATGCAGGCTGCATGTGTACTTTAGCTGCTCCATGAATGCCAACTTTTGGATAAAATAAAGTGCCATCTTTAAGTGGCACGTGCTGCATGCTACGACGTGCTTTTTCCATCGCCTTTTGAATTGCGATAGGCACTTCTTTAGCTTTTCCGTAACCGAATCCAATTTTACCTTCACCATCACCAACAACCGTTAGTGCCGTAAAGCCAAATTGACGACCACCTTTCACTACTTTAGCCACGCGATTTACGGCGACTAATTTTTCTTGTAGTCCATCAGCAGTTTTGTTTGTTGTTTCTTGTCCGGCCATTATTTACCCTTTAAATACTAATCTAGCTTCTTAATTAAAACTTAAGCCCAGCTTCTCTTGCTGCATCGGCTAAAGCTTGTACTCGACCGTGGTATCTGAAGCCAGATCGATCGAATGCAACTTTGGTAACTCCCTTATCTTTAGCGCGTTCGGCAACCAATTTCCCGACTGCCTTTGCAGCTTCTACGTTGCCTGTGTATTTCACACTTGCGCGCACATCAGAATCTAGTGAAGATCCACTTGCTAATACACTTGCTGTCGCATCATCAATAATTTGAGCGTAGATATGCTTAGACGTTCTAAAAATACATAGTCGCGTTGCACCTTGATCACGAATATTACTTCGTGTCTTTTTACTACGACGAATTCTTGATGCTTTCTTATCCATAATCTCAGATCACTTACTGTTTTACTTATCTATTTTTTCTTCGCTTCTTTGCGAATAATTCGCTCATCAGCATATTTAACACCTTTACCTTTGTAAGGTTCTGGCGGTCTGTAAGCCCTAATCTCTGCTGCCACTTGACCAACTTTCTGTTTGTCAAAGCCTTTAATTAAAACTTCTGTTTGGCTTAGCGTTTCAATCGTAATGCCTTCTGGAACAGCATATTCAACTGGGTGTGAAAAACCTAAAGATAAATTTAATACTTTCCCTTTTGCCTGTGCACGATAACCAACACCAACTAATTCTAGTTTGTGCTCGAATCCTTGTGATACCCCGATCACTAAGTTATTCAATAAAGAGCGCATAGTACCTGCCATAGCGACTGCACTTGCATCATCTGCTTTAACGCTTAACGTTGCATCTTCTTGTACCATCTTAACTGTTGGGTGCAATGCTAATACCATTTCACCTTTCGCACCTTTGGCACGAATATTTTGTCCATCGACTTTAATTTCTACGCCAGATGGAATTTCTACAGGTTGATTTGCGATTCTAGACATAACTTATTTAGTAATTACTCAACCGTACAAATAACTTCGCCACCTTGCCCGTTTTCACGTGCTGTGCGGTCTGTCATCATACCTTTTGATGTTGAAATTATCGCGATTCCCATACCACCAATAATACGTGGAAGTTCTTCAGCGCTCTTGTAGATACGCAAACTAGGACGACTGATCTTAGTAATCTTTTCGATCACTGGTTTACCCATATAATACTTTAGGTCAACGACTAATTGTTTCTTAACGCCATCACCTTTTACTCTCCAATCAGAGACGTAACCTTCATCTTTCAAAACTGCTACAATTGTCTGCTTATATTTAGAAGACGGCATGCTTACACTTACTTTGTCAGCACTCTGCCCATTTCTAATACGGGTTAGCATATCTGCAATTGGGTCACTCATACTCATAATTAATTACCTTTACCAACTTGCTTTTACTAGGCCAGGAATATCCCCTCGCATAGCTGCTTCGCGCAGTTTGTTTCTTCCAAGACCAAATTTGCGATAGTATCCGTGTGGTCTGCCTGTAATATTGCACCGATTTCTTTGCCTCACTGGCATTGCGTTACGTGGTAGCTTTTGTAATTTCAATGCAGCTAATTCTTTTTCTTCGTACTCAGCAGTTGCACTGTTAATTATTGCTTTTAGTTCTGCACGTTTTTTTGCATATTTTTTCACAGTCTGTGCACGCTTCTTTTCGCGTTGAACCATTGATTCTTTTGCCATCAGTAATACCTCAATTCTTCTGGTTAGTTTTACTTGTTTAATTCTTAAAGGGAAAACTAAATGCGGCTAGCAATGCTTTTGCTTCTGCATCGGTTGGTGCACTCGTAGTAATGGCAATATCCATTCCACGAATAGCATCAATTTTGTCGTAATCAATCTCTGGGAAAATAATTTGCTCTTTAACACCCATGTTGTAATTACCGCGCCCATCAAATGCTTTACCACTAATTCCGCGGAAGTCACGAATACGCGGTATAGCGATATTAATTAGACGATCTAAAAATTCGTACATGCGAACATTGCGTAGAGTCACTTTACAGCCAATAGGCCAGTCATCTCTGATGTTAAAGCCTGCAATTGATTTACGAGATAACGTAACCACTGCTTTTTGTCCTGCAATCTTCGCCATGTCTGACACTGCATGCTCAACAACTTTTTTATCTTTAGTTGCTTCACCCAATCCCATATTAAGAGTGACTTTCTCAATACGTGGCACCTGCATTACGTTACTGTAAGAGAACTGTTCTATTAACTGGGAACGTACTGTGTCGTTATAAAATGCTTGTAACCTAGCCATTACACATCCACCACTTCGCCGTTAGATTTAAAATAGCGAACCTTAGTATTATCCTCGAGTGTTTTTATACCCACACGATCACCTTTGCCGCTCGCCGGGTTAAACATCATGAGGTTTGAACGATCAATTGCCATTTCTTTATCAATGATTCCACCGGTGATTCCCATATTAGGATTCGGTTTTTGAGCTTTCTTAACCATGTTAATCCCGTCTACAAGCACACGCCCATCCGCTAATACTTGAGTAACAGTTCCACGTCGGCCTTTATCTTTACCGGCGTTAACTATTACTTCATCACCTTTCTTAATCTTATTCATATCTGTAATTCTTATTGTACTTTTGTCTTTATAGTACTTCTGGCGCAAGAGAAATTATTTTCATGAATTTTTCTGTGCGTAGCTCTCTTGTAACCGGCCCAAAGATACGTGTACCGATGGGTTGCAACTGAGCATTCAACAATACTGCTGCATTACCATCAAAACGTATTGAAGAACCATCAGGGCGACGCACACCTTTAGCGGTCCTTACAACAACTGCGTTATATACTTCACCTTTTTTAACTTTTCCACGTGGTATGGCGTCTTTAATGCTTACTTTGATTACATCACCTATGCCTGCGTAGCGACGATGTGACCCGCCTAAAACTTTTATACACTGAATTCTTTTTGCGCCACTGTTATCGGCCACATCAAGATTGGATTGCATTTGTATCATGGTTAATCCTTATTTAGCCCGCTACACTTGGAACAATCACATCAACTAAAGTCCAAGACTTGGTTTTAGAAATTGGACGACATTCTTTAATAGTCACTACGTCACCGATAGTGCATTTATTATCTTCATCATGCGCATGAATCTTTGAAGATTTATTCATAAACTTCCCATATATAGGATGCTTAACTCGTCGTTCTGTTAGCACAACAATGGACTTATCCATTTTGTTACTAACAACTGTGCCTTGAATTGTTCGCACTTTTTTATCTTGTTTTCCCATAGTCTTCTATTTGCTAGCTCGCGCTTTTACCTTGTTCATTTAGCACGGTCTTAATACGTGCGATATCTTTACGTATTCTAGAAAATTCATGGTTACGACTTGCTTGGCCCATTGAATATTGCATACGTAATTTGAATTGCTCTTTACGCAATTCAATCAATTCATCTTTTAAATCACTTTCGCCTTTGGCACGTAAGTCTGTTGCTTTCATTACATTAATGTCCTTGTGACGAATACCGTTTGAATAGGAAGCTTGGCAGAAGCCAACTTGAAAGCTTCACGCGCTATGTTTTCTGGCACGCCTTCCATTTCGTAGAGCATTTTACCCGGCTGAATTTTTGCCACCCAATATTCAACGTTACCCTTACCTTTACCTTGTCGTACTTCTAAAGGCTTCTTAGTAACAGGCACATCTGGGAAAATACGAATCCAGATTTTTCCACTACGTTTTACGTGTCGCGTCATCGCACGACGTGCTGCTTCAATTTGTCTTGCTGTAAGGCGACCGCGACCCACTGCTTTTAGACCAAAATCTCCAAAACTTACTTTGTTACCATTTAACGCCAAGCCGCGATTGCGGCCTTTCATTTGCTTTCGGAATTTGGTTTTCTTTGGTTGTAGCACGTTTCTATCCTTCTCTTAGGCCTTATTATTTATGCGCTAGCACGTTTCGCGTCTGGCAATTCTTCTTGATTCTTACTTTCAAGATCAAACACCTCACCTTTAAAGATCCATGTCTTGATGCCAATAATTCCATAAGTAGTTGCTGCCTCAGCAGTACCGTAATCAATATCAGCTCTTAATGTATGCAATGGCACCCTGCCTTCTCGATACCACTCTGTACGAGCAATTTCAGCACCGTTTAAACGACCTGATACATTAATCTTTACACCTAACGCACCAAGACGCATTGCATTGCTCACTGCACGCTTCATTGCACGTCTAAACATAATTCGACGTTCTAATTGCTGAGCAACACTCTCAGAAACTAATTGCGCATCAATTTCTGGCTTACGAATTTCTTCAATATTAATTTTTACGTTATTGATGTTTAGATCCATACGACGAGCAATCTCTTTACGTAAGGCTTCTACGTCTTCGCCTTTCTTACCAATAACAATCCCTGGACGCGCTGTATGGATAACGACAAATGCTGCACGTGCCGGTCTATCAATCTGAATTCTGCTTACCGATGCCGCAGATAGTTTATCTTTTAAGTATTTACGGATTTCTAAATCGCTATTTAGAAACTTCGCATAGTCCGTTCCTTCCGCGTACCACTTAGAAGTCCAGTCAGTTGATATACCTAATCTAAAGCCAGTTGGATGTACTTTTTGTCCCATCGGATCTATTAACTCGGTTGATGTCTATTATTTAATAGGTAGTTCGATAACTACTTACTATCGCCAACAGTCACACTGAGATGACTGCTTCTTTTCAAAATCTTGCATGCACGACCCTTAGAACGAGGCTGAAAGCGTTTTTGCGTTCTACCTTCACCAACAAATATCCTTGTTACCTTCAATTCGTCGATGTCAGCACCTTCGTTATGCTCTGCATTAGCAATCGCAGAATCCAGGACCTTCTTAACAATGCCAGATGCCTTCTTAGAGCTAAATTCTAATATCTCAATTGCACGACTCACTTGTAGCCCGCGAATCTGATCTGCTACCAGACGGCATTTTTGTGCTGAAATACTAATGTCTGTTAATTTTGCTGAAACTTCCATAATTTAACCCGTAATTATTGAGCTTTTTTATCGCCCGAGTGACCTTTAAACACACGGGTCGCTGCAAATTCACCTAACTTATGCCCAACCATGTTTTCTGAAATTAATACAGGCACATGTTGACGTCCGTTATGGATAGCGATGGTTAATCCCACCATTTCTGGTGAAACCATTGATCGTCGTGACCAGGTTTTAATTGGCTTACGATCGTTATTCTCAGATGCCACTTGCACTTTATTTGCAAGATGGTGATCTATATGAGGGCCTTTTCGTAATGATCTTGGCACGTAATTTCCTTGCTAATTTCTATTTAACTATTTTTTGTTACGACGACGTACAATCATATTGTCTGTACGCTTATTCGAGCGTGTCTTAAAGCCTTTTGTTGGCATACCCCATGGAGACACAGGATGTCTACCTCCAGAAGTTCTACCTTCACCACCACCATGCGGGTGATCAATGGGGTTCATCGCCACACCGCGAACGGTTGGCTTAATACCGCGCCAGCGACTTGCGCCCGCTTTACCTAACTTACGTAAATTATGTTCAGAGTTTCCAACTTCGCCAATAGTCGCACGACACTCTGATAACACTTTACGCATTTCACCTGAACGTAAACGTAATGTTGCATGCGCGCCTTCTCTTGCAACTAATTGTATTGCTGCCCCTGCACTTCGGCCCACTTGCGCACCCTTACCAGGCTTTAACTCTATACAATGAACTATGGTACCGACTGGAATACTCCTTAACGGCAAAGTATTACCAGGCTTAATTGGTGACTGCGAACCAGACATAATTGTATCGTCTGCTTTAACGCCTTTAGGTACGATAATGTAACGTCGCTCACCATCTGCATACTTTAACAATGCTAAATGTGCTGTTCTGTTTGGATCATATTCCAAGCGTTCGACGACAGCAGGAATTCCATCTTTATTACGCTTAAAGTCTACAACTCTGTAACGCTGCTTATGACCACCACCACGATGACGTGTAGTAATGCGTCCTAAGTTGTTGCGGCCACCTGACTTAGACTTCTTTTCTACTAATGCTTTTACCGGCTCACCAGTGTGTAAATCTTTTGAGACAATTCGTACTTGGAATCGACGTCCTGGAGAGGTTGGTTTTGATTTTACGACAGCCATGTTTATTCCATTCCAGTTAGATCAATGTCGTGCCCGTCTTCGAGCCTGACATATGCTTTTTTCCAATCGCTTCGTTTACCCATGATGCGTCCAAAACGCTTATTTTTACCTTGAACATTAACCGTACGCACTGACGCGACTTTCACTTGAAACAACTGCTCAACTGCACTTTTGATTTCCTGCTTACTTGCGTTAGGCAATACTTTAAATACATGCTGACTTGAACTATCCGCAAGTCCTGCAGATTTTTCTGACACATGTGGCGCAACTAAAACTTGAGTGAGGCGTTCCATACTGATTGATTGACTCATTGCAACCACTCCTCTACTTCTTTAAGCGCTTCTTCAGTAATCACAACATGCTCATATTTAATGAGACTGACCGGATCAATACTTGACGCTTCATCAACATCGACATGATGCAAATTACGAGCAGATAGATACAGCTTTTCATCTGACTTTTCGGTACCAACAATAATATACGCTGAACTCACATTTAATTTACCCAGTCGAACAAGCATATCTTTCGTTTTTGGCGTTTCAGCTTTAAAGTCATCAACGACATGCAGTCGTTCTAATCTGATTAGCTCTGAAAATATTGATGCGTAAGCTGCTCGCACCATTTTCTTATTTATTTTTTGCTTATAACTACGCGGCTGAGCTGCGAAAATTTGTCCACCACTGCGCCACAGTGGCCCACGTGATGTACCAGCACGCGCTCTGCCTGTACCCTTTTGTCTCCATGGCTTTGCGCCACCACCTCTCACCGCCGAACGATTTTTCTGAGCTTTCGTTCCGGAGCGTCCACCTGCTAAATATGCTGTGACCGCTTGATGGACAAGTGCTTCATTATAATCACGGCCAAATGTGTCATCTGACACATCTACTGAGCTACCGTTAATTACATCAAGTTTCATAATTTATTCGATTACGTTCTATTCTAATGATTATGCAGTGGCGATTGGCTTGACGATGACTCGCCCGCCTTTTGCACCAGGGATAGCACCCTTAATTAAGATTAGATCTCTTTCTGTATCCACTCTTACCACGGTGAGGTTTTTAGTACTGACTCGCTCACTACCCATGTGACCAGCCATTTTCTTACCTTTAAATACCCGACCTGGGGTTTGACACATGCCTGTTGAACCCGGAACACGATGTGAAATTGAGTTACCGTGAGTTGCGTCTTGACCGCGGAAGTTGTGACGCTTAATTGTTCCAGCAAATCCCTTACCTTTAGAGACACCTGTCACTTGTACTTTTTGTCCTTCTTCAAACATATCAGCACTAATTTGCGCGCCTAGCTCTAATTCCACTTGTTCAAAGTCTGTCAGACGAAATTCATACATGCCTTCACCCGAAGTCACACTTGCTTTCGCGTAATGGCCAGTTTGAGCTTTATTGACACGTGATGGCTTACGCGAGCCATAAGCAACCTGTACAGCGCTATATCCGTCATTCTCTTGTTGTTTTAGCTGGGTTACCCGGTTGCTATCAACGTGAAGCACAGTCACTGGTACCGAAGCACCATCTTCTGTAAATACACGGGTCATACCCACTTTTTTTCCAACTACACCTAAAGGCATTGATTTAATCTCTGTTTTACTTGTTCAATTACTTCAATAACGCAAAATGCTCTAAATTTGCTTTGTATTCGGGCATCGCGAATGTGGCCCGGACAAGCAATGCTTGTCCGGGCCACAGGAAGCCGCGAATTATTACAGAATTTAGCGCAATAGGAAACCGCTTTTTCGAATATTTATTCTTTTATTTCAATAACAAATAAAAGGTAAGCGGTCGCTATATTACAAATCAATTCAATTTAATCTGAACATCCACCCCAGCCGCTAAATCCAGCTTCATCAGGGCATCTACTGTTTTGTCCGTCGGGTCAACAATATCCATAATTCGCTTATGTGTACGAATTTCATACTGATCTCGAGCATTCTTATCTACGTGTGGAGAAACAAGTACAGTGAATCTCTCTTTCCTTGTCGGCAAAGGGATTGGTCCTTTAACACGCGCACCGGTACGTTTTGCTGTTTGTACGATCTCGCTAGCTGAACGATCTATTAAGCGATGATCGAACGCTTTTAATCTAATCCGAATACGTTGACTTTCTGACATTAGTTACTCTTTTTGTTATTCAACAATTTTAGACACAACACCCGCACCTACGGTACGGCCACCTTCACGGATCGCAAAGCGTAAGCCTTCTTCCATCGCGATCGGCGCATGCATACTCACTGCCATCTTCACGTTATCACCTGGCATCACCATCTCGACACCGTCCGGTAATTCACATGCCCCCGTCACATCCGTCGTACGGAAGTAAAATTGGGGTCTGTAACCATTGAAGAATGGCGTGTGGCGGCCACCCTCATCCTTAGACAAAATGTAGACTTCTGCTTCAAACTTAGTATGTGGTGTAATCGTCCCTGGCTTACATAAGACTTGACCACGCTCCACTTCATCTCGCTTCGTACCGCGTAGCAAAATACCTACGTTATCCCCTGCTCGACCTTCGTCTAGCAGTTTGCGGAACATCTCAACCCCGGTACACGTGGTCTTTGTGGTCTCCTTGATGCCGACAATCTCGACTTCTTCTCCCACTTTCACGATGCCGCGCTCAATTCTGCCGGTCACCACGGTGCCACGGCCTGAAATTGAGAATACATCTTCCACGGGCATTAAGTAGTCACCATCAATGGCGCGCTCTGGCTCTGGGATGTAAGCATCCATCTCTTCCAATAACTTCAGCACTGATGGCACACCAATGTCGCTGGTATCGCCTTCTAATGCTTTTAATGCTGATCCTGTGACGATTGGCGTGTCGTCACCTGGGAAGTCGTAGCTAGACAGAAGATCACGGATCTCCATTTCAACTAGCTCTAATAACTCTGCATCGTCCACTTGGTCTGCTTTGTTCATGTACACCACAATGTAGGGCACCCCTACCTGGCGTGACAATAAGATGTGCTCGCGCGTTTGTGGCATGGGGCCATCGGCTGCTGAACATACTAAGATCGCGCCGTCCATCTGCGCCGCACCGGTAATCATGTTCTTCACATAATCCGCGTGTCCTGGGCAATCTACGTGTGCGTAATGACGTCCATCGGTCTCGTACTCTACGTGAGCTGTTGCAATCGTGATCCCGCGCTCGCGCTCTTCTGGCGCATTATCTATGTCGCCATAGTCCTTGAACTCGCCACCCTGGGCTTCCGCAGATACCTTCGTTAACGCCGCCGTTAACGTTGTCTTTCCGTGATCCACGTGACCAATCGTCCCCACATTTACATGCGGCTTATTGCGTTCAAACTTCTCCTTCGACATCGATCTCTACCTCTTAAATATTATTAATCATTAAATTAAAAACAAACGCTATCTAGTGACCCTTAGTAATCGCATCCACAACGACTGAAGGTGCTTCACTATATTTCTCAAATTCCATTGAATATGTCGCTCTGCCCTGAGTTGCTGATCGTAAATCAGTGGCATAACCGAACATTTCCTTTAAAGGCACATCCGCGCGCACAATTTTTCCTGCTGGCGCATCATCCATACCACTAACAATTCCTCGTCGACGATTGAGGTCTCCGACCACGTCGCCCATGTAATCTTCTGGTGTCACTACTTCCACTTTCATGATGGGTTCCAGTAACACCGGGCTTGCTTCTCTGCTGCCTTCTTTGAAACACATTGAGCCAGCTATTTTAAACGCCATTTCAGATGAATCCACATCATTAAACGACCCATCATATAACGTAACTTTTATGTCTACCATGGGATAACCAGCTATGACACCGCTTTCCAATGACTCTCTTACGCCTTTCTCCACTGACGGAATGAATTCTTTAGGAATCACACCGCCAACAATTTCGTTAACAAATTCAAACCCACCACTTTCTCCCAGTGGCTCTATCTTCAACCAAACATGGCCATATTGACCGCGCCCACCTAATTGTCTGACAAATTTATTCTCATGCTCGACCGTGGAACGAATCGTTTCGCGAAAAGACACTTGGGGAGCCCCCACATTAGCGTCTACCCTAAACTCTCGTTTCATACGATCGACAATGATATTGAGATGTAACTCTCCCATCCCAGCAATTATTGTCTGACCAGACTCTTCGTCTGTCCTCACTCGAAAAGACGGATCTTCTTGCGCCAGCTTCTGCAAAGCTACCGCCATTTTTTCCTGGTCGCCGGTTGTTCTCGGCTCTACCGCAACCGATATTACTGGTTCCGGAAACTCCATACGTTCTAGTGTGATGACCTCTTTAGGAGAACACAATGTTTCTCCAGTAGTGACATCTCTTAGCCCAACCGCAGCAGCAATATCACCTGCCTGAACTTCTTTAATCTCTTCGCGAGAATTAGAGTGCATTTGTAGCAATCGACCAATGCGCTCTTTTTTCCCTTTGATAGGGTTAAACACTGTATCCCCGGTTTTGATGACACCCGAGTAAACCCTAAAAAATGTTAGCGTACCTACAAATGAATCCGTGGCAATTTTAAACGCTAATGCGGCAAACGGCTCTTTATTCGAAGGCTTTCTAGTGCCTTCGGTTTCATCTTTATCATCAAGTATGTCGGTGATTGGTGGCACGTCTAGTGGAGACGGCATATATCTCACCACCGCATCCAACATCGCCTGCACGCCTTTGTTCTTAAAGGCAGACCCGCAAAATGCTGGAACAATCTCTCCAGCCAGTGTGCGTATACGAATTCCTTGATGAATTTCGTCTTCGGACAAATCACCTTCTTCTAGGTATTTGTCCATTATTTCTTCTGAGGCTTCTGCCGCAGCTTCTAGCAGTTGTTCACGCCATTGCTGACATTCTTCTAACGGCTCACCTTCAGAAATATCCTTTGCTTCATATGTCGTACCCATATCGGATTCATTCCAATATATCGCTTGCATACGAACCAGGTCGACTACCCCTTTAAAATTTTCTTCAGCGCCTATCGGCAACTGCATCGGTATTGCATTTGAGCCTAATCGATCTTGAATCTGCTTGATGACTCGAAGAAAGTTCGCACCGGTACGATCCATCTTATTCACAAATGCCATGCGTGGAACGTTGTACTTATTAGCCTGACGCCAAACGGTTTCAGACTGTGGTTCTACTCCACCTACCGCACAAAAGACAGCGCATGCACCGTCTAATACCCGTAATGATCTTTCGACTTCAATCGTAAAATCTACGTGACCAGGCGTATCGATAATATTAATTTGATGCTGATCAAACTGCTGGTCCATGCCTGTCCAAAAACAGGTCGTTGCTGCTGATGTAATGGTGATGCCGCGTTCCTGCTCTTGCTCCATCCAATCCATCACGGCAGCGCCGTCATGCACCTCACCTATTTTGTGAGAAACACCGGTGTAAAATAATATGCGCTCGGTGGTGGTCGTCTTACCAGCATCGATATGCGCCATGATGCCGATATTGCGATACCGTTCTATAGGTGTTTTCCGAGCCATTTTACTACTTTCTTATTTGTTTTCTTTTCTAGTCTATTAATGTAGCCAATTAATCTTGCCTATTTTATTAGACCCAGTCACTACCAACGGTAGTGAGAGAATGCTTTATTCGCTTCTGCCATTCTAAGCGTGTCTTCGCGCTTCTTAATTGCTGAACCTTTACTTTCAGCCGCATCAATCAATTCGCCAGCTAATTTATTCACCATAGATTTCTCACCACGCTTACGCGCTGAGTCAACAATCCAACGCATAGCGAGGGCTGCTTGACGTACTGGGCACACCTCAACAGGTACCTGATATGTTGCACCACCCACTCGACGTGACTTCACCTCAACGGGAGGCCTAACTTTTTCAAGCGCTTCTAAAAATACCTCTAGACCATCTGTGCCTTTCTTGCCAGTAATCTCATCAATCGCTTTGTAGACTATCTTCTCAGCCACTGACTTCTTACCGCTAACCATTAAAATATTTACAAATTTAGCGAGCTGGTCATTACCGTATTTTGGATCTGGTAATACTTCACGTTTAGGGACTTCTCTACGTCTAGGCATGTTTTCTCTCCGCTTTACTTGTAATTATGGTTACTTAATTAAATTTATGACTCAACTTATGACTGTGCGCGCTTAGTACCGTATTTTGATCTAGCTTGCTTACGATTCGCCACACCTTGAGTATCTAAACTGCCTCGTACTGTGTGATAACGAACACCTGGCAAATCTTTTACACGCCCACCGCGGATTAATACCACCGAGTGCTCTTGCAAGTTATGACCTTCTCCACCGATATATGAAGATACTTCAAATCCATTAGTAAGGCGTACACGAGCGACCTTGCGTAACGCAGAATTAGGCTTTTTAGGCGTTGTTGTATACACACGAGTACACACACCGCGACGCTGAGGGCAAGCAGCTAGCGCTGGTACATTACTTTTTTCAATTTTTCTTTTTCTCGGCTTGCGAACAAGCTGATTAATTGTTGCCATTCTTAAATTTTCTCCGGCATAAAATAAACGACAGGCCGAATCTTGGCTCGGCCTGTCGTAGGGTGGCGAGATTTTACGGAGTTGGGCTGCACCCTGTCAAGGAGAACAGAACCCAACAACACTATGTTTCTAAAGTATTATCTTCCTGATCGGTAGATTCTGACTCAGACACTTCTGCAATCATCGCCGGTTCTTCTGTAATTTCTGCCATATCCGGCATTTCTGGCATTCCCAAGTTAAGCTCTTGGCGAGTTTTACGTCGCTCTTGATGATATGTCAGACCTGTTCCAGCAGGAATCAAACGACCCACAATGACATTTTCCTTCAAACCACGTAGGCAGTCATTAGATCCATGTACCGCAGATTCCGTCAATACGCGAGTGGTTTCTTGGAATGATGCTGCTGATATGAAGGATTCTGTGACCAACGAGGCCTTGGTAATACCCAGCAAAACGTTTTCGAAGGTCGCAGGTTCTTTGTTTCTAGCCTCCATATTCTCATTGACTTCATATAAGCGGGCGCGTTCAACTTGCTCACCGCGCAACATATTGGTGTCACCACGATGTGAAATCTCAACTTTGCGCAACATTTGGCGAATAATCACCTCAATATGCTTGTCGTTAATTTTCACACCCTGTAAACGGTAAACGTCTTGAATTTCTTGCACCAGGTATTCTGCTAATGCACTCACACCCAATAACTTCAAGATGTCGTGAGGACTACGTTCACCTTCAACAACTACTTCACCCTTATCAACATGCTCACCTTCGAACACGTCAACATGTCTCCATTTAGGGATAAGTTCTTCGACGGTCTCACCGTCATCCATAGTAATCACTAAACGTTGCTTACCTTTGGTTTCTTTACCAAAGCTGACAATTCCTGATTCCAGCGCCATGAATGCAGGCTCTTTAGGCTTACGCGCTTCGAACAAGTCAGCAACACGTGGTAGACCACCGGTAATATCTCTAGTCTTTGAAGACTCTTGAGGGATACGCGCGATAATGTCACCGACACCTACTTGCGCACCGTCCTCTAAACTCACAATGGCTTCTGCTGGCAATACGTATTGCGCTGGGAAATTTGAATCAGACAGTGTTAATTCATTATCTTTGTCATCAACCAACTTCACCATTGGGCGTAAATCTTTACCCGCAGTTGGACGGCTCTTAGGATCAGCAACAACAATTGAACTCAAACCGGTGACTTCATCTAAACGCTTATTAACCGTCACACCTTCTGAGAAGTCGACTAATTTAACGCGACCACCCACTTCAGCAATAATTGGGTGAGTGTGCGGATCCCATGTTGCAATCACTTGACCTGACTCAACCGCATCCCCTTCGTTAGCTGAAATTGATGCGCCATAAGGTAGTTTGTAACGTTCACGCTCACGACCATGTTCATCGATCAAACCAATCTCACCTGAACGTGATGCGGCAACATTATGTCCATCATGGTGTTTAACCAATTTAATATTATGAAAACGAACTGTCCCTGATGCTTTTGGCGCAATACTATTGGTTGATGCTGCACGACTCGCAGCTCCACCAATATGGAAAGTACGCATGGTTAACTGAGTGCCTGGCTCACCAATAGATTGCGCAGCCATCACACCCACTGCTTCACCTTGGTTAATCAAATGTCCTCGCGCCAAGTCACGACCGTAACAGCTTGAACATACGCCGTATCGCGTATCACAAGTGATAGGCGTTCGTACAAGAATTTCATCTACACCTAATTCTTCGAATTGAGAAACCCATTTCTCATCAAGCAATGTGCCTTGAGGAATTAAGGTCTTTTTACCTGCCGCATCAAGTACGTCTTTAGCAACCACACGGCCAAGTACTCGTTCACTTAATGGCTCAACAACATCCCCACCTTCAATGATAGGTGTCATTATGATGCCATTCTCAGTACCACAATCGTATTCAGTAATCACAAGGTCTTGCGCAACATCAACCAAACGACGAGTTAGATATCCTGAGTTTGCAGTTTTCAACGCAGTATCAGCTAAACCTTTACGAGCACCATGAGTAGAAATAAAGTACTGAAGTACGTTTAATCCTTCGCGGAAGTTTGCCGTAATCGGTGTTTCAATAATTGATCCATCTGGCTTAGCCATCAAGCCACGCATACCTGCTAATTGTCTAATCTGTGCTGCTGAACCCCTAGCACCGGAATCAGCCATCATGAAAATAGAGTTGAAAGAAGGTTGAGATACTTTGTTACCTTCCGCATCTTCAACATGCTCTTTACCCAACTTATCCATCATCGCCTTGGCTACTTTCTCATTGGTATGCGACCAAATATCAACAACCTTATTGTAGCGCTCACCTTTAGTCACGAGACCTGAAGCGTATTGCGTTTCAATATCTTTAACTTCTTGCTCAGCAGCGCCAAGTATGTCGACCTTTTCAGTCGGAATCACCATATCGTCTGCACAGAACGACACACCCGATAGTGTTGCAAACTTAAAGCCGGTATACATAAGTTGATCGGCAAAAATAACCGTTTCTTTTAGTCCAACTTCGCGATAACAAGCATTAATTAATCTTGAGATTGCACGCTTATTTAGATCTTGATTGATTAAATCGAACGGAAGACCTTTAGGTAAAATATCCAACAACAACGCACGTCCGACTGACGAATCTCTAAGCACTGTTTCTTCTGTTTCTGTTCCGTCTTCGGCAATGTTTGTTTGAGTCATACGAATCTTAATTCTCGCATGCAAGTCTACTGCACCTGTTTCAAATGCACGACGCGCTTCATCCACATCAGAGAAAACCATTCCTTCACCATGCACGTTAACTTTCTGGCGTGTCATGTAGTACAAACCAAGCACGATATCTTGTGAAGGCACAATAATTGGCTCGCCGTTAGCAGGCGATAAAATATTGTTAGTCGACATCATTAATGCACGACCTTCTAACTGCGCTTCGATAGACAATGGCACGTGCACCGCCATTTGGTCACCATCAAAGTCAGCGTTAAACGCCGCGCATACTAGCGGGTGTAATTGAATTGCTTTACCTTCAATTAATTGTGGCTCAAAACACTGAATACCCAGGCGATGAAGTGTAGGCGCACGGTTCAACATAACTGGATGCTCGCGAATAACTTCTTCTAAGATATCCCAAACTTCAGCACCTTCGCGCTCAACAATTTTCTTACACGCTTTAATGGTTGGCGCAATACCGCGTAGCATTAATTTTCTAAATACAAATGGCTTAAATAATTCCAACGCCATTTTCTTAGGCAATCCACATTGATGCAGTCTTAAGGTAGGACCACAGACAATCACTGATCGACCAGAGTAATCAACACGCTTACCTAATAAGTTTTGACGGAAACGTCCTTGTTTACCTTTAATCATATCAGCAAGAGATTTCAGAGGACGCTTATTAGTGCCTGTGATTGCCCTTCCACGACGACCGTTATCCAACAGTGCATCAACAGACTCTTGCAACATGCGCTTTTCGTTACGAACGATAATGTCTGGTGCATTTAATTCCAATAGACGCTTAAGACGATTATTTCGATTTATCACTCGGCGATATAAATCGTTCAAATCAGACGTGGCAAAACGACCACCATCTAGAGGCACTAATGGACGCAAATCTGGGGGTAGTACTGGCAGCACTAACAAGATCATCCATTCAGGTTTATTACCTGACTCGAGCAAGTACTCAACCAGCTTAAGACGTTTAGAGAAACGCTTTAGTTTTGCTTCTGAACGCGTATTTTCAATCTCTTCACGTAATTCAACTTTCTGTGACTTAAGATCGATTTGAAGCATTAATTCATAGATAGCTTCTGCACCCATGACGGCACGGAACTCATCACCATGCTGCTCAATCGCATCAAGGTACGCTTCTTCTGAAAGTAACTGCTTAACCTCTAGTGTTGTCATACCTGGGTCAATGACAACAAATGCTTCGAAATAAAGAATGCGCTCAATCTCGCGCAACGTCATATCTAACAATAAACCAATACGCGATGGCAGTGACTTCAAAAACCAAATGTGTGCTACTGGACATGCTAGTTCAATATGTCCCATACGCTCACGACGCACTTTAGTTTGGGTAACTTCTACTCCACACTTTTCACAAACAACACCACGATGCTTTAAGCGTTTATATTTTCCACACAAGCATTCGTAATCCTTAGTAGGGCCAAAAATCTTTGCACAGAAAAGCCCATCACGCTCTGGCTTAAATGTTCGGTAGTTAATAGTCTCTGGCTTTTTAACTTCGCCAAAAGACCATGACCGAATCATGTCAGGTGAAGCAAGCCCTATTTTGATTGAATCAAAATCTTCGGACTGGCCTTGTTGTTTAAGTAAGTTTAATAAGTCTTTCATCGTGTCTCCTACAGAGTCTACGAACGTTTCAATTTAAATCGCAATTCGTCGTTCAGTTCTAATCGATCTACTCTAGTCGTTTTGCTCTAGCTCAATATTAATACCGAGCGAACGTATTTCTTTCATTAGAACGTTAAATGATTCCGGCATGCCTGCTTCCATCTGCTGATCGTTATCAACAATGTTCTTGTACATCTTGTTACGTCCAGCAACATCATCCGACTTCACTGTGAGCATTTCTTGCAAAGTGTATGCAGCGCCATAGGCTTCTAACGCCCAGACCTCCATCTCACCAAATCGCTGACCACCAAATTGTGCTTTACCACCCAACGGTTGTTGCGTCACCAAGCTATATGGCCCAGTTGATCTTGCATGCATTTTGTCATCCACCAAGTGATTTAGTTTCAGAATATGCATGTAACCAACCGTCACTCTGCGTTCAAACTGCTCGCCGGTACGTCCATTAATTAACTCTGTCTGTCCGTCTTCTGGCAAATCAGCCAACCTAAGCATACGTTTGATTTCATGCTCTTCTGCACCATCAAATACTGGTGTTGCCATTGGCACACCACCTTGCAAATTCTTCGACAAGGTCATGATTTCATCATCATTGAATTGCTTTAAGTCAACCTTAGTACCTTCATCTTGGTTGTAAACTTCATCCAAGAAACTACGCAATTCTGCAGGCTTTCCATTGTTGTCCAGCATGCCTTGAATCTTCAGACCCAACCCTTTCGCGGCCATTCCCAAATGAATTTCAAGCACTTGTCCGACATTCATACGAGATGGAACACCCAATGGATTCAATACAATATCAACTGGCGTGCCATCTGGTTTATGTGGCATATCCTCCACAGGCACAATCATTGAAATAACACCTTTGTTTCCGTGACGACCAGCCACCTTGTCACCTGGTTGCATGCGTCGTTTAACAGCCAAGTAGACTTTGACCATCTTTAACACGCCTGGGGCTAAATCATCACCGGCAGTAATTTTTTCTCGCTGTTCAACTAATCGCTCTTCTGCGATTTCACGTTGACTAGCAATACTCTGAGAAAGCTGCTCTAAATTCTCATTGACAGATTCATCACGCATACGAATTTCGAACCAACGATCTCGTGATAACTCTTGCAAATAACCAGCAATGACTTTCTCACCAGACTTCAACCCATCCGGACCACCTTCAGCCACTTTATTAGTAATTAAACGCTCTACACGACTAAAGATATCTTCTTCATGAATTCGCAATTGATCGCGCATGTCTTTTTTGACCTGCTCAATTTCTGCTTCTTCAATCTGCAATGCACGTCGATCTTTTTCCACGCCATCTCGCGTGAATACACGCACGTCGATGACGGTACCTTCCATACCTGAAGGAACGCGCAATGATGTATCTTTTACGTCAGATGCTTTTTCACCAAAAATAGCTCTTAGTAGTTTTTCTTCAGGGGTTAATTGAGTTTCACCTTTAGGCGTCACTTTACCTACCAAGATATCGCCAGGCTTCACTTCAGCGCCTACGTAGACAATTCCAGAATCATCTAACTTAGCCAACAAGCTTTCGCTGACATTAGGAATATCCACTGTAATTTCTTCAGCGCCAAGTTTGGTGTCGCGTGCCACGCAACTCATTTCTTCAATATGAATTGTTGTGAAACGATCTTCCTCTACCACACGCTCAGAAATAAGGATCGAATCCTCAAAGTTGTATCCATTCCACGGCATGAATGCAACTAGCATATTTTGACCTAGCGCTAGTTCTCCCATATCGGTAGAAGGACCATCCGCTAATACATCACCACGTGCAATCACATCACCTGGTCTTACTAGCGGTTTCTGGTTAATACATGTATTTTGGTTAGAACGCGTGTATTTGGTGAATGCGTATATATCAACACCGGCTTCGTCTGCTCGTGTTTCAGCATCATTCACACGAACAACAACACGACCCGCATCAACGGTATCAACAACGCCACCGCGTTTAGCTACTACTGAAGCACCAGAGTCAATTGCCAACGCACGTTCAATCCCAGTACCCACTAACGGCTTATCTGCCCGCAAAGTCGGTACTGCTTGGCGTTGCATGTTTGATCCCATCAATGCCCGGTTAGCATCATCATGTTCCAAGAACGGGATCAACGATGACGCCACTGATACTATCTGCTTAGGCGATACATCCATGTACTCCACTTTGTCTGGTGTCGACAAAGCAAATTCATTTAGATGACGACAAGAAACCAACTCATCAATCAATTGACCCTTATCATTCAGACTCGCATTTGCTTGAGCGATAACGTATTGGCTTTCTTCAATCGCGGAAAGATAATCAATATCCCCCGTCGCTTTACCTTTGGTTACTTTACGGTACGGGGTTTCCAAGAAACCGTAATCATTGGTACGTGCGTAAATCGCTAATGAGTTAATCAATCCAATGTTTGGGCCCTCAGGCGTTTCAATTGGACATACTCGGCCATAGTGAGTTGGGTGTACATCACGTACTTCAAAGCCAGCACGTTCGCGCGTTAAACCACCTGGCCCTAAGGCTGAAATTCTGCGTTTATGTGTCACTTCTGATAATGGATTGTTTTGATCCATAAATTGCGACAACTGACTTGAACCAAAGAATTCTTTAATCGCGGCCGCAACAGGCTTAGCGTTAATCATTTCTTGAGGCATTAAGCCTTCAGACTCTGCAAGCATTAAGCGCTCTTTAACCGCGCGTTCAACTCGAACCAAGCCAACACGGAACACGTTTTCCGCCATCTCACCAACGCAACGCACGCGACGGTTACCCAGATGATCAATATCATCTACCATGCCATTATCGTTACGAATATCGATAAGCACACGCATCACGTCAAGAATATCTTCTTTACTTAGCGTACCTTCGCCAGTGGTTTCTTCACGACCTAAGCGACGATTAAATTTCATTCGTCCCACAGGGGAAAGATCATAACGATCCGCCGAGAAGAATAAATTATTAAATAGCGATTGTGCTGCCTCTTTTGTTGGCGGCTCACCTGGACGCATCATTCGGTAAATTTCCACCTGCGCTTCCAGCTTAGTAGTAGTCGAATCAATCGCTAATGTCTGTGAAATATAAGGGCCACGATCAATTTCATTGGTATATAAAATCTCAAACTCTTTGATGTCACCTTCTTCAAGCTTATGAATATTTTCTTCACTCAACTCTTCATTGGCATGGAAAATTAACTCGCCCGTTTCTTTATCAACAATATCATGCGCTATTACCTTGCCCATAAAATATTCTTGGGGAACGACCAAAGTTTTTAACTTCGCTTCCTCAAGTTGACGCACATGACGCATTGTAATTCTACGACCCGCCTCAACTAACACTTCACCTTTGATCTCGATATCAAATGCAGCAATCTCACCGCGCAAGTGTTCAGGCGTTAATGCGAGCTCATAACCTTTCTTAGACACTTTAATTTTGTGGGTATCAAAGAATATGGAAAGAATTTTTTGAGTGTCGTAACCCAATGCACGCATCAAAATAGTTGCCGCTAATTTTCTGCGCCGGTCAATACGAACGAATAAACAATCCTTAGGATCAAACTCCATATCCAACCATGAACCACGGTAAGGAATAATTCGCGCTGAATATAATAGTTTTCCAGAAGAATGCGTCTTACCCTTATCATGATCAAAAAACACACCAGGCGAACGATGCAACTGAGAAACAATCACTCGTTCAGTACCATTAATCACAAAGGTTCCTGTGTCAGTCATTAGCGGAAGCTCACCCATGTAAACTTCTTGCTCTTTTACATCTTTAACTTTCTTCTGGCTGGCTGGCACGTCTTTATCATAAATAACCAAGCGCACTGTCACACGCAATGGCGCCGCGTAAGTTAGTCCGCGTAGCTGGCATTCTTTAACATCAAATACTGGCTTGCCCAATCGGTAGCTCACATACTCTAAGATAACGTTGCCAGAATAACTTTCAATCGGAAATACGGTATTGAAAGCGCCATGCAATCCAGTATCTGCTCTATTGTCAGCACTTGCATCTAATTGCAGAAATTGTCGATAAGATGCCAGTTGAATCTGAAGCATGTAAGGTACTTCAAGAATCTGTGGTCGCTTACCGAAGTCCTTTCGAACTCGTTTCTTTTCGGTGAAACTGTATTGCATTTAGCCTCCTCGTATCCGGGCTTTAAACTGATTACTGAAAAACATCCGTAACACCAAACAGCAGCACTAGATGTTTTTCAGTAATCTTTATAACTAATTAATTAAACACAGCGCCACGGGCAAACACATGCTATGGATTCAGCCATAACATGTGTTCGCATCGCGATGCTTTTAACCACGTAAAGTGATGCAGCGTTACTTAAGTTCTACTTCAGCACCAGCTTCTTCAAGCTGCTTCTTCACGTCTTCTGCTTCGTCTTTAGTTGCGCCTTCTTTAACCGTTGAAGGTGCACCTTCTACCATTTCTTTCGCTTCTTTTAGTCCTAAGCCAGTGATAGCGCGAACTACTTTAATCACAGCAACCTTGTTGCCGCCGAAACTACTCATAACAACATCGAATTCATCTTTCTCTGCTGCTGCGCCGGCGTCACCGCCAGCTGCAGCTGGTGCTGCTGCGACAGCTGCAGCTGATACACCAAATTTTTCTTCCATTGCAGAAATCAAATCAACGACTTCCATAACAGTCATGTTGGAAATAGTTTCCAAAATATCTTCTTGTGATACAGCCATTTCTAAATGCTCCTAAAAATTTTAAAACCGTTAAGTGACTTAACTTTAAGCTTGCTTTTGGTCGCGTACAGCAGCAACAGTTCGCACCATCTTTCCATGCGGCTCTGCCAAAGTGCGGACGAATTTCTCGACCGGCGCCTTCATTACTGCCATCAACATACTGATTGCTTGATCCTTCGTCGGTAAGCTTACCAATCGTTCCAGCTCTGATGCTTCTAGAAGCTGGCCACCAATGGATAGCATTTTGACATTAAGCAATTCGTTTTCTTTACTGAAGTCCTTGATAACGCGAGCAGCTGAGCCTGGATCTTCTTGCGAAAACGCAAGAATCATCGGGCCAACTAAACCATCACGCATGCACTCGAATTCCGTTCCTTCTAATGCGCGCTTAGCAAGTGTGTTTTTAACCACTCTCACATACACACCACCTTGGCGTGCTTTTGTACGCAAATCAGTTAGAGCTTCAACACCGAGTCCTCGGTATTCGGCAGCAACGGCCGAATGTGCTTCAGCAGCAACCGCAGCAACCTCAGAGACAACTTGTTTTTTGTCTTCCAGGTTTAGTGCCACAGTATGGTCCTCCTAAGTTGTTCTTAAGCATGACTCACTTATTCTTTAAGTCTGCTCAAGAGTTACACTCGCTGATAATTTCTTATCAGCACAATTGCAGTGTTCCAACCCAGAAGTAATTTCTGAATGGATCCACCGTCTACGTAGGATTCCGATCCCTTCTTTTAAACGACATACTCGCCATTCCTACGGTCTTTGACGGCCGTTCGAAATTAAAAAACAATTTCGAAACAGCCCAAAGTCTTTTATATAGCGCCTAAATTCATTAAGAATTGCACTACATCTTTACTAAAAATTTATGCTAGTGCTGTTTGATCAACTTGCACGCCAACACCCATCGTTGACGACACTGAAACTTTCTTCAAGTACACACCTTTCGCTGAAGATGGTTTAGCTTCCACTAAGTCACCTATCAAAGCTTCTAGATTTTCCACTAATTTTTGCGCATCGAAATCTACTTTGCCGATACTGCAATGCACAATACCAGTCTTATCTGCGCGGTAGCGTACTTGGCCAGATTTTGCGTTTTTAACAGCATCTTCAACGTTAGGCGTCACAGTGCCCACTTTAGGATTAGGCATTAATCCACGTGGACCCAATATTTGGCCTAATTGACCAACAACGCGCATTGCGTCTGGTGTTGCAATCACAACATCAAAATCCATTTCGCCTTTTTTAACTGCGTCTGCAAGGTCGTCAAAACCAACAATATCTGCACCTGCTGCTTGCGCTATTTTGGCTTGATCACCTTGCGCAAATACTGCCACACGAACTGTTTTACCTGTACCGTTAGGTAATACAGTTGAACCACGCACGACTTGATCAGACTTCTTAGGGTCAATACCCAAATTGACAGCAACATCGATTGATTCAACAAATTTTGCGTGTGCATTATCTTTTACTAATTGCATCGCATCTGTTGGTGTATATGCCTGCTCAGGATTAACCTTTTCGCGAGCTGCTCTTATATTTTTACCTGCTTTAGACATGATTAAACTCCTTCTACCTCAAGCCCCATACTACGAGCACTACCGGCAATCGTACGCACCGCTGCATCCAAGTCTGCTGCCGTGAGATCGGGTTCTTTGGTTTTAGTAATTTCTTCAAGCTGAGCGCGAGTGACTTTGCCGACTTTATCTGTGTTAGGTGTACCAGATCCTTTTGGAACGCCTGCTGCTTTCTTAAGAAGAATAGACGCAGGGGGCGTCTTCATAATAAATGTGAAGCTACGATCGTTATAAACCGTAATTACCACTGGGACAGGCATGCCTTTTTCCAAACTCTGTGTTTGCGCATTAAACGCTTTACAGAACTCCATAATATTTACGCCATGTTGACCTAACGCAGGTCCTACAGGTGGGCTAGGATTAGCATCCTGCGCCGGAACCTGAAGCTTAATGTAAGCTTCAATTTTCTTCGCCATTTTTAGCTCCTTACGGGTGCAATCGCGATGGCTCTAGTCCAACGCTCCCCGTGTAATGTTTAAAATTAGCGTCATCCTTTTTGAGGATTCCACTTTACTTCTTTTACTTCAATCGTTCTCTACTTACGTTTTAACCTTTCTCTACCTGGCCGAATTCTAATTCAACTGGGGTTGAACGACCAAATATCTGAACCGCCACTAGCATACGGCTCTTTTCATAATTCACTTCTTCCACGATGCCATTGAAATCATTGAATGGCCCATTGGTGACGCGTACCACTTCGCCCGGCTCGAATAATACCTTCGGACGGGGCTTATCGACGCCATCTTGAATACGCTGCAATATCGCATCGGCTTCACGATCAGGGATCGGTGCAGGCTTATCAGTAGTACCACCGATAAACCCTAATACTTTAGGAACATCTTTCACTAAGTGCCATGAATCATCATCCATCTCCATCTGCACTAGTACATATCCAGGGAAAAACTTGCGCTCACTACGCTTTTTCTGGCCTTCACGCATCTCAACCACTTCTTCCATCGGCACTAAAATCTCACCGAATTTGTCCTGCATTTGCAAACGCTCAATGCGTTCATGCAAATAACGCCTTACCTGATTTTCAAACCCAGAATAAGCGTGGACTACATACCATCTTAATGCCATATCGCTACTCCTCGATTATCCAATGATCATGCTCATGATCCAGCCCAGAAAGGTATCCAGCAACCAGAGAAATAACCCCACCAGAACCACGACAACCAAAATTACCAAAGTCGTCTGCAGTGTTTCTGCACGGGTAGGCCATACCATTTTGCGAACTTCTGTTCGCGCAGACTGCATAAATCCCATTAATGCACGACCTTTTGTCGTAGTTAATGCTATTCCTGCAGCAATAATTACAAACAGTAGTATACCGAGTACACGGTATAACTGAGGCTGATCCGCAAATTGATAAAACCCGTAAAAACCAACTAGCAAGAGAACGGCGGCCAATATTAGTTTGACTTTATCCATCCCGCTATTTGTTTGTTCAAGCGTTTCGGCCATTTTATTATTCCCTTAAATTCTTCTGCCACTATTGGCAGGCCAGGAGGGACTTGAACCCCCAACCTACGGTTTTGGAGACCGTCGCTCTGCCAATTGAGCTACTGGCCTATTTTACTCTTTATTAATCAATCTGGATTATTCAACAATTTTAGACACAACACCCGCACCTACGGTACGGCCACCTTCACGGATCGCAAAGCGTAAGCCTTCTTCCATCGCGATCGGCGCATGCATACTCACTGCCATCTTCACGTTATCACCTGGCATCACCATCTCGACACCGTCCGGTAATTCACATGCCCCCGTCACATCCGTCGTACGGAAGTAAAATTGGGGTCTGTAACCATTGAAGAATGGCGTGTGGCGGCCACCCTCATCCTTAGACAAAATGTAGACTTCTGCTTCAAACTTAGTATGTGGTGTAATCGTCCCTGGCTTACATAAGACTTGACCACGCTCCACTTCATCTCGCTTCGTACCGCGTAGCAAAATACCTACGTTATCCCCTGCTCGACCTTCGTCTAGCAGTTTGCGGAACATCTCAACCCCGGTACACGTGGTCTTTGTGGTCTCCTTGATGCCGACAATCTCGACTTCTTCTCCCACTTTCACGATGCCGCGCTCAATTCTGCCGGTCACCACGGTGCCACGGCCTGAAATTGAGAATACATCTTCCACGGGCATTAAGTAGTCACCATCAATGGCGCGCTCTGGCTCTGGGATGTAAGCATCCATCTCTTCCAATAACTTCAGCACTGATGGCACACCAATGTCGCTGGTATCGCCTTCTAATGCTTTTAATGCTGATCCTGTGACGATTGGCGTGTCGTCACCTGGGAAGTCGTAGCTAGACAGAAGATCACGGATCTCCATTTCAACTAGCTCTAATAACTCTGCATCGTCCACTTGGTCTGCTTTGTTCATGTACACCACAATGTAGGGCACCCCTACCTGGCGTGACAATAAGATGTGCTCGCGCGTTTGTGGCATGGGGCCATCGGCTGCTGAACATACTAAGATCGCGCCGTCCATCTGCGCCGCACCGGTAATCATGTTCTTCACATAATCCGCGTGTCCTGGGCAATCTACGTGTGCGTAATGACGTCCATCGGTCTCGTACTCTACGTGAGCTGTTGCAATCGTGATCCCGCGCTCGCGCTCTTCTGGCGCATTATCTATGTCGCCATAGTCCTTGAACTCGCCACCCTGGGCTTCCGCAGATACCTTCGTTAACGCCGCCGTTAACGTTGTCTTTCCGTGATCCACGTGACCAATCGTCCCCACATTTACATGCGGCTTATTGCGTTCAAACTTCTCCTTCGACATCGATCTCTACCTCTTAAATATTATTAATCATTAAATTAAAAACCATTTTGGGCCCAGTATCTATATGGAGCCCATATCCGGACTCGAACCGGAGACCTCTTCCTTACCAAGGAAGTGCTCTACCGCTGAGCTATATGGGCAATGTAATCTTGCCTGACCACTCCTATCCTTGGACGCTAATTCAACTTCCCTATTATATATTTTCGACTATATACAGTGTTTCTAAATTCAAACCAGCTATTTGCCATTACATCTTATATCAGCATATAGTTGGAGCGGGTGATCGGGATCGAACCGACATCATCAGCTTGGAAGGCTGGGGTTCTACCATTGAACTACACCCGCATCGCACTAATTTCTGGTGGAGGGGGTAGGATTCGAACCTACGAAGGCATAGCCAGCAGATTTACAGTCTGCCCTCGTTGACCGCTTGAGTACCCCTCCGTACACAAAGCCGGCTATTGTCGATTAGATACAAGCCAAGTGTCAACAGAATAGTGACATTTATATCGCGTGATTATCCTGTAACTTCTACAATAGACCATATTTATATGCACGCCTGCTTATATTTTGCATCCAAAAGAGATATTCATGAGGTGATTTTTCAAATTTGATCCCAAATCAATACATTGGCTAATTAATCTAAAAAATGGGAATTATATACTTACATTGACCCCAGAATGATTATTTTTTGCGATAACCCTTGATTCCTGGGGTCATTATGAAAACAGCAAAAACAATATCGGTTAAAAAATTCTTTACCCTGTTCCCAGATGAGGCTACAGCAGTTTCATTTATAGAAAAACAGGTCTGGGGAAGTAATCAAAAATGCCCACATTGTGGTTCGCAAAGACACTATCGCAAAGAAAAGATACATGGGCATAGGTGTTTAGACTGTAGAAAAAACTATACCGTAAGAATAGGTACTATATTTGAAAAGTCTAAACTGCCATTGCGTGATTGGTTGTTTGCTATGCATCTAATGCAAACAAGTCGCAAGGGTATATCAAGCCTCCAGTTAAGCAAAGAACTCGGTATTACCCAGAAGTCCGCTGGGTTTATGTTACACAGATTGCGTGAATCATGCAAAATGGGTAATGGTATATTGCAGGGCATTGTAGAGATTGATGAGACCTATATTGGCGGTAAAGAGGAAAATAAACACGCCAACAAGAAACGCAAGGGCTCACAAGGCGGGAGTGGTAAAGCCATCGTACTAGGAATGCGTGAGCGCGGAGGGCGCGTAAAAGCCATGCAGATGCCAATGCCAGCAATAACACCCTAAACAAGGCATTACAGGGCCATATCAAGCATTCTGCTACCATCTGCACAGACGAATGGCGGGGCTATTCAAGCATTAGTGGCGATACCCATCACAAGGTCAATCATTCAGCCAAGCAGTATGTTGATGGATTAGCCCATACTAACGGCATAGAAAGCGTATGGGCGGTATTAAAGCGGGGGTTCTACGGCACCTATCATCAATTTAGCACCAAACACCTAGATCGTTATGTTAATGAATTACCCTTGTAGGTTAAACAAGGGTAATTGTGCCATTGATACCATAGATAGGATCAGTGCCTTGGTAAGGAATGCAGGCGATAAGAGATTAAGTTATAGGGAATTGATCGGGGATTAAGGTGCTATGAACCCAAAAGAATCAAAAGCCTTTAAGAAGGCCATTACCGAGATATTACTAGGTAATGGTAAGCGGGCCCAATACCAAAACAAAAAGCCGACTCAACAAGAATTAAAAACCCATTGGAAGTTGGTATAAGCAAAGAAGCCCCCAAAACGGGGATTTAAAGTATAAACTTCCACCAGGTTGAATGAGGAAATATTATCACAATGGAAAATCACTCTGATTTTACATTTATCACGAACGAAAAGGAACAAAATCTTCTTGAACGCTTCAAGGCGCTAATCTGTAGTAGCTCAGACCTGATCGTACCGTTACCGGTTATTGATAGGAGTCTGTCAGTTTAGATGTGAGCTAAATTCTTTTCAGCCCAAATCAATTTACCATCCATTAACCTGTCCATGGGTGTGCTACCACCGCCCATGTTGCCTTGATGAGTGCGTTCATTGTGATCAGTTTCTATCCAGTTGTCTCAATCTTGTTGTCAATCCTCCCTGGTTGAGTACCGTTTTTTCCTGAAGGTAATTTGATAAAACTCATTCAGAGATGCCATGGGTTTGCGGTGATCAATGTCGTTAATGGCCAGGTATCACCGATCGTCATGATGCTCCACGCGCCCACAAGATTCTGTGCCTCTGTCGGTTAAACTACGTAGCATCGGCAAGGCATGCTTTTCAAAAAACGGTAGCACCTCATCAAAGAGTAGGTCTGCGGCGGTAATCGGCGTCTTAGTCGTGTAGAGTGCCGCAAAGGCGATCTTGCTGTAGGTGTCTACGAACGTTTGCGGGTATAGCCGACCAACACCTTTGAGGTGGCCTAGGTAAAACGTATCCTGGCTGCCTAAATAACCAGGATGTGCCGTGTTAATCTCACCACAGGCCTCGTCATCCTGTTTCTGTTTCTCAAGGGCGGCGATCTGTGCATCGCTTAAGATAATGCCCTCCTTGGCAATTTCTTCTTCGAGTGCTTTGAGTCGTTTCTTGAAGTGCTCTCAATGATGGCGCAGCCAAACGCAACGCACACCGCTACCAGCGATCAACACACCAGTTCATTGCTGCTTCGATGTTGCCCAACCGCGGGCTGTTCAATCGCTGACGTCACCCCTGCATGTGCTGTGGCTTCATCCACACGGTTTTTAACATCGGCTGTTCTACGACTCTTGTCAATCCGTGAGTCAATGCCACCTTCTTCAACCCGCTCTTGATAACGATAGAATGTGTCTCGCGACACCCCCATGACTTGACAGGCGCTAGATACGTTGCCCAGTTCTTCTGCTAAGTTGAGCAAGCCCGCCTTGTGTTTAAGGATTGGATTGTTAGTATGAAGCATGAGAGTTACCTGCCTTTTTGGTTTGATTTAAAGATTTCAACACCTTTATCAAAACGGGTAACTCTCGCTTTTGCAACCCTTGTGGATTGCTAATTGTCAGATCGGGTCTGAGCTATTACAGCTGAAGCTAATATTGATTGTTTATTTTTTTCTGCTTTTATCAATTGAACATCAAGCTCATTTTCCATATGCGTAATGCTTGTTATTTTTTCATCAATCAGTCTTATAATTTCTTCTTGCTCTACCCGGTTAGGTATTAATACATTCATATTTCGCACGCCTTGTACATTCACACCTTTAACTGCCACCCCACGAGCGACGACTTTAAAATAGTGCTGTGCTACATTGCTATCTATAAATAGCTGAAGATATTCATTTAATATTGGTGATATCGCCGAAATTCGCACTGTATCTTGAGTGATATTTCCGCCCTCAAGCTCGACTGGTGCGATTGCTGTCCGCCCATACGTTCCTCGTATAGTTAAGAGCAGATCACCTTGAGACAATGATGCTCTTTCATACTTTTTAGCGATTTCAGGTGCTGTTCGATTAAGTTGTTCGAGGAGTACTTTCCCTCCTTTGATATCCTTCACCTTGACGTAAAGAACTCCATCTTTGACGTTCTCTTTTGGCATCAGGATCCCATAACAAATCACACGCACAGGATCAGTAATACTTTCTAATGTTGATATTGCCCATTCTTCTGGTACATCAAGACTCATATGCGGATTCGGTTCTTCTAATTTATACTTCTCCTTCCACTTTCCATCCTTTGGCATTTTGCCTTTGGCTTTGAATTGTTCGAGTTGTTGTTCTTCCCATTTTTGGCGGCGTTCTTTGAGGATGCGTTCGAGTAGTTGGGAGGCGGGTTCGAGTTTGGTCGCTCCCGGCGTCCTGCCTCCCACGACATTAGCACTTCCTTGTGCGTCATCTTTGATTCTTGCTTCGCGCCATTCCTTGGTGAGTTCACCAGTGACGGCGGCTTTGAGAACGAATTGGCGGTATTGTTTGAGGAGTTTTTTGGCTTTTTTAGGACTTCAATGCCGGCGTCGATATGGGAGAAGAATTCTTCGATTTTGGCAACGATGCGTTTTGTTGTTCATACGGTGCAATAGGTAACTGTAAACTTCGCATAAACTTTAAATTTACACGAGGTCTTGTCGTCCCTTTAGTATTCTCTTTAAATTGCTGAATGACTCTGTGAGAGTTAATTAAATATGCAATATATTTCGTATCAACTTGATCATCTGGCAATCTAGCGCGTACGAGATCAGCAACAATTATTCCTTCTCCAATACTTTTTGGTGCAATACAAGCTACTCCTAAAGGCGCGCCCAATTTTGTTATTAATAGATCACCAGGTTTAAAACTATGCTTCGAGAGTTGTTCTGCTTTTTCAGGTGTTACACATCTAATATTCTTACTCTAGGAAGTAATTGCGTTTAATATTCTGTAGACGAACTATTGGTACACCAGATTCAGTGTACTCACTAGCTTTTAGGTTTGAACCGAATGGTCCATCGATAATGTCCATCTTTGGGTTAACTGATAAATCAGCAAGCTCTGCCAACACCCAACCTTCAGGCAATTCATTCTCCTGGATTCCCGCCTGCGCGGGAATGACGGTGTTTGCCTTACTCATGCAATGAGGTATCCGTTCAATTCTTGTATTAACTTATCTAAATCTTTCCCAAACAACTCCCTCGCCTTTAACAACCCACCCTCCTGATTAAAGGGGATGTAGTTGAAGTCGTCTACTGTCATTTCGGCATTTTGGGCGATTTGGTCTTTTATTTTGTTGAGCCAGGCGAGTTGTTCGTTTGTGAAAGGAAGACTATTATCTTACTGGATTCCCGTTTTCACTGGAAACTGCTCCTGCGTTTCCTGTACTTCCGCCATCCATGACGGTCGCGCGGGAATAACGAGTAGTGTCGCTCGAATGACGTTGTGTTTCTTGTTGTTTTAGCCAGTTTTCAAAGCGTTCATTCACTAGATCATTAAAAGGTTCAAGGACATCACTCAGACCTGTTGAAAAACGAATGAGGCTGATGATGTTGGTTAGTAGTTCTTTGGCTGGCACGCCTTTGACTTTGTTTTTTTCTAATTGCTCGTAGCTTTCCATACTTGTATGGGTGCCAGGTTATAGGGTGGTTGTTGTATTGCCTCGGCGAGTTTTTCGATTTGGTCGTAACTTAAATGGCGTTGTTGATAAGGTTGTTGGTAGATGAGTTATATGGCATCTAATTCGTTTTGATGATCGTTAATAAATTGTTGGCAGTTTTTAATAAGCCCTTCTGCTTTTTCTGTGGTGTAGCCACTTTGTTCGTGAATAAGTTCATCGGCGGATTCGTCGATGATTTGTTCGCTATCTTTGCGTAGTGATTCTAGGAGTTCACGCAGTTTTGGATTATGAATGGCATAAATCAATAAATCTGCTTTAGGTTTGAAAGTAGTTTGAATGTCATCGTCATTGACTTCTTCTTTGCCTGTTTTGGCTTGCGCTTCTTTACCAGCGCATCTTCATTGGTGCCATGTATTAGATTTGAAGCGATTGCTGTTAGCGTTGTGGGTGGCAATAGGCTTGCATCAAGCTGTTCAGCAACTTCTTTGGGTACAGATTCTTTGACTACGTCATCAATTTGTTTGCGTTGATGTTCGTCTAGTTTCATATCTAGTCGCAGCAGGCGATTTCCGAGTGAACGCAAACTATCACTATGTCGATCTCCTCGGGCAATTTGATGCATAAGTTTTTCTGTGGAGACACTGGGTTTACTTTCTAGTGATTTGGATTCGGTTTTGTCGCTTTCAGTTACCCCTACACAGTCGAATGAGTACAAATCGTGTTTTAGTTCTTGCATCGGGCGTGACTTTTCTTAATTCGTCTTCACTGAGTATTCGCGTACCTCGGCCTTTCATTTGTTCGTAATAGGCTGGGCTTTTTACATCGCACATAAACATAACGATTTCTAATGGTCTGATGTCTGTATCAGTAGCAATCATATCGACGGTTACGCCGACACGCAGTTGTGGATTGGTACGAAATTCGGCAATAGTATCTTCAGCGATTTTTTTACCGACTTTATAAGTCACCTTTTTTACAAAAGGCATTGGATTCAGCAAAGACTTCTCGTACAGTATCGACAATGCGATCAGCATGGTCGTCATCTTTAGCAAAGATTAGGGTTTTTGGTAACCATTCGCCTGAGCGCTCTGGAAAGATATCTTTATATACACGGTCTTTGAATGATAGTGCGTATTTGATTTGGTGCGATGATCGATTGGTCAATTTGCTTACCGGTATATTCTTCAGCCTGGTCTAATTCTTCCAGGCGTTTTTCCTTGGTGGTTTTATCTCGTATTTGCACGGTAGTGCCGGCTTCAATTTTATCTCCTTGAGCGGTTTTTTTCGTGCGGATACTGTAGACATCGTAACCAACATTCACTTTATCGATGACGGCATCTTCATGCGTGTATTCACTGACGAGATTTTGATTAAAGAAACCGATGGTTTTCTTTGTTGGTGTTGCAGTAAGGCCAATTAGAAATGCATCAAAATATTCCAGCACTTGCCGCCATAGGTTATAGATCGAGCGATGGCATTCATCGACAATGACTACATCAAAGGTTTCAATGAGAATACTTGAGTTATAGCTGATGTCTCTAGATTTTTGGTTAAAGCTGTTTGCATCGGCTTCATAGCCTGAGACTTCGTCAATATCATCATCCAGCTCATTGTTCGTTAGTCTTGAATAGAGTCGCTGAATAGTAGAAATGGTCACTTTGATTTCATCACCAATGCCCGCCTGCCCCAGAATATGTGCATTATAAAGCTCTGTGAATTTACGCCCATCCTCTGGCACAGTGTACTGCTGGAATTCTTTTAATGCCTGACGCCCGAGGTTACCTTGATCAACTAAAAACAATACGCGTTTTACCTTAGCAAATTTCGCTAAGCGATAAATCTCGGTGACGGCTGTAAACGTTTTACCTGAACCCGTTGCCATTTGTAATAAAGCACGTGGCTTGGCTTGTTTAAGACTATTCTAGATTCCTGTGATGGCTTCGATTTGGCATTTGCGCAGACCCTTTTTGTTTAGATCTGGTAGTTGTTGCAAACGATCACGCTCATCCCTAAAGCGGACTGCAATATTAGTCGCCTCGTAAAGAAATGGAAGCGGATGATCTTCTGGTAACCAACATTCTATGTGTTTGGTGTTTGAAGTCGCATAACGGGCAGACTGCTCTGCGACTTTGCCCAAATTTGCACCTTCACGTTTGGCTTCAATGATCCCGCAGGCTTTGCCTTATATAAAAAGCATGTAATCAGCAGGACCAGTGTCGGTATCCATTTCACGAACCGCTATGCCGTGAATACCGTATTCTCCAGCGACAAGATTCATATCTTTCTTATTCTGAATCTCCCAACCAGCAGCGATCAACTTTTCGTCAATTTCTTTGCGTGTTGCAAGTTCGTCTTTGTCGGTTGGAGGAGACATAATTTAGTTAGTGAATATTAAAGACACCCTGAAGTGTACTGAGTTTAAAGGATACCGAAAGTAAGAGACAATATCTTAGGAGGTATTCGATGACTCAACGCAAGATCTACACAAAGGAATTTAAGCTAGAAGCGGTTCGTTTATTAACGCAAAGTGACTGTCCGACCACGGAGTTAGCCTTGGCGCTTGGGGTGAAACGGAGTCTGCTCTATTGATGGCAGCAACCATTTCAAACACAGGGCGAATCGGCTTTTACAGGGAAACTAGGTCGCCCTAAGAAAGAAGCAATGAGTGAGGCGGCTCGCCTCAGGCAAGAGGTTAAGCAGCTGCGCGAGGCGAATGAGATTCTAAAAAAGGCCGCCGCATACTTTGCCAAAGACCTCAAGTGAAGTATGCGTATATCAAAGAATGTCGTCCCCTTCATTCTGTAGCAGCTCTGTGTCGCGCTTTGTGCGTGTCTGAAAGTGGTTATTATGCTTGGTTAAATAGCGCACCTAGCCCTCGTCAACAAACGTCAATCGAAACAGTGTTATGGCATTCTTAAGTGTTGGAAACAGTTAATGCAGGAAGGGATTAGTGGTGGGCGTGATCGCGTCGCTCGTCTTCGACGACAACAGGCTATTGATGCAAAACGAAGAAAACGCTTTGTGGTGACGACACGATCTAAACATCGCGACTGGATTGCGCCGAACCGACTGAAACGCAACTTTACGGTCACTCAGCCGAATCAAGTATGGGTAGGCGATGTAACGTTTGTTGCAACCCGTCAAGGTTGGTTGTATGTAGCGGTGCTGGTTGATCTGTACCGCCGCAAAGTGGTGGGTTGGTCCCTGTCGAAGAACAATAATGGCCCGTTGGTGGAAGATGCGCTAAAGATGGCAATCACGCATCGAAAGCCAAAATCTGGATTGATTCATCATACAGATCGTGGCCACCTATGCTATGCAGTCGTATCGGAACCTAGTAGAGCAGCAGGGCATGATCTCCAGTATGAGTCGCAAAAAAGACTGCTGGGATAATGCGGTGGCAGAAAGCTTCTTCGCTAATTTAAAAAATGCACTAACATACTACCAAACATACAACACACGAGAGGAGGCGCAATCCGCGATCTTTGAATATATGGAGATCTTTTATAACCGACAGCGGTTATATCAAACTCTCAACTACCAAACACCTGAACAACATGAATTGATGTATCATGCTGCTTAATTTAATCATCCTTTTTTCTCAGTACACTTCAGGCTCTGAATATGATCAAATAAACGTGGAGACAGTTTAATGAAAATTAAACCCCTTCGTACCGAAGCAGAATATGAAGAAGCTTTGGCTGAAGTCGAAAAACTTTGGGGCACTAAACCTGGCACTCCGGAAGGTGACCGCTTAGACGTATTTATTACTTTAGTTGAAGCGTATGAAAGAGAACATCATAAGATTTCTCCTCCTAACCCTATTGAAGCAATTATTTTTAGAATGGAACAACTGGGGTTAAGCCGCAAAGATTTAGAGCCTTATTTAGGCAAAAGTGGCAGAGTGTCTGAAGTACTTAATTGAAAGCGAGACTTATCCCTGCGAATGATTAAAACACTGAATCATGAGCTCAATATACCGTTAGAGTCTTTAGATTGATAGCCGACCTTAAAGTCACTTAGCTTTAACGGGGTTGGTAATTGCTTAGCGATGATTGATCTGCGAGCTAAACTGGATTTTCTTCAAAGGAAAATTAGGTATCGCTACGCGATTCAACTTAAGGGTTCAGTACCCTTTAAATATCTTTTGTTGGCCGCCCACATCTAGCTTGGCCCACTTTTGCTTGCAATATTTCTTCTATCTTTTTTCTAAATCTATTGCTGTCTTACCATCCAAAGCAAGATACTCATTGTGTGGCGTAAGTTTAAAGTCACTATTGTTAAGTGATCAGAATATCAGCAAACCAACCTATAATTTTCAGTTTGATGCGCACATCGTTTATGGAGCTAAAACTAAATAAAGGGCCTTGACCCACTGCTGTCCCAGTAACGCGGCGCCAAAGATAAACTAAGTTGAGGTGAACCATGTTTATCTGGTTTTACTTTATTAAATAAACTGAACAAATCGCGCCTAATAAATAAATTGGTATGTAGCAGACGAATGATCTGTTGCATGCTTTGTGTTATTTTTGATTGACACTGCATAAATGCAATGAGCAAATAAACACACAATGCTGCTAGCACTTGAGTCAAGACCGCATTTTTACTGATCCCTAGAAAATTCTTAATCTTTAAGTTTTGTTTAATCCACTTAAAGCATAATTCCACCTGCCAACGTTGTTTATAGATGTCGGTAATGGTTTGAGCAGACCAATCAAAATGATTGGTGATGAATGCATAATGTTTACCTGTCTGTGGGGCTTGATATCCAACACGACGAATGGGGTACAACTGATTGCCGGCACGTTGTTTTGAGGTGTATTTAATGATTTGATCGCGTGTAATGTTGCTGTTTTCAGCGATGGGTTTGCGCTCCACCACACGATATAGCGCATTACCTCGAATACGTGTCACCCAATAAATTCCCTTATCTGTTAAGGCTTTATGCCATCGGTAGTGATTGTAGCCCTTGTCAAAGACCACTACGGAACCACCAGGAAGGTTTACCACTTCATTTTCAGAAATACAGCTTTCCGTGACCCGCGCGAAGCTTGGAATCAACCCGTCGTGATCTAAGCCCAGATGCAGTTTGAAGGCGGCTTTCTTGCGATTGTAATCTGCCGAGGGAAACAGTTTCATCAAAGCATCTAGCAAACTACCATCTCACGAAAACAACTTCCCTTTGCATCGAAACCCATGTCGGGGTGAGTGATGTAAACAACGTTGATAGAGTTGTTCGAACAAAGAAGCATAAAATTGATAATCGCGTTGTTCATTGGCGCGTGCCAGGGCTGATTTACTGACCGACTGACAACCTAAATGGTAGTGTGTATATTGTTGGTTGATCAGACAACTTTCAATATCACGTAAACTTTGGCGGCCATTGAGTTGCCCCACGGCTAATGCCACGAATTGGCTCCAACGCGATAGTGCCATCAACCTGATTCGCGAGGCGTTCAAATTCATGTCTCGGGACCATTTTAAGCATCTGAGATAGGACAGTGTTACAATGCGGCATGGCTTAAATCTCCTTTGTATACAGTGTTTTCTAGACAACTACATTGTATCAATTAGTTGAGATTTAAGCCTGTTTATCTTCTCCTTACTGGGACAGCAGTGGGTCAACGCCCTTTAATTCTAAAGTGCGTTGTAAATTCCTAAGCTGCCTGTGCGGCAGTAAACATTGCGTTGGACTTGTACCGCCCGTTTCGTACTTTCTAAGCTGCCTGTGCGGCAGTAAACGTATGCATCCTTCCGGATGATACCAGTTTAGCTTTCTAAGCTGCCTGTGCGGCAGCTAACTATCGCGCAGTTCTTTTGAGTCCATGACCCACTTTCTAAGCTGCCTGTGCGGCAGCTAACAAGAATCAGTAGCATTTGAAGATATACTTGAATTTCTAAGCTGCCTGTGCGGCAGTAAACCTAATGCAGAAATCAACTCACAAGATTTATCATTTCTAAGCTGCCTGTGCGGCAGTAAACATCGATCAAGCCGCTGGCCGATTTATATCGCGTTTCTAAGCTGCCTGTGCGGCAGTAAACCACTACCACTTGGTCGCCTCGGCGAAGCAATTTTTCTAAGCTGCCTGTGCGGCAGTAAACTGGTTAATCATACGACCGACTGACGACTTTGATTTCTAAGCTGCCTGTGCGGCAGTAAACTTCATTTTGTTTCTTCCGACTTTCCAATCGTTTTTCTAAGCTGCCTGTGCGGCAGTAAACATGTAAAAAATGCATTAGCTGTTAATGCTGTGTTTCTAAGCTGCCTGTGCGGCAGTAAACATCGATCAAGCCGCTGGCCGATTTATATCGCGTTTCTAAGCTGCCTGTGCGGCAGTAAACCACCGAGCAGCCAACACCACGGCCGTTCATCATTTCTAAGCTGCCTGTGCGGCAGTAAACAATGAAAAACTGGAAAGCAGCAGTGCGAACGTTTTCTAAGCTGCCTGTGCGGCAGTAAACGTACATCGCATATTGAGCAAGAAGTTATGCAATTTCTAAGCTGCCTGTGCGGCAGTAAACACCCTTGACTTATACCTTGAGATTTTGGTACTGTTTCTAAGCTGCCTGTGCGGCAGTAAACACTGTCGTAAAATGGTACACGGCGGCGGCGTTTTTCTAAGCTGCCTGTGCGGCAGTAAACGCTACACCACCTGTAATATTGACTTGTGCGCCTTTCTAAGCTGCCTGTGCGGCAGTAAACTACTTATAGCAACCTCAACTGATGTGGTGTCCTTTCTAAGCTGCCTGTGCGGCAGTAAACTACTTATAGCAACCTCAACTGATGTGGTGTCCTTTCTAAGCTGCCTGTGCGGCAGTAAACCTTGTTGTTTTTTGTCGCTCTTAGAGCTGACTTTTCTAAGCTGCCTGTGCGGCAGTAAACTATTGGCTGTTGTCCAATATGCTGCAACTCTTTTTCTAAGCTGCCTGTGCGGCAGTAAACTAGCGAAGTGGTTCACAGCTGCCCAGTTGGATTTTCTAAGCTGCCTGTGCGGCAGTAAACGCACCGGTCTAGAAATTATAAGTTTACGAAGATTTCTAAGCTGCCTGTGCGGCAGTAAACCCAACTCGGTCTCAAGTCAAAAAAATCTACTGTTTCTAAGCTGCCTGTGCGGCAGTAAACGTGATCAAGCAATTGATGTGATCGATAAATTATTTCTAAGCTGCCTGTGCGGCAGTAAACCGGCGGTGGTAGAGGTGAAGCGATATCAGTGTTTTCTAAGCTGCCTGTGCGGCAGTAAACAATTCTTTTTGTCGCTCATAATTCTTGTCATTTTTCTAAGCTGCCTGTGCGGCAGTAAACGTTTCTTTCTTTTTATCTCTCTCTCTCCTTTCTAAGCTGCCTGTGCGGCAGTAAACGTTAGCATCACTGCGTTACAAAATATTACACGTTTCTAAGCTGCCTGTGCGGCAGTAAACAACATGTATATTACCTTTGCCCCAAGCGTTTATTTCTAAGCTGCCTGTGCGGCAGTAAACGGCTAACGCCGGTGACCAAGATGTCTTTGGATTTTCTAAGCTGCCTGTGCGGCAGTAAACCTGTGCATAGTCAAATAATGCATGGTTTTACATTTCTAAGCTGCCTGTGCGGCAGTAAACTGCATAAGCATGCCTAAAGACTTTCCTCGTGCTTTCTAAGCTGCCTGTGCGGCAGTAAACGTGGCCGAGGCGAAGCAATATCTGTCTGGCTCTTTCTAAGCTGCCTGTGCGGCAGTAAACGGTGGTGGAAAACATGCTCTTAATTTTAGTGATTTCTAAGCTGCCTGTGCGGCAGTAAACCCGACGCCAGACTACAAAGACCTGAATATTTATTTCTAAGCTGCCTGTGCGGCAGTAAACTCGATACACAGGTGACACAACTCAAAATGTATTTTCTAAGCTGCCTGTGCGGCAGTAAACTCGTGTCACAGTCAGATAATGCATGGATTTACTTTCTAAGCTGCCTGTGCGGCAGTAAACGTGCAGGAGTAGGTACATTAGGCGACTATCTATTTCTAAGCTGCCTGTGCGGCAGTAAACGTGGCCGAGGCGAGGCAATATCTGTCTGGCTTTTTCTAAGCTGCCTGTGCGGCAGTAAACGCAACACGTGAGATCGATGAGATCTTATTAAATTTCTAAGCTGCCTGTGCGGCAGTAAACGTGCGTCTGTTATGCGCGGCACAACAGATAACTTTCTAAGCTGCCTGTGCGGCAGTAAACTTCGCAGCATCAACACGGGACTACAACACAATTTTCTAAGCTGCCTGTGCGGCAGTAAACGGTTAATGGATTTCTGTGCACGCCATTCACCCTTTCTAAGCTGCCTGTGCGGCAGTAAACGGTGCAGGATTTCCCTTTCAGCGAATTGATGGTTTCTAAGCTGCCTGTGCGGCAGTAAACCTGTTGAGATTTTTGACAATGTCGGCGGTGCATTTCTAAGCTGCCTGTGCGGCAGTAAACACAAAAAGAATTCGCACAAAGTGGCATCAGGTTTTCTAAGCTGCCTGTGCGGCAGTAAACATGAATACCGGCGAGCTCAATCATCTATCGCATTTCTAAGCTGCCTGTGCGGCAGTAAACTGTCTGTTCGACCGTCTACAATGTACAGCAACTTTCTAAGCTGCCTGTGCGGCAGTAAACGGGCAACTTAGCAACACGTAACACAGTGCAAGTTTCTAAGCTGCCTGTGCGGCAGTAAACTGGCCAAGAATCGACAACCATCATCTTGATGTTTTCTAAGCTGCCTGTGCGGCAGTAAACAAACAGAAATCAATTTTGAGAAAAATCGCTGATTTCTAAGCTGCCTGTGCGGCAGTAAACCAAAATTGATGGGAAGTCTAGACCTTCTTGAATTTCTAAGCTGCCTGTGCGGCAGTAAACCGCCTTGTTTTGACATCATCCAATCGATGATATTTCTAAGCTGCCTGTGCGGCAGTAAACTACCCGGCTCACATCTTGGATCTTTTAGATCGTTTCTAAGCTGCCTGTGCGGCAGTAAACTCGGAAATACTCAACAAAATGAACAACTTACATTTCTAAGCTGCCTGTGCGGCAGTAAACAGCGAATGCTTCAGACCAGTCAGTATTCGGCTTTTCTAAGCTGCCTGTGCGGCAGTAAACTGATGCTGTGTTCAAACCCAGTTAGCAAGCATTTTCTAAGCTGCCTGTGCGGCAGTAAACTAAAATTCCCTGTTACTCCAAATCCTTTGACTTTTCTAAGCTGCCTGTGCGGCAGTAAACGCATGGACACATAATCAGTCTTATGAGTGTTATTTCTAAGCTGCCTGTGCGGCAGTAAACATGCTAGGTTACAACGACCAGAATATTTAGGCTTTCTAAGCTGCCTGTGCGGCAGTAAACCTCTTGCAATACGTTGATCGTCAGTTTCCACCTTTCTAAGCTGCCTGTGCGGCAGTAAACTGTAACTCTTCAATTTCGCATAATTGATTCATTTTCTAAGCTGCCTGTGCGGCAGTAAACTAAAATTCCCTGTTACTCCAAATCCTTTGACTTTTCTAAGCTGCCTGTGCGGCAGTAAACTCTGTCTGATTCGATCAATCCCGAAATCCACATTTCTAAGCTGCCTGTGCGGCAGTAAACATAGTCGTTTAGCGAGAGGAGCGATTTGGGGATTTCTAAGCTGCCTGTGCGGCAGTAAACCTAGATATGTGGGTCGCCAAGCTCTGCCATCTTTTCTAAGCTGCCTGTGCGGCAGTAAACTATCGCAATACAAACTACTCACTACGGATCTTTTTCTAAGCTGCCTGTGCGGCAGTAAACTGAAACTGCCTGTAACGCCAAAACCTTTGACGTTTCTAAGCTGCCTGTGCGGCAGTAAACAGCAATCGGCGGAGTAGTCTCGACAGTCCTTGTTTCTAAGCTGCCTGTGCGGCAGTAAACTTGATGTTGCAACTGGATCTGCATTTAATCACTTTCTAAGCTGCCTGTGCGGCAGTAAACGCGCTAACAAATAGCGCTGGGATTTTTTGATCGTTTCTAAGCTGCCTGTGCGGCAGTAAACTATGATTTAGATCTCACACATGCTGAAAGTATTTTCTAAGCTGCCTGTGCGGCAGTAAACGGCAAATGCGAGTGACCAGGATGTGTTTGGTTTTTCTAAGCTGCCTGTGCGGCAGTAAACCGAGTGCTATCAGATCAAGTCGATAAAAATCATTTCTAAGCTGCCTGTGCGGCAGTAAACAACCCTGGCTATCCTAACGTTTTCGCTCGTGCTTTCTAAGCTGCCTGTGCGGCAGTAAACTTTCCCTTTGTAATATGTCCAATGCCGCTTCGTTTCTAAGCTGCCTGTGCGGCAGTAAACATGAATATAGGAGAGCTCAATCATCAATTGCTTTTCTAAGCTGCCTGTGCGGCAGTAAACCAGTTAATGCACGGCCGCCAGCTTCAACGTAATTTCTAAGCTGCCTGTGCGGCAGTAAACAATCAATTTTGAGGAGTATTGCGCATGAACGCTTTCTAAGCTGCCTGTGCGGCAGTAAACCAGATGATCCTGCATTAACGATCTACGCGTTATTTCTAAGCTGCCTGTGCGGCAGTAAACTGCCACCATCTTTTGACTTTAGATGCTGTGCGTTTCTAAGCTGCCTGTGCGGCAGTAAACGGCTTCTTCTCTGACAAATTGACTTGCCAGGGTTTCTAAGCTGCCTGTGCGGCAGTAAACAGTGAGCATGGTCATATAATATCACTCATGTCTTTCTAAGCTGCCTGTGCGGCAGTAAACGTGGTGCAGTGGCGGATGAGGTTGAGTAAGTATTTCTAAGCTGCCTGTGCGGCAGTAAACAGCCCGGACAGTCCGGCCCATCTCCGACAACCTTTCTAAGCTGCCTGTGCGGCAGTAAACATTCTGCTCCTAAATAATATCTGATTTTTGTTTTTCTAAGCTGCCTGTGCGGCAGTAAACATGATCGATGCGCAGTTAGCAAGACTGCGCGCTTTCTAAGCTGCCTGTGCGGCAGTAAACTACATATAGGTGAAATCAATTCACATTCCCTCTTTCTAAGCTGCCTGTGCGGCAGTAAACTGTCTCATGTTGTACTGCAAGATTTCTGGCGCTTTCTAAGCTGCCTGTGCGGCAGTAAACTTCGTGCTCGTCGTCTTGTCAGCAAATCAACTTTTCTAAGCTGCCTGTGCGGCAGTAAACGTTGTTGATCGTCGCTCTTGGATGCGACGATCTTTCTAAGCTGCCTGTGCGGCAGTAAACGAAGGTCTTGCAATTGATATATGCACGCTCTCTTTCTAAGCTGCCTGTGCGGCAGTAAACGCAGCACTGCTACTGGTGCGAGATAACTAAGTTTTCTAAGCTGCCTGTGCGGCAGTAAACTTTTTATCTCAAGCGCCGATGCTGCGCGGGCATTTCTAAGCTGCCTGTGCGGCAGTAAACTAAGCTGTAAGACGAGGAAATAATTATGTCATTTTCTAAGCTGCCTGTGCGGCAGTAAACGAATATTCCTTCGGAACGTGTCACCGCATTTATTTCTAAGCTGCCTGTGCGGCAGTAAACGTGCTGTGACAGCATTAACAATTAACAATAATTTTCTAAGCTGCCTGTGCGGCAGTAAACTTTTTATCTCAAGCGCCGATGCTGCGCGGGCATTTCTAAGCTGCCTGTGCGGCAGTAAACTAAGCTGTAAGACGAGGAAATAATTATGTCATTTTCTAAGCTGCCTGTGCGGCAGTAAACGAATATTCCTTCGGAACGTGTCACCGCATTTATTTCTAAGCTGCCTGTGCGGCAGTAAACGTGCTGTGACAGCATTAACAATTAACAATAATTTTCTAAGCTGCCTGTGCGGCAGTAAACTAAATTTAGCAATGAGAATTGCAGCACTTGTTTTTCTAAGCTGCCTGTGCGGCAGTAAACGACAATTTGTCGAGCAAGCGTATGAAGAAATCTTTCTAAGCTGCCTGTGCGGCAGTAAACTCATTGCGCCTGCAACTGCGATTGCAATTGCATTTCTAAGCTGCCTGTGCGGCAGTAAACAGCAGCCAGAAATGTCAGGGATTGCGTTATTTTTTCTAAGCTGCCTGTGCGGCAGTAAACCAAATGGCAATGTTGGTAAAATGTTCGGTCATTTTCTAAGCTGCCTGTGCGGCAGTAAACTTTGAAAAACTCAGGTATTAAAGCAAAAAATTTTTCTAAGCTGCCTGTGCGGCAGTAAACCGATCGAGGCGGTGGTAGAGATGAAACAGGAGTTTCTAAGCTGCCTGTGCGGCAGTAAACGGACTAATGAGACCAGCAGCTACTAATTCGCTTTTCTAAGCTGCCTGTGCGGCAGTAAACTTGCAAAGTGGTTTACTGCTGCACAGTTAGACTTTCTAAGCTGCCTGTGCGGCAGTAAACATAACAACACAAGAAGTAATGAAATTAGTAGTTTTCTAAGCTGCCTGTGCGGCAGTAAACTTGAAGTCAAATTTACATTGATGCCGGAAAGCTTTCTAAGCTGCCTGTGCGGCAGTAAACTGAAATTTCCGGTAACGCCGAAGCCTTTGACGTTTCTAAGCTGCCTGTGCGGCAGTAAACATATAATTCTGACATTATTTTTTACCTCGTCTTTTCTAAGCTGCCTGTGCGGCAGTAAACGCACGCTTTCAATTCATAAACAGACAATGCACTTTCTAAGCTGCCTGTGCGGCAGTAAACCAACAGACAGTCAGACAGTCGCAGATCAATATTTTCTAAGCTGCCTGTGCGGCAGTAAACGTACGTCTTTTTTACACAAACTATTATCAACGTTTCTAAGCTGCCTGTGCGGCAGTAAACTCGACTTCCATTGTTTGCATTCGAATTTTGTCTTTCTAAGCTGCCTGTGCGGCAGTAAACGCCGAGCGGTAACGATACTGCCGGACCCCTCTTTTCTAAGCTGCCTGTGCGGCAGTAAACATAAAATTAATTACATGCGCAAACACTATAATTTTCTAAGCTGCCTGTGCGGCAGTAAACACACGCTTTCGATTCATAAACAGACAATGCATTTTCTAAGCTGCCTGTGCGGCAGTAAACATAAAATTAATTACATGCGCAAACACTATAATTTTCTAAGCTGCCTGTGCGGCAGTAAACTTTTTGGTTAGCACCAAGAGCCCGCGCACGCGTTTCTAAGCTGCCTGTGCGGCAGTAAACATGTTGTCATTGATGAAAATACACATGTTTTTTTTCTAAGCTGCCTGTGCGGCAGTAAACAAACACTCGCGACTATCGCGGCTCCGCCAACATTTCTAAGCTGCCTGTGCGGCAGTAAACGAACAAAATTAGGTATCAAAGGCTTGCTAGAATTTCTAAGCTGCCTGTGCGGCAGTAAACTCGATTTTGATGTTGCGAAGTTGCCGCCTCTTTTTCTAAGCTGCCTGTGCGGCAGTAAACCTCCGACTGATGGCGGCATGCCAAGATAATCTTTTCTAAGCTGCCTGTGCGGCAGTAAACTGTCGCGATACTAGTGATTCTAGAACGTAGATTTTCTAAGCTGCCTGTGCGGCAGTAAACTGTCGCGATACTAGTGATTCTAGAACGTAGATTTTCTAAGCTGCCTGTGCGGCAGTAAACAGGTAATCTTCCTGCATTATTGCCATGGATTCTTTCTAAGCTGCCTGTGCGGCAGTAAACGCAACTGGTACAAATAACCACAAATATTGAATTTTCTAAGCTGCCTGTGCGGCAGTAAACTGAAATTGGTGCAGGAGTTGGGCGAAGAGATGTTTCTAAGCTGCCTGTGCGGCAGTAAACGCAACTGGTACAAATAACCACAAATATTGAGTTTTCTAAGCTGCCTGTGCGGCAGTAAACATACTACAGATAACAAAAATTAATAAGCAACTTTTCTAAGCTGCCTGTGCGGCAGTAAACCGTGTGTTTTTTTGTTTTGTTGTGACTGATTTTTTCTAAGCTGCCTGTGCGGCAGTAAACGGAACTGCAGCATATCGGACAACAACCAATTCTTTCTAAGCTGCCTGTGCGGCAGTAAACCGGCACAACTGACAACGGACTTGAGCTTGTGTTTTCTAAGCTGCCTGTGCGGCAGTAAACGCTTATTACCCTGGCCCGCGGGTAGATCTTCGTTTCTAAGCTGCCTGTGCGGCAGTAAACTATCAAATGCAGAATCAGTATCGCCGCCGAGATTTCTAAGCTGCCTGTGCGGCAGTAAACATGTTGCGATTACTAATGTTGCATCGCAACAGTTTCTAAGCTGCCTGTGCGGCAGTAAACTGCTCTTCGTTCTCTGTCTTTTCGTTCTTCTGTTTCTAAGCTGCCTGTGCGGCAGTAAACTTTCTTGACGCATTTCTACAACAGCTTCAACCTTTCTAAGCTGCCTGTGCGGCAGTAAACATGAAATTAGTGGTGGAATTAGGAGAAGAAATTTTCTAAGCTGCCTGTGCGGCAGTAAACGCAATTAGTACAAATAACCACAGATATAACATTTTCTAAGCTGCCTGTGCGGCAGTAAACCAGGAAGGGATTTTTTTGACCAGCCCGTTGGCTTTCTAAGCTGCCTGTGCGGCAGTAAACTGAGTTGGGGAGCAATCGGCGGCGCTATAGGTTTTCTAAGCTGCCTGTGCGGCAGTAAACGTAACTTAGATTTTGTAGTTCAAAAACGAGGCTTTCTAAGCTGCCTGTGCGGCAGTAAACACACGCTTTCAGTACATAAACAAACGATGCACTTTCTAAGCTGCCTGTGCGGCAGTAAACTTTTAGAAGGATGTGGATTATGTGTTTTAATCTTTCTAAGCTGCCTGTGCGGCAGTAAACGCACAAAATTAGGTATTGCTGGTCTATTAGAATTTCTAAGCTGCCTGTGCGGCAGTAAACTATTCGAGATTCAGGTGTTTCTTTTGACCTGATTTCTAAGCTGCCTGTGCGGCAGTAAACGACGCGCGTTAACTGCGCAAGAAGAATTGGTCTTTCTAAGCTGCCTGTGCGGCAGTAAACTTGTCATCGCGCTGCGCAAAGCGCGAGTGGTTTTTCTAAGCTGCCTGTGCGGCAGTAAACGTCGTTCGAGTGCTTCAGCACCAGCAACACCCTTTCTAAGCTGCCTGTGCGGCAGTAAACACAATGTCAATAATCTCTGTACGACAATTAACTTTCTAAGCTGCCTGTGCGGCAGTAAACTGAAATTAGTGGTAGAATTAGGTGAAGAACTGTTTCTAAGCTGCCTGTGCGGCAGTAAACTCTGTCTGATTCGATCAATTCCGAAGTCCACATTTCTAAGCTGCCTGTGCGGCAGTAAACTCTGTCTGATTCGATCAATTCCGAAGTCCACATTTCTAAGCTGCCTGTGCGGCAGTAAACTCTGTCTGATTCGATCAATTCCGAAGTCCACATTTCTAAGCTGCCTGTGCGGCAGTAAACACAGTGTGCATCTCATAACTAAGCAAGACACTTTTCTAAGCTGCCTGTGCGGCAGTAAACATAGTCGTTTAGCGAGAGGAGTAATTTGGGGATTTCTAAGCTGCCTGTGCGGCAGTAAACAGATGCTCAAAAATATGCAACTTAGTAAGTTATTTCTAAGCTGCCTGTGCGGCAGTAAACGCGGTACTGCTGCTGTACGCGTGTAATCAACTTTTCTAAGCTGCCTGTGCGGCAGTAAACATTCAGCCTATCAACACATTACAACAGCAATCTTTCTAAGCTGCCTGTGCGGCAGTAAACGGACTTTACCGCGCGGACGAAAGCGATAGCGCCTTTCTAAGCTGCCTGTGCGGCAGTAAACTACCACAATGTGACCTTCATACTAACGGGGCATTTCTAAGCTGCCTGTGCGGCAGTAAACAAGATTTACATTAGCATTACCAACGATCTGTTTTTCTAAGCTGCCTGTGCGGCAGTAAACCAAATGATCCTGTTACTCCGAAGCCCTTGACTTTTCTAAGCTGCCTGTGCGGCAGTAAACGAAATCTAGATTTCGTAGTTCAAAGACGCGGATTTCTAAGCTGCCTGTGCGGCAGTAAACGTTACTGGTTAAGACTCTTTCAACAGATTGTTTTTCTAAGCTGCCTGTGCGGCAGTAAACGCCCCGAAAGTGGTCGATAACGACAAAAGTGCTTTCTAAGCTGCCTGTGCGGCAGTAAACGTCTATTACGTACCTAGACTTGCCCCGAAAGTTTTCTAAGCTGCCTGTGCGGCAGTAAACTCAATACAAACAGAAAACGAATGAAACCAAAGTTTCTAAGCTGCCTGTGCGGCAGTAAACGAATCTGCTTGGTTGCGTACGAGACGCGCTGATTTCTAAGCTGCCTGTGCGGCAGTAAACTCCCTGCGCGATTTCGTTGCCTGATTGATCCTTTTCTAAGCTGCCTGTGCGGCAGTAAACTAATGTTTGTCGTTTTGCTTGCGTCATACTGCTTTCTAAGCTGCCTGTGCGGCAGTAAACTCCGCGCAAAGATTTTCACGTCGTGCCGCGCGTTTCTAAGCTGCCTGTGCGGCAGTAAACATTTTGAAAATGTCAAAAAAGGTGATTTGGGCTTTCTAAGCTGCCTGTGCGGCAGTAAACCAATACCGCGCTCTGTATTCAAACTGGATCATTTTCTAAGCTGCCTGTGCGGCAGTAAACATAGCTAAACTTGGTAATGTAAATGAAGCTCATTTCTAAGCTGCCTGTGCGGCAGTAAACTTAGATGGTCAGTCGAAGACGCAAAAGCGGCTTTTCTAAGCTGCCTGTGCGGCAGTAAACGTGTCAGAATATATGGAAAAATTTGGCCGCTTTTTCTAAGCTGCCTGTGCGGCAGTAAACCTAGCAAGCCTTTAATACCTAACTTCGTCCGATTTCTAAGCTGCCTGTGCGGCAGTAAACATATCACGAAGCAGCATTGGACATATTGGTAATTTCTAAGCTGCCTGTGCGGCAGTAAACTTTTAATGGCATTTAAAGATTCATTCTTGTCATTTCTAAGCTGCCTGTGCGGCAGTAAACACAATTAGTAAGAATAACCACAAATATAGAGTTTTCTAAGCTGCCTGTGCGGCAGTAAACTGGCAAGTCTATATGTAGAAGAAGAAGCGAAATTTCTAAGCTGCCTGTGCGGCAGTAAACTTAGTCAGTACAAACTACTTACGACCGATCTTTTTCTAAGCTGCCTGTGCGGCAGTAAACATTACACAATCACGATTATGCAACTGTAGAGATTTCTAAGCTGCCTGTGCGGCAGTAAACTTTCTATAACAGCTTCAACTGAAGCAGTGTCATTTCTAAGCTGCCTGTGCGGCAGTAAACGCTATAGAACTAGAACAAGAAGAATTAGAATTTTTCTAAGCTGCCTGTGCGGCAGTAAACCAACTAGAGAGTGATACTTAAAAAATTAGGGTTTTCTAAGCTGCCTGTGCGGCAGTAAACTTTGTTATTGTCGCTTTCTGATGCGACTGGATTTTCTAAGCTGCCTGTGCGGCAGTAAACATATCATCAATTATTTACAGTTAGGCACAGATTTTCTAAGCTGCCTGTGCGGCAGTAAACGTAACGAGACTGCTGGACCGCGCTGCGCCCAGTTTCTAAGCTGCCTGTGCGGCAGTAAACCATAGCACAGCACTAATACGGTGCACGCCGATTTTCTAAGCTGCCTGTGCGGCAGTAAACGAAATCTCGATTTCGTAGTTCAGAAGCGCGGCTTTCTAAGCTGCCTGTGCGGCAGTAAACTTGCAAAGTGGTTCACAGCAGCGCAGTTAGATTTTCTAAGCTGCCTGTGCGGCAGTAAACAGCAACCGGAAATGTCAGGGATCGCGTTATTCTTTCTAAGCTGCCTGTGCGGCAGTAAACGAGTCGACAGCGCCAGATTTTGGTGCTGTCGATTTCTAAGCTGCCTGTGCGGCAGTAAACATGAAAGATTGGAAAGCAGCGGTACGAACCTTTTCTAAGCTGCCTGTGCGGCAGTAAACGGATTTCAAATCCCAGATACGGCGGCAGTCGATTTCTAAGCTGCCTGTGCGGCAGTAAACCTATGATTATCGGATAAATTTTCATCATTATATTTCTAAGCTGCCTGTGCGGCAGTAAACGGCATTTCAATGGGCTCGGAAGGCATGAAATATTTCTAAGCTGCCTGTGCGGCAGTAAACGTAACGAGACTGCTGGACCGCGCTGCGCCCAGTTTCTAAGCTGCCTGTGCGGCAGTAAACCATAGCACAGCACTAATACGGTGCACGCCGATTTTCTAAGCTGCCTGTGCGGCAGTAAACTGATGCCTGAGAGCGGGGCTGTTGTACCAAGTTTTCTAAGCTGCCTGTGCGGCAGTAAACACGTTCTCCCGCATACCCGTCAACTTCACCACTTTCTAAGCTGCCTGTGCGGCAGTAAACTAAGAAAGAAGCAATGAGTGAGGCGGCTCGCCTTTCTAAGCTGCCTGTGCGGCAGTAAACTCGTGCCGATTAGTTGCACAGAAGTACTGCCTTTTCTAAGCTGCCTGTGCGGCAGTAAACAACTACTTAGATATGATAAGCGATTAGATAAATTTCTAAGCTGCCTGTGCGGCAGTAAACCCCGTCAAGTTATTATAACTGGTCCGCGCGGCTTTCTAAGCTGCCTGTGCGGCAGTAAACACTATGAGAGACAAAAAGAATTTGCGCAGAGCTTTTCTAAGCTGCCTGTGCGGCAGTAAACGCCCGTCAAAACTTTGTGCAATATAAGGCATCTTTCTAAGCTGCCTGTGCGGCAGTAAACCGAAAAAAACAGATACACGTCTGTATTATATGTTTCTAAGCTGCCTGTGCGGCAGTAAACGTATCGTGCGCCGTATCTGGCGCGAGCCTCTTTTTCTAAGCTGCCTGTGCGGCAGTAAACTGAGCGCATGTTTACCGCCACCTAAGTATTCTTTTCTAAGCTGCCTGTGCGGCAGTAAACGTGCAGTAGTGCCAAGCGGCAACGAAACTGCATTTCTAAGCTGCCTGTGCGGCAGTAAACTGAGTGCGTGTTTGCCTCCGCCAAGGTACTCATTTCTAAGCTGCCTGTGCGGCAGTAAACCCAAAACTGGATGCATGAGCGGAGCAGCCATGTTTCTAAGCTGCCTGTGCGGCAGTAAACCAGTTAGTAAAAATGGTATGACATTCGGTTGCTTTCTAAGCTGCCTGTGCGGCAGTAAACACGCGGTCGAATGTCCAAGTATAGAGTCGCCATTTCTAAGCTGCCTGTGCGGCAGTAAACTTCTGCGTTTTGCCGCATCGATGACATCTGCGTTTCTAAGCTGCCTGTGCGGCAGTAAACGCTTTGTTGAGCCTTTTTTTCGGCCAGCACCTTTTCTAAGCTGCCTGTGCGGCAGTAAACGGCTCTCAAATACGAGATAACACATCAATTGATTTCTAAGCTGCCTGTGCGGCAGTAAACCTAGCAACTTGCTTGCAAGTTGCTAGCCTAGAGTTTCTAAGCTGCCTGTGCGGCAGTAAACATGGCTAGTAATAAGATACGAGCTCGTCGACTTTTCTAAGCTGCCTGTGCGGCAGTAAACCGGAGATAATTATGAGTTGGGGTAGTGCAATATTTCTAAGCTGCCTGTGCGGCAGTAAACTGTGGATAGACGGCTATTTTTTAGCGACCGATTTTCTAAGCTGCCTGTGCGGCAGTAAACATGGTTTAGAGCAAGTTACAGATCGCGACTTATTTCTAAGCTGCCTGTGCGGCAGTAAACTCTGTCTGATTCGATCGATGCCAAAATCCACATTTCTAAGCTGCCTGTGCGGCAGTAAACTTAGCGAGAGGAGCAATTTGGGGCGGATTGGCTTTCTAAGCTGCCTGTGCGGCAGTAAACAAACGCAGAATGTCAGCGCGACAATACAAGCATTTCTAAGCTGCCTGTGCGGCAGTAAACACCAGGGAGGATTGACCAAAAGATCGAGACAATTTCTAAGCTGCCTGTGCGGCAGTAAACCTTAAACACTACTATTATAGTGTTTGCGCATATTTCTAAGCTGCCTGTGCGGCAGTAAACACCAAGTATAATGCGCAAAAAAACAGCTACAACAAACACTTAACTCCAATCGATATAAAATATCAATGAAATCAAGGCTTGTTGTAACTCATTGATTTTATTGAGCGTTAAAGAACGGTAAAAATAAAGGTCAAAACCAGGGGACGGTGGCAATTTTGGATAATCCAAATAAGTCAAATTTTCCCGTGATGGGCTGACTGGTTAAATCACTAAATTTAATGTAGCGCCTGTGTTTATGTTTGTTCGATCCACTGATGAGTTCGATATAGGGATTCTCTAATCCTTGGGTAAACATCTTTGCACGGTATTGTTTAACCTCTTCCTCTGTGATTGAACCACGTTTTATCAATCGATTCAGTTTGGCTTGGCTCATGTTGGCTTGCACTCGGCTAACGGTGCGGTATTGAACGTTATCCGGTACAGGTTGAATCGCTGACACCTGACAGTAACCGCTCATGCCGCCAACCCAGTTTTTATCCTGTAATTGAGTCAATGCAGTTTGTGTTCCATGTATGCGCAACTGATCGCCCAACGTCTTTTGATAGGCTGGAAAGCTCACGCCAATGTCGGTGCTGTTCAGGTCACACAGGGCTTTGTGGAATTTGGCGTACAACGAATCCATAAGTATCCTGGATCGGAATTCCGGGTCGGGTAATAACGTGATATTCAAGTAGTTATCCATATATCTACCTATTTATCACTTTCACCGAATACACCGCCACGTACCAATACCGCCATCACGTAATGTTCATCTTCCACGCGTTCCAATGCACCACCACGCGCCCAATGATCAAAAAAGCTATAGAAGTCTTGTTTTTCTGCGGGTGTACGGAAGGCTTTACCCTGATTGGTCACTGCACCATAGGGTTCGATAGCGATTGGGCCAACCGAAGCTTCCGGGTCAGCAAACTCTCCATACCAAGTATCAATGGTACGGATGGCATTACCTATTTTTTGCGAGTGCATGGCAGCAATATTATTTACATGGTAAAGAATTTTGCTTTTCTCACCTTTACCTTTATCCAGCACGAGTTCTTCGCTGGGATAGACATCTTGTGCTTTACCCACTTTGGCATAGCAGGTGATATCGAGCATAAGAAAATCATCTTCACTGGCTAATGCTGTTGCAATGCGTTCTGCCAAGATAGTAACTTCCGCATCACTTGCTGACAGGTCACGCGGATTAAACTCCAAAGCATTAAATTGCCAACTCTGCTCTGCACCCTGGTTTAAGGCGCTGACTTCGACCTGGATGTTTTCGGCTCCAAAGCGGTTGCGCCAAAGGAATCGTGCATTGGCGATGTTCAAGGCATAACGCTTTGCCAGTTCTCTCATACCCCGTGTTTGCAGATAGCCATTGACTGCTGCTTGGTAGCTTTGTTTGAATAAGGCATTGTTGCAGGCTGAAGGCTGTTGCAAGCCACCCAATACTTTTAAGGTAAAGTGTAATTTAAGCGTGTCTTGTTCTGTACCCAAAGCACAGGCATCTATCGTTTGTAAATTGGGTTTTTCAACTTCTGCGTTTAATTTTTGCGGGTCTTTTTTTATCGCCTCCTTTAGGCGGTTAGCGATCGTCCCCCGCACTGATTTCTCTTGCAGTTTCAGCGGTGTCACTTCATTTTTATTATCCCAACTTGTGCCATACATATAGCCATCACTGGGTACCAGTTTTTTTTCAAATGCGAGTACAGATGCAATATTGTCTTTCTTAGCCATAGCTATTCTCCTGATATGTTAAAAATCAAATTCACTTGACGGATCTTTTGCAACCGTATTAAGGGCTACACATTGGTAAAAGTTACTAGCCTTATCAACTTGATAGCACCACAACATGTCGCTTATTGATTCAAAGCGATGAGGCATTTTGAATTCACCTAAGGTCACCAGGCTTTCAGCGAAGCAATGTGGTTGATCTGGGTCACGTTGGTTTTTGGCTTGGCCTAATTCACTAATACCGTGGAAGCCTGTAGCAATGGGTACAATCCAGCCTAGGGGCTTGTCAGTTTGGCTTTTGCGGCGTTTTTTCCATAACACGCCATCTTTTGTTTGTTCGCAACGATGATGAATTGCCACATAGTCAATTAACGCAGCCATAGCATCATCCTGGCCTTGCCCCATCGCTTCAATCATTAGGTCGCGGCGCTCAATCAGCACATAACCTGGCATAATTTTTCGCGTAAACCGACGTAAATCCTCTTCGTTGTTATCTTCAAGTACAAAAATAGCAGGTGGGCTAAAGCTTTGAATATCCCCACCCGCCATTTTTATTTTGCTGTTGAGTAAATGGCTTATTTGCGCTTTTATTGCATCTTCTTGCTCCTGGCTTATCCCCTGCAATTCCAGTAATAAAGACACCTCAAGATGGCAACGAGCTTCCTCAATAAACGATGAACGCGATCCGGTTTTATCTAAGGGGTTACCGGTACCTATAATGGATGACACAAAATCATTTGTTCCACGATAGGTTTGTAAGTTCATTTGGTGGCTCACCACACCGGTTGCCGTCACCTTTACATCTATGCCACCCTCATTTAATTTACGTTGTAGGGCGTGAGTCGCCCCTAACCATGCGGTCATCGCGGGAAAGCCAATGGTAAAAGGGCTGGAGAGGGCATTAGCGTTATGAATGTGAAGATGTGGAATCAGCAGTATCTTTTTATAGCTCATCGTAACGCCTCCTTGTGTTTCACGACCTGCTTATGGATATGCTTAAATTCGCCGTCTGAAAATATAAAAGTTTTTTTGCCGAGCAATTTTTCATAACCATTAAAGATAAATTTAGCGATGTCAGTGCATAGCATATCTAACCAGTCATTTTCATCTTCTCGTTGCGCTTCATTGGCCATACAGAGCCATATTTTTTGAGTAGGGTTTAACTGGCTAGTATCTGGGTTGTATTGCGCTTCGCTTACGCTTCTTACTCGCCACATTCTTTCAATAATTCGATCCATGATGGCCTGGTAATATTCATCGCGCGCACTCCGGATATGCCTATTATTTTTGTGGTTAAGAAATATTAAGTCATGCAAGGCATAAAACAAATCTCTACATTGAAAATAACTGAACGATTGGCTAAAAAAGTCCACTGTTGGAAAGTGGATGTCACGCTTGATTAATTTGGGTGGCTCGCTCGGTAGCAGATGCACTTTGCCACCGTTTTGATTGTTCAAAACGCTAATATTCTGCGGCTTGGTACCGCCATAACCCATCGTGGTTAAGTTGGCCAGTTGCTTATAACCCCCTATATACATTTCATTGTTCTTTTCACATTTCGCAAAGTCTCTTGCGCCCGCATCCGGACCTATATACATTTCATTGTTCTTTTCACAAGTTCTGGCAATTTTTGTTTCTTCAGAAAAACGGATGGTATCAATCCTTTTTCTCAGCTCGAATACTATGCCAGATGCAGACAGTATCGATAATTGGTGGTAGCCATTTTCTACAGGAAAGTAGACCTGTTTAATTTTGGAACTCGTTATGCTATCAGCATCGCTATTCGTCATGGCTAAAAAGCCTTCTTTTAAAGTGCTGTATGACTCTGCTTTAATCTTGAGAAGTTGTTGTGCTAAATCAGAATCTTGCTCGATGTGGCTAAGTAAGGTTTGCCCATCTTGCATATTAAGCGTCAAAAATTTATAGACATCTAATGCGGCAGCATTGCCCAGTGCATCGGCCTCCACAACAACGTTGCCACTGCGTAAATAGCCATCGTTGCTTGCTTGGCTATCGGCAATAATTGATGAGGCATAGCCATTCTTATTTTTACGTGAACTAGGATGGCTGAAAGTACATGGATGCGTGGATATGGACATTTGCCCCGCTCGCTTGGCGGCATTTGGCAACCAATTTTCCAAACTAAATTGCTCGGAGCACTCCTGTTCCTTAGCCTGGATCATCGTTTCATCTGCACCAGCATGAAGATTTTTCTTTAACCAAGCCGCTTTACGCTTGTCAAAGAATTCAGCTATTACTTTCTCCATCTACATTATCCTTTTTACGCTAATAATTTTAGCCAAAAGCCAGTTATAAAAACTTTGCAGAAGCATCTTTAGGTGATGATACTTGCTGGTTGAATCCTGAGACATCTCATCAAGAACGAGTACTTCTTGCTGGCGAGAAACCGTTAGTGTCTCTTTTCTCACATACCGCTTAGCCATATTTTTTATACCCTACTTTATCATTGATAGGTCAAGCATAAGCATAAAGATCAATATTTTCAACCATTTAACTATTGGTATAAAATACTCCAACTACTGAAAAAGCAGCTTAGAAAATTTACCTATTCGTGGTTATTTATCCATTTACTGCTTACTGCCGCATAGGCAGCTTGAACCATCTACCTTGATCTCCAGTAGGTGGTTCACACTCTCACCAATCCGAATTGGTCGTTATATTTATATTTAGCGCTTTCATCGTGCCAAAAACTTAACTCGCCATAGCGCAACGATGCCCTACGCATACTCATATCTTGTGCGTCTGCCATACTTGCTATTTCTGCTTCAAAGTCGCGTTGTAGCCATAGCCGTTTGCTTGCTTCTGTAGCCAACTGCACACGATCAATACCAAGCGGTAGTTCACGTGGCACAGGAAAGCCTTTTTCGTTTTTTTCACAAAAGGTACATGCCTGCTTATTTTCATCAAAGGCCAAAAACACTTTCAAGCTCGGCGGAGATTTTCTAAACGACACTATGTGTTGCGGGTATGCCGTCAAAAACCAGGCTTCACGCAAATAGCCTTGTAGCTGAGCAGGGCCGTTACCGTCTCGTCCATAGTTAGCCAATAACTTGCAAATAACATAATGTTCTAAATCTGCCAATTGTTTTTTAGGCTGTAGATCTTTTGATTTTTGGATACGTGCAATAGCATCTACACGCTGTAATAAGGCATCCGCATCCAGCAAGTCATTCAAGTTGTGGCTTGCCAACCTGATTTGGTCTTCAAAACCTGGCCTGTTAAATACTTTACCGTTTTCAAGGTGTTTATCGCGTACCCCCCGCCAGTTGTATTGCAGCAAACTGATGTTAGGCACTTCCACGCCGATTTTACGATGACGACGCACACGTCCTGCCAATTGGATAATTGAACGATACGAAGATGGTTCCACAACTGCCCAGTCAAAATCGTGGTCGCGACCAACCTCTTCTACGGGAGTTGCCACTAACACAAACAGCACATGTTTAACCTGTGGTTCGGTTCGCTTTATATGCTCAAGGTGTTGACGAATAACAGTGTTTAGAAAAGCTTTGGGTTGTTCATCTATGTCTTCTTTACGTTTTAATACTTGGCCTAGGTGCTGTTCTTGTTTATGGCGCATCAGCAAGACTTGCTGACTGTGGTACGGCATCGTTCTTATCTGAACGTCTGCTGGCAGATCCATCTTTAGCAAGTAACGGGCTAAGGCTATGCAGGGTTGAATATTCGCCATGCGCACCACGCCAAACGACACCGCCAATTGGCTTTGTTGATCAACCATGTGATGGTGCTGATGTTTAGTGAGAACACTATCAGTAATGATTTTAAAATAGGCTTGTTGTTTACTCGCTATAACGTTTTCATCGTTAGGGCTATGGGTAAAATCAGCAAAGATTTGTTCACAAGGAGTAATGTCAGCTTTGCGCTTAACCGGTTGTTTGACTAATTTAGCAACGCGTTTTTCGACAAATTTCACGTGTTCACTGCGGTAAGCAGGTATTGCATCCCGCACTTGCAAGCCATGATTACTTGCGACGACTGTGTTAAATTCATCTATCCATGCACAGCCCACCGTCGCACTGGCATCACGGCTTTTACAGTAGATTAGCCATCCATCTCGGTACGCTTTGAAGTAGCCTTCAGCTAAATCAGGCGTAATGGTTGCCGAGGAGATCATCACCTTTCGACCTAACATACCTGCTAAGTGAATGAGGCGTCCAATAGCGACTAAATCCTCACCGGTAAAATCGTCAACTTCATCAATTACTAGATCAGAAGACATTAACCGTAGAGTAGGCAAAATATAGCGCCCCCCACGCTTAGTCTCAGTTGCCGCCATAAGATGGTCGATGGTGCAGGCTAATACCGGCGCATAGAGGAATTTTTTATCACGTTGTTCACGCAGTACGGTAGTCATACCTTCTTCAGGAATAGCGCAATCGTAATCGACTTCTTCATCCAACAATGTTTCTTGTGACTCTGAACCACTTGCTTCAAAACTCAGTTCTTCTGTCTCAGTTTTTGCTTGCTGATGTAACGCCATGACGGCACGCGAGCCGATCAGTACCGCCAGTTCGGTTGCATCCAAACCCACTCGCTCACGGTATTCATCACCTGTTTGTAATGTGAGGGTACGTAAGCCCAGAGCCAAAATAAAACGCAGGCTATTCCCATCATTTGATACAGCCTGCATCACTTTGGCATTGGCAAAGGTTTTACCGCAGCCCGTACTTGCCATATTCACAGCGAAAAAACCTTGCTTTTGCGTATTATTCTTGCGCCAATGTTTAATGTTATCTACGGCTTTATCTTGCCAACGAAATTCGCCAGGGCTTAGTTTTTTCAATGCTGTGATGTCTTGCGCTATGGGTGGTTCAGCTTCAAATGCCGGTAGCAAATGTGCAGTGTTTAAACCATGCCTTGCAACACCAACCAAATGCTCATCCAGCTTTTGCTTTAAAGCTTTAGTTTTAAAATCGGTATTGGCAAATAAGCCGAGCTTGTCTTGCCATTTTTTATCGGCATTTTGTGATGAGTAATAATGATCACCCAGCATTACGCATAACCGCGCATAATTTAATACTGATCGGTAACTGCCATCATTGAGTGATTGCAATACCTGCGATTCACAAGCTAGTAAGCGTTGTGACCATTTTTTAATTTGCTTTAACCAAGGTTGCGAAGCGCTGAGTAGCCCATTAGGAAAATTAAAACATTGTTCAACCCGCTGCTTATATTCAGCCTGATCATAGTTGTTTTCGTAACCCCACTGCTGAGTAACCAGGCATAAAACATTATCAATGTTAGGACAGCATTCAGCCCGCATATCCACATCTTTATTTAGCGGTAAACGATGATGGGAGACAACCAGCCAAGCCACTAGTTTAGCTATCGGTGGTAAATTTTTTAGCGGATTAGTCTGCTGTTTACTGGCAATGGCTTTTATCTTGGCTTCATCAATGTCGCCTTTTGCTAAGGTCTCAAGCCAACCACTATCGTTTACATTGTTTGTATCGCCTTGATGCATTTGAATAAGTGCATTCAGCAATAAACACGAAATCCATTCATGCCGAATAGGGTCACCTTTAAAGCCCATTTTATTCTTAGGCTTCAATTTTTCCTGGAACAGTTGGCTGGCTTTACCCCAATCATGCAAAAGCGCGGCAATAGCCACCAAGGCTTTAATTAAGGGTAAATACGCCCAGTCATTTTCAATATGAGAATTTAATAAATTTCGCCTCGTCGTGTTAACGGGCACGGCTCCTTCGCGATCAAATTTCTGACGATTACCCACCACCCAAACCAACTCACTACGCGCACGGCTGCGTATCCAATGACAGCTTACCGCAGTGTTTTTACTGGCAGTTTTTCTAAGTAATTTTTTTACTGCCAGTAAGCCTTCCTGGGTGATAATTGTTTGCCAGGTGTTATCGCCAATGCGGTTGGCGAAGGCATCAAGCACACGGCGACTGCGGGCGTGGGCTTTTTTTTCGCATTGACTAACAAAGGTAACCATCATGACCAAAGACACCCGTTACCCAGATAGGTTAGAATCCGGTTGTCGTCTGGCCAAGAATCGACAACCATCATCTTGATGTTTACAGCACAAACGAAATGCTGCATCCAAAGGGATTTGCGAGTGACATTGCTTACCACACAATGTTTCAGCTCACCCCTTAGGCGACATATTAGAAGCAATCTAAAAATATTTCAATCCCTATAAAGAGTTATTTTAGCAAATAATCTGCTATACTTTGAATATCTGCCGTATAGGCAGCTTAGAAATATAAAGAGTCGTTTTACACGTTCACTGCCGCACAGGCAGCTTATTGATTCGGCAGAGATTATGGTTGTATGCATATTTGGCCTGCTATAGCTATTCGCCAAGACTAACTTGCTTCACCTGTTCAAACATAAAATCCAGTGCTTTGTGCTGGGTAAAGTTTTGCAGACATTGTTGGCGAAACTCCTGTTCGCTGGAGTTTTCCTTAGCACAGATAAAAGCCCAGGGCAGAATCAATGTGTCCTTTACCAAATCGGCAATATCAAAGACCAATGCACCACGACGAGTTTTACCATGCATCACGGCAAACCCATGTGGAATGCCCAGTACCCAAAGGGTGGTTGCGGCTAAACCATAAGCCAGGTAATTGCCATGATTGAGAAAGGCATTGGCAGTATCTTCGGCTTCGTGGGTGCGGGTGAAGTCGCCATACTCGGTGCGGGTAGCGGCCAGTTTATACAACCATTTGGTGAGCTGGGCTTCGGTGTTGAGTAGTTCACTGACTCTGGTGCAATGTTTTATTCTGTTGATGGCGTTATCTAATGCGCTTTTTATTGATGGGTCGTCGCTTGAAAAGCCTTCGCTCTTGAGATCGCGGTCACGTGACCAAACTTGTTGTAAAAATTCAATTCTTGCCTGCTGGAATTGTTTAGCAGCTTGCAAGCGCTTACTGTCGTCAAACCAGAATTGCATCCACCCTTGCATATATTCGGTGGGACGATATTCGCTTTGTGGTGTCAGCCATTCAATTTCATTAGCCATAAGTAATGGTGTGCCACCTCCACCACAAAAACCAACTAATACACCAGCTTGTGCGAGCATACGCATAGCTGCTTGAGTAATAGATGTGCCTGTTCCCAATAACAAGCAGGTGGTATTGGCAATCGGGATATTCCAATACTGGTTTTCTTCTTTGGCTTCAGTAAGGTACAAAACACGGCCATCTTTTTGCATGACGCGACATTTTTCAAGGTAATAAATGTTCGCTCGCTTAGAATGGAGGATGGCTTTCAGGTCAGTCAGTTGATCCACGATATTAGGTGATGTTCATGCTATTGTTGAACCTGATATTACATTGTTACAATTTTTTATCAAACCATTATGCTTCCCAATATCCAGAATATAGAGAGCACCAAAATATAGCTCTTTTAGAAATAATGATATTAGGCCACCTCAAAGAGACAGAAAATATTGCCAGGACTTAAGGACTTACCTAGACTTTATGGTTGGTAGAGCAACATTTTATCGGTGGAATTTGAATGATCGCGCAGGCGATGAAAACTGCAGAAACGCGCAAGCAAAATCTTATTGAAAATTGAATGATCGCGCAGGCGATGAAAACTTTTTAAAAAATTTAATGTAAAGAGATAAATTCTTCTTCACGCAATTTAGTGAGTTGTCTTTGCCACAGAGTAATATTTCCAGGGTTTGATCCAGATGAAAGTGCATCCAGCCATTTGTCATGGCATAACATTAACAGCTCCAGCCCTTCTTCCGTAAAGTCAGAAATTTTCAATTCAAACTCTATCCAATCGTTTTCTTTCCATTCCTTATCGTCTAAATACTGGCCGATTCAGAAGGCCTGCTTCTTCAAAGAAATGTAGTAATGGTCTATACCTGTTTTTAAATTCTTCCGCTGCTTTGTGGCGAATATTGGCTTCAGACTTTTCATCAATATACCATTTACATGCATCAATCACCATGTCTTTCATATTATTTGCCTCTCACAAGCCCTGAAATAAAATCAGTAAACTTTGTTGGCGGGTTGTGGCAATTTAATGTCAGCTAAGTATCAAATAACCATTGTTGTATCTCTTTTTTATTAGCTAACACTAGTTGTTGGGCTTCTGGTTGGGCATCGTGAAATTTAATATTCACTTGCATTTCTTGCAGTAGATAATGGGTGAGTGTAGCACGAGTAGGAATAACAATTCACCTTCTTGCATCATATATTCTTGTTGAATCACATTTTTTTGTTCGCGGCTTAAACGACTGTCTGGTGCAAGTTTTACATCAATGAATGTGTTCCAAGCTACATCATCGGTACTAGTGTGAGTCGCATTGTCTAACAAGCCAGCTTGACCTACAAAACGGCTAAGTACAAAGTCTCTAAATGCCTTATTTTTTTCGTCGTAAGCACGCAAATGCCACCTTAGCCCAGTTTTGACAAACACATGAGGCTGAATAACTCGACCCTGATTATTTGGATTGCTTAAGGAAAGATATTCCACGTCTACCCGCTTCTTTTGTTTAGTAGCTTGCACCAATAAGCACATAACTTAGGGAGTAACGTAACGTCTAGGCAAACTTAGAGAGGAGCTGGTTACTCGATGATTTCCTTTAGGCTCAGCAGCTAAAATTAAACCATTATGATCTAACCAATCTAAGTATTCGCTGGCATCACAACTAATAAAAACTGGAGAGAAGTTTTGTGAAGCAACAAACCCTTTTAAACTAGGTTGATACACTAGGTTTTCAGGGTGTTCTTGTTGGTAATAAGAAAGATATTTCTGGGCTTGTGTTCTACTAATACCAAAGTATTGGCTTACTTGTGTACTATTAATTGAACCTTGCCAAAATGCCAATAACTCAATGAAATAACACCTAACGTCCGTATTGGATTGACTCACTTTAATGCTTCCTTGTACAACACTAGAGCAAATAAATACTGTATTAAATAGAGGGAATTAATCAACTATACAATGATTTGATTTTTGATCTGTAGTGGTCGAATAAAACCGCGAGATAACCATGCCCATCTAGCTGCTTTTTTATCTCGTCAAGAACCGCCTTCCTCTCAGGGGTAAACCTACCTAATATCAAAACAACTTTTGACGTTATCGTTTCTATTACTTGATGGAGGTTCTTGCTATTGATTAATAAGGAAATGAATTGTGCTAATTCTATTGTGGGCACTGTAATAGAGTTGTTTGACTCTGACATAGCGATATTTGATTGCTGACTATCATTTAGATTTAAATCCCATGCAGAAATACCGTAAGCGCAAGTGCTTTCAATGCAAGCATTGCTAAAATCTGTTTTAACCAAACTCATATTACTTAGATTTGTACCCACCAAAACTGATCCAGAGAAGCTGGTTTCTTCAGCGCTGCAATATGAAAGATCGACGCCTGTGAAATTACATTTTAAACAGTAGGAATCAACTAAATCTGAAAAGTGAAAATGACTATTCGAAAAATCGCAATCTATAAATGTACTGTTTCGCATAGAAACACGATCCATATTCATTCCAGAGAAATTAAATCCTTGGAAGAGTGGTAAATCGTAGAACTCTTCACCACTAGGACAATCTCTCACGAAATCAGTATCACTTAAGTCAACGCTTCTCCCCTCATCTGTAAGGCGCCACTTGTTCCAGGATTTCGCACCAGATTTTAACTTTTCTAATACTTGTGACGATAGCATATATTTCCCTGAATGAATCTAACACCCGCATCAGCGGCGCGGCTTTTCCGCGTCCGACTGTATGCGTTTGTTAGCGTGATTTTGGGTAAGTTGCAGCCATCGCTCAAACGAATTCATTAGCTGATTTTATCGACCTGACTTTTTAGTTCGCCTGTAACCATTATTTATTTTATTTGGGCAATTTAGCTTTGACCGTAGTATATCGTGTACGAGCTATATCTAACTCTTTGGCTGATAATTAACTATCTTTTGCTATCACAGCTTTGGTCGTTATTAGTGGCAGACTTGCTTGATTTATGAGCAATTTTACGATTGCTTTGGGATCATAGAACTTTTTAGTTGGAATCCTGATGAGTACATGATGTGAATTTAAAGCTTCATTAACATATTCATCCCTTTTTACTCTCTTTCTTCTTTTATGTGTTGAGTCGTCTAGCTCTATCACTGCGATGACTTTTGTTGTTTTATCTGTTATGACGAAATCCATGCGTTTTGACCACGCTTTAGATTTGTATTTGAATTCAACTGGCTCAACTAAAGCGATTAATGAGGTTTGGCAATGGACGAGATATTTTCCATCTAGCGCAACTTGAAGTGCATAGAATAGTTTCTTCTCGCTTTCGGTACAGAGTGATTCTCTTTTTTTGTGGAGGATTGAGGGTTTTGCTGGGTTTTTATCAGTAGGTTTATTTTTTTTATCAGTAGGTTTATTTACTGTGAAATATATTCTTGCGATTGCGAGCAATGCAAATACAACGAATACAGTGATTAATAATTCCATTCAGCAATCATAATCACAATAGACAAATATTGGAATTATTAATTGTGTTTTGTAGATACAACTTGCAGAATTTTTTACAGACTAGCACCTGATTTTATTCAGAGATTTTTTCGGTATCGCTAACGGCGATAATTGATTTGTAAGCTAAACCGGCTCTTTCTCAGAAACAATTATGGAATGGCTGTACCATATTTAATTTGCGTGTTAAACCAACACGCAATGTTGGTGCCCGGGGCCGGAGTCGAACCGGCACGCCCGTGAAGGCGAGGGATTTTAAGTCCCTTGCGTCTACCAATTCCGCCACCCGGGCATTGGGTATTGCGGTAATTTTTATTCAAAGTAACTTGGAGGCGAGTAGCGGAATCGAACCGCTGTACACGGCTTTGCAGGCCGCTGCATCACCACTCTGCCAACTCGCCGTGGTTTTTACTGATTAATCTGTCTGCAAGTTCTGTGCTTGCCCAGATTATTATATTACAAGTTACTTTATGAAGTATTAGTAACCTCATATTTTTACTAATTTTTTATCTTAATTCAGGCTAAAGATTTGTCGTTAACCTGTTTTGCGAAGCTGCGAATTATAACCAAAATTTTTCTGACTGTTTGGTTTATTTAAAACCTTATTTCTATTTCACTGTCATATGGATTGACAAGGCCGCATCTGTAATTGTCTCTTACAGCGATTGTTTTAAACGGCTTTTTTGGCTGTGAATTATTTGATTTGGAGCGGGAAACGAGATTCGAACTCGCGACCCCAACCTCGGTAAGGTTACGCTGTTAAACCTGATTTTTCAAGTTTTTCCATAGACTTAGATGGATTTTCACACATGCAAAATAGTCATACATCGACACATGAGCATTATGTAATTTAGCCAAACATATATGTATTTAAACTATAAAAGCTTCGACTCTTCTAACTTTTCAATCACTTTCTTTGTAGAACATATACAAGTTTTAGCTTTATCTATAGTAAATTCTCTATCCAGATGATAATCAGCATCAACTCGATTCTGTCTAGCCTGATCTAAAATATATGATATTCCGAGTAATTTTATTTGTGTTTCTTGTGGCAGATGACTTGTACAATTTTGGAATGCACCGATTAACCTTCTATGGACGCCACCAACATTTTGATGTGGTTTAGTCGGAAAATTTGACGCTACGTTGTTACATATATGATAGACACAATAATAAGCTCTACTTGCCGCAACTCGCGCGCAGGATTCTGCATGTAATACTGTTGAATCATTAAGAATTGATTGTGCAAAGTCTAGAAATAACTTTGGATCAAATGACGTTTCAGACATCTCCAGGCGCAAACTGAATTGTAAAATTATTCAACGTACACTTGCTAAGACCACTTTCGGCTAAAGCGTCAGCAATTTTAAAATTCAAATCTACAACTTTATTAATACTTGCTGAAATATAATACTTAAAGCTAACCCACGAAGAATCATCATCTTCCTGGATATTTACTTCCAGACCTCTAAACAAATAATTAGACTCTACTTTTATATCATCAGTAACTATTGTTTCCACAATATTCAACATATTAATTATGTCATTTTCCGCCAAATCTTGGTCTTCAATGTAAGATCTAACAGAATTTATTTGATATTCAAAATCCTTAAATGTTTCATCAGTCAGCTTTTGGAGCTTAACAAAGTGATCACTAGCTTCTTTAAATTTTCCAGATTTAATAGCATAGTCAATTACATCATATAAAACTTTAATATTGCCAGGATCTCTAGCATTCACTCGTTTTGCAATCTCATACGCTTTTCCAAAACAACCAAAATATGACAAAAAAACAGCATAATTACTGTTAGCATTTTGATCGTATTGAGCAAGCTTCAATGCTTTCTCATGATTATCAACCATACTATTATAATCACGTGAAACTGCACCTAACATTCCATAAAGCTCGTATGCATTTTTGGAATCTACTCTCATTAAGTCACTAATCTGCTTTTTAATACGTAAAATTTCAAGTTCAGTAATATCGCGCTTAGAATTAAAAATTCCTTGTAGTTCAGTGTGAATGCCACTGTAGATTGTTGCAGGCTCTTGGCTCATATTCTTTAGAAATAATATTGATGAAATAGTTTCTCAGTTCAACTGAAGCTATCGGCCTTATATATGACTTAGCCACACCAGACATCTGATACAAGAATCTATTTTGATAATTATTGCAGATGGCTTATATCAATTTGATCACAATACCAATGAAAAAGACACAGATACTGTTTTCGTATCCACTTACTTTTCAAATGGATACTTAAGCTATTGACTTATAATGAATTCTTGGAGCGGGAAACGAGATTCGAACTCGCGACCCCAACCTTGGCAAGGTTGTGCTCTACCACTGAGCTATTCCCGCAATTTGGTGTAGGCGGCTATTCTAGTGCAATTCGTAAGTCTGTCAACGAAGTGTTTGTTTATATTTGTAATTTTCGTGACGGACTTGCTGCAAATTGTGTCGTTTTTGCTTTTAGCCAAAACATTTGGCGCTATTCTGCTCTAAATGCTGCTCTTAGGTAGCCAATCATTGAAACTACGGTAAGTACGGCGGCAATATCCAGTAACCACAATCCGGTTTGGTAAGTGGAGATCCCAAGTATTGGCTGATACCAAAGTAAAAATAGAATGGCGACTATTTGTGCAGTCGTTTTGATCTTACCCAGGTAAGACACAGACACTTTACCTTGATTGCCAAGTTCGGCCATCCACTCACGCAACGCTGAGACGGTAATCTCGCGCCCTATTATTATGAGCGCCGGTATCAGCACATGCATGCTGGGATGACGGTAGACAACAATCACCAAGGCACAGGTCACGATAAGTTTATCGGCCACCGGGTCTAAGAACGCACCAAAGGCTGAGGTTTGATTTAGCTTTCTTGCCAGGTAGCCATCGAGTAAATCAGTAAGCCCGGCAACACCAAAGATAATAGCCGCAATAGGCATGGCATAGGGAATAGAAGAGAAATACACCACTATCAACAACGGTATTAAGGCAATACGTAATAACGTGAGTATATTTGGAATGGTGTAAGACATTATTTCATTTAATGGCTATGCAGTATTTCATGTATGGATTGCGCCAATTGTTTGCTAATACCCGTGACTTTGGCTAACTCTTGTTCGCTTGCTCTTTCGATGCCACGCATGCCCCCAAAATGTTTTAGTAAACTTTGGCGGCGTTTAGGACCCAGTCCGGCAATCCCTTCTAGTGGGGACATTGTACGCGATCTATTCCTGCGTTTCCGGTGGCTTGTAATCGCGAAGCGGTGTGCTTCATCACGAATTTGTTGAATTAAGTGTAGTGCGAGTGAGTCTGCACCTAAATGTATCGGCTGTTTGTCACCCAATATAAATAATTGTTCCATACCTGGTCTTCTCTCTACTCCTTTAGCCACACCTACAACTAACACGTCCTCAATTTGTAACTCTTGCATCACCTGGCCTGCTTGAGTCAGCTGGCCTTTGCCTCCATCAATAAACAAAATATCCGGTAGCCTGCCCTCACCTTTTTTAATTCTTGTATAACGACGGGTCAACGCTTGCAACATGGCCGCATAGTCATCACCGGGCGTAATATCTTCAATATTAAATTTACGGTATTCGCCTTTATTTGGCCCTTCTCTATTAAATACTACGCATGAAGCCACGGCTAATTCGCCGGAGGTATGACTAATATCAAAACACTCCATGCGTCGAATGGGATTTTTTAATTTAAAAATACTTTCTAGTGCTGTGAATCGTTGTTCCATACCGGCTTGGCTGGCTAAACGTGATTCAAAAGCCGTCACGACATTTTTACTAGCAAATTCTAACCAGCGAGCGCGCTTACCTCTGACTGATGATGTAATTTTAACTTTTGCACCACGTTGATTAGAGAGCATTTCTGCAAGCACATCACTTTCTGTTGGTTCGTGCGCCGTAATGATTTCTTCTGGAGGTCTGCGATGTAAATAATATTGCCCTATAAATGCTGACAGGAATTCTTGCTCATTATAATGCGCTGGCGTTTTAGGGAAAAAACATTTGTTGCCCAAGTTCATTTTATTGCGTACCTGGAATACCTGCACACAAGCTAAAGAATCACGCATACGAGACGTAATAATGTCACAGTCGCCAGACAAGTCACTGACGTATTGCTGTTGAGAAACTTGTCTTAATGCATCTATTTGATCACGAAGCTTGGCGGCATGCTCAAATTCTAAATTTTCTGATGCCCTTTCCATTTCAGACACCAAATGATTAATGACCTGTTCACTCTTCCCTTGCAAAAACTTACGTGCAAAATCTACATCTTTGGCATAAATTTTTTCACTCACCATGTTGACACAAGGAGCTGTGCACCTTTCAATTTGGTATTGCAAACACGGGCGCGAACGATTCCGATAATAACTTTCACTGCACTGACGCACTTTGAATGTTTTTTGCAACAAACTTAATGTTTCACGCACTGCGCCGACACTGGCATAGGGGCCAAAATATTCGCCTTTCTTTTTCTTCGCGCCACGATAAAAACTTAAGCTGGGAAATTCCTGCTGGGATAATAATATGTACGGGTAGCTTTTATCATCGCGCAATAAAATATTATATTTTGGGCGGTGTTCTTTAATCAGGTTATTTTCCAGTAACAACGCTTCCGCTTCAGTATTGGTCACAGTGACTTCCATTGTGGTCACTTGCTGAACCATTTGCTTGATGCGCGGGCTGATACTACTGCGATTAAAATAAGACGAGACACGCTTTTTAAGGTTTTTAGCTTTTCCCACATAGATGATAGTGGCATCACTATTTAACATACGATACACACCGGGCTGATGTGTCAGCGTTTTTAGAAACGCCTTATCGTCAAATTGGTCAAATTGGGGAGGTACCTCAGGCATATTACCGTGGTGAAATTGCTACGAGTCAATTAGCTCTCTGATTTTAGCGAATACTGCCTCAAATTGATCTACTGTCAGACGTTTGGTGGATGTGTTATAGCGGCTGCAATGGTATGAATCGACCAAAATAAATTGGTCTGGTAGCTCATGCACTGCGCCATGACCAAATGGGTAATCTTTAAGACGCAAGCTTAACGATCGAAGTGTGGTCTCATGAGCGATTCGCCCTAGTGCCAAGACAATATTATCTGGCGATAAAGCAAGTAATTCTTGCTGAATATATTGGTTGCAAGTTTTTATTTCTGCGGGTGTCGGTTTATTTTGTGGTGGGACACATTTCACTGCATTGGTAATACGCGCATCTATCAATTTCAAACCATCTTTAACATGCTTAGATTCAGGTGCACTAGAAAAACCAAATTTATGTAACGTGTTGTATAACAGAATACCGGCATAGTCTCCGGTAAAGGGTCTACCTGTGGCATTCGCACCATGCAATCCTGGTGCTAACCCTACAATCAATAATTTTGCATTGGCATCGCCAAACGGTGGGACTGGCTTACAGAAGTAATCAGGGAATTTTTTTTTAGATTCTACAAGAAAATCTGCAAGACGTTCGCAGTCCTTGCAACGTGTTGAGAATTTTTTAGTGGCCATCGTTGTAATGGCACATTAAAAAATAAGTAACGCAGAACCCCAGGTAAAGCCGCCGCCAAAGGCTTCTAATATAACTGACTCACCTTTCTTAATTCTTCCATCACGTACGGCAGTATCCAGTGCCAATGGAATTGATGCTGCTGATGTATTGCCATGAAGGTCAACGGTCACGACTACTTTTTCCATCGGCAGCTTTAATTTTCTTGCAATGGCTTGGATAATTCTCGTATTCGCTTGATGTGGCACTAACCAGTCTATTTGCGATTTATCAAAGTTATTAGCCTCCAAAGTTTCATCGGCAATTTTACCTAAGGTATTGACTGCCATTTTGAACACTTCATTGCCTTTCATGTAGACATAGGCCTCGCCTTTTTTCAGTAAGTCATAGCCTTCAGAAATACCACATGGCACTGTTAATAGATGTTCGTAGCTTCCATCTGCATGCAAATGAGTAGACAAAATACCCGGCTCATCGCTAGCTTCTAAGACTACTGCTCCGCCACCGTCGCCAAATAACACGCAGGTATCACGATCTGTCCAATCGACAATTCTTGAGAATGTCTCTGCCCCAATGACCAATGCTATTTTGACTGTCCCTGCTTTAATAAAGTTATCTGCAATCGCTAGCGCGTAAACAAACCCTGTACATACTGCCTGCACATCAAATGCTGGGCATCCATGAATTTCTAATCGTTTTTGAATTAAACATGCAGTACTAGGAAAGACTTTATCTGCGGTCGTGGTAGCAACAATAATTAAATCAATATCACTATTCTTTTTGCCCGCCATGTCCATCGCACGGCGCGCGGCTATTACACCTAAGTCAGACGTTGTTTCCCCTTCTGCCGCTATATGACGCTCACGAATACCTGTACGGTCACGAATCCATTCGTCTGAGGTCTCAACCATTGTTTCTAAATCTGTATTGGTGAGTATCTTTTCAGGTAGATAACTACCTGTTCCTGTGATTTTCGAATATTTCATTTCGTATTGGCCAAGTAATTTTCTAGTTGTTTATCAATCAACGTCGGTACACTTTTCTGTACTTCTATATAAGCAATTGAAATGGCATGCTCAAATGAAAATGCATCTGCACCCCCATGGCTTTTAATTACAATACCTTTAAGCCCTAGCAATGACGCCCCATTATAGCGCCTTGGATCGATAGAGTTTTTAAATTCATTCAGTATTGGTGTTGCCAATACTGCAATGAATTTTGTAAATAAGTTTTTAGTAAATGATTTTCTAGCATAGCTGGAAATAAGTTTAGCCACACCTTCGCTGGTTTTAAGCGATACGTTACCAACAAAACCATCGCAGGCAATCACATCAACTTCACCGCAAAAAATATCATCACCCTCAACATAGCCAATATAATTTAATGGGCTACTCTCTAACAAGACATTAGCTTCTTTAACTTGATCATTACCTTTTATCGCTTCTGAACCCACGTTAAGTAAACCGACTCTTGGCGATGCAATATCATCGACTGCACTCGCTAATACTGACCCCATCACAGCAAACTGAAATAAGTTCTCAGCTTTACAGTCAACGTTAGCGCCTAAATCCAACATATGAGTATGGCCATCCATAGCCGGCAAAGTTGTATTAATTGCAGGGCGATCTATGCCTGCCAAGGTGTTTAGCACATATCTCGCTGTCGCCATGAGCGCACCAGTGTTACCTGCACTCACGCATGCTTGAGCCTGGTCTTCTTTGACTAGATTTATGGCTACGCGCATTGAGGAATCTTTCTTGGAACGTAATGCTTGTGCGGGTGGTTCATTCATTTCCACCACTTGTGTCGCATGATGAATTTTAAGCCGATCAGATTGACTGCTAGAGGCTTGCTCTAATTCATATTCTATCTTTGCTTGATCTCCAACCAAGACAAGATTCAAATCATCATGTTTTTTCAATGCGCTTAACGCGGCAGGCACAACGACCATAGGACCAAAGTCCCCGCCCATCGCATCTAATGAAATTGTATTATTCATGACAATAGAAACAAGTAACGCAACACTATGTAAGTGTTGCGTTAAGAATAATTAACACTGAATTTAAAGCAGTTCGAGAGACGAATTAATCTTCGTCTATTTCGTCTTGCTTGATAACCTGGCGACCACGATAGAAACCGTCAGGGCTGACGTGATGTCTACGATGCGTTTCACCAGTAGTAGGCTCGATAGAAAGAGTTTCAGATTTTAATGCATCATGTGCACGACGCATGCCTCTTTTCGATGGTGTTTTTCGATTCTGTTGTACTGCCATTGGTGATCTCCGGTCTATCTTTAAAGTTTTAAGTCTTTCAGTTTAGCAAACGGATTATCTTTCTCATCCGTTGGCACTTCATCAAATTCATGCATCCACTGTTTCACAGGGGATTCACACTTTTCTATATCCGCATGCTTCGCAACAATCGGTATAGAAAGAATAATTTCATCTTCGATAAAACTAGCAGTGGTAATTACCTGCCCCGTGTATTCAAAGATTTCATGCCCTTCCTCACTTGCCAGCTCTAGTGAGTCTGGTGTAATCAATAACAACTGAAACTGACTACTAATGGGTACCGCTGTATTTCCCATACACCGTTGACATGTTTGCCCGACCTCGCCTTCAATAGTACCTTTGACCATTGGAAATTTTAACGATGACATTGAAAAGGTCATTGTTACGTAAAATTCACCGTCTGAGTTAGATGCCAATTCGATAATTCTTGGCATATCCTTGACGGGAATATTTCCTGCGAATTGGCGCCCCCGATTGGCGAATAATACGGGGTCAAATTGCAAAGATAGATCGTTGCTCATTCGGCGGACAAGTGTATAGTTTGGCTTAAGTTTCGTCAAAGTTTTTACTGAAATCAACCACTTCTTAGGCCTGTTTCACTCAATAAATTGGAAAATAACTCATGACCCGTCTAATTCTGGCTTCAAGCTCTCCCTATCGTAAGGAATTACTAGAAAGACTACATGTCGAGTTTGAGTGTATTTCCCCCGATATTGATGAAGCTAGCCTCGAAAATGAGCAACCTAGGGCCTATGTTCAACGATTAGCAATAGAAAAAGCAGCTAAAATTGGCAAAACACAGGTGGATAGCTTAATTATTGGCTCTGATCAGTGTTGTGTGAACAATAATATCATTCTCGGCAAGCCTAAAGACCGTGATAATGCTATCGAGCAACTCAATGCAGCGTCAGGCAAGTACATAGAATTTCTGACAGGCGTTTCTATTCAGCACCCCCAATCGGGTTGGCATCGGGAATGGATGGATAGATTTACAGTGGAATTTAGAGAACTATCATTGGCTGAAATTGAGCGTTACCTAGATACTGAACAACCTTTCAATTGCGCGGGAAGTTTCAAATCGGAGAAATTGGGCATTTCTTTATGCAAATCAATGCGCGGAGATGACCCCACGGCATTGATTGGTTTACCACTAATTAGGGTTGCACAATGTTTGAGAGAGTTTGGGCTGCAGGTGCCTTAAGTTTTAAAACACGCCATCCTCGTGAAAACGAGGATCTAACAGCAATAAATTTTGTACTTCACTCTAACTTCAGTTTGATTCCCGCCCCTGCAATTGCTCTACCTTCTGCACCTATACGGTCGCACATAGGAAGACAACTGTTACTTAACGTAGCCTTACACCTTCTAACCAAAGCCTTAACTGCGAGCCCATAGAACTACCTATACGTCCAGCTAAACGTTGGAAGATATCTTCTTGATACGAGTAATCAACAATATCTTCTACACCAACGACTTCACGTGCAACATAACCTGCACTGCCTAGACCATCAATCAAACCAAGTTCCATCGCTTTAGTGCCCGTCCAGAATAAACCACTAAACAGTGTTGGATCATCAGACAAATGCTCTCCACGCCCTTCTTTCACCACTTCTATAAACTCTTGGTGAATTTCATTTAACATTTTTTGCACATGTTGTTTTTCAACTGGGTTTTCAGGGGAGAAAGGGTCAAGCGCTGCTTTGTGTTCACCCGCTGTTAACAAGCGTCTTTCAATACCTAATTTTTCAATCGCCTCTTCAAAACCAAACCCATCCATGCGCACACCTATAGAACCAACAATACTGGACTCATTGGCAAAGATTTTATCGGCAGCCACTGCAACATAAATACCACCAGATGCGCAGATATCTGATATCACTGCGTATATAGGTTTAATTGGATACATTTCTCGCAATCGTTTAATTTCAGAATTAATATAAGCAGATTGGACAGGCGAACCACCGGGACTATTAATACTTAAAATAACCGCTGCTGAATTTTCATTTTCAAACGCTGAACGCAACCCAGACACTACATTATTGGCACTGGCATTCTCACCATCTGCGATCACACCAGCTAAATTAACTAATGCGGTGTGACGTTTATTAGACATCAAGGTTCCTGTGCTCTTTGAACCAACAAGTGCAACTAAAAATATAATCAGGTAAGCAGCGAAGAACAGTTTAAAGAATATTCCCCAACGCCTCGCGCGGCGTTGTTCTTTGAGTCCGGCATTTGCCAGCTCAACAATGACATCACGTTCCCAATTCGGTTTTGATTCATCCATGCGGCTAAGTTACCTCGAATAAAAATTTAGTGGATGGCAATCTATAATTATATAAATTGTAGCATGTGTACGGCTAAATCTGCTTTCTCTATTTCCCTTTCCGTAACAGTTTACACAGATTTTTTAGCTCTTCAGGAAGCGGTGCCTGGAACTCCAAGGTTTGACTCAAGCTAGATAAATGAAGCTTCAAATAACTCGCATGTAAAAACATTCGTTGTAAACCTTGTTTTTGCAGTGCTCGATTATATTCAAAATCTCCATAGCGTTTATCGCCCGCAACAGGATGCCCCTCAAGTTGCGCATGCACTCTGATTTGGTGTGTGCGCCCAGTCAAAATACTAGCCGACATTAAAGTATGTTGGCCAAAACGCTCCTTAGTAGAAAATATTGTCAGCGCTTGCTTGCCAGTTTCTGCTCCAATCATTTTAGAACTAACGCTATTATTAGTTTGCTTCTCCAGCGCATGCTCGACTGTCCGCTTTTTAACCTTCCAGTCTCCTTTTGCAAGAAACACATATTCCTTTTCTGATTCTTTAGCATGTAAACCATTTTGAACATCAAGCAATGCCCGCCTTGTTTTAGCCAGAACCAAGCAACCACTGGTTTCTTTATCAATGCGATGGGCTAATTCTAAAAACGGTTGATTCACTCTACTTGCACGAAAAACTTCAATTATCCCCCAATATTCGCCGGTGCCACTATGCACTGCCAACCCTGCTGGCTTATTGATCACCAACAAATGTTCATTTTCGAACACAATCTGATTTTCTAGGCGTTGAATAAGATCAGGAGGAGCTTGACGCACTTTATCGCTAGAATGTTCGACTGAAATTGGTGGCAATCTAACCATATCACCTAGTTTGACTCGATACACCGGTTTAACGCGGCCTTTATTAACGCGCACCTCACCACTACGCAGCGCTCTGTAGATTCTGCTTTTGGGTACTTTAGTAAAATGAGCGAGTAAAAAGTTGTCTATACGCTGGCCTGCATGACCTTCATCCACTTCCACTAATTTTGCTTTGCTTACAGTCACTATGTATTTAAAACCTGAGGTCATTGCCGCACATTGAAATGATTGATATAGTTAGGGCGTTAAGTTGTTTGAGAATAATACTTTAGTACTACTCAGACCACTCTCAGTGCACCCAAAACTGGGGCCATGCAAGAGAGCTAAAAAGCTTAATTACCTTACTTCTGAATGTAATAACACAATCAGAGTTTAAATAGATTTTACTACCGTCATGACGGACAAAGTAAATTAATAAAGAATGTTCATTCTACTTTCAATCTGCAATCTAATAATGCTCTCTCACAGAGAGACCGTTACGTTGTGCATAGATAACCTGTTTGGGCTCCCTGGAGTTGGACACATTAAGCACGGCGGGTTGACGCCCTACCAGCAATTGAAAGCGGAAGTAGAAAACCGAGACCAATATGAAAAGAATACTAGTCAATGCTACACAGCAAGAAGAATTGCGTGTTGCGATGGTCGATGGCCAAAAGCTATACGATCTCGATATCGAAGTTCCTTCACAAGAACAAAAGAAAGCCAACATATACAAAGGCATTATCACTCGTGTTGAACCGAGTCTAGAAGCAGCATTTGTTAACTACGGCGTAGATCGCCACGGCTTCCTGCCCTTCAAAGAAATATCCAAGCTTTATTTCAAGGAAAATAATACTCCTGCGGGCGAACGCCCGGCAATTAAAGACCTTATCAAGGAAGGACAGCAACTCATCGTTCAAGTTGAACGAGAAGAGCGTGGCAATAAAGGCGCAGCACTCACAACTTTTATCAGCTTAGCTGGACGTTATTTGGTATTAATGCCAAATAATCCACGTGCTGGCGGTGTATCTCGTCGCATTGAAGGCAATGACCGTAAAGAAGTTCGCGAAGCTTTAAATCAAGTCAAAATTCCTGACGGCATGGGCGCCATTGTACGTACCGCTGGTGTTGGTCGCACCAGTGAAGAACTAGGCTGGGACATCGCCTACTTAGAAAAAGTTTGGACAGCAATTGAAGCGGCTGCCGCACAAAAAAATGATCCTTTCCTGATTTACCAGGAAAGCAACGCAATGATTCGTGCGCTACGTGACCACTTCCGCAATGACATTAATGAAATTATTATTGATGATGCCAAGGTTTATAAAGATGCGTACAACTTCTTAGAGCAAGTGATGCCTAATGAACTTCGTAAACTTAGTTTGTATGAAGACCATGTACCTTTGTTCAATCGTTACCAAGTTGAAGCTCAAATTGAATCGGCCTTTCAGCGCGAAGTAAATTTACCATCAGGTGGCGCAATTGTTATCGATCATACCGAAGCATTGCTTTCAATTGATATTAACTCTGCGCGTGCCACTAAAGGCAGCGACATTGAGCAAACTGCTTTACAAACAAACTTGGAAGCTGCTGATGAAATTGCTCGTCAATTACGTTTGCGTGACTTGGGTGGATTAATTGTTGTCGATTTCATCGATATGTTGGCTAATAAGAACCAGCGTGAAGTTGAGAATCGTTTACGTGATGCAATTGAAGTTGATCGCGCCCGCATACAGTTAGGACGAATTTCACGCTTCGGACTATTAGAAATGTCGCGCCAAAGACTTCGACCTTCATTGGGTGAATCTAGCCAGATCGTTTGTCCTCGATGTACTGGCCACGGAACAATTCGCACCAGCGAGTCACTTGCTCTAGCTATTTTAAGATTGCTAGAAGAAGAAGCAATGAAAGACAAAACGGGTAAAGTGATTGCACGCGTCCCCGTTGATGTTGGCACATTTCTGCTTAATGAAAAACGTTTGTCCCTACAAGAAATTGAACAACGCCATAAATTTGATTTAGTTATTGTTCCACAAGCCAATTTAGAAACACCACACTTTGAAGTACAACGTATACGTAATGACGATACAGAAGTCAAAGATAAGACCAGTTACGAGTTAAGCACTAGTGAAGAAGAAAATGCAGAAATCACTACGACAACGCGTAGACCTGTCGACAAACCTGCTGTATCTACTGTCACTATGGATGCACCTACTCCAACTCAGAGCAACACAAGTAACAAACCCTCGAAGAGTATCCTTGCAAAACTATTTGGTTGGTTGTTTGAAGACACAACTAAGAAAGAAGAGACTAAAACCAAAGAAAAATCTGACGGTAATCAACGCCGCAGACGACACAACAATAACAATCGTAATCGCAACAATAATAATAGACGCAGGAACCCTAATCAGCGCGGATCTAATCGTAAAGGTGGTCGCAGTGGAAATAGAAGTGACCAACCACGTGCAGATGATGGTGGCAAAGGTCAAACGGATAATCGTAATTGCAATAACAACCGTTCTGACTCACAGCAAAAGCAAGGCCAGAATGCTGAGCAATCAGATAGTTCGCAAAGTAATGAAAATAAGCAGTCAAGCCAGTCTGGGAATACACGAAACAGAAATTCACGGTCCCGCCAACAAGCCAGGCAGTCAAAAAGCGAACAAAATAGAACTGAGCAACAGGCCGCACCACGATCAGGAAATACACAACCTAGCAAATCTCAAGGGAGTGAGCCATCTGGTAATACTCAGACAAGCACTGCTGAATTGAGCAAGCCTCAAACAGAAACTAAACCAACAAATACTGAAGGCTAGAACTTTCAGCAATCCTATTAAAGGTGATGACGTTTGCGCATCACCTTTAATAAATTCCAACAGCACTCTTCTATCGTGTTAAATACCTCATTGAATAAATCACTATCCTTGTAATAAGGGTCGGGCACTTCTTCGCCCACTTTGTCAGGGTGATAATTCAAGAACAGTTCGATTTCATCCCGATGAGATAATGGGGATTTAACTTGCAAGCAACTTGAATTGGTATTATCCATTGGTAGGATATAATCAAACCCATCAAAATCCTCAACTTTTACCTCACGTGCTTCGGCGAATGAAATATCATAACCTTTTTCTAGTGCTGCTGCGCATGCTCTAGGATCTGGTTTCTCTCCCAGATGATAAGCGTGAGTTCCTGCTGAATCGACACGAATGACATCTTCCAACCCATGTGTACGTACCAAGTGATTAAATACACCTTCTGCTGTTGGCGAACGACATATATTCCCCATACACACAAATAATACATTAAATTTTTCAGCTTCAACCACAATTGCGTCCCTACTCTTGTGGTTTAATAGTTGCTGTTGCTAATGCCCACAAAATCGCTTTTCCACACCATAATGCCAAATAAAAAATAAATACTCGTTTCCATATTTCTATAGATTCGAAATTAAGATTATTAATAATATGTTGCTTGATTTCAGTAAATGGCTGGCCACCAGCTATCATTTCATATGCTGGAATTAACACAAACGAAATTAATAGCGCGATTAGTAGAAATAAAAATACTCGCTTAATAAATATAGCCATAAAGATTTAGCGTGAAAATTCTATGCGCTGACCAAGATACTCTTGCGTGGTTATTTTATTATCAGCATATACGATTTTTCCATTGACGATTGTAGTGTCTATTTTAGATCGGAACTTAAAGCCATCGAATGGAGACCACCCACATTTATATAAGAGCTTATCTTCCGTATCAACGCATGATTGATTCATATCTACTAGAATAATGTCAGCCCAATAACCTTCTCTTAAGAATCCTCTATCTATTATACCAAATCGTTTAGCCACACTATGACTAGACGCTTCTACAAGGCGTTCGATTGTTAACTTTTTGTCTTGTACTAAATCTAAAAGACTTACAAAAGCATATTGAACCAGAGGCAATCCCGCCGCGACTTCAAAATAACTACCAGTTTTTTCTGTCAATGTATGAGGTGCATGGTCGGTTGCTACTACATCTATCCTACCTTCAGCCAAGGCTTGAACCAGAGCATCTCTATCTTTCTCTGTTTTAATCGCAGGATTACATTTAATAAACCCACCCCGTTGCGCATAATCTTTTTCACTAAAGAATAAATGGTGCGCACATACTTCTACGGTAATTTGTTTATCTTCAATAGGGCGAGTACTGAAAAACTCTAACTCTTTAGCGGTAGTGAGGTGCAACACATGCAGTTTGGTACCATGTTTTTTCGCTAGATTCGTCGCCTTCAAAGAAGACAAGTAACATGCCTGCTCTGAACGAATCGTAGGATGAAGCTGCATAGGAATATCATCACCATATTGCTGTTTATATTTATCTTCATTGGCGTAGATTGTGGGGCTATCTTCACAGTGTGTAACTACTATAGTCTGCGCATCAGCAAATATGTTTTCTAACACTTGATCATCATTCACCAGCATATTGCCAGTTGAAGCACCCATAAAGATTTTTATACCGCAAGTAACACCGCGAGTTAATTGACGTAACTCATCTATATTGTCATTGGTAGCACCAAGGTAGAAAGCGTAATTGCCTGCACACTTACCTGAGGCATATTGAAATTTTTCTTCTAAACGCTGCAAACTAACCGTAGGAGGTTTTACATTAGGCATATCAAAGAAGCTGGTAATGCCGCCGACAATTGCAGCTCTAGATTCTGAAGCAAGGTTGCCCTTATGATTTAGCCCAGGTTCACGGAAATGCACTTGATCATCAATCATTCCAGGCATGATCATTTTACCTTTTGCATCAATGACTTCAGATGCAGGCCTGGATTGTAAATTACCACCTATTTCGACGATTCGCCCGTCTTCTATTAGAATATCTTGCTCAGAAATAGTGCCTTCGTTGACAACAGAACCGTTAATTATAAGTATGGACAAGATTGCACCTATATTTATGAGCTAAATTAAATAATTCTTAGAATAATATTATTCGGCTTATGAAACATTGTTAATTCGCTTTTTATTGATCACCAATAAGCTTAATTTGCCCTCCAGACTAACACACTCGAAAACAAAGAATAAGCCTTAAGCAACTACAAATCACTTCAAATCAGCACTAAGTTAAGTGTAACTGTACAGAACAGCTTATTGCTGTAACCATAGAAGAAGACTCTAAACAAAACCCAGGTTATGAGTTCTCATTCAAAATCGTTCTCGCGATCGATTATATACAAGCGTAAAATCATCGCATGAATTAATTAGTATTTAGGTGCCACAGAAAGTTTTATATTCACCAAATTCTTTAGGTGCAGGCTGTTCATATTCACCTTTCCCGAATTGCTGTAGATAAGGCCGATTAAGAACATCTACAAGCATTTCAAATTTAGAATAATCAGAAACAGAAATAGCAGCTTCTAATGCTTCTTCAACTTTGTGGTTGCGTGGGATATAAATAGGATTGACTTGATTCATCAACTCAATACTCGCAGTAATAGTTAACTCACTGCTTGCTAAACGATCACGCCAGCGATCAAGCCACTGTTCAAACTTCATCGTATTTGAAAAGTGCTTGTGCGCAGCTTTATTGTCACCTGTTAACACATCAGCCAAATCACGGAATAGCGATGTGTAATCAACATGATACTCATGCATTTCAGCGAGTAAATCATTGACCAAATCCAAATCATTCTGTTGTGTACTCTTGATACCAAGCTTGCAGCACATACCTTGCAACCAATACGTTGAATATTTTTCTGGAAACTCATTTAAATTTTTAGTTACTAATTCAACTGCACGTTCTTGATCAGTATCGATTACTGCAAGCAGTGACTCAGCTAATCTAGTCAAATTCCATTGAGCAATAGGTGGTTGATTTTGAAATGCGTAACGACCCTGCTTATCAATCGAGCTATAAACTGCAGCAGGATTGTAACTATCCATAAATGCACATGGACCATAATCAATAGTTTCGCCTGATATAGTCATATTGTCCGTGTTCATTACTCCATGCACAAAGCCAATTAACATCCATTTCGAAACAAGCAATGCTTGCGCATCACACACTGCTTCTAATAAGCTTAAATATGGATTGTTTGACTCTTTTAGTTCTGGGTAATGACGAGCAATTGCATAGTCTGCAAGTTGACGTACTTTTTCTGTTTCGCCACGAGCAGCAAAATATTGAAATGTACCTATTCGAATATGACTTGCAGCTACCCGAGTAAGTATTGCACCAGGAACAGGCGTATCACGCATTATTTTTTCGCCGGTTGCGACTGCCGCTAAAGCACGAGTCGTCGGAATGCCTAATGCATGCATAGCTTCACTCAAAATATATTCACGTAATACTGGCCCGACACCTGCTTTACCGTCACCTCCACGCGAATACAAAGTACGCCCGGAACCTTTTAACTGAACATCAAAGCGACTACTATTTTTATCAACAACTTCTCCAAGTAATAACGCGCGTCCATCCCCAAGTTGAGGAGAAAATCCTCCAAATTGATGCCCCGCATACACTTGCGCTAAAGGTGCGGCCCCTTGCGGTAATTGATTTCCAGAGAATATATTTATTTGATCATTAACTGATACATCATCAAGGTTCAGATTAAGCTCAGAAGCAAGTTTAGTATTAAGTTTAATCAGCTTAGGCGAAGGTACTGTCGCAGTTTGACAAGAGCTATAAAACCCTTCCAATTGCTGTGCATAAGTATTATCAAAATTAAATAACATATTAACATAGGTGTGAACACCTGGATCAGGCATCATGTTGAAATAAATCGATTTACAGAATAAATTGAATAACCTTACTGGCTACTATAATAACCACTGCGTGCATTCTTCGCTACGAAGATCCCTGCTTAAACTATCAATTTGCCATGCACAAATAAAATTAAAGATCTCCACATAGAGACAAGACTCAGTGATGGTTGGAGCCTTAGGCTAGCCATATAATCTAATTTGTAATAGTTCAGACCCGATCTGACAATTAGCAATCCACAAGGGTTGCAAAAGCGAGAGTTACCCGTTTTGATAAAGGTGTTGAAATCTTTAAATCAAACCAAAAAGGCAGGTAACTCTCATGCTTCATACTAACAATCCAATCCTTAAACACAAGGCGGGCTTGCTCAACTTAGCAGAAGAACTGGGCAACGTATCTAGCGCCTGTCAAGTCATGGGGGTGTCGCGAGACACATTCTATCGTTATCAACAGCGGGTTGAAGAAGGTGGCATTGACAAGAGTCGTAGAACAGCCGATGTTAAAAACCGTGTGGATGAAGCCACAGCACATGCAGTGGTTACGTCAGCGATTGAACAGCCCGCGGTTGGGCGACATCGAAGCAGCAATGAACTGGTGTGTTGATCGCTGGTAGCGGTGTGCGTTGCGTTTGGCTGCGCCATACTCTAGAGCACTTCAAGAAACGACTCAAAGCACTCGAAGAAGAAATTGCCAAGGAGGGCATTATCTTAAGCGATGCACAGATCGCCGCCCTTGAGAAACAGGATGACGAGGCCTGTGGTGAGATTGACACGGCACATCCTGGTGACTTAGGCCACCTCAAAGGTGTTGGTCGGCTATACCAGCAAACGTTCGTAGACACCTACAGCAAGATCGCCTTTGCGGCACTTTACACGACTAAGACGCCGATTACCGCCGCAGACCTACTCTTTGATGAGGTGCTACCGTTTTTTGAAAAGCATGCCTTGCCGATGCTACGTAGTTTAACCGACAGAGGCACAGAATATTGTGGGCGCGTGGAGCATCATGACGATCGGTGATACCTGCCCATTAACGACATTGATCACCGCAAACCCATGGCATCTCTGAATGAGTTTTATCAAATTACCTTCAGGAAAAAACGGTACTCAACCAGGGAGGATTGACCAAAAGATCAAGACAACTGGATAGAAACTGATCACAATGAACGCACTCATCAAGGCAACATGGGCGGTGGTAGAATACCCATGGACAGGTTAATGGATGGTAAATTGATTTGGGCTAAAAAGAATTTAGCTCACATCTAAACTGACAGACTCCTATCAATAACCGGTAACGGTACGATCAGGTCTGAGCTACTACAGCTTATCAGCTTTTATTTTTATTCAAAAATACCGGGGTTTTTAATAGCTGCTTGCTTGGTGATTTCATCATCAGACATGTCATGAGCATGTTCAGAATTAATCTCTCCCCACTTTTTAATATAACCTTCTTTACCACCCCATTCTGGTAATAAAGTTTTCTTTAACATTTCTTCGCTAGCTTTTTCAATTTGAACAAGACATGAATAGAATGTTGGTGACATTCCAAAATCAGTTAACTCTTCTGAATTTAATGCATTTGCATTAACTCCACCTGGCGTGCTACTTCCTTTATATTGTTTTTGAGTACCACAAACACTAGAAATCAAACCATCGACAATGACTGCATAAGCAAATGTTTCGCCCCTATCATTAAATAATCGACATAAATCACCATCACTAATATTTCTGCTGTTTGCATCTTTTGGATTAAGCTCTACTGTCGGTCTAGACATCATTGCATTATGTCTATCTCCTGACTGAAAAGAATCACCAATAAAATAATGTGTTGCTGTACTTAACACTTGAATTGGGTATTTCTTCTTCTGCTGAAAATCCTCTTGTCCCTCCACCTCGGGAGTACGTGTTGGCAGTGGGTCTTGCCCCTGTTTTTTTAATTTCTCTGACCATATTTCAATTTTACCACTCTTAGTTCGCCAGCCATTTTTCAAATAATTTCTTCGTTCTGCATCCACAGATGCACGAGCCCAACCATTTTCGTTATAAACCAAGTCAATATAGTGATTAATTTTATTACATAAATAACCTTTAGTGACGGGATGCGATGTATCACCTTGAACTCTCACAGCTTTCCCAGTCTTATCATTACGGGTAACAATCATGGAGCATGTGTCTGGACAATCATGTGGACAATTAGCATGGTGCGTTGAAAAGCCTTCTGCTACTCTTTTATATTCCTTTTATTAGACACATTCAGCCTTTATATAATAAATTTCTTATATTTTATTTATTGCACATACATATCGACAATTGTTTTCTCAAATACCTCAGCAGATTGTGCAACTGTTTCAGAAAGTGTTGGATGCGGATGTATAAGCTCCCCGAGTTCTTGAGCAGTGCACCCATTCTTAATAGCAAGTGCAGCTTCTGAAATAAGGTCTCCTGCATTTGAGCCAACTATGCCTGCACCAATAATTTTTTTACTGACTGGATCGTACAATGTTTTTGTAATACCTTCTTTTCTTTCTATGCTTAAAGATCGGCCACTCGCAGCCCAAGGAAATATTCCAAGCTCATATTTAATATTTAATTTTTTAGCTTGAGATTCAGTAAAACCAACCCATGCTATTTCAGGGTCTGTATATGCAACTGATGGTATTAATGTCCCATCAAAATAACTCTCCATTCCAGCAATTACTTCTGCTGCCACCCTGCCTTCGTGAGCAGCTTTGTGTGCTAACATAGGTTGACCAACAACATCACCAATAGCAAAAATGTTTTTAACATTTGTTCTCATTTGACTATTAGTGAGGATAAAGCCTCTCTCATCTACATTAATACCTGCTTTTTCAGCTTCAATAAGACTACCATTTGGTTTTCGCCCTACTGAAATGAGCACTTTATCAAACAAATCTTTCTTCAGGCCTGTTGGTCCTTCGAATTTGACATACATTCCAGTGATGGTTGACTCAATACTGGTAACCTTGCTACTTAAAAATATATTTTCATATAATTTTTCAATACGCTTATGTAAGGGTTTCACTAAATCTTTATCTGCACCTGGAATCAATGAGTCTGCAAATTCAACAATAGTAACTTTCGAGCCTAACTCATGATAAACCGTTGCCATTTCGAGGCCAATAATCCCACCACCAATTACTAATAAGCGATCAGGTATAGAATCAACTTCTAAGGCTTCAGTTGAAGTTAATACTCGAGGATCATCATTAGGAAATACAGGAATTTCAACAGGCTCTGAACCTGCAGCAATGATTGCTTGCTCAAATTCAATATATACTGATCTGCCGCTAGGAAAAGTGACTTTCAGCTTATTTTCCGAGGCAAATGTTCCTACTCCGTTGACTACTTGAACCTTGCGTTTTTTTGCAAGACTAGCTAAACCCCCAGTTAGTTGCCTAACAACTTTATTCTTCCACCCACGTAATGCCTCAGTATCTATATCCAATGAAGAAAACTTAATACCAAGCTCGGCCATCTCTTTTGTTTCACTAACAACTTTTGCTGCATGTAACAATGCTTTAGATGGAATGCAGCCAACGTTCAAACACACACCACCTAAAGTACCATTCCTTTCTACCATAACAACGTTCTTACCCAGATCTGCCGCTCTAAATGCTGCAGAATAACCACCTAGTCCTGAGCCCAATACTAAAACTTCTGTGGAAATATCGTTATCTAATTCATTCAGTGTAGCTTTGTTCAATGAGTCACTTTCACCACCTTGATCACCAAGTAGCTCCATACTCATTATCAACTGCTCTTCATCAACCTCATCATCCACATTCACAAAAATTTCACTAATCCTGCCATTACCTGGAGATCCAAGCTCAACAGCTACTTTGCTGGTTTCAAAGATTACTAAAGTGTCACCTTGCTTTACGTGATCTCCAACTGAAACTAAAATCTCTTCTACTTTAGCGCCTTCAGCTTCACCTAAATCTGGTACATTGATTTTTTTTAACATGGGGAAATTTTTAAATGTGAAATATAAGCAATAATGTAAAATCTATTCATGATTTTAGCCGCCATACTGGGTGCGGCTATTTACCAATAATTCAACAATAGATGGATTCACTAAAGTGGATGTATCTCCAACATCATCAAATTCATTATTAGAAATTTTACGCAGAATTCTGCGCATGACTTTACCACTGCGAGTTTTAGGTAGCTCAGGTGTCCAATGAAGTACATCAGGTTTAGCTATCCCACTGATTTCAGTTTTAACCAAATTCAATAATTCATTTATCATTTTTTCATCAGGTTGATATTTATTAATCAAAGCTACATACGCATATATTCCCTGCCCTTTAACTGGATGGGGATAACCGACCACTGCCGCTTCGGCAACGGCTTCATGTTTAATTAAAGCAGCTTCAACCTCAGTTGCTCCTATCAAATGACCAGCAACATTTAAGGTATCATCTGCTCTACCGGTAATTCTTAATGTCCTTTTTTCATTATAACTTGCCCTATCACCAGGAATATAAAATCCACCATTTTTACTATTGGTAAAATAAGTATCTTGGAATCGTTTCTCATCGTTATATATGGTAAGCATCTGACCAGGCCATGGTTCTTTAATAACTAAATTACCGGTATCTTCATTTGTTAATACTTCACTGTCATCAACCAAATCTGGAACAATTCCAAACATGGGCTTTACGTTATCACCACATTTTTTCGTAATTGTTTGCAGCATCTGTGAAAGCATGATGCCTCCAGTTTCTGTTTGCCACCATGTATCGAGTATTGGGCATTTCTGATTTCCAACTTTGCTAAAATACCAATCCCAGGTTTCTGCATCAATCGGCTCACCAACTGATCCAAGTAATCTTAGGCTCTCTCGTGTAGAATCGTTTAAATAGCTATCTCCCATTCCTACTAGCGTCCTTAAAATTGTCGGAGCCGTGTATAGAGTATTTACTTTATAACGATCTATCACTTCCCAATAGCGGCTTGCAGTAGGATACGTTGGCACACCCTCGTAAAGTACAATAGTGGCACCCATAGATAACGGACCATATAGAACGTAAGAGTGTCCAGTAATCCACGCCAAATCAGCCGTACACCAAAACACTTCATCTTCCTTATAGTCAAACACGTGCTTAAACGTAAGACTACAATGCAACAAATATCCAGCCGAAGAATGAAGTATTCCTTTAGGTTTACCTGTCGACCCGGAAGTATAAAGAATAAATAATGGATCATTTGAGTCTACAGCTTCGGGAGCACACATATCAGATGCAGGCTTCATCACTTCGTGATACCAAATATCTCGGCCAGTGTGCATATTGGCATCAGATTCAGTATGTTTAACTACAACTACTTTTTCTATCGATGGACACTCTTGTAATGCATCATCCATAATGCCTTTGATAGGTATATTTTTACCACCACGTTTTCCTTCGTTGGCGCTAACAACAACCTTACATTGCGTATCATTGATTCTGTCTTTCAAAGCATTTGATGAAAACCCACCAAATATTACTGAATGAATAGCTCCTAATCGAGCACATGCCAGCATTGCAACAGCAGTTTCGATTATATTAGGCATGTAAATACAGACTCTATCGCCTTTATTTACATTTAAAGACTTAAGCACATTTGAGAACTTACAAACTTCAATGTAGAGCTCGTTGTAAGTCATTTGTTTACGATCATTGGGATCATCCCCCTCCCAAATAATCGCTGTTTTATCACCTTTTTTTATTAAGTGGCGATCTAAACAGTTACTTGAAACGTTTAACTTTGCACCTACAAACCATTTAGCATGAGTTTTATTGTCATCCTTCTTTAATACATCAGTCCAAGGACGCATCCACTTGATGAAATGACCTGCTTGCTCTGACCAGAAATTTATAGGGTCTTGAATAGACCACCTATATAAAGAATGATATTTTTCATTAATTGAACTAGATTTCATTGTTATTTATTAAAATTCGTAATACATAAAATATTACTGTTAGATTAGTGTTAACTATGATGATGGTTCATCTGTGCTTTTATTTATTTTAGTAACACCATTAATTTTCATATTTCTAGTCAACATATCCATCACAGGACACTGAGCTTCAACATCATGAATAAGCTTATTTAAAGTTGCCTCGTCAGCGCTACTTGACAAATTAGTCTCATAATTAATTGATGAGAAGCCTGGAAATATATTTTCTTCCTCATTGAGACCTAACAAACCGCGAACATTTAATTCAGCCTTCAAAGTAACTTCACATTCATCTAGAGGTATATTTCTCACAGAAGCTAGTGCTGAATACATTATTTGTTGACATGATCCTAATGCAACTAACACCAACTCAACGGGACTAGCACTTAAGTCAGTCCCGCCGAATGATGCTGGCTCATCTACAAGCAATTTATGCGCCCTGCGGATCTGATTCTTACATAATGTTCCACCTTCCCATTTGGTATTCACATAGTATTTAAATTTACCGAAATCTGGATCACTTTGTGATTTATCAATCATGTTATTAATTGATACTTTAACGGACTCTAAGCTTTTAATGTTTTCTTCACTCATATTTATTAAATTAAATTTATTACAATTAAAATAATTTTAAGGTGCACAACTGAACGTGTGACAATCAATTAGTTACTCTGATATATGATGAATAACTAAATTAGTTGTTTTTTATGCTATTTACACGGGTATCTGCAATAAATAAGCCAAGGCTACAAACACATGAAATGTATAGCTATATGGCTTAAGGATGAATTTCAAGCTTGAAATTTTGTTTCTATATGACCCAGCTTTAAGGATGATAAAACAGGTTTGTTTCAAAATCACCTTTAAAATAATTAATCAGGGCAAATTTCATAAGTATCATGTGTACGAAACAGATATTTACCATTTGAATAGTCTTCATAATACCAATCAAGCACTTTATTCATTATTTCATATGACAATGAATCCCAAGAGACATCGCATTCTTCAAAAAATTTTGCATCCAAGGACTCTTCGCCTATTTCAGTGTAGTCTGAAGCTACACTCCCTCTATACACAAAATATACCTGATTGATTTTTGGACAATTCACCATGGTATACAGGTGCAACTTTTCGACTATTACACCAGTTTCTTCTCTTGTTTCCCGTTTAGCAGCTCCTTCGAGCTGTTTCATTTTTCTCCATATAGCCACCAAGCAAAGTCCAGTATCCTAACCTAGGCTTTATGGCACGCTTACAGAGCAAGACCTTTCCATTGAAATCTATTAAGCTCAGTACAATTATTTTAGGGTTTTCATAATAAACTGCATCACAATTTTTACAAATATGCACGACGGCTCTATCATTCTGATTAATATCTTCATCAATTTTTGAACCGCATCTACTACAGTAATTAATCTCGACGCTAAAATTATCCATAATATTTATTATAAATTAATTAATATTTTTATGCTTATGAGTCACCAAAAATTTATCAACTTTTCCTGCAATTAGTCATCATATAAGTTCGTATAGGTATCCATACCAACACCACCATGCTTTTGTGGGAATGCAGCAGTAATATTCATTACATTTTTATCTGGCATGCTACACCATAATTCTTCTGCATCATCTCGATTCAATACGTTAATATTTTCAGAATTATCATCTTGTAAGAAATAATTTGAATTCAATGCTCTAAATAAATATTTCTCATTACTCTTATCATATGCAAGTAGTGTTGAAGTATCAGTACGATACGTCTCTTTATCAACAACTTGTTGCAGTACTTTATAACTTATATTAATCATTTGTATCTCCTAGTAACGATAGTAGCAAAGTAATAAGCACCTAAAACACTAACCACTCGTTAATGATTGCCTTTTAATGCTTGGCCCTAAAGCACCAATAATACTTAGCCTATCAATTGGCAGGATTTTATTGAAATTGACTACTGACTCACCGAGTTGTTGTAATTTCACCATCAGTTCTTCACTGCCAATTTCACCTTGTGAATAATGCGCATTATTCGCATATACAACACCAGGCAAAACAATAGCTAAAAAGAAACCCAACAATGGTTTTAATTCATGTTCTAAAGCAAGATAATGATGATCGCTACCACCAGTCGCAATCAAACCTACTAGTTTCCCTATCATTGCTTCATTAGGAATAAGATCAAATACATTTTTAAGAAGGCCGGTATATGTACCACGATACATAGGAGTACCAATGATATACGCATCCGCATCAATGATCTTATCAATTAAAATTCTTGCATCGCCTTCATATTTTGAAGGATCTCGAGCATCGCAAAATTGAACATTAAACTGACTAATATTTAATGTTTCAATTTCGATATTAGAATCATGTTTACATGCAAAACCTAAAGCAGTATTAACAGCCAATAATGTTTTAGAACTTTGCGTGGGTCCGCCTGATATTCCAAGTAGCTTCATAGTGTCTGTACCCAAAGTTATGATTAATTTAAAAATAAGAAGAGATACTATTCAAAATACAATATTGTCATCTCTCACATTCAACCTGAATTAGGCTGATTTTCTCTTACCAATAGATCTACCTTTACGTAAATCTTCTTCTTTTTCTCTAACAAGTGGAATTACTTGCTCTCCAAATGCCTTTAGATCTGTGTTGTAGTGTAAGAAGCCACATAATATGACTTTTATGCCTAGCATTTTCAGCTCAATAATACGATCAGCAACAGTCTCAGGTGTGCCAATCAAGCCAGTTTTGAAACCATCGTTATACTGAACCAAATCTTCAAAAGTAGAATTAACCCACATCCCTTCACCTTCTTTTGACTCTCTTCCTGCATGTTTAACCGCTTCACCAAAGCCTTTTACTGCTTCAACATCTGCATTGGTAATGACATCTCTTAAAGTTTCTGTTGCTTCTTCAACAGTATCACGCACTATACAAAATCCATTTACACCAAATTTCAATTCACTAGGATCACGACCAGAATCAATTGCTGATGAAATTGATTCATCCATAATTTCCTTAAAACCTTTATTCGTATTCCCATTCATAAATAAGCAGTCAGTCACTCTTCCAGCCACTCTCCTAGCATCTTTTGAATTACCACCTTGGAACACAACAGGTTTATGCAATGGCTTTGGTAACATCGGTGCTCCATTTATCTGATAAAAGTCACCATAAAAAGTGAATTCTTCTTCAGTCCACATTCCCTTCATAATTCGAATGAATTCTTCTGATCGTCGATAACGCTCAGTATGCTCAAGCCATGGTAAACCATAGCCTGTGAACTCAGCCTTAAACCATCCACTGACCACATTGATCGATGTTCTGCCTTGACTGCACACATCAAGAGATGCTTGCATTTTTGCAACAATCGCTGGATGCCATAGCCCAGGATGAACCGCAGTAATAACCTCAAGCTTTTTTGTATGCTGGAGAATGACATTAGCAATAGTAAATGCTTCATGCTGATGGTCAGCACCATAACTAGCAAACCATCTGGTTTGTGCTAATGCTGTAACAAATCCAACTCTCTCTGCATCTTGAGCATATTTAATATTCGCTTCAGGAGTCCAGTCCGTATCCATAGGTAATGTGGTAATAACCAGCCCACCGGATATATTCGGAATCCAGTATGCAAATTCAACCTGATCTGAGGTTAACCACGCCGATGGCTTTAATGGATTCTTTGAGTCTAGCAATAATTTTGGATATGTTGCCATGTTATGAAGACCTTATAATCGAATATAGTTACTTAGTCTCAGCATAATATATGCCATAAAACCACTACCTATAAATCATTGATTAATTTGAAATTAATACTAAATTAGCAAAGATTTATTCATGCTTTGAGTTTCAATTTGAAACTCGCTTTAAATGGGAGCGTTTCAGAAAGACAAAAAAAAGCTGGCACATAGAACCCTGTGCGCCAGCTAACATTACTCGGCAATGCATGCTTTTCAAAAAACGGTAGCACCTCATCAAAGAGTAGGTCTGCGGCGGTAATCGGCGTCTTAGTCGTGTAGAGTGCCGCAAAGGCGATCTTGCTGTAGGTGTCTACGAACGTTTGCGGGTATAGCCGACCAACACCTTTGAGGTGGCCTAAGTCACCAGGATGTGCCGTGTCAATCTCACCACAGGCCTCGTCATCCTGTTTCTCAAGGGCGGCGATCTGTGCATCGCTTAAGATAATGCCATCCTTGGCAATTTCTTCTTCGAGTGCTTTGAGTCATTTCTTGAAGTGCTCTCAATGATGGCGCAGCCAAACGCAACGCACACCGCTACCAGCGATAAACACACCAGTTCATTGCTGCTTCGATGTTGCCCAACCGCGGGCTGTTCAATCGCTGACGTCACCACTGCATGTGCTGTGGGTTCATCCACACGGTTTTTAACATCGGCTGTTCTACGACTCTTGTCAATCCGTGAGTCAATGCCACCTTCTTCAACCCGCTCTTGATAACGATAGAATGTGTCTCGCGACACCCCCATGACTTGACAGGCGCTAGATACGTTGCCCAGTTCTTCTGCTAAGTTGAGCAAGCACGCCTTGTGTTTAAGGATTGGATTGTTAGTATGAAGCATGAGAGTTACCTGCCTTTTTGGTTTGATTTAAAGATTTCAACACCTTTATCAAAACGGGTAACTCTCGCTTTTGCAACCCTTGTGGATTGCTAATTGTCAGATCGGGTCTGAACTATTACAATTTAGTCAAACTGCAATTTGAGAACCACTTAAGTTACTCTGTTCTCATTTGCGGAAATAACAATACGTCTCTAATCGAAGCTGAATCAGTAAACAACATCACTAAACGATCTATACCAATTCCCTCGCCTGCTGTTGGCGGTAAACCGTATTCTAATGCACGAATATAATCCGCGTCATAATGCATTGCTTCTTCATCACCACTATCTTTTTGTGCGACTTGCTCTTTGAATCGTGCAGCCTGATCTTCAGCATCGTTCAGCTCTGAAAAGCCATTTGCAATCTCTTTACCGCCAACGAAAAATTCAAATCGATCAGTCACTTCTGGATTGGTATCATTACGCCTTGCTAACGGTGACACTTCTGTTGGATATTCCGTAATAAATGTTGGTTGATTGAGTCTATCTTCGACAGTCTTTTCGAAAACTTCAATGAGAAGCTTTCCAGTTCCATAACTATCTTCATACGGAATACTTAAGTCATCACATACTTTTCGTAGCGACCCCACCGTTGCTAGATTTTCTTCACTAAGATTTGAATTCATTTTCAGCACTGATTCTTTAACTGACATTCTCGTGAATGGTTGCTCAAAATCATATGTCGATCCCTGGTATTCAATGGTGTACTTACCATATAAATGGTAAGTAAGTTGACGCAACATATCCTCTGTACGGTCCATCAACACATAATACTCAGCATAGGCCTCATAGAACTCAAGCATCGTAAACTCAGGATTGTGTCTGGTAGATAAGCCTTCATTTCTAAAGTTACGATTAATTTCAAATACTTTTTCAAACCCACCTACGACTAATCGCTTCAGATACAGCTCCGGTGCTATACGCAAAAATAACTGCATATCCAATGCATTGTGATGCGTTACAAATGGCTTTGCTGCAGCACCCCCGGGTATTGACTGCATCATTGGCGTTTCCACTTCTAAAAAATCTTTATCATTCAAATAACCACGAATGAATGCCACTATTTTAGAACGAATCTTAAATGTCTCACGCGCTTCTTGATTCATAATCAGATCAACGTAACGCATACGATAACGTTGTTCTTGATCAGTCAAACCGTGAAACTTTTCCGGCAATGGACGTAATGATTTTGTCAAAAGAACAGTTGTTTCCATCTTGACGTACAAATCACCCTTACCTGATTTACTTATCGGGCCAGACACGCCAATAATATCGCCAATATCCCAAGTATCAATCTCCTTAACTAATTCCTTATCCAAACCTTTGCGATCAATATAAGCTTGTATTCTTCCTGACATATCTTGTAGCAGCAGAAACGGACCTCGTTTTGCCATAATACGACCAGCAATATTTGCATGTTGATTTAACTTGGCCAATTCTTCTTTGGTGTTTTCACCATATTCATTTTGCAAGTCATTCGCCAATGTGTCCCGACTAAAATCATTGGGAAATGCATTTCGTTTACTGCGAATTTCAGCAAGCTTTTCACGCCTTAGCGCAATTAACTTATTCTCATCATGCTGCTGATCTTGACTATTATCTTGCCCACTCATTATTTTAATATTCCCTAGGCTGCTATTTACAAGCCATGCTTCAAACTTGCTTCAATAAATTGATCCAATGCACCATCCAATACTGCTTGAGTATTACTCGTCTCAACTGACGTACGTAAATCTTTAATACGAGATTGATCTAATACATAGGACCGAATCTGACTCCCCCAACCAATGTCAGACTTAGAATCTTCTAATGCTTGCTGTTCAGAATTACGCTTTTGCATTTCTAACTCGTACAGTTTTGCTTTTAACTGTTTCATCGCTACATCTTTATTCTTATGTTGAGAACGGTCATTTTGACATTGTGTGACAGCTCCAGTTGGTAAATGCGTGATGCGTACGGCTGATTCTGTTTTGTTAACGTGCTGCCCGCCCGCGCCACTGGCTCGATAAACATCAATGCGTAAATCGGCGGGGTTTATTTCTATATCTATATCGTCATCTACTTCTGGCGAGACAAATACCGCAGCAAATGAAGTGTGTCTTCTGTTGCCAGAATCAAAAGGAGACTTTCGCACCAGTCTATGCACGCCCGTTTCTGTCCGCAGCCAACCAAATGCATATTCTCCATCAAACTTTATCGTGGCACTTTTAATACCCGCGACTTCACCTGGAGACACTTCAATTAATTCGGTTTTAAACCCTTTATCTTCACCCCAACGCAAATACATACGCAGAATCATTTCTGCCCAATCTTGTGCTTCCGTACCGCCAGAGCCGGACTGAATATCTAAAAATGCGTTATTGGTATCCATCTCGCCAGAAAACATGCGTCGAAATTCTAACTTACCGACTTTCTCTTCGAGTTGGTTGAGATCTTCAAGCACAGAATTCACAGTAGATTCATCATCTTCCATTTCTGCTAGCTCTAACAACTCTATTGCCTCTGCTACCCCCTGCTCTGTAGTACGAACAGTATTAACTACCGTTTCATATTGTGCACGTTGTTTACCCAGTTGTTGTGCACGCTCAGGGTTATTCCACACATCTGGATCTTCTAACTCTCGAGAGACTTCCTCAAGTTGTTCCACTTTTGTATCGTAGTCAAAGATACCTCCTAAGCGAATTGACTCGTTCGCCGAGTTCTTTGAGCTGGGTGAAATAAAGTGCCAGTTCCATGTTTATTTATCTATAATAATCGCCATGCTTGGCATTGTTGAAAACCCAGTCGAAACATTTACAACTGAGAATTAGTATACTTTATTCTACTGGATTCCAGCCTACATTAGAAATTACTCGGTCTCCGTTCATGGCTCGACTCTATCACTTTCCTCCCTGTAAGCGTCCTGCATTTCTAATACTTCCACCACTCTTGATGGTCGCGCTGGAATGACAAAAATATTGCAGAAATAGCAAAAATTAATGCATTGCTCGCACTTCTAGATGTCGTATTAATAATTGTGTGGATTCTATGCCACGGAAATGATTAACATCCAATTCATAGGCCGCATGAACTAGCGACGCTCTATTATTCCAGTCGAGGTTAGAATAATTAAACGCAATCGCATTCAGCGAATTATTTCCCTGGACTGACTGTAGAGTCAGTTTCAGATGATGTTCTCCGACAACTCGGTAATCTAACACCTTAAATTCCCCATCAAATATCGGCACCGGAAACCCTTGCCCCCACGGACCAGATGACCTTAACGTTTTTGCCATCGTTAAACTAAGATTATTTTCGTCCAATTCACCATCAGAAAGTATCTCTGCCTGTAAATCTTCTGGTGACAACCATTCTTCTAATACTTGATTAAATGCGCTGACAAATTGGTCGTAGTGCTCTATTAGCAGGCTCAAACCAGCCGCCATCGCATGGCCTCCAAACTTTGAAATGAGTTCTGGATTGCGTGCAGCCACCGTATCAAGCACATCACGAATATGCACACCTGGGATTGAACGCGCTGACCCTTTTAACTCATTTTCATCATTGTTGGCAAAAACAATGGTGGGCCGATAGTATTTCTCTTTAACCCGCGCGGCCAATATACCTATCACACCTTGATGCCAATCAGGCCGATATAGACAGATACCTAACTCATTTTTATTCACCATGAATTTATCAGTCTGTAGTTGATCCAAGCTTTTAATTGCTTCATCTTTCATTTGACTCTCAATTTCACGTCTTTCTATATTTAGCGCATGTAATTGAGTGGCTATTTCGTTCGCGGCAGTTTCATTCTTGACAAGCAAACATTCGATGCCTATCGACATATCTTCCAATCTGCCTGCTGCATTCACGCGTGGACCGACATAAAAAGCCAAATCAGTTGAAATCGCACGCGCATAATCGCTTCCTGCCACTTTGAGCAATGCCAAAATTCCAGGGCAACATTGTCCGGCACGGATTCTGCGCAAACCCTGCTCAACTAATATACGGTTATTTCGATCAAGAGGAACCACGTCGGCCACCGTGCCTAAAGCTACCAAATCTAATAACTCGGCAAAATTTGGCTCGGGAATATTTTGAGACTTAAACCACTCTTGTTTTCTCATATGCGAACGTAGTGCAATCAGCACATAAAACATTACACCGACACCAGCTAATGACTTACTTGGAAAATCATCACTTGGTTGATTAGGATTCACAATAACATTTGCATTAGGTAGTTCATGCCCAGGCAAATGATGATCAGTCACTAACACATCGATTCCCAGATCACGCGCATGTTGTGCACCAGCGAGACTAGAAATACCATTATCGACAGTAATTATTAACTTTGGAGCACTTTTTTGCGCTAAATCGACAATTTCTGGGGTTAGCCCATAACCAAACTCAAACCGATTCGGCACGATATAGCTAATATTTTGAGCACCTAAACTAGTTAGCCCACGCATCGCTACCGCAGTACTAGTTGCACCATCCGCATCATAATCACCCACTATGATCATAGATTGATCATCTTTTATCGCTTTAAATAATAATTTTGCTGCAGCACCGACACCCTTCAAAGAGCTTGGAGGCAAAATATTTTTTATCGACATGTCTAAATCGGCAGGATCCGCGATACCGCGATTCGCGTATACTCTTTGCAGCAGATCAGGAAGCTGAGATTGTGCAAGTGTTTGTTCTGAAAGGGGTACGCGTCGCTTTACTCGTGAATTCATTGGCAAGAGTTTAGCAACAACTGCTCTATTCGCACATCAGAAATAACATAATCTCGCAATTGAAGTTATTCCTATGTCATCTCTATAACTCATTGTTTTAATTTAATTAACTAAAAATGTCTGAACACTTACTTTTTCTCACTGGCAAACTTGCTGAAAAAAGTCTGCATAAGGTGCTCGAAAATATGCAGCCCACCAAGTTTAGTTACGAAATTCATCAAATTGGCGTCAGCGTGGCCGCCTTGATGACGACAGATTTAATCGCTAGGCGACTAAAAGATGTGTCGAAATTCGATAAAGTAATGCTGCCAGGTCGTTGCCGTGGTGATATTGACCAGCTCGCCAACCAACTAGGCAAACCAGTTGAACGCGGCCCAGAAGAACTCAAAGACTTACCCCAATATTTCGGCCATGCCGCTAAAAAATCTGACTTAAGCAAATACTCAACAGACATTTTTGCTGAAATTGTTGATGCCCCCAATATGACTGTCGAGCAAATCATCGCTCGTGCTGAGCAGTACAGAAATGATGGCGCCAATGTGATTGATTTAGGCTGTTTACCTAATACGCCATTTGGCCACTTAGCTGAATCGGTTCAAGCGCTTAAGTCTGCTGATTTTAAAGTCAGTGTCGATTCTTTACTCGCTGAAGATCTCGTTACCGGAGGTAAAGCAGGCGCAGATTTTTTATTAAGTTTGCAATATAACTCTCTATGGATACTAGAGAAAGTTGATTCAACACCCATCATTATTGGTGGCCCTCCAAGCAATATGCGCTCACTATATAAAACCATTAATACACTTCTAAAAGAAGGTGTGCGTTTCATTGCTGACCCTATTTTAGATCCAATAAATTTCAATTTTACTGAATCAATCGTTCGTTACCGCAACTTACGCAAGCATTATCCCGATATAGAAATCATGATGGGGGTTGGCAACTTAACCGAGCTAACACATGTTGATAGCGCAGGAACCAATGCATTGTTGATGGGTATAATCTCGGAGCTTGATATTGGTCACATACTAGCCACTGAAGTCAGCGAACATTGTCGTAAGTCAGTCAAAGAAGCGGATCTCGCCAGACGAATAATGCACGCTTCTAAAAAAGGCCATATCCCACCAAAAGGTTATCACAATGGATTAATGGCTCTGCATGAACGCAAGCCCTTCCCTTATGACGTAGGCGAGATCAAAGAGTTTGCTGAAAATGTACGCGATCCAAATTTTCGAATTCAGGTATGTGATGAAGGCGTCTTCGTATACAATCGCGATGGCATTTGGAACGCTACTGATCCGTTTGATCTTTACCCACGCTTAAACGTTGCTGAAGATGGTGCCCATGCGTTTTATTTGGGATGCGAACTCGCACGAGCACAAATTGCTTGGCAATTAGGTAAACGTTACGACCAAGACGAAGAACTTGAATGGGGTATACATGTTGAAAAAAGCGAGCAAGATCTAAACGCTTTTAAAGATGAAGGCAGCACTATGCAATCGCGCAAAGATCGTAAAAATAATCGCAAATCTACCAAATACAAAAAGAACGACGCAAGACGCTGTTAACAACTGATTAATTATGCCTTTTATCAGAGAAAGTATTATTACCACATTACATGAAGATGGCAGTGCCCACATTACTCCGATGGGTGTGCACGAAACTGATAGAGGCTTAATGCTCGCACCATTCAAACCTTCCTCTACATTAAACAATCTTATGCGCGAAGGGACAGCAACAATTAATTATCCTGATGATGTGCGCATATTTGCTGGTTGCTTAACAGGAAGACGCGATTGGCCAACTGTCCCTACTGATATCATTGCAGGGATAAGATTGCATGATTGTTTAGCCCATACAGAAATCAAAATACACACACATGAAGATCACGAGCAGCGGCCAGAGTTTTATTGTGATGTTGTTCACGAACAAATGCATAAACCTTATCATGGCCATAACCGCGCTCAGTTTGCTGTCATAGAATTAGCTATACTAGCCAGTCGATTACATATGCTAACTACAGAAAAGATAGATAACGAAATTGAATATTTGCGTATCGGCTTAGATAAAACAGCTGGCGAACGCGAATTAGAAGCATGGAATTGGCTAATGGAAAAAGTCACCCAACATAGAAACAAACAGACCGAGAAAGCATAATGACTGGATTTTTAGCAAGTGTTGATAACTTAGAAGATGCCATCACTGTTAGCAAACATGGCGCAGATATTATTGACTTAAAAGATCCTAGTCAGGGCGCACTCGGCGGATTAACTATTAATGCAATTCATAACATTGTTGACCACCTATGGGAAAAGTCGATAGTCAGCGCTACTGTAGGTGATCTTGAAGCCGACGTCTCATTAATTTTAGAACAAATAGGCAAAGTAGCCGATACAGGTGTCGACTATGTCAAAGTCGGCATGTTCACCCAAGAACACACAGACAAATGTTTACCCACCTTCGAATATCATGCACGACGTGGCGTGAAAATTATCGCAGTACTATTTGCTGATATAGATTTTGATATTCAAGAAACAGTTAAAATATGCAAAAAAGCACGCTTAACTGGTGTAATGATGGATACTGCAGGAAAAAATTCCGGCAGTCTGCTTCTACATAGAGAGCTCAACGAGCTTTCTAACTTTATTCAAACAGCTAAAAATAATAGCCTAGTCACTGGGCTTGCAGGCTCATTACGCGAAAAAGATATTGAAACTTTATTGTCCATCAATCCTGACTACATCGGCTTTCGCACAGCTCTTTGCAAAGATTTAAAACGAACTGAAAGAATCAGCACAAAATTTGTTAGCCGCATTCGCGACCTGATACCCAACACATTAAAAGCCTCTCATCTGGGATAAGCACATTTACCTTCCCCAAACTGACAACTGGTGATAGTACGCTCATAACAGTTCGAATTAATGGACTCTCCCATTTTAGATTTACACGATAAAGAAAAACCCAAGAAATTCCTCAACAATAGAAGTGTTAAAACAGATAAGACCCGAAAAAACCAACCACTCAGACAAATGAACATTCATTCCCAATAGTAATTGCAATACATCACGTCGGCTAATTTATCCAACCAATCCTAATCTTCCACATCAGGATAACAACACGGCCCTTTCTCCATTAGTCTTCGCCTAGATGCTATCAAGAACAGGCTTGATTTCAGATAACTATCGCACAATTATACTTAATATTTTAAATATTAGATAAACCCGTAACAATTGTGAAAATACAGAAATAATACTTATGCATTTTTAAACTCACATCCATCAACAAATAATCCAATTACTCATCAATTTATCGCGCATAGCTCACATTTGAGACCCATTAAATCCTCTCATCGGACAATCCTTACAAGTTATAACTGATTCACAACAATTATCGAGAAACCAATGTAAATTAATCGGAGCGTTTAGGCAGGATACTTTTTGCGCTAACACAACTAGTTTTATCATAAGATATTTGAGTAGAAAATCCTAATCTACAAGCTTATCAGATTTTAGATTATCTAAGCGAAAGGTATATCAACATTAAATCATTAGGCTAATGAATATTATAAATAATATAATTGGATTTACAATAGTAGAACTAATGATCACCCTGGCATTAGCTGCTGTTTTATTAACAATCGGCATTCCATCATTTACACAGCTATTAAGAAAAAATGCCATCACTTCTCAAAGCAACACCATATTATCCTCGTTGCTTTACGCACGTAGCGAGGCTATCACTGAAAACAACAATTCAACCAATAGTCGCCTGGTGTTGATTGGTCTGAAGGTTGGGAAATTTACAATAACGCAACCACACCTTCTACTCTTGTACGCACTTTCCATTCAATTGATAACGCCACACTTACCATAGCAAATGTAAATTCAATTGTTGATTTGCCGGATGGAAGTATAAATAGCAACAACCCTATTGTCTTGACACTAACACCAGACAACTGTCCAAGCGGCGAAGCTGATACAAGAATTTTCACTATAGGTTTATCAGGACAACCAAATGTATCCCAAGCAGTTTGTCCTTAATCATTTACAGATACTAGTTTAGACATATGAGATCGAATAATTATAAGAAGATACATTCCCAAAGTGGATTCACTTTAATTGAAGTTCTAGTTTCTATTATTATGGCAGTAGGCATGCTGGGGCTTGCCGCACTGCAATTAACCACTATGAAAGCCAATCATGGAGCTTTACATAAGACTCAAGCGACATTCCTTGCGTACGATATAGTCGATAGGCTAAGAGCAAATCGAAATGCAGCCATTACAGAAGACTACGACATTTTATTAACCGCAAGTAAGCCATCTGCTGGATCAACGCTACCGACTATAGATATTAATGACTGGATGACCAGCATTGAAAATTTATTGCCTAATGGTGATGGCGCAATAGACTGCACCGCCACAGGTAATTGTACTGTAATAATTTCATGGGACATAGAACGAGAAGGTGAAGTAACTAGCACTGGCACAGCTATCACAACACGAACATATTCATTTGTCGCAAGCATATAAGCAATGAACAAAAGAAAATATATTAAAGGTGTAACGCTAGTTGAATTATTAATCGCGTTAGTACTAGGTTTAGTGCTGACAGCTGACGCAATCAATATCTTCATAAACAACAAAAGAACATACAGTTTAGAAAATGAACTCTCACGACTACAAGAAAGTGGGCGTTTTGCTATTGACTCGATGGTTGAAGATATACGCATGGTTGATTACAACGGCTGTAGTAGTCGAACTAGAGTTACAGCTTTACTTTTAGCAAGAGCGCCTGCTCCTTTACTCCCGTTCAACACAGAAAATTCTATTCGCGGATACAATGCTAATACTACTACCTAGACACCCGCAGTACCTATAAATTTAAATCTATCGGGAGTCATCAATGGTACTGATGTATTAAACATTCAACGTGCAGGATGCGGAGCGCAATTAAATGGAGCGTTTGCTGCAAATGCAACTATAGGTGTTTCAAATTCATGTTCATTCACCGAGAATGATGTAGTATTAATCACTGATTGCTCAAGAGCAGATATTTTTGAAGTTGAAACTGTCACGAATACCGCCGAAAGTCAGACACTAGCTCATACAGTCATACGAAATACAAGTGCAAGCTTGTCTGGCGTATTTGACGAAAAAGCTGGCGTCTATCGTTTACAGTCAGTAGCGTACTATATTGCAAACAATGTAAATGGCATCCCATCATTATTTCGATCATCTTGGACTCCTAATGGTGACAATATCATAGAAGCATCACCCCCACTTCCAGCAATACAAAAAGACTTTAACGTATCAGAGCTAGCATCAGGTATTGAAGATATGCAAATTCTGTACGGCGAAGATGATGTTGCATCTAGTGATGACTATGCAGATAGCTATAAAACAGCCGACAATGTCACTGATTGGGAGAGTATCCGCAGCGTCAGAATTAGCTTATTACTGCAAAGCAGAGATAACATCACTCAGCAATCACAAACAATTCAGTTTAATGGTGCACCTGTAGTCAGTACAGATAATCGCTTGCGTTTGGTATACACATCAACAGTTAGTCTTCGCAATCGACTTCCATAAATTAATTATACTGTCAGATCAATTGAGCAAATGTATATGAATAAATTCCACAAGAAACAAAATGGAGTCGCATTAACAATATGTTTAATATTATTAACGGTGTCCACATGGATAGGACTTGCTTCTATTAATTCTACAATCCTTCAAGAAAAAATGGCTGGCAATATTCGTAGCAAACATTTGTCTTTTGAAGCAGCAGAAGCAGCACTTCGTGACGCAGAAAATTACGTGAGAACTGTTATAGGTCCTTCGTCGATATTTGATGGCACGAATGGCTTGTTTCCTCACAGTATACTTGGCGACACAAATTTTCCTATTTGGGAGGGCACGAATATCGCTGCATCAGCGTGGCGAAATGCAAATACAATAGACATCAATGGAACAACCACTACACCACAATTTATAATTGAAGAATTAGATCAAACAACAATGCCTGGCTGCTTATCAGAACCAAGCAGCCCCTTTACTTGTACATTAAATTATTACCGGATAACAGTGAAAGGCGTTGGGCTAAACAACAACACGACGCTCATTCAAGCCACTTACAGTAAAAAATAAAACCTATGATATTCAATATAGCCAATAAATATTTATTTTTAAATAATATCTATATGGCTTCAAATAATATATCGCCCATGAAATCTTTTATGCATATAAGAGGCCCGGTTAAAAGTTTATTGCTTGGATTTCTATTATTAAATAGCCCAGCTTTTGCAGCTATTAATCTTACAGATGCACCGCTAAACTTAAGCACTGGAGCCGGAGCAAATGTATTATTCAACATGTCTATTGAAACACCCATGGGTGGCGGTGCGTATAATGACGCACCTGGCTCTAGTCCTGGATGTACTGGTAGAAAAAATATTCCGAGTGTTGGCAACAACTTGGGTAGCTGTTATTTCCCAACATTCGATTACATCGGCTACTTTGATCCACTAAAGTGTTACTCATATTCTAGCAATCGATTTCAACCATCAGACAATGCGAGCTCTGATCATTCATGTGACGATGGACAGTCAGGCAGATGGAGCGGAAACTTTTTGAACTGGGCAACTATGACAGCTATCGATAGTTATATCTTAACTATGACTGGTGGTAGAAGAATCACAGACACAACTACACAAACAATAATTGAAAGATCACTTGCAATTGGATTCCACAGAAAAGCAATTGGAAGCAGTGTGACAAATAGCTCCTCTACAGTTCCACTTGGATCAGTGACTCCATTCAGCAATCCCTGGGCAAGAATAACTCACCCTAACAACTCCTCTGCATTTAGGCTAGAGCTTTCAAATAGAAGTAGTTCAACCTACAACGTCAGATTAGAAGTTTGCAAACAAAATGCTTCTTTAAGAAATAAAGGACTAGAAAGCAACTGTATAGCACGCACCAATGGTTCCGTAACTTATTACAAACCCGAAGGACTGGTTCAACGCAACGACGAAAAAATGCGCTTTGGTGTGATGGCGTATACCACGGATAATAGTAATACCCGCCAAGGTAGCGTATTAAGAAGTAACATGAAATACATTGGGCCCGAATTAGGAACTGGAGCGATTAATCCTAATAGAGAATACAACACTGACGGCTTATTTATTATCAATCCAGATGGAGCACCTTCTGGTAACAGTGGCGTGATAAATTATATTAATAAATTTGCAGTCTTAGCTGGTGGATATAAATCATTTGATCCTGTTAGTGAATTATTTTATTAGGCAAGTCGATTTTTCCAAGATTTAGGCCCTACTCCGAGCACATACAGCGGATTATCAACTAGCAATAACGGTGGCTTCCCAATAATTACAGCCTGGGATGACCCCATCCAATATGAATGCCAGCAAAACTTCATAGTCGCCATAAATGATGCTTTCCCGTGGAAAGATAAACGATTACCAGGAACTCATTTCACCACCAATCCTACTGTAGATGTTTTAGGCAGAAATGTAACCGTTAACCATGACCGCGGTACAGCACCTTCCGACTCAGATTCCAGAATGGATGTAACAGCTTTAACCAATTATGTAGGTCAGTTAGAAGATGCTGCAACAACAGGGAGCAACAAACTTTCTACAAAACTAAGGACTACGAAATTAGGTGAGATACTCGCACCAAGCACTGGCGCTGGTATTAACCCCACCAATAGAAATGGCCGGGGAAATAGCTACTACCTTGCAGGTTTAGCGCACTTCCTCAATACACAAGATCTTTCATCTTTGCCTGGCAATCAAACAGTTGCTACATTCATGATTGACTCACAAGAATATAACAGCAACCCATTAACTGGTAATGTGAACCCACTTTGGTTAGCAGGGAAATATGGTGGGTTTATAGATAGAAACTCCGACGGCATCCCGCAGACAACTGAATGGGATAGTGATGGTAATAGCGAGCCAGACAATTATGTTCTTGCCACAGAACCAAGCAAAATGATCACCAAGCTACAACAATCATTTGATAGCATCAATCAAGTTACCGCAGCGTCGAATACAGCAATTGCTGTTAATAGTACGCAATTGCGCCAAAACTCTTGAGTATATCAAGCGACCTACTCAAGTTCAGACTAGAGCGGAAGACTTCAGGCAATAGATATTAATCTAGACGGAACAATTGGCAGCACATTATGGGATGCTGCTGACGAAATACCTGCACACGGATCAAGAAATATATTCACTACTGTGTTGACAGACGATGGTAGCGGCACCTTAGCTCCTACTCCCGTTGAGTTCTTGCCAGCCAACGTGACTTTAAATATTAGCGCACCAACAACGACTACTGTAACAACACAACTAACAGCAGGTACTGCCACACAATCTACAACTGCATTTGGTGGCGATGCTTCTAGAGCCTTTGATGGCAATATAGATGGTAACTACAATAACAATTCTGTCACCCACTCAAACAATACAGGGCCAAATGAATATTGGGAGGTTGATTTAGGAGCACTACAAACAAATATTTCAACACTAAATATCCATAATCGTTCAGATGGTAGCAGCAACAGATTAAGCAATTTATATGTGATGGTAGCAGACACCCCTTTCCCAAGTAGCGCCACTGCTGGTGCAGCAAACCTAGCGGCAGCACTTGCTAATGCAGATTATTCTGAACAAATCATTAATAGTAATGCATTACGCATCAATGCCGGTGGAGGCGCTGCCTTTATCGATGCACGTGGTCGAAACTGGGTAACGGATGATATTTATCACGAAGCAGGCAATGACGAATCAACTTCTAATACCATCACAAATACAGATACTGGCAAGTTTCTCGGTGAGACTACAGATGAATTTTTATATCAGTCAGAACTTAGAAGAAGTAACCCAATACATTTAAATATTCCGGTTCACGCTGGGCTCGGACACGTCATAATTTTACACTTTTCTAAAATTAACAATAACTCATCAATTGTTGATGTTATATTTGACGGGATACAAGTTCTAGATAATTATAACATTGGCGCTTCCGGAGATAATGTTGCACAAACTGTCGCGATAAGATACACAGCAGCAGATGACACATTAGACCTGGATATAGTAAGAGATGCAGGCAGTGATCGCGCAAGATTAAGTGGTGTTGAAGTAATACCTGATTTAACAACCACTACTTTCATCGCACAAAGCGTGGGCATTTCAGGACAATATATAAGATTACAAAAAGCTGGCGGTATTGGTTTTAGCGGTCTTACTACAGTAAGCAATGTTTACAATAGTGAGAATTGGTTAAGCTTAGCTGAGGTCGAGGTGTTTAATTCTGAGGTAGTATCAACGGGAGTAGATAATACAAGCATCGTAAATTATATTAGAGGTGATCAATCTTTAGAAGTTGCCAATAATGGCCCGTATCGAAATCGTACTAACTTATTAGGGGATATTGTAAACTCATCTCCAATCTCTGCCAGCATCGAAAACTTTGGATATGATGTTTTACCAGGTGCTGCTGGTAGCAGCTACCTAGCCTATTTAGCCAGTAAAACTAGCAAATTTGTACCTGCTAACAACCAACTGTTTAGCGTCATTTATGCCGGTGCAAATGATAGAATGTTACACGCATTCCAGGATAATGAAGATATCAACCCTGCCACTGCCGGAGAAGAATTATTTGCCTACATTCCTAGTCACCTACATGATGAATTAACAAATCTTACAAACCCTAACTATCCGCACCAATATTATGTAGATGCTACTCCAGCATTTAGCGATGTATATATTGACGGAGCATGGAAGACAATTTTAGTTGGTTCATTAGGCGCAGGAGGGCGAGGACTCTACGCATTAGATATCACAGATCCTAAAAACTTCAATGAGAGTAATGTGTTATGGGAATTCAAAATTGATTCCGACGTATCCAATGGTAGTAATGAAATAGGTTTCGTATTAGGCAAGCCAAAAATTGTTAGATTAAACAATGGGGAGTGGGGTGTTGTGATTGGCAACGGTTTCAACAGTGCCAGCCAAAAAGCACAGTTAATAATATTAGATGCCTCTGATGGCTCAATCATGAGAATCATTGATACCGGTGTAGGTACAGTGGCAATTCCTAATGGTTTATCCGAGCCAACTGCATTAGACACTAACTTCGACAGAATTGCTGATGTCATGTATGCAGGTGATTTATATGGCAACATGTGGAAGTTTGACCTAACAGCCTTTACCAATATCGCTACAAGTTGGGATGTGGAATTATACATTAGCTGGACAACCCGCCCCTCTATATAAAGCACAAGATGCTGGTGGGACTGCACAACCAATCACATCACCGCCTAGCCTAGCAATCAATCCAGCAGGTGGCTATAACGTTTTATTCGGTACTGGAAAATATTTTGAGGTCGGCGACAATTTAATACCTATCAACCCTGGTATACAGACATTCTACAGCATCCAAGACAATGCTACTTTGTTGCCTACTGGGCGCTCATTATTAGAAGCGCAAACCATACTTAATGAAGTACTTGTCACAACTGATAACGGAGGAACCCCATTAGATACCAGTGATGACACAATTGTTCCAACAAGAATTCCTTCTTCAAGTAACTCAGTAAATTACTCTAGCCAGAGAGGATGGTTTATGGATTTAAATGTAGTCTCTACGACTGCAAATGGAGAAAGAGTAATTTCAAAACCTGTTGTTCAGTTAGATGAAGTAATTTTTAACACTATTATTCCTTCAGACAATCCATGTACTGGTGGAGCAACCGGTTGGACAATGGAACTTGACGTACTTAATGGTTCACGCCCTTCATTTTCCGCAACTGATATAAATGGTGATGGCCTTATTGATATTTCAGATAATATCAATTATGGAGGAAACAATGTCGCAATATCTGGTTTTGGAAATAATGGTGTTATCTCTTCACCAACAATTATTTCTGGCAATAATGGTATAGATTATATTTTAAGACCAACTGATACTGGTATTATCAGCGATGCTATTTTAGGTAATGCATCAATAGTTGGTCGCCAGTCATGGCAACAATTGAAATAACAGGAAATATAATGAAAACCGAATTCTTTGTTTCTGGATTCACTCTCATAGAATTAATGATTGTGGTAGCTGTTGTTGCGATTCTTGCTTCGGTTGCCTATCCTTCGTATCAAAATCATATTACGAAGACTCATCGCACTGATGCCATGGCAAATATGCTTGAGCTATACAGCTTTTTAGAAAGACGTTTCACAGAACAAGGCAACTATGGTGACGCAGCTGCAAGAGCAGCTGTTGCAGCTTGTTGGTAATAAAGCAATTTAATTATAAATAACAATTACTGGTTCTTGCAATTCCGATAATTGCTCACGCAAACTCAAAATATGCTCTTCCCAGTAACGTGACGTATTAAACCAGGGGAAACCTAACGGAAAAGCCGGATCATCCCAACGACGTGCCAACCATGCTGAGAAGTGCAATATTCTTAATGTGCGCAAACATTCTATTAATCGCAACTCTCTCAGATTGAAATCAGCGAATTCATTATATCCTTCAACAATTTCATTCAATTGAACATGTTGTTCATTACGATCACCTGAAAGCAACATCCACACATCTTGTATTGCTAGTGCCATTCTTGAATCATCGAAATCAATAAAGTGCGGCAATTCATCGCGCCATAGCATGTTACCTATATGACAATCTCCATGTACACGAATATATTTTATATCACTCACACCATTCATGATCGTATCTATAATTCTTAGAAGATCATCTGTTAAAGTTTCATAAGCAACTCGTAACTCATCAGGAATAAAATTTTCTTTAATATATTGAACACTCTCATAACCATAACTTTGGCTGTTGATAGTTGGACGAGCTTTAAATGAAGATGACGCACCAATTATGTGTATTCGGCTTAGAAAGCAACCAATAATAAATAAATTATCATGATAATCTAGCTCAGGCGCCCTGCCTCCTTTGCGGGGATACAAAGAAAATCGAAATCCGCCATATTCAAATATGGCTATTATCCTGATTATTTTTAATCGGCGCAACTACAGGCAATTCCGCATCGACTAACTCATAACAGTAATCATGTTCTTCTTGTATTTGCTGATTAGTCCAGCGACCTGGACGATAGAATTTTGCAATAATAGGTTCGCTCTCTTCGATGCCGATTTGATACACTCTATTCTTGTAACTATTGAGTATTGTCACTCTTCCATCAGTTTCAAAACCCACGCTATCAACCGCATCCAATATGAAACTTAGGCCTAGCGTTTCGAATGGATGCAGATCAGTTGAATTTTCCATTATTCACATCTTTTAAAAAGTTATTTGATTGAGAAGCACAATAAAAATGAATCTGCCCAGAATAATTTTTGGCAGCAATAGAAAAGTAATTATCGACCAGGCTAGAATCAATTAGTTGATTGGTAGGTTTATTATCAATTTGGGTCGACTTAACCAAGCAAAGATGGTTTGCGGATAATTTACATGCTAACCACAAAGCTAAAGAATCAGATGTTGTCTGCCAGTTCTTGGGATAATCACATTCGGATACAACATCATTGTATGGCAGCCATATCATTGCGTCAGCACTAAAGATACTCTTAACAGTTTCTATTACTTTTAAATTATTATTAAGGTATGCCAACAAACACCCAAACTGTTGCATGCCCATCACAGCCATCTCATGTGCGACTGCTTCAGATAATTTCCATTTATTATCAGCATCACGCACTTGATCAGCAAATGGACCACCACCAGGCACAATTACAACAGATTGTTGATGAATATTTGCTAGCCGATCACACCATTTTTTCAAATATGGTGATGCGTAAAGACTCCCACCTATTTTGACAACTATCACTATTGCTCAAAAAACCTAAACATAGCTGCGGCTTTATCAAAAGTTTCTTGATATTCGTCATCAACTTGAGAATCCCAAACCAGGCCACCACCTGCATAAAAATAAGCTTGATCGTTTTTCTGAATAATTGTTCTTATCGCGATATTGGTATCCATCTTACGATTAAAACCAATATAACCAACACTACCACAATATAGTCCACGCCGGTGCGGCTCTAATTCTTCTATTATTTCCATAGCTCTAATTTTTGGCGCTCCGGTAATAGAGCCCCCAGGAAAACATTCGCGTAATAGCTCAACAGGCGAAGTCTTACTTGGAAGCTTTCCCTCGATAGTGCTCACCAAATGATGCACTGTTGGAAAACTTTCTATTTCAAACAACTTAATCACTTTAACGCTATTAATTTCACAACATTTGCTTAGGTCGTTCCTCAGCAGATCAACAATCATGACATTCTCTGCTCGATCTTTTGTGCTTATTTCTAACTCTTGCTTAAGGACATTATCAGCTTTTATATCTTCCGCTCTTGGTCGTGTCCCTTTAATAGGTTTTGTTTCAACAACTTCATTATTCACTTGAATAAAACGCTCTGGAGAAACACTTAGAATTTTACATTCAGGAATATTTATATAAGAACTGAACGGCGAAGGATTTATCTTGCGTAGTTTTTGATAACCCAGCCAAGAATCACCTTCTACTTTGACATTAAATCGCTGTGCCAAATTAACTTGATAGCAATCACCTGAACCAATATAGTTTTTAACAGCAGTAAATTTTTCAGCATACTGCTCTGCCGTCATATTGGATTGAATTTTATTCAATGCCTTATATTCATCTTCATCATCAACATTTTTTAACTGGCTCACATCGTTTATTATGTCTTGCCAATTCAATCGAACTCTAGGCTCTGAAAGATCACCGACAACTATGGCTTTTTTCTCTGCATGATCGGCAATATATGCCCAGTGATAAATGCCTATCGCCATTTCTGGCAACTCAATATCATCCAAGGCTGAACTTGGGATATTCTCTACCCTTCGACCTAAATCATAAGAAAAGAAACCTAATGCACCTCCAGTGAATGGAAGCCCATCTGCTTCAATAGTACTTCTGGCAAGCTCGTTAGCTACCAACTCAAAGGGATCATCAGATACTATTTGCTGATTGCCTCCAGAGGTAATGGTGGTAAATTTTCCTTGAGTAACAAATGTCTTCTTAGGATAAGCAGAAAAAATCTCATATCGACCAAATTCACTTGCAGGTCGTCCGCTATCAAGAAATATAGCCCATGGTAAGTAAGCAAAAGTAGAAAACACAGGAGCCACGTCTTCAAAATATGGCACGCTCACATAAGTAAGTTTTGAAACATTAGACATAGAAGCTATTTATCCTAACACCAGCGCAACAGCAGGAGCACAATCTGAAGCATTTGAGTTATAACTTATACCATCAGAAATAACGTATTGAGTGAAATCTTGATAATCTATTGATAGCCTATTTGCTATTTTCTCAATGAGAAATCTCCCTACTCCAGCACCAACTATTATTGGCTTATCCTCATACGAACTCAATATTCTTTTAATATTTTCCTCAATCATTTTCATTTGCTTTTCAGCAACATATTGCGCTACTGCAATCCATTCCTGCTCATCTTCTTCGCGATAATCTTCTCCAATCATACGAGCAAGACGGCGCATACTTGAAATTTTATCCTTAGGTTGTCCATCCATAGTGCTGCCATAGTCCGCATGAGCAGGAAGCCATTGCAGAATTCGATAAATATCTGAAGACATAGAAAAATACTCTGCCATCAGTGGGATCAAGTCTCCCTTATATGGAATCTTCTGACAAAGTGTATTCACACAGCTACGAACTACACCAGTATAAACCAATTCACCAGAACGCAATCTTTCAAAATCAGTCAATCCATTTAGTTTTAACACACCGTCCTCAATGGATAATATATCTGTTGTAGTGCTGCCCATATCAACGAAAATTACATTTTCATTTTTTTTACTCACGCAATGGCCGCTGGCAATCCAATTGGCAGAAGCGACTAATGCTGTATCCAATAAAACTTTTTCGTAATCTATCAATCCTTCGCGCGAGAAAAATTTAATATTTCTTATCGAACTAATTTGCTCAATCAACACACGCATAATTTCTTTTACACCTTGATCTCGTGAAATAAAAATATCAACTAATTCTCCAGTCATAGTGACATGATGATTAATAATATTTTTTGGTATATTGGCTAACGCTAATTGAATAACAGCGACTAATTCATCAGCCCCTTTCCACAGAGGACAGTCCCATTGGTGAACACATAATTTATTGTTATCAACATATGCCAGCTTCACATGCGCGCCACCAATATCCCAGCCAGCATTATTCATGGGGTTATCAGTCAAGAGACACCTCAAAAATTTTATTATTCCGCATTATTTTTTCAGGTAGTTTCTTATCTATAATAGTCCGTATGCATAATTCAGCCGGGTTATCTGTTAACACTTCGCTCAACCCAATATATGATGAAGTTAAACGTGGATTAATATCGATTACTACATAAGCATCACTAGACTTAATTAAATCCACACCCACATAGCCAGTTAATCCAGGAAATGCTTCAGCTATATTTTTTACTAATATTTCTATTTGTTGGTTTATCGATACAGCATTCACTTGGCAGGCTTTCAGCTTAGGACTTTGTCCTTCACTGAAAATCTGTTTATTGCAAGTGAGTATTTTAGCTTTGCTTGCATAACAAAGTAAGCAAAGACTTAAATGCTCGCCTACAACATAAGGCTGTACAACCCATTGATTAAAATCATCAATACATTCTAATGCCAATACTCCTGAATCACATATTTTCAAACCTTCACAACCAACACCAAAGCGGCGTTTAATCACCACTGTTTGCTGATACTGCTGAACTTCATCCATGGAAAGATTAATTACTGTATCAATCTGCGCAGCTGACAATTGCATAGCACATTTAATCTTATCTCCAGTCATTCTGACACTTTCAGCACTACAGTTAATCGTAGCAATATTTTCTTCTGACAGTTGCGCTACGACAGATTCAAGTACGCCTGCACTTTCTGGCGCAATCACCCAAGTATAATCATTTCCGCTTGCCAATTGAGATACTTGTCGCATGTAGTCAGCAGAGTTTTCAATTGAGCAAGTATCCACATTATTTTTATCTAGAGTAATGCGTGGATCTAAACAGGTAGTTAATTGAATATTATTTATACGAGAGCAATCTGCTAATACAGAATTTAACATTAGCAAGCCTTCTTGTTTTAATCCTTCTGGTAATGGATGATTAGCAAAACCACCACCAGTGATGAATTCAGTGACAAATAAACGCATGTAATGAAAATTATTCCCGTTATAGATTATCGACAAGGAAACGTTGTACTAGCGCAGAGAGGTAATCGCGATAGTTACCAGCCTATTTCTTCCGTGCTTTGCGATAAGTCAGATATTAATGGTGTGATCGAAAGTATTTTAACGTTAGCTGGATTCAAAACAATATATATTGCTGACCTGGATTGCATAGAAAAACAACAATTAGACGATACATTATGGACTTCACTCTGCTCTCAGTATCCCGACATTGAGTTTTGGATAGATCTTGGTCGCTTCGGCAAACAATGGGATCGAATAATGAGCGATATCAGCAACGCACGTCCTGTTATTGGCTCAGAATCTTATACCCATATAGATGAGCTGAACACAATCCTAGATATTCTGAATCGATATAACCCACTATTATCAATAGATATAAAGAATAATGAGATTCTTGGCCCAGCATCGTTGCTACAAAAATTTAGCGCATGGCCCAATGAGGTTATAATTTTATCTCTGAGTCATGTGGGCAGTAATAGTGGTCCTAACATCGCTTGCATTCAAACAATATCTCAACACCTTATCAATCAAAATGTTTTTTACGGTGGTGGCACAAGAGATATCAATGACATTAAACAATTAGAACAACTCGATATACAAGGCATACTAGTTGCCAACAGCCTACACTCAGGAAAATTTGATAAGAGTCTTTTACAAAAAATTACTTAGCAACAACTTTTAAATTTTTAGCACTTTGATGTCTGTGCAATAACTGCCTCAATACAGATCGACCTAACTCAGGCTGGCTAAAATGCTTAAGCGGGGTTTTGCCATTATTCTTTTGCAACTCTTCTAAACTGGGGCCACGATACTGGCAGAAGGATTGCGTTGTTTCATAGGTTTGCAGCTCAACCAAGCCAGGTAAAAACTCTATCAACTGCTCCCAGATAAATATATTTAACAATTCCGTACTTGAACGCCAACCTAAATCTGCACACACAAAATTTAAATTTTGATGATCTAATTTTTCTATAACGTGTTTTTTAACAATTGCTTTGAGATAACCATAATCCACCACAAACCCAGTTAAAGGATCAATACGTCCTTCAATCTTCACATGTAACGCATAACGCCCACCATGTAAGTTTTCACACTTTCCTGGATGATCAGTAATGAAATGGGCCGAATCAAATACCAATTCTTTACTGACTATCGCATGTTGCACTTCTGAAAAGTAACGCTCAGAGACACAAGGTATCTCTTTCAAATAGATCGAAACTAATGCCAACAGTCTTTTCGCATCTTCTAATGATTCCGTTCTATATAAAGTTTTCTTGTTATCCGCATCATCATCTAATGTCTTCCAACGAATTTGATATTTGACTGTTAGCTTATTTAACAGTGCGCCGATTTCATCATTAATTGGCAAACTTAAGAATATATAACCGTTATGAAATTCTCCTGCCTGAGCAACAAGCACAGCCAGAAATAACTCAAAGTCCAACACATTACTGCTAGCTGTAAATTTATGTTTATAAGCGATAGGAGTTTTAATTAAATTATTAGGCACTACACGATGACTCGTAGAAGTGTAGTTATATTCTTGTCTATATTGAAATCCGTAAACTTGCAGCTCACGCAAATACCACAACAACTCATCTAATCGTCTGATATCACTTGATAAGCTTATAAAATTATTTTGCTCTTCAAACGCACCACCCAATTGCAATACTTTAAGAATAGATAATGCTCGTATAGATGGGTCATCCGATGGCAGCGAATATTCTGCAATATCATCAACCACATTGACCATAGATTCATGCACTAACAAATCCAACGGCACATGATGACGAATTGCATATTCCTGCAACGTCAACCCGCAACAATCACTGAGATGATGGTTATTTAGTTGCTCTACATCCGATTTACATTCTAAACATTTCATAGTGACACTTTACTGCTAAATCACAGACAAAAAAATACCCCGGATCGTTAAATCCGAGGTATTTCGAACTACTATAAAGAGGTTGCTTAGAATCCTTTGAACGGATGCTCTGCAGAATCTTTTTGTGCAACAACCGTAGATGCTTTTGGCTCATCCTTGATTGCGCGCTCAATAGACTCTTTAACTGCCTTGTAGTTATTCTCGTAGATAGCTTCGTCGCTCTTAGCTTCCCAGTGAATAAACACACCAACACAGATGAACATGTCGTCTGCTTCGTCAGCCGGAATAGTGCCGTCTTCAACACTATCAGCAACTGCTTTAGCAACAGCAGCCTGAGCTGGACCAAACATTTGTACTGCTTGTGTAGCGCCTTTGATGGTCACTTTATTGAACATCATAGTATTTGGCTTACAAGGAAGGTTAGGTGCAACAACAGCTAATAAAGTTGAAAAACCATCTTTGTTGTTTACTAAACCGTTACAGAATGCTGTCTCAACTGCTGAACCACGTGGGCCCATTAGCAAATCGATGTGTGCAATTTCTGCCATATTTCCTGCTGGATCCGCGTCATTTACTAATGACTCACCAACCATTACTCTATTAACTACTGCCATTTAATTTCTCCTAATTAGTATTGTTTGTTAACAAACAGCCGTAAAAATTTACGATGAAAAATTTTAGTTATGGGCCCCTCCCTAATGAAAACTACTAGTTAAGTTTTCACAACATAGTTCGTCCCTTATGCTTACCTCTCTAGCATTGCTACAAAAACAGTAGTTACTGTAATGTCCGCTGTCGTACCAGGATTAATACCAACGCTCTTCAGCCCACTATCCAAAGATAGTAACCCTGAAACATGATCCGTTGGATCTTGGGACGCCAACACCCGATTGGCAAGAGGCGCAATCATATCACTAATCTCGCGTGCTTTTAATAGACCTTTTTTACGAATTATCAGGCTATCTGGCACCCTGAGCCATTGGTTAAGAAATACTGCTGTCACAGCCCATTCTTGACTACCCCATTTTTGTAGATATTCTCTATAAATGGACAAATTATGTTCGAAAATGTCTGAAAAAGTGTTCGCATATTGATATCCAATACGATCCTTCTCTGCAGATAACTGCATGGCCTCCAATAAACTGACATTAGGCACTTCTGATATATCTTGCTCTTCTACGTCACCCATACCGCCAGGCATTGCACGTTGAATGCCTTGATAGCAGAATTTAGCATCATCCACCGACAATTCTAGTAGTACCCTTGCCAAATTATCCTTTAACTGGGAGTTATATCCACAGTTAAGTAACGTCTGCGCAATGGGTGCGATTAGCAGAATAATGCCAAGATTCGTATTGTCTGCGACGGCATCATGAGTGGCGTTGACTGCTTTTAAAATACGTTCTCCAACGCCTTCACAGGGACTAAATAATGGCTCAGATGACGCCTGAGCACTTAATTCAAACTGTGACACCGACATTCCATGCCCGTCAGAATGATATCCAACATTGCCTGGTTTCAAAGCTCGCAATTCAAGTAAGCAAGCTTCTTGATAACAATGTTTATATGACTCAATGGCGCTGATCATGATTTAAAGCTAAATGACAATGATCTAAAAATTTATCAACGATAATCTCAGAAAGGTTCAACGAAGTAGTCTGCTGTAACCCTCGCCATGCAGGCACACTATTCACCTCGGTTACCCAGAATTTTCCTTGTTTATCTCGAATCAAATCTACCCCCGAATATTCAAGCCCTGTGACGCGCACAGCTTCCAAAGCTAATTGTTGGGTGGTTTCACCCAGCTCAACTGCCTCCACCTTGCCTCCTTGCGCCACATTAGTAATCCAACTTTCTCCAGCGCGCTTCATACATGAGATCACTTCATCCCCTATGACAAAAACCCGGTAATCAACCCCAACATTTTCACCCGCATCAATGAACTCCTGTAGATACATCACTCCATGCATTTCATCAAAATCGATATATTGAGATCGATTCTCTATCAGCTGGACACCTTTCCCCTGAGAACCAAATATGGGCTTGATAACGAGTTTTTTGTGCTGATCCAATGCCTCACGTAATTTATAATTAATATGATGTAAATTGCTGCTAAAAATAGAATTTGGTGTTGGAATATTGTTCGACTTCAAGAGGAACGAGGTCATCCCTTTATCCACACTTCGCTCAAGTGCACGCGTGTTGTTAAATACCGGAACACTTAGATGTTCGAGCCCATGCAATATGTCTAAGTAATAGACTACCTGTTCTAGACTGCCTCCAGGCACACCACGCACGAAGACACCGGCTGGTAGTGAGTCAAATCCAGGCAATTGAATTTCTGCTCGGTCAGCGTTTAAATCGAAATGACATTCCTGAAGACGTACGAAACAGGACTGATAACCACGTTTGAGTAACGATTGTTTTAACTGTTGGCCGTGCCAACCTGGATCATCAGTGATGATTGCAACATTAGGACTATCGTTAGCCACCAAATGATTCTTTCAGCAAATCTAAATTTACTTCGCCACCAAAGTAAGTATTACCACTTTCCATCGCTGTGACACTGACTTGTGCAGGACTGAATAACATTTGATCAATTTGATAAAAATCATACTTAGCATCTGAAAACACTTTGGCAAATGGCTTACCGTAATCTTTTGAAGTATTAGAAGGCAGGTCGTTAGCTAGTGCTTCTGCATCTTCATCTGGACCAGTGACAAATAACTGCACTCGACCAGCAAATAATATCGAGTCATTGGTTCTGCCCATCGCTTGAACAAAATCTGGAATCGGAGGACACAAAGGCGCACTACCAGCCCCATCAACAATTCTCTCTAAAGGAAACTTCAATTCATGCGCTTTATGTAAAGCCGTTTCCAGAACTCTAGCAACTACTTGAACAACGCCGGCCAAGCTCTTGGTTGGCGTAAGAATTACTGTTATATTTTCAGGCTCTACAGCACATTGCTTTGACATTTTCGTAAGCAATTCTGAAGGAGGATTTTTATCCACTTCCATTACCAAACACACCTTGTCAGCTTTATCTTCATAAGCTAGTTCTTTATATAGAGGTTCGCGTAATGATGCAGCACGGCCCGGACCAGAACCCAAAGCAAAAAACGCATCTTTACCTTCGCCATGCGATAACTGCCACCCTGCGTATTGGCTGCCTAAACAGGCCAGCACCGGATTTGAACTATGCACATACACAGACAATAGCCACTGGGGCGCGGTATTAGTATGAGTAAGCGATACATTACCCAGCCCACCTAAGCAGATTTCACTAATTAATCTACCCGCTTCGAGACCACCATGATGATCAATGCCTGCATCCACGAGAGTGACTCCACTGGCATCTTTTTCTACACCAATACGTAGCGCATCCGCCCGCGTTATCAACTGCTGGACAATTGGCTGACTTAAATTATTTATGCTTGGCTGCTTATTCATGCTTAATATTTTTCTATATTAGTTAAATAACTTATTGATTTATAATTCTTATTACCTTTTCAGATCGACATTGAAGCAAGCAATATAGTGAGTCGTCGGATTCCCCAGCATCTGCATATACGCTACAAATAGGTTCATGCTTAGAGATTTTGCGCAATCCTTCGGGCCTATCTTTAACCCATTCTGGCCAAACCATATTCTCTGCAATCAGGCAATCATCTCTAGCATATACAATGAGATACGCACTTTGAGAGTTACTCAATTCAATTTCTGAAAGGCGCACACCCTCACATACTCTGATGTGCGCGTCAACCAAATTCAAATTCGTATTAATACGTTCATATAATTCGAAGCTAGCAGAGATTCTTGGATTGATTTCAAGCACATAAAGCGTCTCTTCTCCTTGCTGATGAGACAAAATCATGTCCAGACTAAATACACCTACTATATTAAAGTATCTTATTATTTTATCTATATAACCTATTGTTTTTTCAATAATTAAAGGATCAGTATCTACGTTAGCTAGTGCTCCCTGATAAACATAGGGGCAACCTTCAAAGTTCGATATTGAATACTGTTGATTAACACCTAAACACACAAACTCTTGACCATCTGACAAACATAAAGCGGATATAGCTAGACCAGATATTTCTTGCTGCCAATAGCCAGGAACATTATCAATATATTCACTCCGGACCCCCATCCCTCCACAACTATCTTCTAGTTTAAACAACCATTTTCCAGCGTTTGGGCACGACCCAAATTGCACTGGCGGAAATGGAATACTCAGTTCAGTTAGACCCTGGAAAAATGTGTGAGGATTGCGAAGACGAGCGACGACTTGAGAATTACTTGCACATAGCTGCCAACCTGAGAATGCCTCAATATGACTAGCTAGATTCTCCGCCCTCGCACCAAGGATAACTCTCGCCTGTGGATAATGCTGCTTTAACTTGACAAGACAAGTTTCAATGTAACTTTCTACGAACTCACCAGCAACTAGCGGTAAACACCAACATTCAATGGAAAGTTTAAGTGTGTCGGTATCAGCAAAACCGTCGACACTAATAACATCCCAACCAGCTTGAGACGCAGACTCAGAAAGAGCCCGCGCCGAGTGGGAAATTATGATTAAGAAATTACTTTTTATTGACGTATTCGCGAGCCACGGCAAATGCATGTTCAAAATGCAAATAAATTGGCTTATCGGATTCACGCATTTGTTGCAGTAGAATATTCTGTGCCTGATACTTAGCATTACCAATCGCCAACGCACCAATTCCAACAGCTCCACTTTCAGAACATTGTATTGGTGTGGCATCGTCCATAACATCCAATCCAGCGATTCCTGTAGGCGGCACAGCATTGACGTCAGCAGCCACCTTTAAGCGACTTGCTTTTTTAACTTGCCCTTCGCTCATCACCTGGATACCGGCAGCCGCCGTAGCAAAAACAACATCAACCTTATCTAAAAATGAATCAAACTCATCATTGGCTTCACCTAGAATTCCTGTCATATCAGATCCATATTCCGCATTACAAATACTTGCAACGCGCTGTGCTTTGTCTTTCTTACGCCCCATAATTTTTACTTCAGCACCTGCCTTAGCTGCAATAACGGCAGCAGCCATACCTACTGGACCTGTCCCTCCAAGAGCAACCACACATTTACCTTTTAAATCCGTCCCGTGAACATCTTTTAAGGCTTTCTCAACTTTAGCCACCATACCTGCGGCAGTGGTAAACGCGCCACTTGGATCTGCAAATGCTGACACTTCAAACGGAGGCACCATGGATTCGTGGCATATCTCCATCATATCCATCGCAATATGCATATCACGGCCACCAAAAAATATTCCTGTTCTCTTAACCCCACTTGGGCCTCGTGAGAAAATGGCATCTTGCACCAGCGCCTGCACTTCATCTTTTTCGACACCGATATAGGGAATGCAGTTTGTCCAACCTGCATCAATCGCCATATTGACATCGAAAGGGCTGAGGTTTTTTGCAGTGGTAATCATATGTAAAATGTATGACTTTTCCATGTGTTATATCTCTCTAATGTTGTATCCCAATGTAATAAAAACCCTTCATAGACAAAACTATGCAAGTGAAAGCTGTTAGATGAATCTATAATTTTTGATAAGTTAACCCTTAATTTGGCCAGAGTTTTGGCCAGATTCTTCACTAGTTTGGCTTTTTTCATCATTCTCGGCTAAGGCCATAACAGCACCTTTATTATTGCCCTGAACGACTTTATAACTAAGCTGCGGCAGATGAGCAAATTGACTTTGTAGCGCTCTAAGCATCGAATGTGCTGCAACATCACTATCAAAGAATGCAAATCCGGTTGGCCCCCAAGAGCTTTGGCCTACTCCTGGAATATCCTTCTCAATTAAGTATTCTATCACTTCAGCCACGGCAGTACTGGTGTATCTTCCACCTTGTGCAGGAGCAAAGTAGTCACCGACTCGTTGTTGAATCTCGCGCACACCCATGCCAAATTCTTGCAGATTGTTTTCGATCACTCCCGGCAGAATCCTCGCCAACACTTGTCTAGACAAAAAACCGGCGCAGTTATCTGAGAATCTAGGTAAGGTTGAAAAAGCATCAGACTCTGGCGCACCGTGCAAACCTAGGTCGCTACCATCTTCAATAATCAATATTCGCCACGCTTCTGGAAACGGATGTCGAGCCACGGTAGGAGGCACGCGTGTATTACTGCCTCTGCCTCCATCTACAATCATTCCGCCTTGCACAAATGCCGCCACGCCAATACCAGAGCGAGCACCTCTGCCTAATTCTTGAGCAATACCGACAGCATCAACATCAACATCCCACAACTTTGCAACACAACTACCGACACACAACGCCAATTGTGTACCCGACCCAAGACCTGAATGTTCTGGAATTGATCGGTGAACGTTTATCGTACAGCCACCATCTAGATTCCATTTCTCAAACAATTCTCTAGCAAAATCCAGCGCACGCCCACTACGTGGACCTGCCGCTTCAAATTTTTTACTCGCTTTGACGGTTAATTCTGTGCTGAATCCATCTATGGTTACACCTGCACTAATAAATTTACGCCCTAACGCACCGCCCAGATCGACGAATCCCAAGTGCAGTCTTGCTGGCGTTCTTACGGTAACATTTTGATTTTTGTGGTATAACATCAATGTTCTACGGTTGCTTATTCATCGTATATTACTGGTTCATCGCCGAGTAATAAATCATCAGTCAGTAAGCGAAATTCTTAGTAGCTTTCCCCGCTATCGCAGGAGCATTATTTTATACTGAACTACACAATCCAAACTAGTGGAATTAGTAATAAACTAAGACAATATGTCCGTATCTGAAAATCGTTACAAGAATCGTTGAGTGTCGATTGAATCATCACTCTAAATGAAAACCAACAAAACCATTAAAATAGACTAATGCAGTTTGAACATGTCACTTGCCCACATTGTGGGATACTTTGTGATGACCTAACTATTGAAGTTAACGAATCATCATTAAAGCCTCTCAATGTTGATCACCCGCATTGCATAAGAGGGTTTACTCAGTCTTCTTTTGATAGCGTCAAGCTGCCATCGGCAAAAGTTGATGGTAAAAATGTCTCGCTTGATGAAGCCATTAACAAAGCAGTAGGAGTTCTTCAGTCCTCTTCCCAACCATTAATCAATGGATTGATAGCCGATGTTCAAGCATGCCGAAAAGCTATCGCGCTGACTGACAAAATTGGAGGCGTCGTCGATCATGCCAACGGTAAATACATGCGCGCTAACATTGCGGTAATGCAGCGCATGGGAAAAGTTAAAACGACATTAGCAGAAGTGCGTAACCGTGCTGACCATGTCATTATTTTCGGCGCAGAAGTTCTAGACCGATTCCCTCGCTTCCTAGATAGAATATTATCTCCAGAGAAAAGCTTAGGCACAGAAAATACAACCAACAAAACCATCACGATTATTGATTCGCAAGCACAGCAAGATGTAAGTAAATCTTTTGATCAAACGAATATCAATTACTTACGCTTAGACATGCCAAATCTTGAATCAATTATTCAGGTCTTGCAAAGCACTATCCAATCTCCAGACAAAGTAGATGAAGCAGAATCTAATATTACAAAAACCATCAAGAGCGTTTATACCAAAATTTTTGATAGCCAATATACAACGATTGTTTGGAATACAGGCTTGCTTAATACCGACACAGCGGAACAAACAGTCCAAGCAATTACATTGTCAATAAAAGAATTAATGAAAGAAATACGCTGTGTTGGCTTACCACTTGGTGGGTCCAAAGGTGAGATCACCGCAAACCAAGTGGCAACTTGGCAAACAGGTATCCCTTTACCTGTCGCATTCATGAGTGGCACACCGGTACATGATCCAGTGTTATATGACGGCAGTACCATGTTAGAAAATAATGAAGCAGATTCATTATTGTGGCTATCAACTTACAGCGCGGATGACGTGCCTCCTGAAACAACGATCCCCACTATTGTTATTGGGCATCCCAACATGGGGATTTCAAAACAAACCACTGTATTTATTCCTGTGGGCGTGCCAGGCATAGACAATCGCGGCCTCGCATGTCGAACAGATAGCGTGGCAACATTGCCGCTACAGAAGATTCGCAACAGTGACTTACCAGTTGCGAGTGACGTGTTGAACAAAATCAACGAGATGCTATAGAGGGAACGATGGCTATTAAACTCACAGGCGGTGAAATTTATGATCCTGCACATCAAGTCGATGGCAAACAGCAGGATCTATATATAGTTGACGGCAAGGTATTACATGAATTACCGGACAATGAAAAAATTACTGAGACGCATGATTTAAACGGTTGTATTGTGATGGCAGGCGCCATTGATTTACATACGCATATTGGCGGCGGAAAAGTGAATATTGCGCGCACCATGATGTTAGAAGACGAACATGCACACCCACATCACGGTTCACATATTTGTCGCTCGGGAAATGGTCATGTCGTCCCTTCTACTTTCTCAACAGGTTATCGTTATGCGGAAATGGGGTACACCGCTTGCTTTGAACCCGCTGTACTTCCCGTCAATGCACGTCAAGCCCACATGGAAATGGCCGACACGCCAATGGTTGATAAAGGCGGTTATGTCTTACTAGGCAATGATGACTTTTTACTTAGCATGATGCAAAAGAATGTTAGCCAATCAGCTATTAATGATTATGTTGCTTGGATATTGGACGCCAGCCAATGTATTGGTATTAAAGTGGTGAATGCCGGTGGAGTTCATGCATTTAAGTATAACCAACGTCGATTAGATGTTGATGAAAGTGGACCTGCAGGCATCACACCAAGAGATATCATTACAAAGCTAAGCCGTGCCGTACATGAACTAGGGGTACCACATCCATTACATGTCCATGCAAGCAACTTAGGTATTCCAGGCAATTTCAAATCCACTCTGGCAACTATGACGGCAGCAGATGGCTTACCTATTCATTTAACACACATCCAATTTCACAGTTACGGTACTGAAGGTGATTACAAATTCTCTTCTGCAGCTTGTGAAATTGCAGAAGCCATTAACAGCCAACCCAATGTCACTGCAGATGTTGGCCAAATAATGTTTGGCCAGACCATCACTACTTCTGGCGATACCATGATGCAGTACTTTGGCCATGAACATGCGCATCCGAAAAAGTGGACAGTGATGGATATCGAATGCGAGATGGGTTGTGGTGTTATTCCGTTCAAGTATCGCGATAAAAGCTTTGTTAACGCATTGCAATGGGCTATTGGTTTAGAGATATTTTTACAAGTCAATGACCCATGGAGAGTGTTCTTAACCACAGATCACCCTAACGGCGCACCATTTACCAGTTACCCACACTTAATTAAGTTACTCATGAATCGTTCGTTCCGTAACGATGCCTTCAACATCATTCACAAAGATGCACAGAAAATGTCAAACCTAGTATCCATGGACAGAGAATATAGCTTATATGAAATTGCTATCATGACGCGTGCTGCATCTGCAAAGATCTTAGGCTTAACTAGTCAAGGTCATTTAGGCCAAGGTGCCAGTGCAAACATTACTGTGTATCGCAAGCAAGATGACGTGGAACAAATGTTTGCCAAACCAACGTTAGTTTTTAAAAATGGCACTTTAATTGTAAAAGATGGCGCAGTAATCAAGACGGTTAAAGGCATTACTCATGTTGTCAAACCTGAATACGATATGGGCGTAGAAAAATCACTCACTAAATATTTTGATGACTACCAAACTATTTCTTTACCTAACTTCAAAATTTCTACCGATGAAATGATTGAATGCATTGGTAACGAAGTAGAAGTTCATCCATGTACACCAAAATAAAATCATGATTATTAACGGCGTTGTTATTGATGATACTTTCTCAGAAGCATTCTCTATGCGTGCAACACGAGTCATTATCACCGCAATTAATTACAAATGGGCGCGTCATGCCGCAGAAACCATGACTGGCTTTGCTACATCCGTCATTGGCTGCAGAGTTGAGGCAGGTATCGAACGCGCCATGGGCAATCATGAAACTCCAGATGGTCGCCCCGGCATGTCAGTATTACTATTTTCAACGGATAGAAAAACCCTGCAAAAACAACTTGAAGCACGCGTTGGTCAATGCGTGCTTACCTGCCCTACCACTGCGGTTTTTTCTGGTATGGACAATGAAGACCAAATTGCATTAGGGAAAAACTTACGTTACTTCGGTGATGGCTATCAAAATTCAAAACTGATTGGGGACAAGCGCTTTTGGCGTATCCCTGTCATGGATGGAGAATTCGTCTGCGAAGAAATGGCTGGCGTACAAAAAGCAATTGGCGGCGGCAACATACTGGTATTTGCGAGAACAGTTTCCCAGGTGTTACTTGCATGTGAAGCAGCCATTGACTCAATGAGCATGCTGCCGAACATCATTCTACCTTTCCCAGGTGGTGGTGTTCGCTCAGGCTCTAAAGTTGGCTCTAAATATAAAGGTCTAAGTGCATCAACAAATCATTATTTTTGCCCAACATTGAAAGGCCTAGCAGGCAACGATTTAGCAAAGAATATTGAAGCAGTGATGGAAATTGTCATCGATGGTCTAACTGCAGAAGACATACGCCTGGCAATGAAACGTGGTATTGAAGCCGTGTGCGACTTAGGCAAATCGCAAGGTATAGAGAAAATTACTGGTGGAAATTATGGCGGCAAACTTGGCGAGCATCATTTCCACTTAAGAGAGATTGTCGATGAGTAATCTAACTGTCACTTTTAATGGTTTAGCCAGTGCACGCATAGATATGCGATGGTTAAGCGAAGCTATGATAAATTCATATGCAGTAGATCAAACGAACAAACTGACCTTACCTGTTGGTAATAAAAAAATTCAAGTTGGTGAATTGTTTAATATTTCAGATAACTTCAATGGCAATATGGTTCAACTAGAAAACTCTACTGCAAAATTAGATAATATTGGTCACGCATTACCTCAAGGTGCTCACTTAACGGTGGCAGGTGATTGCGGTCACTATCTTGGCGCACAACTGGCCGGTGGCAAAATTACATTAACTGGCAATACCAAAGATTATGCGGGTAGTGCCATGCAACAAGGTATAATTGAAATTAAAGGAAATAGCGCTGACTATTTAGGTGGCGCCCTTCCAGGGCAGAAAAAAGGCATGGCTGGCGGCACCATCCTAGTCCATGGCAACACAGGCAATTTTACCGGCGATTTAATGCGACGTGGAGTCATCATGGTCACTGGCAATATCGGTGATTACTGCGGAAGCCGTATGATTGCCGGCACCATTACTAACTTGGGTAAAATCGGTAAGCAAGTTGGCTTAGGTATGCGCAGAGGGACTATTTTGCTACCTGAATTACCCGATGACATGGCATTGACATACATAAATTGTGGTCGCCATAACCTAGGTTATTTAACCCTACTATTACGCGAATTAAAAACTCATAATAGCGAATTCAAATCACTGCATTCAATGCGACGTCGCGTGCAAAAGTATATGGGCGATACATCTGTCAGCGGCTTAGGAGAGATTCTGATTTGGATTGGATAACCTAAACGAAGCAGTCCAGAGAGACAAGAAACACTAGCTTAACAGTTATGCTGTTACAATTAACAACATAAACTAACCACATAAGATAAAAACAGGAGACCGACATGCCTAAGTACATTATCGAAAGAGAAATCCCAGACGCAGGCAGCCTAACTGCAGCAGATCTACAAGGCATTTCACAAAAATCATGCAGCATTCTCAAAAATATGGGCCCGCAAATTCAATGGGTAGAGAGTTTTGTGACAGACAATAAAGTTTACTGCACATACATCGCACCTAACGAAGACGAAATTCGCCAACATGCTCAAGAAGGTGGGTTCCCAGCAAATAGCATTGCTGAAATTAAATCTGTGATTGATCCAACTACTTCAGAGTAACCCAAGACGATAACTTCAGCGTCATAGCTATCGTTGGGCACTTAACCGTCATTCACGCGAAGGTGGAATCTAGCAATACAAAAGCCCTTTCACCAGGGCTTTTTATGTATGTACGTTATATAGTTAAGTCAACATCCATATAAATCACTCAATTCGAGCCAATGCTACGCGGTGCCCCGTTAGTTTAACCATTATGTGTTTTCTGAAATATTCCATTAAATAATCCCTGTTTAATCCCGAAAACATAAATTTTCTTTACCCATCAATATTATTACTTTAACTTCAAATATTTCGTATCAATATGCAATTGTTGCTTAGGCAGAGACTCTTGCAAGTAAGACATCACTTGCTCTGAGGTTGCTCAATAAGCAATTAGTTTTCCACCAAAGATTGATAATAAACGTGGTTTGGTTTTACGGTCACGTAAATAAATTGTTTCTCTGGACCTTTGATTGGTATTTTCCTCACTAGCGGGCAGTACACGCAAACCAGAAAACTGATACTTTATATGTATTTGTTCTTGCTTGAATTCTTGAAAGTAATGAGAAAATGCCCTTAACAAATATTCAACTTCTCCATCTAGAGGAATCGAATTGCCCGCCTCTTGTGTGTATAGACTTACCGCTATTGTTTTTTGCCTGGGTTGAACTTTTTCAAGCACGCTTGAAGCCCATGGCCCTGCTGCATTAACAATAGTTTTAGTTGTTATTTTTTTATCTGTTTCTGCTTTTGATGCACATGTCAGCACACCATGATCATCTTGTAATTCAATAGCATTTACTTTTGTGCTAAGCAATAGCTCAGCATCGTACTCTTGTGCAGAATTCATTACCGCATGAGTGAGTAAAGTGTCGTCTGTTTGCGCTTCATAATATTGAAAAACGGCGTACAAGTTATTTACATTTAAACCGTGTAACTGATGCCACTTATGTTCTGGAACTGTTTTGAAGCGCGCATCATTGGAGAGGCTCCCCAATAACGCATACATTGATAAACCGGCATAGATCATCCATGGCGGTCTTTTTGAATCCTTATAAACCGGTATATAGACGGGTTTAAGTTGTACTAGGTCTGGTGCATTTTTCAGCAAATAACTACGCTCCAGCAAACATTCGCGAACCAGCGAGAATTCAAATTGCTCCAGGTAACGTAAGCCTCCATGAATAAGTTTACTTGAGCGCGAAGACGTCCCCTTGCGCAAGATCATCATATTGTTCGATTAATATAGTTTTATAACCGCGTACTGCGGCCGCTTGCGCAACCCCTACTCCATGAATTCCACCACCTATAATCGCTACATCGTAATCCATTATTGAAACTCTTTAGCATTAGCAAGTTTCACAATATCACCCATTTCTATAAATTGAACCCCTTTAGCTAGCAACTCACTAGTATATACAGGATCACGTATATCATACAAAACCCATTGCCAAGAACCTCTCCACAAATCAGAAAGGTGACTGATTTTATTGACATTACAGAACAAAAAATCAGGCTGCATCTGTTGTACTTGTTGCTTATACTGTTGATCAAATTCACTAACAACCCAGCCCAAAGAAAAATATCTTTTTGCTTCAAGCAGACTAATAACTTCTGCAACAAATGAAATGATAACCACATTGAATTTAGCTTGCTTTAACACTTTTAATACCGCATCGACTGCAATTTGCAATCCAAAATATTCAATACTGTGTTTTTTGATCTCCACAAATAAAGTGATTTCGGGATAGTTATTTAGCCTATCAACAACAAACTGCAACGTGGGTATATGCAACTTTTCCACATCATGTTTTTGACTATTTAAGTGATTAACTAAATATGTATTAATTTGTTCTGAGGTTAAATCGTGTATATTTTTATTAATGCACGTTGTTCTTTGTAAATTATCATCATGTATTACAATAGGCACAGCCTCTTTTGATAGCTGGATATCTATTTCAATACAAGAGAACTCCAGATTGATAGCTGACTGGATCGCCATCATGCTATTTTCAGGATAATTCACCATGTCTCCACGGTGCGCAATCAATCTGTTCTTCAATGAACCAAACTCTCTATTTGCGTTATAAATTTGCTATAACGCAACGCAATAGCATCATCTTTATTTGGTTTAACGATTTCCGAATTAGCGAATTGCCAGTTAAGTCTTGCCATCGCTAACCAAGCGGCACCACACGAAGTGGTTTCTTGATAGTTAGATACCGTCACAGGGATTGAACACACGTCTGCTAAACGCTGGCACAAGTACTTATCAAGCAGTTAATCCCCCCGAAGCAATAAGCATGCTAGATTGAATTCCAGATTTTTGCATTTCTTCAATATTTTTAGCGATTAAAAAGATAATGCTTTCCATCAATGCGGCTTTACATTGTTGTTCTGTGTAGTTCAAATAAGTTTTTTCTCGTCTAGAAATTTTGGTGCAATATCACTTTTCCACCAAGGTGATCCCAGGCCACCTACTGAGTTTATGAAGATTGGCACGTCAGTCTCCTCGCGCCATGCTATTTCTTCAATATTCTCTGATTCCCCAGTTATCTTCAGCCCATGTTAAACTCGACCCGGCGCCGTTGATAGTCCCCTCTAATGCAAGTTCTTGTTTTGTTTCTGAGCTATACATAATACTGAGCAGTAATTTAGAATCAGAGCATGTTTGTTGGAAATCATGCGCTAAAACAAATCCGCCAGTGCCAATATTCACAAAAGTGCTATTCGATGGCAGTTTTGCATAACCATAAATTGCACTATTTTGATCTCCATTAACTAATACCAATGGGTAATCGAATCCATCCAGTATCCCGTAATCAAAGCTATTCGGAACCGGGATAGGTAGCAACTCGGAATCAATAGAAAATGCATCCAGCAGGGAGTCGTCCCAATTACGGGTGTATAAATTCCATAATAAAGTACGATGGGCATTTGAATAATCCACATAAGTTGGATTAGTTTCCAACAAATTAAATATGATGAATCCTGCCAGTGGGCCAAAAAGAAGTGTTCTTTGTTGACGAGCATGTTGCACATCTTGGTTATGCTCTAGCAACCAACGTAATTTTGATGCTCCATAATGCGCTGAAATCTGCAAGCCTGTTTTAGATCTAACTTTCTGATTAGATAGACTCAAATCATCCAGTTCACTTTGTGCACGTGTATCCAACCAACTTAAGGCAGGACTTAATGCCTTACCATTATTTGAATCCCATGCAATGACGGTTGAACGTTGCGTAGCAAGCGCTACAGCGACGTTTTTTAGTTGATGTTTCAGAATAAATTGATGCGCTTCGCGAAGAACGAATTTACAAGATTCAAGAATTGAGTTTCCATCTTGTTCGATATGGGATTTTTCAGAGTAGATTAATTCAATGGCTTGCCGAGGCTTAAATATTGCTTCGCCTTCTTTATTATAAATAATTGCTCGCGTTGAATGAGTGCCTTGATCAATTGCGACAATATGAGAATACGTCATAAATTTAGCTAGAAGCCTACCTTAAGTTTTTAAACATGAAATGCTAATACTTAGTCAGTTAAAACGTCGAAAGCATAAGCATATATTGCAGACAAAAACGTGTCTATTTGTTTAGTATTATAGGAAGAACTTGATTAATAGCTTAAGGTGAACCGAATATACATCCCTGCTCCGTCACTACCACAGGAAAGTCTCCCAACCCTCTCATAGTGCTAGCCACGGCATATTGTTCTAGCTGAAGACCAATTTCACTCGCCTTACTGCTTTCAGTGGCAGAGTGCATCACTCTAATAAAATGTGAATCGGATTGACTAGTTAATCGAAAGCAATAGCTTTCTTTGTCTTCCTCTTCTTGAATATCGAATTCAGGAAATTCGACATTTAGATATGATAATACTGCATCACGAATCTCTATACGGTATTCAAACACGGTGTTTGGACTAACCTTTAGTTGGTAAAATTTCAGCAGCCGCTAAACGCTCATATTCTTTCATTATGCCACGCAAGAACTCAATCATTTCGTCTGAACCCCATTCACGCTCACCAGTGGCTTTATATATGAGCTTACCTGATGGGTTAATTAAGAAGGTTGTTGGCAAACCTGAAACCTGCCAGCTAGATAGAGACATGTTCTTATCAATGAGAATATCAAAATCGACAGGCTTATCTTTTAGAAATTGTTTGACGGTGGCTAGTGCGGGCCCCACGTGAATGCCGACCACTTCCAGGCCGTTACCACTATTCAATTTATTATGAAGTACATTCAACGCTGGCATTTCTTTTACACACGGTGGACACCAGGTCGCCCAGAAATTTAGTATTACAAATTTTCCTTCATAGTCAGACAGACTGATATCTGTTCCATTAGCACTCATCAAGGTGAAATTCGATACTTTAGCACTAGGAATTTTATCCATCAATCCTCCTGCATTAGAAAAGGATATTGTCAACACCAAGGCAGCCACTAGCACTATTGATAAAATACTAGACTTGAAGAATTCACTGATTCTATTAACACTATGTTTCATAATTACCGCTTTGTTAGATATATAAGCTAGTAGAGTCGAATTATTTAATTAAGTTCGTTATTCAGTGCTCAACTAACTGTTATGAGATAACCTTTTGTCAGGATTATTTCTCAGACGCCTTGGTTTTTTCGTAATCTGTAAAAATTCTTGTTAAAAAATCTACCATTTGTGGCGAATTCCATAACCTTGAGCCTACCGCGCGATACGCAAAATTCCCTTCAGGTGTAAGCAAATATGATGTAGGCAGACTTGGTATACCCCAGTGACCCAGCCCCAGCTTCTAAATTTATATCCATTACCACCGGATAACTGACTGGAGAAAGCGCTAGATGCTCGTTAACGCCAATAACGTCCGGACCTGCATGAATAGCAACCACTTCAAAAATCTTCTCATCTGCGAACTAATTACGAAGATCTTCTAATAGTGATAATTCAGTACGACAAATTGTGCATTTAGTCGTCCAGAAATTTACTAATACAAACTTACCTTGCAAGTCTTCTAAGTTAAGTTTGCCACCAGTAGAATGCGGCAAGGTAAAGTTCTTTGCATGCATGGTACGTGGCATGGCGTCTAATAATCTATCCGCATTTGCTATCGAACATGTCAATAGAAACACAACGCTAGCAATTAATTTTATTTTCATATTTCTCATTTATTCTGTCTTAAATTCTGAGTCATGCGCCCAGTTTGGGTCTTGAGTGCGTATGTCACCAATAGGTGCTGCAAATCCATCAGCCACTAAGATTTCTATGTTATCGCCAGTCAGAGATAGCATAAAAGCGACTAGTTGATCTATTTCTTGCTCGGTTAAATTCAGTGGTGATATTAGCGGACTTAACAGCTCATTTGGCACACCACCTTGATTATAAAATTCGACTACTTTACGCAAGTTAGTAAAAGCACCGTCATGCATATAAGGCGCGGTAAGTGCAACATTACGTAGTATCGGCGTTCTAAATTTCCAGCGGTCAAATGGGTTTTGCGTAATCGTATAGAGGCCCACATCGTTTTGCTTTGGTGATTGGCGCACCGAATCAATAATTTCTGTATCCACATTAACAAAAACACCTGGTGCTAACTGCACGCGTGTTTTTTCAGGTTGAATGCCCATAGAAACAGCGTACCCGTGACCAGTATTATGCAGCAGGTTATCTGTGAACAACGCATATTCTTCATTAATCAAATGACAGGCTGAACATTTTCCTTTGCCGGTAAATAAGGCAAACCCAGCCTTCTCATCTTCGGTTAACGCGTCTTCTTGCTTTGCATAATACCATTGATCAAATCTAGAATTGGCAGAATTCAACGTTCTTTGGTAACTCGATAATGCCTCTCCCACCGTTTCCATGGTAAGACCTTTACCATCAAAGGCTGCTTCGAATAGTCCTTCGTATTCTTTAATACGCTTTATTTTATTAATGACATAACCGATAGATGGGTTGGCCATCTCATTTCTAGCCAACAGAGGCGACCACACCTGCTGCTCTAAACTATCTTCTCTGGCATCATGAAAAAATACGTTGTAGTAACCTACATTATAGATGGTTGGACTATTACGCTTAACACTGCGACCTTCAAAACCGAGCGCTGTGGCTAATTCATTATTTGTAAATCCTTGTTCCGGAATATGACAAATTGCACAAGAGAATGTGTCATTCAAAGATAATCGGCGATCAAAGAAAAGACGGCGTCCGAGACTGATTTTTTCTTCAGTCATAGTACTACCACCAGGTAGTTTCATTTTGGGTAAGCCTAACGGGATTTCATTAAAAAATTGGAGCAAATCAGCTTGTTTACCCTTTCGTGCCGTGACGCTTAATGAATTTGTCACATATGATTCTTTATCATAGCCATGCTTTCGATCACCGGGACCAAAGACGGCTTCTTTATCAACGCCATCATCATCTGCTAATAGAATAGTTGAGGAGCTAATAAAAATACAGCAAAAAAATAAAAATAGAGACCAGGCATAAAGTTTAAGCATATTAATAATCATTTTGAATGCTAATTATCCTGCTCTTCTAACAACAAAGTTTTAAAATCTGCAACCAGCGACTCATCGTGCAAAAAACTCGCGCTATATTGCGAACGTTTAATACCATTCTTATCAATTAAAAATACTCGTAGAATATGTGCAAACTTATTAGTCGGGCTTCCATCTTCATCGTACTCTTGGTTCACATATTGGCCAAAGCTCTTTACGATAGGATCTAGTTCCTGTTGTGAAGCAGTCGTTAAAAATTGCCATTCCGGACCACCAAAATCTTTACTTCCTTGACCGTAAAACTTCATCACTTCAGGAGTGTCATATTTAGGATCAAAACTAAGGCTAATCAATCTTAGCTTGTCTGATAATTCGGGAATATCTTTTAATGCATCTTTTACTTTATAAAACACTGCTGTGACTAATGGACACCCATTAAGATCTGAGCATTGAGTATATATAAAACTAAGCACAACGACTTTATCGCCATAGAAGTCTGATAAACGTTTTGTCTCACCTTGATCAGTAAGTACATTACCGTCTGCTGCTTTTCCAAATGGAGGCAATTCATAGGTTCCTGGTTCGGGCAGCTCAAATTGCATGTCACCCCAGCCTGGCGCATGCACAAGCACTTGGTCTTCATGACTGGAAAGCTTAGCCGTATGCTCCGCTTCGTTATCAGTTTTATCGCATCCATATAGCGATAATATCAATAGTGAAAAACAAATTAGAAATACGTTTTTCATGTTTCCTTTTTTAATCCTCTATATAAATAAAAGGCCGCCCACAAAGGCGGCCTTTTACATTACTGCTGTGACGTCTATTCGCTAAACGTCAGCCTAACCTTGATCCAATTACTGCTCTACTTGAGACAGCATTGTATCTGAAGAGTTCGGCGCTTGAGAGTAAAGCGAGTAAGCACCAAATCTCATTTGGTGTGCACGACCTAGCTTCAATTGATAGAAGTCGATAGTGAACTGATGGTCTAGTTTCTTACCATTCCAGTGGTATAACTTGAACCATTGCTCATCATCTTTACCTGTCTTATCCCAGCTACCTAACAATGAAGTAGTAAAGTAAGCACGCTTACCATCCCAACTTTGAGAGATCATATTTACCTGTGAACCAATTTCATGCTCATAAGTTTGCTTAGGATTGTGTGGATCGCTAATGTCGAAGTAACGCGTCTTTCCATCCATGAATGTTTGAACCCAAAGGCCCTGGTCATCCGCAGTGATAGAGATATCTACAGGAAGAGGTACTTTTGAAGGATCGCCGATATCAGCGACTTCATCTGCTTGCCACTCACCATCTTTATCTTCATAAATCAACCAGATTTTTGAAGTCAACGCAGTGGTAGTGAAACAGTAGTTGTTAGTACCTGACCATGCACAACGAATTTCTAAAGGTGCACCAGGAACGTCGAATACTTTCTTAGGTTTACGCGTGTGCAAGTCCCAAACAACCATAGTGTTACCAAAACGCTTCATTGCCTCTGGGTCAGACAACATTTGACCGAAGTCCATCATGTAGTTTGACCAACCAGTAAATGAAGAAGTTAACATTACATTGCGTCGTGGAAGTACACGAACGTCATATCCATAACCATCAGCGAAGTTACCCGTCTTGTCAGCGCCACGAAGGTCATCATCAGTTGGGAACCAGTGCGCAGCAACAAATTCGCCTTCACTTGTGTACTCTGCCATACCAGTACGACCACCGTGGTCTACATTGTTAGACAGGGCAGATACCATGATACGGCCAGGCAATGCGTAGAAGGTATGAGGTCCAACCATGCCGCCAGTCTTATCTACAAAGTTAGTGATCACTTTGTGAAGGCTTGGCTCACGTGGGTTTGAATGAACATCAAAGATAAAAATTTTATTACTATCTAAACCACCAGCCCATAAGAAGCGACGGTCGTCAGATAAACCAGAATGGTGAGCTTCGTTACGGCCACCAACAGAAACGATATGAACGACTTCGCCATAATCGTCAGCATCAGGATTTACAGAAATAGTCACAAGCTTATCTTGCTCGTCGCCCATTCCTTCAACACCCAAAGTCCATACGTATACAAAGTCTTCCTGGCCAACGATCTTAGCCATGTAAGGTGACATGCATGTCTCGTCAGCTTGAACGGCTGTTGGCACTCCACCTACTAATGCCACTGCACCGATTAATGCTGAAGCGACTGCGCCTCTTGCCCATTTAAATGGAAGCATTTCTTTCATTGTTTAAACTCCATAAATTTAACTAAAAGTAGACCTAATCTCGAATCAAGATACATACATGGTAACGGCTTAGATCCACATAAACACACACCCACGGATGGGTTAACCAAAATCAAGTTCGATGTGCGACATTATGCCGCATCTATACTTACTATCAAGTTCTAATAAGATACTAGCTATCTTAATATCAATTGTACGATAAAATACTAAATTACCTCAATTTATGGGGATACTCATCAAGATCGCTTAGTATTTATACATTATTGCCACTTTGACGCCGATTGTTGATGGTAAATAACGAAACTGATAAGAGAATATTGCGGTCCCAAATAACATTAACAATTCCTAAGGTATGGAAATGCTCAAAACCACTCAAATAATGGCTCGACTGATACTTATCTCCATCATGTGCATGACCAATATTTTACATGCCCATCCTTCAAAATTAGGTGGCGATTTTGAGCTAATCACCCACAAAGGTGAAACATTCAAATTGAGTGATATCGAAGGAAAAGTCGGTATTATTTTTTTTGGGTTTACTCATTGTCCTGATGTATGCCCTAACACCTTATTGGAGACCCAGCGTTTAATTGTCGCGCTTGAGGATCAATCTGAGCACATGCAGGTACTCTTTATTAGCGTAGATCCAAAAAGAGATACTCCAGAAAAATTAGATAGTTATGTAACTTACTTTAATAAAAATATCATGGGCTTAACTGGCTCTGAAGATGACATTGCTAAGGTACTCAAACAATTTAACGCCAGCGTTAAATTCAGCGGTGACACGAATTCAGATATTTATAACGTAGAACACACTGCCAATATGTTTCTTATCGACAAACAAGGCGATATTGGCAGCATCATTCTTCCACGCACACCTTTTGCCGTATTAGAACAACAGGTACGCAAACTGATCACTCAGTAATTTAGTCATATTTTATATAGGCAAAGCGTTGATCATCAGGCACGCCATCCAAGTCTGGCTCATTCTTACCTGGATTCCATTGAATTACTTCTTCAATTTTCTTAGCTAACGCGAAATCTTTATTGGTAATGCCTTTCGCTGCATGATTCATCAATTTAACCACCACAAACGCATAAGAAACCGTCAAATCAGGATGATGCCAAGCAGCTTCGGCCAAATGTCCCACAGTATTCACCACCATCAAGGTCCCTTTCCAACTATTCGTCTTATATTTACGTCGAATCCAACCGTTTTCGTAATACCAGTTGGGTAGTTCATCAGCCAGACGCAGCTCGATTTGCTCATCGGTATAAGTCTGTTCTGATTGGATATCCCGCCATTTCGCCATCAGTGAGCCTCCTTTTTCTAAATCGTACGAGTTATGCTCGCCACGCAAGCCATGAAATTAATCAAAACGATGGTATACGCATTCCATTAGAAATCACGTAAAATAACGCGCTCGCACCACCACAAATAAAATTACTTAGAAATTCAGGCATATCATGGACAAAGCTGTTACGCGCAAACGGAATAAAATGCGGGGTGAGAAACGTGGAAGAAACGTTAACCCCCTAGCTTTACAACAAGTTCGCGAATTATTGGGTGACATGCCCATCCGACGCGATCTGCTTATAGAATACCTACATCTAATTCAAGATCAATATAACCATATTTCAGCAGATCACATGACCGCACTAGCAAGCATTATGAAACTTGCTACGACCGAAGTGTATGAAGTGGCTTCATTCTATCATCACTTTGATTTAGTCAAGGAAGGCCATCATGCGCCGCCAGAACTAACCATCAGAGTGTGCTACTCAGTTAGTTGTGAAATGAATGATGCAAACAAAATCATTAAGGCGCTTGAAGGAAAGTATAATGGTGCAATACGTGTTCAACCTGTCCCCTGTGTCGGTCGCTGCGAACAGGCACCGGTTGCGGTTGTTGGTACTAACGCAATTCCTCATGCCGATGTTGATAAAATCATAGCTGCAGTAGATAACAATGAAAAAGATGCTATCACTCCAGACTGCATTAATATCGAAGACTACAAAAAAGATGGTGGTTACCAAACTTTAGCCAAACTAATTAGTGGTTCCCTTTCAAAAGAAGATGTTATTACTACTTTAGAAGATTCAAACTTGCGTGGCTTAGGTGGTGCAGGATTCCCTGCCGGTAGAAAGTGGAGAATTGTTGGTGGCCAGCCCGCACCAAGAATTATGGCGGTGAATATTGACGAAGGTGAGCCTGGCACTTTCAAGGATCGTTACTATTTAGAAAAAGATCCACACAGATTTCTAGAAGGCATGTTAATTGCCGCACATGTTGTGGGTACCAATGCTATTTATATTTACTTACGTGATGAATATGCTGGCGTACGTAAAGCGTTAACCATTGAGCTAGAAAAACTAAAAGCCAACCCCCCGCATGAACTACCACACATTGAATTAAGACGTGGTGCTGGCGCATATATATGTGGTGAAGAATCGGCAATGATCGAATCCATTGAAGGCAAACGCGGCATGCCTCGTCTACGCCCTCCATTTGTTGCACAAGTCGGTGTATTTGGACGCCCTACGCTTGAGCACAACATGGAAACTTTATATTGGGTCAGAGATTTAATTGAACGTGGTGCTGAATGGTTCACTGCTAATGGTAGAAACGGTCGCAAAGGCTTACGTTCTTTCTCAGTCAGTGGACGCGTGAAAAAACCTAGTGTGCATTTAGCCCCAGCTGGTATCACAGTTAAAGAATTAATTGATGAATATTGTGACGGCATGTTAGACGGCCATGAATTTTATGGGTATTTCCCTGGGGGTGCTTCTGGCGGAATACTTCCTGCCAGTATGGGTGATATTCCAATGGACTTTGACACACTCAATGAATACGGATGTTTCATTGGCTCAGCGGCAGTGATGATTTTCTCCGATCAGGATCGTGCAAAAGATCTAGCTCATAACGCAATGAAGTTTTTCTCGCATGAGTCCTGTGGCAAATGCACACCATGCCGCGTTGGCACCTCTAAAGCGGTTATGTTAATGGACAAAGGTGATTGGAACCAACCATTAATGAAAGAACTTTCTCAAACAATGAACGACGCTTCAATTTGTGGTTTAGGCCAAGCAGCCTCAAACCCAATGCAGTGCGTAATCAATTATTTTCCAGAAGAATTGAAGTGAAGAACTCAAATAAGGAAATGGAGTAACAACAAATGTCAGCTAATCCAAAAGATTTAAACGAATTAAAAACAGTTGAGTTCTCGTTAAACGGGGGAAAAATTAATGCATTTGAAGATGAAACCATTCTTCAAGCCGCGAAACGTAATGGTGTTGAAATTCCACATCTTTGTTATACCGATGGCATGCGTGCTGACGGTAACTGTCGCGCATGTGTCGTAGAAATTGAAGGTGAACGTGTGCTACAACCTTCATGTGTACGCACACCCACTGAAGGCATGGTAGTTAATACAAGCAACGCTCGCGTGCAACACTCACAAAAAATGGTGCTTGAATTGCTTCAATCAGATGTTGTTGATAAGAAATACACACTTAATAATGAACTTGATCAATGGTCACAAAAATTAGACATTGGGCTTCCTCGTTTTGAGTCACGCCATAATCCAGAACAAGATATTTCGCATCCAGCCATTGCGGTCAACCTAGATGCTTGCATTCAATGCACACGTTGCTTGCGTGCTTGTCGCGAAGAACAAAACAATGATGTGATTGGCTACGCTAACCGAGGCTCACATTCAGAAATTGTTTTTGATATTGCTGACCTAATGGGTGATAGCTCATGCGTTGCTTGCGGTGAATGTGTACAAGCTTGTCCTACTGGCGCACTCATGCCTTCAAAAGAATTAGGCCTATTAGAACCAGATAAAAAAGTAGATTCTACCTGCCCTTACTGTGGTGTGGGATGCTTACTGACTTTCAATATCAAAGATGACAAAATTATTTATGTTGAAGGCCGTGATGGACCTGCTAACAAGAGACGCTTATGCGTGAAAGGACGTTATGGTTTTGATTACATCCATAACGATCGTCGTTTAACCAAACCTTTAATTCGTAAAGAAGGTGCTGCTAAAGTCACCAACATTGAAGAACTCACCCAAGACGACATTAGCGCAATGTTCAGAGAAGCCAGTTGGGATGAAGCGTTAGAGTTTGCAGCAAAAGGTCTACGCGATATTCGAGATGAGCTTGGTGGCAATGCACTTGCTGGTTTTGGTTCTGCCAAAGGTTCTAATGAAGAAGCATATTTATTCCAAAAGTTAATTCGAACAGGTTTCAAAACTAACAACGTTGATCACTGCACGCGCTTATGTCATGCCTCTTCTGTTGTTGCATTGCTTGAAGGTTTAGGTTCAGGTGCAGTATCCAACCAAGTGGCTGAAGTTGAAGACGCCGAGGTCATTGTCATTATCGGCTCTAACCCAACCACTAACCACCCTGTTGCAGCGACATTCATTAAGAATGCAGCACGTGATGGTAAAAAATTAATTGTCATGGACCCACGTCGCACCGACATTGCGCGTCATGCAGATTATGTTTTGCAGTTCAAGCCAGACACAGACGTGGCAATGCTTAACGCAATTATGCATTCGATTGTCAAGCAAGGCTTAGTAGATAAAGACTTTATTGAAAAACGTACTGAAGGCTACGCCGAGCTAGAAGAACATTTAAAAGATTTCTCACCAGAAGAAATGGAAAAAATCTGTGGGGTTCCTGCTGAAACACTGCATGAAGTTGCACGTGTTTACGCTTCAGCTAAAGCATCGATAATCTTCTGGGGCATGGGTGTATCACAGCACATTCACGGAACCGATAATGCTCGCTGTTTAATCGCACTCTCCTTAATCACTGGGCAAATTGGCAAACCAGGCTCTGGCTTACACCCATTACGCGGACAGAATAATGTTCAAGGGGCTTCCGATGTAGGTTTAATACCAATGGTATTCCCCGACTATCAACGCGTGGACAACCCAGATGCTCAGGCACGATTTGAAAAACTTTGGGACACAACGTTAGATCCAAATCCAGGCTTAACTGTGGTTGAGATCATGGAAGAAATAACTGATGGAAAGATACAGGGCATGTACGTTGAAGGTGAAAACCCTGCCATGTCAGACCCTAACTTAAATCATGCACGTAAAGCGTTGGCTTCTCTCAAGCATTTAGTTGTTCAAGATATCTTCATGACAGAGACTGCTTTATTTGCAGACGTAGTGCTTCCCGCTTCAGCTTTCCCTGAGAAAGATGGCTCATTTACTAATACAGACCGCCGTGTACAACTTGGACGCCAAGCAGTAAACCCACCAGGTGCAGCCAAGCAAGATTTGTGGATTATTCAAGAAATCGCTAAACGTTTAGGTTGTGATTGGAACTACTCAGGGCCTAGCGATGTATTTGCAGAGATGCGCTTAGGTATGGATTCTATTAAAGGCATGTCGTGGGATCGCTTAGAGAGCGATCAATCGATCACTTATCCATGTGACACTCCCGAAGATCCTGGTCAAGGCATTATCTTTATAGATGACTTCCCTACTGCAAGCGGCAAAGGCAAATTAGTCCCTGCTAAGTTTACCAATGCTGATGAACTACCGGATAGTGAATATAACTTTGTATTAATCACAGGACGCCAGCTTGAACATTGGCACACAGGCGCAATGACAAGACACGCTTCCATGTTAGATGCAATTGAACCCGTACCAGTAGCATCAGTAAACCCAAAAGATCTTGAGAAGTTAGGACTAGAGCCTAATGAAATGATTAAATTAAGTTCTCGGCGTGGCCGCGTTGAATGCTACGCACGTATAGATGATGGTTTACGAGAAGGCCAAATATTTATGCCGTTCTGTTATCACGAAGCTGCGGCAAACTTACTGACAACTGATGCACTTGATCCATTTGCCAAAATTCCAGAATTTAAATTCTGCGCAATTAAAATTGGAGCAGCGGAAAAACATTAAGCCTCTAATACCAAGGTAGAGATGTCAACACCCTACCTTGGTTATCTCTAAGCATTACCATCCAAGCTTCATACCTCGCATGAAAACTGTGCATTAGCGCAAACACGTATTCTATTAGATAAATCAAAATTACTTGAAACTTTCAATACCCACAAATAAGATACTTAGGACATTATTTACTATAATAATAAAGTCTAATGCCTAGTTCAGAAAAGAAAGTAATCCCAATTTTTGGCTGGACCATTATTATAATAATCCCGCTTACAATACTTTTAGCGGCCATTGAGTTAACTCTGCGTTTTTTACTACCAGAAATAAATGTTTTAACTCAAATTATTGAACCTACCTCAGACTCACGCAACTTTATATTAAAAGCTAACACCAAAATTCACTATCAAGGCTTGTACGAAAAACATGATCCAGTAACATGGGAAATCAATCAACAAAATCTTCGGTCTGACCACATAGAAAATAAAACTTCCAACAAATTTAGAATACTAACCTATGGAGATAGTGAAACATATGGCTGGTCTGTGGATATTCAAAATAGCTGGCAAAGGGTCATGGAACAAATTGATCCAAATGTCGAGGTATTAAATGTCGGCGTTCCAGGCTATAACGCTGAAAATGTTTCTGATCACATGCAATACACGATCGCAGAATATCATCCCAGGCATGCTCATCTATTTTTTCAATAAAAATGATTTTTATCCTGCCTTCAAATATAACTCCATCTTATCTCGCTCATACACTTATTTAGTTTTTCGTATGGGCCTTTATCATCTATCCAAAGATAAACGCAAGGCATGGAGAAAGTCTCCACTAGGAGAAGAATTTCTACAAACCCAAATAAAAAAGATGATAGAACTCAGCAATCAGTATAAAGCACCTCTATACATTATTAATCATGCATTGGGAATACGTTAACCCCATACAACAGGCTACCAAATCAACAAATAACAATATAAAAATCATAAACATTGAAGAAGTGATAGAAAAATTTCCAACTATCGATGCTCATTTAACTAAGCACGCACATGTCGCATTGGCGAAACACATATGCAGTCAAATATCGCAAACTAAACTATCGAGATGCACACCAGCATCACATAAGCATGTTACTCAATAGAACATTGAATCACTCACATGGCATATAAAAAAATCCTAGGCGTTTCTGCTTTTTACCACGACAGTGCAGCTGCACTGTTAGTGGATGGAAAAATAATTGCGGTAGCCCAGGAAGAGCGTTTCACACGCAAAAAACATGATTCAGCATTTCCAAGTAATGCGATCCAATACTGTCTATCATCTGAGGATTATAATTTGTTAGATATTGATGCAGTTATTTTCTACGACAAACCTTTTATAAAATTTGAGCGCTTACTGGAAACTTATTTATCTTATGCGCCAAAAGGATTTTCTTCATTCGCAAAAGCCATGCCTATCTGGCTAAAAGAAAAACTGTATTTGAAATCATTATTAAAAAAAGAACTTAGAAAGTTAACAAATATAAAACAAATCCCTACTCTCTTAGCGAAAGTTTTTGGTGACGCAGAAGTCTTTGGTTAGGCAGATTAACAACCAAGCCCCGCGAGAGTGGGGCTAACAACAAAGAGGAGCTAAAATGAAGTATAAACTAACAGAAAAAGCAATCACTGTAGGTGGTCAAACACTCTACAGAATCCAAGCGCTTAAGGATTTTCGTAATGTCAAGTCAGGTGACTTGGGCGGCTTCGTTGAAAGCGAGGACAATCTATCGCATGACGACAACGCATGGGTTTTCGATAAAGCTAAAGTTTTTAGCGACGCCAAAGTTTTTGATCACGCTAAAGTTTTTGGCGCTGCGTACGTTTTAGATAACGCTGAAGTGTTTGGAAACGCCACAATTCGTGGCAGGGCGAGCGTTTTGAATGACGCTAAATTTCCTGACAAAGTGGACGTTCTTAGTGTCGCGAATATAACGCTTGAGATGTCTTCAGGTAATATAGAAGATTCTTCTTATTTCAAAAAGATAACACTTTACCATAAACTAGAACGCATTATCATGAACAAGAGCGATTAACGCGCTTTAATTCTTTAATAAACCTGCGGCTTTTCTGAACACCATCTTTCACACGCTGCTTCATGTTTTTATCCAAGCCCGTTTGATGAAGCGGCTGTTTTATGCCTTGATGGGGTTGGTGAATGGGCAACAACATCGGCATGGATAGGAGAAAATAATAACTTATCCCTTCAGTGGGAAATAAACTTTCCTCACTCACTTGGTTTATTGTATTCCGCATTTATTTATTACACGGGCTTTAAAGTTAATTCAGGCGAATATAAATTAATGGGCCTCGCGCCTTATGGTAAACCAAAATATGTTGATGTCATCCTTTCTAACCTCATCGACATTAAAGATGACGGCACATTTCGTCTAGATATGTCGTATTTTAATTATTGCATTGGCCTCACCATGACGAATGAAAAGTTTTCGTACTTATTTGGTGAACCAGCAAGAACTCCAGAATCAGCATTAACTCAAAAGCATATGGACATCGTAAGTTCTATTCAACATGTGACTGAAATAATAGTAACAAGACTAGCTAAAACACTGCATAAAGAAACTGGAAAAAATAATCTTTGTCTAGCGGGCGGTGTCGCATTGAATTGTGTTGCGAATGGTAAATTATTAAAAGAAAGTCCCTTTGAAAATATATGGATTCAACCTGCTGCGGGTGATGCTGGAGGCGCATTAGGAGCAGTACTTGTTGCATGGCATGAAAATCCTTCACCTCAAAAGTCAGCATCAACAGAGCTTAATGACAAAATGCATGGCTCTTACTTAGGCCCTCAATTTACAGAGTCGCATGCCAGCACGCAATTAGATCAATACGGCGCTGTCTACGAATACATTGAGCCCTTATTGCTCAGCAAAAAAGTTGCTGGATTACTTGCCAATCAAAATGTGATTGGCTGGTTTCAAGGACGCATGGAATTTGGACCACGGGCACTAGGCAATCGTTCTATCATTGCTGATCCACGCTCTACTGACATGCAAACCAAGCTAAACTTAAAGATTAAATTTAGAGAATCATTCCGTCCATTTGCTCCAGCAGTCCTTGACTCTGAAGCCGAAAAAATATTCTCTATTAATAGTAGCAGCCCTTACATACTTATTGTGGCTGAATTGCCTTCTGAACATTGCTCACAGATGACAGATGAAGAAAAAAAATTATTTAGCATTGATAAACTAAAAGTTAAACGATCCTCATTCCCAGCCATTACCCATGTTGACTATAGCGCTAGAATACAAACTGTTCATCAAGAAACTAATCCGCAATTTCATGCTTTGTTGACAGCATTTCATCAAGCAACTGATTGCCCTATACTAGTAAACACTTCATTCAATGTCCGTGGGGAACCTATTGTTTGCAGCCCAGAAGACGCTTATCGTTGCTTTATGCGTACCAATATGGATTACCTTGTTATTGACAACTTGTTGCTGAAAAAATCATCACAGCCACAATGGGAAAATGACTCACACTGGCAATCAGAATTTGAGTTAGACTAGTACTTTATGAATCAACATACCCAAGTAACACTTTCAGACCTAAGAAACTTTGGCTTCATTATGGCAGGAGTCATCGGAGCTTTATTTGGCTTGATCTTTCCCACAGTATTTAATTGGAACTATCTTAATATCTCCTGGCTGTTTGTTTCCTACTTCTTCCTTAGCGCTTTAATAATCCCTACATCTCTTAATTTTATTTATAAGATATGGACTCGATTTGGGCGCATACTCAATTGGGTGAACACCAAAATAATTTTAGGTTTCATATTTATATTTATGTTTATACCAATCGCATTATTCTTTAAGCTTATTTCACGAGATCTATTAAAAAAGAAATTTGACAAAAATATTAATAGCTATCGAGAAGTACCACCTGCTGATCAGCCAAAATTTGATCTTACCAAGCCATATTAATAATTTATGATTGATTTAATTAAAGATTTATGGGGGTTTATGCGTGCCAGAAAAAATTCTGGTTACTACCAATCATTATAATTATGTTACTGCTTGGCGCATTGCTAACACTCGCTCAAAATGCTGCAATAGCACCTTTTATCTATACTATATTCTAACAACCCTATATTAATCCTGGATTAAATTGATAGAATTAACGCCAACCAAATCACCGCCTGTTCGTTATAGCTAGTAAGAATTGTCGTATTATTACGATCTATATCTTAAATGTATTAAATTTTTCATTATCATTTTTAATACAGTCTTAAATTTTATGCCTTACTATAAGGCTTAAGGAGATTTAGCGATGTCGATCAATTTCGCCAAGTTAGCAACGTTATCTGTAACGCTTCTATTACTTTTTTTATCAGCTAACAGCTTTGCTAGTGGTATTTATGGAAGTGTTGGCTATGGACACTACCCTATTCATGTAGTCATTGGTTACAACGAACATGGAAAGCATTATGGTCATAAACGCCCACTATAAACACCACAATCACAAAAGGCATGACAACAACCATAGACGACATCGCTACAACCAACCAAGAAGATATTGCAAGTCTGAATATTAACCATTGAACAAAGTAGCTTACACAAGAAAGACAAACGTAATATTTATCTTTCTTGTTAATCCTAATTATTCATAGCATTTTCATTTACACATTTTAATCGCATAGCTAACATCAGCCGCTTGACGATTTTGCCAAACATCATGCACTCTAAATATTCTTGCACCTGCTTCTACACCCAATGCAGTTGTAGCACAGGTTGCTGGCATACGTTGAGCGGGGTCTTCCGCCGCACTTATCTCGCCCATAAAACGTTTACGACTAGTGCCTAATAGTACAGCATAGTCCGTCTCGCATATCTGATTTAACTGCTTCAACAATTCAAGATTGTGCTGGGTACGTTTACCGAAACCAATCCCTGGATCTAAAATAATATTATTTGTTGATAACCCTAAGTCTTGCATTTTCAAAGCTTGCGTGACTAAGAACTCTTTCACTTCTTTCGCCGCATTTTGGTAATTAGGGTTATCTTGCATATTATCTGGGCGACCTTGCATATGCATAATGCAATAAGGCACGTTACGCTCAGCAACTAACTCCATAAGTGCAGCATCGTCAGTGCCGCCGGTGACATCGTTCACAAATCCTGCGCCAGCATCTAGTGCGGCTTCTGCCACATCGCTTAAGGTGGTATCAATACTAATTAGCACATCACTAGAAATCTCTTGAGATAAAGCAGAAATGACATCTAATACACGTCGTTTCTGTTCTACAGCATCAACACGCTCAGAACCCGGGCGAGTAGACTCACCTCCAATATCAATAATATCTGCACCTTCATCTATCATTTCCAAACCACGTGCAACAGCATCACGTGTACTCACATATCTTCCCCCATCTGAAAAACTATCTGGAGTGACATTTAATATACCCATAATTAACGGGCTTTGCTTATCTAGGAGTTTATTCATAATTGATTACTCAATATTAATACGTTGTACATCTATAGAACTACCGACTCCAATTCTCATTAGATCATAGCCCATCGCGACATCACCAGAATATTTCTGTTTAATTTCATTTATCACTTGATCTTCAGACATACCAAATAACAATACATGGTTAAGAATCGCAACTTTTGGTTCAGTTTTATTTAACACTTCGACCATTTGACTAGAATTAGTATGGTACGCAATAACATTAGCTAACCGTTTATTTCTCTTGATTAGTGAAGGTGCCGCAGCAGTAATTTCATGAATCAGCAAATCTGCATTCTGTGCATGCTTAATTAAATTTTCTGAATAGGTTGTATCTCCTGATATCACAATTGTACGATCTCCAAATTCAATACGATATCCAAATGCAGGTTTGACCGGTGCATGTTCTACGAGAAAAGCACTGATTGTGACACCCTCTTTCTCATAAACCACACCTGATTTAATTTCGACACTTTCAATTTTTGTCTTATCATTATCAAGATCAACATTAGCAACACGATATGAAATATCCGCCACATAAGCATCACACAAGCCTTCAACCAACTGATGGGTGCCCACTGGCCCATGCACTTTCAACAATTCTTCTCGCTGCCACACCCAACCAGTAATCCATAAATCATCCAGTCCAGAGATGTGATCTGAATGTAAATGGGTTAAAAATACTTTATCGATTTGATTCGGCGTGATACCGGCTTGTTGAAGCCTGATTGTTGCCCCTCGGCCGACATCAAATAGAAAGTATTGACCACCCGCACTCACCAATGTCGCTGAACCAAAACGTTCGATGCTTGGCCTTGGTGTACCTGTTCCGAGGAGGATAACTTCAATGTAGCCTGCACAGGCTGATTGCAATAATACAATTGACACAAGTAACAAATTTAATATTTTTTTCATAGTCATAATGAATCAGTAATTTTTCAACTTATTCAACATTCCAATAAACTCGTCATTCCCATAAAAATGGGAATCTAATAAAATAATTTACATGCCGAATAAATTATTTTGCAATAGCACTAATAACCAACCTAGCTGGATTCCCACCTGCGCGGGAATGACAATACTTACAAAAATAACAGATTTATTTGCTAACTTTAAGCACAGCCAAAAATGCCGCCTGAGGCACTTCCACGCTACCAATTTGCTTCATACGTTTCTTGCCTTCTTTCTGCTTTTCTAATAATTTTTTCTTACGGGTAATATCGCCACCATAACATTTCGCAGTCACATTTTTGCGTAATGCTTTAATGGTAGTACGCGCAATAATTTGTGTGCCAATTGCTGCTTGAATTGCTACATCATACATTTGGCGAGGGATCAGGTCTTTCAGCTTTACTGCCAGCGCATTTCCATAAGTACGCGAATGCTCAGTATGAACAATCACTGATAATGCATCCACTCTTTCACCATTAATCAATATATCAAGTTTAACTAAAAGTGATGGTGAAAAATGCGAATGATGATAATCAAACGATGCATAGCCACGACTGACTGATTTAAGTCGATCAAAAAAGTCGAGCACTACTTCATTTAATGGAATATCAAACGTAATTGCGACCTGACTTCCATGATAAACAAGATTTTTTTGCACGCCACGTTTTTCAATACACAACGTAATGACATTACCCACATATTCGTGAGGCACTAGTATATTCGCAGTAATGACAGGTTCGTGAATTGAATCAACTTTATTCGCTGGCGGCAATTCTGCCGGATTATGAATATCTAAAATTTCACCGTTAGTTAAATGGATTTGATAAACAACAGTAGGTGCTGTCGTAATTAAATCTACATCATATTCGCGTTCAAGACGCTCTTGGATAATTTCCATATGTAGCATACCCAAAAAACCACAGCGAAATCCAAAACCTAATGCCTGTGAAGTTTCGGGCTCAAAAGAAAATGATGCATCATTTAGTTTAAGTTTATCTAGTGCATCGCGGAAATTTTCGTAATCATCGGAATTAACTGGAAAAATACCTGCGAAAACATTGGGATTAACCTCTTTAAACCCTGACAATGGCTCATCCGCTTGTTTGTCTGAAGACGTTAACGTATCGCCCACTTTCGCGCTTGAGATATCTTTAATACCGCATATTAAAAACCCTACTTCTCCAGCCGATAATTCATTACGCTCTTCGCATTTAGGTGTGAACACACCAAGCTTCTCTACTTGATAGGCACGCCCTGTCGACATAGAGACAATCTTTTGCTTTGGCTTTAAGCAGCCATCGAACACGCGCACTAAGGTAATCACACCGACATAACTATCAAACCAAGAATCAATAATTAACGCTTTTAATGGTTTCTCTGGATCACCTTGTGGTTCTGGAATATTTTGCACTAACGCCTCGAGCACATCCTCTACACCTTGCCCAGTTTTAGCACTGGTTAAAATTGGGTCTGTGGCATCAATACCTATCACTTCTTCGATTTCTTCAGAAACACGCTCAGGTTCCGCGGCAGGTAAGTCGATTTTATTTAATATAGGTAAGACTTCTAGGCCCAATTCAACCGCTGTATAACAATTGGCAACACTCTGCGCTTCTACCCCTTGTGACGCATCAACAATTAATAAAGCACCTTCGCACGCCGCCAATGATCGCGAAACTTCATAAGAAAAATCTACGTGACCTGGTGTATCAATAAAATTTAGATAATAAGTATTTCCATCTTTTGCCTTGTAAGGCAAAGACACTGCCTGAGCTTTAATCGTTATTCCTCTTTCTTGCTCCAAATCCATGGAATCTAGTACTTGAGCACTCATCTCTCGGTCACTAAGACCGCCACAGTGTTGAATAAAGCGATCCGCTAAGGTCGATTTACCATGATCAATGTGAGCAATAATGGAAAAATTACGTATGTATTTCATCTATATAGAATATATCCTTACTTTTTAGCTTTATTCCATTACATGCACCTAATATAGGCACAGTTTATTAATCCCATCTAAATTTACAAATACATGGGAAAGATCAAAATACAGCCAAACTGATCCTTACTTATTTGGAGCATTATACTCACATATTGATATCGATATTTTGAGATTTGACGATGAATTGAATAATGAAAGTAGCCTTCAGACTCAAACCCAGATCTTAGGAAGTTAGTCGTGAACAACCACTAAACACGCATTATTTATACGTGTATACATATACTGATAACAATTTCTTGTAAATCAGAAATCACCTTACTTATAGGTTACGTTTAATCACTAAATCGGCTTTACTTAATAAAGTTTTCTTTTTTCGTATATTATCAAATACATCTTTATTATTTGATGTAGCTTCCTGCTTTTCTATAGCACTAATTAATTTTTCGGCTTTAGGTTTCTTCCCTGGCCTTAGCATATATCTTGCGTAAACCAGATAAGCAATAAAGATAAGTAAACTCACTACCCATTTGACTACAAAAGACACTCCAATGAAGTGCTGCTCATTAAGTTGTTAGTTATATCTTATAAAGTCATTATGCAAATAGTTAATTAACACCAGCGAACAAATCATTATTAAGCCCGCAATAATAATTCTTTTGTACTTTCGCCAAATAAAGTTAAGTACTGTGAATCGAAGAATAGGTGCAAACATAATTATAACAAGCCAAATCCAAATGCAGCTGCAACAGCTAATAGTCCTTTTTGCTTCAAATTATTTTTAATCTCATCCTCTTCTTCCCGAACAATCACTTCAAGATCTTCTTGGGTGAATTCTTCAGGTTTACGCCTAGCGATAAGAATTCTAGTTTTAGCTTTGCTAATTGCTTTTTCACGCAAGGCGCTTTTAAATTTATCGGTTAATAAATTATTATTAATTAGCTAAAATAAACTCCTATAATTGCAATCTAATACCCTTTAAGACCAAATTTCAGGGCATTTGTTGCAAAAAACATGGAGAAATTAGAGAGCAATGCCTTATTTGGTCTCGCGTCATACAGAAAACCGTTAACGAAATTATCTATTTATTAGAACTAACATATAACAGCCAATAAAAAAGCGGGCTAAAAGCCCGCTTTTAAACTACACGAATATATAAAACGGTATAAGTTAAAGTATTACTTTTCCTCAGCGTCTGGAATCTTAAGCGCTAGAAACTGTGGTCCTTGACGGCGCTGAACCAGAATTGAAGCAAATTTACCTTTAGGCAATTTTTCTACAATCTCTTTCAACTCCTTCACCGACTGTACTTTCTCCCCATTGACTAACTGCAATACATCACCTTTACGTATGCCTGCAGATTTACCTGCACCGTCAACAACAGACAACACATGTAAGCCATGAGAAAGCTCCATTGCTTCTAATTCCTCTTTAGTTAAGGCACGTAGATCTAAACCAAGCACACCTTCCGACACTTTTTCTACTGCTTCACCTGCGACAGGCTGATCGGCATCAGGCAATTGACCAATTTTTACTTTAACGGTACTCAATTTGCCATCACGCATAATTTCAAGCTTCACTTCCTCACCGACACGAACACGCCCAACCATTGGTGGCAAAGCTGCAGAGCTTTGTACTTCTTGCCCATTAAAGGAAAGAATCACATCACCCACTTTAATATCAGAACCCTCTACTGGACTGCCATCCATAATTTTTGCAACCAATGCGCCCATTGGCGTATCCATTCCAAATGATTCTGCCAACTCGCGGGTCACCTCTTGAATGTAAACACCTAACCAACCACGAGATACATAACCGTTATCTTTGAGTTGATCAATAACATCCATAGCTACTTCAACAGGAATGGCAAATGACAATCCCATGAATCCACCCGTACGACTATATATTTGTGAATTGATACCGACCACTTCACCATGCAAATTAAATAATGGCCCACCTGAATTGCCAGGATTAATCGCTACATCTGTTTGAATAAAAGGAACGTAATTTTCGTTAGGGAGGCTTCGACCTTTAGCACTAACAATACCGGATGTCGCAGAGTGATCAAAACCAAATGGAGAACCAATGGCCAACACCCATTGCCCAACTTTCAAATCATTTGCAGAGCCAAGTTTCACAACAGGCAAATCTTTCGCATCAATTTTTAATAGTGCAATATCGCTACGCGGATCACTACCAATCAGCTTTGCTTCCAATTGACGACGATCACTAAGTTTAACGATGATTTCATCAGCACCCTTAACAACATGATGATTAGTAACAACATAACCATCAACAGAAACAATGAAACCTGAACCTAAAGAACGCGAATTAAAGTAATCTTCATGCGGCCCTTGTTGACCCCCAAAGAATTTCTCCAAAAAATCGCCTAGAGGGCCATCTTGAGGCATGTCAGGAATGTCTACATTGGGTGGTAACGCACGACGGGTTGATTGCTGTTTAGTAGTACTAATATTCACGACAGCACCTGCATTATTCTCCACTAACTTAGTGAAATCAGGCAATCCATGCTCCGCATAGGCTAAATTGCAAAATGCGATTGAAATTAATATACAGAAATATAAAAAAGATGATGTTCTATTTATTTGCAACAAAGCCATTCTCCTTCAACAAGCAGCTTTATGTAATTGTAGTTTCACTGTGTATGACTCTTTATTTGTTCCGTTAGAGTCGTGATTCATTCCATTTTTTCGAATCACTTTATTGACAAAACTGCGCATCCAAAAGTTCTAAATAATTTGGTTATTCGCTATGCATGACAGATGAACCGATCATTTTAACGGTTTCGTTAGGAACTTCACCTAGCACAGTAATTTGATGATTATCAAATTCTTTAGAAAAAGCATTGATAGATCCGCGTCGACTTAAACCTTCAAACATATCACTAAGCTTACGTGGTTTAATGATAAATACAGAAACCGAAGCGACGCCATCTGAAACCACCATATGATGAACAGGCTCGTCACTAGTAGTCATTATACGTTGGTTAATTCTGCTCACTGAAAAACCAGGGGGAAGTTTAGAAACGTGCCAGCCTTTATCGCTGCCTTGTTGAGTTTGCGCATATTCTCCTAGATTCTTTGACTTTCGCCAAGTAAAGTTTTTAATATTATTTTCAGGGTGAAAATTAATATGGTCTACTGATTCTAAATATTGCACATTAGTAAACATCACTTCTTCAAGCAGATGTCCACGTGGATGAATCATCTTAGAACGCAGTAGCATTCCACTTTTAGGCTCTATACATAGTTCATATCCATATCTAAATTGATCGACAGGCTTAATAGCAAGCATTTTGCAATCATGCTCTGCAATTCTACTATTAGAGCCAGATATAACCGTGTAACTTTGAGTAAGACTTTCTAACTCTCTCGGAACAATAGTTGGAATACCATGATGTGCAGATGAATGATCCACTGTAATCAAATTGCGATTTGGCCATACACAAGTGACTGTCTCATCATCACGAACCACTTCACGCGGCTCGCCACTTAACGAAGTTAACCTCTCCTTTACTTCGCCGTCAACAACACCATGAACAATTCGCATCGAATCCAATTGACCATTATGCATAAACACAAATGTGCCTTGATAATTAATCTGATCCACATGGTCGAGCATTTTTTTAATAAGCTCATGACCATCAGAATTTACATTTATCTTTATTGGAGAAACAGGAGGCGTTTGCGCTTGCACACTTGCCGCAAGTAAAACAATTCCTGCAGTGATTAATAACCGCATTGAACTACTCTTTAACATCCTTGAGCTCAATAATTTCCACATAAGGGGAAATAATACGCTGACTGCCATAACCCGCATGCCCTTGGATATAAGGATTTAATTCTTGATAGTAAACTTTTTCTTCCACTTGTGGTTTTTTTTGCATCGCTTCTAGCTGCTGAACAGTAGCAGGTGCAAATTCAACTTGTTGAGAATCTTGAAGTGTTATTGCCACAGCAGGTTTCATTTCATCTGCGGCCTCTTGCTCACTGATAGCAAGCTCTGGACCATCAGTTGTTGCAGGTTGATTGAAGTTTTGATAAGTCACGATAGAAAATGCAGCAACCGATGCAGCAATTGTTAAACCGGCGACTTGTTTAACATAAGTGCCAACACACTTAATACCTACTTTAGTCGTTGACTCTAAATCTTGCTCATAACCTTGTTGACTAATTACCTGCATGACTTGCTGAGAAAAGTCGTTATCAATTTGTGCAGGAAAGTGTTTATTCATAATGGCGCTAATGGCATTGTAACGCACCCAGGCTTTTTCACCTTCGGGTTTTGCTAGTACACTGGTGTTTAATCTGCGTCTTTCAAATTCTGATAAATCCTCATCAAGACTAACGCTGATTAATTCCAAATCTTTTTCAGATAATTCTGTTTCTATGCTCATAATTAGTGACTCTACTAAATAATTAATCCATTAAGGGCTGAACAACTTTATCGATTGCCTCGCGTGCTCTAAAAATTCGTGACCTGACAGTACCGATAGGACACTCCATTGCCTCTGCAATTTGTTCGTAGCTCATTCCTTCTAACTCTCGCAACGTTATTGCCATCTTTAAATCATCTGGTAGATGATGTATCGCATCAAATACCTTTGTTTCCAACTCTTGTGACTGTAATACTCGATCTGGTGTTGCGTGATCACGCAATATTACAGCATCATCAAAATACTCTGCATCCTCAACATCCACTTGACGATCTGCCTGCCTGCGTGATGCCGAAAGCAAGTAATTCTTAGCAGAGTTCACCGCAATCCTATACATCCATGTATAAAACGCAGCGTCCCCACGAAAATTCTTTAATCCTCTATAAGCCTTAATGAACGCTTCCTGCGCCACATCTTGTGCTTCGTCGGAACGGACATAACGACTCACTAGGTTGACTACTTTGAACTGGTATTTCTTGACCAGCAAATCAAACGCGCGGGTATCCCCTTCTTTTGCACGTGCGACCAGTTCTGTATCGTTATTATTATTCTCGCCCATCTTGGGCTTATCTCCTTGAGCGAATAGCCATCCGCTGATGGTATGACTATATTGAGTCAATGAAGTTCGCTCGACCTCCGGTAGAGTGAGCAATTACGACGATATACTAACGGCGTCACATGTTTTATGACAGAATTAGAAAATTATGACTTCAAAAGCCCCAAAATTCCACGATTACGACGTGCTTATCCTCGGTAGTGGCGCTGCAGGATTAAGTACCGCCCTGCACACCAATCAGAGTTTGCACATCGCGGTACTGTCGAAAGCTGAATTAAGTAGTGGAAATACCTCCTACGCTCAAGGCGGCATATCAGCTGTTCTCGATGACAACGATTCTTTCGAACAACATGTTGCAGATACTATCTCAGCTGGCGTAGGTCTGTGTGATCCAGAGGTGGTAGCCAAAACCGTTTCAGAAGGCAGCGAAGTGATCGACTGGCTATTGTCGATTGGGGTAGATTTCACCCGCGATAATAATCCCCAAAATGCCCAGCAATTGCATCTCACCCGCGAAGGTGGGCACACACGTAGACGAGTTGCTCACGTTGCGGATGCCACTGGCAACGCCGTACAGAACCAACTCATCGATGAAGTGCGCAAACGTGATCACATTGATCTGCATGCTAATTACATTGCTGTCGATCTCATTACCACTCGCAAGCTAGGTCATAAAGACGATCGCTGCGTAGGCGCATACATACTCAATATTGAAACCGGTGAAGTAGAAGTATTTCGCGCTAAAAACGTTGTCTTGGCCACAGGTGGCGCCAGTAAAGTATACTTATATACAAGTAACCCCGACGGAGCCTGCGGTGATGGTCTAGCCATGGCTTGGCGTGCAGGGTGTCGTGCTGCCAATATGGAGTTCATGCAGTTTCATCCTACCTGTTTATATCACCCTAAAGCTAAGTCTTACTTATTAAGTGAAGCCATCCGCGGAGAAGGTGGCAAAATTATTTTAGAAGATGGCAGCGAATTTCTGCATGATTTTGATCCTCAAGGCGTATTAGCTCCCAGAGATATTGTCGCGCGCGCTATTGACTACAAAATGAAAAAACACGGCCTCGATAGTGTGTTTTTAGACATCAGCCATAAATCTGTAGATTTTATTAAGGATCATTTCCCTAATATTCATGCACGTTGCCTGTCACTAGGTTACGACATGACCAAACAGCCCATTCCTGTGGTACCGGCCGCGCACTATACTTGTGGCGGCATCGCTACCGATGAACATGGGCAAACCGATATCGATCAACTCTATGCAATAGGCGAAGTCGCATTTACCGGTCTTCATGGAGCCAACCGCATGGCAAGTAATTCACTATTAGAGTGTTTAGCTTATGGACGCTTCGCGGGCCAACACATTAACAAGTCTACAAACATTAACGCTAAACATATCGACATTCCCGCATGGGATGCCAGTCGCGTGTCTGATTCCGACGAAGAAATTGTCGTTGCCCATAACTGGGACGAACTGCGCCGCTTCATGTGGGATTATGTGGGGATTGTACGTAGCACCAAACGCATGCAACGTGCTAAGCATCGTGTAGATTTATTATTAAGTGAGATTGACGAGTACTACAGCAACTTTAAAGTCACCAGTGATTTAATCGAGCTACGAAATATTGCAGTAGTAGCAGATTTAATTATTCGTAGTGCATTAAAGCGCAAAGAAAGCCGTGGATTGCATTACACATTAGATTACCCAGAGACTGATAGCAGCCTAGACAATATAAATACTATTCTTACCCCAAATTTAAACGAATCTGCCGCCGGCTGGGAAACTGAAACGCAGTTAACTAGTGGCCACAAATAATTTAGCGCGATAGTGTTTTAGCTCGTCAATCGAATCACGAATATCGGCCAAGGCAAGATGTTCTGATTCTTTATCAAACTCAAAACCCTTGCCTGAATACCAACATTTAACCAATTCTTTTAATGTACTGACATCTAAATTTCGGTAATGAAAATATTCTTCCAACAAAGGCATTTGGCGCGCCATAAAGCGGCGATCCTGACAAATACTATTACCACACATAGGGGACTTCCCCGCCGACACATATTTTTCTAAGAAAGCAATGGTCTCAGCCTCCGCTTGCGCCAAGGTATATTTGCTCGCTAACACACGCTTAATCAAGCCAGATTTCCCATGTTGATTTTGATTCCACTCATCCATCTGGTCTAAACGATTTTGTGGCTGGTGAATGGCAATCATAGGGCCTTCAGCAATAATGTTGAGCTCTTTATCTGTAACAATAGTGGCAATCTCAATGATTTCATCATTGACTGTATCCAAGCCTGTCATCTCCAAGTCAATCCAGATCAGATTATTATTGCTTATTAAATCATCCATATATAAGGTCCACTATGTTTTTTACACGTTGTGTAATCAGTTTTGACCAGAGTGTACACCAACTACATTCATATTTTTAAAATTCAACTGCTAACCCTAATGAGAAAACACCCCTGATGAAACGATTGCCTAGCCTTTTATTATTACCCTTAATGACGATCACCTTCACTTCACAAGCTGAAGATGGCGAAGCATTACACCTGTCTCAATGCATTGAATGCCACAGCCGCATGACAGGGGGAGACGGACACGTCATTTACACGCGTGACAAACGCATAGCAGACAATGCCGTCGAATTAAAAGCCCGCGTTACACATTGCGCGAACGGTGCCAACACTGGCTGGAACGAACTTCAAATCAATGCAGTGACCAATTATTTAAATCAACAGCATTATCATTACTAAACACTCCACTTCATGTACTTAGCCCACGTCATCGCCCGACAAGGAAAAACTTTTATTGTCGAGGATGAACACGGCGAACAACATGCTTGCCACGCACGCAGCAAATCGGTAGATGCCGTATGTGGTGATAACGTTGAATGCGAAACAAAAGATCAGTCAAAAGATGTGATTGAAAAAATATGCGCACGTAGAAATCAAATCACACGCATCGACAATTTCAAACGAGAAAAAACCATCGCCGCGAATATCGACCACATGATCATCGTCGTTGCAGCGGCACCCACTTTCTCAACATCACTGATTGATAAATATTTAGCCTGTGCACAACTCAATCACTGCAAAGCAACATTAGTCGTGAATAAAGCAGAAATGCTCAACGACAACAGCATCAACATCATTGAACTAGAAAAGACTTACCACGCATTATTTCAGAACTTCATTATCACGAGTGCAAAGTTAGGCTATGGCATACAAACATTAAGACTTGCTCTGGCTGATGAAACCAGTATTTTAGTCGGCCAATCTGGTGTTGAAAAATCATCCCTCATTAATCACCTACTAAATAACAATAATATTAAAGTTGGAAAACTCTCCGAAAACATTCAGCAAGGCAAACACACCACCACTAACGCATTCACACATAACATTCATCACAACGGTAGACTAATAGATTCTTCCTGGCGTACGCACCTTTATGCCTGTATTCCAAGACACACAACAAGTCATGCTAGGCTACAGTGAATTCCTTTCCCACCTTGGTAAATGTAAATTCTCAGATTGCCAACACATCAACGAACCACAATGCGCGATTAAAAATGCTGTAGACAAAAACATCATTCAACCAGCACGCTATCAGAGCTACTTAGAAAACATTCAAGAAGTAAAAAATTCATAACATTCAATATATTCGAAAAAATCCCCACCACTCCCGCAAAAAATTCTGTCATGCCCGCGAATACAAGAATCCAGCCGATGCAAATGGTATCAAGATGTATTTCATAAGCCTTCCTATTAATGTGATACCTAAGCTAGACCTCATGCAAGAAACACATAATAATGATACCCATTAATCATACATCTCAACATTCATTAAAAAGGATTTATTAATGTCTCAATTTGACAATGTTTCCATCATTAAGGAAGCCAATGTGTATTTTGAAGGGCAAGTCACTAGCCGTTCTGTGATCTTTCAAGATGGATCACGCAAAACACTAGGCATTATGCTGCCCGGTGAATATGAATTCAGCACCGATGAAAAAGAGTTAATGGAAATTTCTTCAGGCGAATTAGATGTACTTTTACCGAATAGTGACTGGCAGAGTATTCGTGATGGTGAAAGCTTTGAAGTACCAGCAAACTCTAAATTTCAACTAAAAGTCTCCAAACTAACTGATTACTGCTGTAGCTTCATTGAAGTAATGGATTGGGTTAGTGCACTATTAGTTGGCTTACTAGCCTCTACTCTGTTGGCTTATTTTACTGGCGCTATTGGCTTCTCGAATTTTATTAATTAAAAGCAAAGGAAAGTAAATATGGCAGGCGGATGGTCGCGCGATGGCGCAGTTCAAAATCAAATTGATGCAAGCATTAATGACGCCGTGAAACAAGCGCGCAGTCAGCTACCGAAAGGATCTGGACTCAGTCATTGTAAAGAATGCGAGGCAGAAATTCCCCAAGCCCGTCGTGATGTGATACCAGGTGTGCGGTTATGCGTGACATGTCAGGAAAAAGTTGATGACACTCAAAAAGCCTTAAGCGGTATTAATTGACGTGGCAGCAAAGATAACCAATTAAGATAATCCAGGCAAGATAATTATGAAAAGAGAAAACATAGGATTACTACTCATCACCGTGTCTGCCGTGGCCGTATTAGTTGGGCTACTAACTCGCGCACCTATTCCACAAGACTTGGCTTATCATGATTTTTCAGACAATGTTGGCTGGTTTAATGTGCCCAATATATTAAATGTATTGTCTAATCTACCCTTTTTAATCATTGGACTGCTAGGTTTACATAAGCTAATCAATCTTAACTCGCTCAATATTATTCACGATAATCAGCTTGCTTATGTGGCTTTATTTATTGGGACTGCCTTAGTTGCATTTGGCTCTGGTTACTATCATCTATGGCCAAACAATCAAACATTGGTTTGGGATAGACTACCGATGACAATTGCCTTCATGGGTTTATTCTCAATTGTGATCAGTGAATTTATCTCTATCAAGCTAGGCAAAATATTATTATTTCCTTTACTGATAATTGGCTTGGCATCAGTTATTTACTGGCACGTTACTGAAACTAATGGACAAGATGATTTAAGGTTTTATGCCATTGTTCAGTTTTTTCCAATGCTAGCGATTCCCATCATTCTCATAACATTTAATTCATCATTTAACCTTATCAGCGGCTATTGGTGGTTACTGGTAGCGTATATTGCAGCCAAACTATTCGAGCATTTCGATGCTGCGGTTCATGATATATTAATCATCATGAGCGGACATTCCATCAAGCATGTTGCAGCCGCCATTGGGGTGTATATTTTATTACGCAGTTACGACAATAGAATTGAATACTCAAGGTGAGTTTATTCATGATCGCACCTCTTTGGAATAAATTTCAGTGAAATCAATGTAACACATGACATATTATTAATATAATTGAAAATCTATGTTGTAGTGATTTGCTTTATTGATGATTGGGATGTGTTTGATTTTTGTGTGGAATTATTAATTTTAGCACTTTATTAAATATGAGCTAGATTCTCGCCTTTGCGGGAATGACGAGTACTATAAACTCCCCCACTAAACAACTAATCGATTTATTTAATCATAATTTGTTCTTGTTTCAAAAGCTTGAGACAATGTATTAAGGTCTAAATATTCCAACTCTCCACCAACAGGGACCCCTTGAGCCAGCCTTGTGGTTTTTAAACCATTCTTCTTTACCATTTCCGCAATGACATGAGCAGTGACTTCACCTTCCATGGTGGAACTAGTGGCGAGAATAACTTCTTCTAGATCCCCCGACTGTAAACGTTCTTCTAATTTGTCTAAACCGAGTTGCTCTGGACCAATACCATCCAAAGGAGACAACTTACCCATCAATACAAAGTAAATGCCGTTATAGGTGGTGCCATTTTCTATTGCCATTAAATCCGTCGGTGTTTCAACAATGCACATTTGAGTAGATTTGCGATTAGTACTATTACAGATTTCGCAGATTTGCGCTTCAGTATAATTTCTACATTGACGACAATGCTTAATATTCTCAACTGCTTTGCAGATCACTTGACCGAGCTTAATTGATTTATCTTGCTCAACTTTTAACAAGTGTAGCGCCATGCGTTGCGCAGACTTTTGACCTACACCCGGCAGCAATTTAAGTGAATCAATTAGCTCAGTGAGCAATGGAGAATGTTCTGCCACTGATAGCCTCTTTAGAAGGGAAGTTTCATACCTGATGGCAATGACATGCCAGAGGTTAAGCCTGAATACTTATCTTTAGTCGTGACTTCTAATTTATGCACTGCATCATTCATGGCCGCAGCAATTAAATCTTCTAGCATATCTTTATCATCACCAATTAAACTGTCATCAATTGCAATGCGTTTAACTTCATGGCTACCCATCATGGTCACTTTCACCATGCCGCCACCAGACTGACCTTCTACTTCAATTAGTTTGATTTCTTCTTGCGCTTTTTGCATGTCTTCCTGCATTTTCTGCGCTTGTTTCATCAAATTACCTAACCCACCTTTCATTATTCACCCTCTTGTTTCGGTTGTGTTGACTTTACTTGTATTGATCCGGGCACCATTTCAGCCTGCATGTCTCTTTTTAACGCCTGAACAAATTCATCTTTCTCTAAACTTGCTTCTGCTTTACTCAAGCGTGCTTCTTCTTGATCTCTTGTGTATTGCGCAGGACTATCGATCGCCTCTATCATTACCTCAATAGATACATTGGTATTTGCACCAAACGTCTCTTTTAATTTCTGCGTGAGTTTAGAGACGGTTGCTCCGGCCATTAAGCTTTCATGCTCACTGGCAAGTAATAATTTTATTTCATCGCCCTGATAACTTTGCAACGCGCAATGCGTCGCAAGCGCCCTGACTACCCCCGCAAATTGTGCCTTTTCTATAATCTCTAGCCATTCAGACGGATCTGTAGTTTTTGGACGTGATTTAGGTTCTGGAATGTCAGCGGGCACTTGTTCTGCTGCTGGCAACACTTTAGCAGGTTGCGTCTCGTGTTCTACTCGTTTTCCGACCGAATTATTTTCTAATTTAGATATTTCTTTAGTTTCTAATACTGTTGCCACCATCGCCGACGCTTTGCTTTTACCAGAAGGTGCCGCCGAAACGCATTTTGCATGTGGCGCTTTATTCCCACTTGGCCTAAACATAATCATTCGCAACACAGCCATTTCAAAACCGGCACGAGATGAATGCGCTAGATATAAATCTTTTCGGCTATTGAGAATAATCTGATAAAACAATTGAATATCTTCGGCGGCAATTTTCTCACTAACCATCTTTATAGTGTCGCCGAATAAAACAATTTGTTCTTTATATTCCGGCACCGCTTGTGAAATCGCGGAAGCATGAAAAATAACAATCAGTTGGTCAAGCAACTTGCTGAAATCTACATTTAAGGTCGTTAGCGAATGAATTAACTCCATCGCTTTAGCCGGATCAAACTCACAGATAGCATCAATCAATGCATTGATTTGCTCACTAGGCACAGTGCCTAGCATTTGACTAACAGTATGTTCCGAAACGTCGCCGCCAGAATAGGCAATCGCTTGATCTAGCAAACTTAATGCATCTCGCATGCTACCATCAGCAGATTCTGCTAGTTGTATTAATGCGGGTGTTTCTGATTTTATGCCTTCCGAAGCTAGCACTTGCTCTAATTGGCCAGCAATTTTTTCGGTAGAAATATGACGCAATGTAAACTGCAAACAGCGTGACAATACAGTGACGGGGAGTTTCTGCGGATCTGTCGTCGCAAGTAAGAATTTCACATGTTCTGGGGGTTCTTCTAAAGTCTTCAATAATGCATTGAAGCTGTGTCCAGATAACATGTGTACCTCATCAATGAGGTATATCTTGAAACGCCCTCGCGTGGGTGCATACTGAACGTTTTCTAATAATTCACGTGTATCTTCGACGCGCGTCCTTGATGCCGCATCAACCTCAATCAAATCAACAAAGCGGCCTTCCGTAATTGACTGACAAGTATCACACATGCCACATGGCTCAGCGGTAATACCTTGTTCGCAAGTCAGCGCTTTAGCCAACACTCTTGCCACCGTGGTTTTACCTACGCCGCGAGTACCAGAAAATAGATACGCATGGTGCAAACGATTAGCTTTAAGTGCGTTTACCAATGCCGTGACCACATGCTCCTGGCCTACGATGTCAGCAAACGTCTGCGGACGCCATTTTCGCGCTAATACTTGATGAGACATTGATTAATTTTTGTTTTGGCGGCAACCTGTGCCAGTAGGAACTCAGCACTCGAATCAATTGTTACCGTTGCTCCCTTCCGGGCCTGGCGGGGTTCACAATCTATCGCTGCAAAGAAACCGACACAGATCACCAATACACTTTACGTCATAGTAACATTTCAGGGCCTAAAAGCTGTGTTTAAACAGATACAAATAATCGCCTGCAATGTTTATATTTTTTAAAGAGTGGGCAACATACTTGGATTAAAAATGAAGTCAAGACTCAAATACGCTACCATATTTAGTTCTTTACATTTCAATAAGATAAAATCAAATATTAAGTACTAATTTTTAAATATCATTTAAGTTAAAATTGTATGGTGCCCCTCTTTGCATACTATTTATTCAATTTATCATGATTAATCGACGAGAATTTATACAACTGCTGTTTATTGCATCGGCCAGCGGCCTTTTACCTCGAACTAGCATGGGTCAAACTCAGGACCTATACCAGATTCCAAATTTTGGAAATACACGTTTATTGCATTTCACAGACTGTCATGCGCAACTTAATCCTGTCTATTTTCGAGAACCCCACATCAATATAGGTTTGGCAGGCTCGTTTGCTCGTCCTCCCCACGTGGTAGGAGAAGATTTACTCAAATACTTCTCGCTCGAAGGTAATGCCCAGCTTTCTCATGCTTACACCCATTTAAACTATGAATCTGCTGTACAAAAATACGGCAAGGTGGGCGGCTTCGCCCATTTAGCCAGCTTAGTTAAACAATTACGCGCCGCTGTTGCTGACAACCAATCATTATTACTTGATGGCGGCGACACCTGGCAAGGTTCCGGCACTGCACTGAAAACTAATGGGATGGATATGGTACATGCATGTAATTTGCTCGGTGTAAACATCATGACGGGACATTGGGAATTCACCTATCACGAGCAACAAGTACTAGAAAACATTGCTGCCTTTAACGGCGAGTTTATTGCACAGAATATTAATGCCACTGAAGAAGCATTATTTGATGGCACCGAAGTGTATGACGAAGACAGCGGATATGTATTCCCCCCTTACACCATCAAACAATTAGCTCACAGTCGCATTGCAGTCATTGGACAAGCATTCCCGTACACACCTGTTGCCAATCCAAAACGTTTTATCCCTAACTGGACATTTGGCATTAACGATAGTGAACTTCAAGACTTGGTCAATGAAATTCATGCCACTCACAAACCGGATGCAGTGGTGTTGCTGTCACATAACGGTGCTGATGTAGACATCAAAATGGCAAGTTCTTTAACAGGTATAGATATTATTTTAGGTGGACATACTCACGACGGCATCCCTAAAGCACTGGAAATTAAGAATACTGGTGGCACTACTTTAGTCACCAATGCAGGCTCTAATGGCAAGTTTTTAGGCGTAATGGACTTGGACATCAAACAAGGCAAAGTACGCGCCTATCAATACAAGTTACTCCCTATTTTTTCAAACTTAATTAAATCTGACAAAGATATGCAAGCGTATATCGACAAAGTACGCGCACCGCATATAGATTGGCTATCAGAAGAACTAGGCACAACAGAAACTACGCTATATCGCCGGGGTAATTTTAACGGGACATTTGATCAGTTAATTTGTGATGCACTGCGCCAACAGAATGATGCACAGATTTCTTTGTCCCCAGGATTTAGATGGGGAACGACTCTGCCAATGAATAGCGCCATCACTATGGAACATGTACTAGACCAAACTTGTATGACCTACCCAGAAACCTATCGTAGAGAAATGTCTGGTGAAAATATTAAGCTAATTTTAGAAGATGTATGCGACAACCTATTCAACCCTAACCCTTACTATCAACAAGGTGGCGACATGGTGCGTTTAGGCGGTATGGACTATATATGCAGCCCTAATGAATCAATTGGTAGTCGTATTAGCGATATGACTTTAGATGACGGCACTGCAATTGACGAGAACAAAAATTATATAGTAGCTGGCTGGGCAACGGTTAACGAAAAAGCCCCTGGTCCACCCGTATGGGAACAAGTTTCCGATTATATTAAAGAGCAAGACACGGTAAAGATAGACAAACTAAATTCACCTAAGCTTATTGGAGTGAAAGGCAATCCTGGAATTAGTGACGTTTAATTCTATATAGTTTGTAGATTCACTAACCAAGCTATGACGAATATTTGTGGCACGGTAATTAATGGCAAAAATAAGGCAATTTTCCACGAACGCGTAGATTCTTTAAGCACCATCACTTCTGTATAGTCGGTCGACACACCTGCCATCAGAAATGCAAAACTGTTGCCTGGTGAATTAGCACGCGTTAACAAATCCGCAGCGATAGGCGCGGAACCTTCTGAGCATACTTCAATGATTGTGGCTACCACTAATGTGAATAGTAGTCCGACCATTGTTGGACCAAAATATTGTTGGAATAAAGACACATCTAAAAATGCGCGAATCACACTAGCTAACAACACGCCAAACAAAATCCACCGCACTACCATCCGCGAATCCAACACACCTCTTTTTATCATCTCAAAAAATGTACCGCTATTGAAAGTTGCAGCAGATAATTGAGTTTTCGCTTCATACCAAAAATTAAATTCAGCTGGTAGTTCTACTGTATGTGGATTTTCAGGTAACACACCTCTCTCCTCCAATAAATCGAACAACCAACCAGAAAGCAATGCAATGAGCATCGACGCCAATATGAAGAATAGCGTCCATTTCAAGCCAATTAATGCAAATAGAATAATCGTGAGTGAAAATGAGTTCCATGGGCTTGCAATTAAGAATGCCATTACCTGGCCAACACTAGCCCCACGTTCATATAATTTTGCGCCCACCATTAAAATACCATGACTACATAAGTCTAATAGCACTCCGCCTATAGTGGCTCGTACAATTCCTCTAAAGCCAGTGCCAGTACCTAACACCGAGATAACAAATTCACGCGGCACTTTGGACAACAAGGCAAGCATTATAATACCCAACAATATCCCCCACCATACAATGTTCAACAAGGAGAATACTGATTGGCCCATAACAGCTAGCCAATGCATGTTTTCTACCAAATGTGAGCATTGCCAATGCAAAACATACAATACAATTGAAAAAAGCATTGAGATCCATAGCAAGTAATCTACCGAACTATTCGGCTCATGGCAGCTTTCTTCTTGTTTGGGTGTATTACAACAGCTTGACATCAGCATCCAATCTAATGGCGTTGGTTAATTCACGCCGCATACAAAAACTTAATCATTACTTAGGCGGCCTACATACTACAGTGACTTACTGAATAATTCTTTCACTCACATTCCACAACTACACCAGATCAACGATCAAGCTTTTTTATGCAATTGCCATCAATTTATAAGTTTAGATAAAATCTAAGGCTTAAAGGTGAATCCAGGTAAAAATTATCTGCATCCGATTATTGATCACAACGTTGCAAGAAAACGTGCTTTAGCTGCTTATAAGAAAATTAAAAGATCCAGTGAGTAATTTTCTATTCTGAGGTAGCAAAAGTTTCCAGACGAACTAGATGCATTAATTCCTTAAAATTACTCACAATAGCATCAGGTCTATGTGGATGAGCGACTGTTCCAGGAAAGATTTTATCTAGCCACTCTTCATCCCAATCTGCACCATTGTAATAAATCCCAGTCACACCTGCTTCTTTCGCCGCAATAATATCAGTTGTGCTATCCCCTATATACCAACAACTTAAATTTGGCTCTTCTCCCAGCTCCTCAAGTGCTCGCAATATTTGATCAGGCGCTGGCTTTCTTTTTGCCACATCATCACCACACACGATAGTATGAAAAAAATGTTCCCAGCCTGTCCCATTGACAATAGAAACTTCATGCATCATAAATTCACGATTACGATTAGTTAGTGCCCCTACTTTCAAATTTAACTCATGTAAATCTTCCAGCATTTTTTCTACATTCCCCTCAAATGGATACACGTCACCAAAATAATTTCTATAAGCATCATCAAAGGCTTCATGAACTATTTTTTTAGCTTCTTCATCAGCACCAAATAACACTTGAAAAATATCAGTCCGCGACACTTTACGTGCTGCTTTTAATTTAGGGTGTAGCTTTTTATTCTCCCGTACATACTTAACCAGCTTGGCATCTTCTAGGGTTTTACTATCCTTAGTCTTCACCATTCGATCAATCACATTCAGCTCATGTAATTTAGGCAAAATATCATCAATAGCGTGATACATTGCGTCATGAGTATCCACCAAGGTTGCATGCCAATCAAATAATATGATTTTAGGTGCCGCATAAGGTATTTCCACTATGGTCATATTCAAACCACTCCATCTCCATCAAATATCTTATTAGTTTTGTATTTTTTACTTGAACAACCGATAACTACACACCAAACTCCGGCATTATTCGTAGCATTGTTAGCCCACTGGAATTGAGTATGACAGAAGAAGATATGTTGATTCCAACTATACAATCGTGACCATAAATACTGAACTTGTTCTCCTCTGGATATAGAGTTAGTTGAGACAAACGCAAAACTGCATTTAAATTTAAGAACATCTTTTTATCCTGCAAACAGGCCACCGTTAACATAGGGTAATTGGTCTGCCCATCGTGGTAGTTTTGCCTTCTTACGTTCTTTTAAAGGTGTATCCATTGCACGAAACAATTCGACAATAACATCTTGTGTATTATTGGATCGGCTATCACTCATCTTCTGTATAATTGATGTGAATGAATTTTTACCGTTAAAAATATCTGTATCTTCCGCAAAAAAACAAAATATCAATCGTGCCATAAAGTGATTCATATCGTGTCGACGTTCATCAACACTCCAATCTTCATTATCTGTAAGCAACTCTACATAAAGACGATTTAGACGACTAGTCGCTTTAATATCAATTGCATTGTTACGAATTTGTTTGACGGTTTTAATTCCTGCCAAAGACAAGAAAAAACCAAAGTGATCAGGAAATTCTGGATAAGCGCACGCAAGAGTCTCACCAGTATTCAAATCTTCTGCTTCAAAATTAATACCATCTGTTGCAAGTATAAATTTCGCCTTTGCTTTAGCTGTGGCAGGACTTTCTTTTAGCTCTGATAGCATGTTTGTCACTTCATTTCCGGGACAAACAGTTATGTGGATGTTATTGCGTTGTAGTACGCCATTATCTATATCAGAAGAATTGCTAAAATTTTTTTACTCTTGAGACGTTGTATGGTTGTAGGTTTATTTCCGAACGCCTCTAAAAACATATACGGAAAATTATCCGGATCAAATTCTTGCTCCGCCAATTCCGTTATTGCTTGTTCTATTTCAATAGCGTTCAAAATTTACATCCCATTGTTTTATTATAATTTATATCCCACAAATATAAATAAGTGCCTTGGAAAAGTCAAAATAGAGAAAGATATTCTGCGACTTGATGTTTCACCCGTTCAAGTAGCACAGTTATTTGATCTTGATCCTGTCCATCAAGACTGCTTAGAAATAAAAGAAACTGTTCAATGGCAAATGAATGGTAAAGGATATACGTTACTAATAAATAACAGACCAGTATCAACTAATTCCGCATCATCAGAAGCGTTGAAGAGATCTGTGATTAAAGCACTTGCATGGAATCAAGGGTTAATGGATGGAACAATAAAGTCTATAAGACAGATTGAAAAAGAGAAGAATTTGAATTCCAGCTATATCAGACGAACCCTTCCTAGCTTATCTACCCACATCAGCACTATTTTCTATTTTCACAAAAAATAATTCATCGTTAGTCCTTGAAAAACTAAAATCCAATATTGTCATCTTAAGTTGACATATTTCTACAAAATTCACAATCTAGCTCTTCTCTGAAATGAGATCTTTTAAGCGTGCTTTTATATTTTCATATTTCAGACGTAAATGTGCTTTTCCGTTCGTCGTCAACAAACCTGTATGCCCAACGACATTTCTTACAGGCACATATGCTACCGCATCCTCATATAATGATTGCTTTCCAGCTCGCTCTTTTTTTCCTTCAACAACGATAGCAAGAGTATCCATGCCTAAATAATGAATATCATCATCATATTCTCTAATATCAAAACTAAGGTTTGCTTTACCTTTTTTATCCGACTCATGTTTACGCCATTTAGCTGCTTCGTCTAATACACCCTTTTTAAGATCAATGTTTTTACACTCAATATATTTACGAACAAGGTTTTCAGATAGAAAGCAATCCGCATAGCAAGATAGATTAAATTCCGCATCATCTTTTAACTCACCCAACCATCCATCAACTTGTTCTTTCTGAGGCGCATCATGATCAGGCTGGTACTCCTCTCTTGCTGCTGAATATAGATCCCTTGCCTTTCTTTCTTTTCGACTTTTTCTCTTGATATTTTCTTGATCGCCTTCATCACCTCGCTCTAGACGTTGTTCATCCCAAGAATCGAATATACTAGGTAGTGTCTCAAGTTTAAGATAATCGAGCAAGGATTGAAAATTTTCGTCATCTTCTACTATGCCTTCTCGACTACTAGTGAAAGAATCTTTACCTAAAATATCCATAGAGTCGAAATGTATCTGACCGTAGATATAGCTCTCAACGATTCTTTGTGTAGGAATATGTCGAAGTATATTTTTTTCTCTAAGCCTACCATTCACAAACAAATCAATAGTTGCACGCTCTTCAGTCCCTGTAATCTTTAAGTGGCTAGGTTTGACTACTGATGCTATAAACCCTTTAATACCTAAAGTAGTAGTAATCTTAAATTTTTCATGCTTTAAATTTGTTAAATTAGCAACAAAGTCATCACTAGAATCATTTATAACCCATAAAAATTCTGTAGCATCCACAAGGTCTTTTACATCATCAAATGATACTTTCTCATCATTAACAAATATAGAAAAATCTTCGTCGATTAAAGAGAAATGGAAGTTAAGTGCTAATAGTTTTTTTATATAAGCAATAGAATTCCTTATTTTTTCTTTTGTTTCCTCAAAAAAAATAATTGTGCCTTGCTGATGATTCTTTGCTAGGTCATTTACCAAATCAAAATTCAATCTTTCCAAGAGATATTGATCTGGCGTCATGTCGCTCTTTATTGCATCATCTAAACCTGAATTATCAATGACACCTCCAACATAGGAATTATTTTTAGTTTTGCTAAATATAGATATACGTTTGGAGCAAGATAGTAATGCTAACTTGCCAATACCTTTAGCACCTATAATACGCCCCAAATGATTTAATACACTTAAAGAAATTTCGAAGTTATATTGCTCATCTGATTTCTCATTCACTATACCAATCCCTCTAGCATGTTTTGATAATCGTTTTACCTATAGCTTCTGCAAGCTTAACGGGCACTGCGTTTCCAATCCATCTACCTACTTCAGTAAAGGAAATTTCTTCATTATTTGGTAAAAATTTATACCGCTTTGGGAATGACTGGAGAATTGCAGCTTCTCGTAAAGAAATTGCTCTATCTTGAACTGGATGACCAAATCTTCCATTTCCATAACCATAACATTGTGTTGTCATTGTTGGAGATGGGTTATCCCAAGTCATACGAGCATAGACACCCGAATAAGTTTTACCTGCTGCGCGACGATGACAAGGAGCACGTAATGTAATGGGCCAGTCGCGCCATGTACCACCTGGCTTAGATTCTCGTATGCGCTTCAAATTAATAGCCGATAGAGATGCTGCCACATGAAGTGGATCATTTATATAGTATTCACCAGCCTTCAATTTAGGCAGGTCTCCTATCGCTTTTCGCACAGTGGTAAATCTCCTACGAGTCGATTTCAAAGCTTTAAGATTAGGTGACTTGGATGCAATAACTACAAGCCTCCGCCTTTTCTGAGGTACTCCGAACTCTTCACATTTAGCAATAGTCGATTCCATATAGTAACCAGCTTTTCTCAGAGACTTACAAAATTGATCAAATACAACACCATTCTTGTATCTCAGCAGCGCAGGTACATTTTCCATTGTCACAAAATCCGTATTTGTTTTAACTGCAAGTTCCGCAAATTTAGCAACTAAATTCCATCTCGGATCCTCATCATACCTTTGCTTATAAGTTGAGAACGGCTGGCAAGGCGCACAACCTGCAAGGATTGATGGTGTATTTCCACTATAATGGCGCTTTATCTCTTTCGCTGTAAGCGTTGCAACATCTTTAGTATAAAATGATGCATCATTATTTGTTTCAAATGCATATCTGCATCTTGAATCAGTGTCATAACCAGCAACTATCTTCAAACCAGCTCGTTTCAACCCATGACTTAATGCGCCAACACCGCAAAATAAATCAACTACTTCTCCATAACATGGCGCTTTTTTTATTTTTTGCTTTTCCATATCACTAAAATTCTATCAAGCCATGTAAAATACTATTAATGCAAGCTCTAGTTTAAGTCAGATTTTTATTCTACTTGAAATATAATATTTTATAGTAACAATTATCTGATCAAAGGTGGACCGAAAATTTCTCGAAAGAGCACTTTAATGAATTTGGCTTTTGAAATGAGTTGTTCGGTCCCAGTTCGCGCATTGTAGATCGCTCAAACGCTGCAGAAATAGGTGCTCTTAGGAAGGATTTCAGTATCTCTACACAGAGATCAGTCTAGGTGGCGGAGAGAGAGGGATTCGAACCCTCGGTACTTTTTACAGTACACGCGCTTTCCAAGCGAGCCCATTAAGCCACTCTGGCATCTCTCCTATTCGATTATTTTTACTGCTTAGGCTTTATCTACGTCACTCCCTGATGTGTATATAGCACCTGGGAATTGCATAACTTTTGAATCAGCATTAGTGATTTTAGAAACACCCTGCTTCTCTACTTCATCGATTCGAATAATTGAGTGCATAGGGATATAACATCTCTTAACAGAATCAAATTCAGCTTTGAGCTTTTCTTCGCCCGGGTCAACCACCACCGAATCACGCTCACTGAAGGTGATTTGCTCTATGGTGATAAAGCCATACATATCTGATTGATAAACTTCTCTGGCGAATACTTCATACACCTTGCCTTGGTTATGGAATATCACCTTGAATATTTCTTCACTGGCCATGTTTAATTATTTTCTTCCTTGTTTATTTGTATCCCTGAATTTTAGGCAATATCAGCATCTACAATTAATGTTTCAATATCTAGAGATTCTGTCGGACGCGCTGCAATCAAACCCAAACTAATTAAACGTGCACATCTGAATGTGTTTATTTTTATATTCAGTAGTTGAGTAGCTCATCCTCAAACATATCTACTAGCTGTTGAACTAAATTACCAATCTCTTGCTTATCATTCGTCCAACTAGATTTTTCGTCTAAAACTCGGACTATTTTATTTTCTACTTCTTTTGCCAGGGCATAGATATCATTAAATTCATGCGATCCACTAGATCCTGCTATCTTATGCACTTCTACTCTTAATTCAGATAGTGGCTGGTTATACTCAGCCACAGAATCTAATTCTGCCCAACATTTCCTTAACTCTTGAATTTTTTCAGGGAACGACTCTACATATATTTTACGTATCCGCTCAAACTTATCATCGTCCAACGGCATTACCTCTTTCATGTTCTCGTTCTCGCCCATACCCATGAAACTCATCTCCCTATATATGTAAAATTACTTAACAGGATTAATTAGACTCATCACTTTTTTCAAAACGATAACCATGTTGATAAATAGAATTAAGCTTCCAACCATTTTCCGAGCCTATGGCTAACTTGTGTCTTAATCGACTGATATGAGTATCAACTGTTCGTGTATTCACTTCTGCGCTTCTTCCCTAGACAGTTTCTAATATGTATCCTCTAGACAACACACGGCCTGCATTTCTAATGAAAAACAAAGTAAGTTCAAATTCTCTACGTGTAATTTCGATGCTCTTGCCATTCAACTTCACCGTTCTAGACGAACGTTGAAGTATATAAGGTGCAAATTCCAATTCATCATTGTCAGCAGTGATCGCTTGCTGTGAACGTCGGCTTATTAACTCTATACGTGCGAGCATTTCTGCACGTTTAACCGGCTTAGACATATAGTCGTCAGCACCACCTTGTAACGCTTGCACAACATCTTCTTCGGCATCTCTTTGAGTGATAAACAGTACTGGAATTTTCCAATCCAATGAGTCACGAACCCACTTGAGCACTTCCAAACCATTCATGTCTGGCACCATCCAATTGAGAATTAGCAAATCATAACTTGTGCGCATTAACGCCATTGTCATATTTTTGCCTGAGTTAAATACAACACATTTGTGTCCGGCATCTTCCAGCCATGCTTGTAACAGCATAGACTGATCCTGGTCATCTTCTAGTAAAGCAATATGCATTAAAATATTAGTCGGTTAAATTCATAATAATTACAAAACATATTTCACATATGAGAAATAATAGCTTCACTAAATCCGGAAGTTGTTACCAATGTCGCCCCTGGCATTAGTTCTTCTAACTGTTGCTCAATATCTTTAGCGCTAGAAGGCTTCGCCTTTAATTTAGTTGACATACCGGCACGAGCACGTGCTAAGTCATAGGTTACCGTTTTTGCAGCAATTGCTCCACCAATTCCTTTCAAGATGAGATCTGCCGCTTTCCCCCAACCCATATAACGTAACATCATTTCTGCTGACAAAATGATCGAACCTGGATTGACGCGATTTTTGCCAGCATATTTTGGTGCGGTGCCATGAGTCGCTTCAAACACAGCGATAGAGTCAGCAATATTTGCCCCCGGCGCAATACCTATACCACCAACCTGTGCAGCTAAAGCATCCGATATATAGTCACCATTAAGGTTTAGAGTTGCAATGACATCGTAAATTTCCGGCTTTAAAAGTATTTGTTGTAAAAAATTATCGGCAATCACATCTTTTACGATGATTTTTCGCTTCGTTTTAGGATTGATTAGTTGGCACCAAGGACCTTCATCTATTAACGTGGCTGCAAATTCATTTCGCGCTAGGTCATAGCCCCAATTACGAAATGCCCCTTCGGTAAATTTCATAATATTGCCCTTGTGTACTAAGGTCACCGAACTTCTATCATTATCGATAGCAAACTGAATCGCTTTTCGAATTAAACGTTCCGAGCCTTCTTGTGATACGGGCTTAACACCAATACTAGACGAGTCTGGGAAACGGATTTGGTCAACATTCAACTCGTTTATAAGAAAATCCAGCACCTTCTGAACTTGTTCAGACTTGGCCGGCCACTCGATGCCCGCATAAATATCTTCAGTATTTTCACGAAATATCACCATATCGGTGGTTTCAGAGTCTTTCATGGGTGTTGGTGTGCCTGGGAAGTAACGGATTGGACGCACACATGCGTATAAGTCCATCTGCTGACGAATAGCGACGTTCAAAGAGCGCATACCTTCGCCTATAGGCGTTGCCAGCGGTCCTTTTATCGATACGACGTATTCTTGCATGGCTTGCAGAGTTTCATCAGGCAGCCAGATATTCTGACCATAAAGTCGATTGGCTTTTTCACCTGCATATATTTCCATCCAGGCAATGGCACGCTTACCTTGATAGGCTTGCTTTACTGCATAGTCCACGACGCAATGCATTGCCGGAGTCACGTCCACACCAATACCATCACCCTCTATAAAGGGAATAATGGGATGATCGGGAACATTTATGGAGTCATCAGAATTGATGGTTATTTTTTCACCTTCAGAAGGAAGCTGAATGTGTTCAAACGATTCGGTTCTCATGTCATATCCCTGTGAAGTAATCACAAATTTAGTAATGCAAAAACACAATTAGCATTACCGGGAATTGTATACGAAAATTTGGATGCTAGCTGACACCCAGACTTGGACATCAGCTAAACTTTCAAGTAATTACCTAGTACGAGTGCACCAACAGCAACTATTAAGCTAGTTTAGAACTGTTCTTCCATAAAGCCTGTTAGAGAAAACGATGATTAAAACCGTTAAAACTGGTTAGACGTATTTTTCTCACCGGCTGCTTTAAGCGCATTTTCACCCGCAAAGTATTCTTTGTGGTCATCACCCATATCAGAACCTGACATGTTTTGGTGTTTAACACAGGCAATACCTTGACGAATTTCTTTACGCTGCACGCCTTCAACATAACCCAACATCGCTTGGTCACCGAAGTATTCTTTCGCAAGATTATCAGTGGATAACGCAGCAGTATGGTAAGTCGGTAATGTAATTAAGTGATGGAAAATACCCGCATCACGAGAGGCATCCGCTTGGAAACTGCGGATTCTGTCATCTGCAAGTGCTGCTAACTTAGTATCATCGTATTTCGCATTCATCAAGTCAGCACGGTCATAGCTAGATACATCTTTACCGTCAGCAGACATAGCATCATATGCTTGTTGACGGAAGTTTAACGTCCAGTTAAATGATGGGCTATTGTTATAAACAAGCTTAGCGTTTGGTATTTCTTTACGTACACCATTCATCATTGCCGCAATGTCGGTGACGTTTGGCGTGGCTGTTTCAATCCAAAGTAAGTCAGCGCCTGCTTTAATGGCATATATACAATCAAACACACAACGCTCTGGGCCTGTTCCTTTACGAAATTCGTATAAGCCAGAAGGTAAGCGCTTAGGACGAACCAACTTGCCATTACGGTTAAAGCATACATCGCCTTCAGCCATATCAGCGACGTCAATTTCTTCAACGTCTAGGTATGAATTATAGATATCGCCTTCATCACCCGGCTCTTTAACTACCGCGATCTCTTTAGTCAAACCCGCACCTTCAGAGTCAGTACGTGCAACGATAATACCGTTATCGATACCTAGCTCTAAGAACGCATGACGCAATGCACGAATTTTAGCGTGAAAATCAGCATGAGGAACTGTTACTTTGCCGTCTTGATGGCCACACTGCTTCTCATCAGCCACTTGGTTTTCGATTTGAAGTGCACAGGCACCCGCTTCAATCATTTGCTTAGCCATTAAGTAAGTTGCCTCAGCATTACCAAAACCAGCATCAATGTCAGCAATAATTGGTACAACATGAGTCACATGATTATCTATTTTATCTTGGATAGCTGCTTTTTCAGCATCGCTTGTTGCCGCATCTAGCTCGCGGAAAAGACCACCTAATTCACGGGCATCCGCTTGACGCAAGAAGGTATAAAGCTCTTCAACCAAAGAAGCGACTGTTGTTTTCTCATGCATAGACTGATCAGGCAACGGGCCAAATTCACTACGGAGTGCAGCTACCATCCAACCTGAAAGATATAGGTAACGACGATCAGTATTGCCATTAAAATGCTTCTTGATAGAAATCATTTTCTGTTGGCCAATGAAACCATGCCAGCAACCTAAAGATTGAGTATACTTAGAGCTATCAGCATCATAAGCAGCCATATCTTTGCGCATAATGTCTGCAGTATATTGAGCAATGTCTAAACCTGTTTTGAATCTGTTCTGCACGCGCATACGGGCGACTGACTCTGGGTTTATAGCATCCCAAGAGCTACCTGCTTTTTCTTTAATTGCTCTCACCGCTTCAATAGCGCTTTGATAATTTGACATGTCGGTCTCCTAAAGTTTTATAAATTTTTCTATGTTCTGTTAGCTGCCGCACTAATATTAGAATATGTATGTCTTCTGCAAGAACACCAAAATAATCTGTGCATTGGCCCAACTAGCACCCTCGTCCCGGAGGATGCCCAAAAAAAGGTCCCGTATATTAGCAAATACTTTTAGACGAGTCTTGTGATATCTAACCCATATGCCCACATTTACAAGATGCCCCTTGCTTGCTTGCTATCACCCACCTATTATTCGCACACACAACTGGCCTATTATCCAGGAATACCCGCCTATTTCGGCCTCTCGATATTCTTATTTTTATAACGATTACAAAGGGTTACATAACATGTTTAAGACAGCAGATTTATGTGATGATTACTCAGATTCTTTATCTGTCGCGCAACCTCTATTTATGAATTACGGTAAAAACATGTCTTTTAGTGGTGAAATTTCAACCGTTAAATGTTTTGAAGATAACTCTCTGGTTAAAAAGCAACTCGAGCAGCCCGGCAATGGTCGTGTATTAGTCGTAGATGGCGGCGGCTCTACACGCTGCGCCATGGTGGGAGATATTCTGGCCCAAATGGGTGCTGACAATGGCTGGAATGGCATTATTGTTTACGGCTGTATTCGCGACTCAGGGGTGATAGCCACTATTGAACTTGGTATCAAAGCCATCGGCACTTTACCCCTTAAAAGTGTGAAAAAAGGCGAAGGTGAAATCGATATTCCAGTACATTTTGCAGATGTTGATTTCATACCTGGTCAATTCGCATATGCAGATGAAGACGGCATCATTTTATCGCCAGCTAACCTCATCTAACCAACTACTTCTAATTGGTTTTTTATTGTGATTAGTTATGCTGAGCCGCTGGCATTTGATATCTATTGTATTGATGTCGACTACATGCGGCCTCACCTCGCCTGTAGTTATTTAATCCTTCACCAAGGTAAGGCCACATTCATTGATTGCGGTACCAGTCTTACCGTTTCGCGATTACTCTCGGTATTACAAGACTGCAATCTAAGTGTCACTGATGTTGAATATGTCATCCCAACACATATTCACTTAGACCACGCCGGAGGTGCCGGTGTGCTTATGCAAAAATTTCCAAATGCCAAGCTAGTCGTTCATCCTAAAGGTGCTCGACATTTAGTGAACCCACAACGCTTAATTGATAGCGTACGCCAAGTCTACGGTGATAAGCTTTATGATTCATTGTATGGAGAAATTATTCCTATCAATGAAAATCGTGTGATTGCCGCAGAAGATAACGACTGCATAGACTTGAATGGCCGATCTCTTTTAGTGGCAGATACTCCCGGGCATGCACGTCATCATTTCTGCCTCTATGACGAACTTAGCCAAGGTTGGTTTACTGGTGATACTTTTGGCTTGTCTTACCCTGAAATCATCATTGATTCTGGCCGTTACTTAATGCCAACAACCACTCCTGTTCAGTTTGAACCGGATGCCTGGCAGCAATCAATAAAACGTTTACTAGAGAAGAATCCACAACGCATGTACCTCACCCACTTTGGCATGGTTGAAAATGTGCAACAGCTCGCTAATAAACTTAGCAAGGACCTAATCACTTATTCTGAAATTGCTTTATCTCAAAATGCACATGATCAACGCATTGAGAAGTTAATAGAAAAACTCAATCTTCACACCTTAAATGATTTGCGCGAATTAGGCTGTCAGCAGGAAGAAGCATTAATTCTCGAACTGATCAAAACCGATATTACTCTTAATGCTCAAGGGTTAGACATCTGGCTGAAACGCCAAGAAAAATTAGCTCAGTCTGCATAGCACTACTTCTTAAATAGATACCGATGCATTTAAACGGTACAATTACGCAATTAAATTTTATCACCTCATTCAACCTCTCAGGCATATAGCTTATGTTTATTCAAGCCATTTTAAAAAAACCTATTATTACGCTAGTTTTTTTTCTCGCAGTGGTCGCAGGACTGTCTATCAGTATTCAATATATCAATATTGATGCTTCACCCGACTCTCTATTGCTGGATAGCGACCCAGATTTAGAGTTTTATCGAGAGGTACACCGAGAATATGGGTCTGATGAATATATTATCGTGGGCTTTCAACCAAATGAAGGTTTATACGAACAACAAACTATCGACTTCATTCAGCAACTCACTGAAAAGTTAAAAAATGCACCTGGTGTATCTGGCGTGAATAGCATTACTAATGTCCCTCTAATACAGCAACCACGCAGCCAAGGCGAAGACAGTGTTAGCACTTTTCAAAATTTAACCAATCCAAATGTTGATATTTCTAGCGCAGAAAATGAATTTTCTACTAGCCCAATTTATTCTTCTAACTTAGTCAGCCTCAACGCCAAGTCAACAGCAATTAAAGTTGATATTCAAAACAACCAAGCATTGGTGTCGCTCATCCAACAGAAATATGTTTTGCTTAATGAATTGAAAAATCAAAGCAACCAAGAGTTAACCGACAAATTAAACAACATTAATGCTCAAATACCAATACAACGAGCCATCACTAATCAATATTATAAAAATGCTCTAGAAGATATCAGGTCGACATTATCTAACCACTCTCATCAAGGTAAATTTTACTTAGCAGGCGCACCACTGATTGCCCATGATATTAAAACATTTATTAATAATGATATTCGTGTATTCGGCATCAGCATGATAGCCATCATGTTTTTTGTACTATTCTTATTTTTCCGTAGATTATCTTGGGTGCTCTTATCTTTAGTCTGCGCTTTCTTAAATGTGCTTATGGTGTCTGGCTTAATTGGATTATTTGGATTACAGCTAACTATCATTTCCTCAAATTTTGTTGCGTTGTTAATTATATTTTCGATCACACTCTCCATCCATGTGATTATCCGTTACCAGGAAGTATCCATAAAAAATCCAGACGACGATTCAGACACCAACTTAATCAACGCTATAAAACAAATCTCCACACCTTGCATCTATATGGTTGCCACATCTGCCATTGCCTTCATCTCACTCATTGTCAGCGACATTCAACCAGTAATTTTCTTCGGCTTGATTATGGTCATGGGTTTGCTGTGCGCATTCCTACTCACATTCACCGTATTACCTATTTTAATTCATTTATTCAAGCCAAAAATCAACATCACTCAAAGTGCTAACTCCTCAAGTTTGTTAAATGACATATTAAATATCATTAGGCAAAGCAGACCTGTAATGGCAACCTCTATCTTCTTAATTGCAGCAATAAGTATTTATGGCATCACACAAATTACTGTTGAAAACAGGTTTATTGATTACTTCAAATCAGATACTGAGCTATACCAAGGTTTGGTATTCATTGATCAAGAGCTAGGTGGAACTGTTCCGCTTGAATTATTACTTGAAGCACCAGAAATAGCAGATAGTGATATCAAAGAATTTGAAGAAGAAGATGAATTTTCTGATTACTTAGACGAAGAAGAAGACAGCTTCACACAACAAAGTTACTGGTATAACCGTCGTGGCATCAACAAAGTTAAAGCCGTACATGACTATTTAGAAGGTCTACCCCAAGTTGGTAAAGTATTGTCCATTTCCAGCACCGAGAAAGTATTCCGCCAGCTAGCTAAAGGAGAGGAGTTAGAAGATTTCCATCTGGCTTTAATCCATAAAAAAGTTCCCGAGAATATTAAAGAGGTTCTAATCAACCCTTACATTTCCAAACAAGGCAATCAAGCTAGATTAGTCGCAAGAATCAAAGATTCTGACCATACGCTTATTCGCAATGATTTACTAAAGAAAATCGAAGCTGATATCAATGCAGACTTAATTGTTAATGGCGAAAGTATCCGCTTAAGCGGAATTAGCGTGTTATACAACAACGTATTACAAAGCCTTTATCAATCACAAATATTGACCTTAGGCACGGTTTTTATTTGCATTCTAATTATGTTGCTTATTCTATTCAGAAGTTTTTCTTTAGCTATCATTGGCACGCTACCAAATATATTTACTGCTTTCTTTATCTTAGGTGCAATGGGATTACTTGGCATACCTTTAGATATTATGACGATTACTATTGCTGCTATCACTATAGGCATTGGTGTTGACTATGCTATTCACTACATTCATCGCTTTAAGAAAGAAACCAATCAAGGCGCTAACTATCAAAAAGCAATTAGCACTGTACAATTAACCGTAGGCAAGGCTTTATACTACACTTCCATCACCGTGACTTTAGGCTTCATTATCCTAGTAAGTTCAAGCTTCAAGCCATCAATTTACTTTGGTTTGTTTACTAGCATCGCTATGATTGTCTCACTATTTGCAACATTTACTATTATTCCATTACTAATTAATTGGTTAAAACCAATTAAGCCCGCTTAATAAATTAGGGCTTATCGCAGGAATATTTTTGTTGCAGAAGTTTTACCAGCACATAAGTTGCCGTATGCTTTTTTGCGTGCATATTGCTTTCAACGTGAGTTACATAGTGTCTAACCACATCAAGATTTATTTTAGATCTATCACATAAACGCTCAGATAAATCCATAATTTCAATACTAGAAGCAACATAGCTAGAGCACACTCCTGCTTCCAATTGGCTCACCGGACTTTCTAATTCTACTAGCTTGACGTACTCGCGGCAGTATTCAGCCATGGTATCTGCCTGATAAAAAGAAGCTGACGAAGAATTTGACAAGACCAGCAATAAAACAAATTTAGGAAAAACTCTAAAAAGACAATAACGATTGTACAACGATACATTGCTATACATTACACTCACAATGCAAAATAACTTTCTAATATATATTTGATACTTGATGTCTTTCATGCTTATAAGTACCAAGACCAAGCATCATCAGTATAAAAAGCAGACCATGACCCTCGAACTACAGCTTGTTTGCTTAGTCCATCGGCCAAATAAAATTACACCATGCAAGGCTTTCTTCGATGATAATATTTAACGTCGCTAAAGCTGACATCTTCAGCACCGCCGCCCATGTACATATCTTTCACGCTATCTGATTCTGAAAGTTCTTTTGCAGAACCTTTCAGCACTACACGCCCATTTTCAATAATGTAACCAGTTTTTGCATATTTGAGCGCGATATTGGCATTTTGCTCTGAAACCAGGAAACTAACACCATCTTCTTCATTAAGTGTTTTTACTATTTCAAAAATTTCTTCAATTAATTGCGGCGCTAATCCCATGGATGGCTCATCCAACAAGATCAAATTAGGCTTAGCCATCATCGCTCTACCCATTGCAACCATTTGTTGCTCACCACCTGAACATAGTCCACCTAAATTCTTTCTACGATCTTTAATTCTATTGAATCGCGAATAAACATAGTCCAGATCTCGCTTAACAGATGCAGAATCTGCATTACGAATAAATGAGCCGGTTAAAAGATTCTCTTCTACTGTTAAATGACCAAAAATATGACGCCCCTCTAATACTTGCACAACACCAGTTTTCACCATGTCGTATGGTGACATTGCACTAATATCAACGCCGTTATATTCGATTGTCCCTTTACTCACTTCACCACGCTCTGCTTCTAGCAATCTTGAAACAGCTTTACATGTCGTTGTCTTACCTGAACCGTTTGCACCCAATAGCGAAACAATTTCACCTTTTTGAACTTCTATCGATACACCATGTAATGCTGAAATCACACGTGAATATAGAACTTCAATATTTTTAATCGATAATATCGGCGTTTCGGTACTCATTATTTAACCTTATGTATGTTTTTGTGTTTCCCAATTGCTTTATTCAGGAAGTTACAATTCTTTTTACTATTTAGAGAATGGCCATACTCGTAGTTTCTGTTTACTTGTATTCCACAACGCTGCAAACCCGCCGGGCTCTCTAATAAGCAGAACAATAATAATTGTTCCTACTACGATCTTCGAATTATTTTCTACAAATGCTGTATCTAGTGTTCCTCCACCAAAGATAGCGTCACCTAATCGAGTCACTAAAATTGGCCAACCATATACAAATATGGCACCTAGGAACGAGCCTAAGATAGATCCTAACCCACCAACAATAACCATAAACATAACTAAGAATGATCGCCGCAAGTTAAAGATCATGAAATCCAAGTTGCCGATATAGCAGTATGAGTACATCGCTCCAGCAACACCGCAATAGAAAGTACTAACAAAGAACGCCATCAGCTTGGTCTTTGCCACTGAAATTCCGATCACATTTGCAGCAATATCCATATCTCGGACAGCCATCCAGTTTCGCCCGGTTGAACTGCGTACCATGTTTTTACATGCAACAATTAAGGCGATAGTGATTGTTAACGTAATTAAGTAGCGACCACGTGATGAATGCCAAAATGCATCATTTAGCGGTGTTAATTCTTGGAATGGGAAAACCTTGTAATGAAATGGTGGTAAATTTACGACACCTGAAGAAGTGTAATTCAAAAACCATGGATACGCATTAAATACCCACTCAGCAAAAAATTGAGCCGCCAGTGTTGATACAATCAAATAGAAACCTTTAATACGTAACGCAGGTAGTCCAAAAATTATCCCCATAAGACCAGCAATTAACCCAGCCAAGAAGAATGCTAGAGGTATATACATCCAATCTAATCGGAATATTAAATTAAATGCGGCAAATGCACCAAAACACATAAAGCCTGCTGTACCTAGAGATAGCTGGCCTGTATAGCCTGTTGCTATATTCAGTCCCAGTGTTGCTACTCCTAGCACCATCATTGGAATCAAAATCGCACTGAATATATAGTCACTTGCAAGCCATGTGACTAATCCATACATGACCACAACGACAAACAGAGTCGTTACAAAACGATCTTCCATGAGTGGAAGCATGCGGCGGTCGGCTGCAAAACTCTTAACTAATCTCCCTGCTTCACGATAATACATGTTTAAACTCTCTCAATTTCTTTCTCACCGAAGATACCGGTGGGTCTAATCATTAAAAATATTAGTGCTGTAGTATATGCCCACCAATGCTCAATCCCTTGACCGCCAAAGATCTCGGCAAGATAAATTTCACCTAATTTTTCACTGGCACCAATTATAAGACCACCCACAATTGCCCCTGGTATAGAGGTCAGGCCACCGATCAAAATAACTGGCAAACCTTTCAATACTGCAGCAGTAAGAGTAAACGATACACTGACACGATCACCCCATAACAAGCCTGCAATCAAACAAATCACACCGGTCACTGCCCATACAATTGCCCAAATCCGACTAAGCGGAATACCGACTGCCATCGCTGCCATATGGTCATCAGATACTGCCCGTAGAGACAATCCTGTACGAGTGTATTGGAAAAATAAAGTTAGACCTAGGATCATTGATCCCGCAATTAATGCCGCAGCGATATCAAATTGACTGATAATAATATCGAGCCCTAGAATTGGAAATTTTTCAATCAAGAAAATTGGATCGTTAGAAATACCTAAGTCAACACCGTGTACCGCTGAATCCCAAACGCCTTGGGCTAATCCTTCTAGAAAGTAGTTCAAACCTACCGTTGCCATAAATAGCGACAATAACGATTGGTTAGCCAACGGTCGCATGACCGTTCTTTCAATAATAATCCCCATGATAACCATCATTACTAGCGTAATGGAAAATGCCACCCAGAAATTTACTTGTCGCTCCGTCATACTTACAAACGTTAGCGCTGCAAATAAAAGCATTGTGCCTTGCGCAAAATTAAACACACCGGAAGACTTATAAATAAGTACAAAACCGATTGCTACCAACGAGTACATTACCCCGGATAATAAGCCTCCGACTAATACCTCAAGAAAAAACGGCAACCCTTCCCACATATCTTATTTTCCTCTATTCCTTAGACTAGGATTTAATGACTAACGCCTAAATAGGCATCAATGACATCTTGATTATTCATTACTTCTTCTGGCGTTCCATCACCAATCTTTTTACCGTAATCCATGACTACGACATGATCAGAAACATCCATCACAACACTCATATCATGCTCAATTAGCACAACAGTGGTTCCTAGATTTCTATTGACCTCTTGTATAAAACAAGACATATCTAACTTCTCTTCCATTGTCATACCCGCCATAGGCTCATCGAGCAGTAACATTTTTGGTTGTGCTGCTAATGCACGCCCTAGCTCTACACGTTTCTGCAATCCGTATGGCAATGAAGAAACTGGTGTTTTACGAATTGATTGCAAACCCAAAAACTCTATGATTTTTTCAACTTCTTCTCGACTGGCTAGTTCTTCGCTTCTTACTCTTCCAACATTCAAAGCTGTTTCCCAAAAAGTCGCCTTATGAAAGCTATTTCTGCCAGTCATAATATTATCTAAAGTAGACATTCCTGCAAATAATGCAATGTTTTGGAAAGTTCTACCTATGCCCATGCTTGCGGCAGTACCAGGCTTCATTTTCTTAAATTGCTTACCTTCAAAAGTGATAGTGCCCTCTTGTGGTATGTAAACTCCATTAATGACATTCAGCATGGAACTTTTCCCAGCACCGTTCGGGCCAATTACTGCGCATATTTCGCCTTCATATACATTAAAGCTAATATCAGTAATCGCTTTGACACCTTTAAACGAAAGGTTGATATTGTCTAGAACGAGGATAGGATTTTTTGAGTCTGTACTAGTATTCATCGTATTAGTTTAATTACGCGGTTTGTAGTCTAAGCTGCGCGACGAGATCACCATTTGTATCAGTGACATCATATTTGTCCACGACAGAATATAACGCATCAATTAATGCCTTATAATTATTTGCGATGATATCGCGTCGAATTTTACGAGATCTTGTCATTTCACCTAGGCTCGCATTCAATTCAGTATGCAGTATTGTATGTCGCTTAACTTGTGGGCAATTTGCTCCCCCTATATGCTCCATACATGAATTAACCTCATTAACTTTTGCCGAGATTAAATCCGTCACTTCATCTTTAGTTGCAAGATCACGCAACCCAGTGAATTGCATTTGCTGTCTCTCAGCCCAACCACCGACTGTCTCAGCATCAATCACTATCAATGCCGCCATATGTTCTCTCTGTTCGCCAATGACAACCACATCTTGGATGTAAGTCGACGCTTTAAGCGCATTTTCAATTTGTTTTGGTAAGAATTCTACCCCTGTGCTGAATTTGCTCACACAGTCTGAACGTTCAACAACGTGGATATGATTACCCACCATATCACCAATATCGCCAGTCTTTACCCAACCATCTGCACTAACCACTAAGTTACCTTGTGCTTCATCACGATAATAACCTTTAAATGCATTGGTTCCCTTAAAACAAATCTCTTTATTATCCACTTTAACTTCGACACCAGGTAATGGAGCACCTACCATTGTTTCAGCATTAGTGTCCTGAGCGTCTTGTACACTGATACAACCAGCACTTTCAGCCGTACCGTATGTTGCTCTTAAGTTAACACCTAGCGCCAAATAAAATTTAAACACCTCTTCACTTAAGACATCACCACCGACATAAGCATGCTTAATTCTGCTAAGCCCATATAAATCTTTAATTTGATTAAATACTAATTTGTCTCCTAACCATGACCGCCCCTGTGTTGCAAGTGACGACATATATTTTTGTAGTAGTGATGACTTGGTATTTTCAGTTCTTGACTGAATCTGTGAATACACTGCCTTATAAAAATGCGGAGGACCATAAAACATAGTTGGACCAACCTCACGCATATCCGTAAGAATTGTTTCATTACTCTCTGGGCAATTGATGGTATAGCCTTTAATCATCCAAAGCGCGTAAACGAAAAACAACGTACTTGCATAAGACAATGGGAGGTAAGCATAGACCTCTTCATTCTCGCTAATACCTTCTTGGTCTACGAACGCTTGTCCCGTTGCGAGAAAATTAGAGTGGGTTAGCACTGCCCCACGACAGGTACCAGAAGTACCTGCTGTATAAACTATAAAGGCTTCCGAGTCTGGTGTTACTTTTGAGCTAACTTCACTTATAAAGGACGGATGCTCTTTGGCAAACTGCTCGCCAAGTTCCTCGAACTCAATATAACTCTTAAGATGTGTATGATCGTATTCTCTCATGCCTCGTTCATCGAAGTAGATCACTTCAGTTAGCATTGGCAGTTCTTTAATTACTTCATAAAGTGCATCAACTTGCTGCTGATCCTGCAACACTGCAAAACGGGCCTCACAATTCTCTAACAATCCTTTCAACTCAGACGTAGTAGAGTCCGCATGCATAGGTACTGGAATTGCACCTAAGCTCTGAGCGGCTAATATTGAAAAGAATAGAGGTGGGACGTTATTACCAATAACTGCAACTTTATCACCAGGCTTTAAACCGGTAGCTGCAAATCCACACGCTAATTTTTGAACTTCACTTGCAACATCATTCCACGTATATGAATTCCATATACCGTGTCGCTTCATTCGAAGCGCTGTGCGATTACCACTTTGTGTTGCATACTGTTGCAGTAGACTAGGAAATGTTTCCATATTAATTTTTATAACGACTCTTATATATTAATAAACGTTTGTATGTGGCCTTATAGAATTAAACTTCAAAGATATAAAACAGATGCACACAACTTGCGAACATAGATTCTAGCCTTTAAAGTTAATACCCTATTACTTTGACCTACTGATTGATAGCTATGTTGACACTATTCATTATTTTAATTTGTGTCAGCTTTTGAAGGACTGCTCCTCTACCCTTATACGATTAGTTAATCGCAATATGCGTAAACTACACCAACGGACCGTGGAATTCCAATATTTTTTTCGATTTCAAGGTCTACCATAATCGTTCTAAATTGCGACTAATAAACAGTCGCTATGTTGCTGGAATCTAATAGACTTTTGTTTATTCTATATCCAGATATTCTTGAGAAATTATTCATATCTCATTGGTTTACATTAATATATAGCAATGTCCTCAGCTTCCCCGGTAATCTGATAAATTTCTTATAACCGAGTTATCTTCTTTATCATTTTTAATCACTTGCTGTTCAAACGCTTCGGCACACACTGGATAGCCTATCATAGTAACTCTTGAATATAATCACAATCTAATGCTCTCAAGAGCTCTTGCTGTTGGCGAGTCTCGACTCCTTCAGCCACTACTTGCGGGCGCAGGCTGTGGGCAAGGGCGATAATATTTTGAATAATTGCACGATCATCAGCATCAGTTTCCAAGTCTCGCACGAAGGTCACATCAATTTTCAGAAGGTCAATTGGGAAACGTTTTAGATAACTCAATGAAGAGTAGCCCGTGCCAAAATCATCCACAGCCAGCTGCACACCCATGTCTTTAAGCCGCTGCAATACTTCAATCACCTGTTCAGGGTTATGCATGATAGTGCTTTCAGTAATCTCTAACTCTAACAATGGTGGATCAATCTGAGTTTCATCTAGCACTTGTTTGACTTGATTGATAATGTTGCCATTTTCAAGTTGCACACTTGATAGATTAACTGCGATTGAATATGGCCCATAACCTTGATCCATCCATCTCTTAACTTGCAAGCAAGCACCCATCATCACCCACAAACCGACCTCATTAATAGTGCCTGTTTCTTCAGCCAGCGGGATAAATTCTTGAGGGCAAATAATACCTTTATGAGGATGGTCCCATCTCACTAAAGCCTCCATTCCGACAATTTTATTAGTTCTCAGATCGACTTTAGGTTGGAAGTACACATTGATTTGGTCACGACTCACTGAGCGACGCAAATCTGATTTAATTTCCATTTTGCGTGCGATCGCCGCTTCCAGATTACTCTCAATAGAAGGAATAGCTGCGTCCTACTTCTTTAGCACGAAACATAGCTGTATCAGCATGTTTCATAAGGTCGCTAATGTCATCGCCGTCTAGTGGGTATAACGAGATTCCGATACTGATAGAAACAAAGATCTCCTGACCTGACAGTGAAAATGGCTGTTCGATACTTTCACAGATAGCTTGGGCAATTCTTGCTATTGAATCGCGCGATTCTGCACGATCAATAATAATAGTAAATTCGTCCCCACCCAAACGAGCGACCATATCACAGCTACGCACACATCGTTGCAACCGATCAGACACGGCTTTTAACAACAGATCGCCGGTACTATGCCCCAATGTATCATTCACCGCCTTAAACTGATCTAAATCTAAAAACAACATGGCAATCATATCTTTACTTGCGCGTGCTTTTACAAGCAAGTCATTCAGGTGTGTTAATAAAGTAGTACGATTAGGCAATCCTGTTAGAGAATCAGTATAAGCAAGCTCGCGTACGTGACGCTCAACACCAGCAGCGTGTAACAAGCGTGATATGCTTTGGCGCAATACTGCAAAATGCACCGGTTTTGGCTGCTCCTACTTTAAATACACGCTCGACCGACTCTTCATCATCTAATGCCGTTACGATCAGGTCTGAGCTACTACACATAAGCTGATGCAACACCGGTAATTAAATTTGTCGTTCCTGACCCTGTTGTGCCGCAACACACACCCAACTTCCCACTATTTCGCGCATACTCGTATCTAGTCTGAGTTAAGTGAGTAACACTTTCCTTAGAAGACTGTCTGGCAGTAGCTCTACTTTGTATCAAATGTTTTGTCTGCTCACTGATTATTTGCGTTGAAATACTTATTAATTTCTCTATGGATGAAGGAAATATCAATCTTCCAGGTTAAAAACCATTTTAACTATACTGTTGAATTTAAAGATTTTTTCTCGATCTTTCCTTATAATCTATACTAAATTAATACGTTAAGTGACTGTTTTAAATATAATAGTAGCCTTTCACCTCTGGCTTTGTCTAACTTTATTGCCTCTGTATACGTTATTTAATTGAAGTCCACCAATTGATGACTAAAGTCAACAATGATTTAACATCAAGCAATAACACCTAATTATCTGATATTACTGATGATTTATTGATGTATATCGATAGCACTCCTATTGCAAATTTACCTGTGGAAGAACTTTTGTTTACTACGAATAAAAATAAATTTAGTAACAAATCTCACATTTTATTGAACGTAGGTAAAAAAATTATGACTAATAGGCATTTACTCTTGCGACAATAGGCTGAAGCATTCATGCATTTACTTTCTTCGGCTGTAAATCAACTTATAACAACTTATGAACATTTTTATACTAAAATGTAAAAACATGTTCTCAGGCACTTACCAAAACGCTTTTGTCCTCTGCCTACTAATATTGAGTCTAGGCTTTATATTGCAGCTGGAAAGCAACAAGTTGCATATGACCGACCTTGAACAAATCCAACGCAGCGGCAAAATCAACATTATCACCCGTAATACACCAACAACTTACTATATAGGTGCCGAAGGACCCACTGGATTTAAATATGAATTAGCAACTGCATTTGCACACCACCTGGGCGTTTGCCCAAATGTAATTGTGAGCAATGATTTTGCAAACATACTTCCATCAATTAGCCGATGTCGCGGCAGCTGGAATTACCGTAACTGAATCTAGAAAAAGGCTGGTTAACTTCTCTGATAGTTACCAAGACATTACCCAACTAATCGTCTATAAAGCTAGCAATAAAAAGCCACGTTCTATAGAAGATTTAAAAGGTGTCACCGTTCATGTAATAAGTGGCAGCAGCCATGAAGAACAAATCAGTGAACTACACAAGCAGTACGATTTTTTAACTTGGCAATCACACCACAAAATTGACATTAGCACCATGCTACAAAAGGTTGAAGACGGTGAATTTGAGTATGCAATCAGTGATTCCAATGATTATGAATTCAACAGAAGATTTCACCCAAAGCTGAGAATAAGGATTTAAGATTAGCCAACAACAATCCCTTTCTTGGGTGTTTTCTAAATCCCGAGATGAATCTCTACTGTTAGCCGCCAATGAGTTCTTAGCACAGGCAAAAGCAAATGGTTTGATAGAACGGTTACATGAAAAACATTACAGCCATATCCCGGGACTTAATTACGCAGGCGCACACACATTTGAAAAGCATATAAATTCGCGCTTAGAAGATTTAATTCCTATTTTCAAACTCGCTGCTGAAGATCAGGATATTGATTGGAGATTTCTTGCTGCAGTGAGTTATCAAGAATCATTATGGAATCCAAAAGCAGTGTCTCCAACAGGTGTGCGAGGCTTAATGATGTTAACTAAAAGAACCGCGCGTCAACTTGGCATTGAAAATCACACAGATCCAATTGATAGCACCAAAGGCGGCGCTTCATAATTTTGTCAAACTCAAAAAGAAAATCCCTGAGCGTATTGCTGAACCGGATCGTACTTAGATGGCACTTGCAGCTTACAATGTAGGGTTTGGTCATTTGGAAGATGCACGCGTGTTAACTCAATCTCGGGGCGGCACCCAGACCAATGGGCTGATGTGCGCGAATTACTACCCCTGTTAACCCAAAAAGAATGGTACACAAAAACCAAATTTGGTTATGCACGTGGGCATGAGCCAGTCTTATACGTGAGAAATATTCGCAACTACTACGATTTATTAGTATGGAAATATAACAACGATCAAAGTCTACAAGATTCAATTACACGCATACTGCCAAAGGTAATGTAGATTATCTTTTGGCACTTAATCTCTTTTGTTTGAAAAAGTTTTGCAACAGCAAGCGACAATCTTCTTCTAACACCCCACCTTGCACTTTGATTTTGTGTAGCTGCTTCACATTACCAATCCAATTGAAGCAACCTCCTGCAACATCTGTTTTTTCATCATAAGCACCAAACACAAGTCTCTCTATTCGTGCATGTAACATAGCGCCTGCACACATCATACATGGTTCCAATGTTACATAGAGTGTAACTCCAGGCAAACGATAATTATTTAAATGATTTGCGGCTTTACGAATAGCCAACACTTCGGCATGTGCGCATGGGTCAGTTAAACTTATAGGAGAATTATTTGCTGTAGAGATAAGTTGATTATCTTTAACCAAAATCGCACCTACAGGAACTTCATTATTCTTTTCCGCGACTAGTGCCGCATCTAATGCTTGTCGCATCCAGAAATCATCACTATAAATTTCACCTATTCCCATTCAATTGTCGCTGGCGGCTTCCCTGAGATGTCATAGGCAACACGTGATATACCATTGATTTCATTAATAATTCTACGCGAAACCAAATCCAGAAAATCATATGGCAAGTGAGCCCATCGCGCTGTCATAAAATCAATTGTTTCAACTGCACGAAGTGCAACGACATATTGATATTTCCGCCCATCACCCATTACACCCACTGATTTTACAGGAAGGAAAACAGTAAATGCTTGTGATACTTGATTATACAAATCATGGCCGCGAAGCTCCTCAATAAAGATATGATCTGCACGACGCAGTATATCTGCATACTCTTTTTTTACTTCGCCGAGAATTCTTACGCCTAATCCAGGACCAGGGAAAGGATGACGATGAATCATTTCATAAGGCAACCCAAGCTCATCACCGAGACGCCTGACTTCATCTTTAAATAATTCACGCAATGGCTCGACAAGTGACAATTCCATATCATCAGGCAAACCACCCACATTATGGTGCGACTTAATAAGATGTGCTTTACCTGTGGTTGCTGCTGCTGACTCAATAACATCTGGATAAATTGTACCTTGCGCTAACCAACGTGCATCTTTGATTTTTCGTGCTTCTTTTTCAAAAATTTCGATAAATAAGTTACCAATCTTTTTTCGTTTCAGCTCAGGATCATCTATACCATTTAAAGTAGAAAGAAAATGATCTTCGGCTTTCACACGAATGACTTTCACACCCATATGTTTAGCAAAGGTTTCCATTACTTGATCACCTTCATGCAAACGCAACAATCCATTATCAACAAATATACAGGTGAGCTGTTCACCTATCGCTTCATGTAATAACGCAGCAACAACAGAGGAATCCACACCACCAGACAAGCCCAGGATGACGTGTTCTGTTCCAACTTGTGATCTAACTCTATCGATAATATCTCCAGCGATATTACCCGCAGTCCAACTCGCATCACAGCCACAAATATCAAGTAGAAAAGAACGAAGTATTTCTTCACCTTTTTTAGTGTGTGTTACTTCAGGGTGAAACTGTAATCCGTAAATATTTTTACCTTCATTTGCTATCGCCGCATATTTTGCATTACCCGTACTTGCCAAAGTGACGAATCCTTCTGGCAATAATGTCACTTTATCGCCGTGCGACATCCAAACATCTAGCAATTGTTGGTTATCTTCATTCTTATCGTCTTGCAGATCTGAAAATAATTTGCTTGCTCGCTTGACTGTTACTTGCGCAAAACCAAACTCGCGCTGCGATGACTCGCTTACTTCACCGCCCAATTTTTTCGCTAGCGCCTGCATGCCGTAACAGATTCCCAGCACGGGAACGTCTGCAGTTAACACATAGTCAGGCACATGTGGTGTGTCTTGCTTAGTCGTAGATTCAGGCCCACCTGAGAGAATGATTCCTTGCGCAGTTTTTGCAAAATTTTCAGCGTCAGGAAAATCCCAAGAAAAAATTTCGCAATAGACGCCAATCTCGCGCACACGACGAGCAATTAACTGCGTGTACTGAGAACCGTAATCGAGAATTAAGATTCGTTGCGAATGTATATCCGCATTATTTGATGAACTCATTTAAGTAGTGAAAAGGGGTCAGAGCCCTTTTTAATTTATATACAGGCGCAAAAAGGACTCTGACCCCTTTTTACTATTCCACGTGGTAGTTTGGAGCTTCCTTTGTGATAACAACATCGTGCACATGACTTTCACGCATCCCTGCAGAAGAAATTTTCACAAACTCTGTTTTAGAGTGCATTTCTTCAATGCTATTACAACCGACATAACCCATGCTTGAACGTACGCCGCCAAGTAGTTGCTGTAAAATTGATGTAATTGATCCTTTATAAGGTACGCGTCCTTCAATACCTTCAGGGACTAGTTTGTTTTTTTCTGCTACACCTTCTTGGAAATAACGATCGCTAGATCCTTGCTGCATTGCACCGATAGACCCCATACCACGGTAGGTTTTATAAGAACGACCTTTGTATAATTCTACATCGCCTGGCGATTCTTCAGTACCTGCGAATAAGCTGCCCACCATAATTGTGTTCGCACCTGCAGCGATTGCTTTTGCAATATCACCGGAATAACGAATACCGCCATCTGCAATAACAGGAATATTTTTCTTTCTCGCAACACTGACAACATTATCAATTGCACTTATTTGTGGCACACCAACACCTGCAACAATTCTAGTAGTACAAATTGAACCTGGGCCTATGCCAACCTTTAATGCATCCGCACCACTTTCAATAAGCGCAAGTGCAGCACTTGCCGTAGCAATGTTGCCTCCGATGACTTGCACATGAGGATATTTTTTCTTAACTCGCTTAACAGTATCTAACACTGCTTGAGAATGGCCGTGTGCGGTATCAACTACAATGACATCAACGTTTGCTTGTATTAACGCATCAACACGTTCATCAGTGTCGACACCCACACCTACTGCAACACCGGCACGCAGCTGGCCTTGTTCATTTTTACAAGCATTAGGGTTCTCTGATGATTTTTGAATATCTTTTACAGTAATCATTCCACGCAGCTGGAAGTCTTTATTAACCACTAGCACTTTTTCAATACGATGTTTATGCAATAATTCCTGAACTTTATCTAAGCTCGCGCCTTCTTCCACCGTCACTAATCTTTCTTTTGGTGTCATGATAGTTGATACAGGAGCATCTAAGTGAGTTTCAAAGCGAAGGTCTCGGCTGGTAACAATACCAAGTAATTGTTCCTTATCAACGACGGGGACACCTGAAATATTATTAGCACGAGTTATTTCTAACACTTCAGAAATACTGATATTTGGACCAACTGTTATAGGATCCTTAATCACACCGCTTTCATATTTTTTAACGCGAGTCACTTCGTTTGCCTGCATTTGTGCAGACATGTTTTTGTGGATAATACCTAAGCCACCTTCTTGCGCCATGGCGATCGCCAAATGACCATCAGTGACCGTGTCCATTGCCGCAGACAACAAGGGTATGTTTAAGCGAATTTCTTGGGTAAGTTGAGTGCTAAGATCTACATCACGCGGAAGCACGCAAGAATGTGCCGGTACTAACAGTACGTCGTCAAATGTAAGAGCTTCCTGAGTTATGCGCATTTCGATGTCCGGTGTTCGAGATGGCGGCCAATTATAAAGACTGAGACCAACAGGGTAAACTGCTAGCAAGTAATATATGAATTTCCACTATGAGTGAACAAATACCAACCGATTTGACAGATCCTCGTGAAATATATTCTGTTTCCGAGATTAACCAGCAGTTAAAGTATGTCATAGCATCAAATTTTTCTCTTTTGTGGATAGAAGGTGAGATTTCAAATTTAGCGCGCCCAGCTTCTGGTCACCTGTATTTCTCAATCAAAGACAAAAATGCCCAGTTGCGTTGCGTCATGTTTCGAAATAGTAATCAGCGTGTTGCATTTGAAATCAGTAATGGACTACAAGTTGTTATACGAGCAAAAGCCAGCTTGTATGAAGCTAGAGGCGATTTACAGTTAATTGTAGACGGCATGGAGGAAGCTGGGTTTGGCGCCTTACAGAGACAGTTCGAAGTTTTAAAAAGCAAGTTATACGAACAAGGTCTGTTTGACGAAGGCTCAAAGAATGAAATTCCAACCTTCCCTTCTGAGATTGCGATTATCACCTCGCCTTCTAGCGCTGCCATCAAAGATTACTTACAGGTCGCTCAACGGCGTTACCCTTGTTGCAAAATGGCTATTTACTCCGTCCCTGTCCAGGGTGATCAAGCAGCTGGCAAAATAAGCAGTGCTATACGTGCTGCCAATACCCATGCCAAAGCAGATGTGATTGTATTAATCAGAGGTGGAGGTTCGATTGAAGATCTCTGGTCATTTAACGATGAAGCACTCGCTCACGTTATTGCAGCCTCTGAAATACCCATCGTTTCAGGTATAGGTCATGAGATTGATTACACAATAGCCGACTTTGTTGCTGACTTACGTGCTCCCACTCCCTCAATTGCAGCAGAATTAACCTGCCCAGAAACGAGTGCATTGCACGCAATGTTAATCAATTCGCAGCGAATACTGAAAAGATTATCAATTGAGCTAATCAACAACCTCGCTCAAAGCACCGACTGGCTCTCACAACGGCTACAGCGCACTCATCCCTCCACTACTATCATTAATTCCCAAAAGCAGGCGTTACAAAGGCTGCTAGACCGACTACAGCGCAGTCGGCAAATTCACACCAAAGATAACCGCTATAAATTACAACACTTACTTCATCGCTTGCGCAGCCAGTCGCCACAAATGTTACTGGAAGCACAGCGAACTCGGGTAAACACACTCAATTCACGTTTACGAGAAACAACACACCATCAATTTGATCAAATGTCCCACAAATTCCAATTATGTACAGCCACTATGAACGCGGTTAGCCCCCTTAACACCTTGCAACGTGGTTATTCCATCACTACCAAGAATCAAAAGACCTCAGAGGTAATCAACCACCATTCTCAAGTCTGCAAAGGTGATCAATTAACCACCTACTTGGCTACGGGTGAAGTTGTTAGTCGTGTGGAATCAACAAGTTCTAAAAACATAATCGAAGATATTTCAACATCCAACAAAAATACAATTTAACTAATTTCTTGCAACTGTAGATTTATTCTGATAGTAAAGCGGACTTCTTTTACTAGGACTAACACCATGGCAGTTAAAAAAATGGTTCCGAAAAAAAAACCCTCTACAAAAAAGCAGAGGGTAGCCGCAAAGAAAAAGGTTGTACCAGCCAAGAGAAAAGCGGCGGCGTCTACTAAGAAAAAAGCAGCACCTGCTGCTACAAAAAAGAAGACAGTAGCTGCAAAGAAAAAGGTTGTGCCAGCCAAGAGAAAAGCGGCGGCGTCTACTAAGAAAAAAGCAGCACCCGCTGCTACAAAAAAGAAGGCAGTAGCTGCAAAGAAAAAGGTTGTGCCAGCCAAGAGAAAAGCGGCGGCGCCTACTAAGAAAAAAGCAGCGGCAGCTCTGAAAAAGACCACCATTGTTGCAAAACCAGCTTCGAAACCAAAGACTCGCTTAATCCCTGATGAACCAATTGTTGGCATGACATTGCCTGTTGAAGGCATAGACCCATACATGCCAACTAATGGCGAGCTATATATGAGCGATGCTCAACTAGTCCATTTCAGACATATTCTGATCGAATGGAAAAAGCTGCTAATGCAAGAAGTTGACCGAACTGTCGATCACATGAAATCTGATGCAGCCAATCATGCAGACCCTGCTGACCGGGCTACTCAGGAAGAAGAATTCAGTCTAGTGCTGCGCACTAGAGACCGGGAGCGTAAGTTAATCAAGAAGATAGATGAATCACTTGTAACATTAGATGCTGGTGACTATGGCTACTGCGAATCATGCGGAATAGAAATTGGAATTAGACGACTTGAAGCAAGGCCAACAGCCACTCAATGTATTGACTGCAAAACATTGCAAGAGATTAAAGAGAAGCAGATATACTCATAAGTCCAGGTACTCATTCGCACTAGAACTCCACAATACGGCCGTTATCGCGGCCGCTTTGCCCCCTCACCGACGGGACCTCTTCATTACGGTTCCTTAGTCACAGCCGTTGCTAGCTACTTACAGGCACACAGCAACAATGGTCTGTGGTTTATTCGTATAGAAGATATTGATCCCGAGCGAGAATCAAAAGGAGCTATACAATCAATTTTACAAACCCTACAAGATTACGGCTTTGAATGGGATAACAAACCGATCTTGCAAAGCAAGCAAACCAATCTTCACAAACATATTGCTTTACAATTATTAAGCAACAATCAAGCTTATGCTTGCAGTTGTAGCCGCAAAGACTTAATCGGCAATTCAAAACAACACAGTGGTGACTATGTTATTTACCGTGCTAACCAATTACCCGGTTACATATTAGCAGCAAGTGTTGATGACTTATTTGAACAATACACAGAGGTGGTAAGAGGTGCTGACTTATTAGCAATTAAATGTAGTAGCTCAGACCTGATCGTACCGTTACCGGTTATTGATAGGAGTCTGTCAGTTTAGATGTGAGCTAAATTCTTTTCAGCCCAAATCAATTTACCATCCATTAACCTGTCCATGGGTGTGCTACCACCGCCCATGTTGCCTTGATGAGTGCGTTCATTGTGATCAGTTTCTATCCAGTTGTCTTGATCTTTTGGTCAATCCTCCATGGTTGAGTACCGTTTTTGCCTGAAGGTAATTTGATAAAACTCATTCAGAATGGTTTTATCAAAGCGCTCACAGGTGCCATGGGTTTGCGGTGATCAATGTCGTTAATGGCCAGGTATCACCGATCGTCATGATGCTCCACGCGCCCACAAGATTCTGTGCCTCTGTCGGTTAAACTACGTAGCATCGGCAAGGCATGCTTTTCAAAAAACGGTAGCACCTCATCAAAGAGTAGGTCTGCGGCGGTAATCGGCGTCTTAGTCGTGTAGAGTGCCGCAAAGGCGATCTTGCTGTAGGTGTCTACGAACGTTTGCGGGTATAGCCGACCAACACCTTTGAGGTGGCCTAAGTCACCAGGATGTGCCGTGTCAATCTCACCACAGGCCTCGTCATCCTGTTTCTCAAGGGCGGCGATCTGTGCATCGCTTAAGATAATGCCCTCCTTGGCAATTTCTTCTTCGAGTGCTTTGAGTCATTTCTTGAAGTGCTCTAGAGTATGGCGCAGCCAAACGCAACGCACACCGCTACCAGCGATCAACACACCAGTTCATTGCTGCTTCGATGTCGCCCAACCGCGGGCTGTTCAATCGCTGACGTAACCCCTGCATGTGCTGTGGGTTCATCCACACGGTTTTTAACATCGGCTGTTCTACGACTCTTGTCAATCCGTGAGTCAATGCCACCTTCTTCAACCCGCTGTTGATAACGATAGAATGTGTCTCGCGACACCCCCATGACTTGACAGGCGCTAGATACGTTGCCCAGTTCTTCTGCTAAGTTGAGCAAGCCCGCCTTGTGTTTAAGGATTGGATTGTTAGTATCAAGCATGAGAGTTACCTGCCTTTTTGGTTTGATTTAAAGATTTCAACACCTTTATCAAAACGGGTAACTCTCGCTTTTGCAACCCTTGCGGATTGCTAATTGTCAGATCGGGTCTGAACTATTACAAATTACCCCAAGGCAGATACATTTAAGCACTCTCATTCAAAACAGGTTTCCCACTTTTTTACATACACCCATTATTACCCATGAAAATGGCGATAAATTAAGTAAGCAAACGTTCGCCCCGGCTTTAAAAAAACACCATGCGCGCATGTGGTTATTTCATGCATTTGATTTAGGGCAGGAACCACCTAAAAATCTTCAGTGGAGGCCAATTTCGGCGATTTAGGAGTGGGCAGTAAATAATTGGCAACAAGATAAAATTCCAATACTTAAAGCCATTCCGCTTAAATATTAAAACAAAAAAACCGGCATGGAAACCGGTTTTTTTATGTAATAGCTAAGTTTTACTCACCACCAGACTTTTTAATCCATTCCCATGGCTCTTCTTGAGCAATACCAATGAACAGCCATACGTTTCCAACCAACGTGACGACTAAGAACAATGCACCACCAATAGCCCAAACTATCTCATCATGATGGTCCTGGAAACCAATAAAATTGAAAATTGAAATCATCGCAATTGTAAACAGCGCCATAATTCCTAATGCTTTCATTGTCATAATATTATTCTCCTAATTATTTAGCGTTGAATCAAGGACTTATCGTCCACCAGGTATTGAGCTGGCGTCTAAGAATTTGTCGTAATATATACTTTCTTCATCAATTCCACCAGATACAAGCAGCTTTATCGCCGCATCAATCATCGGAGGTGGACCACATAAGTAGCCTTGGGCATCCTTCAAATCAATAGCAGAAGTATCAATATATGATTCTTTAAAATAGTCTGTCACAAATCCAGTAGGCCCGGTCCATGTCGAGCCCTCTATATCTGCAGACAGAACTTCTACAAATTCGAAAGTATAGTCTTTATGCCACTGCTCTTTTATACGTTTCATTTCCTCTTGGCAATATAAGTCTCGCTCAGCTTGAGCTCCAAATAAGTAAATGCAATTACGCTCTGTCTGTTCTAAAACACAATCTTCTAATATCGCTTTAATAGCACTCATTCCACTGCCACCAGCCATGCATACCATTTGTGAAGAACTTGATGGCCGAAGATGGAACTGGCCATATGGTGCACTAAGACCTACGGAGGTGCCTACCCTGTCTTGCGCATATAGCCATTCGGTAAATTCGCCGCCAGGCACTTTACGAATAAAAAAGCTAAATTCACCCTTGTTTTCGTTTCTTGGTGCTGTCGCAAACGAGTATGATCGTGGCGTCGGGATATCCTTAACTGAAATTTCTGCATATTGTCCGGCCATCATGTTGCGCTCAAACTCGCTATCACACTTAACTACAAGTTCTTTAATATCGTAGGTTAAGTCGTTTACACGAACAATACATCCTTCCAGCTGAAGCAATTTCGTTGCTGGAGCATCGCCCATTTCTACTTCAACCTCAACATCACTTTTCAAGATTGTTTGACACGCGAGTGCTGTACCTGCCTTCAATTGCTCACCATCAAGCACATATGAAAAATCAGTTAATGCCTTAATTTTGCCTTTTTTGATAACACATTGACATGTACCACAACTCCCTACACGACAATCATGAGGCCATGCCAACCCTGCTTCTAATGCAGCCTTCAATAAATTATCACCCGCTTTAACGGTAATTGTTGCTTCACCATTATTTATGGTTGCGGTGTGATCTTGTTTCTCATTTCCAAATAATCCAAACATAATATTTTTAGGTTGTATGTGATGCTATAAACGTAAAAAAGCACGCAGACGATAATCTGCGCGCTTTTTCATAAATGTCAGTACTTTATTATGAGTTTATTGAAATCCCATTTAATGTACCTGAAGCAATATCAGTTGCAGAAGGTAGCACTGTAAAAGGAATGATCTTTTCTTTACTCGTACTTGGGTGTGATTTAACTTTGTCATACCACTTAGCTACGCCTGGACGTGAGCTAATCAAGTCTCCAGCACCACCAATTTCGATCAAGTTACAGCAAGCAGACCAGTGGATATCTGCTAGTGAGAAATCACCACAGATGAAATCACCTTTTCTTGGCGGATTCAAAACCTGTTGCTCAAGGCCGTCAAACAATGGTGCTAAAGCATCTTTGTTAATCGAATCACCTAGGTTAGGAGCAACACTTTCTGTAGCAATGATTGCCCACTGATACATGATAGCTCGACTCACTCCGTTGCGCGGAACAAGCGATGGTCCGAAGCCTTTATCATCAAGATAAGACATCACTGCTGTTGTGCCGTACACAATGAAGTCAATATCCTGTAGTACAGGGCCTATACCATAAGGGGAGATAACTCGAAAATCACTGCTATTGATATCTGAAATAACTTCAGCTTCAACATCCACTCCCTTTTCTGCGGCAGTCTGTAAGCACTTACCAATGTCTGGGCACTTTGGATGCCCACGCAGAATCATTTTTGTTCCTAATTTGTCTCCGATCATATTCTTCCCCCTAATTCAATAACCTCATCTGATTATCATCCTTCGATGAAGAGTTAGTTTTCGTGAGATTAATTATTAGCTTTCTTAGTTAATTTTATTGGTTAATCTTCAATTTTAATTGCACCAGATGGGCACTGTGCCGCTGTCGCACGAATTTCTGCTTCAGGCGCGCCTGACTCATCAATAACAAAGGCGCCGTCTACAATTTTAAATACATTTGGCGAACCTTCGATACACTTTCCAGCGTGGATACAAGTACTTTCATCCCATGTTACTTTCATAATTGTGACTCCTAGAATGTTTATTTTATTAGGTTATACACCAACAATTTCTGCTTTCATTGAATACAAAATACATAAGACTTCATCTCTTTCTTTTGCACCAACGTTGTTTTTGTCTAAAGCTGCAAGTACGTCATCACAAACCGCTACAAATTCTTCATCACTAATATTCATACCGGTATGGGCTGTTAGCATGTCTTGACCTGTATATGTCTCCGGCCCACCGATACCAGCCCCAAAAAACTCACGCACTAAGCGTTTTACATTTTCTGGATCACTTTGTGCGTATCGCTGTTTAATTTTAGGATTTGAAGTATGATTTTTCCAAATATCTTCAACCACTGTTCTGATACCGTCTGCTCCACCTAGGCGCACGTATAAGCTAGCCTCACTCATTTTGATTACTCCTCACTTAATATACACGTTTGTTATAAAAATATTGTCAACCTAACTAGGCCTTATCGTACAAAACAATAAGACCTAATCATATACTTAGCAGATTTAAGCGTAGTTAGCGATCTGATTCATTTCAGCAGCTACTTTGCGCTCGCCTTCAGATGCCATCTCATCATCCCACTTGTTCATCTGCTCTTTCATGTACTTATGCCATATCGGCGGTAACAATGCCAATGCAAACAGCGTGAAGTACCCGCGACCACAATTCGGAGAGCCTACTTCGTCTAACTCCCAAAAATGGGTCTCGCCACGGTCGTGGTGATCACCTTGACGACCAATCTCAATGAAAAACCAGCTAGTGAATGCCGTGCTGTTATCCCAACTATGTCGATAATCAATCGGCTGACCTTTCTCGCGAATTAAACCGTAGTGCTCAAGGTAGTTCAATGCTTCTAACTCAAAGTTAGAGATCAACCACACGATCGCTAAGCACCCTATGCCTATCCAGCCACCCACAAACCAGAACAATAAAACGGTGGGTAATGCCATGAAGTATCCTCGGATCCAGCGGTTCTGCCATGATAAAAATGGTACGCCTAGTCTTTCTAAACGTTGCTTCTCCATCACGAATAAGAATTTACTTTGCCCTATGCCAGACAGTGGGTAATGCTTGTATAGGCTTCTTCCTCGCGGCGCAGTCGCCGGATCATCTACATGACCTAGCTCTAAGTGATGGTTGTATACGTGGGCATAGCAGAAGTGTGCCTTGCCTGATAACGCCATCATCCAGCGCGCAATCACAAAGCTGAAGCCTTTGGTATGTGCCAACTCATGACCGTAGATAATCCCGATGCCGGCAAAAATACCCGTTGAAATTGTCGCTCCAATTAACTGTGACCCTGTAATGCCATCTTGTATTGTCATGCCTAGTAGGCTTGACTCGACAATAGGAACGCCTGTCATGTATTGGAATATGCGCCAAGCTAACACTATCTGTAAGCAGATGAATACACCTAGCATGCCGTACATCACACCATTGTGTAATGAGGGAATCCCATACAACTCACCGTCTTCGTCAAAGCCTGCACCCGGGGTTTGGGCTTTGGTTAATGTGTCGATAATAATCCCGACACCCAATAGTGCTACGCCTGTCCATACCCATGGACCGCCCGCTAACACACCAAACATCGCCGCTAATATCAGCAATGGTGCTAAAAAATAACGCACATTAATTAAAATTTTCTTCATCCGTACCTCCGATTATCTTAATGGACACCTGATCTATCTATTGAGATCTTATCTTTATTTTATTATCTAACTTCTTAGACTGCTAAAATCACCTGAACTGCTACTGGAATGCCAAGATTATAGCATCCAAACTTAGTAAAACCACTCTGAATAATGAATCCTGACTAGCTAATTTATAAGCAATTTATGGATGTGTTATTCGCTCTCAGAAACAAAATCTAATGATAGTGAGTTAATGCAATAGCGTTTGCCGGTCGGCTTAGGACCATCTTCAAATACATGACCAAGATGCGAGCCACATTGATTGCAACACACTTCAACACACGTCATTCCATGAGACTGGTCTGTAATATAGCGAATAGCTTGATCTGATGAGGATTTCCAGAAGCTTGGCCAACCAGAACCAGAGTCAAATTTAGCACCAGATGAGAACAATTGATTTTTGCAGCAGACACACACAAAATTTCCGGCACTCTTTTCGTCTAAATATTGACCGGTAAATGGTGGTTCCGTCCCCTTTTGCCAGCATACAGCAAATTGCTCGGGGGACAGTTTATCTTTCCAGCTGTTGGGGTTATCGTCGCCCACCATTTATTTTTATTCTTCTTCGATTGCTTTCATGCTTAAGCGGATTCGATTTTGCTTATCCACTTCTAAGACTTTAACAGTAACCATATCGCCTTCAGAAAGCTCATCGGCAACATTTTCAACACGCTCGTTTGAAATTTGTGAGATATGCACTAAACCATCACGCCCTGGCAAAATTGTGACGAATGCACCGAAATCCATAATTTTAGCGACTTTACCTTCGTAGGTAGCACCTACTTCAACATCAGCAGTAATCAGCTCAATACGCTTCTTAGCTTCTTCACCTGCTGCACGATCAACAGAAGCAATTTTAATATTACCTTCATCATCAATATCCACTGTCGCACCTGTTTCTTCAGTAATGCCACGTATCACTGCACCACCTTTACCGATCACATCACGAATCTTATCTGGGTGTACTTTCATCGCTAGTAAGCGTGGTGCAAATTCAGACATCTCAGCAGGGTCTTCAATCACATCACCCATCTTAGAAAGAATATGAATGCGTCCATCCTGTGCCTGGGCAAGAGCAACCTTCATAATCTCTTCAGTGATACCTTGAATTTTGATATCCATTTGTAATGCAGTAATACCGTCGCGAGTACCCGCAACTTTAAAATCCATATCACCAAGATGATCTTCATCACCTAAAATATCAGTCAATACAGCGAAATCATCACCTTCTTTGATAAGACCCATAGCGATACCTGCGACAGGTGCTTTAATTGGCACACCTGCATCTAATAAAGCCAGACTAGTACCACAGACTGATGCCATAGAACTTGAACCGTTAGACTCTGTAATTTCAGATACCACGCGGATTACATAAGGAAATTCTTCTTGCGTTGGCATAATTGCTTGAACGCCGCGCTTAGCTAGTTTTCCATGACCAATTTCTCTGCGCCCTGGAGAACCTGTTCTGCCTGCTTCACCCACTGAATATGGAGGGAAATTGTAATGCAACATAAAGGTATCTTTATATGAACCTTCTATGGCATCAATAATCTGTGCATCACGGCCTGTGCCAAGTGTAGTCACCACTAACGCTTGAGTTTCTCCACGAGTAAATAATGCTGATCCATGGGTACGAGGTAACACTCCAGTACGCACGTAAATGGGTCTGACTGTTTTGGTATCTCTTCCGTCGATTCGTGGCTCACCAGCGATAATTTTCCCACGAACAAGTCGCTTTTCTAACTTGCCAAATTCACCACTAACATCAGCTGCAGAAGGACCGTCGTCTGAACTAATCTCTTCAACGGCTTTTGCTCTCAACTCACCAACGGCTTCTTGGCGAGAAAGCTTCTCTGAAATTTTATAAGCATCACTTAAAGGTTGTTCAAATGCAGCTGCCACTTTGTCTGCTAAAGGTTTATCTTCTTCTTTTGCAATCCATTCCCAACGCGGCTTACCCACTTCACTGGAAAGTTCTTGAATTGCATTAATCACTACTTGCATCTCTTTATGCCCATGCATAACTGCACCTAACATAATGTCTTCTGACAAAATGTTTGCTTCTGACTCAACCATCAATACAGCACCATCAGTACCGGCGACGACTAATTCAAGATCAGATTCTTTTAGCTGACTAATAGTAGGATTTAATACATATTGACCATTGATATAACCCACTTTGGCAGCACCGATAGGACCATCAAATGGAATACCTGAAATAGATAACGCTGCTGAGGTTCCAATTAATGCAGGAATATCAGAGTCAACATCAGTATTCATCGATACTACTGTGGCAATCACTTGTACTTCGTTCTTAAACCCTTTTGGGAATAAAGGGCGAATAGGACGATCAATGAGGCGGCAGGTTAGTGTTTCTTTTTCTGAAGGGCGGCCTTCACGTTTGAAGAATCCACCAGGAATTTTACCTGCAGCATAAGTTTTTTCTTGATAGTTAACCGTGAGCGGAAAGAAATCTTGCCCTTCTCTAGCCTGCCTTACACCAACAGCGGTAACCAGAACTGACGTATCGCCCATACTAACTAAAACAGCACCGTCTGCCTGACGAGCAATTTCGCTAGTCTCAATGGTGACTTCATGTGCTCCGAATTGGAATGATTTCTTTATGCTTTTCACTCAAGATTTCCTGTATGAATTGAACGTTTAATTTTGAATACGAGAATACGGCACCGTGCGGACTTGCATAGTGTTAATCAAAGATTTTCCTAAACTATAAGGCATGGCTGCGCAGTGTTTGCTGAGCCACAAAAATATTATCGACGCAGACCTAATGATGAAATCAGCTGCTGATAGCGTGGCTGATCTTTGCGTTTAATATAATCAAGCAACTTACGTCGCTGAGTGACCATCTTTAACAAGCCATGACGAGAATGGTGATCATGTTTGTGGCTTGAAAAATGGTCACCCAGGTACTTTATTCGAGCAGATAGTAGTGCCACCTGAACCTCTGGTGATCCAGTGTCATTTGCTGACTGTTGATATTGCTTGACGATGCCCGACTTATCTTCCGCTGTTAGTGCCATTTTTATAAACTTTCTAGTAGTATTTTACTGGGTGGTGTTCTTAAGAGCGCGCGATTCTACCATGTGTCCGCAAAGGCACAATACCTTAAATTGCTTTAAGACATGTAAAACTTACTAAAATGTACAAATCCATCGTTTTTCTGCTCTCCTAAGCCCCGAAAAACACGGTTGGTATCATAAATACGGACATACTGGCTATTCAAATCGGCAGGAAATCTAATTTTGCGCCCTTGCTCTAAAGACAAAACCAGTCCATTTTTCATTTCATACTGCGGATAATCATAATAGGCTGCTTCTGCGGGCAGAATTGTTCTCTCCAGTGCTAACGCTCCATCCGCGCTCAATTGCTCCAATTGTTCGTAGGTATACATATTGTGGGTCAAGCCAAACGTGCCTACCGATAATCTGCGCAACTCATCAACGTGCGCCAGACATCCTAACTTTGCGCCAAGATCTTCGACCAATGTGCGAATATACGTGCCTTTCGAACAATGTACTGTCATGGCGACTTTGTCACTTTGAATATTATCGATAGTAATTGAGTAGATATGTACCTGGCGTGATGCACGCTCTACTTGTTTACCTTCTCTGGCTAACTTATACATAGGCACACCATCTTTTTTGATTGCAGAATACATTGGCGGTATCTGATCAATATCGCCTTCAAAAGATTTAACCGCTGCCGCTAATCCATCAAAGTGCTGCTGATTGACATTGGCAGTTGCAACCACTTGCCCTTCTTTATCTCCAGTGTCTGTTTGCTCTCCAAGTTTAGCCACAACGTAGTAAGATTTCTTGGAACTCATCACGTGATCTGCAATTTTAGTCGCGCGACCAAAACATAATACCAACGCACCTGTGGCTAGGGGATCTAATGTTCCTGTGTGCCCAGCTTTTTTAGCATTAAACAAGTGCTTTACGCGCTGCAAAGCATGATTTGAACTGAGACCAAGAGATTTATCAAGAACCAGTAAACCGTGAATATCACGGCCAAATTTATTTTTCTTTGACAAGGGCTGTATTGATACGAAAATTAATTCAAGGAAGTTTATAGCCGATAAATTAGGACTATTTTAAAATTAATCCAGCTTTTCTTTAGCTAATATGTCATTCAAGCGAGCGGATCGCTCCAAGGTGTCATCGTAGTGGAACGATAGTGTCGGAATAATACGCAAGCGCATTAACTTCCCGAGTTCTTTGCGCAAATATGCAGAGCAACTATTTAAGCCAACCTGCAATTCTTTAATATCTTTGTTTTGCTTGTAAGGAGAGAAATAAATTTTTGCAGCAGAAAGATCTTTAGTCACCACCACTTCTGAAATAGAAAAATCCTTCACTCTTGGATCATTCACTGAATCTCTTATCAGTACAACCAATTCTCTTCGGATTTGTTCTGCAACACGTAATGCACGAGGAAAGTCTTTAGGCATGCTTATGCAATGGTACGTGCCACTTCAGTTCGCTCAAAAACTTCAATGCTGTCACCAGACTTCACATCATTATAGTTTTTAACCGCGATACCACACTCTGTGCCAGCACGAACTTCAGACACGTTGTCTTTATGTCGACGCAACGACTCTAGTTCACCTTCGTAAATAACAACGTTATCGCGTAACACGCGAATTGGATTACCTTTCTTGACTACCCCATCAACCACCTGGCAACCAGCTACCGCACCAAGAATAGAAGACTTAAACACATCTTTGACTTCAGCAATACCAACAATCTCTTCACGCAATTCTGGAGATAACAGTCCATTCATTGCATCTTTAACATCATCTATTGCGTCATAAATGATGCTGTAATAACGCAAATCAACACCGGTTTCTTCTAATGCTCTGCGCGCACTAGCATCCGCTCGAACGTTGAAACCAGTCACTATCGCGTTGGAAGCGGCAGCTAAATTTATGTCTGACTCAGTAATTCCCCCTACTCCAGAACTTACAATTGTGACTTTCACTTCATCAGTTGATAGATCTGTTAAGGAATCACGTAATGCTTCTGCACTACCTTGCACATCAGCCTTAATCAAAATATTAACTACTTCAGTTTCACCTTCTTGCATTTGATTAAAGATATTTTCAAGCTTCGCTGATTGTTGTGCCGCGAGCTTTGATTCTCTTGTTTTACCTTTGCGTACTTCGGCTACTTCACGCGCTTTACGATCATTCTCAACCACGATGGCTTCTTCACCTGCCCGAACTGTGCCGGACAAACCAAGCACAACAACCGGTAATGAAGGACCGGCAGATTCAACCTGATTGCCTTGCTCATCAAACATGGCACGAACACGCCCGTATTCTTCACCACATAAGAGAATATCTCCACGGGATAATTCACCTTCCTGAACCAAGATTGTGCTGACAGGACCACGCCCTTTATCCAAAGTAGATTCAATAACAATACCTGTCGCAGGGCCCTCAGGCACACCGACTAATTCCATCACTTCTGCCTGTAGGCTTAACGCACTAAGAAGTTCATCAATGCCTTGACCCGTCTTGGCAGAGACATTAATAAATTGCACGTCGCCACCCCATTCTTCAGGAATAACATCTAATCCTGATAAATCAGTACGCACTCGGTCTGGATCAGCATCTTCTTTGTCCATTTTATTAACCGCTACAACCATTGGCACACCGGCCGCTTTTGAATGCTTCACAGCCTCTGCTGTTTGCGGCATAACACCATCATCTGCAGATACAACCAATATAACAATATCTGTCGCTTGAGCTCCTCGTGCACGCATAGCAGTAAATGCAGCGTGTCCCGGCGTATCCAAGAAGGTAATTACTCCGTTAGCAGTTTCCACATGGTATGCACCAATATGCTGCGTAATACCACCGGCCTCCCCTGCTGCAACTCGCGAATGGCGGATGTAGTCTAGTAATGAAGTTTTTCCATGATCAACATGACCCATGACTGTCACAACTGGAGGCCGTGTTACCGATGCTTTTGAGTCATAGACATGCTTAACAAGCTTAGACTCAATATCATTTTCTACAAATGGTTTAGCAGTATGCCCAAGCTCTTCTACCACTAGAATCGCTGTATCTTGATCAATCACTTGGTTGATGGTGGCCATCGCCCCCATATTCATCATGACTTTAATCACTTCAGCCGCTTTAATTGCCATTTTTTGCGCAAGGTCTGATACAGAAATGCTTTCCGGAACCAATACTTCTTTCACCACAGGAGCGACAGGGCGCTCAAAACCATGCTTGCCTGATGCTTCTACTCTCTGTGTACGTGATCTAGTTTTTGGCTTACGACGCCCACGCTTATCGCTGGCAACATGCAATTCTTTTCGCTTAGCATGACCATCATTTTTACCTTTCTTACGATTGACTTTTTTGTCTTTTGCGGGTGCTTCTTTACCCGGTGTCGCAGGTGCTGGCGCAACACTTGATATCTGCTTCTCTTGTGCAGCAGCTTCTGCTGCAATGCGTTGTTGTTCTGCTTCTTTAGCTACGATCTCTTCTTGTGCTTTACGTTCTTCATCAGCAATTCGCGCAGCTTCTGCGTCTTTTAAGTCTTGCTCTTTTTTCTCTGCAGCAAGTCTATGCTGCTCAGTCTCTTCCTCTTCTCTACGCTCTTGCTCTTCGATTAATTCACTACGCTGTACGTAAGTTTTCTTTCTACGCACTTCAACGTTAACAGTCTTCGTAGTTGCGGTACGACCTTGTCCTCCACCACTGACTTTCAGCTGCGAGGTGCTCTTACGCCGTAAAGTAATTTTTTTACCTTCAGCGGAACCACCTAACTTTGAGCTTTTGCTTTGTCGCAAATGCTCTAGTAACTGTAGCTTCTCACTATCTGAGATTTCCTGATCAGGCGCAGAAAAACTTAATCCAGCATCTTTAAGCTGCTCCAGTAATTTATCAACTGGAGTCCCAACGACTTCTGCTAATTGTTGTACAGTGACTTGTGCCATGCGCCCTCTATTTTATTTTGTTTCTTCTGCTGCAAACCATGGTGCGCGCGCTTCCATAATCAGCTCGCCCGCTTTTTCTTCTGTCAGCCCATCAATATCAGAGATATCATCAACCGCTTGTTCAGCCAAATCTTCCATAGTGGTGACACCTCTAGCTGCTAACTCAAAAACTATATCGCGTGCCATCCCGGCCATTTCTAATAAGTCTTCAGCAGGCTCTGCGGAATCTTCGCCACCGCCAGAAATTGCATGAGTTAATAATGCATCACGTGCACGGCCTCTTAGCTCGTCGACCATTTGCTCATCAAATTCTTCGACTTCCAACAATTCTTTAGGTGGTACGTAGGCAATTTCATCAACCGTTGAAAATCCTTCCTGGACTAAAATTGCGGCCACTTCTTCATCCACGGCTAAATTATCCATGAACAGCTTCTGAAGAACTTTCATTTCACCTTCATTCTTCTCTTCCGCCTGACCTTCAGTCATCACATTTAGCTCCCAACCAGTCAATTCACTGGCAAGCTTCACATTCTGCCCGCCACGACCAATGGCTTGAGATAATTTTTCTTCTTCGACCGCGATATCCATGCTGTTAGATTCTTCATCAACAACAATTGATAAGGTCACTGCTGGAGACATTGCATTGATAACAAATTGTGCAGGGTTTTCATCCCACAAAATTATATCGATACGTTCACCCGCCAGCTCATTGGAAACAGACTGGACACGTGACCCACGCATGCCTACACAGGCACCTACGGGATCAAGTCTCGGATCAAGAGAACGCACCGCTATCTTGGCGCGCAAACCTGGATCACGCGCTGCTCCCAGTACATCAATCAAATTTTGTCCCACTTCTGGAACTTCAAGTTTAAATAACTCAATCAAGAATTCTGGTACTGTTCTGGTAAGAAACAACTGCGGGCCTCGTACTTCTGAGCGCACATCTTTTAAGTAGGCACGAATACGATCACCTGGACGAACTGATTCACGGGGAACTAGATCTTCCCTAGAAATGAAGCCTTCTGCGTTACCGCCCAAATCGATGTATACGCCACTGTGCTCTGAACGTTTAACCACGCCCATTACCAACTCACCAATACGATTAGCATATGCATCAAAAATTTGCGCACGCTCTGCTTCTCGCACTTTCTGCACAATTACTTGCTTTGCGGTATGTGCTGCAATCCGGCCAAAGGCAACAGATTCAATGCTTTCTTCTACGTACGCACCAATTTGAATATCAGGGTGATTTTGTATCGCGTAGCTATATAAAATTTGCTTATCTGGAGATTCAAATTCAGGATCTTCATCATCCATCACCAACCAGCGGCGGAATGTATCGTAGTCACCTGACTCACGATCAATCCCCACACGCACATCAATATCTTTGGTATAGCGCTTACGTGTCGCTGTTGCTAATGCAGCTTCTATGGCCTGAAAGATAATATCTTTCTCAACACCTTTCTCGTTAGAAACAGTATCTGCAACCATTAAAATTTCTTTATTCATAACCCATGCATTCCTAAAGTGCCCTATTTTAACTCGCTATAAATTAAATTTGCTCGTTTCACCGCATTCAACGGAAATTCAACCAGCTCACCATCGACTGTCATAGTGACGTTTTCTTCATCTAGCTTAGTAAGAATCCCTAAAAAATTTCTTCTCTCTTGTACCGTCCAACCCAACCTTACTTTAATTTCTTTTCCCAGATACTTTTCGAAGTGTGCACGCTTCATCAGCGGCCGATCTAATCCTGGAGAGGACACTTCTAGCGTATATGCCACACTAATAGGATCTTCTACATCCAATATTCCACTGATTTGGTGGCTCACATCTGAGCAGTTATCTACCGTGATGCCGTCATCATGATCGATAAATATCTTCACATGAGCATGGTTCTCTGAGTTCTTAAGCTGAACACCCCAGAGATCAAAGCCCAATCCTTTTACAATTGGCGCAAATAACGCTTCAAGACCATCCGAATCTAGCTTCACGTCCGCCTTCCTAATATCGCCAAATTTTCATTCGGCCAACAAAAAAGCCCCAAACGGGGCCTCTAACTAACATCCTGTGTCCACCACAACTACGACTAACACGCGGAGTATATTTTACAGTGCTCAATTCAGCAACAACAATTACACCTATCTCATCACTTAAATTACTCTATTTTTAGGATCTGATCATTCTCAATATTTCATTGAACTCTGACACTTCTGCTTCAAACTCAATTTGAGAAGCTCTTGAACTTAAAAGTGTGACGAAACTCAACCAGCTCTTGTTTGGTCGCCAAATTAAACAACTATTTTGATTTAATTCTCAAAATTAATTTGTGAAATCCCTCCTAACCTTCTGTAACAAAGACACTCGACATTCATATTCTTTATAATAACTACCCATAACTTCTCTGATGACTTAAGGCTTTATTCTATAATTTTGAAGATGGCTTTGGTGAAAAGCTAATTAACGCCCAATATGCGGGTAATGGAAGCTTGAGATAGCTACTTCCCCATATTAAAAATTAGACAAGAAATTTAAGATTTCAGTGGTAGCGGGGGTAGGATTTGAACCTACGACCTTCGGGTTATGAGCCCGACGAGCTGCCAGGCTGCTCCACCCCGCATCAATAAAGGCATGTTCACTTACGTGAATTCTACGAGTATTTACAAACACTTGGCGTGTTCATCTCGCGTCAATCTGAGCGAGGGAGTGTACGCAGCTCACGCTTATATATCAAGGTGGTTTAAAGTGAATTTTTCTTGATCAACCAATGACCTGTTTACACATTTCCAGCAGCATTTGAGGGAATAGGAATAAGCCCACGACGAGCAATGCATGGATACTCAGCACAGAGATATGTCCGGCTGGCATGGGTTGAGATCCTTGAGTGTCACTTTCTTCAAAGTACATCAGCTTGATCACGCGTAGATAGTAAAATGCGCCAATCACAGATGCCACCACTGCGAAAACTGCCAACTCAATCCATCCGCTAGTCACTAATGCTTGCAGAATATTTAGCTTGGCATAGAAGCCTACCGTCATTGGGATACCTGCCATAGAAAACATCAGTAGCAATAACAAGAACGCCAACCACGGGTAGATTTTACCTAGCCCTTGTAAGTCAACCAAGTTTTCCAAAGGGTGATTCATACGTTCCGCGCAAAGCAATACACCAAATACTGCCGAGCTCATCAAGGCGTATATCAATGTATAAAATAATGCTGCCGAATAACCATCTTGGTTACCCACTAATAGTCCTAACAATATGTAGCCAACATGACCGATGGTAGAGTAACCCAACATACGTCTTAAATTAGTTTGCGCAATAGCAACAATATTGCCCATCGCCAACGATAGCAGTGCTAAGACAACCAACGATTGTTGCCAGTATTCATGCATAAATTGCAAACCATCCATGAGCAATCTCAAGGCTAATAACAATCCAGCGATTTTAGGCACACTGGCAACAAGCAAAGTGACTGGTAACGGCGCGCCTTGATACACATCAGGTAACCACATATGGAAAGGAACCGCGCCAAGCTTGAAAGCCAATCCAATAACAATGAATATGACAGCCGCAATAATTCCCAAGCCTATTTCATTTTCAACACTGAGTTCAGACAAGAATAATGTGCCTGTTAAACCATAAATTAGTGAGATTCCATAAAGCAAAAATCCCGAGGCAATTGCACCTAGCACAAAATATTTAATCGCCGCTTCCGAGCTAACAGAATCATCTCGATTCATCGCTACTAACGCGTACATGGAGAGTGAAAGCAATTCCAGCCCTAAGTAAATCATTAACAAATGATTGGCAGAACTGATCAACATCATTCCTAACAAAGAAAATAATGCTAACGAGTAATACTCGCCACGCGGGTAGTTATATTTATTTATAAATCCACGTGAATATAGTATGACTACCATCATAAACGCACTCATAGAAGATTTAGCCAATACTGACAAATCATCATCTATGTAAAAATCATTAAACAACTCTATCGCTTGACCTGTAAATGGGCGCGCACATAAATACAGTGTGGCCAACAATACTGCCTGAGTTAAAACAAACGTCCAGTGACTTTGTGCCGACACAAATGGCCCTGTTAACAATACAAGACACGCGCCCAGCAGCAATACGATCTCTGGCACTGCAAGAATATACTCGATTATCATGGTTTCTATTTGCATATCATGAAATCTTAGTCATCAACGCTAGATTTAACACTCTCTCTAGAGAAGGTTGTAGATATTCAACTAAAGGCGCAGGCCAAACACCTAACGCAATCACCATTAATGCTAGCGTCATTAAAATTAAAAATTCGCGCGCATTAACATCTTGCAATGCCGCGACTGATTCATTTAACACGTCACCAAAAATAACACGCTTAACCAACCACAAAGAATAAGCAGCACCAACAATCAAAGTAATCGCTGCTAATGCGGAATACCATAAGTTCGCATCAAAACTAGCCACAATTACCATGAATTCACCAACAAACCCAGAAGTACCTGGCAAGCCAGAATTAGCCATTGCAAACAACACCATGAATGCAGCAAATACAGGCATGCTATTCACTACACCTCGATAGTCGTCTATATTGCGCGAATGCATGCGATCATAAAGAACGCCGACACATAAGAATAACGCACCCGAGATAAATCCATGCGATATCATTTGAATCATACCGCCCTGTAACGCCAGCATTTGGAAGTCTGTATTGGCTGCTGTCATTTGATGAATAACAAAGAAACCTAACGTCACAAAACCCATATGTGCAATTGAAGAATATGCGATGAGTTTTTTCATGTCTTTTTGTGCCAAGGCGACAAAACCAATATAGACAATTGCAATTAACGACATTGCAATTAACAACCAATCTAATTCACGACTTGCATCCGGTGTAATTGGCAGATTGAAACGCAAGAATCCATAGCCACCAATTTTCAGCATAATCGCCGCAAGTATGACTGACCCACCTGTTGGCGCTTCTACGTGTGCATCCGGCAACCACGTATGTACTGGCCACATTGGCACTTTAACGGCAAAGGCAATTAAGAAGGCTAAAAATATAAATATTTGTACATTCAGCGGAATGGCAGCATTGGATAACTGTGAAATTTCAAATGTGTTTGTTGTTGAATATAAATACAACAGCGCAATCAACATAAACACCGAACCGAAGAACGTGTACAAAAAGAACTTAATCGTCGCGTAAACGCGTCTTGGGCCACCCCACATTCCTATAATAAGAAACATAGGAATCAGCATGGCTTCAAAGAATACATAGAACAACATAGCATCTAAGGCACAGAACACTCCCACCATTAGTCCTTCAAGTAACAAGAAGGCAGCCAAGTAATTATGCATTTGATGCTTTACATTCGTCCAACTGGCGATCACTACTAACAATGTTATAAACACTGTTAGCACAATTAAGGTAATCGAAATAGCATCGGCACCTAAGGCATAATAAATATCGAATGATTCAATCCAACGATGCTTTTCAACAAACTGCATGTCTGCAGACATATGAGAATTAGTAATCAACAATACACCTAAAATCATTTCCACCATTGAAACAATCAAGGCAAACCATTTCACCCCTTCGCCAACTCCTCGACCCATCACCATAATGAGGATCGCCGCAAGAATCGGTATCCAGATTAATATACTGAGAATAGGCATATCCATGTGCATCTAAGTCTGATAATAAAAGTATGTTAATAACTCAAGCAAACCAATAATCATGGCAAAGGCATATTGATATAAATAACCACTTTGAATTTTACGCAACTGCATGGAGACACCACGCACCATACTGGCGGTTCCGTTCACCATTAATCCATCAATCAATATGCGGTCGCCCAGTGCCGACGCTACTTTACCGACTCCCACGCCTAGGCGAGCAAAGCCTTTTATATATAACCAATCACAACCGTATTTCCTAGCGAGAATAAAACTAGGGATAGCAAGTACTGGTGCTAATAATTTCGGAATGCTTGGCACTAACGAATAACACAACCAAGCCAATAAAACACCGCCCAACAACAAGTAAAATGCCGTGGCCACAAAACCATGAGTAATCATTGCTTGCACACCATGGAAGTGTTCTGCCATTTTCGTCATAACGCCATGTTGCTCACCAACGCGAATTGAAGCTGCAAAAAAGTCGCCATAAATCATCGGCTCTATTGCATATCCTGCAAACACACTACATATCGCCAAAACTATCAGCGGCACTGTAACTACTTTTGGTGTTTCATTAACATGCGAATAATTTTCATCACTCATACGCGGCTTGCCATGGAACACCAAAATAAACAATCGTAATGAATAAAATGCGGTAATGAATACTCCAGACAACACCATCAAATACACGTAATGCGCACCTGGCAGTTCAGATAAATGCACTGCCTCAATAATAGATTCCTTAGAGAAAAATCCTGAGAATGCCGGAAATCCAATCAAAGCCAATGTGCCGATTAAAGATGTTACATAGGTAATTGGCATGCGTTTCCATAAACCACCCATCTTGCGAATGTTTTGCTCATGATGCATAGCAATAATCACTGAACCCGCAGCCAAAAATAATAACGCTTTAAAAAACGCATGCGTATAAAGATGAAAGATAGCCAATGAGTAAGCCGACACACCTAACGCCACTGTCATGTAACCCAACTGAGACAACGTGGAGTATGCAACAACTTTTTTAATGTCATCCTGTACCATCGCTACCAATCCCATAAAGAAAGCAGTAATCGCTCCAACAAACATAATAAACAATAGTGCTGTTTCACTTAATTCAAATAATGGCGACATACGCGCCACCATAAATATTCCCGCTGTGACCATGGTCGCTGCATGTATTAACGCTGAAATAGGCGTTGGGCCTTCCATAGAATCAGGCAGCCATACATGTAATGGTACTTGTGCTGATTTACCCATTGCACCCACAAACAAAGCGATGCATATAAAAGTTAATAGTGGTACTTGAAAAGAGTTTGTGATTGTTAGCTGCGATTCCGTCAGACTAGGCGCGGCTGCAAACACTTGAGCGTAATCCAAGCTCGACGTTGAAACAGCGATTGCAGCAATGCCTAGCAAGAATCCAAAATCTCCGACTCTATTAACTAAAAACGCTTTGATGTTGGCCAAAATTGCTGAAGGTCGCGTATACCAAAAACCAATCAGTAAATATGACACTAATCCAACCGCTTCCCAGCCAAAGAATAACTGTAAAAAGTTATTCGACATCACCAACATTAACATTGAAAACGTAAACAAGGAGATGTAACTAAAGAAGCGCTTATAACCTGGATCATCGTGCATATAACCGATCGTATATATATGCACCATTAGTGACACAGAAGTTACCACCAGCATCATAATGACGGTTAACGAATCAATTAAGAAACCAACCCCTAAAGAAAAGCCCCCTATTTTTGCCCATTCATACACTGAGAAATTTTGTGGCGCATATTCAGTCTGAAATAGTTCGTAAAAAACTAACCCTGAAGCGATTAATGCAATGCCAACACCAGCAATAGTAATTAAGTGCGCATGTGACTTAGATAACCACTTACCAAACAATCCAACTACAATCGAGCCAAACAATGGCGCGAGTACTGTGGTTAGACATAACTGAACAAAAGACATGCGCTAGCCTTTCATCTCATCAAGGTCTTGCACATTAATGGTCCCGCAATTACGGAACACCACGACAAGAATCGCTAAACCAATCGCTGCTTCAGCAGCAGCCACGGTGAGAATAAAAAATACAAATACCTGACCCGTCAAGTCATTTAGATAATATGAGAAGGCGACAAAATTTATATTGACTGCTAACAACATCAGCTCTATCGACATTAACAAGACAATTAAATTTTTGCGATTCATAAATATGCCCGTCACAGCCAATGAAAATAGAATCGCTCCGAGCACTAAAAAATGTGTGATTGTAATCATCTCTACGTCACCTAATACTCTTTTTTGTCTTCGCTAGGCAATGAAACAATTCGCACACGATCTTTAGCCTTGACTTTAATTTGCTCACCAGGATTCTGGGTTCGCGTTTCAACACGCTGTCGCAATGTCAAAACAATCGCTGCAACAATCGCCACCAACAAAATGACAGCGGCAGTTTCAAACGGTAACAAGTAGTCGGTGTATAGAATTTCGCCTAAGGCGTGCGTATTACCCGATTCAAAAACAAAATTTGATTCGCGTTCAAGCTCGAACTCTTTAGAAATTACCACAAGCACTAACTCAGCAATCATAATCAGCGAGACAACAATGGCGACAGGCATAAACTTTACAAACCCTTCTCGAATTTGTGCAGTATTGATATTTAGCATCATCACCACAAACAAAAACAACACCATGACCGCACCCACATATACCAGCACAAGTGTTATCGCTAAGAACTCTGCTTCAAGTAACAACCATATTGCTGATGAGGTAAAAAACACTAACACCAAACTCAATATTGAATGCACAGGATTTTTAGCAGTAATCATGCGCAACGCAGCAGTCACCATGATGGCTGAGAAAAGGTAAAATATGATTAATTCGAATGACATATTAATTAACCAAACTATTAACGATACATCGCGTCAGTTTCGCGATCTTGTGCAATTTGTTCTTCATATTTAGCACCAATCTCTAGCAAGTCTTGTTTCTTCATTACTTGCTCGCCTCGATTTTCAAAGTGATATTCAAAATTTCTTGTTTCAACAATGGCATCCACTGGGCACGCTTCTTCACAAAATCCGCAGAAAATGCATTTAAACAAATCAATATCGTATCGAGTGGTTCTTCGAGTACCATCATCTCGCTCATCTGTATCAATAGTGATTGCCAGCGCAGGACATACTGCTTCACACAACTTACATCCAATACATCGCTCTTCACCACTTGGATAACGCCTCAAAGCATGCAGTCCTCGAAAACGAGGAGATTGAGGTGTTTTGTCCTCGGGGTACTGAATCGTGATTTTTTTTGCAACGAGTTTCTTACGCGTGACAGAAAGACCTTTCAGCAATTCCCACAAAGAAAAACTTTTAAGAAAATGTATCATTTAAAATACTTCCCATTAGAAATTGCAATTAATCGAACCACACTCGCGAGCAGGTATTGCTCGCGAGTAAATACATATCGAAGCCATACAAAACTTATTATGCCTATCAATAAACTCATTCAATCAAACCAAGGCCCTACTTGCATTGCAATAGCGACACCTTCAACAAATATCCAAACCAAAGTCACTGGTATTAATACCTTCCAACCTAATCGCATAATTTGATCGTAACGATAGCGCGGGAAAGTCGCACGGAACCATAAGAAACAGAAGATAATGAATGATGTTTTTATAAAGAACCAGTGCGGACCTGCACCTAACAGCACATCTACAAACGGAATCTTCAATATCAATGAAAAGAATTCAAATAAGTGTACGCCCACATAAGGAATTGAGAGCAACGCGGCATAGCCTTCAAACGGACTCAACCAGCCGCCCATAAACAACAATGCAGTTAATGCAGAAATTAAAATGATATTGGCATACTCAGCCAAGAAAAATACGGCAAAGCCCATTCCGGAGTATTCCACATGGAACCCAGCAACAATTTCTGACTCACCTTCTGCAACATCAAATGGCGCACGATTAGTTTCTGCAACACCTGAAATTAAATACACCATAAACAAAGGCAGTAATGGCAACCAGTACCAATGCGTTATTCCGCCTGCCTGCGCATTAACTATATCAGTCAGGTTCAAACTACCACTCGCTATTAGTACGCCTACCAATGCAAAGCCCATTGCAATTTCATAGGAAACTATTTGTGCTGCTGAACGCAATGCACCTAACAGCGCATACTTTGAGTTAGACGCCCACCCGGCAACAATCACGCCGTAGACACCCATGGATGTCAGTGCAAGCACATATAAAAGGCCAGCGTTAATATTTGAGAATTGAACACCTTCAGTGAGAGGAATGACCGCCCAAGCACCTAACGCAGGCACTATGGATAAAACTGGCGCAATACGAAATAAGAAATGACTAGATTTACTAGGAAGAATCATCTCTTTAGTTAACAACTTCAGCGCATCAGCAATTGGTTGCAACCACCCTCTAGGACCAACACGATTTGGCCCAATACGAACTTGCATGTAACCTATTATTTTTCGCTCAGCAAAGGTGACATAAGCGACCGCGCCCATTAACGCTAATAGAAAAATTACTATCAGTACTGAGGTAACAAACAAATCTCTATACAGCTCAGGGATGGCATACCAATAAGACATCATCACTAAGCCACCGACAAGTTTTTAAGTTGCACAGGAGCGTATACTCCACCCAGTTTTTCGCTGCGCGGCAAACCTCTAGGAATATACACTGTGCCTGGCTCAATTTTATTGTTAATCACACACTTGAAAATACTACTGTCTTCATCTTGTGAAACCTTTACCCATTTGCCTTCTATCAATCCATGTTTCTCAACATCAATGCTATTAATCATCATGACTGATTCATCAAGATCCTGAGCTTGTTTTAATGAACTTGCATTTCTCACAATCGAATCGATAGAGTAAATGGGTATAGCGCCAGTACTAAATACAATACCTTCATCCCAATTTTTTATCTCTATTTTAGGCAATGAAGGTAATTCATTACTGAATCCAAATGAATTATCTAGACTTTGAGAAATTTCCTGACGCACATCATCAATGTCAACATAATCGAATCCATCAAGCTCTAATTCGGCACCAAGCATACGCAGAATTTTCCAACCATCTTTTATTTCATCATCAGAATCAACAACTTTGAAGTAAGATTGCCATCGTCCTTCCATGTTAATTTTAGTCCCTTCTGCTTCTGCGTAGCATTTGATTGGTAACATCCAATCACAATACTCACGCATACCTTCAGTAGTGAATGAGTTTATCGCTATGACCACCTCTGCTTGCTGAAGCGCTTTCAGCGTTTGAGTTGGCAGCACACAATCCCATTCTGGTTCAAGCCCTAACAATACAAATACTTTCCTGGGCGATTGAATCATCTGCTGATAATTCATGCCAGGCTCATCGATCGTCTTAGACATTACCGTTCTATGCGGTAAAGCTCCTAGCAATGATGCGCCGGCACTATTTGATGCTGTCGACACATAACCAAACGAAGATTCGGTTAATTGCGAGAGCCAATATGAAATTGCTCTTAAGCTTGAGTATTCATAATGAAGTTGCATTAAGTTACCGATTAGCACACTGCTATGCTCAACATTTAGTAATGTTTTTGCGATGCCTGCCATATCACTATCCACCTTTCCAGTTGATAGCAGCATATTTAAATCACTTGGAACATTATGCTTAGAACTATTATTCAGCTCTGCCAATAAACCAACTATCTTAGCCAACCATTCCTGCGGTTTTACAACGACATGCCCCGATAACGGCATATGAAATTTGCAGTAATGCGGATTCACCACAAATACTTTTGCACCACGCGCATTGGCCTGACGTACTTTATGTGCAAGCATGGGTTGCTCGCTACGCAAATCAGAACCGATAATTAATATCGCATCTTGTTTTCCTACATCAGCAATACTTTGTCCTAACCAGGGAAATGCAGGGTCAGCATGCTGTTGCTCAAAATCAATTTGGTTAACCCGATGATCAATGTTTTTAATCTCTAAAGCACGCGCTAGTTTTTGCGTCAAATAAATTTCTTCATTGCTTTGATTTGGACTCACCAAGAATCCAATCTCTTCAGCATCGTATTGCTTCAACGTCTGTGCAATTGAATGAAGTGCGTCAGACCAATATGACGGCTGCCACTCACCATCATTTTTTTGCATCACCTGAGTTAGTCGATTATCGCTATACATGCCTTCGTAACTGAAACGATCTCGATCCGATATCCAAGTTTCATTCACTTCAGCATTTTCTTCTGGCACGACACGAATCACTTCATTACGCAGTGTATGCATTATCAAGTTAGAACCAAACGAATCATGCGCACTGATATTACTTTGCTCAACCATTTCCCAAGCACGCGCTTTCATGCGTGACGGCTTGGCATTGAGCGCACCGACCGGACAAAGATCGATAACGTTGCCCGATAACTCTGAAGATAAAGACTTCTCCACATACGTCCCGATTTCCATAAACTCACCGCGACCCGTCGCACCAAGCTCACTTACTCCCGCAATTTCTGAACCAAAGCGGACGCAGCGCGTGCAGTGAATACAACGCGTCATATCGGTAGACACCAGTGGCCCAATATTTTTATCGCGTACTACTCGTTTTCTCTCATTGAAACGACTGACATCACCGCCATAACCCATGGCGACATCTTGCAACTCGCACTCACCACCTTGATCGCATACAGGACAATCTAAAGGATGATTTATCAACAAGAATTCCATCGTGCCTTTTTGCGCATCTAGTGCCAGCTCAGAATGCGTATATACCTTCATACCTTCACTAACAGGTGTGGCACATGCGGGTAAAGGCTTCGGCGCCTTTTCAACTTCAACCATGCACATACGACAGTTAGCTGCGACCGACAGGTGTTTGTGATAACAAAATCTTGGAATACTCACGCCTGCTTGATCCGCCACTTCAATCAACATGGTATTACGAGGCGCTTTCACTTCAACACCATCGATAGTCAACGTCACTAAATCTTGTTGGCTTTCGTCATTCACAATATCAGTCATAACTATTAAGCCGCGTCTTCTTGTTTAGTGATCATGCTGCAGCCATGTTTCACATAATGCACAAATTCTTCGCGATAATGCTGAATAAAGCTTTGAACAGGCATAGCTGCGGCGTCACCTAATGCGCAGATCGTTCTGCCTTTGATTTTTCCTGCCACGTCATCAAGCGTATCAATATCTGACAACTTACCTTCGCCGTTAACAATTCTTGTTAACATTCGATAGAGCCAACCCGTGCCTTCTCGACACGGCGTACATTGACCACATGATTCAGAAAAATAAAAGCGAGAGATACGACGCAACACTTGAACCATGTCTGTCGTGTCATCCATCACCACCATGGCACCGGAACCAAGAAAAGAACCAATCGCACCAATGGAATCGTAATCCATATTGGTTTCCATCATGACATCCCCCGGCACAACCGGCACTGATGACCCTCCTGGTATCACTGCTTTAAGTCTTCTATTCTGCCAAACACCACCGGCCATTTTTAATAACTCACTAAACGGCGTGCCGAGTGGAACTTCAAAGTTGCCCGGATTTGTCACATGTCCCGAAACAGAAAAACATTTCACACCACCATTATTAGGAATACCTAATTCAGCAAACCATTCTGAACCTTTGTGTATTATTGATGGCACCGAGGCTAAACTTTCAGTATTGTTAATCGTCGTTGGGCAACCGTACAAACCAAATGCTGCAGGGAACGGTGGCTTAAATCTTGGTTGACCTTTTTTCCCTTCTAATGACTCCAGCAATGCTGTTTCTTCTCCACAAATATAGGCGCCCGCTCCTAACGCGTCATAGAGTTCATAATTGAACCCGGAATTTAAAATATCTTTACCCAGATATCCTTGCTCATAGGCCTCTTTCAATGCTTGCTTGAAACGCTTGTATGGCTCATCCATAAATTCGCCACGCATGTAGTTATAGCCTGCTGTCGCACCTATGGCATAACCCGCGATAATCATTCCTTCAACCAAGGCATGCGGATTAAAACGAAGAATATCTTTGTCTTTACATGTGCCTGGTTCAGACTCATCTGAATTACACACCAAATAAGTTGGTTTCCCAGTATTTCGAGGCATGAAGCTCCACTTCAATCCAGTAGGAAAACCTGCACCACCTCGACCACGCAAGCCAGAAGACTTCACTAATTCGACAACATCTTCGGGTGAGATTTTTTCACGCAATACTTTTTCTAACGCCTGATACCCCCCTACTTGACGATAGGTCTCCAATGACCATGGATCAGTTAAGTTTCGAGTTTGATATACGACGTCATCCATTACTTAATCCAATACATCCAAAATCTCATCGACCTTGGCTTCTGTTAAATTCTCATAATAAACATGATTGACTTGCATCATCGGCGCACCACAACAACCTGCCAAACATTCTTCTTCGTTCTTCAAATAATATTTTCCATCCGCAGTGCTTTGTCCGCACTTGATATTTAATTTAGATTCAATGTAATTCAATACGTCTTCGCCACCGCGCAAAATGCATGATAAATTTGTGCATACTGCAATTGTGTGTTTCCCAACAGGTTCTAACTCAAACATAGAATAGAAAGATGCGACTTCATAGACAGCGATGGCTGGCATCTCCAACCTTTCTGCTAACGCATCCATTTGCACGACGGGCAAATAACCATGTTCGTGTTGAATGGCATGCAAACTACCCAATACCGCTGACTGTTTTTGATCATCAGGGAAGCGTTTCAACCAATCAACAACATGCTCTTGCACTTCTGCTGATAACTCTTTTGGGATTATTTTACTCATAGCGTTATCTATCTATCTCACCGAACACTATATCTTGGGTACCAATCACTGCAACGACATCTGCAATCATGTGGCCTTTAACCATTTCATCTAGTCCGGCGAGATGCGCAAAACCTGGCGCTCTAATCTTTAAGCGATATGGTTTATTTGCACCATCAGATACCAAGTAGACACCAAACTCACCTTTAGGATGTTCGATGGCGGTATACACTTCACTTGGTGGCAAACAATACCCTTCAGTAAATAATTTGAAGTGATGAATTAAAGCTTCCATATCATCTTTCATATCCGCGCGCGGTGGCGGTGTCACCTTGTGATCATCTAACATCACAGGACCCTTATTATTTCTTAGCCACTCAGAACATTGTTTTATTATTTCATTGGACTGACGCATTTCTTCTATACGTACTAAATAACGATCGTAACAGTCTCCGTTAACGCCGACTGGAATAAAGAAATCCATCTTGTCATAAACTTCATAGGGCTGTTTACGGCGCAAATCCCATTCCACGCCTGAGCCTCTCAACATAGGCCCTGTAAAGCCAAGTTGTAACGCTCGCTCGGGAGACACAACACCAATATTCACAGTGCGTTGCTTCCAGATTCTGTTGTCGGTTAGCAACGTTTCATATTCATCCACACAAGAAGGGAATCGATCCACGAATGAATCAATAAAGTCCAACAACGAACCGGACCTTTCTTCGTTCAATTTATTAACTTCTTTATCATTTCGCCATTTAGACGTTTCATATTGAGGCATGGTGTCGGGCAAATCTCTGTAGACACCACCCGGACGATAATATGTCGCATGCATGCGCGCACCCGATACTGCCTCATAGCAATCCATTAAATCTTCACGTTCTCTAAATGCATACAAAAACATTGACATCGCACCGACATCAAGCGCATGCGCACCTAGCCATAAAAGATGATTTAAAATCCTGGTGATTTCATCAAACATGACACGAATGTATTGCGCCCGTTCCGGTGCTTCCACACCGAGCAGTTTCTCGATTGCCAGCACGTAACCATGCTCGTTACACATCATCGACACATAATCGAGTCTATCCATGTAACCAATACTTTGATTATAGGGCTTACTTTCAGCTAATTTTTCTGTGCCTCGATGCAATAAACCCACATGAGGGTCTGCACGTTCAATCACTTCACCATCTAATTCTAGAATCAAACGCAGCACACCATGCGCCGCAGGATGCTGCGGACCAAAATTCATTGTGTAATTACGTATTTCGGCCATAACTTAAGACTCTTCTGCCTTTGGTTCTACAGCATCATCAAAACGATTGTCTTCACGAATCACTTTGGGCACGAGTACACGAGGCTCAATAGAGACTGGCTCATATATGACTCTTTGTTTCGACGGGTCATAGCGCACTTCAACATGACCCACCAAAGGAAAATCTTTTCGTAGTGGATAGCCAACAAAACCATAGTCGGTTAATAAGCGGCGCATATCAGGATGCCCATCAAACACGATGCCATACATATCAAACGCTTCACGCTCATACCAGTTAGCACAACTCCATAGCGAACACACAGAATTCACCATAGGCATTTCATTATTCTCGCAAAACAATTTAACCCGTAGGCGATGGTTATTAGCTACAGACTGCAAGTGATAAACAACCGCAAAACGCGGCGTTTGCATCTCATTATCAATAGGATTGTTATCAAACGTAAATCGGCCAAAAGTGTTTTTACTCACTCCACGACTAAAGCCAGAGCCTGTTGCTTGTTTTGTTTTCCACTCTGTCTTACCGTGCTCCAGATAATCAATGCCGGCCACATCCATTAGCTGATCAAATTGAAAGGCTGGTTTGTCTCGCAAAATCTCAAAAACCGATAATGCCTGAGTAGCATTGATGGTTAACGTAAATTCATTTCTATCCAGCTCAAGCTGACATTGCTCACTATCGGCAAGCTCACGCAAATTGGATTCAAAAATATCTTTTTGACTCATGGAAATTATTGCTTAACGAGAAATGGAATTACTTCGACGTATTTTGTTTTGCAATTGCAATACTCCATAAATTAATGCTTCTGCAGTCGGAGGACAGCCAGGCACATAAATATCGACAGGCACAATACGATCACAACCACGCACCACAGAATAGGAATAATGATAATAACCGCCTCCGTTAGCACACGACCCCATAGAGATTACCCATTTTGGTTCTGGCATTTGGTCATAGACTTTGCGCAAAGCAGGTGCCATTTTATTAACCAATGTTCCTGCCACAATCATCACATCTGATTGTCTTGGACTTGGGCGAAATACAACACCAAAACGATCCAGATCGTAACGTGACGCACCTGCATGCATCATTTCTACTGCACAGCATGCAAGCCCAAACGTCATCGGCCACATTGAGCCTGCGCGCGCCCAATTAACTAACTCATCAAGTTTTCCCACAGCAAAACCCTGCTGCATTATTTGCTCAGTATCCATATTTCTCCAAGAGTGCCCCAATTAATCCCAATTTAGCGCACCTTTTTTCCACTCATAAATGAAACCAATAGTGAGAATAGTCAGGAAGAATGCCATGGCTAATAAGCCAGGAATTCCTATATCGCGTAGCGCGACAGCCCATGGAAATAGAAATGCGATTTCCAAATCAAAAATAATAAATAGAATTGCCACTAGATAATAACGAACATCAAAACGCCCGCGTGAATCTTCAAACGCTTCAAATCCACACTCATAAGGTGAGTCTTTTGCCACCTCAGGCACGCGCTTACTCAGTAACATACCGGCGATCAGTGGCACAACACCTATGACTAAGGCAATTGCCAGAAATATGAGAATTGGAACGTAGTTCTGAAGCATATCTATATAGTTTTTATAGTTGTCGATTATGCCGCGATCTGTGCACAGCAATGGGCCGCACACAGATATTAGGCTCCCATTAAAGGGAACACAAATTGATGAATTGTATGGGACGATAAATTCTCCAGAATTGGGTAATTTATGTTCAAACTCTGATTTCCATTAGATTTTTTCTTTTTCCCAATTAGAAAAAGTAATTCCAACCATTATGGAATTTGTGGATATTGCGGGTCTAGTTGCTGGGGCATCCATGGGTGAAGGCTTGGGTAATCAATTCTTGGCAAATATCTGTGAAACAGATGCAATTGCCCAAGTGGTTCGTTGCTTTGAAAATGATGATATCCTGCACGTGGATGGGAAAGTTGGTCCATTAAGTGACGTCGAAACCATTAATACTGAATTAGTGCTGCAGATTTTGAAACCTTAGAAAAAGTAGTTACGCGTCTAAAAAAATGCAAAGTCTGGTAATTAATGAAAAATATATCAGCAGTAGTTATTTCAATCCTAATTTTATGTCATCTTATGACAGCAGCTAAGGCAGACCCTATGGAGGCCGTTAAGTGCTACAGCATAGCTTGGGAGCATCCTAACAATGAAGGCTTAGGTTTAAATAGAGGACAAGCACGGCGACTTTGTAAGGGTACTAAGAATGCTGAAAAGACTATAGCTTGTTTTGACGTAGCGTGGGGACACCCTGACAATGGCGGCATGGGTTTAACTAAAGGCGGCGCTATAGAATTATGTCAAGCTTGCGCCTCTGATTCTCAAGGGGGATGATCTAAGAAAAAATTATCATTACTTTACTACTTAATAAATGGAAGTAGCTAGTAGTGGGGCTCTTACTAATTTACTACTTGTAGTTCTCATTTGTGTAGTTGTTATAGGCTGTAGTAGCTCAGACCTGATCGTACCGTTACCGGTTATTGATAGGAGTCTGTCAGTTTAGATGTGAGCTAAATTCTTTTCAGCCCAAATCAATTTACCATCCATTAACCTGTCCATAGGTGTGCTACCACCGCCCATGTTGCCTTGATGAGTGCGTTCATTGTGATCAGTTTCTATCCAGTTGTCTTGATCTTTTGGTCAATCCTCCCTGGTTGAGTACCGTTTTTTCCTGAAGGTAATTTGATAAAACTCATTCAGAATGGTTTTATCAAAGCGCTCACAGATGCCATGGGTGTTGCGGTGATCAATGTCGTTAATGGGCAGGTATCACGGATCGTCATGATGCTCCACGCGCCCACAATATTCTGTGCCTCTGTCGGTTAAACTACGTAGCATCGGCAAGGCATGCTTTTCAAAAAACGGTAGCACCTCATCAAAGAGTAGGTCTGCGGCGGTAATCGGCGTCTTAGTCGTGTAGAGTGCCGCAAAGGCGATCTTGCTGTAGGTGTCTACGAACGTTTGCGGGTATAGCCGACCAACACCTTTGAGGTGGCCTAGGTAACCAGGATGTGCCGTGTCAATCTCACCACAGGCCTCGTCATCCTGTTTCTCAAGGGCGGCGATCTGTGCATCGCTTAAGATAATGCCATCCTTGGCAATTTCTTCTTCGAGTGCTTTGAGTCATTTCTTGAAGTGCTCTAGAGTATGGCGCAGCCAAACGGAACGCACACCGCTACCAGCGATAAACACACCTCTCTTACGTAGTTCATTGCTGCTTCGATGTCGCCCAACCGCGGGCTGTTCAATCGCTGACGTAACCCCTGCATGTGCTGTGGGTTCATCCACACGGTTTTTAACATCGGCTGTTCTACGACTCTTGTCAATCCGTGAGTCAATGCCACCTTCTTCAACCCGCTGTTGATAACGATAGAATGTGTCTCGCGACACCCCCATGACTTGACAGGCGCTAGATACGTTGCCCAGTTCTTCTGCTAAGTTGGGCAAGCCCGCCTTGTGTTTAATGATTGGATTGTTAGTATGAATCATGAGAGTTACCTGCAATTTTGGTTTGATTTAAAGATTTCAACACCTTTATCAAAACGGGTAACTCTCGCTTTTGCAACTCTTGTGGATTGCTAATTGTCAGATCGGGTCTGAACTATTACGGATTATCTCTCCGCAGTGTTGCACTATGTGGTTGTACCTCCGCTTGCGCCCGCCAACCCGTCCGCCTCGAAGGAGCTCCCCGGTGGTTTCGTTTAGACGCTTTGGTTAATCGCTACGATCTCCGCGCCAGCTTTCAGTGTATCGAGGTAATCCGCCCATTTCTGTATCATATTTTTTCTTTCTATTAGATGAGCAGTGCGGTTATAGGCACGTCCATTAGGATCTCTCACAGCATGAGCCAACTGATGCTCAATGAAATCAGGGCGAAAACCAAGAACTTCATCAAGGATAGTTCTGACCATAGCTCGGAATCCGTGGCCTGTCATTTCGTTTTTCTCGATACCTATGCGTCGCATGGCGGCCAGGACGGCATTGTCACTCATGGAACGCTTGGTTGAACGTCCGCTCGGAAATATGTATCGACCTTTAACAACCAGTCACAGGCTTTATTTCTTTCAAGATTTCCATCGCCTGATTCACCAGTGGAGCAATGTGGGAGTATTTGTCTTGGTAATGGTGAATCGCCATTCAGCATTGTCAAAATCAATATCTTTCCATTCAGCTTTTCGGAGTTCTCCGGGGCGGACAAACACAAGTGACGCCAACCGCATGGCGCAGCTCACTACTATGGAGTCTTCGTAGCTGTCGATTGCACGAAGCAAGGCACCAACTTTAACTGGGTTGGTAATTGCAGCTCGGTGCTTTACTTTTTCAGGTGGCAGAGCGCCGCGTAAATCTCGGCATGGGTCAGCTTCAGCTTTACCCGTGGCAATGGCATAGCGAAATGCCTGACTACAGGCCGTTAAGGTGCGATGAGCGGTATGGAGCTTTCCTTCCTTTTCCAGCCGTCGTAGAGTCGCCAAAATATCTTTTGCCGTGATTTCAGCGATCGGTTTATTGCCTAATCTTGGAAAAAGATAGAGTTCCAACCGCTTCAAGACATAGTGGGCATGCCGTTCCGTCCAAGTATGGGTCTGCTTTTGATGCCATTCCCGTGCAATAGCTTCAAAGGTGTTTTCAGCCTTTTCCAGTTCTGTAGCTTTTTTCTCTTTCTTGCGTGCTCCCGGATCGATGTCATCGGCAAGCAGTCTCCTAGCCTCATCCCGCCGGTCTCTGGCCATTTTCAGGCTGGCATCTGGATAAACACCGTGGGACAGCTTCTTTTCCTTACCATGATAACGATATTTCTGCTACCAGTACTTGGCGCCTGAGGACATCAATCACGTTTAGGTAGAGGCCACCACACCGTCAGACATCCTGTACGGCTTGTCAGCGGCCTTTGCGTTGCGAATTGCGGTATCGGTGAGTTTCATATGGGGGCTACTCAATCTTAACGATATTGAACATGCCCCCATGAGCCTCCAGATGTCAATAACTTTCGATGGACGCTTCTGGACAATAACTGCTCCAAAATGCTTATTTTATGGTGTTTATAGGACTTCTCTGGATTTTATTGGAAGAAAAATTGGTGCCGATGGCCGGAGTCGAACCGGCACAGCTTTCGCCACTGCCCCCTCAAGACAGCGTGTCTACCAATTCCACCACATCGGCTGTATTTTTAGGAAGTTACAGAAAACAACCTATTAAATATTACTGAGGCACATCAGACGGCATTGCCTGCTCAGCTTTATCCATGGTATCACCAGCCACTTCAGGTATATCCGAAGCTTGATCTGATTGCCTTTGAATTTCTTCTTTAGCTATATCAAGCATCTCTTCTACTGATGCACCTTCTGGAAGATTAATTACATTAGGAACATCAGAAGATGTCTCTGGTATATCAACCTGTTGTTCTTGCGTCACTGATTGCATAACACTCTCAGCCACATCGCGATTACTGGCAAGATATGCGAGAACAATACTGTTAATAAAGAATGCCGCAGCAAGAATTGCTGTTGCACGCGTCATGAATGACGAAGAACCTTTTGCACCGAATACTGTACCAGACCCGCCGCCACCGCCAAATGCTGCACCTGCTGCTGCACCCGCACCTTTTTGTAGTAATACTAAGCCAATCAGCCCTGCGGCAATAAGTACATCCACTGAAACTAAAATACTATATAACATTCGTAACTACCGTATTTGTAATAAATCTATTTATAAAGAACCTGCAGCCACAATTGCGTTAAATTGTTCTGCATCCAAAGAGGCGCCGCCTATAAGGCCTCCATCAATATCCGGCTGTGAAAATAGTTCAACCGCATTATTTGCTTTCACACTACCGCCATAAAGAATTCTCAAACCTTCTGCAATATCTGTAGATTGCTTAGCTATTTCTGATCTGATAATTTCATGCACTTCTTGAGCCTGCTCTGGTGAGGCAGTTTCGCCTGTTCCAATCGCCCAAATTGGCTCATACGCCAACACTGCATTTTGCATATTGGATATATTTGCTTCTGCCGCCACTGCATTTACTTGTCGCACAATAGTGTCTTGCATAACTCCTTGCTCACGCTGGTCTAAACTTTCACCCACACACAATATAGGTATTAGCCCCGCCGCTTGAATACGTGAAAACTTAGCGGCCACGATAGCATCTGTCTCGCCATAATACTCACGTCTTTCTGAGTGCCCCACAATGGCGTATCGACAACCGACTTCAGCAACCATTTCTGCAGATACCTCGCCGGTATATGCTCCACTTTCGTATTCAGCAATTGATTGAGCGCCTAAGTGCACATTACTTGCAGACATCAAGCCACCAACATAGCTTAAATATGGGAATGGAGGGCAGATGACTGTATCCACACCTTCCAGGCCATTGCTATGCGCATCAATGACCGTGACCAACGATTTAGCCATTTCAAGATTGCCGTTTAGCTTCCAATTTGCCGCAACGATGGATCGACGCATAAATATAATCAACTAGAAATTAGGATAGAGTGCGCAAGCTTACCTAGCGTACATGAGAAATTCAATCAAGGATTGGTAAATGATACGGCTATTTTAACCTTAGACATCCCGCTATGCAGCGCACTCTTCAGAAACTGCAGACGCAATCTGCTCTGCCAGTGTTCGCACTTGAGGTGCATCAGCCCCTTCAACCATGACACGAATTAATGGCTCGGTACCAGAAGGCCTGAGCAGCACTCTACCAGTATCGGCTAATTGCGATTCAGCATCGCTGACGGCCTCTTGAATACCTTTAGATTTAGAAATATCGATCTTCTGCGTAACAGACACATTAACTAACGTTTGCGGATATTTGTTCATACCATGCTTGGCTTCATGCAAGTTAATGCCTTCGTCAACTAACACTTCAAGCACTTGCAAGGCTGCCACAATGGCATCTCCCGTTGAAGTTCTATCTAAACAAATAATATGACCAGAAGATTCCCCGCCCAACTCCCAAGCCTGTTGCTGAAGCATTTCAAGCACATGTCTGTCACCTACTGCCGCACGCATGAATTCGATATTTTGGCGTTTTAGCGCATGCTCCAGACCCAGATTGGACATTAATGTACCCACAACGCCGCCTCTCAATTGGTTCTTGCGCTGTCGCGCAGCACCGATGACATAAAGCAATTCATCACCATCAACCACTTCACCATCCTCATCCACCATGATAAGACGGTCGCCATCACCATCTATGGCAATACCTAAATCGGCATGATGTTCAATAACAGCCATGCGCAATTGCTTAGGATCAGTGGCACCGCACAAATGGTTAATATTAAATCCATTTGGTTCGGTGCCAATAGTAACTACTTCAGCACCTAATTCACGAAATACGTTCGGTGCCACGTGATAAGTCGCACCATGAGCGCAATCAATCACTAATTTAAGGCCATTTAATCGTACTTTTGTGTTGATAGTGCTTTTACAAAATTCGATGTAGCGACCTGATGCATCGCGAATTCGCTCAACCTTACCCAGCTGGTCAGAGCTGACGGTAGTCAGCGGCTTTTCCATTTCCGCTTCAATACGCAGCTCAATATCATCAGGAAGCTTACTGCCTTCAGAAGTGAAGAATTTCACACCATTATCATAATATGGGTTATGAGAAGCACTAATGACAATCCCTGCGGAAGCTCTCAGTGTTCTTGTTAGATAAGCAATGGCCGGCGTAGGCATCGGACCAAGCAGGCGACTATTAACGCCTGCTGCAGATAAACCAGCTTCAAGCACTGACTCAAGCATATAGCCAGAAATACGAGTGTCTTTTCCAATCAGCACCAAGTTATTACATTCTTGGTATAAAACCTTTCCAGCAGCCCAGCCAAGCTTTAATACAAACTCTGGTGTCATGACACCATCGCCAACTCGACCACGAATTCCGTCGGTTCCAAAAAATTTTCTTTCCATGCCTGATTCCAGGTTTATTTGAATAACCACCTAACTTTACCCAGCTACCGTACTGTTTTCTACACTGCTCGTCAGTAACTCAGTCAGCACAAATAAAAACGGCCCGCATATGTTTAGTGGGCCGTTTTTATTTGTGCTGACTAGCTGGGCCTCCTATGGGACCTGGTTCATCTACTTTTGCGGGTGTTACACTACCATCTTGATCAGATTCATCATCTTCCCAATCCTTTGGTGCTCTAGGCGTTTTACCTTCCATAATGTCATCAATTTGGTCTGAATCAATTGTCTCATATTTAATCAACGCTTTCGCCATCGCATGAAGCTTGTCCAAGTTATCCATCAAGATAGTTTTGGCACGATCATAGTTAGAGTCAATAATCTTTCTCACTTCACCATCAATAGTATGGGCAGTTTCATCAGAAACTGTCTTACGCTGCGCAACCGAATGACCCAAAAACACTTCACCTTCTTCTTCACTGTAGGCAAGTGGACCCATTTTTTCTGACAAGCCCCATTTAGTCACCATGCCTCGGGCAATATCAGTTGCACGTTCAATATCATTCGACGCACCAGTGGTCACTGCTTCTGCACCGAAGATAATTTCTTCAGCGAGACGCCCACCAAACAACGTAGAAATTTGGCATTCTAAACGTAGCTTACTGTGGCTGTATCGATCTTCTTCAGGTAAGAACATTGTCACACCTAAAGCACGACCACGAGGAATAATAGTTACCTTATAGACAGGGTCATGCTCAGGCATAAGTCGCCCAACAATAGCGTGGCCGGCTTCATGATAAGCAGTTAATTTCTTTTCATCATCACTCATCAACATGGACTTGCGTTCAGCGCCCATAATGATTTTATCTTTAGCACGCTCAAACTCATTCATTTCTACGCTACGTTTATTGGCGCGTGCGGCAAATAGTGCTGCCTCATTAACAAGGTTAGCTAAATCTGCACCAGAAAATCCTGGCGTCCCACGAGCAATTAAATCAGCACGTACATCTTTACCTAATGGTACCTTGCGCATATGTACTTTTAAGATTTGCTCACGACCTCGTAAGTCAGGTAGCGGCACGGTGACTTGTCGATCGAATCGACCTGGTCTTAATAGGGCTGGGTCCAATACGTCTGGGCGGTTGGTTGCTGCAATCACAATCACACCTTCATTGCCTTCAAAACCGTCCATTTCAACAAGTAATTGGTTCAGTGTTTGTTCACGCTCATCATGACCGCCACCTAAGCCAGCACCACGATGGCGACCGACAGCATCAATTTCATCAATGAAGATAATACAAGGCGCATGCTTTTTAGCTTGTGTAAACATATCGCGTACGCGAGATGCACCAACACCGACAAACATTTCTACAAAGTCAGAACCTGAAATTGTGAAGAATGGCACTTTAGCTTCACCAGCGATTGCTTTCGCCAATAATGTTTTACCAGTACCAGGAGAACCCACCATAAGAACACCACGTGGAATCTTTCCACCTAGCTTCTGGAATTTACTTGGGTCGCGTAAAAACTCAACTAGCTCTGACACTTCTTCTTTTGCTTCTTCAACGCCGGCAACATCAGCAAAGGTAACTTTAATCTGATCTTCACCCATTAGACGCGCTTTACTCTTACCGAATGACATCGCGCCACGAGAACCGCCACTGCCTTGCATCTGACGCATTAGGAATATCCACACACCAATTAGCAATAACATTGGGAACCAGCTAATGAAGATATCCACTAATATTGAACGCGACTGCCCAGGGTTAGTTTGAATAACGACGTTATGTTCGAGTAACTCATCAACTAACTTAGCGTCATTAGGATTAAACGCGGTGAATTTTTCACCCGACGTTTTGTAACCTTGAATTGTTCTATTGTCCGCTTCGATAGTCACTTCTCTAATTTGACCAGAACGAACTTCTTGCACGAATTGTGAATATGACAACTGAGCAGATTGCTTAGTTGTTTTCGTAAAATTATTAAAGACGGACATAAGTACAACGACTATGACTGCCCATAGAACTAGATTTTTGACCATATCATTCATTTAACACCTCAATGAGCACACTTTATCCTTGTGAAACTTTCCTTACTATAACCCAAATTCTCGGGCGACCGTATACATCTCTCTACTTTCTCTTCGAGACGCCTGCGGTTTGAAAGTCGTTACACGTTTAAAACTAGACCGTAGTTCTTGGATATATTGTGCATATCCTTCACCTTGAAATAACTTAACGGCAAAAACACCGCCGTTTGTAAGGTGTTGTCTAGCAAAGTCTAGCGCGAGTTCAGCTAGATACATTGATTTAGGCTGATCGACGGCCTTGTTACCAGATATATTGGGGGCAATGTCTGATAATACAAGGTCTACTGGATGATTATTGAGCGAACTCACTAATTGTTCTAGTGTTTCGTCTTCCGTAAAGTCACCTTGTATAACACACACACCTTCAACTGGCTCCACCCTAATATATTGAGGCCAATGATTTTTCCTGAGGTGCCAGCCACATTTCTCACGACATATTGGCACCATGCACCGCACCTAGATCGACGATAAATTGATTAGGTTGGAATATCTGATATTTGTTATCAATTTCTTGCAGTTTGTACACCGCACGCGAGCGATAACCTTCAGTTTTTGCCTTAGCGACATAATGATCACTCATTTGTCGACTGATCCAGCGGGAGCTGCTTTTGCTACGTGCCACTAAGTTATATTATTTTAAGCGTTGTTATTCAGACCAAGTGTGGCGTTAGATAAATTGCACATCTAATATTTCGTATTCTTTTTCACCACCCGGCGCGATCACCGTAGCAATATCGCCAACACTTTTACCAATCAACGCACGTGCAATGGGCGAAGTCACTGAGATTAACTTTTGTTTAATATCAGCTTCATCTTCACCAACAATTTGGTATGTCACTTCATCACCCGTTTCTTCATCAGACAAATGGACTGTTGCACCGAATACAATACGCCCGCCTGTATCCAATTTAGCGACATCAATTATTTCTGCGTTAGAAATAATTCCATCGATATGTTGAATACGCCCTTCAATAAAACTTTGTTGCTCACGCGCTGCATGATATTCAGCATTTTCTTTTAAATCACCATGTTCACGCGCCGTCGCAATGGCTTCAATCATGCGTGGACGATCAACCGATTTAAGCTGCTTTAATTCATCTCGCAAATTCTGTGCGCCACGAGAGGTAATTGGAACTTTATTCATAACTATTTTTCAATTAAATTCTTTTAGTGTACTAACCGAGCATGAAGATCTTGCAAAGGATAAACATCATTTGATGAACCTTGCTTTATCGCTTCAATTAATGCCCATGCCCCTGTAATTGTCGTCGTATAACAGACTTTGTTCTGTAATGCTTTACGTCGAATTGCGTAAGAATCAGAAATAGCCTGCTTACCCTCTGTCGTATTCACAATTAAATCAATTTTATGATCAATAATCATGTCGACAATATGTGGTCGACCCTGTCTCACTTTGTTCACATGTTGGCATGCGATATTTTGTGAATCAAGAAAGTTAGCCGTACCATCAGTCGCGACAATCCCAAAGCCAAGTTGAGTTAACTCTTTCGCCACTTTGGCTGTTTGTTCTTTATCCGCATCACGTACGCTGACAAATACTTTCCCGGACAATGGCAAGTCTACGCCTGCCGCAAGCTGTGATTTAGCAAAAGCTTCTCCAAATGTTTTACCGACACCCATCACTTCGCCAGTCGATTTCATCTCAGGACCAAGAATTGGATCAACCCCCACAAATTTCATGAATGGGAATACAGCTTCTTTCACTGAGTAGTGTTCAGGAATAATTTCTGCATTGATATTCTGTTCTGCTAACGACATACCCGCCATACAACGAGCAGCAATTTTCGCTAAAGGCAAACCAATGGATTTAGAAACAAAAGGCACAGTGCGTGAAGCACGTGGATTCACTTCTAGCAAATAAACATCTTGGCCTTTCACTGCATATTGAATATTCATCAAGCCAACAACATTCAAACCAAATGCTAATTTACGTGTGATTTCTTTTAGCGCGACTTGCAATTCCGTTGATAAAGTATGCGGCGGCAAAGAACATGCTGAATCACCTGAGTGTATTCCTGCTTGCTCAATGTGTTCCATTACACCCGCAACGAATACATCTTTGCCATCACAAATTGCATCGACATCGATCTCAATCGCATCTGACAAGAAACGGTCTAACAATACCGGCGAATCATTGGAAACAGACACGGCTGTTGTCATATAATGCATTAAGTCATCATCATTATGGACAATCTCCATGGCGCGACCACCCAGTACATACGAAGGTCTCACCACGAGCGGATAACCAATTTCATTAGCTAACGGCACGGCCTCTTCTGCGCTGCGAGCAGTTGCGTTTGGTGGTTGCAATAGCTCTAATTTGGTGACTAATTCCTGGAAGCGTTCTCTATCTTCTGCCAAGTCAATTGAATCTGGCGTCGTACCAATGATGGGTACACCGGCTGCTTCTAGATCGCGCGCTAACTTCAGCGGTGTTTGCCCACCAAATTGAACAATCACACCGACTGGCTTTTCAATTTTACAAATCTCCAACACATCTTCCAACGTGAGCGGATCAAAATACAATCGGTCAGAAGTATCATAGTCAGTAGATACAGTTTCAGGATTACAGTTCACCATAATGGTTTCATAACTATCTTCGCGCATCGCCAGCGCGGCATGAACACAACAGTAATCAAATTCAATCCCTTGACCAATTCGGTTAGGACCACCACCCAATACCATAATTTTTTTCTTGTCGGTAACCTGTGCTTCACACTCAATTTCATAAGTAGAATACATATAGGCCGTGCTCGTCGAAAACTCTGCAGCACAGGTATCAACACGTTTATACACAGGCTGAATAGAATGTTTCCAACGATACTCTCGCACGCTAGCCTCTGTCTCACCATCAATTAATTGCGCGATACGACGATCAGAAAAACCTTTTTGCTTAATTTCAAATAACTCTTCTGCGGTGATTTGATTTAGTGTTTTTGATTGAATTTGTTGCTCCCAATCAATTAACTGCTTCATTTGCGCTAAAAACCAATGATCGACTGCTGTCATTACATAAAGTTTTTCAATGCTATAGCCATGACGCATGGCATCAGCAATAAACCAAACACGACTTGGGCCTGTTTCTAACAATCGCTCGTCTAACTCATGCTCCCAATCCGCATTAGATTTGTCGAGAACAGGATTCAATCCATCCATGCCTGTTTCCAACCCACGCAATGCTTTCTGGAACGACTCTTGGAAAGTGCGGCCAATAGCCATGACTTCTCCGACAGATTTCATTTGAGTGCCTAAAATCGCAGGGGCTTGCGGGAACTTTTCAAAGGCAAACCGTGGAATTTTCGTCACAACATAATCAATCGTCGGCTCAAATGATGCTGGTGTAGCACCGCCGGTAATTTCATTATCTAGCTCGTCAAGCGTGTAGCCCACTGCAAGTTTTGCAGCTACCTTAGCAATGGGAAAACCCGTTGCTTTTGAAGCTAATGCGGATGAACGTGAAACACGCGGATTCATTTCAATCACAATTAAACGTCCGTCTTGAGGATTCACCGAGAACTGAACATTAGAACCCCCTGTATCAACACCAATTTTACGCAACACAGCTACCGAGGCATTACGCATGATCTGGTATTCTTTATCTGTTAACGTTTGCGCGGGCGCAACAGTGATTGAGTCACCAGTATGCACACCCATAGGATCGAAATTTTCGATTGAGCAAATGATAATGCAATTATCTGCATGATCACGCACCACTTCCATTTCATATTCTTTCCAGCCCAACAAAGATTCTTCCAACAATACTTCTGTGGTGGGTGAAAGATCTAAACCTCGTGCAACAATGGCTTCAAACTCTTCCATGTTGTAGGCAATACCACCACCACTTCCACCCAACGTGAAAGAAGGACGAATAATAGTTGGAAAACCCACTTGAGGTTGAATTTGCAATGCTTCTTTGATGCTATGGGCAACAGCAGATTTTGCTGACTCTAAGCCAATCTCATCCATTGCCACTTTAAACTTCTGGCGATCTTCTGCCATATTAATGGCTTCTTTAGACGCCCCGATCATTTCCACATTGAATTTTTCTAACACACCTTCACGATCAAGATCTAATGCACAATTCAATGCAGTTTGTCCCCCCATCGTGGGAAGCAATGCATCGGGTTTTTCTTTTTCGATAATTTTTGCTACGGTCTGCCATGTGATTGGCTCAATGTAAATCACATCTGCCGTGTCCGGATCGGTCATTATGGTGGCCGGATTAGAATTCACTAGAATGACTTTATAACCTTCTTCACGCAACGCTTTACATGCCTGCACACCTGAATAGTCAAACTCACATGCTTGCCCAATAATAATGGGGCCTGCACCAATCAGTAGAATCGATTTTATATCTGTACGTTTTGCCATAACTATTATGCTTCGCGTCTTGAGCGCATCGCTTCTATAAATGGTTGAAATAATCCGCGCACGTCATGCGGACCAGGACTTGCTTCTGGATGACCTTGGAAACTATACGCGGGAACATCACGATGGCGCACACCTTGAAGACTGCCATCAAACAAAGAACGATGTGTTGGAATCAATGTATCAGGCCATGAAGCTTCATCAACGGCGAAGCCATGGTTCTGGCTACTGATCATTACTTTGCCTGTGTCTAAATCTTTTACCGGATGATTCGCACCGTGATGACCGAACTTCATTTTTACTGTACTTGCACCGCAAGCCAAACCAAATAACTGGTGTCCCAAACAAATACCAAAGCTAGGAATGCTGGCACCAATCATTTGCTTAATCATGCTAATCGCATAATCACATGGCTCTGGGTCACCAGGCCCATTGGAAAGGAAAACGCCATCTGGATTTAAAGCAGACACCTCTGCAAATGAAGTTTGCGCAGGCAGCACTTCAACTTCACATCCCATATCTGTCAGAATTCTTAAAATATTATGTTTGACACCATAATCAAGTGCGGCCACTTTATATTTGGCATCACTACTTGCCGCATAGCCTTCTTTAAGCGACCAAACACTTTCACGCCAAGCGTAAGATTTTTCTGTAGTCACTTCTTTTGCTAAGTCCATACCTTTCAATCCAGCAAATGACTTTGCTTGCTTAAGCACTTCACCAATATCAACTTCGCCGGTGGCAATCACTCCATTAAGTGAACCTTTTTCTCTGAGACGACGCGTTAAGTGACGAGTATCAATATTCGCAATAGCGACAACATTATGGCTAATCAAATAATCTTGTAGCGATTGTTCACTGCGCCAGTTTGAAGTGGTAACAAGCAAATCACGAATCACCAAACCAGCAGAATATAATTTTTTCGATTCCCAATCTTCTTGGTTAGTCCCCACATTTCCTATATGAGGATAGGTCAAAGTAACAATTTGTTTGCAATAAGAGGGGTCTGTGAGAATTTCTTGATAGCCCGTCATTGACGTATTAAAAACCACTTCGCCTTCGGTGGCACCTTCTGCACCAATTGAAATACCTTGGAAGATAGTTCCGTCTTCAAGTACTAAATAGGCCGGTGTACTCAAACGCTTCCTCCTGAACATGCATGTAAAAAACGGGACATCAAAGATGCCCCGCTATGAATTTTGTATTTTGTCTTGAGAGGCCGTGACCTCGGCTGCTGATTGTACTGCAACTCGCCCAGTGCCGGTAGAGCTATAATTCAAATAAATTACTAATTAGAGAATCAAGATAAGCCGAGTACATCCTGCATATCGTAAACCCCGGCAGATTGGCCTGCTAACCAAGTCGCTGCTCGTACAGCACCACGCGCAAAAGTTAACCGACTGGTTGCACGATGGGCAATTTCAACGCGTTCACCAATCCCAGCAAAGATCACGGTGTGCTCACCAACGATATCGCCTGCACGAATTGTTTGAAATCCGATCGCCCCAGACTTGCGCGCTCCAATATTGCCATGACGCGTATATTCGGCTTTTTCATCTAGGTCCACACCGATCGATTCGGCAATGACTTCACCCATGCGCAAAGCAGTACCGGAAGGTGCATCGACTTTATTCTTATGATGAGCTTCGACAATCTCAATATCGTAATCTTCACCTAGCGTTTTCGCTGCCGTTTGCAAAACACTTAAACACAGATTAACACCAACACTCATATTAGGCGCAAAAACGATAGGAATAGTGTTCCCTGCTTTTGTAATTGCTTGCTTCTGCTCTTCACTTAATCCGGTGGTACCAATCACCATAGGAATATTTTTTGCCACGCAGTAATTTAGAGCATCCATCAAGCCTTCCGGCAAAGTGAAATCAATCCACACATTGACACCACTAGGCAACTGATTGCGATCACTTTGCATTGACACATTCGCAGGCGCAATACCTGCCACCGTGCCGGCATCTAACCCTTCAAATTCTGAACCCGAGCGCACCAATGCTGCTGCTAACTGAGTTGTGTCATTTTCCACGCAGGCTTGAACCAGCGCGCGCCCCATGCGGCCACTGGCACCATTGATTGTAATTGCTGTTTTCATGACTTCATGACTAATCCGACCAAAATTTTAGATCTTCAAAAAAGCTTTTTACCCCATCTCCCCAGCCTTGGGATTTAGGACTATGTTTTTTACCACTTGCAAGTAAAGAAGTATTTAGCTCTTGTAGCAATTCTTTTTGTTGCTTAGTCAAACTAACTGGGGTTTCCGTGAGCACATGCACAAACATATCACCCTGCGCACCACCTCTCACTGGCTTAACGCCTTTGTCCCTCATGCGAAACTGTTTGCCTGTTTGCGTCTCTGCAGGAATTTTTAAATTGATTTTCCCATCCAGTGTTGGGATTTCAACTTCACCACCCAGTGCTGCAGTAACAAAGCCAATAGGAATCTCACAATGCAGATGTGCACCATCTCGCTTAAAAATAGGGTGCTGCTTAACGCTCACTTGTACATACAAATCACCTGCCGGACCACCATTCTCTCCGGCTTCACCTTCATTAGCTAACCGAATTCTATCACCAGTATCAACCCCACCAGGTACTTTTACTGATAGTGTTCTAGGTTTCTCTACAGTACCCGCCCCACGACAGTGTCCACATGGATTGGTAATGACTTTCCCTCTACCACGACATTTTGGGCATGGCTGCTGTATAGAGAAAAACCCCTGTTGCATTCTTACCTGGCCGACGCCACCGCAAGTTTCACAGTTCTCCATAGAGGTGCCTGGTTCAGCACCGCTACCAGAACAGGTTTCGCATGACTGTCTTGAAGAAATATCTATTTTAGCATCTGTGCCAAAAACGGCTTCTTCTAGACTAAGTTCCAAATTGTATTGAAGGTCAGCCCCTCGGTAAGCACGGTTTTGTCCTCCGTGACTACCGCTGCCAAATATGTCGCCGAACACATCCCCAAAATCACCATTACCTTGCGATGAGAATCCACCTTGTTGCTCTATGCCCGCGTGACCGTATTGATCATAAATCTGGCGTTTTTGGCTATCCGAAAGCACATCGTATGCTTCTTTTGCTTCCTTGAATTTAACTTCGGCATCTGCGTTATTTTCATTTCTATCAGGGTGATACTTCATCGCCAAGCGTCGATACGCTTTTTTAAATTCCGCATCGCTACTATCGCGTGAAACCCCTAATACTTCGTAATAATCCCTTTTGGCCATTTGTAACTACACTAATTTATTTAACTAAGATTTATTTTCTTGTAGATAAAGCAAAGTCCAAAGTCAGACTCCGCAGTGTGATTGCGAAGCCTGATATTTTGGACTAGTAATACAGCTTTAGTTAACTGACTAAGATTTATTTTCTTTTACTTCTTCAAACTCGGCATCTACTACGTCATCACCGCTAGGCTTATCAGCATCAGCTGTTGCCGGCTCACTCTCTGCACCAGCCGCACCTGCATCTGCATACATTTGCTCAGCTAATTTTTGTGACACTTCAGTTAACGCTTGCGTTTTAGATTCAATTGCATCTTTGTCATCTTTGTCTAACACTTCACGTAAATCAGTGATCGCAGCTTCGATGCGAGACTTTTCATCAGCATCAACCTTATCGCCCATGTCAGTTAATGTCTTTTCAGTCGCGTGAATCATTCCGTCAGCGGTATTACGCGCAGTCACAAGCTCTTGGAACTTACGATCTTCTTCTGCATGCGCTTCAGCATCTTGAACCATCTTATTGACTTCGTCGTCTGATAAACCACTAGACGCTTTAATCACAATCGATTGTTCTTTATTAGTCGCCTTATCTTTAGCAGACACATTCAAAATACCGTTAGCATCAATATCAAAGCTGACTTCAATTTGCGGGACACCACGTTGCGCAGGAGGAATATCACTTAAATCGAATCGACCCAGTGATTTATTTCCAGCCGCTTGCTCACGCTCACCTTGAAGCACATGAACTGTCACTGCCGTTTGATTATCTTCAGCCGTTGAGAACACCTGAGATGCAGTGGTAGGAATAGTTGTGTTTTTGTCGATCAGCTTAGTCATCACGCCGCCCATGGTCTCAATACCAAGCGATAGTGGCGTCACATCAAGCAGTAGCACGTCTTTAACATCACCACCTAATACACCTGCTTGAATCGCTGCACCCATGGCAACCGCCTCATCAGGATTGACATCTTTACGTGGCTCTTTACCAAAGAAGTCTTGTACCGCTTCCTGAACCTTAGGCATACGAATCTGACCACCGACTAAAATGATGTCATCAATGTCTGACGCACTAAGCCCTGCATCTTTTAATGCCATCTTACATGGAGCAATGGTACACTGAACCAAATCGTCAACTAAAGACTCAAGCTTGGCACGCGACACTTTAATATTAAGGTGCTTAGGGCCATTTTGATCCGCAGTAATATAAGGCAGATTAATTTCTGTTTGCTGTGAAGATGAAAGCTCAATCTTGGCTTTTTCTGCCGCTTCTTTAAGGCGCTGTAATGCCATTGGGTCATTTTGCAAATCAAAACCCTGCTCTTTTTTAAATTCATCAGCAAGGTAATCAATCAAACGCATATCAAAATCTTCGCCGCCTAAGAAGGTGTCACCATTAGTGGATAGCACTTCAAATTGGTGTTCGCCATCAATCTCAGCAATTTCAATCACGGATACATCAAACGTACCACCACCAAGATCATAAACCACAATCTTACGGTCACCGCGTTGCTTATCCATGCCGTAGGCAAGTGCCGCAGCGGTTGGCTCGTTAATAATTCGTTTTACGTCTAGGCCAGCAATTTTTCCTGCATCTTTAGTCGCTTGACGTTGCGAATCATTGAAATAAGCAGGCACAGTAATCACTGCTTCACTAATTTCTTCACCTAAATATTCTTCTGCTGTCTTCTTCATTTTCATCAAAACGCGCGCAGAAATTTCTGGTGGCGCCATTTTCTTGCCATGTGACTCTAACCACGCATCACCATTGCCCGCTTTAATAATTTTATAAGGGACCAATTTAATGTCTTTCTGCACCGCATCTTCTTCAAAACGTCGTCCAATCAGACGCTTCACTGCGTAGAATGTATTTTCTGGGTTAGTGACCGCTTGGCGTTTAGCGGATTGCCCTACTAACACTTCGTCTTCTTCACTAAAAGCAATGATAGACGGGGTAGTACGATCACCCTCAGCATTCTCAATCACCTTGGCAACACCACCATCCATGATGGCAACACATGAGTTGGTAGTACCCAAGTCAATCCCAATAATTTTTCCCATTTCTGCTACTCCAAAAAAATAAATATATTCAAGTTGTTAATCTATGCACTCATATATGAGGTCAAGCTTACTAATTTCAAGGATTTAATTTGATTTTTTCAGCAAAAGGCTTTCAAATACCTAAAGATCCTCAAAAATAGCGCTAAGCTGGAGCTTTTGACACCATCACCATGGCCGGGCGCAGCAAGCGGTCATTCAATAAATACCCTTTTTGCATCACTGCTATGACTGTGTTTGGCTTGTGTTCAGAAGACTCTTGCATACTCATGGCTTGATGAAGGTTTGGGTCAAATGCCTCACCCACCGGGTTTACTTCCATAATGCTAAATTTCTCTAGCGCCTGAGTCAGCATCTTCAAAGTTAACTCAGTGCCTTCTTTGAGCTTGGCTGCATCGGCATCTTCAACACTCAAACCCAGCTCTAAGCTGTCTTTCACTGCCAGCAATTCCATGCCAAATTTCTCTAAACCAAATTTATGAGCATTTTCAACATTTTTATCTGAGCGTCGTTTAATATTTTCCATCTCTGCTTGAGCACGCATATACAACTGCCAATTGTCCTCGGCTTTTTGCTGTGCGTCTGCCAGTGCCTGCTCGATATTTACTTCTTCTAAATTTTCATCTTCTGGCGCTTGCTCACCTGAGTCTTGCTGCGCGTCTTCTTCCATTGCCGCATCAATCTCTTTTTGATCAGATTGCGACTCATGTTGTGATTCTGAATGATCTGGCATTCCGTACTCCTACACAAAAAAATTAATTGCTATATCAATGGATAGATTAGGTGGGGACAACTTACTCTGAGTTCAAGGCTTCACTGAGTAATTTTGCAGTCACATCAACAATCGGGATCACGCGATCATAAGCCATCCGCGTAGGGCCAACGACAGCCAACACACCCTTAACATCCTGGTTAATACTGTAAGGCGCGGATACTACGCTACAATCATCAAAAACGTCATATCCCGATTCGCTGCCTATAAATATTTGTACACCTTCAGCACAGATACAGCGGTCCAGCAGATGCAGAATCTCTTTTTTCTGATTAAACGCATCAAATAACCCACGTAATTTACTCACATTCGACAGTTCTTCAAATTCCATCAAATTTGTCTGTCCATCGACAATATAGTTTTGCGCAGAAGACGATTCTTCTTCGTCAAATATTTTACCGCCCAATGTAATCGCGGTGCGCATTAAGTCATCCATATTTTGGCGCACTGAATCTAATTCTTTAAGCAATATCTTACGAACTTCTTGCAAGTTCCTTCCCGCTAAAACGTCATTCAAGTAATTGGCTGCTTCACGCAACTCACTGGGCGAATAGTCTCTATCTAGATGAATAATGCGGTTATGAACATCTTTCTGATCAACCACGAGAATCGCGAGTATTCTCCGATCCGAGAGACTTAAAAACTCTATTTGCCTAAATGCCGCTTTATTATGCTGCGGCATAGTCACCACCCCTGCCATTTGAGTCAACGATGACAATAAGCTGGAAGCCGTTTCTACAACACTTTTATGATCAACGCTGGGATCAATCAGTCTCGATTTCAATCCAGTCACTACCGAAGAATTTAATGGTTTAACCTCTATTAGCGTATCAACAAACAGTCGGTACCCTTGAGCAGTAGGTACGCGCCCTGCCGAAGTATGAGGGGAATGCAAATAACCAAGCACTTCCAGATCTGACATTACATTGCGCACAGTGGCTGGGCTAACATCTAAATCAGAAACGCGTGCAAGAGTACGCGAACCCACTGGCTGCCCATCATTAATATAGTTTTGTACGAGAACACGAAATAAGTGCTGCGTACGCGCATCAAGTTGATTATCCATTTAATCGACCAAATCTAATTTCTGCATTAATATCGCGCTAGGAATATTCAGTTTAATAACTTGGCACTCTGAATCCTAGAGTGCCAATATACACCATCCTAAAATTCTAAGGCAAAATTGGACTCATACCAGTTTAACGGTAAGCTATATATTATTTGCAATTATTTCCACAAAAATCTGGATACTATTTGACCTGTGACTAACAAATTCAAATCCGTCGGCATTATTGCTAAGCAAGATGACAAGTTGGCATTCGAGACTGTACGTAGCTTACATGACTTTTTGCAGTCAAATGACATCCAGATCTGCATCGATGAAAATGCACAGCACTGCTTAGAGAGCACAACTGCTAGTTGCGTTGATGTAAAAGAAATGTATAAAAACATCGATTTAGCGATTGTCGTTGGAGGTGATGGCACCCTACTCTCTGCGGCCCAGTCCATGGTTAACAACGACATTCCAATTATCGGCATTAACCGAGGAAGACTTGGCTTCCTCACTAATATACTGCCGGAAAACATGCATCAAGATTTGAAACAAATCTTTAACGGTGAATTTCAAGAAGAAGCGCGTACAGTAATGACGGCGAAACATATGCGTGGGGAAAAACAGTTAGCTAACTGCCTTGCAATTAATGATGTGGTAGTGCATGCGCGTTATGTAGTTCGCATGATTGAATTGGAAACTCGCATAGATGATGAATACTTAAATACTGTCAGAGCTGATGGACTGATTGTGGCAACCCCCACAGGCTCCACTGCCTATGCCTTATCAGGTGGTGGCCCTATTGTACATCCAAGTGTAGCCACCATTTTATTAGTCCCTATTTGTCCGCATACATTGAGTAATCGGCCGATTGCAGTAGATGAAAATAGTCGTATTGAAATTGTTTATTCAAATCATAATGAATTAAACGGAATTGCATCAATAGATGGTCAAATGGAAACTGAAGTAATTCCCGGCGATCGAATCATTATGCAGCGATCTTCCAGGCCACTGACACTAATACAGCCAAACAGTTATTCATTCTTCAAGGTGCTACGTCAGAAATTAAATTGGAGCCAACAACCTTAGCATTATGCTGAAGTCACTATACATTCAAAATTTTGCCATTATTGAAGAACTAGAGTTAGATTTTTTCTCTGGCATGAGTGCACTCACAGGTGAAACCGGCGCAGGCAAATCAATTATTATTGATGCAATTGGTTCAGTGCTTGGCGACCGCGCAGACAACAATTTGATTCGCGCTGGTAAAGATGCCGCAGAAATTATTCTCGTGATTGAAATTGAAGCTAAATCAAAAAGCGAACATTGGTTGAGAGAAAATGATTTTGAACTGGAGTCAGAATGTATTCTGCGCCGGGTGGTACGTAAAGACGGCAAATCAAAAGCCTATATTAACGGTGTTCCGGTACCACTAAAAACACTCAAAGAATTAGGCGAGTGCGTTATCAATATTTATGGACAGCACGCGCACCAATCGTTAATGAATGTGGCGACCCAACGCGACTTGATTGATCAGTTTGCTGGGCAAAAAGAAAATTTACACGCATTAGAACAATTATTCACAGACTGGCATGAGCAGAAACAACGTTTCGACCAAATCAACAAAAACTCCAGTGAAATTCAGGCCACTATTGAACTGCTTCGCTATCAAGTCGAAGAGTTAGACCAACTTGGATTGGAAGCTAACGAAACAAGTACACTTGAGCAAAAGCATAAGCGTCTAGCCAATGCTGAAGAACTTAAAAAATCGACCATACAAGCAAGTTGCCGCTTAAAGAACGACGAAAACTCAGACGTTTACACCACTCTCAATCAAATTTGTGCTCAAGTCAGCGCACTGCTAGAAAATGACCAAAGCCTGCTTTCAACCAATCAGTCACTTGAAGAAGCGTTCACTATAATCAGTGAATGCGCAGATGATTTACGCAATTACGCTGACGGTATCGAAATAGATCCTGAAGAGTTATTTCAAACTGAAGAACGATTAGCCAACATAGACCAGATTTCGCGAAAACATAAAGTCACTCCTGGCGAGTTAATAGTGGTACATGAAAAAATTAGCAAGGAGCTTGACGCACTGACGCAACCGGAATGCGATATAGATGCACTTCAAGCAATGTTAGAAAAAACAGAAGGCGCTTATAGAGAACTAGCTAAAAAAATCAGCAAGAAAAGAACTTCCGTTGCTACAAAACTCAGCACCGATATTACCAAAGCACTAGCCAAACTTGGCATGAAAAAAGCGCGAGTAGAAATCGTAGTAAATTATGATGACACATCATCACCAACCACATATGGTTTTGACTCAATAGCATTTAACGTACAGACCAACCCTGGACAAAAGATGTTGCCACTTTCTCAAGTCGCGTCTGGAGGCGAGTTATCACGTATCAGTCTAGCCATTCAGATGATTGCATCAGATAAAATGGACGTACCCGTGCTGATATTTGATGAAGTTGATTCAGGTGTTGGCGGCGCTGTAGCAGAAGTAGTGGGCAGAGAACTTCGTTATATTGGCGAACATCAACAAGTCATGTGTATTACTCATTTAGCACAGGTTGCAGCGAATGCACATCATCATTACCGAGTTAACAAACATTCTGAACAATCAGATACGGTATCAGCAATTGAATATTTAAACCAAGCCGATAGAATTACAGAAATTGCGCGTATGATAGGTGGTGTGACCTTAACCGAAAATACATTCTTGCATGCCCAAGAAATGCTAGAAGCTGGCATTCAATAACTATCATATCAATATTAATTCCAACAAAAGACAACCATCTCATGACCAAAGCATTGTTTAAATTCACCATGCTATTACTCTTTATCAGTTTAATAGGATGCAACGGACGTCTTTTCACCGTTCACAAAATTGACGTTCAACAAGGCAATGCTGTGGACCCAGAAAAGGTTGGGCAGTTACAGATCGGCATGAATAAAGAGCAAGTAAGATTCCTAATGGGCACACCGCTAATTAATGATTCATTTCACCCTGACCGCTGGGATTATATCTATCACTTAATACCCGATTACGGCGACACTGAAAGACGTCATGTTGCAGTAACTTTCGAAGGAGATAAGGTTGCTGCTATTGAAAAAAGCGACATCCCATTAGAGAAGAAAACCGAAGATAATTAGGTGTAGTAGCTCAGACCTGATCGTACCGTTACCGGTTATTGATAGGAGTCTGTCAGTTTAGATGTGAGCTAAATTCTTTTCAGCCCAAATCAATTTACCATCCATTAACCTGTCCATGGGTGTGCTACCACCGCCCATGTTGCCTTGATGAGTGCGTTCATTGTGATCAGTTTCTATCCAGTTGTCTCGATCTTGTTGTCAATCCTCCATGGTTGAGTACCGTTTTTTCCTGAAGGTAATTTGATAAAACTCATTCAGAATGGTTTTATCAAAGCGCTCACAGATGCCATGGGTGTTGCGGTGATCAATGTCGTTAATGGCCAGGTATCACCGATCGTCATGATGCTCCACGCGCCCACAATATTCTGTGCCTCTGTCGGTTAAACTACGTAGCATCGGCAAGGCATGCTTTTCAAAAAACGGTAGCACCTCATCAAAGAGTAGGTCTGCGAAGGCGATCTTGCTGTAGGTGTCTACGAACGTTTGCGGGTATAGCCGACCAACACCTTTGAGGTGGCCTAGGTCACCAGGATGTGCCGTGTCAATCTCACCACAGGCCTCGTCATCCTGTTTCTCAAGGGCGGCGATCTGTGCATCGCTTAAGATAATGCCCTCCTTGGCAATTTCTTCTTCGAGTGCTTTGAGTCGTTTCTTGAAGTGCTCTAGAGTATGGCGCAGCCAAACGCAACGCACACCGCTACCAGCGATCAACACACCAGTTCATTGCTGCTTCGATGTTGCCCAACCGCGGGCTGTTCAATCGCTGACGTAACCCCTGCATGTGCTGTGGCTTCATCCACACGGTTTTTAACATCGGCTGTTCTACGACTCTTGTCAATGCCACCTTCTTCAACCCGCTGTTGATAACGATAGAATGTGTCTCGCGACACCCCCATGACTTGACAGGCGCTAGATACGTTGCCCAGTTCTTCTGCTAAGTTGGGCAAGCCCGCCTTGTGTTTAAGGATTGGATTGTTAGTATCAAGCATGAGAGTTACCTGCCTTTTTGGTTTGATTTAAAGATTTCAACACCTTTATCAAAACGGGTAACTCTCGCTTTTGCAACTCTTGCGGATTGCTAATTGTCAGATCGGGTCTGAACTATTACAGTTAATTAAAGACACTGAATTTTTAATGCTCTCGTCGGTTATTTTTACACCAGCGGTTTCCACGCACTCTACAAATCGCTGGAAAAAACGAAGAAAATTAGAATCCTCATCGGTATCAGCACCAGCAGGCAAACCCTCGACTTTATAAAGCAAGCGCAACAGCAGAGGCTTCAATTTTCCCATGCGGAAACCAAAGCGCATTTTTCCAACATGCTCGTCGGCGAAATGGCGCACAGGCTGAAGACAGCAAAAAAGTTGAGGATGGTGTAACACAATTTCTTGAATGGCTACAATGTGGCAAGTTAGAAATTAAGGCGTACCCCACAGAAAACATCCACGCCAAGCGCTATATCATGTCTTTTCTTGAAAGCGACCGCGATGTTGGTCGCGTCATCACTGGCTCAAGTAATTTCACACAGTCTGGTTTGGTCGATAATCTGGAATTCAACATCGAACTCAAGTCAAGGACCGATTACGAATTTGCCAAGCAAAAATTTGAAGGCCTCTGGGAAGAGGCAGTGGATATAAGAGATACATACGTTCAAACCATTCAGAAAAAAACATGGCTCAATAACACCATCACGCCCTATCAGCTATATCTCAAATTCCTCTACGAATACTTCAAAGATGATCTCCGCCAAACCGATGAAGTATTTTTCAAATATGCCCCGTCCGAGTTTAAGCAGTTGGAATATCAGGAACAGGCCGTTTTGAATGCCAAAAAGATTTTGGAAGAATACGGTGGTGTTTTCATCTCTGATGTCGTGGGGCTTGGTAAAACCTATGTATCGGCGATGCTTGCAAGCCAACTTGACGGGCGAACACTCGTTTTGGCTCCACCCGTGTTACTGGAGAAAGCCAACCCTGGGTCTTGGGTCAATGTATTTTCAGATTTCCGTGTGCCTGCTGACCATGAATCGCTCGGAAAATTAGAACAGCTTATAAAACGTGGTACGGAAAAATACAAAAATGTTTTTATAGACGAGGCGCACCGAATCAAATGTTATCTACGAAAAACTGGCACAGATTTGTCGCGGCAAGCGGGTCGTGCTGGTAACAGCAACCCCGCTCAACAACACACCGAAGGATATTTTGAGCCAAATCAAATTATTCCAAACCGCAAAAGAAAATGCAGGGAAAATTCGTGAATCCGTTTTGAAGTACCTCATGGTACGGCGTACCAGAAAAGAAATTGAAAGTTATTTTGCCGACGATCTCAAAAACCAAAAGCTCAAGTTTCCCAAAGTGGAAAATCCAGAGGCTGCTTTCTATCAGCTCAACGAGAAAGAAAGCGACGTATTCAACAAAACTATCAAACTTATTACCCAAGAATTTCACTACGCCCGTTATACGCCTCTACTCTACTACAAAGGCGAGAACGAGCCGGAGCAGTTTGAGATACAGTCGCAGAAAAACCTGGGTCGTTTTATGAAAATTTTGCTCATCAAGCGACTGGAAAGCAGTTTTTACGCCTTCCGCAACACCGTTGAACGTTTCATCTTGAATTATGAACTATTCCTCAATGAACTGAATGAAGGCAATGTCTATGTCAGCAAAAAGTACGCCAATAAAATCTTTGAGTTTCTGGACAATGATGATGAGAATGCAATCCAAACACTGTTAGAAACCGACAAAGCACGGAAGTATCCGGCAAACGATTTCACTGACGAACTGAAAAAAGACTTGGAAAACGACCTTAAAATACTCTAAGGACATTCAACGACTTTGGCGTGGCTTAAAGCGTGACCCGAAACTGCTTTCTTTTATCAAACTACTCTCAACCCGTTCCGTTTTGAAGAAGAACAAGCTCATCGTCTTTACCGAATCCAAAGAGACCGCCGAATATCTCACCGAGGAACTTAAAAATAAACTCACGAATGACCAGTCCGCTACAGTCTCGCCGCAGGCAGGAGTAATCGCCTTCACTGGTGCTTCAAGCATAGCTACGCGGGAAAAAGTGATTGAAAATTTTGATGCCCGTGTACGCCTTCCTAAGGATGATTACAGAATCCTTATCACAACAGAAGTGCTGTCTGAGGGTGTAAACCTGCACCGCTCCAATGTAGTCATCAACTATGATATTCCGTGGAACCCAACACGGCTCATACAGCGCGTTGGGCGCATTAACCGGGTGGACACCTCGTTTGACACAATTTACAGTTTTAACTTCTTTCCAACCGAGAAATCCAACGATCAAATCAAACTCAAAGAGGCCTTTGCCTTTGCCACGACAGAAGAAGCGGAACTCAAAAATCCGCGCGGCGGTCAGGATGCTAGCATACAGGTCCTAAAAATACTCAAAGCAATACGTGATTTCCGACAATACACTGACGATCATGAGGCATACCTCAAACGGGTAATGAACCGCCTTGAAGAGGGTGCTCTGCCCAAACAGACAGCAAAAACCGTACTCACAGCACTCAATCAGGAGATCAACTCCAGCCCACCGCGCCCGCTCAAAATTCTGGACATTTTGCAAAACAACATTCCGAAAGAATTTCTGGAGAGCCACATTGCCGAAAGCGACGCCCGCACCTCTGGGCCACGAGAAGTTATCTTATCTGCATACTTGATTAGCAAATAATGGAAAAATCAGCGCCCAAAAACTGGTAAAGGAGACACTTGAATATTCTTTCGACAAAGAACGCTGTGTTGATTCACTAAGAAACATACTCAATCACTTTGAGAAAGATTACAAAAAACCCTACGCAGGGAACTATATTTTCGCCGATTATCGAGATTCAATTCAGAGTCTTGATCGCGTGGGCAAATACCAAAGCCCCAATGAAAAACTCGTTGTTATTCTCATTGTTTATCTCAAGGGAGATACCTCACTTGACCGTGCCCGAGCCAAACAGAGAAACTTCGTCGCCAAGTATCTAAAAGGTAGCCGCGGCGATGTGCTCAAAGACGCCGCACTGGTTGCTTTTGTCGCTCCCAACAACGAGGATTGGCGCTTTTCCCTCGTCAAAATGGAATACAAATTCAACGAGAAGGGCAAAGTAGAAGAAGAATTCACGCCTGCACATCGCTGTTCTTTTCTCGGCGGCGAAAACGAAAAGAGCCACACTGCGCAAAGCCGCCTCCTGCCGTTGCTACTCAACGACCAGATCAACCTCACGCTAAAAGAACTGGACGATGCCTTCAGCGTCGAGTGCGCTACCAAAGCGTTTTTTGAGAAGTAACGCGACCTCTTCTTGCGAATTAAAGCGTCGCTCGATGGCATCGTTAACAAAGACACCAAAATCCGTGCCGACTTCAAAGAGAAAAACATTGATACGGTTGATTTTGCCAAAAAACTCTTGGGCCAGATTGTCTTTCTCTAATTTTTCTGCAAAAAAAGGGGTGGTTTAGCGTTGCCCACGACAAAGTGTGGGGCGAAGGTAATAGGCAATTTTTGCGCTGCCTTTTTGAGAGCGCGCAAGATGAAAAGAAAAATTATTTTAATGATTATTTAGAGCCGCTTTTTTATCGGGCACTGAGACACGATAGATCTATAGATGATGATTATTTCAGTCAGTTTGATTGCAAAATACCATTTTTGAATGGTGGGTTGTTTGGCCCAATGAATAATTTATGACTGGATAGATAAGGACATCGTGTTGCCGGATGATATTTTCGCCAATAACCGAAAGACTAAAGCAGGTGACATTGGCGACGGCGTTCTGGATATCTTTGACCGCTACAACTTCACAGTTAAAGAAGACGAGCCGCTGGAAAAAGAAGTCGCCGTTGACCCAGAAATGCTGGGGCGGGTATTTGAAAATCTCTTGACAGTCAAAGGCCGCAAATCTAAAGGCACCTATTATACTCCGCGCGAAATTGTTCATTATATGTGTCAAGAGAGCTTGATAAATTATTTAGCGACCGAGACAGCAGGAGACATAAGCAGAGAAAGATATTGCAACCTTAATTAAGCACGGCGAGACCGTCAAGCTGCCCCAGTGCGTGCGCAAGCCAAGTGCATTGATGAGAAACTCGCCGCAATCCGCGTCTGCGATCCGGCCGTCGGCTTCGGTGCCTTTCCCGTAGGCATGATGAACGAGATTGTAAGAACAAGAAACACACTTACCACCTACATCGGCAAGCACAGGGAGCGAACCTCCTACCACTTCAAACGCCAAGCCATTCAAGACTGCCTCTACGGCGTAGACATTGACCCGGGCGCGGTGGAGATTGCCTAAGCTACGACTCTGGCTTTCACTGGTGGTAGACGAGGAGGAGCGAGCGACAATTCAGCCCCTACCGAACTTGGACTACAAAATCATACAGGGTAATGCGCTTTTGAGTGTGGCGAGGGATCTTCTTAACGATGACTTATTTAAAAAACTGGAAAAACTTAAACCGCGCTATTTCAATGAAACCAACGCTACTAAAAAACAGGAACAGAAAAAGGAGATTGATGATCTCATCAGCCAAATCACCGACGGCCACACAGCGTTTGATTTTGAGGTGTATTTCTCGGAGGTATTCCATGAAAAGAAAGGGGGCGATGTGGTGATCGCCAATCCGCCTTATGTAGGCGAAAAAGGGAACAAAGAAGTTTTTCAAGAGATAAAAAAGGACGATTAGGTACGTTTTACCAAGGCAAAATGGATATATTTTATTTCTTTTTTTATCTTTCTCTTAATCTAAGCCATACTCTTTCGAGCATCGCTTTTATCACAACTAATTACTACATAACGGCATCTGGTGCTACGAAGTTACGTAAAGATTTTAAGGAACGAGCAATAGTTCAAAGATTAGTAAATTTTAACGAACTTAGATTATTTGAATCCGCGCTTGGACAACACAATATGATCACCGTTTTGCAACGAGGTCAAGATGAGCAAACCCTATCTAAAACCGCCATGACTCGACGTACAAAAGATGCCATGCCAGAAATACTACAAAAAATCTTAAACTGGGCAGATAAAGATACCGATTACTCTGAAATAGCACAAAGCCAACTGTATGAATCTGATAAGAATTATATAAGATTTTCCAAATCATCCAAGATTTGGAAAATACTTGATCGAATAAAATCACAAGGTTTAGTGCTTGGTTCTATTTGTAACGTGAATCAAGGAATTGTGTCTGGTGCAGATAAAGTTTCAAAAAAACACGAGAAGTACAAATTTGATGCGGAGCTTGGTGATGGGATTTTCATTCTTTCAGAAGAAGAAATAGATAGGCTAAATCTTTCAGTAGAGGATAAGGAACATACTGAGGTCGTGGTTTAAGAACTCGGATATCGAACCATATTTGACACGGAGACAAACTAATAAAAGAGTTATTTATTTAGATGGCACTTTCACCCCACCGAGAAACTCGAAAATAATAAGACACTTAGAGAGGTTCAAAGCTAATCTCGTAGAGAGGCGGGAGGTTCATAACGGGAGGAGAAACTGGTATGAGTTGTGGCAGTCTCGGAATAAGGCCATCTTCGAAAAACCAAAGATTGTGGCACCGCAACGAAGTTATCGTAATAATTTTGCCTACAATCAAATATCTTGGTATGCGAGTGCCGATGTTTATTTCATTACCGAGAAAGAGAAGGTTTTCCCCTTGAAGTATACCTTAGCCCTTCTTAATTCTAGCCTATACTATCTATGGCTGTATCATCGCGGCAAAAGGAAGGGTGAGATGTTAGAATTATACCAAATACCTCTTTCGGAAATCCCAATTAAGAGAATTTCAGAAAAGCAACAACCGATCATAGCGCTCGTCAACAAAATCCTTGCCAGCATCAAAGCGGATGACTATTTAGAAAATACTACCAAACAAGCCAAACTCCGTGAGTATGAAAGGCAGATTGACCAGCGTGTCTATAAGCTATATGGCCTCACAAAAAACGAAATCAAAATCGTTGAAGGTAAATAAACTTTACACAGAATGGAAAATTATGAAACTTAAATAAAGTGTATACTTCGAATTTGAAAAAATTAAAAATTAACCCCCAACTAATTTAATGAATAAAAAAGAACAAGAACGGTTAGGGCGATTTATCAAACAAGCGACCTCATCGGGAGCTAGTAAGCAAAAAATGCCTGCTAACCCGCCACCAAAGCGTGAATTAGCAAGACGTTACAAGTGGGTGGATTTATCAAAAATGTAGCCAATCTGTTGATTCTGGGGTCAATAAGTATTTAATTCCCTAAAAAATTACTACTCATCCTTAGACGTTATCTTTTATAATCTCGTCACCTAAATTAACTCCAACTTAAAAATATTTCATGAAAGTTACTATCTATGGCTTAGGTTATGTAGGGCTAGTGACCGCAGCATGCCTGGCTCAGGTCGGCAATCAAGTCCTATGTGTTGATATCGACCCTAACAAGATCAATCAGTTAAAAAAGGGCAATTTCCCCATTTACGGGCCAAGCCTGGATGAAATGATTCAAAAGAACCTAGAAGCAGGTCGTATCGAATTCACCCAAGATTCACAACAAGGGGTTGAGCATGGTTTATTCCAGTTTATTGTCGTGGGCACACCTCCCGACGAAGATGGGTCGGGAGATTTGAGTCATGTCGTTGCCGTTGCCAATACTATTGCTTCACATTTAGACGAATATCGCGTGGTGGTGACGAAATCTACTGTGCCTGTTGGAACAGCAGATATTGTCAGAAAAGAGATCAATCACACATTGGAACAAACCGGTTCACCGAATGAATTTGATGTCGTTTCAAATCCAGAATTCTTAAAAGAAGGTGCCGTCATTGAAGATTTCATGAAACCGGACCGCGTGGTTGTCGGGACTGATAGCCAACGTGCTAGTGACCTTATGAAAACCCTCTATGCACCGTTTAATCGCAATCATGATCGCGTTAAGATTATGGATATTCGTTCAGCAGAACTCACCAAGTATGCTGCCAACGCCATGCTCGCCACTAAAATTAGTTTTATTAACGAACTGGCCAATTTGGCAGAGAAAGTTGGCGCGGATATTGAACAAGTGAGACTGGGCATAGGCGCTGACCCACGTATTGGCTACCATTTTATTTATCCTGGCTGCGGCTATGGAGGTTCTTGTTTTCCTAAAGACGTACAAGCACTTCGGCAGATTGGCGCAAAAGCGAATTTTGAAACTACATTGATTTCTGCAGTCGATCAGGTCAACCAAAAACAGAAGCAAGTATTATTCGACAAAATCAAACATCGCTTTGGTGGTAATTTACAGGGCAAAACATTTGCGCTATGGGGGCTCGCATTCAAACCTAATACAGACGATATGCGTGAAGCATCTAGCCGCACATTGATGGAACAGTTATGGAAATCAGGCGCAACCATTCGTGCTTATGACCCTGTCGCTATGGAAGAATGTGAACATATTTATGGTCAACGAGACGACTTGGTTTTGTGTGCTGATGCCAATGAAGCCTTAGAAAACTCAGATGCCCTTATTATTGTCACTGAATGGACAGAGTTTCGCAGCCCTGACTATGATCATATAAAATCGACGCTTGCGTACTCCGTTATTTTTGATGGCCGCAACTTGTATGATCCAAGTTACTTGAAAAACCAAGGCATTGAATATTTTGCTATTGGACGTGGCGACTCTATCAAGACATACAATTAATGCTTAATCAGCGTATCGATATATTGGAAGCTAAGCCCCCGTTGTTATTTACTACTTCAAGTGGCGCTTGGCATTTAGTGACTGACATCAAAAAGATTGACGAAGAAAAATACTATTGCACCTGTATTAAACAGCAGAACAATACCCTTCAACAATACGCTCAAGAAATTAAAGAAACCCCTTTTCACGTAGGTAATAATATTTGGGAACTCAGTTACGGCTCAGAGCTAATGACACTCCTGGACAGCAGCTTGAATGATCATCCTGCAACAATGTTGTGGAAGCGATGGTGCAAAAACAATTAAAGCGCCTGAACTTAATTTAAACCTCTTGGTTTTTTAACTTCTTATTTTTTCTCTGGCCTGCTCTCAAAGTCATAATGAAAACCATAAGACTTATTCCCCACATCAACACGAAAATAAACTAACCCTTTATTATCGATATAACCCAATCCTTCATATTCACCATTCACCGAGTCACAATTGCTAACCTCAAGCAACACATCATATGCGTTGTATTGAGGGTTAATTAACGAAACGTTTCCTGTGTAGTGACAGCCATCAGAATCATTTCCACTCACAATCCCGCCGGCTATCAATAAATCAAATTTCAAACCATCTCTATCAGTGTACCCCCAGCGACCTTCTAAACGCCCCAGGGAAGAAGGCTGATCGTACAAATCACTATAAGTAAGTTGCATTTTACCAGTATCACCACCATTCAATGTTGTGAAGTGCGAATGAATCTGACCCTCTTTGATCTCTCCTGTGAGACGCGCATAATCAAACGGCGGGCCGTCTAATGCGTAAAGATTATATTTTGCATAATAATAATCCTCATTCTGCTTCACCTGCCCCATACACACTGCCTTAGCTCTATGACTGACCGCAGTTGATCGCTCACCAACATGGATAGCATAAAAATCATATGGGCCACGCCCTCGAATATCGAAACTTCCCACCCAAATTCCATCTAATTGTGCTTTCTGCACAGCAACTTGTTTGGTTTCGCTTGTAACTTCACGCGCAACTTGGGGTGAACAAGCACTCATAAGCACTACAAATATCAACACACTGAGAAACCTAATCATCAACTTAATCCATATAACAAAATTCAATGTAGATCAAATCACAATCCAATACTCCACACAAGCAAACAAACCACGTCAAACACGCCGCAGATATATGACTTTAGACAATAAACTTAGATCCTAAAGCACTACCTTAAGAAAAAGCTATATACTTAAGTATAATGATATTAATTTTAAGCTGTCTTAGTTGATTAATAACATTCTTAAGCAGAATGTCGCAACAAAGACGCATTGATAAATCAGATAATTAAAGAAACACAAATAAGCGTATCCAAATGAAATTCATACTGGTTTTTTTACTACTATTTTCATCCACTATCAGTGCTGAAAATTCACTCCATGAGAATTCAACCGCTATAGAGGATAAAACCTATCTATGTTCAACCGAGGAGTCTAGCGGCTATGATTATAAAAATGGCCGATGGATACGTGAAAGATTCACCCCCGATGCCACCTACCTAGTAAAGCTTAAAGATACTAAATGGTCAGTGTATGAGTATGAGGTTGAATATGAACATGAGTCATGTGAACCACTTTCAGATGATGGCATTCTTACATGTAAAACAAGTGGCGATTTTATTGTGAACATAAAAACTATGAAATTCTCAGTCACGAATACTGCACCTTATATGCACAGCACAAGAAAAAACAGAGACTCTGTCGTGCTGATACTTGGCTCATGTGTCTCAATGTAAAGACACCTCACCCACTACGGTAATTAAGCACATGACATGGTTTACCTGAAGCCTCAGCATAGATAGAAAGCAACAAAAGAAAAGTCGATGAGTTCAAGCAAGAAGACGACTAAGCTACTAATGGTTATGGAACCGGCGACATGAATCGAACGCCCGAGCTACTGATTACAGGACTACACCTCATCCCAATACTTTCAGTTACTTAACTACAAAACGTCTAATAAAGCCCTGCCCTGTAAGCAATTGAATTTACTTAACAGTAATTAAGTTTTTAGACAATCCAATGTCTGCTTCCGGCTCAATAGCGGTCATTCGCTAAAGAAGGATTTAGACAAAATGAGCACGTGTACGATTAGCGAAGGAAACTAATGACAGCATCACTGGCACTTCAACCAGTACGCCGACCACAGTAGCTAATGCAGCGCCCGAATTTAGCCCAAATAAACTTATTGCTACCGCTACAGCAAATTCAAAAAAGTTTGATGTTCCGATCAATGCAGCTGGTGCAGCAGTATTAAACGGCACCTTCCACAAATATGCCCAAGCATAGGCAATGACAAAAATACCATAGCTTTGGATTATTAATGGGATTGCGATCAAGGCAATGACTAAGGGCTTGTCGATAATCGTTTGCGCCTGAAAGCCAAACAATAAAACAACGGTGGCCAGAAGCCCTATCACTGAAAATGGTTTAACCTTAGCAGTAAATACATTTATGCGCTCATGATTACTAGAACCATCTAGAATTTTACGTGTAATGTAACCTGCCACTAATGGGATAACGACATAGAGCACCACCGATAACAGTAACGTTTCCCAAGGCACCACCACATCGGTCACGCCAAGCAGAAATGCTGCAATCGGTGCAAAGGCAAATACCATAATAATGTCATTAATAGAAACCTGCACCAACGTGTAATTGGCATCACCACGAACAAGCTGACTCCATACGAATACCATCGCAGTACAGGGCGCCACGCCAAGCAATATCATTCCAGCGATGTACTCTTTAGCCGACTGTGGATCAACTATTCCAGCAAAAACATACTCAAAAAATAAAATACCTAACACAGCCATAGTGAACGGTTTGACCAGCCAATTCACTACCAGTGTGATACACAAGCCCTTGGGCTTTTTACCCACATCCTTATAAAGAGGCAAAATCTACGTTGACCATCATTGGATAAATCATTATCCAAATGAAGATGGCAACCACTAGATTGACGTTGGCATACTCTATGGCTGCAATGATCGCAAACAAGTTTGGCATGGTACTTCCCAAACCAACGCCTACAACAATACAAAGAGCAATCCAGAAAGATAAATATCGTTCAAATATTCCCAAGGGTGACTCAGTAACACTACTCATAACAGCTCATCCTCTATTCGCTGCTTGAGGATTTGAAATACCTCATCAAATACAACATTAATTTATTCTTCTGTCTCTTCGCTTTTGGCCGGGTTAAGTGTGCTCCAATGCAATTTCTTATAATCACCAAATATTATAGGGCAATTTTCATTGGCTGCTTGATCGCAGACAGTAATGACGAGATCAAAATTCTGATCAGTAAACTCATGCCACGATTGACTACGAGGTTTGCCTGGGTCTATTCCATGACGTTTCAATACATCGACGGACTGGGGATGAACATAGCCCGCAGGGTTGCTACCAGCGCTCACAGCATTGTAACGCCCTTTACCCAATTGATTAATGAGTGCTTCGGCGATGACAGATCGACAAGAATTGCCAGTGCAAAGAACAAGAACGTTCTTCATTGACTACAGCATCCCGTCGTCTTTCGGCTCAATAGCGGTCATTTAATAATTTCAGAATCTTTCCAATGCCAGCCATGAGGTTGATTTTCTGTGACATATAGGTAGATATGATCTTTAATACTCAGAATTTTATAAATCTCGTCATCAACCAGACCCCATGTAGCACGATGAGGTGTCCAATCTTTAGAATTTTTTGAAGGTTTAAACCATACTGTGTCACCTATATTGTATGGGCATTTATCCATTTTCTAAAAAAAGAAAATTATATTGTCTACTTTCAGTTTAAAAGCAGTCACTTCTCAAAAGGAAGCATTAGCCAAAGTAGTCCGTCTCGCTTAATAAATTGATGGTAAATAGCTGCTCCGATGTGAACAAGCAAAAGTGCAAGTAATACATCAGCTGAAAAACCATGTACCGAGTTCATAAATTTCGCTATCGATTCGTTATCTTGTAGCCAATCTGATATTTCGAACAGCCCAAAAATGTTCACTGGATAGGATACACGCCCTGCCAAGCGGAGGCTACGCCATGTGTTTTTCTCCAATACCAACGCAGTGCGGCTAGAAAAATAATCAGCAGACCCAATCCGGAGTGAAGTTTGATACTGCTAATCATAACTTCATCAGCAAGATCTTCAAAGTGACTGAAAAAAATTAGATAAACAAGAATGAGAGCCATAGACCAATGTAGTAGCTGTGCAACGATGTCATATCGCTTCGGTGAATATTCTTGGTTGCCGGAGTATTTCATAAGTAATTTACTCTAAATCTTCATTTGAGAAGTACCCGAATAATCTCAAGTCATTATTACAGAAATATTTTATTTCAAACTTAAATGTCCGCTAAGGGGTTGCGCTCTCAATAGCGGACATTTAAAAATACAGCTACAAGAGATTTTTTGATTTTAAGAACTCACTGGGTACATCAGCATTTTTTCTACCGGCGATTGCAAAATAAAACAACGGTTCACCCTCTATAGAGTTGCGATGTCTATAGCGCTCGATATGATAGATATCCAAATATTCTGAAAATATTAATTCTCTAATCATGCGTGAAAACCCAGAATCATCAGAGGTATCTAAAAATGTTTCTTTGATATTAAACGCAATCCATCCCTCACTTTTAATAATATTAAACGCTTCGATGAATGCCTTGGCTGGGATATCCCCAAATCCAAGTGCCGCCACTGTCACCATACAATCAAGATGCCATTGTTGTATTTCTTCTTTAATTTCAGTGTCTATATCGCAAAAATCTTCAATATAATAGGCATCATAAAGGCCAGGGCGATCACGGAGTGTTGCTTCATAAGCTTCTGGAATTATGTCAACACCAATTAATCTAGCAACACCATGCTTTTTAAGTTCCTCTCTCATCATTCCATTGCCTGCACCCAAATCAAGGACACGCAATTCTGAAAAGTTTTCTACAGTTTGATTAACCGTTGAATAAAGTATTGAGCTGACTTTGCTCGGTGACACGCATTTCAAGCGGTCATAGAAGACCTGCTCGTATAGTCCAGGAATATTGTAAATTTTATCGTAGTCGTGGAAACGGATTTTTTCTTTATTATCATTTTCTTGTAAAAAGAAAAATGCTTCGTCTTGGTTTAAGTTATTTGCTTCTTGACGTGGAAACTGAATGCGTTTGCGTGGTTTGATAAATCCCCCTCTAAGATAGTCATAGATATCAATACCTTAACATAATGCTCAAATCAGTTCATTTAGGCAGCACTCGAATAGGTTATTAATTTTGGAAAATTATTGATTTATTAGTATCAGATGACGAGTAACTAAATGTCCGCTAAGGGGTTGCGTTCACCAATTGAGGGTGTGTCTTCAAAAAAGTAAATTCAATAAATGTTCTTAACGAAAACACAATTGGCAGAGTTAACTGGATACAAAAGACCATCTTCGATCTGTGTCTGGTTAGCTGAACATGGCTGGGTGTTTGTCGTCGGTGCAGATGGCACCCCAGAGTAGATCGGCGCTACTACGATCAACGCATGATAGATGGTTGTGCGAGCTTTAGTTCTGCACCTGACTACGGTGCTATGGAGTACATCAATGGGTCGAAAAAGACGCACTAATAAGGGTCTACCTTCACGCGTGTATCTTAAGCATGGGGCTTTCTACTTTGTCACTACGGGCTCGAAGTGGATTCGTCTTGGCCAAACCCAGTCTGAAATGTATAGAAGGTTATCTGAGCTTTCAATTGAGCATTCCGCTGATAACACCATGAATGCTGTCTTTAAATGCTATAAAGATGAAGTGCTGCCTTCGCCTCGCAGTCGTTCTGAAACAATTCGGATCTTTATCTTCGGCTGAATATTTCTTACAAGTGCGCCTGTGAATATCGCGTATTGGCTGTTCTACACTTCTTTTTATTTGTCATCATCGTTTCCTTTTCGGTTAAACGATGAACTAAAACTGTCTGTTAGGCAATCAGGTTAATTGGTCCAATTAGGGCCGGCGGGGTACAACGCGAAACTAACCGACTATTCGTTCTTGTGTATCACCCTTCAACCAACCTCAACACATAAAATATGCCGATTAATTTGAGTTTTTCGATATTTATGAATATAAATGATTATAAATCTGGTACTTATGTCCAACAATACCAATATAAAAGCTTTTTACCTGAGCTAATCAATCATCAGTGGTCATTTTCTGACCCAGAAATCCAGCAGCTGCTTAGTGAAGCTGACAGAGTCCTTGGAGAATTAAATGCATTTTCACAATTAATTCCTGATGTTGATTTTTTCATAAAGATGCATATTGCCAAGGAAGCAACACAGTCGAGCCGAATTGAAGGAACTCACACTAATATGGAAGAAGCATTGATGGATGAACAAGATATTGATCCAGAAAAGCGAGATGATTGGGAAGAAGTGCAAAATTATGTTGGGGCAATCAATTATGCAATTGAGCAGTTGCAAACCATCCCTCTATCAAATCGCCTGCTTAAGGAAACACATAAGACTTTAATGCAAGGCGTAAGAGGCGAGACCAAGCAACTAGGTGAGTTTCGCTCCAGTCAAAATTGGATAGGCGTTAGCTTAAGAAACGCAGTATTTATCCCTCCTCATCAAGATAAAGTCATTGAGCTGATGAGCGACTTAGAGCATTTTATGTATAACGAGGAACTGAAAGTACCCCATTTGATAAAAATAGCGATTATTCATTATCAATTTGAAACGATACACCCATTTTTAGATGGAAATGGCAGATTAGGAAGACTGTTGATAGCCCTCTATCTAGCCAACTTTAACTTGCTTAAAAAACTAGCACTGTATCTTTCAGATTTTTTTGAAAGGAATAAAACAAAATATGTCGATGATCTCATGGCCGTTCGCGAGGCAAATAACATGAAACAGTGGATTGTCTTTTTCTTATCAGGCGTAGTAGAGACTGCTAATAGTTCTATTCAAGTTTTTAGAGATTTAATCGACCTTAAGTCTAAGCTTGAGCAAGAAGTCTTACCTCATTTCGGAACACGAAGACAAAACAATGCCCAAAAATTGATTCAACACCTCTATCAAAATCCACTAATCAATATCAAAGGAGTGGCAGCTTTATTGGATATTAAACACAATACTGCTTCAGCTCTAGTAAACGATTTTGTTAAATATGGAGTACTAAATAAATTAGTAGGCAAACAACGTAATCAATTATTTTGGTTTCAAGACTACATGCTGATATTTAGCAGGCAATTCAGCTAAAATTTTAGATACCCTTTGAACACTAGAGCTTTAAAATCTAAATTTATTTCCAGCGAATAAACCCAGCACTGAAACGGATCTAAGACACTCATAAGAAACACTATGAAAAATTAAGCGTGTGGAGGCGGGGTTTGGAGGGTAACGTATAAAAACATATGTAGATTTAAGAGCACCCAGCAATCTTAGAAAAGGTATTTCAATACTTGCTAAACAATGAATTTCAGTATGGAATGGCACGACCCATTTAGCGAATAAGCAACCAATAGAATTCTAGATTTGTATCCGATACGTAGTACATTTGAATTCAAGAGAGTAGTCACTAAGGACGCGAGCTGCGTAATATATTGATTTATTGGAGCCGGCGACATGAATCGAACACGCGACCTACTGATTACAAGTCAGTTGCTCTACCAACTGAGCTACGCCGGCTAACCTTTCTCGACACATGGAGAAGACCATGAATATCGCAGGACATGCAGTCTAGTTAAATCTGCAGTGTCAATCAATGCTTTATAAGCACTTTGTCTCTAATATCAACATACGATCATTTTTTCTTAGCATTTCTTCTATGACTTTAGGCTGATAATCCTCGTGATAGTGATTAAAATCCACCCAATATTCAGAAAATTCATCAACCCTCACGTCCATTTTCGGCTCCAAATCCAATTTCTTTATTTCTGCCATCTTTTCTCTGGCCGTACTCAGCTTCTTAAACAAACCTAACGAGACAGCATTTTTCTGAGGATCTTCTAGCCAGATATAGCACTCATTAATTTTGTTTTTCTTAAGAAAAACCACCACTTTTTGCGCTTCTGCTTGAGATTTATACGCAGGCAAATATACCCAATAGCTTTTTGGCTGGCGCTGATTAACTGTTCTTTGTTTTGCTTGGATACCGGCAACAAATAATGAGTCATAAATCTTGTCAGATTGTTGACCGGTTTCAAAGGGGCCCAGTGAGAAGCATTTCTGGACTTTTACTTTCTCTTTTGCTTGAGACTCAAGCGTTACTTGTTGGCTTTTTGCTGAAAACTTATTAGTCAGTTGGGCAGTTTCTTTTTCTAATTCCTAGAGCAATTTAATAGGCTTATATCCAAAAACTTCTTTTGGAGTTTCTAACACCACCTCCTTAGAATCAAATTCACTTGCCCAGTAAAAAAAGGCTAAATTCAAAAATATTAGGAATAAAACAATCGCTCTCATGTCATTAACCTTGCATGATCAGCAAGCCTTCCAAGACCAAGTTTGGGCAATTCACATATCCACTGTCTGTGAGACCAATAATTTTGCTTTCACCTCCAGTGACAAAGACTGTGAGATCTTGATTAATATTACTTACTATCTCTTCAACAATCCCGCGCACACCATAGCTAAGTGCCATCACACTGCCAGAATAAACTGCATCAGCTGTATTACCATTAAATAACTGCGTTGAATTTATTTGTTTAGTCATTGAAATGCCAGGTGCCTTTTCCACCAATGCAGAACACATAAGTTCTACGCCAGGAATAATTAATCCACCCAAATGCTTTCCGCCTGTGGTGATTACATCTAAAGTTGTCGCAGTCCCGCAATCAACGATAATCTTTGCACCAGGCATTTTATGGTGCGCAGCAACCAGTGCCGCATATCTATCTGGCCCATAACTTAATGGATCAGCGTAAGCCAATGTCACACCAAAATTATTTGGCTGAGATATATAGAATTTTGTTTCTATACCATACAACTTTTTGATTTTCGCAAAAAACTCTTTTTCAAACACATCTCCAAGCACACTCACTGCGTGAATCTCCCGAACCAAATCGAAAGTGATTTTCTCAATGATTTCATCCACACGCTTAATGGAATCTTCACACTTATAAGACTGAACATTAGTTTTCTGCAGATCTTGATTATCTAGGCGCGCCCATTTGCAACGACTATTGCCAAAATCGATTAATAACTTCATACCCTTGCTCGCAAGCTAATATCTCCCACAGAAATTTTTTCCACTCCTTTTGATGTCTCTAACAATAAACATCCATCGCTATCTATTCCACGAGCTACGCCTGCTTGAACAAATTGTCCAGAATGTAATTCTACATGCTTATCTTTCATAAGGTCCCACTGCGACCAAATCTCGACAAGACCCTCAAAAGTGTTGTTTTCAAATTGAATCAAAGTAGATACTGTACTATCAACGAGTTTTGCCACAACATCGTTGCGCGAATGCTGCCAGTCTTGTGTATAGCTATACATGTCCGTCCATTGTTGATCAATATTGACGTTTTCAAACTGTGACATTAGGACGTTCACCCCCATGCCGATGATCATTTTACAGCCGCCATTAATTTCACCAGAACTCTCAATTAGTAAACCAGCTAATTTTTTATTATGACAGTAGATATCATTAGGCCATTTCAAGCTCAAACCGGAGACATCTAACTGCCCTAACGCAGTCAACATACTGATCGCCAACATTGGACTAAGTATGCCAGCCTCGTGCAAAGGCCTTTGCAATGGCCATAATACTGATAAGTAGACATTAGCTGCATACGGAGATACCCATTGTCTTCCTCGCCGCCCTTTGCCCGCTGTCTGCATTTCTGCCAAGACTAACGAAAACTCACCTGGTTGAGGCAGCTCTAATTCGCCCGCGTAACGATTTGTTGAATCAACTTCTTGCAAGCACTGAATATCGGCCAGCTTATTTGCCGCTTGTGAAGAGAGTTTGGACTGAATTTCAGCATGGTTTAACAAATCTACTGGCTGCATCAATCGATACCCTAGACCTCTAATAAGCTCAACAGAGATACCTAATGACTCGATTTTGGCGATACAGTTATGGATAGTGGCACGCGTGACATTAAAGCGCTGAACAAGCGCTTGTCCAGAGCAATAGCGATTATTATCGAGTAGTGTTAATACTTCTGTAAAATGCAACATTGTGTTCAAAGATAAACGGACACTTTCCACTCACAGAATGTCAGAGTATTTACTCAAACTCTGGGTACAATGGTCATACTCAAACTTGATAACAGTCATGATTAATTCAAAAAACAGCCTAAGACATTTGCCTAAATTTTCATTTTGTCCAACAAGTTTATTAGCTTGCTTATTAGCACTCAGCATGAATTGCTATGGTGAATATTTTGTCTATAAGCATGAAGATGGTACTACGTGGTATTCAGACAAAAACTTACCAGCGCAAAACTACAAATTAATTGCCACGATTGGGCGTCCCGCCGCCTCAGTCTCATGTACGGGGTCTATTGGTAATCGCGCCAAAGATCATGCACCAATTATACAACAGTACTCCAACTTATATGGCGTTAATAAGCAACTTCTTAAAGCCATTATCACGGTCGAGTCCTGCTTTGATCGCTATGCAGTCTCACGCGTAGGCGCCAAAGGCCTCATGCAACTAATGCCACAAGCTGCAGAATTGATGGGCGTGCACAATGTATTTAATGCCAAAGAAAATATTCGTGGAGGCACTCGCTACTTTAGACAAATGCTAGAATTATTTGAATTTGATGTCGAGCTGGCATTAGCCGCTTATAATGCCGGACCAAATGCTGTAAAGAAATACAACAGCATTCCTCCTTATAGAGAGACTCAGAGCTACGTCAAAAAGGTGATCAACCATTACAACAACTTCGCAGAAGTTGATTCTTAAACCTAATACAGGTATCAATATCGTGTCTCTAGCAAAGAAACTTCTGATCGCAACTGCGATTATTATTATGGTTGCATTAATTTCTGCAACTGCGGCATATAAGTTAATCAATGACAAAGTCATTGAGGAAAACGTACTTGAAGCGTTAGAGGACACATTAAAGCGTGATGTTAGTGTCGATGGTCATTTCACTTTGACACGCTCACTACACCCTAGACTACAAACCTCTAGCGTTCGTATTGCTAGCGCAAGCTGGGACAAGGGTGCTTATTTACTTAACGCTGAAAAACTAGAATTTGGAATTGCTTTGCTTGATCTTCTACGCGGTGTAATCACTATTGAGAATATTGTATTTGATAATGCCGTCATCAATTTAAAACGCAATCAACAAGGCCAGTCCAATTTAGAATTCACACAACCAAAACCAGAACAGCAAAACACCACCTCTACAGGCACCGCTCTGCTTGATGTCATTGATGTGCAAATTAAAAATCTACAAATTAACTATTCAGACCAACAGACAGACAGTTCTTTTGTTTATTCATTAGAATCTTTCGAATTACACCCTAAGAACAAAGACATTATTCAAATTAAAGCATCAAGCCAATTTGATAATCAACCACTAGCGCTAACAAGCGAGATGTGCCGAATTCGGCATCTACTAAGAGGCAATGATTGCAAGCTTACCGCAGATATCAATACAGCACCATTTAACACTAGCATCAGCGGAACGTTGAATATTGCCAACCAGGGAGATCTCAATCTAAAAATTAGCACTAAAGCGGCCAACATCACTGAGTTCCTACTGACAAAAGAACTACCTTTACCTGATACTAAAAAAGTGGCCATTAGCACTCAGCTTACTGGTCAGTTTAATCAATTAAAAGCTGCTGAAATAAACGCTGACATTGAACTAAATGATACTACTATTCACGCACAAGGAGATATCGTATCAATCAATTCTGTTTCAGGAGTCAAGCTATCTATTAATGCCTCTGGCACTCAACCAAAGTGGTTAAATAGTTACCAGGAATTTTTCCCAGCAGAATTAGTTGATCGATTTAGATTAACCTCTACAGTTGAGAGCGATGGCAAGACCTGGAAGGTACATTCGATTGATTCAAGCATAGAAATAGATGACAGCAAAATCCTAGCCACGGGCGAAGTGGTCATTGCTGGTGATTCTTCTCAAATTGCAATTGATATCGATACTAGCGGCAAACAACCGACATGGCTAAATGAATTTCAGCAAGCCATTGCTGCAGAGCATATAGATGAGTTTTCAATTAAAACAAACATCAGAAACCCTAATGGTATTCTTAATATTGAAAACTTGGCATCCAAAATTACTATCAAAGATACAACCACATCAGCGCTAGGATCTATTGCGCTAGATGAAGAAAATCAGCCGACAATAAATCTTACACTAACATCTAACGGCAAAAATATTCAAAGTTTCGAAAAAGTTATCAAGCAATCATTACCAGCTTCCAAGAATTTTTCGATTAAGACTAATTTGAAATATAAAGGTAATACATTAAGCCTAGCTGACTTAAATCTAGTTTTAGACAACACTCAATTAGCTGGAAATAGTGATATCGAATTGTCAACACCACCCAACGTACACGCCAACTTAACTGCAGAGTCGTTAAACATAGAACACTTATTAGCAACTGCTCAAACAGACAAAAAAGAAAGTGTTCAGAAAGAAGAAAAAACTAGCTTATTCTCAGACAAAAAAATTGACCTTGCCTGGGTGAAGTCAGCTAACACTGAAATATCACTAGTTATTAAAGACCTGATCTACAAAAAAGCTACATTAAAGAACGTCGAAGCCAAAGCAGTTGCAAAAAACAACACAGCAGTGATAGACATAAAGTCTCTTAGCTACTTAGGTGAAAACTTACATGCAAGCGCGTTAATTGATGCTAATAAAAATATATACACCCACAGCCTATTCACAGAAGATTTCAATCTCGGCCAATTATTAAACGACATTGATGCAAGCGAAACCTTACAAGGCAAAATTGATGCATCAATAGACATAAATTCCCATGGTACTAGTAGCCAGCAACTTGCTAACAACGTCAGTGGAAAAATTACAGCGATCATGACTGAAGGTTCTCTCGCAGATGCACCTATCGACTTGCTTGCAAGCAATTTATTAGTCGAACTAATGCCCGGAAAATCAAAGAAACAGAATACCAAGGTCGAGTGTTTATTTGTTCAATTCGCTGGCAATGAAGGAGTATTCAACAGTAAGGCTACATTACTTAACACCGAAAATATTGTTATGACTACCAATGGTTCAGTTGATCTAAGCAAAGAAAAACTAAACTTATTACTTATTCCTAAACCGAAAAATATTGAATTATTCACTTTAGATGCCAATATACGTGTCGCAGGTGACCTCAGAAGTCCAAGCTTCTCATTAGATAAAGGCTCAGTTCTTAAAAAACTTTTAAAGAGTGCAGCAACCGTTGCCCTTGGTCCTGCAGCCTTAGCAATACCCTTTACCAGCATAGGAAATAAAAGCGAAAAATGCTTTAGCGAAGTGGCTAACGCGACAACCAGAGCTGTTGAAGCGCAACAAGAAGCTGAACGCATTGCTGCAGCTGCAGAAAAACTTGCCGCAGAAGAGGCTGCCGTTGAGTCTTTAGACCCATAAAGCATTAACCATATAACAAACACTATGACCGAAGAGACAACCACACCTTCTAATAATTTTATTCGCAACCGAGTACGTAAAGATATTGAAGAAAAATCAATGTCTATTATGACCAGATTCCCTCCTGAGCCTAATGGTTATTTACATATTGGCCACGCAAAATCCATTTGCTTGAATTTTGGCATCGCACAGGAATTTAATGGTCAATGTAACTTGCGCTTTGACGACACTAACCCTGATAAAGAAAACGAAGAATATGTCGAGTCGATAAAACGCGATGTCGAATGGTTAGGCCATAGCTGGAGCAATCTATTTTTTACTTCAGATTATTACGAACAGCTATTCCAATACGCGGTCAAGTTGATCGAGATGGATAAGGCTTACGTGTGCCACTTAAATGCAGAACAAGTTCGCGAATATCGTGGCACACTAACTGAAGCAGGCAAAGATAGTCCTCATCGAGATCGTTCTGTCGAAGAGAACTTGGATTTATTCAAGCGCATGCGCCAAGGCGAGTTCAAAGAAGGTGAATGCGTGTTACGCGCAAAAATAGATATGGCATCACCAAATATTAATATGCGTGATCCTGCCCTATACAGAATTAAGCACGCACATCACCATCGTACTGCAAACGAATGGTGCATTTACCCTATGTATGACTATGCACATTGCGTCTCTGATGCTATCGAAAGCATCACTCACTCTCTTTGTACACTGGAGTTTGAAGATCACAGACCGTTATACGACTGGATATTGGACACACTCAGCACCCCAAGTCATCCACAGCAAATAGAGTTTGCGCGTTTATCATTAGATTACACTGTGACTAGCAAGCGCAAACTTCACCAGTTAGTTGATGAAAATCACGTCGATGGTTGGGATGATCCACGCATGCCAACGATTACAGGCTTACGTCGCCGAGGTTACCCTGCGGCAGCAATCCGAGATTTTTGCGAACGCATTGGTATCACCAAAAAAGATTCACAAATTGATGTCGGAGTATTAGAAAACTGCGTGCGCGAAAACCTAGACTACAATGCACCGCGCGCCATGTGCGTACTCAAACCACTTAAGGTCGTAATTGAAAATTACCCTGAAGGTCAAGAAGAGCAACTCGAAGCATCCAATCATCCTAAACGCGAAGAATTAGGCAAACGCAGTATCCCTTTTTCGCGCGAAATTTATATTGAACAAGATGATTTCATGGAAGAACCACCCAAGAAGTTCTTCCGCTTAGGACCAGGCCGTGAAGTGCGCTTGCGTTACGCTTATTATGTGACTTGTACAGACGTGGTTAAAGATGCTGATGGCAATGTAATTGAACTTCGTTGTACTTACGACCCGGAAACTCGCGGTGGCAAGTCTCCGGATGGCCGCAAAATAAAAGGCACTATTCACTGGGTGTCAGCGGCTAGCGCATTACCTGTGCAAGTGAATTCATATGACCGACTATTCAACACTCCTAATCCTGGTGCTGAAGAAAATATGCTAGACAGCCTCAACCCAGACTCATTAGAAGTTTTAGACAATTGCTTTGCAGAACCAAGTATGGCTGAAGCTGAAGCCGAAAAGAGCTTTCAATTTGAGCGCACCGGTTACTACACGCGCGACAAATCTGATAACAAAAACGGGAAAGTAGTATTCAATCGCACAGTGACTTTGCGTGACACGTGGGCGAAAGTCTCCAAGTAATACCTGCGCATAAAAAAGCCCAGCAGGTTAATACTGGGCTTTTAAAGTACAACTTACTTACTAGTGTTCATTAAGCTTTCTTCAGCTCTTTAAACATTGCTCCAAAGAACTTCAATGCATCTTGTACATCAGGGTCTTGCATAGTGCCCATAATCCCCATAATGCCACCTTTAGATGCAGGTGAATGATCAGCTTTAGCTGCCGCTGCTGCTTCAGCAAACTCCATTAGTAAGTTAATCACATGTTCACGCTCTAACAAGTCTAACAAGCGCAACAAACCTTCACTGCGTGCAAGTCGATCAGCAATACACATTAACTCACCAGCCGTTTCAGCGAGACGCGAGACAATATCATCAGTCATCGCATCACCCGCAGCGCCCATCACACGCGCCAAATTTACTACACGATCTAGATCACCGTTTTCAACCATGCGGCTGATAGCAGGCAATGCTTTATCCAGGTTACTGTTATTTGCTTGATTGAGAAGGGCTAAACCATCACCAGCCACTTCTGCTAAACGCCCAACGATATCATCAGTGAGCGCATCACCTGCGCTTTCTACTAAGCGCTCGGCTTCTGTACTAATATTTCCTAGCTGTCCCATTGTGCATGCCTCCTTTAGAGTAAACCGCGAGCACTAGCCCAATACATCTTGTTGTACGCAGTCTTAAACATGTGAATCCCTGCAGTAGGTGCTTTTGGATCAGGTGGATTTTGGTAATTAAACATTGCATAAGTCGCTTTGCCGTCACCTGCTTCAATAAAGCAAAATACTTTACCGTCGTAATCACGAGTTGCTGTACCGATAGTCATCATAGATGCAATGTTTTCAGCCAATGCTTCTGCTTCAAAGTGGGCAGTAGAACCTGCCTTACTGATTGGTAAATTTGTAGTATCACCAAGCACGTAAACGTTATCACGGCCTTCCATGTTAAGACGCTTACGGTCAGTAGGAATAAATCCACCCGCACCTAAACCAGCATCTTCAATGACTTGCATCCCTTTATGCGCAGGAACAGTGATTAATAAATCATATTCTGCTTCAGTGCCCTCTTCACTCATGACAACATTTTCATTCACTTCTTTCATGTTGAATAATGTTTCATAGGTAATGCCTAAACGTTCGAATTCAGGTGTTGCCCACTTGGCCACAGGCTCCAAGCTATGAGTACGACCAATTGGGTACGTATAATGAAGCTGAACTTTGTCCCAAATTCCACGCTGCTTGAAGTAATCAACCAACATGAAAGTGATTTCTAATGGTGCCATTGGGCACTTGTGAGGAACACCCACTGCTACAACAACCTTGCCGCCTTCAAAAGCTTCTAATTTCTTATACATTTTCACAGCATCTGCTTCTGTGTAGAACTGCTCTGCGTATTCAGCAAGACCAGGGGTACCTTCGGCATGTGTGCATGAGCCAGTTGCAATCACAATAATATCGTAATTATAAGTAGTGCCACTCTTCGCCCTAACGTTATTGTCGTCAAGATTAAACTCAGTCACTGGATCGACTTTAAACTCAATACTTGGCTCTAATAAACTGACTTGGTCGCGATACATTTCAGAAGGATTCATCTTACCTACTGCTACATATAGTAAACCTGGTTGATACATATGTTTATCAGACGCAGAAAGCATAGTGATACTTGCCTTGCCTGACTTTAATTCATTCCTCATTTTGCGGGCCAGATTATTAGCCAGGATGGTTCCACCCATTCCGCCACCAACGATTAAGATTTTCATTTAGACCTCTCTTTGAAGTGTTAAATATAAATAGTTTGGTAAAATTTAATTTTTATTTGGTTTTCTTAACCACAATGCTCCAGACACCTGAATCTTCAGAGCTTTCAATAACTTCATGACCCATTTTATTAATCCACTCAGGAATATCATTGGCCGAACCTTCATCTGTTGATAGAACTGCTAGTTCATCACCGACTTCTGCCTGTTTCATATTTGCAATAAGCTCCATTAATGGACCTGGGCAAAATGTATTTTTTGCGTCTACTATTTTCCGATCTGCCATTTCATATCTCCTTTAATTAAAATGTCCACACTTGACCTTCAGAGGCATCATCCAAAAATTTGGTGAGACCCAGAGACTCAGACAGATAATCTACAAGATCATCGCTTTTCAGCCCCATAATATCGACCGCCATTGAGCAGGGGAAAATTTTCGCGTCACCTAACTCAACTGCAGATTCAAATAATTCCATAAATCCTGGTGCATTTTTCTCTACTAACAAATCACCCATCGGACCATCAGAAGGTGCTTTACCATCACTGTCTTTTTTAAAATACTCCAATGCATTCATTGAGACAAATACCGTGACGTCATTGCCACTTACTGCACCGACAGACGCGACCATCGCCGCCATTTGTAACTGCTCACGCTTACCTGAAATAAGCATAATACTGATCTTATTTGACATTTATTCCATTTCTGTTTTTATTAAGTTATCGAGTAACTAAGTTGTTAGACAGCTTGTATTAGCCACCTTATTAATGCTTATGCTTTACGAATTGTGATCAGTTTTGCACTAATATTTCTTCAATTTTATAAATTCAAAGAGTATTATGTTCAACTTATAAGCAAATCTTATTTTTATATAAATAATCCGTATAAGGGAGATTCTAGATTGCTTTCTACGAATGCTCACCATCCTCTGGGGCATGCTTATATTCACACCCACAATAATAGCACTGCACAGTCGATTGCTCAGCAAATGTTAAGTAAACAGCGGGATGCCCAAGTGCATTATTTGCACCTCGACAGCATACAGTTGCCTGATCTGGACTCACATGTACTGCTTGTCCTGCACTGATTGCATTGTTCATAATCTAAGATCTACTTGTATTGACACAATTGTTGAAACCAGGCGGTATAGTTACGTATTCTACTAGTCCGAGTCAACGCCATTCCTCCATTTCCCCTAGCTTCTTGAATCACCCAGATAGTAAAATTGCTAAGGCCCTTAAATAGCTGAGCAAATAAACAAGAGGTACCCCCATGATTGACACAGCTAAACGATTAATATTCTTACTCTCATTCAGTGTTATTTGTAACACAGCTTTTGCAGCAAACTATCAACTAGAACCGGTACATACTCAGATATTATTCTTTTGTGATCATCTAGGTTTTTCTAAGTCACAGGGTGAATTTTTAAATTTCGAAGGCACATTTTCATTTGATCCCGATGACTTCGCAGCTTCCAATGTTAAAATTAGTATCGATACAGCTAGCATCAACATGGATAATCAGAAATGGAACGATCACATGAAGAATCAAGATTTCTTTAATGTGGAAAAGTTCCCCACCATGACATTCATTAGCACCAAAGTTGAGCCGTTGTCAGATAAAACAATGAATGTTCATGGCAACCTAACCATGCTCAATCACACCGAAACCGTAGTACTGAACGTTACCCATAACAAATCTGGCAAACACCCGTTCTCAGGTAAATATACCGCCGGATTTTCTGCAACTACTCAAGTGAAGCGTTCTTTATTCGGTATGACTTATGGCTTGCCTGCATTAGGAGACGATATCGAAATCCGCCTAGAAGTCGAAGGACAAAAAATTACACAATGAGTTGGGGCAACAGTGCAACTCACTGGGGACTAGTCAGCCGCTTACTGCATTGGTTTATGGCTATTGCTATTATTTTCATGTTCGGTCTCGGCTTAACCATGGTCAATATGCGTTTATCACCGATGAAACTAGAAATGTTCATGCTACATAAATCTGTTGGCATACTTTTATTAGTAATTGTCACTCTTCGCATTATTTGGCGCATACTCAACCCAGCCCCAAGACCACCTCGTTCATTTTCAAAATTATTAGTAAGAACGGTTTTTGCTGGCCAGTTATTCATGTATATTTTAATGCTCTGTATCCCCATCAGTGGATGGCTAATCAACTCTGCAGCCAACTTTCCATTGCACAAGCCAGTCTAGAGACAGAGGAGTATGCAAAAATGGCCCACTTAGTTTCAGTGAGCAGTTTAGGCGCGATTGCATCGATCCATATTACAGCCGCATTACATCATCATTTCATACGCAGAAATGACATTTTAAAACGCATGTTTTAACAATTAAGTTAATTCTATTCTTAGCTTACTTAGCATTATCTTTACCTTGCATGGCAGCACAACAATGGTCTGCAATCACCAGCGACCAATCAATTCAGTTTACTGCCACCTACGATGACATTGCATTTAATGGCATCTTCAAAAAATTTACTTCGACGATTTCAATTGACCCACAGAATTTAGAAAACAGTTACATTCGCAGCAGCGTTGACATCACTTCAGTGGATACCAATAGCCACGATCGCGATAAAGCATTGGCAGGGTCAGACTGGTTTTATTTTAGCAATTTCCCACAAGCCACTTTCAGCAGTACTGGTATTTCCCTGATCGAAGCCAATCACTACAAGGTAAGCGGCGTATTAAAAATACGTGATCAGGAAAAACATATTACTTTCCCGCTAGAATGGCTTATTACTGATGACAATCATGCACTTGCACGTGCACAATTCGAATTAGATCGTCGCGACTTTAATATTGGAATAGGAGAATGGGCAGATGATGAAACTATTGGTTTCAATGTCAGCGTTGATATATCAATAAACTATCAACCCGATTAACTCTATCAACGATTCAAGTTGAGAATGTGTTGCGCATGCTCAATCCAGCCAGATAACTTAGACTCTTCAGGCAATTCACTCAGGGTATTTTCGCGCTCATTATTTTTTGCTAGCTTTTCGCCTAAACGTACAGATTTTTGCGCAGATAAATCTTCTAAAGAATAAATTTCTGTGGCTTCCAATAACACTGCATCATCTGCTTCTATATTGGCAACGCGCAGTAATTGTGAAATTGACACCCAGCGCTGAATAGCAAAATCCTCAACACCAATCTTCTCTGCAAGCTCATAAACGGCATCATCACGGTTACAATACTTCCACAGATCTTTAGTGGTGTTTATCTGCATCGCAGTTAACTTAGATAACGTCGATGCCTCGATGTCTTTAATTTCATTTAATGGATACTCATCTTGCCAATCTTCTCCTGCTCCACTGGCAGGAATTAATTCCAATTGCTCAATGCGATCGGCAAGTTGCGCATTTTCATTACGCAATTGGGCTATTTCTTGCTCATGACGATCTAGTACATTATTCAGATTTCGTTGCGCACGAATTCCACGCACCACCCAACCATAGACGACGCCTATCACAAAAGCGCCCAATAGGAATAATGTAATCTCTTGAATCAAATAGCTCATAGTGTTTACTTATTCAACTTTGTCATATCTTCTTATTCAGAATTACAGCTTAGTGGGATTGGGTGCGTCACCATAAACCTCATCAGGATCAAATACTTTTTCACTTTCGTGATAAGTCAATGTGAGTGGCTGATCAGAACTAGGTTTACCAATAGGAATTGAGCGATAAAAACAAGATCGGTACCCTACGTGGCAGCTAGCACCGCCAGCAACATCTACACGCAACCAGACCGTATCTTGGTCATCATCAATGCGCATTTCTACAACTTCTTGCACTAGCCCACTGGTAGCACCCTTATGCCACAAACATTCACGGCTCCGACTCCAATAATGCGCTTCACCAGTTTCAACAGTTTTGGCAAATGCCTCAGCATTCATATAGCCCATCATCAGCAACTCACCTGATGTCATATCTGTAGTGACAACAGGAATAAGACCTTTATCATCAAACTTAGGCGCAAGTTCATCGCCTTCTTCAACTTGCTCAATACTGTCACGAGAACCAAACATACTCATACCACCATTTAAAATTGGGAGCGCAGTATAACACTGCAATAGTAAGATTCCATCTACCTCATTAGCCAACCAAAATCTCCGAAAATAGCCTATCAATGCCCAAAAAAGCCTCTTCAAACAGCCCTAGCATAGCAAAATGACCCATCAACGAAGGCAGCAGCTTAAGCTCACTGTGTTGTATGTATTGCTACTCACAGGCAAGATCTGCTGGCGGAAAAAACATATCCAAGGCGCTGCAAGCCAAGCTCACAACTTATCAGCTGCAATTCATCGATATTAAATTTTTCAGTTAACAAGCGATGTTGTGCAACCACATCATCACCGATCAATAATGCAGGAAAATTTTCCGTAGCTTGATCACCATCAATATTATGCGGAGAGGTGGACAAGCTATTACCTAGTTGATTAGGCAAAGTTATGCAGTACTTATCAGAATCTAAAGCCTTGCCTGAACCAATACAGTACGCCATATTTTTTGAAGTGCCCGAAAACATGATAGTAAATAAAATTGCATTGTTGCGATCTGCATTTAACTCACCGTATATGCATAAGCTAGTTGCGTATTCCTCAAAATCTGGCCTGACTCTAAAACAAAATCTCCGAGTTCGAAGTGTTCGTAAGGCCCGTGGTTATCCACCGTATAATATGCATTATTAAGCAAATTGGCTCTCCAAAAATACTGATTTATTTGTTATCCAGTTCAATACCGGCCCTTCATCAAGAGCTTCATCTAAATGCTGTCCTATTTTAGTGCTATGCCTCTATAATGGCACCTAGTGTACACACTACAACCGCGGTGCTGAACACTAAGCTATGACTAAAATAATAAAACTATCAGGAGAATCAAGATGGAAAGTATGCTTCCACCCATTATTAATCTTATTAGCGGCGCAGTTGGCGGAAATATTGCCGGCAGCCTAATGAAAAAAATTTAGCTTAGGTACCTTAGGTAATTCAATTGTGGGTATTCTAGGTGGCGGCATTGGCGGCGCGCTATTTAGGAATGCTAGGCATTGATGCCGGCGCGGGCACATCCAGCATTGCCGGCATCCTTGGCAGTATTGTTCCGGGTGGCGTCGGAGGAGGTGTTTTGATGGCAATTATTGGCGTGCTTAAAAACGCATTTGCCAAATAAATACCACCTGCAAAAATAAAAAAAGCATGAGCAAGCTCGGGCTTTTTTTGTAAATTTGAAAAATCTACTTCAGCACAAAAGTAACTTTAAGCAGCACTCTATACTCTTCAATATCACCGTTTTTGCCAACAGTTACATCTTGGTCTTGTACCCACGCACTTTTGATATTTTCTAAAGTTTTACTTGCTCTCTTTATGCCTACTTGCATCGCATCTTCAAAACCTTAGCTGCGGCTGTATTGCTATGATTAACGCCTAAACAAATCTTGTGCAACTTTATCTAGAGTTAACAATTCATCCGCTGTTTTCTTTCCGAAAATTACTTCTAACTTTCCGGATACTTTTAGCTTTTTGAGCTCAGCATGAAATCTGGGAGAGCTTAATTTGTAATGGCCACCCTCTGATTGATCAGTTGTTAACGATTTATCTCTAATATGTTTTATAACTGCAGCTTGAAATTCTGTCCAAGCCAGCCTACCTGATTCTTTGTGCTGACCTGGTGCTAACAATAGTTTTTTGAGATGTATAAGTGAGGCTCTAGACGTGCCCTGCTTGACCAATTCATCTACAGTTTTTTCTGCGTTGATAATCGGTTCGCCATCTTTACCTTTTTCCACAAGCTTATTAACTAACGCAACATTTTCATACTCAATCGCCAGCTTTCTTCGCGCTGCTCTTGCTTCTTTGTAGAGCTTCCCACCTGATTTCTCGATATCTCTGTCAATAGCTCTTTTAAGTTGACCGCCATAATAAGTGCTTGTTGAATCGCTTAATTTGATCTGTTTATTAATTGCCTTTCTCAGTTCTTCAATGTTTTTTAAACTATTTTTGCTAGCAATAGCTGTAACAGCATCACCATTTTCATTTTTCGAAAGCACGCCAGTTTTTATTGCTGCTTTCCTTGCGAATTTCATAATTTTGTTAAGTTCAACTTCGGGTTCATTTCGATTTAAATAATTCGCAAAATTTTTCATTAAAACTTTCTCATTACCCTCAGGAGATTTTCTGGCTGTTTTGTAAAGATACTTAACTCTACCTTTTTCTCGCGTATGTTTTCTTTCCAGAGCCTCGCTAAAAATTTCACCAAAATCTGATTTGCTATCAGCTTTAGCGTCATCATCGATAAATTTATCAATTGCAGATAGCAGCATAATCCGCTGTTCTTCGTATATTTCTAACAGCTTCTCGCCCGATTTTGTTTTAGATAACAAATCCTCCCTTCTGACATCATCGGGGTCTCGAGTTGCTTGAGCGAGTGTTAGATTATTGATGCCCAAACTTTTAGTATCTGCTATTCTATCTTCGGGAGTTCGTTTTACATCTTTATCTTGATTTTCAAATGATCCTATCTTAGAAGATGCTTTTATTTCTGTGACTCTTGCTACTGATATACTAATTCTCCGACTATTATTGGATGAAGATAATTTTTAAAACCACTAAAACTCACAGCAGACCCTAGATCCTATATAGCGAGCCACGCAAGTTAAGTACTAATCGTCCGACTTACTTAAAAGTATTGCACTTATCAACACTGCCGTCATCAAATCCGACTCGAAACCATTGCATACGTTGCTTAGAAGAACCATGGGTAAATGCTTCCGGTTGCACCGCACGTCTCGCTTGTCGCTGCAGTCGGTCATCGCCTACAGAAGACGCTGCGCGGTTAGACCTTCTCTATATCACCAGGTTCTAAAATATTTCGATTGCGCTGTGCATGATGCGCCCATATGCCAGCATAACAATCTGCCTGAAGTTCTTGTAGTACAGACAATGCATTAGCCTCTTTTTTACTGCTGCGTTGTCTTTGCTGGAATACTTTTGTCGATGTACCCACTAAGTTTTGAATGTGATGCCCTATCTCATGCGCAATAACATAGGCAAATGACATAGGCAATTGCAAAATCTCCAGGTGCACCGAGTCGCTTCAATTCATTGAAGAAACCCAAATCTAAATATACTTTGGAATCAGCAGGGCAATAAAATGGACCTGAAGCTGCTTGTCCTAATCCACATGCTGTCTTTGTCACGTTGCTATATAAAACTAGCTGAGGGACTTGGTAGTTTGAACCGGCCTGAGAAAACAATGCTTGCCATGTATCCTCAGTATCCGCCAGTACTGCAGAGACAAAGTCAGCGTCTCCATCATTCGCGGAGGGATTAAGTGGAACACCTTGCGACTCTGAAACAGAATATGAAGAACCACCTCCACTGCCAGTAATCATGCTCAGCATTTGTAATGGGTTTTGACCGGTAATCAGCCCTATACAATAATAATTAAAATCATGCCACCACCACGTGGGAATCGCGGAAATGACGATCTGGCGCCTCGTCGATCTTCGATGTTTCTACTTCTTCTTCCTGCCTTCCAACGCATAGCACTATATTTTCGTTATTATTTCCTGTCTCAAGAAATGCACAACAACCTAGGTTAAAATGGATTCCACGTCTTCTTTGGCGTAATTTTCAAATATCCCACATTTGCACCAACACGCCACCCAACGCCTAAGCGGATAGGTGCAAGTATTGTTTCATTGCGCTGTAAATAGTTCAAACCAACACCACCAACAAAATACAAACTTCCATCAACGCCTGGAAATCTTTGGAACACGTTTTCTACACTCGGCAGATTATAAACCAGCGTGAACACTTTAGCTGCATTGCCACCCCAGTCAAAGCCAATTGAAGGGCCTTGCCAATGGACTTTTTTACTGTAACCGTTCTTCAAATAAATATCGCCGTCACCATAACGTAGACCCACAATTATCGCACCTGAACCCTCTCTACCTTTGATGTAACCATCAGGCTGACCATAATCTTCAAACACTTTTTCAATTACAGAGGCTAGACCCTCAGCTCCCGCTCCCAGGTAACCTTGAGCCTCACTAATCATTGTTTCCTTATCGTATGTGTCATCTTCATCTGCATACAATATTGAAGACCATCCAAGGAGAAGAATCATAAAAAAAGCAAGTGGCTTTAAACACATATTTTAGGCTCCAACAATGAATATAGATAAATGTGACTAACGTGTAAGAGTGGTTTCATCTATTTGAGTTCCACATTCTAACTGATAAATCAGATAATTATGAACCATAATGAAAGACCTAACAGACTCGAGATCAATAAAGGCAGAGCTGCCGAGACAGGAACTGGTATCAATTGAACCCACTACCACAAAGCCTAAGCTGTAATAGTTCAGACCCGATCTGAACTATTACAGTTAATTAAAGACACTGAATTTTTAATGCTCTCGTCGGTTATTTTTACACCAGCGGTTTCCACGCACTCTACAAATCGCTGGAAAAAACGAAGAAAATTAGAATCCTCATCGGTATCAGCACCAGCAGGCAAACCCTCGACTTTATAAAGCAAGCGCAACAGCAGAGGCTTCAATTTTCCCATGCGGAAACCAAAGCGCATTTTTCCAACATGCTCGTCGGCGAAATGGCGCACAGGCTGAAGACAGCAAAAAAGTTGAGGATGGTGTAACACAATTTCTTGAATGGCTACAATGTGGCAAGTTAGAAATTAAGGCGTACCCCACAGAAAACATCCACGCCAAGCGCTATATCATGTCTTTTCTTGAAAGCGACCGCGATGTTGGTCGCGTCATCACTGGCTCAAGTAATTTCACACAGTCTGGTTTGGTCGATAATCTGGAATTCAACATCGAACTCAAGTCAAGGACCGATTACGAATTTGCCAAGCAAAAATTTGAAGGCCTCTGGGAAGAGGCAGTGGATATAAGAGATACATACGTTCAAACCATTCAGAAAAAAACATGGCTCAATAACACCATCACGCCCTATCAGCTATATCTCAAATTCCTCTACGAATACTTCAAAGATGATCTCCGCCAAACCGATGAAGTATTTTTCAAATATGCCCCGTCCGAGTTTAAGCAGTTGGAATATCAGGAACAGGCCGTTTTGAATGCCAAAAAGATTTTGGAAGAATACGGTGGTGTTTTCATCTCTGATGTCGTGGGGCTTGGTAAAACCTATGTATCGGCGATGCTTGCAAGCCAACTTGACGGGCGAACACTCGTTTTGGCTCCACCCGTGTTACTGGAGAAAGCCAACCCTGGGTCTTGGGTCAATGTATTTTCAGATTTCCGTGTGCCTGCTGACCATGAATCGCTCGGAAAATTAGAACAGCTTATAAAACGTGGTACGGAAAAATACAAAAATGTTTTTATAGACGAGGCGCACCGAATCAAATGTTATCTACGAAAAACTGGCACAGATTTGTCGCGGCAAGCGGGTCGTGCTGGTAACAGCAACCCCGCTCAACAACACACCGAAGGATATTTTGAGCCAAATCAAATTATTCCAAACCGCAAAAGAAAATGCAGGGAAAATTCGTGAATCCGTTTTGAAGTACCTCATGGTACGGCGTACCAGAAAAGAAATTGAAAGTTATTTTGCCGACGATCTCAAAAACCAAAAGCTCAAGTTTCCCAAAGTGGAAAATCCAGAGGCTGCTTTCTATCAGCTCAACGAGAAAGAAAGCGACGTATTCAACAAAACTATCAAACTTATTACCCAAGAATTTCACTACGCCCGTTATACGCCTCTACTCTACTACAAAGGCGAGAACGAGCCGGAGCAGTTTGAGATACAGTCGCAGAAAAACCTGGGTCGTTTTATGAAAATTTTGCTCATCAAGCGACTGGAAAGCAGTTTTTACGCCTTCCGCAACACCGTTGAACGTTTCATCTTGAATTATGAACTATTCCTCAATGAACTGAATGAAGGCAATGTCTATGTCAGCAAAAAGTACGCCAATAAAATCTTTGAGTTTCTGGACAATGATGATGAGAATGCAATCCAAACACTGTTAGAAACCGACAAAGCACGGAAGTATCCGGCAAACGATTTCACTGACGAACTGAAAAAAGACTTGGAAAACGACCTTAAAATACTCTAAGGACATTCAACGACTTTGGCGTGGCTTAAAGCGTGACCCGAAACTGCTTTCTTTTATCAAACTACTCTCAACCCGTTCCGTTTTGAAGAAGAACAAGCTCATCGTCTTTACCGAATCCAAAGAGACCGCCGAATATCTCACCGAGGAACTTAAAAATAAACTCACGAATGACCAGTCCGCTACAGTCTCGCCGCAGGCAGGAGTAATCGCCTTCACTGGTGCTTCAAGCATAGCTACGCGGGAAAAAGTGATTGAAAATTTTGATGCCCGTGTACGCCTTCCTAAGGATGATTACAGAATCCTTATCACAACAGAAGTGCTGTCTGAGGGTGTAAACCTGCACCGCTCCAATGTAGTCATCAACTATGATATTCCGTGGAACCCAACACGGCTCATACAGCGCGTTGGGCGCATTAACCGGGTGGACACCTCGTTTGACACAATTTACAGTTTTAACTTCTTTCCAACCGAGAAATCCAACGATCAAATCAAACTCAAAGAGGCCTTTGCCTTTGCCACGACAGAAGAAGCGGAACTCAAAAATCCGCGCGGCGGTCAGGATGCTAGCATACAGGTCCTAAAAATACTCAAAGCAATACGTGATTTCCGACAATACACTGACGATCATGAGGCATACCTCAAACGGGTAATGAACCGCCTTGAAGAGGGTGCTCTGCCCAAACAGACAGCAAAAACCGTACTCACAGCACTCAATCAGGAGATCAACTCCAGCCCACCGCGCCCGCTCAAAATTCTGGACATTTTGCAAAACAACATTCCGAAAGAATTTCTGGAGAGCCACATTGCCGAAAGCGACGCCCGCACCTCTGGGCCACGAGAAGTTATCTTATCTGCATACTTGATTAGCAAATAATGGAAAAATCAGCGCCCAAAAACTGGTAAAGGAGACACTTGAATATTCTTTCGACAAAGAACGCTGTGTTGATTCACTAAGAAACATACTCAATCACTTTGAGAAAGATTACAAAAAACCCTACGCAGGGAACTATATTTTCGCCGATTATCGAGATTCAATTCAGAGTCTTGATCGCGTGGGCAAATACCAAAGCCCCAATGAAAAACTCGTTGTTATTCTCATTGTTTATCTCAAGGGAGATACCTCACTTGACCGTGCCCGAGCCAAACAGAGAAACTTCGTCGCCAAGTATCTAAAAGGTAGCCGCGGCGATGTGCTCAAAGACGCCGCACTGGTTGCTTTTGTCGCTCCCAACAACGAGGATTGGCGCTTTTCCCTCGTCAAAATGGAATACAAATTCAACGAGAAGGGCAAAGTAGAAGAAGAATTCACGCCTGCACATCGCTGTTCTTTTCTCGGCGGCGAAAACGAAAAGAGCCACACTGCGCAAAGCCGCCTCCTGCCGTTGCTACTCAACGACCAGATCAACCTCACGCTAAAAGAACTGGACGATGCCTTCAGCGTCGAGTGCGCTACCAAAGCGTTTTTTGAGAAGTAACGCGACCTCTTCTTGCGAATTAAAGCGTCGCTCGATGGCATCGTTAACAAAGACACCAAAATCCGTGCCGACTTCAAAGAGAAAAACATTGATACGGTTGATTTTGCCAAAAAACTCTTGGGCCAGATTGTCTTTCTCTAATTTTTCTGCAAAAAAAGGGGTGGTTTAGCGTTGCCCACGACAAAGTGTGGGGCGAAGGTAATAGGCAATTTTTGCGCTGCCTTTTTGAGAGCGCGCAAGATGAAAAGAAAAATTATTTTAATGATTATTTAGAGCCGCTTTTTTATCGGGCACTGAGACACGATAGATCTATAGATGATGATTATTTCAGTCAGTTTGATTGCAAAATACCATTTTTGAATGGTGGGTTGTTTGGCCCAATGAATAATTTATGACTGGATAGATAAGGACATCGTGTTGCCGGATGATATTTTCGCCAATAACCGAAAGACTAAAGCAGGTGACATTGGCGACGGCGTTCTGGATATCTTTGACCGCTACAACTTCACAGTTAAAGAAGACGAGCCGCTGGAAAAAGAAGTCGCCGTTGACCCAGAAATGCTGGGGCGGGTATTTGAAAATCTCTTGACAGTCAAAGGCCGCAAATCTAAAGGCACCTATTATACTCCGCGCGAAATTGTTCATTATATGTGTCAAGAGAGCTTGATAAATTATTTAGCGACCGAGACAGCAGGAGACATAAGCAGAGAAAGATATTGCAACCTTAATTAAGCACGGCGAGACCGTCAAGCTGCCCCAGTGCGTGCGCAAGCCAAGTGCATTGATGAGAAACTCGCCGCAATCCGCGTCTGCGATCCGGCCGTCGGCTTCGGTGCCTTTCCCGTAGGCATGATGAACGAGATTGTAAGAACAAGAAACACACTTACCACCTACATCGGCAAGCACAGGGAGCGAACCTCCTACCACTTCAAACGCCAAGCCATTCAAGACTGCCTCTACGGCGTAGACATTGACCCGGGCGCGGTGGAGATTGCCTAAGCTACGACTCTGGCTTTCACTGGTGGTAGACGAGGAGGAGCGAGCGACAATTCAGCCCCTACCGAACTTGGACTACAAAATCATACAGGGTAATGCGCTTTTGAGTGTGGCGAGGGATCTTCTTAACGATGACTTATTTAAAAAACTGGAAAAACTTAAACCGCGCTATTTCAATGAAACCAACGCTACTAAAAAACAGGAACAGAAAAAGGAGATTGATGATCTCATCAGCCAAATCACCGACGGCCACACAGCGTTTGATTTTGAGGTGTATTTCTCGGAGGTATTCCATGAAAAGAAAGGGGGCGATGTGGTGATCGCCAATCCGCCTTATGGTTTCCGGAATGTTATGACTCTTGCCGAAAAAAGTCTTTTAGGAAAGATAAAGGCATTCCATTCCCATCTGGTGATATCGCTGAGCTTTTTATAACTATTACCTATAACAACTTAGTTTGTGATAAAGGAACGCAAACTTTCATTATTCCCAAAAAATCATTATATGGACAGTCATGGTCTAAAGTTAGAAGGCTCTGGTTGGAGAATAATCTCATTTACTTGATGGATGCAAGCAAGGCTTTTGAAAAAGTATTGCTTGAACAGGTCTCTTTCTCTTTGATGAAAATGCCGAGTAAAAGTAATGGCATAACCATAGGTGCACTAGAGCAGAAGAATGACCGTATCCAAATATTTGGGACTTTCAACGAAAATGAAATTTTTACTAAGGATTTACGCAATGTACAGATTTATAGAGGATTGTATCCTCAGGGCTTGCTGAAGAAAATCTTAAACTTCTGCGTTGAAGACACCTCTCAATATGCCAAAGGTGAGATTGGAATCTCCAACACCACAAGGGGACTTACTTCTGAACCGAAGGGAAATTATCCATGCGTTAAAGGTATTGACATTAGTAAGTATGGCCTCAAACGGGACAGGTTCTTAATAGGAAATGTAGCTACAAAATATCTTTCACCGCAGAAGGAAAGCAAAATTGCAGCACAAAAGATTATTGCCCACGTACAAAACCCATATCCCCACATCATTATCACGATGTTTTACGATGATGCCAACCGATTGATTAACGATACTTGCGTAAAAATCAAAGTGCTTAAGACAAATTTGTCCCCAAAATGTTTACTCGCATATTATCAGTCTTTGTTCTGCAATTGGTATGCGTACAATTTTATCTACAATCGTGCTATTCGTACAATGCGCTTCATCAACTATTACATTACACAAATTCCAATGCCTAAGTCAGTATTAGATAAACCAGAAAAGCAACAACCGATCATAGCGCTCGTCAACAAAATCCTTGCCAGCATCAAAGCGGATGACTATTTAGAAAATACTGCCAAACAAGCCAAACTCCGTGAGTATGAAAGGCAGATTGACCAGCGTGTCTATAAGCTATATGGCCTCACAAAAAACGAAATCAAAATCGTTGAAGGTAAATAAACCATTACACAGAATGGAAAATATGAAACTTAAATAAAGTGTATACTTCGAATTTGAAAAAATTAAAAATTAACCCCCAACTAATTTAATGAATAAAAAAGAACAAGAACGGTTAGGGCGATTTATCAAACAAGCGACCTCATCGGGAGCTAGTAAGCAAAAAATGCCTGCTAACCCGCCACCAAAGCGTGAATTAGCAAGATGTTATAAGTGGGTGGATTTATCAAAAATGTAGCCAATATGATGATTCTGGGGTCAATAAGTATTTAATTCCCTAAATTTATATAAATCAAAGTCTATATAGCAATTCTACGTTATTTAACACGTCTTTACATAAGCGCTTCAGCAACCACTTCTCACTTTTTGTACAAATCACAGTTGCTAGCAAGTCGCGCAAACAATAAATTACCTTGCGATCCAGCTTGGATCGCAAAAAAAATCTCTGCTACGGAAGAAGTGAACTTAGATATTTTGGTTAAATCAGGATTTATCGAGCTGCTACACAAAGATGAAAATCATGCTAGACCAGAGAGAGACAGAGAATAATAAACAATCAAATTGTACAAATCACACCTGTTTATTCACCTAGTCATACCCAAGGTGCGCTAAAATAGTCACCATGTCCTTATTAACTATAGGTGTTAACCATATTTCTGCCCCTCTTGAGGTGCGGGAGCGTGTTGCTATTACTGATTCAGACCTGCCTTCAGCACTGAGCCTGTTAATCGATACACCAATAATTCAAGAAGCTGCCATTGTTTCTACCTGCAATCGTACTGAGCTTTATTGCTCGGTAGATTCATCTGAGGCTGGCAAAATAGCTACTGCGAAATGGTTAAGTGACTTCCACAATTTAGACATCGACCATAATCAGTCTTATCTGTATAACCACAATGATCAAGAAACCGCCAAACATATGTTTCGCGTGGCCAGCGGATTAGATTCTATGGTGCTCGGCGAGCCACAGATATTGGGCCAGCTCAAGCAAGCCTATCAACATGCAGTTAGTGCTGGCACATTAGGCAAGCAGCTCAATCAATTATTCCAGCACTCTTTTAACGTCGCTAAAAAAGTTAGAACGCATACGTCAATTGGCACTAATCCGGTATCAGTGGCATCCACTGCAGTCTCTCTAGCTAAACAAATCTTCGGCGACTTATCTAAAAGAAACGCATTATTTATAGGCGCAGGCGAAACTATTGAGCTTGCGGCACAGCACCTTAGTGCAGTCGGCGCCAATCGCATTACCATCGCTAATCGAAATATTACGCGCGCGCAAAAACTGGCCAACAAATTTAACGGCTACGGCATTAGCCTGTCTTACATTGGCGAAGTATTACCAGAAAGCGATATTGTGATTACAGCTACTTCCAGTACATTGCCGATTCTAGGCAAGGGTTTACTAGAAAGAAGCTTAAAACGTCGCAAACACACACCTATCCTTGTTATTGATCTTGCCATACCACGCGACGTTGAACCTGAAGCAGCTATGCTACAAGACATCTACCTATATAGTGTTGATGACTTAAAACAAGTAATCCAAGAAAACATGCAATCAAGAATGAACGCCGCAGAAGAAGCTGAGATTATTATTGATGATGAAGTCACTAAATTTTACCAGTGGTTGCGTGGGCAAGACGTCACCGACGTTATTCGCACTTATCGCTGCCAAGCAGAACAACACAAAAACGAAGCGATCGAAAAAGCAGCGCGCATGTTAAAACAAGGCAAACCATCTGAGGAAGCCATGCAGTTTCTTGCCAACACACTAGTAAATAAACTATTGCATAGCCCTACCGAAGCATTAAAATCGGCGGGCGCTGAAAATCATCAAGAATTACTTGAGGCGGCTAAAACAATTCTTGGCCTGCCTCGCGATTAAACTCGCGAGCTTCCTCATAACTACCCTTTAATAATATTTATCATGAAAGATTCAATTGTTTCTAAGCTTGAATCATTGCAAGAACGTCACCAAGAAATTGCTGGATTATTATCTGATCCAGATGTGATTGCAGACCAAAATCAGTTTAGAAAATTTTCCATGGAATATTCACAACTAGAGCCGGTAGTTGCAACTTTCAGAAACTACTCACAAACAGTTGAAGATTTAGCCGCCGCCAAAGAAATGCTTTCCGATAATGATGCCAGCATGCAAGAGATGGCGCAGCAAGAAATCAGCGAGCTACAGAAGCAACAAGAAAACCTTGAGCTTGATCTACAAAAACTACTGCTAGCAAAAGACCCACTAGACAATAGCAATGTATTTATAGAAATTCGCGCCGGCACCGGTGGAGATGAAGCTGCTATCTTCGCAGGTGATTTATTCCGCATGTATTCGCGTTACGCAGAACAAAAACGTTGGGCCGTTGAAATCGTCAACACTAATGAAGGTGACCATGGCGGTTACAAAGAAGTAGTAGCACGCATTGTTGGTCAAGGCGCATATTCATTACTCAAATTCGAATCGGGCGCACATCGAGTTCAACGTGTCCCTGAGACAGAATCGCAAGGTCGTGTACACACATCAGCTGCTACAGTCGCTATTTTGGCAGAAGCCGATGAAATTGAAGATATAGAAATCAACCCTTCAGATCTTCGTGTCGATACTTTCCGCGCTTCAGGCGCAGGCGGGCAGCACGTCAACAAAACTGACTCAGCCATTCGACTCACCCACTTACCCACCGGCGTGGTAGTCGAGTGCCAAGACGAACGTTCACAGCACAAAAACAAAGCACGTGCGATGTCGCTATTAAAAGCACGCCTGCTTGATGCAGAGCAATCCAAACAATTTGCAGAACAAGCTGCCACTAGAAAAAGTTTAGTCGGTAGCGGTGATCGCTCTGAACGCATACGCACTTATAATTTCCCTCAAGGGCGCGTGACTGATCATCGAATCAACCTAACACTGTATAAGCTCGATGAATTAATGCAAGGTCATTTAAGCGACATCATTGATCCGCTAATTAACGAGCATCAAGCAGAACAACTTGCGTCATTAAGCGAATCTTAATTTACCCGCCATTCACTACAGCTCGTGACTAACATTCGACAAGCTATTCAACATGGCCGCAAACTGTTAGCAGATAAAGCTCACAACCCTCAGCAAGAAGCATCACTTTTACTTTTCCACGCTATAGATAAAACCAAAGAGTTTTTAATTGCTCATTCCGACGAGCAATTGAGCTCCACATCATTTCAAAGATATCAAGCTTACCTAGCTCGCCGCATTAAAGGGGAGCCCATCGCTTATATCCAACAACAAAAAGAGTTTTGGTCATTACCCCTAAAAGTTTTTCCAGGAATACTAATTCCCAGACCAGAAACAGAACTGATAATAGAAGCCACTCTTGAATTATTAACCAATAAAGATCAAGCAAACATACTCGACCTGGGAACAGGTAGCGGCTGTATTGCTCTAGCACTGGCGAAAGAGAAACCCAACACACGTATCACTGCTTGCGATAACTCACCCACTTGCGTCGAAATCGCAATAGCAAACGCAAAAAATTTAGCTATTAATAACGTTAACTTTATTATTAGCGACTGGTTTAAAGCAATAACTAACAACAACTTCAACATAATAATTAGCAATCCTCCTTACATCGCTATTGACGACGAAGATATTGAACATAAAGTTCAACAATACGAACCCGAGTCCGCGCTGTTTTCAGACAACCAGGGATTAGAAGACTTGCTCCACATTATAGAACACGCTCCTAATTACTTATCCGCAGGTGGATCGCTACTGGTTGAGCATGGATATCAACAAGGTAGCGATGTTCGCACACAGTTCATAAGATGCGGTTACAATGACGTGCACACATTGCAAGACATACAGCAACACGAGCGTGTTACCCAAGGAACAATAGCTAAATAAATGGATATACAAACTGACGAAGATGGATTTTTACTAGACCCAGAAGACTGGGACGAAGACTTTGCCGTATCAATTGCCATGGAAACAGAACTAGAACTAAACAAGGATCATTGGTGCATCATCCATATGATACGCGAGTTGTATGCAGAATCCGGCATTGTTCCAGAACTACGTACAATCCTAAAAAATCTACGCGCAACTATAGGCAAGGACAATGCCACGCGCAAATATGTATACGCACTATTCCCCTATGGCTATGGCCAACAAGGCTGCAAAATTGCTGGCATGCGTAAGCCTCTAAAACTTTGGTTAGACTTATAACAGCTAAACAGCTAAATAATGACGATAAAATGTTGTAAGAGCTACTTATAAAAAGCATACGCAGTGCACAAGCAAAGTGAAGAGTCACCTGATATTACTTGCAACACATCAAGATGTGCATGGAATTTCAAGCAGAATTCAAATTCAATAACACTTTAACTTTAGGTGTTAACAAATCTTCTAGCGTGTACTCATCTAATACCGCAAGAAATTGATCCAGCGCCTGCGAAAATATAGACGTCAATTTGCAATTGGGCGATAACACACACTGGTTATCATTGAGCGAAAAACACTCAACCAAATCAAAACTTTGTTCAGTCGCGCACACCACTTCCCCCAAATTAATACCTGCAGAATTGTAGGCAAGCTCTATGCCTCCGCCTTTACCTCGGATTGATTGCACAAAACCAAGGATCGCCAGTTGGTTCACTACTTTAACTAGATGATTCTTAGGAATAGCATAACTCTGGGCTATTTCTTCTATCGTACAACGGCGATCTGCCGTTGCCACATACATTAATGTTCTCAGTGCAAAATCACTGTACTTGGTTAAGCACATTTAATAGCCTTCTTGACAATAACATGTATATTATATACATTTTATTGGGACATATCAAAAATACATCTTTTAAAGGATCACATACCATGTCAAACAGCTTATTTGAACGGATCGGCGGAAACGATGCAGTCAGCGCAGCTGTCGACATCTTCTATACAAAAGTGATTTCCGATGACCACATTAATAGTTTTTTTGAAGGCGTTGATATGCAAAAACAAATGCGCAAAATGAAATCTTTTTTATCTTATGCCTTTGGCGCAGACACACCCTTTCACGGCAAATCAATGCGCGTTGCTCATGAAAGATTAGTCAAAAACGGTTTAAATGACAGTCATTTTGATGCAGTTAAGAATCATATCGATACTACCTTAAAAGAATTAAGTGTCGCGCAACCACTTATAGATGAAGTGTTAGCAATTACAGAGTCAACCAGAAATGATATACTAAACAAGTAGCCGATATTCGCACTTAAATATTGCTAGTAATAGTTTTTTCAAAAAGTAGAGATACATCATGGAAAACGTCAGCCAAGAAACCAAAAAACTCTTAAAAGATACAGAGCATATAATTTGGGATAAACAAATAGAAGTGACGCATCGCATGTATGAAATCTTATTTGAAAAATACCCTGAAACGAAGTCTCTTTTTAATAATTTCCGCTCCCACCAACCAAACATGTTTGCTGCGGCTTTAATGGCTCATATGATAAGTTTAGACGAGCCAGAAGTACTACTTAGCTTCCGAGTGGGCATATGCCGGAGTCATGTAAAAGCAGGCGTCAAAGAAGAACATTACCCAATGCTGGCTGACGCTCTAATCTCTGCAATCAAAGAATTACTATCAGATCAAATGGATGAAAAAACTATAGATGTGTGGCAGAAGTGGTACTACTTTCTAGCCAACTTGCTTATTGAGAGAGAAAGAGATCATTACGCAGAGAAACATTTACTATTCCCAAAATAATTTAAACCTAGAATCGTTAATTGACGCTGACTTTTTAACTCTACTCTCTTAACACCAGTGCATTGACAGAAATAGGCAAATATTTAGTCAAGACTAATTCATTAGAGTCTTTTAATTGTGTGCTAGCTAGTCCTTTTGGCGCATCAGATTTAGTCAAAATTTCACATTTTGATCGCGTATATGTCGTCACATAACCACGCATATATTCCGAGCAGGCGAACAGAACCAGGCTCAACAAGAGGTAAATCAGGTATACGGATATTCTCATTACCAGATAATAGCTATATTATCTGGTAATTTAATAGTGAAAATATCGTACTTCTCTAATGATATCAATACTATCCTTGGCCAATGTCTACGATTGCGCAAAGAATTATCCTCGCCAGGAAAGAACGCGGATTATCCTAGGAGCTATTGGCCGAGCGAATGAAGGTATCGCGAGGGGCATGCGGTCATTGGGAAAGAGACAAAGCCCTACCTAGTACTAAACATTTGACAGAATTAGCCTCCATACTCCACGTGAATCTAGAGTGGTTAATTAATGGCAAAGGGGGTATGCAAGCAAGCCATCAAATATCAGAGCAACATGCATCTGCTTACGCAATACAAGATGATGAAACTAGAGAAGTCGCACAACGCTATTACCGACTTTCCAAACGAAAAAGACAAATCATTCTCGCTTTGCTGCGTGAGTTTTAAATACAACTAGCCAAAATCAATGTAGCACTTTACTAAATATGAAATAATCATTTCATATTCTCAGCACTGCGCAAATCTATAACACATGAGCGTTCAACCACCAGCATAAAATCTAATGTATTGGCAGGATTAACTGTCGGCATTATTGCGCTACCGTTATCGATGGCACTGGCTATTGCCAGCGGTGTTCCACCTCAACATGGCTTATATACCGCCATCATTGCGGGAGTCTTCATCGCCTTAGGCGGTGGATCTCAGGTCAACATTTCAGGACCAACTGCAGCATTTGTGGTGGTTCTGTTACCTAATCGTACATAAATTTGGTATTGGCGGGTTTTTAGCTGGCATGATTTTAGTCTTAATGGGTGTAACAAAGCTCGGCCGCTTAATTGAAATAGTGCCTTACTCAGTAATTGTTGGCTTTAAAGCGGGTATAGGCACTGTGATCGCCACTTTTCAAATTAAAGATTTCTTTGGCTTACAAGTAGAACTACAAAGCGGCCATTACTTCGACAAAATTTCTGCAATACTCAACTCATTAAATACTATTAGCCCGCATGAAACATTAATTGGTGTTATCACCATTGCAGTCTTACTGTCTTGGTCAAAACTTAAAACACGCATCCCCGGCCACTTAGTTGCCATACTTATAGGCGCACTATTAGCGTGGGGACTAAATATTAGCCTAGAAGATTTTTCTGTAGCAACCATAGGTACCCGCTTTCATTACGACATCAGTGGATTAATCGGAAGCGGTATACCTCCAGTGTTACCAAGTTTTAGTTGGTCCTGGGAATTACATAACGCGCAAGGCAAGCCTATCGGTATCAGTTTTGAACTCATTCGCACCTTACTACCTTCCGCATTTGCCATTGCCATCTTAGGTGCACTTGAGTCATTACTATGTGCAGTGGTCGCCGATGGGATGTCTGGTAAAAAGCATAACCCCAATGATGAACTTATCGGTCAAGGCATCGGCAATATGATTGCTCCACTATTTGGTGCAATCCCAGCCACTGCCGCGATTGCTCGCACATCAGCAAATGTAAGAGCCAGAGGCAGTTCAACACTTTCATCTGTTGTCCATGCTGCATTTATATTAATGGCAATTATCTTTTTAGCACCGATGCTTGCCTATATACCTATGGCATTGATGGCGGCATTGTTATTAGTCATTGCTTGGAACATGGCAGATGCAAAACATTTCATACGCATATTAACAGTAGCGCCTAAAAATGATGTATTGGTACTCCTTACCTGCTTCATCTTGACTGTTTTATTTGATATGACCATTGCTGTTGGTGTGGGCATCAGTCTCGCGGCTTTATTATTTGTCCACAAGAGCATGGATAGTGCAGAAAGTATTTTAATGCCCAGCGAACGGCATAATTTTGAAAACCTTCCTAACGAGGTTGCAGTATACGATATCAACGGTCCGCTATTTTTTGGCACTGCGCAGAAAGCTCTAAAGAACTTAACCGACATCACGCCCGAAGTGAGGGTGATTGTGTTGGACATGTCCGAAGTATCAATGATTGATATGAGCGCCATTGTTGCAATGGAATCCATCGTAGACAATCTGGCTAAAAATGATGTCGCGCTGGTGATTACTAATCTGCAACCACACATGGTACGCAAACTTAATCGCGTAGGCATTCAAGAAAAAACAAACGAGATTTTGTTTTTAGACAACCTGACAGACGCCTTGCATAAAGCATCAGGGTTAATATAACAATCAGATAAATAGACAGCTATGCTTTGACACCCATTAATTAAATTGGATTAACTTTATCCTTATTACCTTCATGGTTATTTCAATATTTAACATACTCCTCATATGCGGTAGTATCAGATACTGGGCCTATAGCTCTAATCATTAAATACAATAATTCCGACAACTCTAGATCTATATTGCAGGACAATTAAATAATCAACGGATATCTACATACACTAAGGAAGTGAAATGTCTTTTTACCATTCAAACAATTTAGTCACATAATCTATCATTGATTTTGTTGCCTGTTTGCAACTGCAAGCTAGAACTGTGTTCCGGATATAAATTACTCGGGAGAGGAGCATGCAGTTATGAAGATCGGTGTACCTAACGAAATTCACGAAAACGAATGCCGTGTCGCGATGACGCCGGACACAGCCAAGCGACTACAAAAGCTTGGATTCGAAACAGCCATTGAAGCCGGCGCAGGCTCAAGCGCAAACTTTACAGATGCTGCTTACCGTGAAGCAGGTGTAGAAGTCGTATCAGACACTTCCCAACTTTGGTCAACTGCCGACATTATTTTAAAAGTCCGCGCTCCCGAAACAAACTCTTCAGGCGTAGACGAAGTCAGCCTAATGTCTTCTGGCAGCACATTGATTAGTTTCATATGGCCGGCTCAGAATGAAGACTTACTCAAAAAATTAGAATCGCAAAATGTTACCGCTCTAGCAATGGATTCTGTGCCTCGTATATCGCGCGCGCAAAAAATGGATGCGCTGTCCTCCATGGCGAACATTGCCGGTTATCGCGCCGTCATTGAAGCTGCAAATCAATTTGGACGCTTCTTTACAGGCCAGATAACTGCAGCAGGTAAAGTACCTCCGGCTAAGGTTATGGTGATTGGTGCTGGGGTGGCAGGTTTATCTGCACTCGGAACAGCTAACGGACTGGGAGCCATTGTTCGCGCATTTGATACCCGCCCAGAAGTAAAACAGCAAGTTGAAAGTATGGGCGCACAATTCCTAGAGTTAGAATTTGAAGAGGAAGACGACGGACCTTCTTCAACAGGTTACGCTAAAACAATGAGTAAAGAATTTATTGAAGCGGAAATGGCTTTGTTCAGAGAACAGGCAAAAGAAGTCGACATCATTATTACCACTGCGTTGATTCCGGGAAGACCGGCACCAAAATTAATTCTCGCCGACATGGTCGAGTCCATGAAAGAGGGTAGCGTGATCGTTGACCTTGCCGCAGAACAAGGTGGCAACTGTGAATTAACCGAGCCAGGTGAAATTGTTGTTAAACACGGTGTCACACTGATTGGTTACATGGACTTACCAAGTCGATTACCCAACCAATCAAGTCAGTTATACGGCTCTAACTTATGTCACATGTTAAATGACTTAACCCCTGAAAAAGATGGCAACATTAACGTTAACATGGAAGACGACGTCATCCGTGGTGCCACGGTTGTTAAGAATGGAGAAATCACTTTCCCTCCACCGCCAATTGCTGTGTCAGCGGCACCGGCAGCGCCTAAAGCTGATACCCCAACATCTGAAACTAAAAAAGAAAAAAGTGGCATGGGTTTAATTATTTCTATGCTGATTGCAGCGGTAGGATTATATTGGTTAGGGACCGTGGCACCAGCCGAGTTCATGCAAAACTTTTCAATATTCGTTTTATCTTGCTTCATTGGTTACATGGTTATTTGGAATGTCACTCCTGCATTGCACACACCTTTAATGAGTGTCACTAACGCAATCAGTAGCGTGATAATTATTGGTGCATTACTGCAAGTCGGTAGCTCCAGCACTTTAATAATGGTCCTTGCGGTGATATCGGTACTGATTGCATCGATAAACATAGGGGGCGGCTTTGCGGTTACCCAGCGTATGCTGCAAATGTTCCGTAAAGACGACTAAGGAGAGATAAAATGAATCCACAATTATTAACCGTATCTTATCTCGCTGCCGGTGCATTGTTCATCTTCAGCTTAAGCGGATTAAGTAATCAAGAAACAGCACGTCGCGGCAATGTCTTCGGCATGCTCGGCATGGCCATCGCCATTTTAGCCACTATGTTTAGTGGTCAGGTCAGCGGATTTGAGAAATTAGTCCCTGCGATGATTATTGGTGCCTTAATTGGTGTTGTCATAGCTAAAAAAGTTGAAATGACATCAATGCCCGAGTTAGTTGCAATATTACATAGCTTTGTTGGTGCTGCTGCCGTGATGGTAGGCATTGCAAGTTACCTGGATCCGGAAAATCATTTCGAAGGTGCAGAAAAAACCATCCATGATGTCGAGGTATTCTTAGGCGTCTTTATCGGTGTCATCACCTTTACAGGTTCAATTATTGCGTTCGGGAAATTAAGGGGATCCATTAGCGGCAAACCCGTGATGATTCCTATGCGTCATTGGCTAAATCTAATTGCCTTAGCTACCTGTATTTACTTTGGATATGAATTCATTAGTGCAGAAACACATCAAGCCGGTTTAATACCGTTACTCATCATGACGGCCATCGCAGGTATGATAGGCATTCACTTAATTATGGCCATTGGTGGCGCTGATATGCCGGTCGTTGTTTCAATGTTGAATAGCTATTCAGGATGGGCTGCCGCGGCCACAGGATTTATGTTAGGTAACATCGCATTGATTGTCGTAGGTGCGCTGGTAGGTTCAAGTGGCGCAATCTTAAGTTACATTATGTGTCGCGCAATGAATCGTAACTTCGTCAGCGTTATTCTTGGCGGATTTGGAACATCAGGCGGATCAACAGCGGCCAGTGGTGACGAAGAAGCTGGTGAAGTGACATCGGCCACGCCTGAAGAAGTAGCGGGTTTACTTAAAGATGCAAACAACGTTGTCATCGTTCCAGGCTATGGAATGGCCGTTGCTCAAGCGCAAACTGTTGTCAGTGACATTGTTAAAAAATTACGCACTAAAGGTGTCAATGTTCGATTTGGTATACACCCTGTTGCAGGCCGACTTCCTGGCCATATGAACGTATTACTAGCAGAAGCAAAAGTCCCTTACGACATTGTGCTTGAAATGGATGAGTTAAATGATGACTTCCCTAACACCGATGTATCACTTGTCATTGGTGCCAACGATATTGTTAATCCCGCGGCACAAACAGACCCAAATAGCCCAATTGCAGGTATGCCAGTACTTGAAGTCTGGAAAGCTAAATCATGCATCGTACTCAAAAGAAGTATGGCATCAGGTTATGCTGGTGTAGACAATCCTTTATTTTACAAGGAGAACACCGACATGCTATTTGGAGATGCTAAAGACAGTATGATTGAAGTGTTAAAAAATCTAGATTAATCTCAAACAATATAAACAGGCAAATACGGAGTGGATTGATTCCACTCCTGCTCTCTACTCCTCACCCCTGATTACTCTACTTTCAATCCAATTTGGAATTAAAACTACTAGCTAATATCAGGGAGCATCATCCAAACTGTTGATGGAGCTTTTCATGAAACTCTGGCTTATACTCATTCCACAGTTAGCCAAATATTTAGTTAATTCATTAGGCTCCTCATTACTAATTGCGTCTACAATGGCAATATGCAAATCATGTGAAAACTTTTTGCTTTATTCACGCATCACCTCCAAATCCTCCACAGACATTTCATGCTCAATAAGCATTGATTCTTCCATCTTCAAATAAAACATCATGTAATGTTCAAACATAATAATTGTAGGCTTCAAAGCCTTCAATCTCCACCCTTGCTGCATAAAATAATATAATGAAAACCGTCGCAATTAAGCCATGATGTTGCTCATTTACCATAGGAATATCAACTAAATCGTCATCGTGCCAGTTAATAAATAGTAACTGCTTCATCTCCTAATTCGGCCCTTTCTACTTAATCCAAGCGCTAAATAACTAGAAAATACAAGCATTTAACATTAACTACATTACCATTTACAATTTCTAATCAAGAAGGTTGAGCTTAAATTAATTTGACACTATCTACACTTCTACAAACTTGAAATTAATCCGGGCTCAACCCCTACCCATCTAAACATTAACTATCAGATTTTTTCCCGCCACATTTTCCTTCGCCGCATTTACCCTCACCATGCTTTTTCATTCTTTTCATTTCATCAGAACTCAGCACCCCATCACCATTTTTATCTTTTTTTGCAAACTTCTTTTCTGCATGAGCCATAAACTCGTCTTTACTTACAGCACCATCTCCATCCGTGTCTATCTTCTTCATCTTCTTTGCCATTCCGCACTTTCCTTCCTTGTCAGCCACCATATAACCATCTGAAAGTTCAGACATTTGAAAGGGGTTTTCTTCTGCGTTGATTGGCGAAGCAATCAAGACGCTAGTAGCAACGGCAGTACTGACTGCGGCAAAATATGATTTTAATTTAGCTTGCTTAAACATTTTTAGCTCCTCTTTTTATTAAAATAATAATAGCTCAGTATATTTAGATGTCTATCTTTCTAAAAGTTCTAAGCAAAAGGGCAAACTCAATTGATCTGCACTTTTCGCATACCCTTAAAAAGTTCCGAGCCCTATACAATCCGCTCACAGAAATTATAAACGCATGTAATAATTGAATTTTATACGTTACATCAATTACACCTTCTCATTATCCGGTCAACCAATCAAGTCTAACCTCTTTGGTAAAAATTATGTTTTATCCGATTTACCGAGCATTGCTCTAATTTTTTTCCACTCATGCTTATCGGGCTTCTTGGAAGTACGCGGCAATCCTTGGTTTAAAATCTTACGTTGCGCAGCAATCAACTCTCGTTGCACAACACTTTCATCGCTCTCTCTAATACAACTGCTGCGCCTCACTAGCAGATCTTCTCTGACCTGCAATCCCACAGACTATAATTTCTTGCTTAACATCGGGACGCGTTATCTGTATGACGTCATCAACTTTCACTCGATATGATGGCTTTACCCTTCGACTATTAACATGTACACGACCACCTTCCACTACATTTGTCGCCATACTACGCGTCTTATAGAAACGCGCCACCCACAACCACTTATCAATTCGTATTAGCTCTTCCATCTACCCAATGATTCAAAATTCAGCGTTAACTCTCTCGTGGTGAAAAATTCCGCTTATATCTACTGTATAAATTGAAATATAACTGAAATATTTAATCATTAACCTACGCGTAAATTTTTTCAACTCAACATCTATTATTTTGGAGCAATGCAATGTCAATATTAACCCTACCTAACCATAAGCTCATGTGTCCTTATTGGAAAGAAAGCGTAATCTTCAGTGCCTTTATAGTAAGCTCTTTCGCATCCTGCATTCTGTTGTTTTAACAGTCAGTAACATCTCAAAATTGTTATCGTTTATATCGAAACAGACAACGACTCACTCATCAGCCCCATTCAACCAGATGATGTTCTAATGGAACAGCATCTTCAACACTGATTGTTCTATTTTTTACAGAACAACCAGCTTCATGCGTACTATGTAAATCACCAGTTAATAACGGATGCCAATTTGGCAACGACTTTGATTCAAAGCGCAATCGGTACGCACAGGTTGTTGGCAGCCATGCGAACTCGTGAGGGCGTTTTATACTAAGCGAAATACAATCAGGTATTTTACTAGTTCGATTTGCGTAATCCGTACAGCGACACGAATCAGAGTCAAATAGCTCACACGCTACATTGGTATAGTGAATTTTATCTGTCTCTTCATCTTGCAACTTGGTCATACAGCATTTACCACAGCCGTCGCATAATAATTCCCAATGAGTTTGCGTCAGTTCACCTAATGGTTTATCTATCCAATCTGGCGTGATTGATTTCACTAACCTGCAAGATCGAGCATGATTTTATTTAAGCGCCTAACAAAATCAGCAGGATTTTCTAATTGTCCACCTTCCGCAAGAATTGCCTGCTCGAATAACAACATTGACCATTCTTTAACTTGGTCAAGATCAGTCTCACTATTCATTCTAACCAACATTGGATGCGATGGGTTAATCTCCAAAGTCGGCTTGGTACTTGGCATTTGCTGGCCTGCTTGCTTAAGTAAATTTTGCATATACAACGCCATATCATGTTCGTTAAGTACAATACATGCCGGCGATGTGGTTAAGCGATGAGATACACGCACATCCTCCACCTTATCTTCTAACTTTTCTTTAATCAGCTTAACAATATCTGCCGATTGTTCTTCGACTTTCTTTTGCTGTTCTTTTTCATCTTGATCGGAAAGCTTATCTAGATCTAGCTCTCCTTTAGCCACAGATACAAATGACTTACCATCATATTCATTCAACGCACCCATGAGCCATTCATCCACGCGGTCATACATCAAGATGACCTCAATACCTTTTTTACGGAATATTTCTAAGTGCGGACTGTTTTTCGCTGCATTGAAGTTATCTGCGGTAATATAGTAAATAGACTCTTGGCCTTCCTTCATGCGGCTAATGTAGTCATCCAGCGATGTCGTTTGATCTTCTGTATCGTCTTGCGTTGATGCGAACCTCAACAGCTTAGCAATCTGCTCTTTGTTGGCAAAATCTTCGCCAGGACCTTCTTTTATAACTTTGCCAAATTCTTTCCAGAATGATTGATACTTCTCTGGTTCAGAGTTAGCAATTCCTTCTAGCAAGCCAAGCACTTTTTTCACTGAACCTGAGCGCATTGCATCAATCACTTTATTGCCTTGAAGAATTTCTCTAGATACGTTTAACGGTAAGTCGCTAGAGTCAATCACACCTCGTACAAATCTCAAGTAACGCGGCAATAATTTTTCCGCGTCTTCCATAATAAACACACGCTGCACATAAAGTTTTAAGCCATGCGTTTGATTAGGTTCATACAAATCAAATGGCGCTTTACTTGGGATATAAAGCAACGAAATATATTCCGTTTTACCTTCAACACGATTATGCGACCAAGCCAGAGGATCTGCAAAATCGTGGCCTACATGTTTGTAAAATTCCTTATATTCATCTTCGCTTACTTCTGATTTAGAACGCGTCCATAACGAAGAAGCCTTGTTGACAACTTCCCATTTTACCCCTGTACCAGCCTCACTATCTTCCTCACCTTGCTTTTCTTCAATCATTTCAATCGGAAGCGGCACATGATCAGAATATTTAGTAATGATTGAGCGTAAACGCCAGCCGGACAATAGTTCTATTTCGTCTTCCTTAAGATGGAGAATGATTTCAGTACCGCGGTCAGTTTTTTCAATTTCTGCTAAATCGTATTCGCCCGTGCCTTCAGATTGCCAATATACTCCTTGCTTAGCATCCACTGTTGCACTGCGTGATTTCAATTCAACTTGATCAGCAACAATAAAAGCGGAATAGAAACCGACCCCAAACTGACCGATCAAATTAGAGTCTTTTGCTTGATCGCCAGTAAGGCTTTCCAAGAATTCTTTTGTACCTGATTTCGCGATAGTACCAATATTTTTTATCACTTCTTCACGTGTCATTCCGATACCATTGTCTCGGACAGTAATAGTCTTATTTTCCTCATCATATTCGATTTGGATTTTTAGATCGGTATCCTCGGCTAATAAACCAGCATTAGACAATGCTTCAAAGCGTAATTTGTCACAGGCATCTGAAGCATTTGAAACCAGCTCACGTAAAAATATCTCTTTATTCGAATACAGAGAATGAATCATCAAATGTAAAATTTGACTGACTTCTGACTCAAACTTGAGAGTTTCTTTATTGTTTTCTGCTTGTGCTTGTTCACTCATTACTGCTTTAACTCCAAATAAAAATTGATAATTTTATAGATGGTGACTCATCACCTTAAATTCAACCAACCCAGATAAACTTTCTACTCAACATCATCCACATCCGCTTGGCCTGTCACCCTTCTACGAACATGCGACCAGGTAATACCAGTCGCCAAAATTCCCGCTAGCACCACTAACATTAAGTCAATAACTATTCCCATATCGTCTGTCAGCGATAGAACGAAATCGATTGCCAACCAAAGCAGTACACCAAAAAACGCGGCGGCTAAAATCAAACCAAACATACCCAGCGAACGCATAGTGGCACGAACATATATTGTCCAAACAATCAGCAGAACAATTCCCGCCAATAGTAACAACGGCAAACTAGTCTTATTCTCACCCTCTGGATTTAAGTATGATTGCACCCAATCAAAATAAGACCAGTTATGAGGGTTATAAGTACAAAACACTAATACCAGTGCTACCAGAAAACGAACTAAAATACCCTGCCAAGTTATTTTATGTAACGCCATGTAATCTCCTAAACAATCAAACTTTAATCAAATAAAACTTTCACTAGTGACTGGCGTATCTATTTCGTGTCTTAACAACCAATCTTTTTGTTGAATTTCTCTGCCCACTATACTTCCGCAGTAACCACCGATAGCATCCTTCTTCACAACGCGGTGGCAAGGAATAATAATCGGGATAGGATTATGTCGGCAAGCATTACCGACTGCACGCGGACCACTATTAATTGCCTTAGCGATGTCTCCGTAGGTTAATGACTGGCCATATGAAATTTTCGCAACTTCCTTCCATACTCGATTTTGATAAACCGTACCTTGAATATCTACTGGCAAGTCAAACTCAGTGCGCTGTAGTTCAAAATACTCCATGATCTGTTGATGAACTTTTGCTGCAAACCCAGTTGTAGGAATACGCAAATCTTGTTTGGTTTTAATATAGAACAGACATTGTATTCCTTTAGAGGAAATACTCAGTCCTAGATGACCAATAGGAGATGGCAGAATGTAATCGAATGAATCTTTAATCATTTAGCAGTAGCCCAAACAACAAACGCCCCATAAATTTATGAGGCGTTTATTTTACCAACCTAACATGCTTTGATATTAACCAAGCTTTTCTTTAATTCTCGCAGCTTTGCCTGTACGCCCACGCAAGTAATATAGTTTTGCACGTCTTACATCACCACAGCGCTTCACCTCAACTGATGCAATTAATGGACTGTGTGTTTGAAATACTCTTTCTACGCCTTCGCCATGAGAGATTTTACGTACAGTGAATGCAGAGTTCAGACCGCGGTTTCTTTTTGCAATCACTACACCTTCAAATGCTTGCAAACGCTCACGCTCACCCTCTTTCACTCTCACTTGTACAACAATCGTGTCGCCAGCAGAAAACTCGGGGAAATCTGATTTTATTTGTTCTGCTTCTAATTGACTAATTATATTGCTCATTTGTTTATCTCTCGTTTTTCGCTTTTACTTCAACTAAATATTCGTTCAACAGCTGTTGTTCTTGATCACTCAGGTTTTTCAGCTCCATTAGGTCAGGACGTCTTGTGTAAGTTCGCCCTAACGCTTGTTTCAATCTCCAGCTAGCAATCTTTTTGTGATCACCAGTTATTAATTCTTTAGGTACTTCTCGACCATCTACTATTTCTGGTCTTGAGTAATGAGGGCAATCTAGCAACCCATTCTCAAACGACTCCTGTTCTGCGGATTGATCATCTCCCAGCACACCTGGAAGTGTTCGCACCATAGCATCAATCAGCACCATCGAGGCAAGCTCTCCACCACTGATGACATAATCGCCGATCGACCATTCCTCGTCTACGTGTGCTTCGATGAAACGTTCATCAATGCCTTCATACCGCCCACACAACAATATTAAATTTGAACATTGACTAAGATTTCGCACTGCGGCTTGATCTAGTCGCTGCCCCTGTGGGCTTAGATACACTACCTTTGCTTTATCGCTAGAAATCGATTTAACGTGTTCTAGCGTTTTGGCCAATGGTGCGTATTGCATCACTATGCCAGGACCACCCCCGTAAGGACGATCATCTACTCGATTATTCGCATCTTTTGAGAAATCTCGAGGATTAGTTAATTCTAAATCGACTAGCTTTTCTCGCAATGCCCGTCCCACGACTCCGTGGTCTCGCATTGTTACAACTAGCTCTGGGAACAATGTTATGACATCAATTCGCATGTCTTTGCCCCTTTCGTAATACTGCTAACTTAGGATCTATTGATTAAAAATCAGTGTCCCAATTCACCACCATGCACTTTTGTTCTAAGTCGATGGACTTTATTACTTGTCCGTAGATGTACGGGATTAAATACTCGGTGTTACCCTCACCTCGCACTATCATGACATCGTTAGCTCCAGTTTCGATTAGGTCCTTAATCAAGCCCAGATGCCTATCTGTGGTATCTAGCACATCTAAGCCAATCAGCTGATACCAGTAATATTCATTTTTGGACAACGGCATTAATTGCTCACCCGCAATCCAAATTTTGCGATCCAGAAGCTCTACTGCCGCATCGCGGTCATCTATTCCTTCCAACTTAGCTACTACGCCGCCCTTTTGTGAGCGACCTTCTTCTATTCGTATTGGCTGATCAAAATCATTACCCAAATACCAGTGCTGATATTCGATAATTTTAATTCTAGGTCGCGTGTAGGAGTAAACCTTAACCCAACCTTTAACACCAAACAGGCCATTCACCAGGCCTAATAAAACTTTATCTTCTTGTTTCAAGCGTGAGACGATCTATGGTTGCCCATGCTGTAGTAGGCTCAGCTGCTGAGTCTCAAATCAGCTGCTGATTCTGCACCTTTTAATAGTGTTTCTACGCGCTCTGATGCCTTTGCACCTACACCCTGCCAGTAGTTTATGCGCTCCATATCAACGTGCAATCGAACTTCTTGTCCAGTCGCTCGTGGATTAAAATATCCTAATCTCTTGATATATCCGCTATCGCGGCGTCTACGAGAATCAGTCACTACGATGTGATAGAAAGGACGCTTTTTGGCGCCGCCTCGAGCTAATCTTATACTAACCATATTATTTGCTTATTCTCAGCTGTGTTTAACGAACCGCATCCGATTGCGGCGAACCGCGTATTGTACGGAATCCACAGGAAATTTAAAGCTAAAATTCAGCCTATTAGTCTATCTACATCGGCATATTAGGCGGCATTTTGCCTTGCATGGCACGCATCATATTTTTCATGCCACCTTTCTTAGAAAACTTTTTCATCATTTTACGCATTTGTGTATATTGTTTAAGCAGCCGATTCACATCCTGAACATGCATCCCAGAGCCCGCTGCAATACGCTGTTTGCGCGTTGATTTGATGATATCTGGGAACCGTCGCTCTTTACGTGTCATTGAGTCGATCATCGCCACCATATGAACGACTGATTTATCATTGGCTTGTGACTTCATTGCCTCTGACATCTTCCCTGCACCAGGTAGCTTATCGATCAAACTATTCACACCGCCCATATTTTGCATCTGAACTAACTGAGAGCGTAAGTCGTTAAGGCTAAATCCCTTACCACTTTTAAGCTTCTTAGCTAATCGATCCGCTTCCCCATGGTCGACCTTTTGCTGAGCTTCCTCAACCAAGGAAACCACGTCGCCCATACCCAAAATTCTTGAGGCTACTCGATCAGGGTGGAATGGCTCTAAACCATCAACCTTCTCACCTGTACCTAAGAACTTAATAGGCTTACCGGTTATTTCTCTGACAGAGAGGGCCGCGCCGCCTCGTGCATCACCGTCGGTTTTAGTCAGAATAACGCCAGTCAAAGGCAAAGCAGCATTAAAAGCTTGGGCAGACAACGCGGCATCTTGGCCACTCATGCTATCGACGACAAATAAGGTCTCTATAGGGTTAATAGCCGCGTGTAGCACTTTGATTTCATCCATCATTTCGCCATCGACGTGCAAACGCCCTGCAGTATCGACAAACAAAATATCGACATGATTCGCTTCCGCATAGCTAATTGCATTTTTAGCAATGGTTAATGGCGTTTGCTCTACCTCACTGGGGGAAAAATGAACACCCACTTGATTGGCCAGTGTTTCTAACTGTTTGATTGCCGCTGGACGATAGACGTCACAACTGACGACACTAACCTTCTTGTTTTCAGTTTCAGCAAGGCGCTTGGCAAGTTTAGCAATGGTAGTGGTTTTACCCACACCTTGAAGACCGGCAACTAATACGATAGCCGGTGGCTGTGCATTGAGGTGCAGTCCTTCGTTAGCATCACCCATTAGATGAACTAACTCATCCTGAACAACCTTAATAAACGCTTGGCCTGGCGTGATATTGTTAATGACTTCCCTACCAACTGCGGATGTACGCACACGCTCAATGAATGATTTTACTACTGGCAAAGTAACGTCAGCTTCAAGCAATGCCATACGCACTTCGCGTAACGCTTCTTGAATATTATCTTCGGTTAATCGTGCTTGTCCACGCAGCTTTCCAACTGTATCGGAAAGGCGTTTGGTTAAATTATCAAACATGTGTACTCACTTATTGAATATAAATCTAAGCCGTTAGTGTAACGGCTTACCAATAGACGATCTATAGTTTTGGATTTACAGCAACAGAATATCGCCGCTCAAGATGGATCTTATATTTCGTTGCGGCATAGCTGCACGCAACTCCTACATAATTTTTTCTTCTTCATCTGGCTGTAAATGCGACACACATACTTGTAGCTGATGGGATAGAAAATTTAGCTCATTGGCTAATGATGTCGGAGAAAAATGTTTTGCCAGATTAGCAATTTCAAATCGCTCATCTGCAAATGCACACTCTACAATCAATAGGCCAACTTTGTTTTGCCGATTAAGCGCTTGCCACAATTTAGGCGCGGAAACAGTATCGCCACTAAAGGCAAAACTACTACTCGCATCCTGAACCAAATAACTTACCGCCGGAACAGTGTGCTCAACCTCAATCATTGTGAAGGTTTTATCGTCAATTACTATATTTTGCTCAGACTGCATGGGCACAAAGCGTACAACAGGTTTGTCTTGGCTTGGTAAACAGAAAAAATTGGGCCAAATTTTCCAATTAAAAATTATGTCCCGTTAGTACTTGATATGTTTCAGCCTGACAGTAAACCGTTAATGGCTCATCAATCAGCTTTTCGTAGATAGTATCGATAAGCAACGGCAAGCCTGCCACATGATCTAAGTGACTATTGAGTGATAAATACGTGTTTGATTTGGAATAACTCTTCTAAGGGCAGATCACCCACACCCGTGCCACAATCGAGCAAGATGTCAGCATCAACGCATAACGCAGTAGTGCGCAACCCCCTTCCTATCCCGTCACTACAACCCAAAACGTTTATTTTCATGGGGCTATTATAATATTATTTAATGATCATTTTAATCCGTTATAGTGCTAACATTGGCTATTTATGCGAAATGTCGGTAGTGTCTCAGTTTGAAAAATGAATAATTTGATTAGCCTTACGAAGAAACCCATATATGGTATGCTTAGCGGCATGCCCCCAATGGGGTACTACACGATGCCTGAAGGTCCGCAGAGACAAAAACGACCAGCGGACGTAATTGGTAATGCGGTTACGGTCGCTAAAATTGCTACCGGCGAGATAGAAGAAGAAACTATCCAATCTGGAAAACGAAAAGCAGGATTGAAAGGCACTAAAGCTCGCTCTTTAACGCTCTCTCCAGAGCAACGATCAGAAATTGCTAGTGTCGCCGCTCAGACCCGATGGAAGAAGAAAGACTAGCCTGCCTTTTCCAGTGCCTGAATTTCTGCCACGTCTTCGGTGAAATCTAAAATTAAATTGATTGGCTCCTCTTTGGAGTTCTTGTCGTTGTAACAATCCATATCAGTTTTTAGCGAGTGACAGTCCCCAACAATTTGCTTCCGCCTCTGAGAGAATGGATTCTGCATATGGTGTCGCGGGGCGGTATCCATATCGGCCCAAAACGTCTGTTGCTTTCCATCTTCCTTAATTCTGACAGCATGTTTCGCCCTGTAACGTCTACCGTACTCGTCGGTTGTGTACTCTTCCCGCAGTGCGCGGGATATATCCTCCGCACACTGAGAAATTACATCTGCCGGTCTGGGGGCCCACAATCCATTTTTAATTGCCCAGCTGCCACATCCTTTGATGTCGCAGGCATCGGCATTCCTGCTTTCTCATACTCATTAAAAATATCCTGGAGTTGTTGCGAATATGTAGACATATCATTTACCTCATAAATATACGGGTGCTATTTCCCCCCAGCCGTCTACTACTGCTGAAGAAAGTACAAACTGGCGAACTTTGGCTATGTGTTTACGGAACAAATAATGCTTCTGAGTTTTGTTGTGCAGTTGGCCAACAACCAACCCTGGGTGCACACCTAGCTTTGCTGCAAAGCCCAAAACATCTCTTTCTGAAAAATATGGGTTTTTTCTGATATAGAAGGATTCAAATTCTGTTTTTGGAGAACAAAATTCCGCCCCAGCCGCGTTGGCAACACGCTCTTCTTCCGAGACTGAATTAGAGATACCAGCCTTTTCGCCTTCCAGCTCGTAGTCAATTACGGCTTTAGATTTTCCATGCCCTTGTAGAACATGCTCAATCTCATGGCGCAACACGAACCAAAAGTTGTCGATCTTATCTAGCCGCAGAGACATTCCAATAACTGGTGATTTGTTGTTATTTATCCAAAAACATACACCGTCAATTTTTGCTTTTGGCAAAGTCTCAACGACAACAAATCTGACCCCGCACTTGGCGAGAATTTTTGGAACATGCCTAGTTTCCTCTGGGGCACCCCTTAGAGCTTTTAGTTCTTCAATCCCAGCCAATAGCCGCTTCTTTGAATAATTTTCAACATCAAGTGACTTTGTTATCTGTCTCACTCGATAAAGCCAGACAAGCTGCTCTGGGGGTGTTTGCTCTTGATCCTTTTTTTTTGCAGCATATTTGAGATGGGGAATATCTGACAAAGTATCAACCTCGAAAAACTTTGCCATCTGTGCTTCAAGCATTGTTGCATCAGTATCCTCGATCCAACCACGCTTAATCATTTCTCGCACTGGATAGTAATCTTGCAACCTAGCCCTTCTCGCTATAGATGGATCTGGCTCAGGAGTTTTCGACAGATCGTATGCTTTTTGCAGATTTACAAAGAACTCAGCAGACACATCAAAGGCTTGTCCAAGAGCCTTTGCCATGTCTAAGCTAATTCCACGCTTGCCAGCTAATATGGTGTTAACTGCCTGTTCTGACGCTCCCAGAATGAATGCCAGGTCACGTTGCAGCCAACCCCTAGCTTCGATCTCTTCTTTAAGAAATTCGCCCGGATGTGGAACCTGATTGTAAGTAATATCGCTCATAGCCATTTGTACCTAGTGATAGTCCTCGATTGATAGAATTATAATTGTTGGCGGAGTCTCACTTTCGTCTATTTCAAAAATTAGCCTCCATTGGTTATTCAGTCTTATAGATCTCTGCCCCTCTCGATCTCCTTTCAAATGTTTGTACTGAAAACTTCTCCAACTCAGCAAGGTTCGTTCGTCTGGTGCTGATTCGAGCATTACCAATTTTTTGCGGCACGACTGAATAACCGCTATTGGCAGCTTCGTTTCGTTAGCCCTATTTTCCGTTCGTATCAGGGCGAGTTTCTTGTTCTTGAACTGAACCTTCATTGTGATTGCAAATTCTAGCGGTGGTTGTCGGCAAAGTCAATGATGAACTTAACTACTTAACGCCAGCAGTTAAACTGAAATAAATGCTTAACAAAAATATCAATTCAGTTAAACTAGTTTCCATGAACAAATTACCGGTTGAGAAAAGAGCGCAAATCCTAAATATGCTGGTTGAGGGGTCTTCGATACGATCAGTTAGCCGGATTACTGGAGTGTCTATAAACACTGTTTCCAAGCTGCTAGTAGCTGCTGGCAAAGCCTGCGCCAAGCACCACGATGAGGCGGTAAAAGACGTCAAAACCAGCCGGATTCAATGCGACTAAATTTGGTCATTTTGCTACGCCAAGCAAAAGAACGTGGAGAACGCTAAGTCCGCACCTGAGGAAGCAGGCGACGTTTGGACTTGGACCGCACTCAATGCCGATTCCAAACTGATAGTCTCATATTTGGTAGGCGGGAGGGATTCTGGTTACGCCCTGGAATTTATGGACGACGTTGCTAAGCGGTTGGCTAACAGAGTTCAACTGACTACGGACGGCCACAAAGCTTATCTGGAAGCTATAGAAGATGCTTTCGGCGGCGATATTGATTACGCCCAATTAGTTAAGTTGTACGGCGCTGCTCCTGAATCATTCAAAGGCCGATATAGCCCCGCTCACTCACTGGTGCTATCAAAAATCCAGTAACAGGCAATCCAGATGCGAAGCACGTTTCTACTTCGCACGTTGAGCGCCAGAATCTGACCATGAGAATGTCCATGCGCCGATTCACCCGCCTGACCAACGCATTTAGCAAGAAGCTGGAAAACCATATCCACATGCTGTCTCTGTACTTTGTACACTACAACTTCTGCCGTATTCACAAGACAATATAAAGTCTCTCCGGCGATGGAAGCGGGTCTATCTGATACACTTCACGATATGGAGTGGATAGTTGGGCTGATTGATGCAGACGCTCCGAAAGCAAAGCGTGGGCCATATAAGAAAAATATTTCAAACTGAGACACTACCGAAATGTCTAGCACATCGCAATGTACTGAATTTATTGATGTAATTCGGTAAACTTGCTATCTAATAATAATTCGATTGACATTATGCATATTCAGGGCTTATTACTAACTCAATAATGATTGGATTCATCACAGCAATACTCTGCGCAATCACTTGTGGGGCTATTTGGTACCACATGCAAGCCCAGGCTAGCGGCAACGTATCAGCACGCATTAAATTTCTAGCACCGTGGACACTGGCTATAGCAGCCATGACCTTAATGGTATGGTCGCGTTTATTTACAGACGTAGGATTCAATTTTTTATTCTACAATTCCCTACTCGTCGCGGCCTTTGTTATTTGCGCAATACTATATTTTGCCAGCCTATTTAGACAAGTAGAACATCTAGGCTTGATTGTGTTACCAGTGACCTTATTGTGCGTAGTGTTAAATCTATTATTTTTGAAACCTGGCACACAAATCACTTTCAGCTCGGGCATACAAACACATATTATTGCTTCGATTATTGCGTTTAGTATTTTAGGACTGGCGGCGGTACAAGCCATTTTGCTATTCGTTCAAGACAGAGTTTTGAGAGGCCACACAAACACAGGTATTTTACGTGCTCTTCCTTCTCTCCATGAAAGCGAGACACTACTGTTTCAATCCATCAGCTTAGGCATAGTGATTCTCACTATTGCCTTAGTTTCTGGTTTTATTTACCTGGAAGACATATTTGCCCAGCATTTAGCGCATAAGACAGCGCTTTCATCTCTTGCGTGGCTAGTATTTGTCATTCTTCTTTTGGGAAGAATGCAGTTTGGCTGGCGCGGCATTACTGCTATCCGCTGGTCTTTATGGGGATTCACCTTTTTGATACTGGCTTACTTTGGCAGCAAGTTCGTCCTCGAATTAGTCCTTTAGGCAAGCCAATCACTCTTCCACACTTGACAACCCTTAAGTAGTTTCCGTAAAACGGAACTGTGTTTGACTACCTGGGGGAGCTCAAAAGCTCTTGGACGATTATTCGATAAGTACTCTATTTATTGTTCTTGCAGTACTACTATTTCTTTCTGCGTTTTTTTCTGGCTCAGAAACTGCCTTAATGGCATTAAACCGTTATCGCTTACGCCATCTTGCAAACAAAGGTCACCGCGGCGCACGCCTCGCACAAAACCTTCTTGAAAAACCAGATCGCCTGATTGGTCTGATTTTACTCGGTAATAATATTGTTAATTTATTAGCCTCACCTCTAGCTGCCTATATCGGTTACCGCCTGTATGGTGATGTCGGGGTATTTTCTGCCACCGTATTATTTATCGTCTCTGTGCTCATTTTTGCGGAAGTGACTCCTAAAACCTTAGCGGCGATGCATCCTGAAAAGTTTGCATTCCCTGCTTCTTATATTTACACCCCATTGCAATATGTCACGTATCCGATAGTTCTGTTAATTAACGCGATTGCTAATACATTGCTTAAACTTTGTGGCGTGAGTTTAAATCAAGCTGGACTCAACTCACTCAGCCGAGATGAGCTTCGCACAGTCGTACAAGAAGCGGGCAGTTTAATTCCCCGCACTCACCAAAATATGTTGATTAGTATTCTAGATTTAGAATCAATCACTGTTGAAGATATCATGATCCCGCGTAACGAAGTGTTAGGTATAGACATTGACAGCGACTGGGAGGACATTCGATCACAGATTGCTAACGCACCTTTTACTCGCATGCCTATTTACCATGAAAACCTCGATAACATTGTCGGATTTTTGCATTTGCGTAAAATATTTGCGCGTATTGTTGAAGATGAAATTTCTCTAGAAGAACTCAAGCAACATGTCAGAGAACCTTACTTCATTCCAGAAGGCACTAGCCTAAATAAACAACTACTCAACTTTCAAACAGAAAAAAGACGTATCAGTCTAGTCGTTGATGAGTATGGCGATATTCAGGGCTTGGTTACTTTGGAAGATTTACTCGAAGAAATCGTGGGGGAGTTTACAAATGCTCCGGCTGATTTAACCACCGACATACACCCACAAAAAGATGGCAGCTATGTGATCGATGGCAGCACCAATGTGCGTGACGTCAATAAAGCCTTACAGTGGAAACTAAATGACGAAGGCCCACGTACTATCAATGGATTAATTCTAGAGCATCTAGAAACCATACCAGAAACCGGGACTTCAGTATTAATTGATGACCACCCTATTGAGATAGTGCGCATGCTAAATAACTCCATCCGCACTGTTCGCATTCAGCCCAAAGTCACAGCAGATATCGAATGATTTACGTGCACGAAAATTGATTTTTTGAACACATAACGACACACTCTATCTTTCATTTCTCACAGATGTATTTGTATGAGTAAAGCAACACAATATCAATGTGATGCATGTGGGCATGCGTTTAACAAATGGAGCGGACAATGCCCTGAGTGCAGCGCATGGAATACACTAGAAGAAACCCGCAGCATTAAAACTAGCGGCAAAGTGAGATCCATTACTCCTAAAGCCAGCAACCGCGTTATTCCTCTAGCTGAAGTCGATACGATTACCGACTCTAGAATTCAAACCAATCTTGGCGAGTTAGATCGGGTACTCGGCGGCGGCATCGTTCATGGCTCTGTTGTATTAGTTGGCGGTAGTCCAGGTATTGGAAAATCAACTTTGCTGATACAAATGCTAGCCTCGCTAGAACAATACCAAACGCTATACATCAGCGGCGAAGAATCTGCTCAGCAAATATCATTACGCGCAGAACGTTTGGCACTAAATAAAGACAATATTCGCTTACTTAGCAGTGTGTCTTTAGAAGAAGTGCTATCCACACTACAAGCCACTAAACCCAAGCTGGTGATTGTTGATTCCATTCAAACCTTAGCCAGCGAACAACTAAATTCAGCCGCAGGCTCTGTTTCTCAAGTAAGGGAGTGCGCAGGCCAGTTAGTCCAATTCGCTAAAAATTCCAACACAACATTATTTGTCGTCGGCCATGTCACCAAAGAAGGCACCTTAGCGGGTCCACGCGTGCTCGAACACATGGTGGACACCGTATTGTATTTTGAAGGCGACAGCAGCGATCGTTTTCGCTTATTACGCGCCACCAAAAATCGTTTTGGTGCCGTCAATGAGCTAGGCGTATTCGTTATGCAGGAAACTGGCTTAAAGGGTGTTAAAAATCCTTCAGCCTTGTTTTTGTCTCACCATCAAACACCTACGGCTGGTAGCGTTGTGATGGTGACACGAGAAGGCACGCGTCCATTAATGGTAGAAGTGCAATCTCTGGTTGATGATAACCCCTCCAATAACCCACGAAGACTGGCACAGGGTATAGAACAAAACCGCTTATCCATGCTATTAGCGGTAATGAATCGACACGGTGGCATTTCGTTACACAACGACGATGTATTTATTAATGTCGTTGGTGGCGTACGTGTTCAAGAGCCCGCAGTTGACTTACCCATTTTACTAGCAACACTTTCCAGCTTTCGTGATTTCATATTGCCTAGAGAGTTAGTTGTCTTTGGCGAGGTTGGACTTGCTGGAGAAATTCGTCCCGTCCCCAACGGCCAAGAACGTTTACGCGAAGCGTCAAAGCACGGCTTCAAATATGCCATTATTCCCACTGCTAACACACCTAAAGATGGCATTGAAGGTTTAGACATTATTCCCGTCTCTCGATTATCTGAGGCAATTGATTGGGTGTTAAATAATTATGCTCGATAAGCCCAAACTATCTAATTCAGGACTTACTCCCACCCATGCAGTCGTGGCGATGGACCAATTCGGCGAACAACGCGATGTGAAAGTGTCTGGAGAATCACCGCTAACACTTAAGGTAGACGATAAAGAAATTGTCACGCTAATGACCTTGGGCACTCATCCTGAGTTACTTGCTTTAGGCTACTTACGCAACCAAAGACTGATAGACGACATTGCCGACATTGAGTCCGTCAATGTCAATTGGGACAAAGAAAGCGTCCAAGTCACCACAAGAAGTGGCCATGGTATTAGCAATTGGCAAGAGAAATTAAGTAAACGCACTGTCACTACTGGTTGCGGACAAGGCACCATGTTTAGTTGCACGCTAGATAAGCTATACGATAACAAGCTGGCACAGATACAAGTCAAACAGTCCCTGCTATATGAATTACTAAAATCGATTACTGGCTACAACGAAATATACAAACAAGCTGGCGCAGTACACGGCTGCGCATTATGTTTTGGGACTGAGATCTTAAACTTTGTCGAAGATGTCGGCCGTCACAATGCTGCTGATACGATCTCGGGTAGCATGTGGCTAGACGACATTAGCGGTGAAGATAAGATTTTCTATACTACCGGCCGACTGACATCTGAGATTGTCATGAAAGCAGCGCACATGGGCATTCCTATTTTATTATCGCGGTCCGGTGTCACTCATATGGGATTAGAGCTTGCCAGAGATTTAGGCGTCACCATGATTGCACGCGCCAAAGGCAAGGCATTTTTAGCGTATAACGGCAGCGAAAATATAATTTACAACAGCAAACCTGATAAGCCGCTGCAGAGAAAAATGACTAGCTAAGATCTTCCGCTAAAGATGCACGCATTGCGTCTGATATCGCGTCGACAGTCACAGAGTATTTCTCATGCTCAATGCCAGCAGCTATTGCAGAGCCCGCCTTGATCGCCGCCACCATATCGTCATTCAATTCAAAACGCATAAAATGAACTGATGATGTTTTGTCTTCAGTCTCACGCTCTAAGTCCTCATTACAGATAGGATAAACTTTATCAAAGCCATCAACCGCAACCCACACAGTTTTTTCTATGCCTATCAACTCACCTAAACGCCTGCGACGAATTTCTTCGTCATCATATTCAAGCATAAACGTTGCTTTCCAGTTACTACCATCAGGAATCAATGGATTATAGGCATCAAGCTCTTCTTGTATGCCTTGTGCTTCAAATACTTTTTCAGCACGCAGCATTTCTTGCACTTGATAATGCATTAAAGTGCGATCCTCAAAATGCACAGTTGCATGTTCGCCCAGACGTAATACACGATTTTTTTTGTGTTCGATCATTTTTGCACGAAACTCTGCGCGCATAGCCGAATATTCTTCTAACGAATAAAGATCTTCTTTAGTTAACTTTTGCATGATTAATTCTTCTTTCTATTATCTTATAGCCCGTAAGCAATTCTTAGCAACATCATTGGGTGTGTTGCATTCGAATCATCTTTCATTCCACTGGAAATTTGATGCCCAGCCATCGGACAATCGCTACTGTAGTAATTCGCTTCTGCTTTTTGAAGTTTACTCACAACGGGACGACAAATTTTCTTAGCGATGTCATGAAACTCTTCTTTCACTGCATAAGTCCCATCATGGCCCGAGCAACGCTCTAACACTTGCAACTCGGTATCCGGAATAAGATTAAGTACATCACGTGTTTTCAACCCAATTTTTTGTACTCGCAAGTGGCAAGACGCATGATAGAAAACCTTGCCTAATGAATTATTGAAATCAACCTTTAATTGCTCTTCTTTATGCTTCTGATACAAATATTCAAACGGATCAAAGATATGCTCTTTAACTCTCTGCACGCCTTCATCATCAGGGAACATAAGCGGTAACTCTTGCTTAAACATCAGCACGCATGACGGCACTGGCGCCACAATATCCCAGCCTGCATCAATCCATTTGAGCATAGTGGAAATGTTAGCGTCTTTTAATTTAGCCACTGCTTGCAAATCACCCAATTCAAGTTTAGGCATGCCGCAACAATGCTCTTTTTCCATAATGGAAATCGAAATTTTATTGTGCTCAAACACCTTAACTAAATCGTTAGCAATTTCAGGCTCATTAAAATTGTTATAACAAGTGACAAATAATGCAACTTTACTTTCCGCCTGCGTTTCTACAGGCAGCGCTTGTTTAGATAATATTTTTCTTGCGGTTTTAGAGTGATATTTAGGTATGTTTGCATCCGCATGAACACCTAACGTTTTCTCCAATGCTTGTCGACCGATTGATGTTGAGTTCGCCGAGTTAACCACTTGAGAAATGACAGGAATACCCGCCAGCTTTCCAACGGTATCAGTTGCACTTAATATTTTATCTCGCTTTTTAACATCACCCTTGTGGAATTTGATCGCTTTAGCACGTAGCATAAGATGCGGAAAATCCACATTCCATTCATGAGGGGGAACATAAGGACATTTAGTCAAGTAACACAGGTCACACAAATAACAATGATCAACCACCCTAGTGTAATCTTTTTTATCCACACCATCCACTTCCATGGTGTCAGACTCATCCACTAAATCGAATAAAGTAGGAAATGAATTACACAAACTCACACAACGACGACAACCGTGACAAATATCAAACACTCGCTCTAATTCAGCATTGAGCAACTGTTCGTTATAAAAATCAGGATTGTTCCAATCGATTGGGTGTCTAGTCGGTGCTTCTAAGCTACCTTCACGCGTTCCAGATGTTGCCACGTGTGTGTCCTTTTAATATCTAAAAAAATATTAAGTTGCACACCAAGCACGCTTGGTGTGCAACCGTAATAACTTAACCGTCTAAGTTATCAAGCGCTTTTTGGAAACGATTAGCATGCGAACGCTCAGCTTTAGCTAGCGTCTCAAACCAATCAGCAATTTCTTCAAAGTTTTCATCACGAGCAGATTTCGCCATCCCTGGATACATATCTGTGTACTCGTGGGTCTCACCTGCAATGGCAGTTTTAAGATTGTCGCCAGTGCCACCAAATGGAAGACCTGTTGCTGGATCACCACACTCTTCTAGATATTCTAAGTGTCCGTGTGCATGACCTGTCTCGCCTTCTGCAGTTGATCTGAATACAGTGGCAACATCGTTGTAACCTTCCACATCAGCTTTTGCTGCAAAATATAGATAGCGACGATTTGCTTGTGACTCACCAGCAAACGCAGCCTTTAAATTTTCTTCAGTCTTGGTACCTTTAAGAGACATTCGGATGACCTCCAGTTAATATATATTAAGTTAAATGAGAAACATTCTGATTTAGAATGATTCTAAAAACGGCGCAAGATTAGAATAAGTCTAAATATTTGTCAACATCGATTGCGTCATTGCACTACATATTGAACAATACACCTAATAACATCAAATTCTGGAGAATCTTGTGCCTCGTAAAAAAGCGGCCCCAAAAATTGACTTTGAAAAATCATTAGCAAAACTTGAGGAAGTGGTAGAGAAGCTCGAGTCTGGCGATCAACCGCTTGAAGATGCGCTAAAATTATTTGAAGAAGGCATCTCATTAACACGTGGATGCCAACATGCCCTCAAGCAAGCAGAAGAAAAAATCACCATTCTCAGCCAACAGAATGAAGAATGGCTAACCGAATCAGAGGAATCAGTAGGAGATTTTCTTGACAGATCTGACTGAGTACTTAGCCACATGTAGCCAACGTGTAGAATCATTTCTCGATAAAAATCTCCCAACTAAAAATCAGGCACCTACCACCTTACACGACGCTATTCGCTATTCAGCAATGAATGGCGGCAAACGAATTAGACCAGCATTGGTGTATGCAACAGGTGAGGCATTAGGTCTTAAGTCATCTGACATAGACTGCATCGCTGGCTCCATTGAGCTCATGCATAGCTATTCGCTGATTCATGACGACTTACCTGCGATGGACGATGATGATCTAAGACGCGGCAAGCCAACATGTCACCGAGCTTATGATGAAGCCACTGCTATTCTGGCTGGCGACGCCATGCAGGCACTAGCCTTCTCAGTATTAACAGACATCGCTGATCCCGGCCCTGAAGCGGCAATACGCGCACAACTGACTAATCAACTGGCACATGCAGTAGGCTCGCTAGGCGTGGCCGGTGGTCAAGCAATGGATTTAATCGCTGTCGATAAAAACATTTCTATTGAAACACTTGAATATATACATCGGCAAAAAACAGGTTGCTTGATCCGCGCCTGCATCGATATGACTCAAACTTGTTGTACTACACTCAGCCAACAACAGCGCTCAAGTCTGTTACAGTTCGGGGAACATCTTGGTATCGCCTTTCAGATTCGCGACGATATTTTAGATGTCATCAGCGACACTGACACATTGGGTAAGCCTCAAGGCTCTGATAGCGATCAGAACAAACCTACTTACGTGAGTATTTTGGGCCTCAAAGAATCAGAAAAACGCTGTGATGATTTTTACCAACAAGCATTAGATTGTCTCGATGAATTTAACCATTCATCTAAATGGCTACGCATGCTGGCAGAACACATTGTTTGCCGACAGCATTAATATTAGCACTATCAATAAACATTAGAATGGAAACCAACGAATATCCAACTCTTAATAAAGTCGAGCTGCCTAAGGATCTAAGAAACTTACCCATCACTCAAGTTCCGAGCATATGTGACGAGTTAAGAAAATATTTACTTGCTTCTGTATCCAAAAGCGGTGGCCATTTTGCAGCAGGGTTGGGTGTTATCGAACTTACCGTTGCGTTGCATTATGTCTACAACACTCCGCAAGACAAATTGCTTTGGGATGTAGGCCATCAAAGTTACCCACATAAAATTCTTACCGGGCGAAAACATCAAATTGAATCCATTCGCACGCGTGGTGGCCTAGGCCCATTCCCCTGTCCAGAAGAAAGTGAATATGATTGTTTTGCGGTTGGTCATTCCAGCACATCCATTGGTGCAGCCCTGGGCATGAATTTATCTTTTCAGCTAGACAATCGCACACAACAAGCTGTACCCATTATTGGTGACGGTGGACTCACAGCAGGCATGGCCTATGAAGCACTCAATCATCTTGGTGATATGCGTGCCAACATGTTAATCATTCTTAACGATAACGAAATGTCTATTTCACCGAATGTCGGTGCAATGACTAATTACTTAACTCGCATGCTATCAGGCCGGGTTTTCTCTACTGTGCGTGAGGGGAGTAAACGCTTGCTAAAACCAATGCCTCCCATGTGGGAATTAGCACGCCGTACCGAAGAACACGTGAAGGGCATGTTTGCTCCAGGCACTTTGTTTGAAGAGATGGGCATTCGATATTTCGGCCCTGTTGATGGACATGACTCTGTTTCTCTAATTAAAACACTGCGCAACATCAAACAGATTAAAGGGCCGAAAATACTTCACGTCATCACTAAAAAAGGCAAGGGCTACTCTCCTGCCGAACAAGATCCGGTTGGCTACCATGCAGTACCAACGTTTGATCTTAATTTTGGCGTAGAAAAAAAATCTAGCACCAGTACCAAACAAACGTATACACAAGTATTTAGTGATTGGATTTGTGACGTGGCGAAAAAAGATTCTCGTTTAATCGCCATCACCCCTGCCATGCGAGAAGGTTCTGGTCTAGTCCGCTTCCAAAAAGCATTCCCTGATCGCTATTATGACGTGGCTATTGCAGAACAACACGCAGTCACCGTTGGCGCAGGTTTAGCGATAGCAGGCCACAAGCCTGTCGTCGCCATTTACTCAACGTTTTTACAACGCGCTTATGATCAATTGATTCATGATGTCGCAGTACAAAACTTACCGGTTGTATTTGCAATTGACCGTGCTGGTGTTGTTGGCCCAGACGGCAAGACACATGCTGGAAGTTATGACTTAAGCTTTTTACGTTGCATCCCCAACATGACCATTATGGCCCCTGCGAATGAATCTGAAACCCGACAAATGCTACAAACCGGGTTTGAAATTGATGGGCCAAGTGCGATTCGTTATCCGCGCGGCACTGGGCCAGGTAGTACCGTACAAAATAACTTTGAGATTTTAGAGCTTGGCCGTGCAGACGAAGTACGCGAGGGAGAAAATATCGCTATATTATCTTTTGGCTGCACTTTAACGAATGCTTTAGAAACGGCCAACCAAATTAATGCCACTGTAATTAACATGCGTTTCATTAAACCTATCGATGAAAAAATGATTTCTCGCATAGCGACGACGCATTCATTAGTGGTCACAATTGAAGACAATGTGGTGATGGGTGGCGCAGGTAGTGCAGTTAATGAAGTTATCGCAGCCCAACAAATCGCAGTGAGATTGTTAAATTTAGGTCTCCCTGATCAATTCCAAGAACACGGATCACGCGAAGAATTGCTCGCCGATGCCGGCCTGGACAGCAAATCGATTGCTAGCAAAATCAACGAAATATATCCGCTGAGGGATTGCGCAGCTAAAAGTGCTCACGTAGTATCTGGCTAACTACCAAATAAAACCCTATAAATACTATAGATTAATCAAGAGGTTAGAAACATGAGCGCTAGCGCTGGAGATGTTGTAACAACGATTCCTGATACACAAAACAAAGCAGACACGCGCCAGATACCGATTGATAAAGTCGGAATTAAGGGGATCAAACACCCAGTACGTGTACTTGATCGTTCAGGTGGTGAACAAAATACTATCGCTGAATTTAATATGTATGTGAATTTACCACATAACTTCAAAGGCACTCACATGTCTCGTTTTGTGGAAATTCTTAATGAATATGAGCGGGAAATTTCAGTCAAATCATTTAACGATATGCTAGAAAAAATGGCTGATCGCCTAGAAGCAGATTCTGGTCATATTGAAATGTCATTCCCTTACTTTATTAAAAAAACAGCACCCATTAGCGGTGTAGAAAGTTTGCTTGATTACCAAGTATGTTTTCGCGGTGAAATTAATGACAAAACAGCACGCACAGACGTTGTTGTGCTTGTCCCTGTTACTAGCTTATGTCCATGTTCTAAAAGTATCTCTGACTATGGCGCGCACAATCAACGCTCGCACATAACGATTTCTGTACGCATCAAAGACTTTGTATGGATAGAAGAATTAATTGAAATGGTTGAAAAACAGGCATCTTGCGAACTTTATGGATTACTTAAACGTCCAGATGAAAAATTTGTCACTGAACGTGCTTATGACAACCCTAAATTTGTTGAAGATTTAGTTCGCGATATTGCGACACAGTTGAATAACGATGATCGTATTGATGCATACACAGTAGAATCAGAAAATTTTGAGTCTATCCATAACCACTCTGCATACGCTTACATTGAAAAAGACAAACGCGCTTAATGCGCGTTTTTTTGTTCAGCCAGTAGTACGAAATACTTGATATGCGTTAAGAATTTGATTCAAGATTAAACGAGCATCCTGCTCGGATACCACACGTCCTTCAGTATTATCAGCAAAATGTACAGTAATTAATGTCTGTGCATTTTGTGGCAACAAATGCACCTGATAACGTGAGCTTTGTAGCACCATGCCATCAGGCAGATCCAAGTTACTTGCGTCAACAAAGTAAACACCTTTAGTTCTACTTTGCTCAAAAATCTCTAATCCAGTTCTATCTAATGCAATACCTGTCCGACGCCATACTCGGCTATATTGGTCGCCAACAAATAGCACGGGTATACCATCAATATCTTTCAAATCAATATGCAAACGAGAACCCTGCGTATTGGCCACCTCAAATATAGCATCTTGGCGAGACTTGCCCATGTGTTCCATTAAGTTAACCATGACTTCAGCTTCTGTTTCTGGATCGCTTTTAGCGGTAGTCCAAACACCACCTTGTTCAGTAATCGCTTTTAACTCTGCTTTACGCTGACTGACAAAAATATTTGTCACTGCATTAGGCTCACGCTCCACACGAATACGAAACTTGCTTCGTGAGGCTGCAACTTCGCGACCATTAGTTAAACCACTATTACTATCATCGATTTGCTCAACCCAGTCTGTTTCCATAATCCCAGTTGAAGGCGTGTCTTTATTAAGCGCGATTCCTTGATTTGCCCAGAATGAGCGCAATAAAGGCCAGACATTAACAGGATCTACTTCTGCCTCTAACCAACGCAAATCACCTTCACGTCGTAATGAAACATCAACAAATTCTGGGGCGACACTGGCATCTAGTGCTTTGCCATATGTTTCTAAAGCACTCACTCTGTCATTCGCTGTTTGAGGGATTTTTAAACTTTCATCCCATTCAGGCGTGACTAATTCTGGTGGCGCTTCTAACCCACCGATACTGCCGGCTTCACCATATTTAGTTCCTGCAAACTTGTTTACAATCGCACATGAGTGCAATACGGATAACACTAAAATTAGTACAATTAACTTAACTATTTTTATATTCATGCTTTATATTTAATTTTAAAGACAGCCAGCTTTTTCCAACGCACTGCGCATCACATCGTGGTATTGCTTATCTAAGGGAGTCAGCGGCAAACGCAGTCCTGACGGAATTAATCCCATTTCATGTAAGGACCATTTTGTTGGGATAGGGTTCGATTCAATAAATAAATCACGGTGTAGACCTTCAATTTTAGCATTTAATTCCTGTGCTTTTTCACGATCACCGGCTAAGGCTGCTTGACACATTTCATGCATTAATCGTGGCGCAACATTGGCAGTCACAGAAATCACCCCTTGACCACCCGCGAGGATAGACTCCATTGCCTGGCAGTCTTCACCACTAACAATCATAAAATCAGGACCACACAGCTCCCTAATTTTAATACCTCGATCTAATTCACCCGAGGCCTCTTTAATACCAATAATATTTTTAATGTTAGCTAATCGCGCCACCGTTTCTGGCAACATATCGCATGCTGTACGACCTGGCACATTATATAAAATTTGTGGGATATCGACGTCTTCAGCCACTTTCTTGTAGTGCTGATACAAACCCTCTTGAGTAGGTTTATTATAGTACGGCGTTACTAACAAACAGGCATCGACACCAGCCTCTGCAGCACAACGTGTTAGTGAAATGGCTTCCCAAGTAGAATTTGCTCCCGTTCCACCAATAACAGGCACACGTCCTTTTACGCGATCAACCACTCGTTTGATCACTGCACAATGTTCATCGTGATCCAACGTAGCTGATTCGCCGGTAGTGCCAGCAGGAATAATCACGTCAGTTTCATTATCTAGATGAAAATCGACCAATTTATCTAACGACTGAAAATCAACTGAACCGTCTTCTTGCATTGGTGTGGCAATCGCAACCATGCTGCCTTTAAACATTCATCTCTCCGTGCACTTTAAGATAGCTGGGAATAGTAATCGGCCATTTACGCCTTTACAAGCGTATCTTGCCCCCAGCACGACTCTGAAGCAGATGACTTAAGCATTTATATGCTAATAATATTTCTACACCAGATAACTATTCCTGCTTAGATATCTGCTCAAACGCATCCACTTTAGGCCAGGCGTTGATAACTGCATTGATCAAGGTCGCTAGTGGGATAGCAAAAAATACTCCCCAAATACCCCAAATCCCTCCGAAGAACAATACTGCTGCGATAATAGCAACAGGATGCAAATTCACGACTTCAGAAAATAACAACGGGACCAAAATATTCCCATCCAAGAACTGAATAATGCTGTATGCAATCAATACATAGGCAAACTCACTAGAGATACCCCACTGTGCATAGGCAATAAACATCACTGGCAATGTGATTACCGCGGCTCCAGCATAGGGGATAATCACAGAAAGCCCGACTAGAACTGCTAGCAACATGGCGTAATTTAAATCTAAAAATGTAAAGGTCACATAGGTCACTGACATGACCATAAATATTTCAATGAATTTACCACGTACATAACTGGCAATTTTCTGGTTAACTTCAAACCATACTTCATTGGTTAACTCACGATCTCCCGGCAGAAAATCTTCTAACCATTGCAGAATCATCGTCTTGTCTTTGAGCAAGAAAAACACCAGCAGAGGCATCAGAATCAAATACACAAGTATCGTGATCAGACCCACTACCGAAGCAAGCGGTTTAGAAATAAGTGCCTGCCCAAAATTTACAAGTTCTCCACGAATAAATACGATCATATCGTGCACTTGTTCTTCATTAATTAAGCTGGGGAATCTTTCTGGCAGCTGCATAAGTAACTGCTGCCCTTGGCTCACCATTATTGGCAGGTCTTTGAAAAACTCTGTGAGTTGTTTGGACAATACTGGGATAAATACAAATAGTAACAGTAGCAATACAGCCATAAATATTGAAAAAACAATAAATAGCGCAATAATTCTTGGGCTTTTACTTTTCTGTAATAGTGTGACCGCGCCTTCTAATAAATATGCGACAACAATACTGGCCAGCAAAGGAGCTAAAATTGTCCCGGCAAATACAATGACTGCCAGCCCGCTCAACAAAAAAAGCAGTAAAATAACAACCTGTGGATCTGAAAAATGGCGGGTATACCAAGCTCGCAAATAATCAAACATAGAGAACTAACAACCTAACTTGAAACAATATAATATTATGGAGAAGCGCCGAAACACGCAATACGGGATTAGTCTTCTGATTTTGTAGCAGCCAAATTATTAGATGCATCACTACAGTATGTGCGCGCATAATCGAGCAGTTTTTCCATCGCACGTAATCTGAATTTTTGTCGCTGGCGTACAAATGAAAATGATCTTTCCATTGGAGGATCCAGCCTAACCGCAACCAAAGTGCCTAATTTCAATTCTTTTTCAAGCGTGGCTAGTGAAGCAATTGATATCCCCATTCCCGCCTCGACCGCACCTTTGATTGATTCGGGACTTCCCAACTCAAGTGATACATTCAAATTGTTGCGATCCAACCCTAATTTGACCATATGATCCATAATCACTTCACGCGTTCCAGAACCTTCTTCTCGGCATATAAATGGAAAGTTCATCACTTCTTCAAGTGGGATAGATTTTCGATCAGCAATTTCATGTCCCGGTGGCACTACTACAACCAGTTGATCGACACGACATACTTCAACCAGTAAATTCTTATTGGACACAGGTCCTTCCACAACACCAAGATCAATCATGCTATTTTCAACTATAGACACAATCCCTTCAGTATTAGACACCTTTAACCTTAAATTAATTTCTGGGTATTCGACGGTAAACCCACGCAATAGCGCGGGCAACATATATTCAGCAATAGTAGTACTAGCGCCCATGGTTAACGCACCGCTCACATCACCCGTCAGTTCTTTAAGCGTGTTTTCCATTTCTGCGTACAGAGAAAATATCTCCTCAGCATACTCGTAGGCTTTGCGACCAGCTTCCGTTAACGTAACACGATTATGAGTTCGATCAAATAAACGGGTATGAAAATGATCCTCAAGTTGACGCACTTGAAACGTTACCGCTGGTTGAGTCATATGCAGAGTTTCAGCTGCTTTAGTAAAGCTCAGTAATCGTGCAACCGTATAAAAAACTTGGAGCCGGCGGTCAGCCATAAACAATATTCCTTCGTGGATTCCCTGTGTTTTTGTGAGTATATCACTGCTATACACTACTATGATGCTTGAAATTTATCCAGATCCTTACCATTTCAACGACACAGCGGTTTTCTCTTGTCGCTGATATCGACAATTCCGTCATATCCAATCTACTTTATCGATGCCTGGCTCATTGGGATTAGCAAAGCTTCTGCTACAATTTATCTATATTACGATATGGGAGCTTTAATCATGTGGAAATCAAGAGCAATTGTTGAGATTGCCTTGGCATCAATTTTCATTGCGACAAATGCCAATGCACAGGCCTATAAATGGATAAGCCCAACGGGCAACACCATCTATAGTCAAACACCACCTCCGATTGGAACCTCGTTTGAATTGGTAGACGATTCAAGTATCGCTTCTAGCAACTATGATGTATCCAGCACTAAAGATTTGAAAAAAAACTTGATCTCATCCCGTGAAGCGCGTGAAAAGAAAAAAGCCGAGCAACAACAGATCGCTGCAAGCAATCAGATTAAACGAGAAAATTGCGCACAAGCAAAAACAAATCTCACTTCTCTCACGAGTCGTGGCCAAGTCACTATTAAAGAAGGCGAGCTATACCGCAAACTGACCGAAGAAGAACGCCAAGACCGCATAAAATCAGCCAATCAAAGCATCGAAGAATTTTGCAATTAGGCAAAGTATTTCTAGGCTCATTTTAGTATTTGCATGGTTAAGCTTGCTTGGCGACTAAATCTGGTATTTACTGGCGCGCATTTCGCCAATATTCACTAATATAATTGTTACTAAATGCGCGTTTCTAACTTCCCACTTTCGACCTTAAAAGAAATCCCTTCTGATGCTGAAATTATCAGCCATCAGTTAATGCTAAGAGCAGGACTTATCCGCAAACTAACCTCTGGTATGTATAGCTGGCTACCATTAGGCTTACGCGTATTACGAAAAGTAGAAGCCATTATTCGTGAAGAAATGAATAATGCAGGCGCGCTTGAATTATTAATGCCGTCTGTTCAGCCCGCAGAGCTTTGGCAGGAATCAAAACGCTGGGAACAATATGGGCCTGAATTATTACGTTTTCATGACCGGCATCAGCGTGAGTTTTGTTATGGACCGACGCATGAAGAAGTTATCACTGATATAGCGCGACGAGAAATTCGTTCTTATAAGCAACTACCTGTCAATTACTACCAAATCCAAACCAAATTTCGCGATGAGATTCGACCCAGATTCGGAGTCATGAGAGCGCGCGAATTTATTATGAAAGATGCTTACTCATTCCATGAAACTCAAGAATGTTTAGAAAGCACTTATCAACGCATGCATCATGCCTACACCAATATCTTCAGCCGATTAGGGTTAGAGTTTCGCCCAGTTGACGCTGACTCAGGCTCAATTGGAGGTAACCGCTCACATGAGTTTCATGTCCTGGCCAAGTCAGGTGAAGATGCTATCGCGTTCTCTAATAGCAGTGACTACGCAGCCAATGTTGAATTAGCCCCTATAGCATACCAGCCAAATACAAACCCAAGTTCAAAAGCCTCTATCGAAAAAATAGCCACACCAACTGAAAAAACGATTGAAGAAGTCAGTAAGGCACTACATGTCGATAGTAAACAATGTATCAAAATGCTAATTGTTAAAGCTGAAAACGAAGGTGTAATTGCATTTGCTCTACGCGGCGACCACGAATTAAATACCGTCAAAGCTGAAAAGGTTGAAGATGTCTTTAAGCCACTCACACTAGCCAGTGACGCCGATATCGAATCATGCCTATCTTCTACTAAGAAAGGATTTATAGGTCCGCTCGAACTTCCATGTAGGGTGATTGTGGATCATGCCGCTGTTGCCTTAGAAAATTTTGTCTGTGGTGCTAACGAAGCTGGATTCCACTTTAAAAATGCTAATTGGCCCGATATAACAACCCTTGAAAAGGCTGATCTAAGAAGCATTCAAGAAGGAGACCCAAGTCCTGATGGTCGAGGCCATATTCAAATTAAACGTGGCATTGAAGTCGGCCATATTTTCCAACTGGGTGAGAAATATAGTCGCGAACTCAACGCCAGTGTATTAGATCAGAATGGCAAAGATAAAATCATGACGATGGGGTGTTATGGTATTGGTGTTTCGCGCGTTGTCGCTGCCACCATTGAGCAAAACCATGACGAGCAAGGAATTATTTGGCCACTTTCGTTAGCCCCGTTCCAGCTCTCCATTATCCCTATTAACATGAACAAATCTGAAGTTGTCAAATCATACTGCGAAGAAATCTATCAACAGCTCACAGAAAAGGGCATAGAAATACTTTTTGACGACCGTAATCTACGTCCAGGGATGATGTTTGCGGATCATGAACTGATTGGCATCCCTCACCGCCTAGTGATTAGTGAACGCGGCTTAAAAACAGGCAGTCTCGAATATAAAGCCCGCACAGACGAAAATAGCCAAAATATTAAAGTATCTGATATTGAAAATTTTTTACTAAACGTAATTACCTTAAATAATTAAGGTTGAATTCACTGGCGACTAAAACAATAAGTTCCTATACTATATTTTAGTGTGTAAAGGAACTTATGAAATCACAATATAATAATATATTAAGTTATTTTGTATTGCTATTCTTACCATTTTACGAATAAACTCCCACCTAAGGCATCTGTTATTTCTTTCAATAGATGTTTAAACGCGTGTAATGTGAAGTTATGCGCAATAATAAATTAGTAATAAGTAAACACTTAAACTTCCTTTTGTTAATCAGGAGCATATATATGAAGATGAGAGTAATATTACTGGCAAGCGCATTGTTGGCAATGGTCGGCATGAGTAGCGTAGTCAGCGCAGAAGATACAATGTACGTCCCAATTCCAAGTTATCGTGTGGGCCCATATGCAGCGGGTGGTACAGGCTACTTTGGTGGAATCTTAGACTATTATAATTTATTGAACTCACGTGGTGGTTTAAACGGCGTGAAACTAATTTGGTCTGAGTGTGAAACTGAGTATTCAGTTGAGCGTGGCGTAGAGTGCTACAAACGATTGAAAGATCGTGAAGGTGGCGCTGTATTCTTCGACCCACTATCAGTCGGTATTTCAACTGCACTGATCGAAACAGGTCGCGCAGACAAAATGCCAATTATCGCGGTTAACCACGGTAAAACAGCGGGGCAACGTGGCGACATTTTCCCATACTACTTTATGCCAGGCATCAACACTTATGATGAGCACTCCATTATGGTGCACTACATTGGTGGTTTAGAAGGTGGCATGGACAACCTTAAAGGCAAGAAGATTGCCATGTTGTACCACGGATCACCATATGGTCGCGAAGCCATTGATTTCATGGACAGCATGTGTGAGAAGCACGGATGTTCACATGAAGCAATCGAAGTCCCTCACCCAGGTAACGAGCAGCAATCACAATGGCTGAAGATTCGTAAATCAAAGCCTGACTACGTATTACTACGTGGCTGGGGTGTGATGAATCCAGTAGCGATGCAGACGGCTAAGCGTATGGGTTACCCAGTAAGCCGTTTGATCGGTAACATCTGGTCTAACTCTGATGAGGACGTAATCCCAGCAGGTAGCTCAGCAGACGGCTACCAAGCGATTACAACTCACCCAGCGGGTACAGACTTCAAAGTGGTTCAAGACATCATTTCTGATGTATATGCCGCAGGTAACGGAGACCTACAAGATAAGTCACGTTTAGGGTCTGTATATTGGAACTTAGGAGTACTTGCTGGTGTTGTACATACAGAAGCACTAAGAATTGCTCAAGAGCGATTTGGTAACCGTGCATTGACTAGTTCAGAAGCTCGTTGGGGCTTTGAGAACTTAACGCTAACTGCAGCACGTATCGAAGAGTTAGGCGCAACTGGTCTAGTGCCAGAGTTAAACTTGAACTGTATGGACCATGTAGGCGGTCACTTAGCTAAGTTCCAGCAATGGGATGCAAGTGCACGTCAGTGGAACATCGTGTCAGATTGGATTGAAGGTGATGTGCCATTATCACAAGCGATCATTGATGCAAGTGCAGAGAAGTATGCGGCAGACAACGGTATCGAGAGACGCCCTTGTGATGCTAACAACAATGACGATGACTTCGATATTTAATTCGAATTCATAATCGAATCAAACCGGACTCTTTTGAGTCCGGTTTTTTTTCGTCTGCGTTTTCATAAAATCTAATATAATTAACTTAAAGATTCTCTTTAAATAAATATGAGTATTCCACCAAATCGTAGCGTACTAATCACCGGGTGTTCATCAGGCATTGGTTACCAAGTTGCCAAAGACTTACTCCAGCGCGGCTATAAAGTAATTGCTAGCGCACGTCATCAAGGCGATGTGGACCGACTAAACAATGAAGGCATCCTTAGAATACTCAGAAGGCTCTCTTTATGGCCTGTTTAATAATGGCGCTTACGGACAGGCTGGCGCAGTAGAAGACCTCACACGCGAAGCCATAAGCTTACAATTTGAGACAAATGTCGTTGGCACGATGGAATTAACCAACTTAGCCATTCCTGTCATGCGCCAGAATGATGGTGGACGTATTATTTTCAACAGCTCTATCCTTGGGTTCATCGCACTAAAATTTAGAGGTGCTTATACCGCGAGCAAATATGCCATTGAAGGATTTGCTGATACTTTAAGGCTCGAATTACGTGGCACAAACATCGCCACTAGCTTAATCGAACCGGGTCCTATAGCAACCAAGTTCAGAGTCAACAGCTATAAGATGTATCAAAAATACATAGACCGGGATAGCAGTCGATTCAGGCAAGAATACTTAAACTCAGAAAAACGCTTACTTAAAAAAGGCGCTGCTGTTCCCTTTACGTTACCAGCATCTGCTATCACACCCAAGGTAATTCATGCGCTTGAAAGTCGCCGGCCCAAGCCACGTTACTATGTCACTAAACCAACTTATACCTTAGGCTATATGAAACGAATACTCAGCAATAGGCAATTAGATAAATTATTACTTAAGGTTTCTGATAGCTAATTTAATGTTTCCCAAAGTTTGGCTGACCTTCATGCATATCAACTTTAATGACATCACCCGCTACATACTTTCCTTCTAATAAATCTTTTGCCAAGGCATCCTCCAAATATTGCTGGATAGCTCTTTTTAACGGTCGTGCACCATAGATAGGATCAAACCCTGCATTACCAAGATAAGCCAAGGCATCATCAGTCACCTCAATGTCAATTTCACGCTCAGCCAAGCGTTGTCTCAAACGATTCAACTGAATTTTTGCAATCTCTTGTATCTGCTGTTTAGTCAGTGGTTTAAACACGATCGTGTCATCGATTCGATTAATGAACTCAGGTCTAAAATGTTGACCTACCACATCCATCACTGTTGATTTAATCTCATCATAATTTTGAGATGCAGATAACTCTTGTATTCGGTCACTACCAAGATTAGACGTCATAACAATCACCGTATTTCGAAAATCTACCGTGCGTCCATACCCATCAGTTAAACGACCATCGTCTAATACTTGTAATAAAATATTAAATACATCGGGATGTGCTTTCTCAACTTCATCGAGCAGTACAACGCTATAGGGTTTACGTCTAACGGCTTCTGTCAAATAGCCACCTTCCTCGTAGCCCACATAACCTGGAGGTGCGCCTACTAGGCGCGCAACAGAATGTTTCTCCATAAACTCAGACATGTCGATACGCACAATCGCTTCTTCTGTATCAAATAAAAATTCCGTCAATGCTTTAGTTAATTCAGTCTTACCCACTCCTGTAGGGCCTAACATTAAAAATGACCCATTAGGGCGATTAGGATCAGCAAGACCTGCACGAGACCGTCTTACCGCATTTGAGACCGCTGTAATTGCCTCATTCTGCCCAACTACTCTGCGTTGCAGATAGCTCTCCATCTCCAATAGCTTTTGTTGTTCACCTGACAGCATCTTATTGACAGGAATGCCCGTCCACTTGGAAACCACTTCTGCAATTTCATTATCACTCACGTTATTGCGCAGTAATTGTGTTTGCCTATTTTCATTACCGGCGGCATGTGCAATTTTTTCCTCTAATCCAGGAATCACGCCATATTGAATCTCTGACATTTTTGCCAAATCACCTGCACGCCTGGCCGCGTCCATTTGAATTCGTGCTTGTTCCAACTCTTCTTTGACATGGTGTGCACCTTGTAACGTCGCTTTATCAGCTTTCCAGATTTCCTCTAAATCAGAATAGCTTCGGGATAATTCTTCAATTTCATTTTCAAGAATTTCCAAACGCTTTAAGGATGCATCATCAGACTCTTTCTTTAACGCTTCTCGTTCAATTTTTAATTGAATAAGTCGTCGATCCATGCGGTCCATTTGCTCTGGCTTAGAATCAATTTCCATACGGATTTTTGAAGCAGCTTCATCCACCAGATCAATTGCTTTATCTGGCAACTGACGACCGGATATATAACGGTGTGACAAAGTTGCTGCAGCGACAATCGCAGGATCTGTTATTTCTACACCATGGTGTAATTCATAACGCTCTTTTAAACCACGCAGAATTGCGATGGTATCTTCCACTGAAGGTTCATCAACAATAATTTGCTGGAAGCGTCGTTCTAATGCTGCATCTTTTTCTATGTATTCACGATATTCATCCAGCGTTGTAGCACCCAAACAATGTAGCTCACCACGTGCGAGCGCTGGCTTTAACATGTTACCAACATCCATTGCACCTTCTGCTTTGCCAGCACCCACCATGGTATGCAGTTCATCGATGAATAATATAATTTGGCCTTCTTGCTTAGCCAAATCATTCAACACAGCTTTCAATCGCTCTTCAAATTCACCACGGAATTTCGCACCTGCAATTAATGCACTTAAATCCAATGAAAGTAGCCGCTTGCCTTTAATCCCTTCTGGCACTTCACCATCAACAATTCTTTGTGCTAGACCTTCAACAATGGCCGTTTTACCTACGCCAGGCTCACCGATTAACACAGGATTGTTTTTTGTGCGACGTTGTAACACTTGTATAGAACGACGTATTTCATCATCCCGCCCAATAACAGGATCCAATTTTCCTTGCTCGGCACGCTCAGTTAAATCAACTGTATATTTTTCCAGTGCGTCACGTTGCTCTTCCTGGTTCTGGTTCTTTACCGATTCACCTTTACGTAAGCTTTTAATTGCTTTTTGAATATTAGATTTGTTTGCGCCGAGTTGTTTAAACAATGCACCCACAGCACCTTTATCTTCTAACACAGCAACAGAAAAAGCTTCACAGGCAATATACTCATCACCCCATTCATGGGCCACTTTTTCGGTCATATTCAACAATCCTGAAAGACTCAATGAAATATGCACTTCCCCACCCGCACCGCTTACTTGTGGTAGTGATTCAATATGCTTTTGTAACTGAGCAGCGAGTTGTTCTACGTCAACACCTGCATTTGCATAAATGTTATAAACCCCACTGCCTTGATGTGCCAGCATCGCTTGCAATACATGCGAAGCCTCTAACATTTGATGATCATGTCGCACAGCCAAAGACTGCGCTTCTTGTAGGACTGCTTGAAATGTTGTGGTTAACTTATCTGTTCTCATTGGCTTAAAATATAGTTTTAAGATGCTATCTATTTGGGGACGAGATGGAAAACTTCAAGGGCAAATAATTAACGCCTCGCAATAATCGTTACCATTCTGCCTGTGACTGAATGGCGGCGATAAGAAAAAAACTGCTCCTCATCGCTATAAGTACAATAAGACCCGCCGTATATATTCAATATATCAGCCGCTTTGAGAACAATCTTTGCTGCTTGATATATATCAAGATTCCATTTACCTGATTTAATCGCTTTAAAGCAGGACTCAAAATCAGCATTACGCTTGATATAGTCTTTAAAAACATCTTCACCCACCTCAAATGATTGCGGACCAATTGCTGGCCCTAACCAAACATGGGTTGGTTTAATGTAATGAGACATGACATGAATAGTATTTTCTATCACGCCATCAACAAGACCGCGCCAACCTGCATGGGTTGCGCCAATACATTCACCATTGTCATCAGAAAATAATAGCGGTAAACAGTCGGCGGTTAATACGGCACAAGCAATATTTTTACTCGTTGTGAATGAAGCATCGGCTTCAATATTGGCTGCATCCATGGTAATAGTACTGTGCGTCTGTTTCAGCCATTTAACATCAATGCTTCCACCTAAGTATTCGTTGATACGATGGCGATTACTTAATACATCATTGTGATTATCGCCAACATGCAAGGCTAGATTAAATTCATTGTACGGCTCTGAGCTTACGCCCCCCATTCTGGTCGTAGTGAAAGCTGTCACTTTATTCTGTAGAGGCCAATCAGGATAAATCAACTGAAGGCTCATAAAGGTGAATGCTCTCTAAGCTTAGTTAATAAGTCACACATATCATCAGGCATATCAGCATTCCATTTCATTGCTTGGCGCGTAACAGGATGCTCAAATGCAAGTTCAAATGCATGCAAAGCTTGGCGCAGAAATGAACACAAACAATCATTTAATTCTTTTGGCACATTCGCCACTCGCTGGATACGAGGCGCGTACACAACATCACCGATTAATGGATGTTTTTTAGCGGACAAGTGCACACGAATCTGGTGCGTACGGCCTGTTTCTAATTTGGCTTCAACCCAGGTATGTCGTTTAAACTTTTCAACAATTTTGTAATGCGTAATGGCAGATTTACCCCTTTCTGAGATTGCCATTTTTGTCCGGTCATGAGGATGACGGCCAATAGGTTCATCTATCGTCCCTCCAGAAATCATATGCCCTCGCACAACTGCGTGATAACGTCGCTCCACCAAGTGCTCCTGCAACATATTAGTTAACCCAGTGTGAGCAACTAGAGACTTAGCCACTACCATAATTCCACTGGTATCTTTATCAAGGCGATGGACAATCCCGGCTCGCGGAAGTGATGATTGTTGATCGCTATGGTGAAGTAATGCATTCATTAAAGTGCCCGTATGATTTCCGGCACCGGGATGCACTACCAGACCTACAGGCTTGTCAATAACCATCAAATGATCATCTTCAAACACCACGTTAATGGGGATATTTTCTGCAATATGTTGGGTATTTTGATCCTCCTGCACAGGATTCAAAATGACCTCCTCTCCACCAGAAACACTAAAACGACTCGCCATGAATTCGCCATTCACTGTGATTAAGCGCTTCGTGATCCACGACTGTATTTTTGCCCGCGAATATTCGGGCAGAAGCATCGCTAATGAGCGGTCAAGTCTTAACCCGACATGATCTATGGGAATAGTAATCGTTTGTGTAATTTTTTCAGACATGTCGCTCGAAATCACGTGTGTAAGGTATACTTGCCATCAATATAGTTAACCAATTTGCCAAGATGAATCGTAACTTCCGATATTTAGAATTAATTTGCCTCCTCTGCCTGGTACTGACAACAGGCTGCTCTACCGTCAAGGGATTGTTTGGTGCTGACGAAGATGAAGAGCCTACGATAAGTGAGGATATCTCTGCTCGTCAACTTTATACCAAAGCCAATAGTGAAATGCAGGGTAATCGATTCACTGATGCTATTGAAAGCTACACTCTTCTAGAGTCTCGTTATCCGTTTGGGCGTTATGCACAGCAAGCTCAGCTTGAACTTACGTTCTTATATTATCGCCAAAACAATACGGATGCAGCGATTAGCAGTGCAAATCGTTTTATTAAGCTGAACCCTCAGCACCCTAACGTCGATTATGCGCACTACATGAAAGGGTTGGCCAATTTTGATAAAAGCAAAACATTCATGAACTTCATCTTACCACGTAATCCATCAGACAAAGATCATGCACCACTCATTGCCGCATTTGATATCTTCAACAACTTGATACAAAAATATCCAGATAGTGATTATGCGGATGATGCCAAACAACGCATGATTTATTTACGCAATGAATTAGCCGAACATGAACTCACTGTTGCAGATTTCTATATGCGTAGAGGTGCATACGTTGCTGCCGCTAACCGCGCAAAGTATGCGATGGAAAAATACCAGGGCGCACCAGCCATGCCTCAAGCGGTATATACGCTTGAGCTTGCCTACCGACAACTTGGCATTAATGACTTAGCATACGACACACACAAAGTATACGCGGCTAATTTCTTAGGTGATGATGGAAAGGTGCTTAATCCTAGCTACGCAACTACAAAAATAAGTTGCGCGACAAATGTCTGGGACAGAATATTAGAAAAACTTAGCTTAAAAACATATTACTGTAATTAAACTCAGTCTTCTTTTAGATACCTCAATACGCCTGAAGTAATTGGATAACGTCGATCCTTTCCAAACGCTCGCTTCGTGATCTTAATCCCAGGTGGTGCTTGTCGACGCTTATATTCGTTTTGGAACACCATTTCGATGGTTCTTGAGACTGTTTTTTCCTCAAAACCTTGTGCCACGATTTGACTGCGGCTTTTATCTTGCTCAATGAACATTTCGAGAATTGCATCAAGCACATGATAGGGAGGCAGACTATCTTCATCCTTTTGGTCTGGTGCTAATTCTGCACTAGGCGGCCTATCAATAATTCTACTCGGAATTACATTCGTCAGCGTATTTCTATAACGCGTTAAATCATAAACCAATGTTTTAGGCACATCTTTTAGCGGCGCAAATCCCCCTGCCATATCTCCGTATAAAGTCGCATAGCCAACTGCCATTTCACTTTTGTTACCTGTTGAAATAACCATTTGACCAAACTTGTTAGAAAGAGCCATCAGTAACACTCCCCTAATGCGCGCCTGTATATTCTCTTCGGTTGTGTCTTTTTGCACCGATTCAAATAATGCCGCCAAAGAACTTTCAAGCGCTTCGACCAAGCTATCAATCTCAATAACGGAGTATTTAACTCTAAGATTAGCTGTTAATTGTTGCGCATCATCTAAACTCATTCCTGATGTATACTTGGATGGCATCATTACCGCATGGACTTTATCAGCACCCAAGGCATCAACAGCAAGTGCCAGCACTAGCGCAGAATCTATACCTCCTGAAAGACCAACTAACCCGCCATTAAAGCCATTCTTATTGACATATTCCTGCAAACCGTAAACCAGCACGCCATAAACAGACTGAATATCACTGCTTATAGGACATATTGATTGTTGCGTTATTAGATCTTTACTTTGTTTGTCGAATTCAACCAGATGTAAGCCTTGCTGACATTCACCCAATCGAAATAATATATTTTGACTACGATCCATTGCAAACGATCCACCATCAAATACCAATTCATCTTGCCCACCTACTTGATTGACATAAATAACCGGCAAATCATTTTCTTTCACTCGCTTTGCTACTTGAGATTCTCTTTCAACCTGTTTACCCACATGGTACGGACTTGCATTAATATTAATAACAACTTGCGCACCCGCCTCTTTAGTTAAACGTAGTGGCTCAACATTCCAAATATCTTCACAGATCGTTAGCCCAACTATCACACCTTTTATATTAATCACACAGGGATTATCTCCCGAAACAAAATATCTCTTTTCATCAAAGACGTTATAGTTTGGCAGTGCCATTTTATAATACTTACCAATGACTTGTGTATCTTGAATTACCATTGCAGCATTATATTGCTTTCCATTTTCGCTCCAGGGCAACCCTAATATCACAGAAACACCAACAGCTTCCTGTTGTATTTTAGTCAATGCTGATTCAATCCGTCTGCGTATATTTGACCTGTATAACAGATCTTCAGGAGGGTACCCAATTAAGGCGAGCTCAGTAAATACAATACAATCAGCCTTTAATTGCAACTTTGCATGACGAATACTACTTACGATAATTTCGCAATTACCTTCAATATCACCCACTAAAAAATTGAGTTGATTAATTACAATTTTCAAATTTGGATTAGACAAAGAAACCCCATCTATTTTTAACGACAATATACCTAATATACTAAATGATATAGTCACAAAATATTGCTGCTATAACATACTGTTTACCATACTCACACACTCTATGACTATTTCGAATCCAAAAAATCACCATGTTCGTCACAGAGCCGATTAAAAAGAATCACTCCAATCTTGATCTCTACAGTTACTTAACATTTACCAATTCACAATTGCAGCTCCATATCGACTCAAGAAGTTCAGCCTGGAACGACAATCTCTGTTGCTAACCGCCGATTTAGACCACATAAAACCATTTACCAACCTTTTATCTCCTTTTATCTCCTTTTATCTCCTTTTATCTCCTTTTATCTCCTTTTATAGCAATATCCTTTTTAAATGAAGTATTGTTTCGCATGGATCTATATTAAATGTTCATTCCCTGGCACAAACTTGGACTAAGTCTATCCAAAATTGGAATTCAGTGTAATCCAGAGCGTGCAAGGAAGCATGGGTGGATATGAATGCTTTAACTATGTTCACTCAACCACGAGGAATTACAAATGAAAAAATACAACAAGGTTTTACCTTGATTGAATTAATGATCGTTGTTGCGATCATAGGTATCCTAGCAGCGGTTGCATTGCCTGCTTACCAAGATTACACGATTCGCGGCCGTGTAACCGAGGGAATCAGTCTTGCAGCTGACGCAAAATTATTAGTGGCGGACAATGCTGCTAACGCATCGCCTGATGTAGATGGTGGCTTAGCTTCAGGATTCCGTACAGGCGCAATCAATACAGTTGGTGCAACTTGCTCCGCTGCAGGCACTTGCATCTCTAATCTTGGTGATGCTAATGGTACTGGACAAGGTTCTGCAAATGTCTCATCTATTCGGGTGACTACTGCAACTGGTATTATCCGTGTAGATTTCACTACTCGTGTTGATGTTGCCACCCAAAACCAGTTGTTCTTTGTTCCTTCATCCCTCAATGCTCCACTTGCAGTCGGCACCCCTCCACAAGGTCCAATTATTTGGCATTGTTTCGCTGCTGGTAAAGCAACTCAAGGAGCCATTGTTAATCCTGGTGCAACACTATTAGCCAAGTACGCCCCTGCAAGCTGTAGAACTTAGTAAGTATTCAAAGACGGCTTGGAGAGCAATAAGTTCAATACTATAAAATATTCATGTTAAGCCGCAAAGTTGAAAATCGGTTCCAAGCTTTTTTAATACATCTTATATGTTCTATTTTTATCGCTGCATTATTATTAGCGCTTGTTTTTTTGATCTGGTATCCAGGCGCATTAGCTCAGGCTATTGGCGCAGATAAAATATTCTTGATGGTTTTAGGTGTAGATGTATGCTTAGGCCCTCTTCTTACTTTGGTTGTATATAACGCTAAGAAGAAGGAGCTAAAACGCGACCTTTTCATTATCTTTACACTTCAAATAGGGGCACTACTTTATGGTCTGTATACTGTGGCCATTGTTCGGCCAATATACATAGTATTTGAAGTAGATCGCTTTCAGTTAGTTTATGCCAATGACTTAAGTGAAGAACAACTAAGCGAGGCTACTCGCGATGAATTTAAATCAGCCCCTCTATTAGGGCCTAAATGGATTTCTTCAAAATTGCCTGACGATATCGAAGAACGCAATGCTTTTATGTTTAGTGTACTTGATGGAAGTAGCGACCTTGCCAAAACGCCTAGATACTACATTTCGTATCAGGAATCTCAAGCAGAAATAATCGCCCATATGGAGCCATTAACCTCACTAAAAGACTACAACCTATCAAGACTGACTGATTACTCCAACTTAATTAGCCGATACCCACTTGGTTCATCAAATGTTGGGTTTCTGCCTCTCAAAGGCCATGCCATGGACCTTACTGTTATTTTAGACCACTCAAATGCTGAAGTACTTGAAATCGTTAAATTGCATCCATGGGAGAAATAATAAATTTCAGTACACATCAGTAAAAACTTGCCTGAGTTGGAACTGCCATAGCTGGCCGATATCAAAACACACAGTAAGTAACGGAAGAATTAACAAATATACAGGCATTATGCAGACTATTCGCATTAGCAAATTGGTAGCATTATTACTTTATAAAGTAGACACCTATCCCCTCTATTGTGCATCTAATCTAATTTAATCCTTAATTTGTCAATTACCCAAACACATTTTACTCATACTTTGCTAGCATGACGCTTTAACATCCAATTAGTTACTCAAGTAGAGAAACACCCATTCATGACAACACCAGCATTATCACTAAGAATAGGTGGATTAGCACTTCGTTTAATCAACGATGGACTAATATCGGAAGAAAAAGCGCGTGAGGATCAAACTTCGCTCGCCAGCGAATTAGCCAGCTGCGCATCTCTAGAATTTGGTATCCCACTACTCGATTTAGATGGCCTGGATCTAGATTCAATTCCAATCAACTTGGCCCCAGAAAAGCTGATTCGCCAACATCACGCTCTACCTGTCCAGAAGCGTGGGAATAGATTATTTGTCGCCATATCCGACCCAATGAATTTAGTAGCGCTTGATGAATTCAAATTCAACACTGGTATTTCTACAGAACCGGTTCTAGTCGAAGAAGACAAACTAGATAGAATCTTAGATAAAGCTTTAGAAATGGGCGATACCTCACTATCCACGGATGGGCTGCTAGATGATGATCTAGATAATTTAGAGTTCTCTGATACCGATGATGACCATAGTGATGATGCAAGGGAATCTGATATTGATGACACACCTATTGTACGATTCGTCCATAAGGTGTTATTAGATGCTATTAATAAAAAAGCTTCTGACATCCATTTCGAGCCATATGAGCACATATTTCGCGTTCGCTTCAGAATCGACGGCATCCTAGAAGAAGTAGCAAACCCACCTATAACTCTTGGACCAAGAATCAGCGCACGCCTTAAACTGATGTCACGATTAGACATTTCCGAGAGACGAGTTCCTCAAGATGGCCGTATTAAAATGCAGCTTTCTAAAAAGCGTGCTATCGACTTTCGTGTAAGTACATGCCCGACTCTATTCGGGGAAAAAATTGTATTACGTATTCTTGACCCGAGCAGTACCATGCTTGGGATTGATGTTCTAGGCTATGAAGAAGAACAGAAGCAGCTCTACTTAAACGCACTTGCTAAACCTTATGGCATGATACTAGTTACTGGCCCTACAGGCTCTGGTAAAACTGTTTCACTATATACCGGTCTAAATATTCTTAATACGCCCGATCGCAACATCTCAACCGCTGAAGATCCTGCTGAGATTAATATGCCTGGAGTTAATCAAGTAAATGTAAAGCCTAAGGTTGGACTCACATTCGCTTCTGCTCTTCGCGCTTTTTTACGCCAAGATCCAGATGTCATCATGGTAGGTGAGATTCGTGATCTTGAAACAGCTGAAATTGCTATTAAGGCAGCACAAACTGGTCACCTAGTACTATCAACACTACATACTAATGACGCTCCTCAAACGCTCACTCGTTTAACTAATATGGGTGTTCCTCCTTTCAATATTGCCTCTGCAGTGTCATTAATAATAGCCCAGAGACTAGCAAGAAAACTTTGTGGTCTCTGTAAAGCAGTTGACGACATACCACAAGATGCGCTACTTGAAGAAGGCTTCAAAAAATCTGATCTAAACAATCTAACCATTTATAAACCTACTGGTTGCGATAAATGTACAAATAGCTATAAAGGGCGAGTAGGTATACACCAAGTCATGCCAGTATCTGAGGCAATGGGCAGAATAATCATGGAGGGTGGCAATTCCTTGCAATTAAGTGACCAAGCTGCAAAAGAAGGTGTTGCCGACTTACGACTCTCCGGACTTAGAAAAGTTAAGGATGGGATTATCAGCCTCGAAGAAGTGAATCGTGTGACCAAAGATTAATTTATGGCAGCTACAAATTCAATCACCTTCTTATGGCAAGGTTTAGACCGAAAAGGATCTAAAGTCAAAGGAAAAGCACAAGCCTCTAGTGCAATCATTTGAGATTATTGGACGAGGTCATGACAACCCAAATATGCAAGATCTAATACTTAGTATCAAATCAGATGTTGAAGGTGGTACGAGTTTAGCTGATGCATTAGAAAAAAACCCCAAGTATTTGGATGCACTTTTTTGTAATTTAGTGGGTGAAGGAGAGCAGTCAGGTGCTTTAGAGTCACTACTAGACAAAATAGCAACTTATAAAGAAAAAACTGAAGAGCTAAAGGCCAAAGTTAAAAAAGCATTATTTTATCCAGTCGCAGTGCTAATTGTAGCATTCATAGTTTGTGTGATCTTACTAATTTTTGTTGTACTACAATTCCAGAGTATTTTTGAAGGATTTGGAGCTGATCTACCAGCATTCACACAACTAGTAGTAAACTTATCAGAATTTATACAGGCAAAGTGGTGGGCAGTTTTCCTCGGGGTTGGCGCATCAATATTTGCCTTTACGTATGCGAAACAACGTTCACCTACAATGCGCAGAAATTTAGATCTCATATCTCTTAAAATTCCAATAATTGGCAGCATATTAAAAAATCTGCCATTGCGCGATTTGCCCGAACACTTGCCACTATGTTTGCGGCTGGTGTCCCGCTAGTTGAAGCTATGGAATCTGTTGCAGGGGCAACTGGTAATGCGCTCTACTATGAAGCGACCACGAAAATGAGGGATGGCGTATCTACAGGCACCCGACTCCAACAAAGCATGAAGCAGACTAGAGTGTTCCCAAACATGATGGTGCAAATGGTAGCGATTGGTGAAGAATCTGGTTCTTTAGACGGAATGCTAAGTAAAGTCGCCGATTTTTATGATGCTGAGGTAGATAATTTAGTCGACGGCTTGAGCAGCTTACTTGAACCAATGATCATGACAATACTTGGTGTACTTGTAGGTGGATTAGTCATCGCTATGTACCTACCAATCTTCAAAATGGGTACGGTTGTTTAATTCAAGACGTGCAAATTATAAACTTACTAAGCATTAATCCAACTTTCTTCATTGGATGTAGCTTTGCGCTGGGGTTACTGATCGGCAGTTTTTTAAATGTAGTAATTACCAGACTCCCTATCATCCTCGAAAGAGGATGGAAAAGTGAATGTCAGCAATTACTTGAACTAGAAGATATAGACAACAATGTGAAAAGCACATTCAATTTAGTCACCCCTCGCTCACAATGTCCTTCTTGCAAGCATCCAATTAGCAGCTTAGAAAACATTCCCGTGCTAAGTTACTTAATCCAAAAAGGCAAATGTCGTCACTGCGGAATACATATTTCTACACAGTATCCTCTAGTCGAATTTTTTACTGCAGTGCTCACAGGTTTTATCGCATTCAAATTTGGCTTTAGCTGGCAAACTTTACTCGCTATGATTTTAGCGTGGAGTTTAGTTACACTTTCGATAATAGATTTTAAGACAACTCTACTTCCAGATAATATAACCTTACCAATTCTTTGGCTAGGGATTATTGCCAACTACTTCCAGTTATTTTGCTCGCTTGAAGACAGTATATTGGGCGCAATATTTGGTTACTCATCTTTATGGCTAGTCTTTCAAATATTCAAACTGATTACTGGCAAGGAAGGTATGGGGTATGGTGATTTCAAATTATTTGCACTACTCGGCGCATGGCTAGGATGGCAATATTTGATCGCAATCATACTAATATCATCTGTTGTTGGTAGCATCATTGGCGTTACATTAATCGTAACAAAGGCTTTAGGTCGAGATGTCCCAACGCCTTTTGGTCCCTATTTAGCATTAGGCGGTATTATATGTTTGCTCTGGGGCCCCGAAGTTAAATCCATCCTTGCGGTGTGAATTGTAATCGCATGTTACGCATAGGTCTTACTGGTGGAATTGGTTCAGGCAAAACCACTATCAGCAATCTATTTCATTCTGTCCACAATATTCCAGTGATTGATGCTGACGAGATTAGCCGAGAATTATTATTACCCTCAGGAAAAGCGTACCATGAAGTAATCAATTTATTCGGGTCTAGCTGCGTGCTTGAATCAAAGCAAATTGACCGTAAATTTTTGAGAGAAAAGATATTCATTAATGAAGATTTACGCATTTTGCTTGAGCAGATTATTCATCCTAAAGTACAAGCTGAAATCACATCTCAAATTGAATCAATAAATTCGAGGTATTGCATAATCGTGATACCTCTATTAATCGAGTCGAATATGCAATCGATAGTGGATCGAATTCTAGTGGTTGAAACCAACAAGCAAAATCAGCTTAATCGTGTAGCTACTCGGGATCGGTGCGATAAAGACCATGTAGAAGATATTATTAAGTCACAAATTGACTCAAACGAACGACTTAAACATGCTGATGACATCATCACTAACAACGGTGAACCTGAAGATTTGATCCTGCAAATTCGCCAACTTCATCAAAAATACTTGGCTTTAGCCATTTAGCCGCTTCATAATGTGCATAATGTCTTCTTTAGTCCATTTTGAGCAACCCCTTAATGAGCGTATTCGTACGTTTATACGTGTCGAGCAACTATATAATCGCTGCATCTACTACATGGAGAAAGAAGATGCCTTAGATAGCCATTCAGCACTATCGGCACTACTTGAATTAATAGGTTTAGTCTCACGTGGAGACCTAAAAAGAGAATTAATGAAAGAGGTGAAAAGACAACTCACTAACCTCCAGAAATTACACAGCATCCCGAGTTTAGACCAGGATAAATTAGAGCATTTAACCTCTGAACATTCAGGGTTAATTAATGAACTGGACATCCAACCAGGACAGCTAATAACTCATTTAAAAGATAATGACTTTATTAATAGTATTAAGCAACGCGCAGCCATCCCTGGAGGTACCTGCTATTTTGATTTACCTGCCTACCATTACTGGCTGACACAGCCTTCCAACAAACGTAAAGAAATCATCCGGACATGGTTACAACCTTTCGTAGTTGCACATAAAGCAGCGGTCCATTGCTTGGAGTTAATTAGAAGCAGCACGGAAATTGAAAATTGTGCAGCACCAAAGGGTTTTTATCAAAGAAACCTTGATCAACATCAACCCAATCAATTAATTCGTGTGTTAGTAGACATCAGTGATGCATGCTTCCCGGAAATTAGCGCAGGTAAACATAGATTTTCTATTAGGTTCTTAGAGCAGCCAGACCCGAACAAATATCCCAAACAAGTAGAACGAGATATTAATTTCAAAATTGCTTGTTGCGCCTTTTAATCCATAAAAGCGCGAATCGCAGCGATGCCTTGCGCACCATGCACTATTGCATTCTGGTAGTCGTTTAAACCCATCCCACCCAAAGCATACACAGGGCTATTTGCCATAAAACATAATCGACTGAAACGACTCCAGCCAAGAATATCTGCGTACGCGTGACTGTTTGTTTGATTCACTGGCCCAATCAACATACACCTCACCCCAAGATTATTAGCCATTTTTACTTCTTCCTCACTATGGCAAGAAGCCGAAAAAAAATCTAATCCTTTATAATGAGATAACTGACTATTCACATCGCGCAATCGATGGCTATTAAGATGAATTCTATGGCCAGAAATTTCTGTTGTCCACGCCAAGCTACAATTACAAATTAACTTTGCTCCAAATTCCGCACATAAATCTCTAAGTTTGTTCGCATTAGAAATATAGGTGTTCTTATCTGCTCTATAAGCGCGATATTGAATCAGTGCTATCCCAGCTTGGAGTTGCTTCTTAACAATCAGAAACAGTCGCTCTTTAAGTACATCTTGATCAGCGATCATATAATTAACTGGCATCGTCAAAGCATCAACTATCGCTCTATTAGCAGGGGGAAGTTTGAGAGTTGCTAATTTAGATTGCGACACCCATTGAAGCTCTTGTGCTTCGACTGATTCCACTTGGCCAGAAAAATTAGTGACTTTAAATATTTGAAAGTGGAGCTGCCTATCTTGGTATTGATATTGCAGTTCGACAAGCTTTAACATTGAGTAAGCACGTATTCCAAGCTCCTCGTACAGTTCTCTTCTCAAAGCTATTTTAAATGATTCTTGTGGAGTTACTTTGCCGCCAGGAAATTCCCAGAACCCCTCCAAGTGAGTGCCCGCTTTTCGCTTTCCTACCAACACCTGCTGTTGTTGATTTTCGATAACTCCTATGGAGATACGTTTTTGAATCATTAGCTATAAATGCTCAACACATACTGACTTTCGTTAGCTACGATAATCAGCGTTAATGCTCACATACTCATGGGTTAGATCGGTAGTCCACACTGTGTGCTGCGCCAGCCCCAGGTTCAGCTGAATTTTAATTTCAATTTCTTCCGCCTGCATTGCTTGCTTGCCAGCCTGTTCGGTATAACTCATAGCAAGTTCTCCTCGCTCCATCACCACGATACCATTTATATATAAACTAGCTTCAGATAACTGCAAATCTTCATCAGCACACTTGCCCGCCGCAGCCATGATGCGGCCCCAGTTTGGATCACTGGCAGAAAGTGCTGTTTTAACTAAAGGTGAATTTGCAACTGAATACGCAACTGTTTTTGCTTGCTTGATATAACCTGCCAGCTCAATACACACGGTAACAAATTTTGTTGCTCCTTCGCCATCACGCACAATGGCTTGAGCTAGCATTTGCATCAGCCAACACAAAGCTTGCTTAAATTGATCTTTCTCATCTAGAGTAATGGATTCATAGCTAACTTTAGATCTTCCTGTCGCTACTAACACACATGCATCATTAGTAGAAGTATCACTATCTACCGTGATTGAATTAAATGACTGATCTGCTGCTTGGCACAGCAGTTCTTGTAATATGCAACTGGGGATTTCCAGATTTGTTGCTACATATGACAGCATAGTTGCCATATTCGGCTGTATCATCCCTGAGCCTTTGGCAATACCAGTAACGCATACATCTTTGCCTGCGATATTTATTTTCTTACTATAAGCTTTCGAAACCGTATCAGTCGTCATGATAGCTTTTGCTGCGAGCAACCAATGATCTTCTGATAAACCGTTACTCATCGATAGCAATTGATTCTCAATCTTACTTACATCAAGTACTTCACCAATCACACCTGTCGAAAAAGGTAATACTTGTTGCGGCATCACATTAAAATGCTCTGCCACCGCTTTTGTTGTTGCAATAGCTGCATCCATACCTAATTGGCCAGTACCCGCATTGGCATTGCCGGCATTAATAATTAAATAACGCGGCGCATTATCTTTAAGGTGCTTTTTAGCTAGCGCTACAGGTGCCGCACAGAATTTGTTTTGAGTAAACATGGCGGCAACATTAGATTGTTGTGCAATTTCTATTAATACAACATCATCTCGCCCGACGTATCGAATGCCTGCACTTGCTGTTGCCAAGCGAACACCGTCAACACTATAAGCTTGCGTTGGCTCAGTAAGTTTAACTGCCATGCTGGAACCTCAAAGATAGAAAGTTAAGACAGCTTCCCATGACAGTGTTTAAATTTCTTCCCTGAACCACATGGACATGCTTCATTTCGACCTACTTTTTTATCTGCACGAACAACGGGGTCTGATTTAGGAGCATTTGCTGGTTGCTCATTACGTTGTGGTGGCGCTTCACCAGGGTGAAGAATATCTGCTGCCTGCTCATGCTGAAGTTGCAGATCTTCTGTGTCAGGCACTTTAACTGGCGTAATTGGCGCCACTTCCTCAGGTGACTGAAATTTCACATGGCATAGAAATGAAATTGTATCTTGCTTGATTTCTTCCAGCATTTGCTGAAACATTTCAAATGCTTCTCGCTTGTATTCTTGTTTAGGATTTTTTTGTGCATAGCCGCGCAATCCAATACTCTGTCGCAAATAATCCATAGCAGCCAAATGTTCTTTCCACTTTGAATCTAGAACTTGCAGCATAACGTCTTTTTCTAGCTTATGCATCATTTCGTCGCCTAGCAATTGCTGCTTTTCATCGAGCAAGCTTTTCACTGACGCATGTATGCGCTCACGTAACGGCTCTTCATACAAATTATCATCACGATCTAACCAATCTTGAATGGGCAACTCAACATTCACTTCTTTATGCAATGCTTGAGTAAGATCATCGACATCCCATTGTTCTGACATGCTATTTGGCGCAATAAAATTATTAATAATATTCGTCACCACATCAAAACGAATATCTTCAATACCCTCAGAAATATCCTCTGTACTCATTAGCTCACTACGCTGCTCGTAAATGACCTTACGCTGATCATTTGCCACATCGTCATATTCAAGCAAATTTTTACGAATATCAAAGTTATGCGACTCCACTTTACGTTGCGCATTTTCGATTGCTTTTGACACCCAGGGATGCTCAATTGACTCACCTTCCTCCATGCCTAGCTTTTGCATCAAAGTACGTACACGATCAGGTGCAAAAATTCTCATCAGATTATCTTCTAAAGAAAGATAAAATCTGCTTGAACCTGGATCACCTTGTCTCCCCGCACGTCCACGCAGTTGATTATCAATACGTCTAGACTCATGCCTTTCTGTACCGATAATATGTAATCCACCCGCATTTAAAACGTCATCATGATGTTGCTGCCAGTTAGATTTCATTTCCTCCACTTGGCTAGACTCTGGCGCATCTCCTAACTCAGCAATCTCAGCCTCTAAGTTCCCGCCTAATACAATATCAGTACCACGACCCGCCATATTAGTGGCAATGGTCACAGCGCCAGTTTTACCTGCTTGCACAATGATTTGTGACTCGGAAGCATGATGCTTTGCATTCAACACTTTATGTTCAACATTTGCTTTATCAAGCAATTTTGAAAGATGTTCAGATGCTTCAATCGAAGCAGTACCCACTAAGACAGGCTGCCCTCTTTGCATGCACTCTTTTACATCCTCAATAATCGCTTCGAATTTTTCTTGTAAGGTTAAGTAAACAAGATCACCGCGATCTTCACGCACCATATCTCTGTGTGTAGGTACTACAACAACCTCTAAACCATAGATCGATTGAAATTCAAACGCTTCTGTATCTGCTGTGCCGGTCATTCCGCTTAGCTTTTCATATAAACGAAAATAGTTCTGGAAAGTAATTGACGCTAAGGTCTGATTTTCATTTTGAATGTTAGCGCCTTCTTTAGCTTCAACCGCTTGATGCAAGCCTTCAGACCATCGGCGCCCAGGCATAGTACGACCTGTGAACTCATCAACGATAATCACTTCGCCATTGCGAACAATGTAATCGACATTCTTTTGAAATAACACATTAGCGCGTAATGATGCATTGATATGGTGTAGTAAACTAATATTGGCTACATCATATAGAGAGTCTTGTTCTGCTAATAAGCCTGCTTCTGTCAATAAATCTTCAATGTGTTGATGACCCTGCTCACTGAGAAATACCTGCTTAGATTTTTCATCGATAAAGTAATCACCTTCACTTTCTTCGGATGCTTGCCGAATCAAATCTGGGACTATCTTATCGACCTTAAGATACAAATCAGAGTTATCATCAGTCGGGCCAGAAATAACTAATGGTGTTCTTGCTTCATCAATTAATATTGAGTCGACTTCGTCGACCACAGCAAAATATAGATCACGCTGGGCACGCTGATCTGTAGAAAATTTCATGTTGTCACGCAGATAGTCGAAACCAAACTCGTTGTTTGTGCCATAAGTGATATCGGCTGAATATGCTGCCTTACGCTCTTCATCAGTCAACCCTCCCACAATCACACCAACAGTCAGACCAAGGAAGTTATATAGCTTACCCATCCATTCGGCATCACGCTTCGCGAGGTAGTCGTTGACTGTAATAACATGAACGCTTTTACCTACAATTGCATTCAGATACACAGGCAAAGTAGCAACAAACGTTTTACCTTCACCGGTTCTCATTTCGGCAATGTTGCCATCGTTGAGTACCATGCCACCTATTAATTGGACATCGAAATGTCTCATCCCCAATACACGCTGACCTGCCTCACGCACAACTGCAAATGCCTCTGAAAGCAATGACTCTAATTCAGCACCCGCTTGAAGCCTATCTTTAAATTCTTGAGTTTTTTGAGTCAACTGCAAGTCGCTCAAACTCTTCATAGAGTCTTCTAATTGATTAATTTGGGTGACATGTTTTTTGTAACGAGATAATACTCGCTGATTACGACTACCGAAGATTTTTTGTACAAGCTTTCCGATCATTTTAAGGTTCAGGCAATTTATAAATAAAAATTAATTAAATTATATGACTTCAGAATAAATGGCTTTCAATGCATAATCATAAAGAAATAACGCCACTGAAGCTCCGCCGCATATATTGAATATGTATGGCTACTTTAGCAACCAAATTAAAGTAGAAAAGATATCGCTAGAATGTAAGCTTAATCAGGATTATTTGACTTGTTTAGAGTTGATAAACTTCATGGGGTCTACAGACACACCATTTTTAAGCACTTCGAAGTGAACATGTGGTCCGGTTGACCTACCAGTACTACCCAATTTTGCAATTACCTGACCCTTTTTAACAGTCTGGCCAATTTTTACTGATAATTGAGCATTGTGCCCATAACGTGTGACATAGCCATTGCCATGATCAATTTCAACTATGTTCCCGTAGTCTGCTTGATTATTTGCCTCAGTAACAACACCACCTGCCACTGAGATTACGTCAGAATAGTACTTGCCCGCAAAATCAACACCACGATGGAATTCCTGCTTGCCTGAAAATGGGCCTGCACGTTTACCAAAATAGGATGAAACCCAGCCTTTTTTAATCGGACGTCCCTGAGGATAAATTTCTTCTCTAAGATTTCTATCAGTCAGCATGACGTCTAATGTATACAGCTTATTTTCTTGACTCTTTAGCTGAGATGATATGGTTGCTAGCGTCTGCTCCATACTGGCTAGTACGTCCCGATTAGCTACATTGCCATAAGTATCTGGGCCACCAAATCCTGGTGGTTCGGTGAAATCTATTTCCAAATCGGTTAAATCCGCCATATTCATCAACTTATTACCGAGTGCATCTAAACGATTGATATGTGCTTGATAATAGGAAATTTTCTGAGTCAGTGCTTCTATACTTGCATCACTCTCTAGTCGCACAAGCTCTAATTGATCCTGCTGATTTTTAATGTCATACTTCCATTCTTCCACAATATCTTCATGACCATATTCAACACCTAGCCAGTAGCCTACGCTTATGAATGTGCTCACGAGAGCGATTCCTATTACGATAGCTAATAGGTATTGTTCAGAGCTAAAGTAGCGTACGCTATACATTACGGCTCCTAGAGCAGGTTAAAGTGATTAATCTCATGATTTATTTGGTTAGTTTAAACTATGTTGTCAATATACCTTACTTGTAACTATAACTTGCATCACCCTAGGTAGGTAGATATCAGGCAAACATGATGAAATCCTCAATGCACCCGATACATGCCCTGATTGATGCCAAACTGTTGAGTCGAACGAAAAATATACAGTCTTTAACAAACAGCCTGCATAGCCGGCTCTCTTCAGAACTACGTCAACATTGTTGGGCCATTGATATTATCGGCAATACTCTAATTCTAATTACCGATAGTCCTGAAAGAGCGACCATAATACGCTATCAGCAGCATGAGTTGTTGAAGCAGGTTAATGAAGAATTTACTGAATCTTTAGAAGCTCCTGTTAGACGCATGAGAGTGAAAGTTGATTACACTTTATCCGTATTGACCAGTCCTACCAATTCGTCTGAAAGTAGAACTGAATCAGAATTATCCAGAGCAAAAGGCCACTGTCGACAGATGTTGTCTTATTTAAAAGACAACTAAATTAACTAAGCGGCTGTAGCCGTTGCAGTCTCTGCATACAAAATAGGCACATCATTAGATTGCTCCTCAAAGGTCAACTCCTCCCAAGCCGTTGGGTCACTTAATAACGTGCTTAATAGTATGTTGTTAAGCTCATGACCAGACTTATAACCTTTAAATGAGCCGATCAAGCTGTGCCCGAGCAAATACAAATCCCCGATCGCGTCCAATATCTTGTGTTTAACAAATTCATCTTCATAACGAAGCCCATCTTCATTAAGGATTTTTTGATCATCCACCGCAATCGCATTATCTAAACTACCGCCTAGTGCGAGATTTTGCGCACGCAAATATTCAAAATCACGCAAAAAACCAAATGTACGTGAGCGACTAACTTCCTTGACGAAAGAAGTCGATGAAAAATCTATTTCCGCTGACTGTGGTCCCGCTTGAAAAACTGGATGGTCAAAATCAATAGTAAATGCGACTTTAAAACCGTCATAAGGATGAAACTCAGCCCAACGATCTTGATCAGTCACGCGTACATGTTTCTTAATTCGAACAAATTTCTTAGCAGAATCTTGTTCTTGAATACCCGCAGACTGCAATAAGAATACAAATGGCCCTGCGCTACCGTCCATAATCGGCACTTCTGGCCCTGACAATTCAACATATAGATTATCTATTCCAAGACCTGCAATAGCCGATAACAAATGTTCAACTGTAGACACTTTAACACCATCTTTTTCAAGCGTGGTAGAGAGTTGAGTGTCGCCAACGTTTTCTATGCATGCCTTAATTTCTGCAGAATCTTCAATATCTGAGCGCACAAATATAATGCCAGAATTTACTTTGGCTGGCCTTAGAGTTAAGTCAATTTTCTCTCCCGTATGCAGACCCACACCACTTGCACGAATAATATTTTTTAGTGTTCTTTGTCTTATCATTATCAAAATCCCTGAATTTTTATTGGCAAGTCCATAACACTACAGAAAGCTGCACAATTAAGAATCATTATCAATTAGATTGAGGAGGTTTGCCACCCTCAAGCAATTATCTAATGTGCGACTAGGCAAACGCATTAATTCCCAGATTTCCCTGCTGATTTGGCATGTTAGTCTGCTTGTCTGCGTAAAAATGCCGGGATATCCAGTAAATCTTCGTTATAAGACCCATCAGAAGCATTTTTCATTTCTGCTTCTTCTGCACGCAGTTTTGCGGGACGCTCTAACTCCTTAAAATTACTTTCTTTTTCAAAGCTTGTAATCGCGGGTTCGACTAAAGCCACCTTGGCAGCAGGTGATGCCATAACATTCTGAACACCGAGTCCTGTTGCTACCAATGTAACGCGTAGTTTATCTTCCATAGACTCATCTATTGAGGTGCCAACAACTACCGTAGCGTCTTCAGATGCTAATTCCTCAATATGAGAACCCACCTCGGCGATTTCATTCATACCGATATTTGGCCCCGCTGTAATATTGACTAATATACCGCGTGCACCGGTGATATTTATATCTTCCAAAAGAGGACTTGATATTGCAGCTTCTGCCGCTTCACGAGCACGCTCTTCACCAATGCCAGTACCAGAGCCCATCATTGCCATACCCATTTCTGACATGACCGTACGTACATCTGCAAAATCCACATTGATCAAACCCGGGCAGGTGATCAACTCAGCAATCCCTTGCACCGCACCTAACAACACATCATTAGCAGCACGAAATGCATCTAATAAACTAGTGTTCTCGCCCAACACCGTTAATAATTTCTCGTTAGGGATTATTATTAGCGAATCAACTTGACTAGAAAGCTCTTCAATTCCGCGATTAGCAATTTGAGTACGTTTAGCACCCTCAAAAGGAAACGGCTTAGTGACAACTGCCACTGTTAAAATACCTAACTCTTTTGCTACCTCAGCAACAATTGGTGCAGCGCCCGTACCAGTTCCGCCACCCATCCCCGCAGTAATAAACAACATATCGGCACTACCAATGACATCATGAATACGATCACGATCCTCTAATGCTGATTGGCGACCAATTTCAGGATTAGCACCGGCACCCAGGCCTTTAGTAATTTCAGTGCCTAATTGCAGAGTAGATTTAGCATTTGTTTTCTGTAATGCCTGCGAATCTGTATTAGCACAAATGAAATCCACCCCATCAATTTCGGCATTGACCATGTGTTGAACCGCATTGCCACCGCCGCCACCGACACCGATTACTTTTATTACTGCACTCTGACCATACGCATCTATTAGTTCAAACATTTTGTATCTCCTCTAGTCATCGGGATTAGCCCGAAAAATTAAAAATTACCTTTAACCCAATTTTTTACTTTCCCAAATACAGCAGACAATCCTCCACTGTTATGTTTCTTGTGTTCTGAAGATTGCTCACTAAGATGTCCAAACAATAACAACCCAACACCTGTTGCATGTATAGGGTTGCGCACAACATCTATCAAACCCGTAACGTATTGCGGCACACCTAAACGTACTGGCATATGGAACACCTCTTCGGCTAATTCAATGACCCCTTCCATTTTTGAGCTCCCGCCAGTGAGAACAATTCCCGCGGCAATTAAGTTTTCATAGCCACTTTTTCTTAACTCAGCCAATATCAAAGACATCAATTCCTCGTAACGTGGTTCAACCACTTCCGCTAATGTTTGTCTTGCCAATCTTCGTGGTGCTCGATCACCTACGCTTGGCACCTCAATCACTTCATCTGCATTGGTTAATTGACGCAATGCACAGGCATACTTAATTTTAATTTCTTCCGCATACTGTGTTGGGGTACGCATGGCAATAGCCATATCATTTGTGACTTGATCACCTGCAATTGGAATTACCGCAGTATGTTTAATCGCGCCTTCTGTAAAGACTGCAATATCAGTAGTGCCACCACCTATATCAACCAAACAAATACCAAGCTCTTTTTCATCTTCAGTTAACACAGCACAACTTGATGCCAGCTGTTCCAAAATAACGTCATCAGCTTGCAATCCGCAGCGCTCAATACACTTGATAATATTTTGCGCAGCAGAGACGGCACCTGTTACCAAGTGCACTTTCGCCTCCATGCGTACACCCGACATACCTACTGGCTCGCGAATACTTTCTTGCTGATCAATAATAAATTCCTGCGGCAACACATGAAGAATTTTTTGGTCTGCAGGAATAGCCACAGCTCTTGCTGCATCAATCACTCTCTCTACATCACTCTCCAGCACTTCGCGATCTCGAATAGCGACAATGCCGTGTGAGTTCATACTCTTTATATGGCTACCAGCAATACCCGCATATACTGAGTGAATCCGACACCCCGCCATTAACTCTGCTTCTTCTACGGCGCGCTGAATTGACTGCACAGTGGATTCAATATTAACCACAACTCCCTTCTTCAAGCCTCGCGACGCATGAGTCCCTATGCCAATAATTTCCAGTTCATTGTCATCACTCACTTCTGCCACTATCGCAACAATTTTTGAAGTGCCGATATCTAGCCCTACAATCATTCCGTTTTCAGATTTTCTGCTCATATCTATTTATGAATATAAATTAATTACCCATTCCAACGAACTGCGAATCCATTACTATGGCGAAGATCTATACTCGCGATCGCCTCGCGCTCTGCTTCAGTAAACATTGCAAATGAATTTAAACAGCGCTCAATTTGTTTATCTGTTTGTTCCCTACCAACATTGATTAACATTCCACTCATCAAAGTGATTTCTTTGTCGTAACGCGCGTCTTCTTTAAGCTTTAAAATCCCTGATCCCTCTTCCTTAAAACGTGCACTATATTTGTAATACAAATCAATCAAGTGTTGCTCTCTTCCTTGCACACTTTGCAGCAATGGCAGCGAAACATATTTTTGCGCGTCCTCCACGTAGAACAATTCTGCATATTTGTTAATCAAATGATTTTCACCCCAGCGAAAATATGGTTGCTGTTCACTTATTTCTATCACTAACTTGCTCGGCCATTGACGTTTTATATTTGCTCGATACACCCATGGAATATCATTTAATTGATCTTCAAACGAACTCAGATCAACAGTAAAAAACCCATCATGCATGTAGTTCTCAGTAATAGTTCGAATTTCTGATTTACTCACTTTATTCAACACACTCTGAATCTCTATTGTCTTAATGGAGACATCTTCAATTTTTTTAGTCACCCATATCCCAGCAATAACCACTAGAGCAACTACAATCAACTTGCCAACCTCACGAAAATCAATGTGGGTTACTTCACTGCTATCACAAGTAACACGATGTTGATTTCTTTTTATTCTTTTTGTCATCAGCCACTACTACCTAATTAAATGTCGTATCCAAAATATTCAAAACCAACTGATCAAAATTAATCCCTACGCTTGCTGCTGCCATCGGTACAAGACTGTGATCAGTCATGCCTGGCACCGTATTCACTTCAAGGAACCAATATCGATCATCTGCATCGACCATCACATCGACACGCCCCCAGCCCGTTGCTGACGTCGCATTAAACGCGTTTAATGCTTCAGCTTTTAATGCATTCTCTTCAATTTCACCTAAGCCGCAGGGAAGGATATATTGAGTATCGTTAGCCTGATATTTTGCTTCAAAATCATAAAAGTCATGCGGCGTTTCAAGCTTAATTACTGGCAATGCAACGCCATTTAATATAGCTACCGTGTATTCATCTCCATTCACCCATTGCTCTGCCATCAAAGCACCTTGGTATCTATGCGAATCTTGCTTAGCTGCTATAAATTCTTGCTCATTATTGACTTTATGAATCCCCAAGCTAGAACCTTCTAATGATGGCTTGACCACAAATGGCACTCCTACAGCCGACACAACTTGCTGATAATCAACAGACTTATCAATCGATATAAATTTTGGTGAATACACGCCAGCGGTAGTCCATAGCTTTTTAGTCATCACTTTATTCATACATATACTTGAGGCCATTACATCGCTTCCAGTATATGGCAGGTCGAGTATTTCTAGCCTCCCTTGCATGGTGCCATCTTCACCACCACAACCATGTAAGGCAATAAACACTCGATCAAAACTATTTGCTTGTAAATAGCTAAAAATATTTAGATCGACATCAACGCCGTAAGCGTCAACACCACTATTTAATAGTGAATTCAAAACAGCCGTGCCACTTTGCAAAGAGATCTCACGCTCACCTGAAGCACCCCCCATTAACACGGCAACTTTCCCATACTTTTCTACGTCCACCACTGTCATTTAACTTCCTTATTGCCAAGAAATTTTACTTCTGGCACTAAATCTATATTGCACTGTTGTTTTACTTTGTCTTGGACATGCTGCATTAATACTTCTATATCTTCTGCTGTCGCTTTATTTGCATTAATGATGAAATTTGCATGTTTGCTAGATACACATGCACCACCAATAGCGAATCCCTTTAGCCCACAATGTTCTATCAAGCTAGCCGCATAACCGCACTCTGGATTCTTAAACACTGAACCACAATTTTTTTTACCTATAGGTTGTGATTCTGCGCGCTGAGCAAGTAATTCTTTTATCGACACCACTTTAATTCCATGTTCGTCTAAATTGAGATCAAAGCTTGCCCCAACGAACCATTCGCCCTCAAAACTTTTTACATGGCGATAACCGTATTCATATTCGCTAACTTCGCGCGTTGAAATTTCTCCGCGCCGATTTATCACATCCACATGTGTCACGTTTTGCCATGTTTGCCCACCAAATGCACCTGCGTTCATTGCTAGCGCACCGCCAACTGTTCCGGGAATGCCCGCCATGAATTCCAAACCAACAAGACTCTTCGCTACCGTTGCTTTCGCCAGCTTTGCGCATGCCACACCTGCCTGGGCATAAACACTATGTCCATCAAAGCGAATTTGCTTAAGACCTGTTTGAGTGACAATCACAACACCTTCGATGCCGCCATCACGAATCAATACATTTGAGCCCAACCCCAACCATGTGAGCGGCATATTAGCTTCGGTATTAGCAAGAAAATAGCTTAGATCTTCAATATCTGCCGGATGAAATACGCATTGCGCATTCCCACCAACACCCCAAGTGTTATAGCGCGACAGCGACACATCAAATAATAATTTACCGCGTGTTTTAGGTGTATTAAACATAGTCATCACGTTAACTTCACCTCCGCCTGCACTTGCTCATACAGAGATGATGCTAATTTACCAATACTGCCCGCACCCAAGGTAATCACAATGTCATTTGGCATCACGATTTTCGCCAAAGTAGAACTTAGTTGTTGATCACCCCCTAACAACACCGCATCTAATTTCCCTCGTAGACGTAATGCATGAGCAAGCGCACGACTATCAGCATTGTTAATCAATTTTTCACCTGCGGAATAGACATTAAGCAGCAGCAGTACATCAACTTCATTTAACACAGCAACAAATTCATCAAATAAATCTCTTGTGCGCGTGTAACGATGTGGCTGAAAAACCGCAACAATACGTCTTTGCGGCCATCCATTACGTATACCATCCACTGTGGCTGCAATTTCTTTAGGATGATGCGCATAATCATCTATAAACTCAGCCTCACCACCATCAAGCGAAACAGTGCCAATATGCTGCATTCTTCGCCCAATCCCAGCAAAATGTTTTAGTGCTGAGGCAATTTTTTGCGCTGGCACTTCAAACTCAAGACCTACTGCAATACTCGCAAGCGCATTCAATACATTATGTTTTCCAGGTAGATTCAAAGTGAATGTCATTTGCTCTGAAATATTTTTACCATTAACCTTAAATGTCGTTGCCTCGCCATCATAAACAAGCTCACTAGCATGGAGATCTGCATCCTCACTAAACCCGTAAGTAATATAAGGACGCGCCACTTCTGAAATCAATCCTCGCACTACTTCATCATCAATACACAATACTGCTAGACCATAGAATGGAATGTTATGCAGAAATTCTACGAATGCATTACGCAATTTTTCAAAGTCATTCTCATAAGTAGACAGATGATCCGCATCAATATTAGTCACCACCGAAACCACCGGTTGCAAATGCAAAAACGATGCATCACTTTCATCTGCTTCAGCAACCAAATACTCACTGCGACCCAGCTGAGAGTTAGTGCCCACGCTATTTACTCGACCACCTACAATAAAAGTAGGATCCAATCCTGCTTCCGCCATCACTGTTGCAACCAAACTGGTTGTGGTTGTTTTGCCATGCGTTCCCGCAATTGCAATACCTTGACGAAACCTCATCAGCTCCGCCAACATCTCTGCGCGCCGAATAATCGGTATTCGATGCTCTAACGCAGAGACAACTTCTACATTTTCAGGATCAATAGCAGACGACACTACTATCACATCCATATGTTCAATATTTTGCGCTTGATGCGTCGCATATATAGCTGCTCCTAGACTCTCAAGCCTAGTAGTTGTAGCATTAGGATGGTTGTCTGAACCAAATACATTGAATTCAAGATTCAGCATGACTTCAGCAATACCGCTCATACCCACACCACCAATTCCGACAAAAAATACATTTCGTACTTTTCTCATAGGAAGCGTTGGAATTACGTAATTCATCTATTTCTCACACACCATCTGGCAACCGCAAGCACTCATGCATTCATCTGCAACTCTTTTACTAGCGTCACTTTGAACTAATTGTTTTGCTGCACAGGCCATATTTATTAGCTGTTGTGTGTTCCCAAGCAACGCGAATAATGTTTCAGCTAGTTTTTCTGCAGACATCTCAGCTTCAGACACAAGTTGTGCTGCGCCCGCTTTAACATAACTACACGCATTTGCTGTTTGATGATCGTCAACCGCATAGGGGTAAGGTACCAGCACAGCACCCAATCCAACTGCAGCCACCTCAGCCAAAGTAATTGCTCCACTTCGGCATACAATGAGATCTGCCCAAGCGTACGCTTGATCAATGTCATCAATAAACTCATCAACTTTAGCTTGCAGATTATTTTCCTGGTAGCCCTCTAGCACTACTTCTCGTCTGTTAGCACCAGTTTGATGCCACACTTCAACTTGCATTAAAGATGAAATAATTCCCAACGCTTGTGGAATAAACTTATTCAATGACGCAGCGCCTTGACTACCGCCGACAACAAGCAGCCGTTTGGTTACTCCTCGCCCAGTTAATCTTTGCTCAGGGTGTTCAACATGCATTAATTTACTGCGCACCGGATTACCGCAGTATTCTATTTTTCGCTTTTTGAATTGAATCGGAAACCCTGTAAACATAATGCGACTAAGTGGCGCTAGAATTCGATTAGTCAAACCAACAATGGCGTTTTGCTCGTGAATAATTAATGGCTTTCCAAGTGCTACTCCGATTAACGCGCATGGCCCTGCGACAAACCCACCCATACCTAACAATGCGCAAGGTTTATGCTTCAACACTATACCCAAACCTTCATAAAGCGCTTTCAAAATAATTAATGGCGCACGCAGATACTGCAAGCCCTTACCCCTCAATCCCTGCACACTCATTATAGCCAGTGAAAACCCTGCTGCAGGCACCACTCTTGACTCAATACCTTTATTTGTACCCACCCAAATAACTGGTACGCCGCGATCACGCAGTTCATTTGCTACTGCTAGCGCAGGGAAAACATGCCCCCCTGTGCCTCCTGCCAATATCATCACTGGTTGCATATCCACTTATCCCGCCTTCCGAGTATTAGTACGCCGCGGCCTATGTACGCGCCTTGCACCTTGCCGATTTACTTCCATATACACTCGCACTAGCAAACCAACTGCAATGCAACTCGCCAACAGGTTACTTCCTCCCACGCTTATAAAAGGCATGCTCAACCCTTTGGTGGGCAACAACCCCATATTAACGCCAACGTGAATAGTTGCTTGCAAAGCAAACCAACTACCACAGCCGTAAGCAATATGTTGCGCAAACATCATATGTTGCTTTTGAGCACTAGTCGCTAATGAAAAGCAGCGCCAAATAAACATAAAGTAAGTACACAGCAATATCGCTATACCAATTAGGCCCAGCTCTTCGGCCAACACGGCAAACACAAAATCGTTGTGTGCTTCTGTTAAATAAAATAATTTTTGAATACTGCCACCCAAGCCTTCTCCAAAAATTCCACCGTTGCCGATAGCAATTAATGCTTGGGTTAATTGAAAACCGTCTCCCAGTGGGTCTTCAAATGGTCGCCAGAATGTAGTGACCCGCGACCAACGCTCTTCATTGTTCCGAGCAAGGAAATACATCACTAACACAGAAAATGCGGTTGATAATATAAATGGCGCCAAGCGCACCCCGCCCAGATAAAGCATCATAAAGACCAAAGCAGTTAACACCACTGTGGAACCAAAGTCAGGCTCCATCATCATCAACACCGCAATAACGCTAACTAATGCCATTGGATTTATAAATGCAGAAAATTTTTTTTGCACATTGGTGCCGTGCCTAACAATGTATCCAGAGAGATAAACAATCATGGCTACTTTTGTAAACTCAGATACTTGCAATGAGATCGGGCCCAACGCAATCCAGCGGCTACTAGCATTAACAGTTGTACCCAAACCAGGAATTAATACCATCACCAATAACACTATCGTCACTATTAATAAGAATGGTCCTAGCTGCTCCCAATAAGCCAGTCTAATTCGTGCAACTGTAAAAACACATAACACACCCAAAAGCAAAAACACCATCTGTTTTTTGACATGAAAGAAAGCATCAGCATGACTTTTATACCCGATCTCTACTGTGGTTGACATCATCATCGTGATGCCAATTCCACACAGAATCATCAACGCAAACAACATCTGCACATCGATAACGTTAGCAATAGATTCCTGCAAACTGATTTGTTTGGTGTCAGCAACCATTATTACCCTTTAACACACATTGTTTTACAGATGATTGAAATGCTAATCCACGCTCTACGTAATTTGAAAACATATCAAAACTTGCACAAGCGGGAGAGAAGAGAACTGCTTCACCAGGCTTGACTCTTTGACACGCATACTCAACAGACGATGCTAAAGAACCTTGTTCAGCAACTTCTACAATATCTTTTAATGCATCGATAAACATTTGTTTGTCGCGCCCAAAAGCAATCACCAAATTAACTCGATTACGCACTGCATCAATTAATGCATCTAAACAGCCACCTTTATACACACCTCCCAAAATCAACACTATTGGACAATCTAACCCAGTAATTGCTGAAACAGTCGCACCAATATTTGTACCCTTACTATCATCGATCCATTGCACATTATTGTTTTCCAGCACTAATTCACAACGATGCGACAGTCCTTTAAATGTACGGATTGCTTCTATTGCTTTCGCTTGATCTTGTATAAAAGAATCAGTGAGCGCTAAAGCAGCCAAGGCATTTAACTCACCTGTCACACCTATTAATGATAAGTCAGCAGTATTAATTAATCGCTGATTGCCGCGAACCAACCAACGACCCTCATCATCCTGCTTAACTCCATAATTGCTTTTTTGTGGCTCGTCTTGCCCAAAACTAAGTATTCCTTTTAAACTAGAAAAATATTCACCCAGATCTTCATCACGAGGAATAACTTTAAGCTCAGCATTAGCATAGATCGATTGTTTAATACTTGCGTACTCTTCAAAATTAGCATGCCGATCCAAATGGTCATCGCTCACATTAAGCACTACAGCGGCACGTGGACGAATAGAACAGCATATCTCCAACTGAAAACTCGACAACTCTAGTACATAAACATCGATAGACTTATCATCAATTGAATCCAAAACAGGCTCGCCGATATTGGCACATGCTTTAGCATTAAGACCCTGACTTTCTAGGATCACCGCAACCAATGTAGTGACAGTACTTTTCCCGTTTGAACCAGTAATTGCGATATATGGTTTAGTTACCTCACGTGCAAATAATTCAACATCACCTAATAGCTCAGCACCACGACTTACTTCTCGTTGAAACTCAGGTAAGTGTGGAGACACACCTGGACTCAACACGATTACATCAGCTTCTTGCAACCATTGCTGATTGAATTTGCCAAAGCAGATTTGTGTATCAGATAAGATGTTTTTTATTTTTGCAGCATTAGGAGGCAGTCCACGACTGTCCATTATTCGAAAATGTTTATCCCTCGCTGACAAATACTCAACCGTAGACAAGCCTGACGCTCCTGCGCCAATAATCAAGTAATTCGTCAGATCAGTTTTCATTGAATGATTTACGCTCACCTACGTCTACCTAAGCTTCAATGTGGCTAAACCAATTAGCACCAAAATCACTGTAATAATCCAAAAGCGCACAATCACTCTAGGCTCGGGCCAACCTCTTAATTCAAAATGGTGATGCAACGGCGCCATCTTAAACACTCTTTTCCCCGTTAATTTAAATGATGTCACTTGAATTATTACTGACAGAGTTTCAACAACAAACACGCCACCCATAATCACCAGCACTATTTCTTGACGAACTAAAACTGCCACTACACCCAACGCCGCACCCAGAGACAACGCACCAACATCCCCCATAAATACTTGAGCGGGATACGCGTTAAACCACAAAAAACCTAGCCCAGCACCAACTATCGATGCACAAAACACGACCAACTCGCCCGCTAAAGGAATGTAAGGAATAGCTAAATACTCAGCAAATGCAGAGTGCCCACTAACATAAGCAAATACTCCTAATGCGCCTGCTACCATCGCGGTAGGCATTATGGCTAAACCATCTAAGCCGTCAGTCAAGTTGACTGCGTTGCTTGAACCTACAATCACGAAGTAGGTCAACACGATAAACCAAGCACCCATATCAATAACGATATTCTTAAAGAACGGCACATATAGATTGGTCTCAACAGGAACCACTGCTGTTTGGAAAAGCCACCAAGCAGCAATTAATCCAACTGCAGATTGCAATCCATACTTAAAACGCGCAGATATACCTGCACTACCACCTTGAATTAATTTTTTAATATCATCAAAAGCGCCAATAGCACCAAATGAGAAAGTAACAAAGCACACCACCCAGATATAATGATTCTCTAAATTGCTCCACAACAATGTGCTAACCAAAATACTTAGCAATAAAAAAGCTCCACCCATAGTTGGCGTGCCAGCCTTCAACAAATGAGTCTGCGGCCCATCCGAACGAATATTTTGTTTCACACTATAGTTTGACAAGCGACGAATCATCGTCGGGCCTATAACAAAGCAAATGATCAACGCGGTTAATACACCTAGTATTGAACGTAAGGTCAAATACCCAAATACATTAAAAATGCTGTTATATTGTTCTAGATATTCAAATAAATATAGAAGCACGCTAACCTCTTATTAATGTATCGTTTCGTTTCCAATTAAGTAATTCACTACATCTTCCATATGCATGGCACGTGAACCTTTAACCAATATGCAACACCCCGAATTAACCTGATTACTAAGCACCTTACCTAACACCTCATGTTGATTAAAATGAAATCCATCCTCACCAAAACTCTTCACCGCATGCTTGGCAAGCACCCCCAAGCCAAATAGTTTCTTCACTCCAGCAGACTTTGCTTGCGCACCAATTTGCGCATGAATTGCTTCCGCCTCAATTCCTAACTCACCCATATCACCCAACACCAACCACGGTTCTTTTTGCTGCGAGCACAACACCTCTATCGCTGCCTGCAATGAAGCAGGGTTAGCATTATAGGTATCATCCATAACGGTAGAACCAGCAATGCCTGCTTTATACTGCAACCTACCTTTCACCTGATCAGCACTCTCAAGCCCTTGCTTGATATCTTGTAGACCTACACCTAGCTCATAACTTGCGGCAATCACAGCAAGTGCATTACTTGCATTATGTTTTCCAGGTAGCGGCAAATTAATATCTAGCACTTCACCCCACGCACTAACAGATAGGGTATTATTTTGTTTAATTTCTCCACGCACATTGGCGCTTACAGAGAACCCAAATGTGATGGTTTTTAGCCGCTTGGCTTTTTCTAACCACACCTCAATATGATTATCATCGGCATTCAGCACGGCGACACCTGATGACTTAACACCATTAATGATTTCGCCTTTAGCTTGCGCTACACCAGCGACTGAGCCAAAGCCTTCTAAATGAGCTGGGCCTGCATTAGTAATAATTACAATATCTGGCTCAGCTAACCGACTAAGATGATCAATCTCCCCGAAATGATTAGCACCCATTTCGATCACCGCAAATCTATTTTTTTCGCGCAAGGTTAGCAATGTCAGCGGCACACCTATATGGTTATTAAAATTGCCTTGGGTATAACAAGTACTACCAACGCGTGACAGCACGTTACTTAACATTTGCTTTACCGTGGTCTTACCATTACTTCCAGTCACAGCAATAAGCTTGGGATCAACTTTATTTTTCCAAGCTTGTGCCCAACGCGACAATCCTTTTAATGTGTCATCCACCAATACTTGGGGCAGCTTTGTGGCGACTGGCTTATGCACCAAAACGGCTTGCGCGGCTTGCTCAACACTTCCATCAATAAATTCATGCCCATCAAAACGATCACCTTCAAGTGCAACAAATAAATCACCTTTATGTAAATTTCGCGTATCAGTCGAGATAGCAGTAATAGCAACATCATCACCTTGCAATTCACCTTGAGCCATATTTGCAACTTCACTTAAATGCAACCAATTATCCATTAGCAAGCCTCGTTAACACTTGTGTCGCCACATCGACATCATCAAATGCAATTTTCTGATTATTTACATCTTGATATTTCTCATGACCTTTACCAGCAATTAACACTGCATCATTCGCGCTAGCCATTTCTAACGCATTAACTATCGCATCCCCTCTATCGACAATGACTTTGTAATTATCATTTCCAATACAACCAGAGATTATTTGATTAATAATCTCTTGCGGATCTTCATTGCGCGGATTATCAGAAGTGATTACTGCAAAATCCGAATATCGCGAGGCCATCTCTCCCATCTGCGAACGTTTGCCCGCATCTCGATTGCCGCCACAACCAAAAACACAGATCAGTTTTCCTGAGCAGTGCGCACGCACCGCATTTAACGCTGAAAACAAAGCTGCCGGGGTATGCGCATAGTCAACAATCACAACAACGCCAGTTTGGGAGGGCACAGCTTGCATGCGCCCAGGCACAGCCTCTAAACTATTTAGCGCTTCATCGATTTCTTGATAGCTCTTATCAAGACTCACCAAAATTGCTGCCACTGCCAACACATTAAGCACGTTAAATTGACCTAGCAACGGTACTTTGACATCAATTAATTGCCGTTTGATAGACAATTGCATCATTGTCGCATCAGGCAAATATTTGACATCCCGTGCATAAACATCAGCATCAACATTCGCCATGGAAAATGTAATCACATTCAACAAAGAAAATAGCTGTTCACTCCACTGACAACCTGTTGCATCATCAATATTAATTACTGCGTGCTTTGGCTGGCAGCCAAAAAATAAAGCTGCCTTAGCTTGAATATATTCATCTACTGATTTGTGATAATCCAAATGATCACGCGTTATATTTGTTAATACCGCAGTATATATAGGTAAATTTTGTAGCCGCTTTTGCTGAATCCCATGCGAGGAAGCTTCTATTGCAACTGCTGCACACTTCAAACGATTAAACTTAAGATATTCTCTAGCAATTCGTGACACTGGTGGCGTGGTATGTGTAGCTACTGAAAGATTAGCCAGACGGCCATAACCCAAAGTTCCAACCAGTCCGCATGCTTCTTGCAATTTCTCTAGTGCTTGTGCAACCAAATGCGCAACAGATGATTTCCCATCTGTACCAGTAATAGCGATAGTCTTAATATCGTTATCGATTTCACCATAGAAACGCGTCACTATCTCATTTACATGATCAGTCAAATCATCACAACCAAACATAGGCACTTCACAATCTATTTTCGCATTCTCTACTAACGTTGACGTTTTATAAAATATCGCTACTGCGCCACTAGCAATAGCATCCTGAACATAATCAATACCAGAGGTAGCAATAAATAAATCACCTCTCTCTACATCGCCACTGTACTCACTAACCCCTGTCACTCTCACATCTTTACAAGCATCAGCATTGACCAAACCATCAAACAATTCGCTTAACAGCATGCCAGTTTGTGTTTCGCGCACACTCATTGCTCTCTTGGCCTCGCTACTAATAAGTCACGTTTTTTATCATTAATAATATCAGGTGGTACATTCATTAAACGCAATGCACCTTCGGTGACTCGCGAAAAAAGAGGCGCTGCTACTTCTCCACCGTAATAACCATCCTTTTTAATCGGCTGATCAATTAACACAACAACAACTACTTCCGGCTTGTCGGCTGGCGCCATTCCAGCAAATAACGCAATATAATTATCTTTAGAATAACCACCATTTTGGGATTTTCGTGAGGTCCCTGTTTTACCCGCAGCGCTATAACCCTGCATACTTGCACGGCTACCAGTTCCTTCTTTAGTAAGGACACCTTTCAGCATGTTTCTAACCGCTTTTGCCGTTCTTCCTGACATGACTCGACGTCCTTCAGGAGATTGATCATTAATAACAAAAGAAGCAGGCAAGAGAACACCATCATTTGCAATGACCATATAAGCACGCGCCAATTGCAATGCAGTAGTAGACATACCATACCCATAGGCTAATGTTGCACGTTGCGTTTTATTCCAATTAGTATAGCTAGCAAGCTTCCCTACACGCTCACCTGGAAACCCTGAACCTGTTAACTGACCAAAACCGACAGACTGATATTGATCCCACAGTTGTTTTTGTGACATTTTTAATGCCACCCGAACCGCACCAACATTACTTGATTTACTTAAGATAGTTTTCATCTCTACCACGCCATAATTCCTATGGTCGCTCACCAGCAAACTCCCCACATTAAAATAACCTGGCGCTGTATCAATCTTACTATCGATCTTATAAACACCACTTTCAATTGCTGCCGCAATCAGAAATGGTTTAACCGTAGAGCCTGGCTCGAATAAATCAGTGACAGCACGATTTCGAATCGAGTTTACTTTTGCATTTGAGCGATCATTTGGATTAAATGCAGGCAAGTTGGCCATCACTAACACTTCTCCATTATCAACAGACAGTACAACTACCGAACCTGCTTTAGCACTGTGACGAGTTACCGTACGTTTCAATTCTCTATAAGCTAAATACTGTATACGTTTATCAATAGATAACTTTAGACTCTTCCCATGATGCGCTTCTGCCACCAAGCCAATATCGCCAACAACCGTACCCCTGCCATTCTTGAGCACTCGTTTTTTACCTGGCGAACCATGAAGCCATTCATCAAATGCCAGCTCAACTCCTTCCAAACCTTGATCATCGATGTTCGTCAGCCCTACCACATGTGCAGACATCTCACCCGTGGGGTAGTAACGTCGATATTCTCTTGCACTCGAAATCCCTCTAACTTTTTTCTGCTCTAGCTCATTTGCGATATTTGGAAATACATGACGCTTTACATATACAAATTGCTTATCTTTTCTTTTTTGCAGTTTTTCAGTAAGTGTATTTTTATTGAGGCCCAGCACACTTGCCGCATCTGCCACTGACTGTGGATTTGCTAATGCCGTTTTTGGATGCGCCCATATTGAGTAAACCGGTGTACTAATCGCTAATGCTTCTCCATGACGGTCAGTAATCACTCCACGGTTAGCAGGTATTTCAACTGTACGTATGTGTCGATTTGAACCTTCTTCATTATAAAAATCAGCGTGTAAAAGCTGTAGCTGAGCCGCACGTGCAAACAACAACATAAACATGCAGAAAACAGCAAATAAAAGCAGATATCTACGTCCGGCAAATACCTTTGCTTTAGATTTTTTCATTTTGATTTCAGCTCCAACATCACCACATCAGAATGACTCACTAGATGCATCCCCAACTCAGTATTAGCAATTTGCTCTATGCGTGCTTGATTAGACCAAGCACTCTCTTCTAGCAACAGTTGCTCCCATTCAGTTTGCAACTGTGATCCCGTTTCTTGTAACACCTGCAATTCAACAAAGTATCTTCTCTGCAAGTGCTTGCTATACACCAAACCAAAAGCACTAATAACTACCAATAAATAAAAACCCAACAGTGCAACTAATTTCACTTGAGCACTTTTTCAGCAATACGGAGACGCCCACTTCTAGCACGTGGATTTACTTTTAATTCTTGTTCGGAAGGACGAATGAGCTTTCCCACCGATTTCAAATGATCATTCAACTCTGGCATCACTGGTAATTTAGGCAATAAGTCCTGTTGCTTAGTATCACGAATGAAACGCTTAACTATTCGATCTTCTAAACTATGAAAACTAATTACCGCTAAGCGCCCTCCACCATTTAAAAAATCAAATGCAGCATCTAATCCTTTATGTAGTGACTGCAATTCTTGGTTAATTGCTATTCTTATCGCCTGAAACGTTCCCGTCGCAGGATGTGTCCCCTGATAATTAGATGGATAACAGTCCTTGACAATTTCCGCCAATTGTTTGGTTGTCTTGATAGCAGAAACTTGTTGCTGATCAAATATCTTGTTGGCAATTTTTTTTGCGTGTCGCTCTTCACCAAACTCAAATAATACTGTTATCAACTCTTTTGCAGAAACACTTGCCAACCACTCTGCTGCCGTGTCACCTGCACTTGTATTCATGCGCATATCTAACGGGCCATCATGACTAAAACTAAAGCCTCTCTGCGCTTCATCCAATTGCGGAGAAGACACACCCAAGTCAAAAAAAATACCATCAACCTTAGCCAGCAAATCATGATCTCTCCCTACTTCAGCTAGATTGGCAAATGTTTGATGAATTATCTTTACTCTTTCATCGCTGCCAAATTTTTGTTGCGCATATTCAATTGCGCTAGGATCTTGATCCAACAAAAATAGTTGTCCTTTGTTAGTCAGACCTTCGAGTAACAACTGACTATGCCCACCGCGCCCAAAAGTACAATCTATATAGGTGCCATCACCTTTAATCCGCAAGCCTTGTATAGACTCATGTAGCAAAACGGGCACATGAGTTGAAGTCGCTGGCATGCGTATTTAAACGCTTAAATGTTCTAGCGCAGATTCATCTGCTGCTGAGTTTGCCTCTTCTTGCAACCACCCTTCACATGAGTCGTGCCATCTTGTTTGATCCCACAGCTCAAATTTATTGCCTTGTCCTACTAAGCAAACATTCTTTTTTAGCCCAGCGAAATCACGTAGTTCTTGAGGAAGTAAAATCCGGCATTGACCATCCATCTCGCGTGGTTTAGCGTGTCCCAGATAAAGTCGATGCCAGCGACGCACTTGCTTACCAACATTAGGCAATGCTCGAAGATCAGCTTCAAAACGCTCCCACTCGGGTAAAGGGTAAATGAGCAAACAACGGTCAACATCAACAGTGATTACAATTTGTCCGCCACAGGCAGCATTGACGGCATCACGATACTCTGTAGGTACTGTAATGCGCGACTTTGCGTCAATTGTTGTTGCGGTGATGCCTCGAAACATTTTTGTTCTTCCACTCTGGAAATATCACTAAAAACCACTTTTACCCACATTTATACACTATAGAAATCAAGAGAGTAAAAAGCAAGCTAAATTGGGCTGTTTGTCGAGAATTTTGCCTTGCAAGACAATTACTTACTGGATATTTATAGGAAAAATTTTAGCGGAAATTTATGCTAATTAAAGGCTTGTGGGTCTTTAGCGAGAAATTACTTTAACTTTGTGATATGGAAGAACGATTAAAGTATGAGAGTCGGTCAATAAGCCGGGTTTTGTCGTGGACAATCATTCATCTGAGATGCCTGTCGCCAGACACCTTAAGCGACCTACCCGAGAACCATGTGGACCACATGCGGTTGAAAAACAACCCGTTCTCCTATTTGGTCTTGCTCCGAGCGGGGTTTACCATGCCGTTCATGTTGCCATCAACGCGGTGCGCTCTTACCGCACCATTTCACCCTTACCCATATAAATACAGGCGGTTTATTTTCTGCTGCACTTTCCATGGGCTTACACCCTCCAGGCGTTACCTGGCGCCCTGTCCTATGGAGCCCGGACTTTCCTCTATTGATTTAAACAACAGCGACTGCCTCGACCAACTCTCTAAGTAACTGTATCACTAAACGATTTGCGGTATCACTGCCAAAAATCAATAGTTTAATTCCAGATCACGCTAGCCATTTGAATAGTACTCACTAGCTAAATCATACAAGATGTTCTTAGGCAAAGAGGTCAAACTCATCGCCAAACTAACTACATCTTTGTGACTCATTTTAGAAGCTACTTTAGAGAATAATAAACGCATATTTTGCAGCTCTATAGTGTTTTGTTCGCTGCCATCGGCCCCCTCAATGACCACAATAAATTCTCCTTTTAGCGCAATCGTTTCATTGTTTAGTTGCCCTAATATTTGCTGCACTTCGCCAGACACGATTTACTCATGCATTTTAGTTAATTCAGTTGTTGTAATCGGCTAGTCCGGGCAGAACGCTTAGGGGGCAGGAACCCCTCAAAGGAGAATCGAGTAATATTGAAATCATTAACAGATAAAGCAGTTATAGCGGCACACGCTCCAGGAATAGGCACAATCCCTACACCATGCTGGCAACACGCTGCAACTAACGAATGCCCAGGATCACTGACTAAAGGAGTGCCCGCATCGGTAACTAAAGCTATATCTCTACCTTGCTCGAGTTCGAGCAATAATTGTGGATCACGTTGCGAGGCATTATGTTGATGATACGAAATCAGCGGAGTGGAAATTCCATGAGCACTAAAAAGCTTCTTGGTCACGCGTGTATCTTCGGCAGCAACTAATGCCACTTTTTCTAAGATATCAAGAGCACGTAAAGTGATATCCTTAAGATTTCCAATTGGGGTTGCAACAATATACAGTGTGGCCAAATTTTCACCTCAAGACCTTAGTAACACGATTAAATTAAATAACAAAAATCCATGAATAATAAAGTCCGACACACCATAGCACATTGCTTGATTTTGATTATATTCACGCTGTTTATAAGCAGCTGTGGCACAGGCCTGCAGACCAAGCCAGAAATGCAATCAGCTAACCCTGATATCAGGAAGGCTGAAAAGTTTACCAAGCAAAGTCAATATCAAAAAGCAGCTGAAATTTACTGGCAAGTATCGCAAACTGAATCATCTCCGCAAAAAGAACAGTTCCAACTACAAGCGGCCGAGCTATCTGTCTCAGCCGGCAATTACGATCTTGCCCAGCAGTATGTTAATTTAATTAACGAACAAAACTTAACATTTGAATTGATTCCTCGCAAACGCATTGCACAATCAAACATTGCTATACAGCAAGAGCATTTCAGCGAAGTACTATCTTTATTACCAGAACCACTCACGATGCGTGCACCTACGCACATGGCGGAGATTCTTGAATTGCGCGCCCAAGCGCTTAATGGTGTTGGCGATATACACGCTAGCTTAAAGACAAGAACGGAATTATCAAGTCATCTCAATAATGGCTCGAACGCTTCTTATAATCAAAATGAAATTTGGCGCTTATTAGCACTGGCCCGAAATGAAGAATTGGTCTCGTGGTTAAACATCAGCGGCCAGGAACTTACTGGGTGGATTGAACTTGCACAAACTAAACGTGCACCCTATTCAAGTATTGAACAACTTAATTATGCACTCAATGATTGGCGCAGCACTCATCCAAACCATCCTGCTTCAGATGATTTTCTCACTTCTATATTAGAAAGTTTTGAAAATTTCTTTTCAGTTCCAGAAAAAATTGCTTTATTGTTGCCAATAACAGGCCGCTACGCAAAGATTGCTGATGTGATTTATGCAGGCATCATTTCCGCAAGAGAATTACACACAGAAGATCAGTACGCTCCGCATATCGAACTATATGATACTGGCGATAACCCTATTGATATTCTTTACCACTACCAACGTGCAGTAGATGATGGTGCAGACTTTGTCATTGGTCCCTTAAAGAAAGAATCCGTAGAGTTGCTAGCCCAACAAACAAAACTACCCGTACCAGTGTTAACGCTTAACTATATTTCAGGCTACGCACAAGCACCGAGTAATTTATTTCAATTCGGCTTACTGCCTGAAGATGAAGCCACGCAGGTAGCTGAACGCGCCTCGCTAGACGAACACGTTAGTGCGATTATACTGACGCCTAGCGGGGAATGGGGACAAAGATTAGCTAATGCATTCCAATCGCGCTTTGAACAGCTCAATGGAATTGTACTAGGCATTCAGCACTATAATTCTAGTAACACTGATTTTTCAACACCATTAAAGATAGCTTTACAACTAGATCAAAGTGAATCACGTTACCGCAAGCTGAGATCAACACTAGGACAGAATCTTGAATTTGAACCGCGAAGACGCCAAGATGTAGACATGGTGTTTATGATTGCATCTCCTCGTACCGCTCGCTTAATTCGCCCTCAAATTAATTATTACTATGCGACAGATTTACCCGTCTATAGCACCTCACATGTATTCTCAGGCATTGAGAATGTGTCTAGAGATCAAGATGTGAATGGTGTTTTATATTGCGATATCCCTTGGTTATTAAAACCGTCCGCAGACCATGAAATTATGCGCGAATTACTAGAACTCGAAGCTGGCGGAACATACCAATTACTACCTAGATTTGCGGCACTCGGCATTGATGCCTACTACTTGCCGCTCAAATTAGCTGAGCTTGCAGCATTACCTTATGAACGCTATAACGGCCTCACAGGAAAACTTAAAATTCAAGAGGGCAATAAAATTTTCCGCGAACTTAATTGGGCTAAATTTGTGAATGGTAAACCTACACTACTGCCACAATTCTCCAACGAGTAGTCTTATCACTACATGACGAACCAACGCTTAACTGGGAAAAAAGCTGAAGATGTTGCTTGCAGTTTTTTACAACGCAATGGATTATCATTGATTCAAAGAAACTATCATTGTCGTTATGGTGAGATAGATTTAATTATGCAGGATGCAGAGACATTAGTTTTTATCGAAGTCCGTTATCGCAGCTCAGCAAAGTTTGGCAATGCGGCTGAATCAGTAGACAGCAATAAACAACGAAAATTAGTTTTTACTGCCAACCATTACCTACAAAAACACCCAACTAAACAAGCCACTCGATTCGATGTTGTTGCTCTATCACCGCAACATGAACCTGAATGGATTACTAATGCCTTTATGGATAGCTAATCGTGAATCCAATTAAACAAATAGAAAAATCGTTTGCTGACAGCATTCAAGCCAAGCAGGATGCATTAAGTGTCATTGCTGGCCCAATCTCGGATGCAGCATTACTCATGACCTCTAGTTTGCTTGCGGGCAATAAAATCTTATCCTGTGGAAATGGAGGCTCAGCCGCTGATGCCCAACACTTTTCATCAGAGCTATTGAATCGCTTTGAGCGTGAAAGACAACCGTTACCTGCTATTGCACTGACCACAGACAGCTCAACATTAACGTCTATTGCTAACGATTACGACTACAGTCTAATTTTCTCAAAACAAGTGCGTGCACTTAGCCAAGCCGACGACATTCTATTTATTATCACTACCAGCGGCGGCTCTGCCAATATTGTGCAAGCCATGCATGCTGCCCATGAAAGAAATGCTCGCATTGTCGCGCTCACAGGACGAGATGGCGGAGAAGTAGGCGCACTCATACAAAAAAATGATATCGAAATTCGCGTACCCGGATCCTCTACAGCTCGCATACAAGAAGTACACTTATTAGTGTTGCATTGTTTATGTGAGTTAATTGATCAGCAACTCCTGGGATAGATTAGTGCCAACGACCCTTCCCAAAGAAATCATTGCTCAACTGAAAACCAGTTTTCCTACAGACAGTTTATTGCTAGACGCTGCAGATTGTTGGCCTTACGGTTACGACAATAGCAAAATGCATCATGCACCCGATGCCGTCGTATTACCTGACACTCATGAGCAGGTAGTGAATTGTATTCAGCTATGCAACCAATTCAAAATTCCACTGACCGCACGTGGGCGAGGCACAGGCACGACAGGCGCTTCTGTCCCAACTTCGGGCGGCATTGTCATATCTATGGAACGCATGAATAAAATTTTGAACTGCGATTTAGGCAATCGAAGTATACGCGTTCAAACCGGGGTCACTAATCTGGCATTACAAAATTATTTAAAAGAAAAAAAATTTTTCTGGGCGCCAGACCCAAGCAGCGCAGAGTTTTGCAGCATCGGCGGTAACTTGGCCTGCAATGCCGCAGGCCCTCGCGCAGTGAAATATGGCACCACACGTGACAACATTCTCCAATTAAAAGCGGTGACAGGTGATGGACAGACCATTCACACCGGAAGTAAAACCACTAAAGGCGTCGTAGGTTTAGACCTGACTCGTTTAATTGTTGGCTCAGAAGGAACGTTAGCAATCATTACAGAAGCCGAATTAAAAATTCTTCCTCTTGCTCCTGAGAGAAATACTATTCGTGCGCTATACAGAAATCATCAAGGTGCATGTGAAGCGATACAAAATATCAGTTCACAGTTACATGTCCCTTGTGCAATTGAATTTATCGACCATCATGCCATGGAACTAATCCGCACGCACAGTGATGTATGTTTACCTGATAGCGCACACGCAATGCTAATGATTGAAATTGATGGTGACTCGGAATCACTCGAAATTAGCACTGCTAAGATAGAACAAGCATTATCAAATCATCATCAAGTTGAAATTCAACGTGCAACAACCGATATTGAGAAACAGGCCCTTTGGCAAGCACGCAAGGCATTGTCTCCTATCTTGCGCAATTTAGCCCCTAACAAAATAAATGAAGATGTTGTTGTCCCTGTGCCTAATTTAAGCAAATTGATTGATAAACTCGATTTACTATCTGCTGACTACAACATACCTATTGTTAATTTTGGTCATGCAGGCAATGGCAACCTTCATGTCAACATTATGTATGATGCAGAAGACAGCTTGCAAAATCAGAATGCACTCGCTTGTCTAAATAAGATTTTTGACGCCGTCTTAACACTCGATGGCACTATCTCAGGTGAGCATGGAATAGGCATAAGCAAACGCGACCATATCGCTAAAGAAATTGGTGCCACTGAACTCAATTTAATGAGAAGCATCAAAGCCCAATTTGACCCTAATCAGATTTTAAATCCAAATAAAAGTTTACCGCTGACTCACAGCTAAAGCACCAGCACAAAAACCAAGTATATTGACGCTACCGCAAACACTGCTGCCATAGACACCGCAGCTACTTGAAAACTACTCTGGTGATTATGTTGGGTGTTAGCCTGCTCCAGGCTAGTAAAAGCACATGCAATCTGGCTACCAGATATAGCCTGTATTTCTTCGGGACGAGATTGTGCTTCAGCTTCCTGAGCTGAATTATTTTGAGTATCTAAACTTAGTTCAACGTTCATATATTACCTCCAAAGTATCAAAATTAAACTCAAATGCTCGAAATAAGTAGCATTTGAAATCAACGCTTATAATTTAGCGTGACAGAACAATTTGACGACAATTAATAGTTTTCTTTAGCGCTGAACAACTAAAGTGTGATGAATATCACGAATTGATCGACATGCAAAATTCACATGCCTTAGATTATTTTTTTGCTTCGACGATTTTATCAGAAAGGCTATCTGGAAGAAATTCAAGCACCGCAACGCCCACTGTCACTAAGAGCAGTGATATTGCGATTCCTGCAATACCTAATAATATTTCCCAAATGCTAGGACAGTATTGACTGACTTCTCCATCAAAGAATGCACTACTCACTTCCATGCCGGGAAATAACTCTAGTGGGAATGCTTGCCCACCGACAACAATAATGTATACCTGGGCAAAGCCACCCACAATCACCATTGCACATGCTGCCATTAACGTTTTACGGCAATTTTTGGTTTGAGGCATATAGATTAATGCTAATGGAATTAATCCCCCAATCAGTACTTGGCCGACCCAAAACAATGTCGTGTAGATACCACCATCAACAAGCAAGAACTTTTCAACCGCATGATGTTCAGTCGCATATAGATTGGTCACATGGTACACGGCAACAAAATACAAAATGCTGGCGATAAACACACCTAACAAATTACGTAATTTATTTAATACAAAGTCACCTAACGGACGCTGTGTCCATGTGTAGGATGCCAGTAGCACTAACACATAAAATGCTAATCCAAATGCAAAAGACATAATGATAAACATGGGTGCCAGCATTGCCGTGTCATAGACACTACGAGCGACTAAGAAACCAAAGATTGATCCTGTACCCGTGGTGAGTATTAGACGCCAAATAAATACAAATAAGCCTGCTTTTTTACTGTATTTTTGCATACTGTGATCCATCATCGACCAGATGTAGACACCCACAATAGCAAAGAAACCAGTATATAAAATAATATTCCAGGCAAATATAGATTTAAAATTGTATTGAGTCATCGCCACAATTAATCGGTCAGGGCGACCAAGATCCAACACTAATACGGCTAATCCACCCGCTAATAATGCAACGGCAAGTAACGCCGACAGTCGGGCTAGTGGCTTGTATTCAGCCCTACCAAACACAGACGCAATTGAAGCAACATTAAGTGCACCCGATGCCGCCACAATCAGAAAAATCGCAAACACATGAGGAAGCCCCCATACGATTTGATTATTCATGCCTGTGATTACATGACCTTCTACCTCCATATGATGTGCTGACAACACACCGACTACAGCGATTAAAGCCAAACCAATAAGCAACATCCAGAATTTAGGTGAACGCGCTGCAATAGAACTATATCGTAAGGTATCCATGCTTTTACAACCCTTGATATCTAACACCGGTGTTCAACCCTAGATCAGCACGAATCTGTGTGCCGCCAAAGTCTTTTAGGCGTTTTGAAATTTCACTTTGTGGATCATTAAGATCACCAAATACTATCGCTTGATGGCCATCTTTTTCACACGCTTGCGCACATGCTGTCGTATTGTCTCCAGCATCTACTTTATGCACACACATATTACAGCTATCAACACAGCCTTTTCCGCGAGGGGTACTTGGTAGTTGATCTTCCAACACTTCATGCACGAATGATCGCGCCTTATACGGGCAAGCCATCATGCAATAACGGCAACCAATGCATGTATGCATATTGACTAACACTATTCCATCTTCACGTTTAAACGATGCCCCTGTTGGGCACACGTCAACACATGGCGGATGCTCACAGTGTTGGCACATGACAGGAAATGATTTTGTATTTTGCGTAGATGGATCTTTAACAGTCAGTTTTCTAATCCATTGCGAATCTGTACTTGAGCCCTCTTCAGGCCATAAACCGTGTTCATCATTACACGCCGTGACACAAGCATCACAATCTTCTGTACATTGGTTAACGTTTACTAACATCCCCCAACGCACTTTATTTGTCACTGCTTGATCTGCTGGCTTCGCTGAAGCAATCTGATAAAGCATCACGCCCGGCGCGACGGCTAAGCCAGATGCCCCAACCAAACCTCCAATAAATGAACGCTTGCTTTGATCCGTTTTCTGCTCATCTGTGACTTGCTCAGACTTGCGTAATAATTTATATGCTTTATTGACGACGTTATTCATTTTGACTAGTCCGACATTTACTGAGCTGACAATAGACTGGATTTCAAGATTAGTTCATTAGCACTGGACTTCATGTCTGCATGAGGATTAATTCCGTTGGCAGTATGTTGCTTAATCGCTTCTCGCACCGCTGACTCTGGGCGGTCTGCATGACATTGGAAACAATCTATACTAACCGCAGCATAACTATGGCAACTCGCACAGAAGTGCTCTTCACTATTTGAGTAACGCGCATATTCTCCATCTTTATTTGGAGTGATATGACAATCAATACAATTTTTTAGACTATGTTTCTCTGTACGTATGCCACGTAATACAGTTTCATCACGTTGATGTAATACAGTCTCAAAATGATTGGTACGCATCCATACAGGATCCTCTACACACTGTTCTCCTTTAGGTGGAGGCACTTTGCTTCCATCCGCAATCACGACTGTGCTTATGGCCACTATTATTAGCCCTACAAAAACACGCCTAAGAATGTTTATATTTTTGACTCCAATCATGATGAACTAATTTATTATGCTTTTAATTAATTACGATCTTAGTGATCGCCTAGCGCCATGTCGATATAACCAGTAGGGCATACATCAGCACAGATATGACAACCAATACACTTGTCATAGTTAGTATCCACATAACGTCCTGTGGTTGTTTTATCCTTCTTAACTCGGAACACTGCATCTTGTGGACAGTAAATCACACAGTTATCGCACTCAAAACACATACCGCAGCTCATACAGCGACCCGCTTCTTCAATCGCTTTCTCTTCGGTTAAACCAATCATACGCTCTTCAAAGTGACCCAATACCTCTTCTGAATCAGGCCCGTGCAAATCACGTAGCACGCGCGGCGTGAATTCAAAATGGCCTAAGAACAATCTGTCTGAAGAAATAATTTCTTGCGCTGAGCGATCTTCGTAGTTATGTACTGAGAAACCAGCCGAATCGGTACCGCGGATATCACCTGGTTGATAGTCTTCAGGCTCTAAACCAGTTTCTTGTAATTTCTCTAACAAGCTAAAGTGATGTACATCCACTTTAGGACGTTTAGAAAATTCTTTTTCATTGAGATAGAAATCAACACTGTCTGCACAGATAGATGCTTGGCCGATTGCAGTGGTTAGCAAGTGCGGGCGAATAATATCTCCACATACAAAATGACCTTCTTTACCTGGGACCTGGTAATGCTTATCTGCATCAATCAAACCACGGCCATTATCAAATGCTTCAAGACCTGCTAAGTCACCACCTTGACCAATTGCAGAAACAATCAAGTCACATTCAATATCGTATTCTGTACCTTCAACGGGCGTTGGACGACCGTCTTCTAGTGTACATTTAGCCATACGTAAAGCCGTTGCACGACCTTCGTCGTTCACAATCACTTCAACTGGCATTACACCATTGTCAATACGAACACCTTCATGAAGTGCATCATGTACTTCATGCTCAGCTGCTGTCATGCCTTCGCGCTCAAACAATGAAGTTAATGTGACTTCTGCGCCTTCACGTGCTGCTGCATAAGCTGCATCATGTGCCACATAGCCACCAATCACATGCTCGGGTGCTTCTTTTTTATCTAACTTAGAAATTTTCCCTAAACGACGCGCCACAGACACAACGTCAATTGAAGTATCACCACCACCGACGCATACCACACGGTCAGCAGTGACTTTCAAAATGCCTTTGTTGAATGCTTCCAAGAACTTAACACCGGCAACACAGTTTGGTGCATCACCATTAAGGACTGGAAGACTGCGGCCAGATTGGCATCCTAACGCCCAAACAACAGCATCATATTCTTTTTCTACCTCTTCGATAGGAAGATCGCGACCGACACGCGTATTTAAACGCACTTCAATATCACCTAGATCTAAAATTCTTTGGATCTCTGCGTCAAGATAGTCACGTGGTGTTCGGTAACCAGGAATGCCGTACTTAAACATTCCTCCTAACTCATCATGGTCATCAAAGATAATACCTGCATGGCCTTTACGGCGTAGCTGGTATGCTGCTGCCAGACCTGCAGGTCCACCACCAATAATGGCGATTTTCTTGCCACTTAATTTTACTGATGCTTCGTACTTATATCCTTCCGTTATTGCTGTATCGCCGATGTATTGTTCTACCGAGTTGATGCCAACAAAATCTTCTACATGATTTCGGTTACATCCCTCTTGGCAAGGTGCTGGACATACTCGACCCATCATTGACGGGAATGGGTTTGCATCAGTTGAGCGACGGAATGCGTACTCTTGCATAGAGACACCTTCAGGTGGCGTTTCGATGCCACGAACAATATCTAACCAACCACGAATATCTTCACCTGATGGGCAGCTTCCCTGGCATGGTGGTGTACGGTGAACGTAAGTAGGGCACTTATGAGATTTATCACCTTCAAATATTTGATCACCGAAGTTCCCCCATTGGTGGTCACCATCATCATACTTACGAAACGTAAGTATGTAAGACATGTCATCCTTTGATGTAGCCATTACCTTGCTCCTAGTTAGAAAAGGGGTCAGAGCCCTTTTTTATCATTTACTCTAAAATAAATTAAAACTTCTCAAAAAAAGGGCTCTGACCCCTTTTCTTAAGCCGCTTGTTCTGCGTCTTTTGTGTCTTCTTCATCACTCCCACCATCAGTTTGTCCGGTTAGAACAATGGCATTACTCACGAGCTGATGAACACTGACAATCTGATCCATTTGGAAATCGTAATATGGAAATATTTTTGAGAACTGGCTCTTACATATTGCGCAAATCGCAGCCATATGTGTCACACCATTTTGCTCTGTTACTTGCTTCAGTGCTTGCATACGCGGCATCGCACCTTTCACGCGCAATTCAATTAAATCATCTGTTAATAAACCACCACCGCCACCACAGCAGTAAGTGCCTTCTTTAATTGAATGTTCGGGCATGTCGTAATAGTCATTACAACTCGCCTTAATAATGTCTCGTGGAATTGTAAATTGTCCGCCTGGTGTATCACCCATTCGTGATGCACGCGCGACGTTACATGAGTCATGATAAGTCAATGTCATATGATCATTTCCAGACTTATCCAACTTAATGGTTCCATCCTGTATGAAGCCATGCGTAACCTCGCAAATATGCTGAGGAACAGGATAGTTCGAGTCTAAGAAATCAAACGGGCCAGCCAATGTATTCAAGAAGCTATAAGCAACACGCCATGCATGACCACACTCTCCGAATACAATACGTTTCACACCTAAATCTAATGCTGCTTGACGAATACGTAATGCTAATTTCTGCATGTTTTCGTAACTTCCAATAAACATACCAAAGTTAGCGGCTTCACTTGCATATGAACTCATCGTCCATGAAACATCTGCTTCATGGAAAACTTTTGCATAACCAATTAAGCCATCTATATGAGGCTCCGCAAAGAAATCTGCAGATGGTGTAATCAACAGCACATCAGCACCTTTAACATCAAGCGGCAGTTTTACTTGAACACCTGTCTCGTCCTCTATGTCTTCTTCTAAACCTTCCAAAGTATCTATTAACGCTGGCTCTGGCAGTCCTAAATTATTACCTAATACTTGTGCTTTACCAATAATTTCGTTGCAATATTTTTGACCTTTACCGACAGTATCCATAATCTCACGAGCAGCCATAGATATCTCTGCGGTATCAATGCCATACGGGCAGTACACAGAACATCTTCGACACTGCGAACACTGATGGAAATAGGTATACCAATCGTCTAATACTTCTTCGGTAAGATCTTCTGCGCCGACTAATTTTGGCACTATCTTCCCAGCTAACGTGTAATAACGTCGATACACTTTGCGGAATAAATCTTGGCGCGCGACAGGCATGTTTTTAGGATCAGTTGTTCCTAAATAGTAATGACACTTGTCAGTACATGCCCCACACTTCACACAGGAATCTAGGTATACCGATAGCGAGCGATATTTGTCAGTTAATTCACCCATTTTTTCGATCGCAACTTCTTTCCAGTTATCGATCAACTCACCGGGATAGCCCAGTTTTGTTTGGAATTCTTCTTTCGCCACATAAGGTGCACTATGTGCCATGGCATCTTTTTTCAACTTCGGAATTATTGGATAGTCTTTTAACTCCGGGACATCAAATTTAGCAGCGGCCATTTTTCTTATGCTCTATCTATATTATTTGGATGATTCCAGTTTAATTGCCCATGCTGAGATATGACGTTTCTCGCGTGGATTATCCACTTGATTACGTGTGGGGCTAAAAAATACTCCTGGCGCATGTAGCAATTTAGAAATTGGGAAAATCACCATTAATAAAATTACTAATGACAAATGTATGACTAGAATAATATCTGTAGGCATAGTTCTAATATCGAACACCATTAAACCTAGTAGATATGATTTCAAAGTGACGATATCTGTATGAGTAACAAACGTCATCAATGCACCTGTTGTTCCTATTCCGATAATAAGCAACAACATCAAATAATCAGAAGGCGCTGATATATAGCGTACGCGATCAACAACGATGCGCCTTAGCAACAAACCACACAAACCAAAAAGCATTGCGATTGATGCGTATTTTCCGAATGGTTGCAACAACGCTACCCACCACCATACGGGGTCAGTGAAATAACGTAAGTGCCGCAATAACACCAACAATAAACCAAAGTGAAATAACCATCCGAATAGCCAAATCCATTTATTGGACTTGAATAAACTTTCAAAAATTGTGATCTCTTTGAGCATACGAAACGCCACACCTGAACGGGTTGTTGGTGCTGGCGTAGTGGGAATCTTTAAAGGTGCTGGGGTCTTAATGTATTTGCGAACTTTATACGCGACACCAAACACTAAGATTGCCGTTGCGGCATAAAATAATATGGCAAATAAAATAGACATTATTTAATTAAGGTAAAAGATGCTTTGAAAATTTGGATTTTTCTGTGAGAGCGAGGAAGCGCTGCACAGAGAATTTGAGCGTATAAATAATACGCGACAATTCGAGTACAGCGCTGACAATGCTATCGCTGAAAAAGACTATTTTCAGCGTGTCTTTATACGCAGCCAGTAGGCTTAGGTAAGCCTGCGTATTTACACGCTTGCTTTGCAGGGCCATAAGGGAATAGTTCGTATAGGTACTTACTATTGCCTTTTTCTTTGCCAAGCTTCTTGCCAATCGCCTTTGTTAAAACACGTACTGCTGGAGCAATTTGATATTCTTCATAGTACTCACGCAGAAAATTAACCACTTCCCAGTGATCTTCTGTAAGAGGAGCGCCATCCGCATCAGCCATTGCTGTTGCAAGCTCAGGTCTCCATTGATTCAAATCTGCTAAGTAACCTTCTTCGTCAGTCTCGTAACTTTGACCATCAACTTCTATTGCCATGTGTTGTATCTCCTATCGTAGTATTGCTAACCGCAAATCTAGATTCTTGCAAGTGAGCAAGAACCAATAAACTTAATGAATTAAAGCCAGGCTTGGACTGACTCATGCTCCGCTGCTAAATCGACAAAGCCACTGTAATCAACTACTTTGATACCCTCTGCAACATTATTTTCACTTAATCCTCTTGCTTTAAGATCTGGGCCTAGCACGTAAAAAGAAATGTTAGCCATTGCATCAGCAACATCTTTCGAATGCTTAGTCCCTTTCATTGCACCCACAACACCGTCTTCGGTTAGTAATACCGCACTACCCGCTTTAGCTAAGCGCAAACATGACTCAAGTGAATTTTTTTCAAATGGGCTTTTATTAACTGTATGTAGCATTGCCATATACTTAATCCTTTAAAAACTAAATACGACGTCCTGCTGATCAATCACTTCAGCAAGTTCATCACGTGACACAAGATGAATAGAGTCTTTTTCGGCCCAATCATCATCTTCATCTTCGTATTTTAAATCTTGTAAATCATCTAAAGACAATCCACGCTCATCTAGCGATTCTTTTTCGATGTAAATCTTTTTAATGTCATAGTCACCCAATGCAGAATACGTTGGAGAAAAATTCTTCATCCCAATTTCTTCAGTACTTTGGTCTTTCATTAACTGATAAACACCATCGTCTGCAAACACAAGACTGACGTCTTGATCAAATGCTGCAGCAATTAATACAACCTCTAATGATTCAAGCGCATAAATTGTTCCGTAAGGTGTCTTACGATTCATGTACATGAATTTTTTTACGATTTGATCACCGTCGTCCATAATAAACTCCTTGCTAGTCGCCTCTAGTTAATCGCCAAAGACAACCATACGGTCTGCCTGAATCCCAGCTTCAATTAACTGACCTAAACCAGAAATACGAAACCCTTCTGCCACGTTATGTGAAGTTTTACCGTTACGCTTAGCTTCATCTTCATCTAACATGCCGCGACGTTGAGCAGCAGCAACACACAATACTAAATCTACGCTGTGATCTTTTGCTAGCTCGGACCATTGATTAGGTATATGACGATCATCTTGTGGGGGTACCGCAAGTGATGTGCCGTTATTTACACCATCGTGATAGAAGAAGACACGGAAAATTTCATGCCCTTTTTCTATGGCTGCCTTAGCAAACTCATATGCCGAGTCAGACGCCTGGTGTGTATACGGGCCTTCGTTAACTAAAATTCCAAATTTCACTAATAACTCCCTTATCTTAGAAACGAATATGGGTTGAAGAGTTAAGGCTACGACGCGCACCTCTCCAGTTATCAATGTGGAACTTAGTAAATGGAAGTCCAGTTAATTCAAAGAATCGAGGCCAACCAACACGCTCAACCCAGTCGTTAATCCTCTCCCAATCACGTGCATCGTCTTTATATGCAGTCAAAATGCGTTTAACGATCGCTGTTGCTTCAGGCCAACGTGGCGGATTGTTTGGAATCCCTGCTGCGACCAATTTTTGGAAAGTAGGTTTTCCACGAGCATTTGAGTGATTTCCACCCACCCAAATTGCTAATTTAGAATATTCTGCATCATTAATTTGCATTGGAGGACATGGTGGGAAGCAAGCACCGCAACAGATACACTTCTTCTCATCAACCTCTAGAGAAGGCTTACCATTGACCAGTGCTGGTCTAATCGCAGCCACTGGGCAGCGCGCGACTACTGAAGGTCGCTCACATACATTCGATACTAAGTCATGATTAATTTTCGGCGGCTTAGTGTGCTGAACGTTAATCGCGATATCGCCTTGGCCACCACAGTTAATTTGGCAACAAGATGTTGTCATGTGTACGCGATTAGGCATGTTATTTTCTTTGAACTCATCAATCAGCTCATCCATCATGGCCTTAACAACACCCGATGCATCAGTGCCTGGAATATCACAGTGCAACCAACCTTGAGTATGAGAAATCATTGCAACAGAGTTCTTAGTACCACCAACAACAAAACCTTCTGCTTCAAGCGCATCAATCATTGGTTGTACTTTTGCTTCGTCTGACACCATGTATTCGATGTTTGATCGAATAGTGAAACGCACATAACCATCAGCAAATTTATCACCAATGTCGCAAAGTGTACGTAGTGTGAATACATCTAGAATTCGTTGTGTTCCTGCACGAACAGTCCAAATTTGATCACCATTTTTTGCTACGTGTAATAAAACACCTGGACGTGGATGTTCATGATAATCCCAGTCGCCATAGTTTTTGCGCATCACTGGGTGCATATATTGGAAGCCGTCTGGGCATCCTGATTCAATAGGTGGTCGATGATCTTGTGCCATGTTTTTTCTGTCTCCGAACTAGAAGCCTGCTTTCAATATGCAGGCTTTAGTGACTTTAAATAAACGTAAGTAAAATTCTTTCTTTGAAGTGAAGGTTAGCTAGCTGCTGCTTTTTCTTCTGCCTTGCGGGTGAACCACTTTTCAGCTTCTTCATCCCAACCATCCATACGCACGTATGAACTTTGACGAGGCTCGTTAACCATATTTGGATCGACCTCAATACCAACACCTTCTAAGAAGTTAACTAAGCCGATACGTTCAACCATCTCACCACAACGTTCGTGCTCTAAGCCATTCTCCGCCCAGAAGTCGATAGTTTCTTCGGCCATTTCAGTCAGCTTCTCGTAATCTTCTTCAGTGTCTAGCTTCATGAATGGAACAACGACTGTGCCCATCAAGTCACCAATCTTAAGCGTACGCTTACCACCAATCAGTATTGTTGCGCCTTTATCATCACCTGGTGAAAGTGCTTTCACCATCACGTTCATGCAATGCATACAACGAACACAGTTACGATTATCAACATCCATGGTGTCGTCATCTTTCAATGACAATGCCTTAGTTGGGCAACGAGTAATAACGTTGTCGATCACATACTCGCGGCCTTTACGCGCGACGAATTTTTTAACTTCTTCTTGATCCACTTTCATGTCATCGCGCCATGTGCCAATGATGGCAAAGTCAGAACGCTCAATAGCGTTCATGCAATCATTACCACAACCAGACACTTTGAACTTAAACTTGTATGGAAGTGCTGGACGATGAACGTCATCAGTAAAGTTATTAAGCAGCGTACGGTGGATTTTCATCTCATCTAGACCAGACATTTCACAACGTGCTGCACCGACACATGACATACCCGTTCGCACACATGGGCCTGCGCCGCCCAAGTCCCAACCGTATTCATTAATTTCATCAAAGAAGTGTTGGGTGTTATCAGTAGAAGTACCGATAAACATAATGTTGCCTGTTTGGCCGTGGAATGTAACTAGACCTGAACCCCATTTTTCCCAGCTATCACCAAGTTGGCGAAGCATATCGGTTGTGTAGTAGTTACCTGCTGGCGGCTGAACGCGGAGGGTGTGAAATTCTCTAGACTCTGGGAACGAATCGCCGACTTCTGAGAAGCGAGGAATAATGCCTGATCCGTATCCGAATACACTAACGGTCCCACCTTTCCAGTAACCTTTACGTGTTTCGTATGAGTGCTCTAACTGACCTAATAAGTCATTTGCCATACCACTGATTCGCTTATCTTCATGTTTGTCACGAAGACGTTTAAAACCTGATATGAAACTAGGCCATGGTCCATTTTCTAACTCATCAAGCATTGGGGTATCATGATGCTGGTCAGCCATTCTTTATTCTCCTATTCGCCAGTTATTTAATAACTGGGGTTGTTTTATTCCACGCGCAGAACAGCCTAATTCCACCGGCTGTTTACGGGATAGCAGTCTAGAGTTGGCGAGTAAAGATCAAAATCCTACCTATGGGGTGCGGGGGGTTAGTCAAGTTATCTCAACAGGGATATAGCAACATAAATTTTTATGATAACCCTGCTGAATCAAATAGCCCTGAATTATATTTTATGTTTATTAATCAATAAGTTATAAATTAATTCGATATATAACATTGGCTAACTGGGCTACCTTAAATTAATCTTAGAGTTTAGCTTCAATAATATATAAACTCAGTAAAACGTTAACCAGCTCGCAACTATTTACACCTTACAAATAAACCATCATGTATGACTTTGAATCTGACTATTCACAGTGGCGCGAACTTAAATTAAGCCATCGCACTCAACAATCTAAGCTTGAGATCGTTCCAATTGCCAACCCTAATGCCTTATCTCAATCAGAGCTTGTTAGCCTAGCCACACTTTGTCAGAACGACAATTTTGCGATTTACCGCCTGGGTCAACCTTCACTCGCCAGTAAAGCCTCTATTCGCTCCATGACCAGTCAACTAGGCATGCTTAGCCTGGATCAGAATTTATGCGCCGATAATGATAGTATTTCTTCTATAAAAATCATGGAGTTAGGACATACACGTGGGTATATTCCTTATACGGCCAATGCACTTAATTGGCATACTGACGGCTACTACAACTCGTTGCATGAGCATATCCATTCATTCCTCCTGCACTGCATACAAAACGCTGCTAAAGGAGGAAAAAATATGCTTATTAATCATGAGCTTATATACATACAACTATATGACAAAAGCCCAGCATTAATAACAGCGCTAATGCAAGCTGATGCACTCACTATTCCCGCCAATATTGAGGGTGGTGTAGAGCGACGTTCTGCTCAAAGTGGCCCTGTGTTTTATAGAGATCCTTCAATAAACACGCTACAAATGCGTTATACCGCGAGATCTCGCAGCATTGAGTGGAAACAAGACACCGTTCTGCTACGCGCGGTTAACATGATTGAAGAATTACTTTCAGATAATGAATTCACACTGAATTACACTCTGCAGCCTGGGGAGGGTTTAATTTGTAATAATATTCTTCATGGGCGTAGCGCCTTTACAAATGGGAATATTCCGGAGCAACAACGAGTCATGTATCGTGCTCGTTCTTATAATCGATTATTTAGTGGTGAACAACTAAGCAATGCTCTCCCTCAGTGAAATCCTCATGCAAGATCACGGCATGCAAAGCTTTGACGAATTAAAAGCTGAATTAGAGAAACGTGCTCAGCAAGGTGAAATCTTTTTCCAAATGGATGTGCGTCCTCCTTTTAGAGACACTCCCGAAGAATGGGAAGAGATTCTCGAGACCGTGTTTACCTCTGCCAGGCCGAGCTAAATGATGTTCTGGAATGATGACACTAACAAAAAAGCCGCCTATGAAGTCCCGGACGATATTGTCGACGTCAATTTCAAAATTAAATGTGCACACCTGCCGTTAGACCACGCACATCAACTTTCTGAAGAGATTATCCAACAGCTTCCCTGGATAGCTGACTCTGAATGTGCCGGCATACATCTTATTCATGGGGCAGAATCAGGTAATGGCTGGATTCGTCCAACAGACCCTGATGAACTTATTTATCCGTCTCGCCGTACGCTTTTCACTATCCGCACCCCACAAGAACATATAGATAGCGTACGCGCACTTGACGGCACTTCTATTAATGTATGCGACACATCAATTGAACTTTCAAAACCTACGATTCGAAAACTATCTAAATTAACCACAATTTTTGCTCGTTACATCTTAGCAGGCCAGATTGACGATGAAAGTGGCTTCTTAAATGAAATGGTTGACTTACTAGCAGAGAAAAACATCAGACCTAAAAAAATGATGAGTGGCCGCATGACAACAATGAGATTCCCCGATAAAACTCTCAGCGCTCGCAGTCTGATGATCGATGGTATTGATGTCACCGAGTCCGTTTTACTCCAGCAACAAGGGCTAGGTGCCGGCAGAAAATTCGGCTGTGGACTATTTTTACCTCATAAGGGTATTGACGCGGTCAATGAGACCCAGGAAAAATAACGCTTTTTTACAGGGGGTCAGAGCCCTTTTAATACCATTAAGAGTATTCAAGAATAGTTGTATGAAAATTTAAAGGGCTCTGACCTCTTTTAGAATTCCTTTTAGGATTAAGGAGAATAAATTATGTCAATTGAAGTTGATGGAAAGTCTATTGAAACCACACCAAGCGGATTCTTAACTAATATTGAAGATTGGTCAGAAGCGCTCGCTGAAGTCATCGCCAAAGAAGAAGGCGTTGCACTTACTGACAGACATTGGGACGTGGTCAACTACTTACGCGATGAGTTTATTAATAATGCAGGCAACCAGCCCAACACACGCAACATGGTCAAAGCGATGACCAAACTGTGGGGCGACAAAAGCATTAATGCAAAAATGCTTTATGTCCTATTTCCGGGCGACCCAAGTAAACAAGGTGGCAGAATTGGTGGCCTACCAGAAAGTCGACGCAAAGGCGGCTACTAGTTCACATACTCTCTATCGGGATACATATCAGCCCGGTGATTTGAATTAGTATTTATTACACAGATTTGAAATTAAATTACTTTCGGAGGGCCCATGAGCTCTAAGCAAGACAAAATCAAAAAAATGTTGGAAATGCAAAAGAAGTTTATCGAGCTAGATCGTGCTCGTGGCGTTTCTGCTGAAGAATACTTCACACCAGAAGACGGTGCTGAGTTAAGCGGATACCGTGAAGAGTATTCAAAGTTAGCCATGGACGTTGTCGATGACGCACATAAAGAAAAAGGCTCACACGCTTAAATTTCTTTAAAAAAAATATTTTTAAAAGCCGCGCATGTCGCGACTTTTTTATGCGTACTATTTTGAATTTATCAAATTAAAATGTTATAACTCATTGTAAGACAGCACACTTTGATTTCGCCGCAATTACTTAGCAGTCGAATACTTTAACTTTCATTAAAAATTTACTAACTAGCCCTCTATTGAACAGTACAAATTTGTGAACTGTCACACGAAAAACTTACGCAAATTTAAGCTTAATGTCACTTCCGTTATATAGAATTTCATTAAATGAAAATTTTCAATATTTTAAGGGAGCACCATGTCCAAAGATGATCCACAACCCATTGATAGCTCAGCAGAGGAGTTCATTGAAGCATCTGAATCTATCGCTTTAGAAAAAAGTTCTTCTGAAAACGCTAAACAAAACTCAGATGTAGATACACCAAATTTAGAAGACATAAGAACAGCCGGCTTCTAATATACTTCAGAAAGTTTAAAAGTACAGGAAACACGTCTAGACCGTGTTTTTGTTTAACTTGTTTTTTTTAGGACAAAATTACTAAAAGTAACAACACAGCAACTAATATAAAAACACTCTATTTCTTAGGCATAAGCTGATGAATGAAATTCATGAATGCCGTCTCAGTCACATCTATTACGCGAACATCCAGCCCTGCTAATCTTCGATCAGACCTCTTTCTGCGTTCCATTTTATCTGTTGATGTAGAATTTAAATTACGCCGTTCTTGTTTTGCAAGCCTGCTATTCTTAGTTAAATCCTTCATGACGCTTCTTCGTTATCATTTAGTATAGCTACTATAATAGCTCCAGAAAGCATTGCTTTTTGCGAACAAATTCACACTACCTTCGAATCCATTAGTACTGAATTATCGAGTGTACTGGCACATCTGGTAATTTTTCTCGGCCTGCTAAGGCAGTTAATTCAACGATAAATGCAAACCCAAAAAGATCACAGTCAAACTTTTCTAGCAATTTTGTCGTCGCTGCCGCTGTTCCTCCGGTTGCGATAACATCATCCACCACTAGCACTTTACTTCCCTGGCTGATAGCATCCTGGTGAATTTCAAGCCTATCTGTGCCGTACTCTATCTGATAATCAACCACATGCACCTGAGCTGGCAACTTGCCTGGTTTACGCACAGGAATAAACCCTGCGCCTAAATGATAGGCGAGTGGCGCACCGAGAATAAATCCTCTCGATTCAATCGCTACAATATAATCAATTTCCTGAGCAGAAAAATCATTTACAAAATGATCTACGACATGACTAAGCCCTTGGTGATCTTGTAACGAGGTCGTGATATCACGAAACATAATTCCCGGCTCAGGGAAATCGGGTATATCTCTAATTAAAGATTTTAGATCCATAATATAAATTTTTAGAGTTCACTCCATTGACGCACTAAGTTGACATACACTAAATCAACTTGTTTGGTATGTTCTTCAGTAGGCTGCTTACGTAATAACTTTTCACGCGCACAACTTAACTGATAAAGCAGTGCCCTTTGCTCCGCATCTTTAACCATACTTTGAACCCAGGTAACCGCAACTAAACGCTTACCTGAAGTGACTTCGTTCACTTGGTGTCGTGTGGTGGCAGGGTACATCACCGCATCACCTGCAGCATATTTGATTAACTGTAATCCGTAATCAGTCTGAATTGATAACTCTCCACCCTGATACTCATCTGGCTGGTTTAAAAAAATGGTTAATGCTAAATCAGAACGGTATTTCTGTCCTGCTACAGGTGTACCCATCACAGGATCATCAATATGCTCACCATAATACATCCCTTGCTGGTAGCATGCGTAAAATGGACTGGCAACTTTTAAAGGCAAGGCCGCGCGTTGATATATTTTATGCCTCACCAGATTCCCCATCACAATGTGATTTAACATCTCAATTTTAGGGTCATCACTGGCTAATTCTTGATTGCTTTTAACTTGATTAGCCGCTCGACCAGCACTGAGTTTCCCATCAACATAATCAGCGCCTACTAGTAATTCTTGTACCTTAGATAATTCTTGGGGACCTAATATGTTTTTTAAATGAATTAGCACGATTAATCTCTTGTTGGTTATAATGGTGTTTTCGCTAAGGATTGCAGCCATGATACTTAAAGTCATCGTTGATGAGAAAACAATTCCCATTGAAGTTCCTGATTATATGCTAGTTGAAGCAGAAGAATTTTTTAATAAGATGGATATCGACATGGACGCTGGCTGGCAAATGAGTCGTGAATGGGTGGACAACCCAGACAATATACAGCGCTGCCAAATTGCTGCAGATAAGATACTCACATCCATTCACAGGGAAAATGAAAAGATAGCTACATTAATGGCTGCCTACATATTAAAGAAACTCCCAAACATAAGTTCAGTTGATGTAGACACTGAAGGTGATATTACACAGACCTCATTTACTGAAGGTTAATCAATATATGGTTAGTGCCCTGCGTACATTTCCTCAATTTCAGTTTTAAATAACGCTTTTACTTTTTCTCGTTTAATTTTCAACGTGGGTGTTAACAGCCCATTCTCTATTTCCCAAGGATCAAGTGTCGCAGTGATTTTATAAATTTGAGCATAACCAGGAAATTCATCCATATAACGGCCTATTCTTTTAAGCAATTCTGACTTTACTTCGTCATCATGTAAGTTCTTTGTATTAATACGTTGCAACTTACACTGCTCATTGTTCAACACTACTATTGCTGAAAGGAATGGTTTACGCTCTCCAATGACTATTGTCTGATCAAACAATGCATCAGAACATATTGCTTGCTCAACATCTGAGGGCGGTATTTTTTCACCATTAGATAGCACAATAATATCTTTTACGCGCCCAGTAATATAAATAATCTCATTTTCAATACGCGCGATATCACCTGTATGCAGCCAACCATCTTCGGTCAATACCTGGTTAGTCGCTTCTTGATTATCCCAATAACCCAACATGATTGAATCACCATGAACCATCAGTTCGCCCACATCAGACAGCCTCACGTCTACGTTATCAAGTGCAAGACCAACACTGCCAACAATATTTCGATCAACTCTATTAGTAGAGATCACAGGTGAACTTTCAGTCATACCGTAACCTTGCACCACATTGACGCCCATACCAATGAAAAATGCATTCAAGTCTTTCGCAAAAGCCGCACCGCCCGCTACAGTAAATTTAAGTCTCCCACCCAGCTTCTCACGAATTTTTTTTGCCACCAACGCGTCTAATAAAGGATGAACTAAAAATGACAATGACCAATCGCCAGTGCCTTGCTGATAACAAAACTTGTCATACCCTATTTGATGAGCATATTTAAAAAGCTTTTGTGCAAGAACTGACTTGCGTTGTACTTGTTCATTAATTTTCGCGAATACGCGTTCATAAATACGTGGCACTGAAATCAATATAGTTGGCTTAATTATTTGTAAGTCTTCTGCTAACTGATTAATTGAGCGCGTATAAGTAATTTCTGCGCCATGTAACATGGGCGCATAATAACCCGTAGTTCTTTCAAACGTATGTGAAAGCGGCAAAAAAGATAACAGCTGATCATGCTCAGTGACAGGTACCGCACGACCTGAATCAGCGGCATTGATCAGTAAATTGCGATGACTAAGGGTGACACCTTTTGGGCGTCCCGTGGTCCCCGATGTAAATACAATCGTTGCTGGATCTTTATGTGTACATCCATCTAGGTGAAATGGAATCGATTGATCATTGCTCAGCTGAGTATTCAATACAGGAAGGTCCGTACCCTCTACCTGATCAGTCAAGACAATAGTTTTTAATGATTCGATTTCTTGAACAAAGTCTTTAGCTAATTCACATTGTTCTTGTGTAGCAATCAGCAACAAACAGCACTCTGTTTTTTCTAAAATATAATGAACATTATCTTCACGATCGTTGGGATACAGCGGAACAGTAATTATTCCCAACCCTGCTGCTGCTTGATCTATTGCCACCCACATAATGCTATTCGGCAACATTATCGCGATTCTATCGCCAGCGACAACACCTAGCCCGATCAACCATTGCTGAACCGACGCCGCTAACGCTCTTGTTTCACCCCAAGTGCATGACTTCCACTGTTCTGCTTGATGGTCAAATTCGCTATACGCAACTTTATCGGGCGTTAAATTAACACGCTGATTAAACGCTTGTGCAATGATGAATGTGTCATCAGTATAAGCTGAACGTGGCGTCATGTAATTAATTATATCTGACTCCAACCCGATGAAGCTTTAAATCGCTCTCCATGCTTCGCTTGTAACTCACTTAAACGATCTTGCAATTCAATTGGGCCGGCTGTTATTGCATATTGAATTGGGCCTCCTCTAAATGGCGCAAAGCCTGTTCCAAAAATCACACCTGCATCCAGCAAATCTGCATCTGCAACAAGTCCCTCCTCTAGACATTTCACTGTCTCGTTTACCAGACTTAATATCAATCGATCCTGCACAGATGCATCTATAGATGAATTTGGTTTATTTTGTTTAGTGACTTTTCCGTTTTTCCACTGGTAAAAACCCTGGCCTGACTTTCTACCCAATTCACCTTGGTCTAACTTGTGTTGCAACCGATCTGACACTGGTAAATTAAATGCATCAGCTAGCACTTTGCCAACATGACTGCATATATCCAAACCAACCACATCGGCTAGTTCTATCGGCCCCATCGGCATACCAAACTCTACTGCAACATAATCAATATCTTCAGGCGCAACACCTTCATCCACCAAAATGACAGCTTCCATAATATACGGCATAAGAATTCGGTTCACCAAGAAACCAGGCGATGACTTAACTGGCAAAGGCAGTCGGCTAATCTTTTTAACAAAAATGGCGGAATTATCCAGCACTTTCTGATTAGTGTTATCCGCATGAATAATCTCTACTAGCTGCATTTTGGCGACTGGATTAAAGAAATGAAGCCCCACCAATCTACTAGGATCTTTTAATTTTTGTGATAACGCTTCCAGTGGTAAACTAGATGTATTAGTGGCAAGAATTGTATCTTCTCGTATCTGTGGCTCGATTTGAGCATACAAAGCTTGCTTAGCCTCAAGGTTTTCATAAATCGCTTCAATCACTACATCGGCTTTACTAACACCAATGCCTTGATGGTCTGGCATTAATCTATCTTTAGCTGCGGTGCACAAATGAGGTTCGCGAATTTTTCGCTCAAATAATTTATGTGCTCGCTTAATGGCAGGCGCAATATATTTAGGCTCACGATCTTGCAATGTCACCTGGAAGCCTTGCATGGCACACCAAGCAGCTATATCACCACCCATAATGCCGGCCCCCACAACATGTACATGGCGTGGTGCAAATGACCCACTTTTTGCAAGCGCCTTCATCCTCTCTTGCAACATAAACACACGCACTAATTGTTGCGTACCAGGCGAGTTTGCAAATAGATCAGTAACAGAATTAGCTTCTTGTATAAATCGTTCTTGTCTATTCGATGAAAAATCTTTCCAGCAATCCAATAGCTTAAAAGGCGCGGGATAATGCATGGGAGAAACTCGCTTTTTGACTTGTTGACGCATAAACAATGCAGTCGCCTGCTTCGCTACGGGATACGAAGCAAGTTTATTGATCCATAAAGGCGAGCGTTTTGGCTTTTTACTATTAATCAATTCAATGGCAGTGACACGCATTTGTCGACTAGGCACTGCCGCATCAATCATGCCCATTCTTTTTGCTTGCTTGGCTACGACTGTTCGCCCAGCAAGCATCAATTGCAGCGCTGGTAAATCACCTATCAGTTCAGGTAAGCGCACAACTCCACCGTAACCAGGATGAATACCTAAGCGCACTTCAGGCAAACCTAATTTACACTTAGCCGAATTCTCAGCAACTCGGTAGGTACAAGCAAGTGCCAACTCCATACCACCCCCCAAACAAAACCCGTGTATTAACGCTAGTGAAGGGAAAGGTAATTTTTCAATTAAATCAAAAACAGTTTGGCCAAAACGTAATTTTTCAAAGGCAGCCTCGCTAGTTTTAAGTGCCGTGAATTCGGTAATATCTGCACCAGCCAAAAATCCGTTGGTTTTTTTCGATTCAATAATCAACCCGGTAGCACTGACTGACTGCAAGCCTTCCAAAATTGCTTTTAATTCTGCCAATACATCTTTAGTCAGAATGTTTGTACTACCTTCAGTGTAATCAAGGCTTAACCAAATAATTTGATTGTCATCTTGCTCTGTCTGCCAGTGCTTATATTGTTGATCACTCATTGCATTGTCTCCACGAGCATTGCCCCACCTTGACCGCCACCAATGCATAACGTGGCAATGCCTCTATGTGCATTTTTTTGCTTTAATGTATGAATCATATGCAACACTATTCTGGCACCCGTCATGCCCACCGGGTGACCGCAGGCTACTGCGCCACCATGTATATTTAATTTCTCTTGATCTATTTCGCCCCAGGCTTTTTTGGTATTTAAATTTTCTTTACAGTAGGCTGCGTCATTGAATGCGGCTAAGCATGCTAGCACTTGCCCAGCAAATGCTTCATTCAACTCCCAGTAATCTATATCATCTAAACTAAGCTTATTTTTCTTTAATAATTTATCGGTTGCATATACTGGACCTAGCCCCATTTCAGAGGGATCCAGGCCTGCCCAGTGGCAACTAGTTAATTTTGCTAGCGGCGCAAGGTTGTGTTGCTTGACGAATTTTTCAGATGCCAAAATCAACCATGCCGCACCATCACTAATTTGCGCACTATTACCCGCGGTCACTTTGCCATAAGGCTTATCAAATACCGCTCTTAACTTAGCTAATTTTTCCATGCTTGAATCTGGGCGCACGCCATCATCAGACTCATAAAGCTTTCCGCGTTTATCGTAGAGTGGTTCTATCTCTTGTTTAAATAATTCTTGTTCTTGTGCTTCAACTAATCGTATATGACTACGCACTGCGAATCCGTCCATTGCTTCTCTAGAAATATTAAAACTATGAGCAATTTTTTCTGCAGTTTGTCCCATTGACATATTCACGGTGGGATCAGTTAAACCACATAGCAAACCAATAATAGGTTTTAATAAACCAGGGCGGAATTTACTAATCACTTGCAGCTTTTTCTGAAATGACTTTGCGCTTGCAAGATCAGCCAGCCAGTGTACATATTCTTCTCTAAACAATAGTGGCGCATGACTCATCGCTTCCACGCCGCCTGCCAACACTAGATTTGAGTGGTTTAACTGTATTTTTCCCATCGCACTATCCAGTGCTTGCATTCCAGACGCACAATTCCGCTGCACTGTCCAAGCAGGAATAGATTCATGGAGGTCCAAGCGCAAGCCAATCAAGCGTGCAATATTTGCTTCGTCGGCGCGCGGCATTACGCAGCCTAAAATTATTTCATCAATTTTATCTGCATATTCTGAATGCTTACTTAATAATGATCGTGCAACTGACAACGACATATCAGAAGCGGTAAAAGGCCCGGGTCTTCCACGTGCTTTTAAGATAGGACTTCGCAGCCCGTCAATCACATAAACGGACTTTCCACTCATGAGTGATTTCTCCCTTTCCAATATTCCGCATCGAAATCATCCACAGCAAATACTTTCAAACGTGCCAGTTGTGCATTACGGATCACATCGGCTTCAGAGTCATTGATCACTCCACATGAAACTGCTAAATCTAAATCAAATTTCTTTATGTTGCCTAATCGCTTAGCGCGCTTAACTAAAGTTTCCAATGGCGCAGCATTGATCACTTGCTGCAAGGCATCTTCCAACCATACTAATGATTCATCAGCATCTTTGGGCACATAGATGTCTCCAGTCAAAGAGTTTCGCGCTGCCAAGTCATCCAGCAATAAATCTGATATTTCATCGTGCAATGTATCTTTGCGTGGAATCTGTGGTTTACCTAATGGATAAATAATGACGTGCAAAATATGTCTTAATCCTTTTCCAGGTAAGTTATATAACAATTCCTGCATAGCCAAATGAAAGCCGCGCCCACATTCACGCATCGCCCAATCAACATAAGGAATCTCTTCCGCAGGTTCGCCGCGATCACGAAAATATTTGAGTACCACAGAAGACAGGTACAAGTAACTGAGCATATCACCAAGCCTAGCCGACACATGCTCGTGCCGTTTAATTGATCCACCAAATTTGGTGAGCGCTACATCCGCCACTAACGCAAAGTTAGCCGACAATTTCGTTAAACGTTTGTAATGTGGTTCTACTGAAGTATTAAATGGCGCCTTGACCCAATGTGCTTTAGATAACCCCAAGAAAATACTGCGCCCAATATTTTTATTCACATGGGCAACATGCTTCCATAATGCATGATCAAATTTTTCTAACGCAACATCCCCATCAGACTCGGCTAATGCTTCCATTTCCTTATACAACCAAGGATGACAACGCACTGCACCTTGACCAAAAATAATCATACTCCGTGTGAGTATGTTTGCGCCTTCAACCGTAATGGCAATTGGCACTGCTTTATATATACGCGCAATATGATTGCGCGGACCAATACAAATTCCAGACCCACCATGAATGTCCATCGCATCATCGACTACTTGTCGCATTCGTTCCGTCAAATGATATTTAATAATTGCAGATGCAACCGAAGGTTTTGACCCTTGATCAAGTGCAGCTGCTGTCACTGTTCTCGCTGCATCCATCATATACGTGTTACCACCAATACGACCCAGCACTTCTGACACACCTTCAAATTCACCAATCGGCATTTTAAATTGGGTGCGCACACGTGCATACGCACCTGTGTTTCTACTGGCAAATTTCGCCGCAGCAGTGGCTAATGCTGGTAATGAAATTGCACGACCGTCTGCTAATGACTCCATTAACATTTTCCAGCCCTTACCGATTTGCGCTTGACCTCCAATAATCCAATCCATCGGAATAAATACATCTTCACCTTGAGTCGGACCATTCATAAAAGGAACGTTTAAAGGCATGTGTCGATTTCCAATCACCACTCCTTCTGTATTAGCAGGAATTAATGCTAACGTGATCCCAAGATTTTCTTCGTCTCCAAGTAGATGATCGGGATCTAGCAACACAAATGCTAGACCCAACAATGTGGCAACAGGTGCTAGCGTGATGTAACGCTTGTCCCAAGTAACGCGCATACCCAATGTGTTTTCACCATTATATTCTTGGTAACACACAATACCTCGATCTGGCATGCTGCCTGCGTCTGAACCTGCTTGCGGCCCAGTTAAGGCGAAACAGGGCACTTCTTTGCCTTCAGCTAAACGCGGCAAATAGTAATCGCGCTGTTCTTGAGTTCCATACTCTAGTAATAATTTTCCTGGGCCCAATGAGTTTGGCACCATGACTGTGACACCTGCGGCGATTGACCGGCTTGCTACTTTCATTACCATGCACGAGTGCGCATACGCTGAATATTCTAGGCCGCCATAAGCTTCAGGAATAATCATTCCGAAGAATTTATTCTCTTTTATAAATTGCCAAGCCTCTGGCGAGAGATCAAAATCTTCGTTAGTGATTTTCCAATCGTCTAACATTTCGCATAATTGCTCAACAGGACCTTCTATAAACGCTTGCTCTTGCTCAGTTAATTTTGCTTGTGGTGTATCACGCAAAAAACGCCAGTCAGGATTACCGGAAAATAACTCTGCTTCCCACCAGGTTGTCCCTGCTTCCAACGCCTCTCTTTCTGTATCTGATATTGGCGGCAACACCTTACGAAACATTTCTAATATACGCGCAGTTAAAAATCGCTTACGCAAAGAAGGAATAAAAGCAATTCCAGCAGCACATATGAGCAACAACCAGAATATTGCTAATAATAAAAATGGAAGTAAAGAAATATAACTGTAGACAAATAGCGCACCTGCTATCGCAGCAAACAACGATACTGCAGATAAATTTAGATAAATTAAATAAGAAATGGTGCCAATGAGCAGTATAAGTAAAAATAGTTCAATCAATATCACCTGCATCATTCAACCTGCCTTTTTATTTTAATATTTAACAATGCTGCTTGGCTGCTCAATTTATTGACTGTTCAGATACATGCAACACGTCATGTGCATCCAAATACTTCTGCGCTTCCTCAGTGATAATCCCACTCTCATCCCAAGGGAGTTTTCTATAAAACCCTAAATCGTCTTTTCCTAACAGAGGATACTTTATAATTTCAAAATAAGGTGAATAATCAAAATCTCTAGGGGTGAATAAACGTAAATTACGCTCCTTCAAAGTAAACTTTTTATTCTCATCTTGAAATATAAGCGGCAGCACTGGAAATCGCACTGAAGCAAATGCACTTGCAATCATTGAAGAACACACCACTTTAGTTGCATCTTGGGCATTGTGTTCGAATAAGCTTGAATGCCATCGTCGAGGCATAAACGTCCACCAAGGGATTAAAAATCGCGCCAAATCAAGCAATTGCCTAACATCGTACGCCATACCCAAAAATGATGTGGCATGGGTGATTACTTTGTCCACATCGCCAGGAGAAATTCCTTTAGGCCGACAAATACGCGTATGAAATGCTTCGTAGTACTTTAATGGCGTAACAATCGTGCCTTGGCCTAACTGGCTCTCAATCACTAATGGTTCATCAGGAGGACCGTCATAATGTTGCATGATACGAGCCTTAGTGGTGGGATCTTGGATGTCATATAGACGCCCTACATATAGCGCAGTGTGACTCCAAGAACTTTGAGTAATCACTTTAATAACATTACTGACTCGAAATTTTCCTTCAACCAACAGCACATCTGCAGGCCGAATTTCAAAAACCATACGAGAAAAATTTGTTGGAGATAAAGCCTCTATATTGGAATCTGTTAATAATATGCCTACCGCTTTGTCCCAAGCCCATCTTTTTATTCTTTGTAGCATGGCCGGTAATTCCCTAGATTCACAGTGGCATTAATAGATACTTAAATTGATGTGCCTATATACTATATGAGCGATATTCAGGCCAAAGTATCTCTTATATTTAAGCTTAACAAAACTTATAAGCAATCTTTATAAGTGTTTAATAAAATTTCCATTTTAAAATGAGGTACGGCCAGCTCTGTTTTAACCTCATCTATCACATCAAATCCTTGTTTATGATAAAAATCCACTGCTTGTGCTCTAGCATTTAACCAGCATTTAGCTGTTTGATTATCAATGGCATAATCTAATAGATTTTTCATAATTTTTGCGCCGACTCCTAAGCGCTGATATTGACTCTCAACAGCCATGTATCGTATACGCATAGTATTGTCTTCTTGCGGTTGAATACTACCAACACCTATAGACAAACCTTCACTGAGCTGAACCATGCAATGGTAGGATTGATTATCCAATGCATCTCTTTCACTGCCCCTTGGCAAATCTAGAGGTTTACGTAACTGTTCCCAACGAAATTGATAGTAACGTTCGAAATCATCATCAGACTTAGGTGATATTAGAACATAATCTAGCTTATTCAATTTAGGCGAACACTACCCACGTCGTTGCAATATATTTTACGCCCGCATCTAACATGACGCCTCGATGCTCGTGTGTCCAAAATGGTGGGAACAATAATAGCTTGCCTACTTCCGGTTTGATTTTTACCTCTTGAAACAAAAACTCTGTTTCACCCCCTGGCCCCGCAACATCATTCAGGTACCATATCGCAACCAATTGCCGATAGCTGAAGTCATGGCTGCCACCATCAATATGCCAATGATAATATTCGCCCGGATCAGTGCGCTGCAGACCATAACCCATGTCTTTAAATGGCCCATTGAAGTAAGGGTACTGAGCACGAAATTCTCTTATCGCGATACCCAACGACTTAAACAATGCGCGGTCCACATCTTGCCAATGTTGTTTGCCACTCACCACTAAATCTGTGGATTTTTTAATACTACTATCTTGATTCGCCAATTGCCCGATTCGCCCTTGATATTGATCTTGCGGATTAGCTTCAAACCGTTGAATAGCTTCTTGACAAAACTCTGCTGCTAAAGCATTTCTCTTTTCAAAAATAAAACTGTTTTGTTTAACTTCACCAATAGCGACTAACTTAGACTGACTTGATTCACTCATTATCTATAATTGATTCGTTTCTATGTATTGTTCAATATCGGCTTCAGATGCATGATTCACATACATAAAAAGCACCTGCTCACAGGTATCGGCCCAGTGTGTTGCACTAACGACCAGCCAGTCTTGCAGACGCTTCAGGTTACCATCCTCACACCATTGCTGATAACTATTTAAAAAAGATGGACACACTTGTTTGCGCACTGGATTCATATTGGCTGCATAAAAATGTATCGATGCCACTTTATTTTCACTAAACAACACGGGCAAAGTAGAAATAGAATCCGCATAAAAATCTTTCACTGTACGCAACATTAATTCCAGACGCATGCTAGTTGTACCCACAAGCAACTGTTTCCATTGCTCACCCAGAATTCTTCCCGCTTTAACTTCGCCTTGCTCATGTAGAATAATCGACGGCAACTCCACTTCTGTCATTTGATCCAGCGCGACATTGACATCACTTTTAAAATCATAAAACGAAAATGCGCGACTGGCCGCATTTTCTATCTTATGCCATTGCCATTCCTGCACCTTTTCCCACAACATACGACGAATAGATTCTTTCCGAATAAATATTTTATTATCTAGCGTCATCGCTGGAGGCGAACCCAAATCACGAGCACACTCTTCAGAAGAAATAACAATTTGGCAATCATCATAAGACCTCTGCTCATCAAACTTGGCAAGGAAAAAGTGTGGTACACGCCGCACTCCTATTCCGCCGCTATATACCATGCCACGAGACCGTAGAGAGTCATTAATTGCCTCGGTGTCAAAGGGATCAAATAACTGATCATCTATCTGAATTGGCTTAAATGATTTCTGCTCTAAGCTTGACCACAATAACTCTCTATGTGTCACCCACTCTCCCACTTCTTCCTTCGACATTGTGTCAGTGCATACATAGCCCTTATCCCAGCGACAATATTCATGCATTTTCATCAAATAAACACACATGGTGAAGTTCCCCGCATGCTTAGCATCAGCAATGTTGCAGTTATACTGAACAGTCTCGCAGAGAGAGTCTGTAATCATCGATTACCTCTGTATAATATCCACATCAAATCAATGATTAGATATTACCTCAGCGCATTGTCGAATTCATGGCCACATAACCGCAAAACTCATAGGGATAGTACATGGCAAGATTAAAAGCCAAATGGAATCAAAAAAGTCGTGAGCGCACTCCAGAACAGATTGCCTCTGCAGTAGGTTTCAATACTTGGCTATTAGCGGCTGAGGCTTGCTTGAATCATGAGAACGAGGGTTTTGAAACCAACACTCAATCACAACGTTTAGATGTCATCAGTGAATACCTGGCATTTTCATTGCACTTGGTTGACCGTATGACATTTGGTGAGCTCAAGGAAGAAGAACGGGTGCGCTTCATTAATGCGTTGGGGGTTCACTTGGCAACATTAATTCAATCTAATCGTATTGATGCTAATGGTCATGGTGAGTACCGCAACCAGTTTGTTGAATTACTTAACACCAGAATGGATGAATATTCTGACTGCACATACGATAAAGAATCAGGACCAGGGTTTAATTTAAAAAGAATTTTAGGCAATCATGTAATGGCAGCCATGGGAGATAAAGACAATAAATGGATTCCTGATTACGTGATTGATGTTGAAGCACCCAAAGTCATCAAGGGAATGAACCGTGTCATGAGCGGAATGGGCGACTCACTGGAAGACGCTAGCTTTGATATGCCACCCATCCCAGAAGGAGGCACATGGGGTGAGGGTTAAGCTTGTCGTTTTATTTTTATTGCTTGCAGTTATTACTCCACATACTGGCTTCACTAGTAGTAAAAACTCTCCAAATTTAGAAGACAACTTTTGCACCTACGGCTCACATAAAGAACTCTATAAATTTTTCGCAGAAAAAAATTATATTGTCATCGCACAAGGTAAACGTACACACCCTAACGGCAATATTAAAGATTTCGCCGACGTTTTATTTTTAGTCTCCCCTGACATGGAGTATTTTCATACCGTCACGCTTAACAGCATAAAGTATGATCACTTCAAGGCTTGCATTTTTAGTTCAGCACGCGAAATTGATTATCAATTTGCTTCACCCATTCCTAACCTTCTTCCTCGCAAAAATCGTGAGCATGTTGTTTTACTTAATAATGGCATGCCCAACAAGACCACCTGCCCTAACAATGACAAATATTGCACGCCATGGAGCCATTGGTCACACAAATCTCAAACGAACACTCCTAAATTAAGCGCTTATACATACTCAACCAAACGGGAAAATGATCCATACAATGAAATTGTTGAATTAACACTTGATAACAAAGTAATTCGTCCAACGCGTGGAAAACTTACCGAGCATACTCGCAAAAAATATGCGTTGCGATTACGCAATGCGCTGAATGAAAACAAAGAAGACGTAAAGATGACCAAGATTGCATACAAACAAATACACGACGAAGTAGACCACAAACTTCCATTGATTCTCTTAAACCTCACTGAGACTAGGGACTGGTCTCTGTCTGAAGTGAACAGAAAAAAAGGATTAGTGGAAACAGTTCTTCATGGAATTGAGCTTGAACTGTATCCAATACCTAATAGCGCATACTAAGGAGTTTTTGGATAGCCTCTCACCATAATGGATGCTTAATCTGTAGTAGCTCAGACCTGATCGTACCGTTACCGGTTATTGATAGGAGTCTGTCAGTTTAGATGTGAGCTAAATTCTTTTCAGCCCAAATCAATTTACCATCCATTAACCTGTCCATGGGTGTGCTACCACCGCCCATGTTGCCTTGATCTTGTTGTCAATCCTCCCTGGTTGAGTACCGTTTTTTCCTGAAGGTAATTTGATAAAACTCATTCAGAGATGCCATGGGTTTGCGGTGATCAATGTCGTTAATGGCCAGGTATCACGGATCGTCATGATGCTCCACGCGCCCACAATATTCTGTGCCTCTGTCGGTTAAACTACGTAGCATCGGCAAGGCATGCTTTTCAAAAAACGGTAGCACCTCATCAAAGAGTAGGTCTGCGGCGGTAATCGGCGTCTTAGTCGTGTAGAGTGCCGCAAAGGCGATCTTGCTGTAGGTGTCTACGAACGTTTGCTTGGTATAGCCGACCAACACCTTTGAGGTGGCCTAAGTCACCAGGATGTGCCGTGTCAATCTCACCACAGGCCTCGTCATCCTGTTTCTGTTTCTCAAGGGCGGCGATCTGTGCATCGCTTAAGATAATGCCCTCCTTGGCAATTTCTTCTTCGAGTGCTTTGAGTCGTTTCTTGAAGTGCTCTCGATGATGGCGCAGCCAAACGCAACGCACACCGCTACCAGCGATCAACACACCAGTTCATTGCTGCTTCGATGTTGCCCAACCGCGGGCTGTTCAATCGCTGACGTCACCACTGCATGTGCTGTGGGTTCATCCACACGGTTTTTAACATCGGCTGTTCTACGACTCTTGTCAATCCGTGAGTCAATGCCACCTTCTTCAACCCGCTGTTGATAACGATAGAATGTGTCTCGCGACACCCCCATGACTTGACAGGCGCTAGATACGTTGCCCAGTTCTTCTGCTAAGTTGAGCAAGCACGCCTTGTGTTTAAGGATTGGATTGTTAGTATCAAGCATGAGAGTTACCTGCCTTTTTGATTTGATTTAAAGATTTCAACACCTTTATCAAAACGGGTAACTCTCGCTTTTGCAACCCTTGTGGATTGCTAATTGTCAGATCGGGTCTGAACTATTACAGCTAATCATAGCTGACTCACCTTCCGCTATATCTAACGCATCAAATACATCTCCTTGATGGAATCCAAATGATTCAAGCAGTTACTCCAGTAACATCCTGCTAAGAGGCTCAGAGGTTTGCATCAGTTCTGACTGTTTATCTTTTTCGACTTTATGTCGTCCGAAAATATGTGCCGTATAGTACGAACCTTACTTAGTAATTTTCACAAGCACATCTATATTTTCATTTGGCCTGCTTAAAAAATCATTCATGTCATTTCCCTATGGTACTTATAATTAATCCACTTTATCCGAGTAAGGGAATGCTGCATGCCCATAACGAAGAACCAATGTTGCAAATGTAAGTATCAATATTGATATCCCCAACCAAATCACATCAACCGAAGAGAGCTCTTTTAGATCTAAAATAACATAGCGAGCAATCGCCACTATCGCGATATAAATAGGATAGCGCACTGGTAACTTTCCACTAGTTAAATATAGCGACACCATGGCCATCACTTCTAAATATATAAACAGCAAAAGTATATCGTGCAGCTCAACATGACCACGCTCTACTACCAGAACCACTTCTTGAATAATTGCAGCAATCACCCCTAAAGTGATGAGAAACAAACCCACCCATTCTACCCATCGAATAACCCGCATGATGGGGTGCTTATCATTTAATTCCGCTTGCATCACCAATCTCTCCTAGAAGGTCTTCTAATTCTAATCTAATAATCTCAGGTTGCGTTCTTAATCATTCTGGCAATACCAGTTAAATCAATGACAAAAATCTAGAATCACCATCAAAACCACTTTCTAAGTACCTAAATAACTGATACTACCAACTACCACGCTGTAAAAAGACTGCTGAACGGTCACCTATAATTGTAGCAAAAGTATACGACTTCGCTTATAATGACAACCGCTACAGATTTTGTAATTGGCAATTATGGTTGTTCCCTCCGTGTTACCCCTTCAGTTACCTGTTTCATATCGTGTAAGCAACATTATTTTATTAATTTTTTTAAGGTAAACATTTTTATGGCTACAGGTACTATTAAGTGGTTTAACGAATCCAAAGGCTTTGGATTCATTTCTCAAGACAACGGCGGAGCTGACGTTTTTGTTCATTACAGTGCTATTCAAGGCACAGGCTTCAAAACTTTAAAAGAAGGTCAGCAAGTGACTTTTGAAGTGGAGGACGGACCTAAAGGTCCTCAAGCAACTAGTGTTGAGTCTGCTTAGGAAAAACCTCATCGACTAGGTTTAAGCTAGGTCGACACGCAGACCCCCGTCAAGTGCGGGGTTCTTTTTTTCCGGCTTTAACAGCCTCCATACACTCATGTTGGAGCAATCATGAAAAAATTATTTATTGGCAATTTACCCGCCAGTACTAAGACTGAAGAACTTGAAGCCTTGTTTTCTGAATTTGGTAAAGTGCGTTCATCTAAGCTTGTGACAGATGTATTTTCTGGACAGTGCAAAGGATTTGGCTTTATCGAAATGGAAGGCCACGAGGCCCGTGCTGCAATTGCAGGCTTAAATGGCAAGGATTTCAACGGTAAACCATTGAAAGTTAACTTGGAACAGCCTAAAAATGCACGCCGGGGTGGCGGACGTTACTAGTCGACTCTTCTAGTTGTAAATAACCGCTTTAAGTTTTAAAGCGGTTATTCTACCAACTGATTTAACACCACAGTTTTCTTGCGCGATTCCCTCTAGCAAATTATCAAGTCTTACTTAGCCCAGTTAGCCATGTTGTCAGTTGACTTTCCCTGGCCATCTTCGTAACCAGCTGTGTACGCTTCTGTGACACGTTGCTCTTCGCGCTCTGGATGACCTAAGTAACCACCTTGCCAACCAAGAACATATTCTGGGTCTACACCTTTTTGCTCCATTTGAGTGATTGCGTCGCGATATGCTTGATCCATAGTAAATTCTCCTAATTTTGAAATTAACTGGTTTGAAAACAACTCATCGCTTTACCAGATGCGATGACATCAGAGACCACCTTGACCCCTTGTTTAAGTGATTTTGCTTTGCCCAAATGTTGCAGCATTATAGCAGCCGAATAAGTGAGACAGTCCTTCGCCGGACCCTCTTTTCCATCTAGTGCTTCTAATCCTGCTTGTGCACTGGCTTTGGATAATGCGTCAACGTCGACTATATCTTCACCATTCGAATCTGTCTGTGTAGTATGTTGCGGAACCGGCACACAACGTTTTGCTTGCTCTATACCCAAATCAGATGGAGACACATCAATTTCTATTAATTCACCTTGCTCACCATGGTACTCAAAATATTTGGCTGGCTTATTCAAAGCAGGTGTCACCCCGCCTTCAACACCACGAACTAACACGGCCGAATCGAATCCAGCTAATTTTGCCAATCTTTCATAGACTGGGGGATATGGCTTATGCACATAGCCTGTCATTAAGTGCGTAGATATTTTTCCGCAGATTGGTTTTGCCAATACCTCTACCGTGGTCAGTACTGGACGTTTAATAATTCTTTTTCTCAGCGGGACTAAGTCATGTAGTGATTTGCAGAAATTGGCTTGATCAACGTATCCCCAACCAATATCACTATTGTTAATTCTTTCTACTGCTTGCGCGCAAGTTAAATCTACATCGATACCGGCATCACGCAATACTTTGCGTTGTGTGACTCCAAACTTAGGCCCGACATCTTCTAAGCCATGGCTAACCGCTGGCAATCCGCAAGCCGCTAGTAATGCAGGTAAAAATGCTGTCACGGGCGCACCACGCATATAGCCATCATAAGGCTCAGCAATATCAACGACTGTATCGACATCCGCAATGACACGATCGGTTTGATCAAGAATGGCCTGTAAGCTCCCACCATTTTCGTCATTGGTTTCACGCTTCATGCGCAAAGCAATTAAATACACACCGACTTGAATCGGGTCGGCAACATCACGCAAAATGTAATGCATGACTGTACGTGCTTCTTCAAAAGATAGACCCTTACTGTACTCTGGACCAGTAGCAACACGACCAATCACGCTACGCATAAATGCGTCTATTTCTTGCTGCGACTCTGCTAATACTGCTGCCATTTGGATTCACTATTGATGTAGAGGGCAGGCAGCATACAAAATGTCCATAAGCATCAAAATATCTCTATGGAGGGGCGTATAAGCTATTGATAAAAATAATAATTATCTCGCCTGCTTAGCCACTCATCAGAGGTATTCGGTGCTATCCAGGTTTGATTTAAACTTAGCAACTGAATTTAAACAATATTAAAAGTCATTCAATGGAAGAAGCAGAAGAGATTGATTTCGCCGGCGGTATACAAGCCTTTGAATCCAAACATTTTTCACGCGCGATGCAAATACTCTCGCCACTCGCTGAAAAAGGCTATGCCGATGCCCAGCATCGAGTGGCCATTATGTGCCAAAACGGCTTAGGCGTTGTCGAAAGCCCTGAATCTGCTTTTAAATGGATGAAAGCAGCGGCCGAACAAGGCCACGCAGTAGCTCAACATGGTTTGGGCTTTATGTATATGGAAGGCGATTGTGTCGAAAAAAATGGCGAACTTGCCGTGGAGTGGTTTACTAAAGCGGCCGAACAAGGACTTGCTGGCTCACAAACCACCTTAGCCATGATGTATGAACAAGGCACAATCATAGAGAAAGACGAGCAGAAAGCATCGGAGTGGTACAAGAAAGCTGGTTTCTAGCTTGACACAGCTTAAACAGACATAATCTGTAATAGTTCAGACCCGATCTGACAATTAGCAATCCACAAGGGTTGCAAAAGCGAGAGTTACCCGTTTTGATAAAGGTGTTGAAATCTTTAAATCAAACCAAAAAGGCAGGTAACTCTCATGCTTCATACTAACAATCCAATCCTTAAACACAAGGCGGGCTTGCTTAACTTAGCAGAAGAACTGGGCAACGTATCTAGCGCCTGTCAAGTCATGGGGGTGTCGCGAGACACATTCTATCGTTATCAACAGCGGGTTGAAGAAGGTGGCATTGACTCACGGATTGACAAGAGTCGTAGAACAGCCGATGTTAAAAACCGTGTGGATGAACCCACAGCACATGCAGGGGTTACGTCAGCGATTGAACAGCCCGCGGTTGGGCAACATCGAAGCAGCAATGAACTCCGTAAGAGAGGTGTGTTGATCGCTGGTAGCGGTGTGCGTTGCGTTTGGCTGCGCCATACTCTAGAGCACTTCAAGAAACGACTCAAAGCACTCGAAGAAGAAATTGCCAAGGAGGGCATTATCTTAAGCGATGCACAGATCGCCGCCCTTGAGAAACAGGATGACGAGGCCTGTGGTGAGATTGACACGGCACATCCTGGTGACCTAGGCCACCTCAAAGGTGTTGGTCGGCTATACCCGCAAACGTTCGTAGACACCTACAGCAAGATCGCCTTCGCAGACCTACTCTTTGATGAGGTGCTACCGTTTTTTGAAAAGCATGCCTTGCCGATGCTACGTAGTTTAACCGACAGAGGCACAGAATATTGTGGGCGCGTGGAGCATCATGACGATCCGTGATACCTGGCCATTAACGACATTGATCACCGCAAACCCATGGCACCTGTGAGCGCTTTGATAAAACCATTCTGAATGAGTTTTATCAAATTACCTTCAGGAAAAAACGGTACTCAACCATGGAGGATTGACAACAAGATCAAGGCAACATGGGCGGTGGTAGCACACCCATGGACAGGTTAATGGATGGTAAATTGATTTGGGCTGAAAAGAATTTAGCTCACATCTAAACTGACAGACTCCTATCAATAACCGGTAACGGTACGATCAGGTCTGGGCTACTACAACTATACTGGACATATAAACAGTATAATGTACACAGATGGACACCTGTCAATAGTTACTTACTCTTTCCTCTTTTTTTGTTCGCACACGTAATGACATCACTTAAATATTCAGTGACCCGACAAAAGCCTTACCTAAACTGATATTTGAGCACCTCTTCGCGCGCGCGTACTGCCTCCGTTATTTCCGGTAAATTGCCCCCTAAAATGGCTATCGGTTAGGCATAAAGCTCTATGTATACAGTGACTTACCAAAAATGACACCTTGGGATTATGACCATCAAAGCTTAAGGCTGGGCTCGATTGAAATTTGAGACTACTTTGTACCGTATAGACTCATTTGTAGCTTCGATAATTTCAATTTTTGCACTTTTGTAGCCAACGATACTTGATAATCCGATGTCATATTCGACATCATTGTTAAATGCAGGCCTAGCCTGGTTGCCGGAAAACTCCCGATAACTCAGGTTTATCTTGTCTCCAATTCTTCCACTATAGATCAGGGTTTGCTGAAACGAGTCCAGAGTTGAGGCTTGTTGTTTTGTGTGCTGATAGCTGGTGCGATGTGTGCACGCCTTGTCATTAAGCACGCTCACACCGCAAATCTTTTGCTTATCGTAGTAAGCAATCATCACTTGAAAAGGGTCACATAAAAGGCATTTGGTTACTTTTCCTGGTTCTCCATATTGGCTCGGCAGAAAAAAACCATGATCCCCTCCATCACCCCTTTTAGTGTAATAACCCTTATCAAAGGTGTAGCTACCAAGTAACCCCACAGAAGTCCTTGTCTCAAGAAGAATTGCATCATGTTCAGAGTAAGTCCATTGCCTTAGCATTGAATCGCCAACATACGCTATATTGACTGTGCCAATAGGGGGCTCACTAATGTCTATCGAAGATGGTAGATAGTTATAGTTAGGTGATACACACCCAGCCAATAAAGAAGAAAAAACTAAAAGCCAAATTACTATTTTCATGTGAAGATCCTTATTAACCATTTTAGATTTAAGCTCAAACCATCGAACCTTAGGTAGCATTATAGCCATCATCTAATCTTAAAAACCTATAGCCTATGGCTAGATATATAAAAGTCACCAGTTTCTGGTGCAGTAAAACCGCTAAAAACAATCATTAACTGTAGTAGCTCAGACCTGATCGTACCGTTACCGGTTATTGATAGGAGTCTGTCAGTTTAGATGTGAGCTAAATTCTTTTCAGCCCAAATCAATTTACCATCCATTAACCTGTCCATGGGTATTCTACCACCGCCCATGTTGCCTTGATGAGTGCGTTCATTGTGATCAGTTTCTATCCAGTTGTCTTGATCTTTTGGTCAATCCTCCCTGGTTGAGTACCGTTTTTTCCTGAAGGTAATTTGATAAAACTCATTCAGAATGGTTTTATCAAAGCGTTCACAGATGCCATGGGTTTGCGGTGATCAATGTCGTTAATGGCCAGGTATCACGGATCGTCATGATGCTCCACGCGCCCACAAGATTCTGTGCCTCTGTCGGTTAAACTACGTAGCATCGGCAAGGCATGCTTTTCAAAAAACGGTAGCACCTCATCAAAGAGTAGGTCTGCGGCGGTAATCGGCGTCTTAGTCGTGTAGAGTGCCGCAAAGGCGATCTTGCTGTAGGTGTCTACGAACGTTTGCTGGTATAGCCGACCAACACCTTTGAGGTGGCCTAGGTCACCAGGATGAGCCGTGTCAATCTCACCACAGGCCTCGTCATCCTGTTTCTCAAGGGCGGCGAGTCGTTTCTTGAAGTGCTCTAGAGTATGGCGCAGCCAAACGCAACGCACACCGCTACCAGCGATCAACACACCAGTTCATTGCTGCTTCGATGTTGCCCAACCGCGGGCTGTTCAATCGCTGACGTAACCACTGCATGTGCTGTGGGTTCATCCACACGGTTTTTAACATCGGCTGTTCTACGACTCTTGTCAATCCGTGAGTCAATGCCACCTTCTTCAACCCGCTGTTGATAACGATAGAATGTGTCTCGCGACACCCCCATGACTTGACAGGCGCTAGATACGTTGCCCAGTTCTTCTGCTAAGTTGAGCAAGCACGCCTTGTGTTTAAGGATTGGATTGTTAGTATCAAGCATGAGAGTTACCTGCCTTTTTGATTTGATTTAAAGATTTCAACACCTTTATCAAAACGGGTAACTCTCGCTTTTGCAACCCTTGTGGGCTGCTAATTGTCAGATCGGGTCTGAGCTATTACGGTTAATTCTTTCTGTTTCATTTGTTTAGCATCTTCCAATCTTTTAGACATGATTTAGATCGACTCTTCACAAATAATTGAAATCAAGGAATTTTTACTTTCAGGTGTTACTTGAATTGTTTTACGCACATCGCGGAATCCATGGCGCGTCCCCACTATTGTATACGGTCCTGGCCGCAACTGAAGTTCATCTCGGCTAAACTTTCCCAGGCGCTTCACTTTAAATACAACAACCTCAGTATTATTATCAGACTCTGATATCATTGGAACAGGCGTTGCTGCTATACGCACTAACTGTTGTAATTCTTTGTGATGCTGTTTAATAATCGAACCAGGAAATTCTAATTTAGCTGTCGACTCAAGCACTTGCTGTGCATTTCTAAGCACCTTAGCTTTATATAGCTGATCTGCTGAACTAAGCGCTGTTTTAAGGTTGTTGAGAATTTGCGCCTTTGCGTTACTGTCTTGCAGACCTTTTTTGACGTCTTTATGATTTTTATTTATTTGTATAATTTTCTTATAGCTTGTTGCTGCTTGCGACCATTGTTGTAGTTGCACAAAGTGCTCGGCTTCAAATAGCAGGCTGGCTATTTTCTCCTCACGAACAGCAACAGCGACTTTATTTAACCCAAAATTAGGTTCATTTGCTTTTGGTTTTAGTTTTTTTGCATCGTTAAATACTGCGCGTGCATCAGCATATTGTCTGTTTTTCAGCTCTTGATAACGATAGAATGTGTCTCGCGACACACCCATGACTTTACAGGCTCTGGATACATTTCCCAGTTCTTCCGCCAGATTTAATAGTCCTGCCTTGTGTTTAATGATTAGATTGTTAGTATGAATCATGAGAGTTACCTTTCTTTTAGTTTTGACTTAAAGTTCAACACCTTTATCAAAACGGGTAACTCTCGCTTTTGCAACCCTTGTGGATTGCTAATTGTCAGATCGAGTCTGAACTAATACAGCTAATTCAAACTGTTGCACCGCAGCCGACTGGTCGCCTTGCGAAAGCGCCTGCTCTCCACGTGTTACCGCATGCTCGAACGTAGGCCGAATACGCTGCTGTAAAATCTGTAGCTTATCGATCGTAACTTGAAAAGATTCTGCTGCCTGCAAGTATTGCTGACGTCGGAAATATTCATCGCCAATTCGACCTTGCTCAACAGCTTCAGAAAATTCTTCTGTTTCCCACTTTTTTACAGCATGCTTATCTAAATCTGCCTCGAGCTCAATCACCTTCGCAAGTAATTTTTCTGCGCTATAGCACTTCCTGATTGTTCAGACTGAGTTGTACCAACTGGCAATTCCGATGTATCAATTGGCTCTTTTTTAGATTTTATTGTTGATTGAGCACTCTTACCTGTGCTGCTGCCTAGCATGCTTTCATCTAAAGCACTAGGCAGTAAAAAAATGACATACCCTGCTAAAATTAGCAAAACAATAAAACCGATCCATAACCATTTTTTCGCTGACACCGGAGCAGATGAATGAACTGATAATTCAGCACTTTGTTTGCTTGGCGTAGAAGCGACCTCAAGCACTTCAATCGCTTCTTTGTTATTTGAGTCAGGCATGGCTCAATAGTGAATTCAAATTTACCTAAACATCGCTCAATGTTTCATTGCCTACGTTCTCGGGCAGACCTATTTCTTGTTGATAGATTGCTTTTAACAGAGTTTTCCACTGCAAATACTGTTCGTCAAGCGTGCCTGTTAATTCTTTAGCCTCTACATCAACTTTTATTACCAGTGGTTCAACATCAGCTTGCAGGGATTCACTCAGCTCTACAATGGCTTCTTTATGTATAACAGCCTCTTCACTTGCGTTGGCCCCACTTGAATATAAAGCAACTCCTCCAATCATCAAACCCTGATCGACATTCTCACCAAGTACCACCAACACAATACCGCCAACCACTGCGGCTGCACCTAATGCCTTTTTGAATTTTGCTTCGCGCTCTACTTTTCGTTTCTCCAAGGTCTCTATCAAGTAATATTTGCGCCAATTTCCATAAGTGCCCTGAACTTTGTCGTAATAATTAGCGTAATGCTCGTTAATTGTATCAACAAGAAGGTACTCGCGTTCTCGAATTTTTCGCACTCGCAATAATGAAGGATCATCTGTCGCTGGCAGGCGTAAAATAGTTGTTTTACCCTGCCTATCTTGAGTAATGTAATCAACATAAAGATCAGTCGCTAAATTAGCTGCCTATTTAAGCTCGCTAGTATTACGGATAGACGCGAGTCGTTGTCCGTCAATTTTCTTTCGATAAGCATTGATATCGTTAGCGATGCGGTTATACATGCCTTGATATATTTCCGCCAAATCATTTTCACCTTTTAATTTAGTATAATCTTTACGCGTTACTTTAGTTTGGTAGGTGTTTTCAAACCAAGACGTACCCGCTGAATCGGCCACTGCTATTTTTAATTTTAATTTTTCACCAATAGATTCTATAATTTCCCCATCAACAATAACATCAACGATTTCCGACTCCGACGGCAATACATTCACCGACCTCCAACCACTTGTTTTTTGTATCGTCTCGCGTAAATGGTAAGAAATATAACGAGCCTCTGCTTGGCGAATTTCAAGACTGATACTATCGTTTTCTTTTTGCTTCGGACTAATTGCGCCACTCTTTAATACAATGACACCCACGTCTAACAGATTGCTTTTTTGTAACTGGGCTTGTTCAATCTTGATTTCTTCGTCGGCATCAACTTCTATAGTATCTAAAGATCCACATCCGCTTGTTGTTACGAGCAACAGCATCAACGAAAAATGAATGCAGCTTAAGGTGAAAGCTGTGCAGCACTTGAACTTTGCTGATTTTTGTATTTTCGATACTCTGTCCATAGCTTCTCTTTTATTTCAGGATCTGTTTCTGCTTCAGCGGCTTCACGTAACTGGCGTGCAATTATATCGTCGTCATCACCATCAGGAACGGTAGACTTCTGCGCGCTAGCCCCCCCAATTAGGTTTAAATTTCAATTTTATGCCTTCCATATGAGAATCGCGAACTGCTTAGCGCGCTATTGATAGACTAACGGCGAAGTAGAAAGTTTGAATACTCTTAATGTATTTAGCTCAAAAACTCCGTAAGAGGTATTTAAAACACCTCTCAGCAGCGTAAAATCGTTATTCAAATTTTTGAATTTAACTTCACACAATAAAAAATCAGCTAAAGGCAATTCATGCGCCCCACACATCTATTTTCTGTATTAAACAAAGAATTCCACGGAGCGACTGACGGTCAACATACACCAGTAATGCTATGGGGGCCGCCAGGGGTAGGTAAGTCACAAATTGTTGAACAAGTAGCCAAGCGCAATGCTGTTCCTATGATTGACATCCGCCTTTCGCAAATGGAACCGAGTGATCTACGCGGCATTCCGTTTCGTGTTGACACCAGTGTTGAATGGGCAATCCCTTCAATGTTGCCAAATAAAGAACACCATGGGCCTCAAGGAATTTTATTTTTAGATGAAATCACCTCTGCTGCACCCAGTGTTTCAGCGGCAGCGTACCAACTCATTTTAGATCGCAAGTTAGGTCAATATGAAGTGCCAAATGGTTGGGCTATTTTGGCAGCAGGTAATCGTCAAGGTGACCGAGGTGTCACTTACACCATGCCGGCACCCTTAGCGAATCGCTTTTCGCATTACGAAGTCGATGTGAATTTAGATGATTGGGTTGCCTGGGCTTATGAAAACAACATTGATGATCGCATCATTGCCTTTTTACGCTTCAGACCTGATCTTATATTTGAATTTGATGCTGCACAAAATCCGATGGCATTCCCTTCACCACGCTCATGGGAATTTACCCATCGCGCATTACAAAAATTTATCGACCAAGGCAATGTGTTATTAGAAACATTACAAGCTTGCGTGGGCCCTGCGGCAGGTGTTGAATTGAATGCGTTTATAACCAACTTAGATTCAATGCCAAACATTGAAGATATTGTGAATGGGAAAGAAGTACCAGTCCCCACAGAGATTGATCTCCAATATGCAGTGGCTTCTGCACTCGTTGGACAGGCTATTCGAGTTAACAAGCAGGATGATGCAGCTAAATTGCAAGGAAATATTCTTACTTACGCACATAAATTCCCGCAAAAAGAAATGGGTGTCATGATGATTTCTGATATGCACCGTGCCATTGGCGAAAAGATATTTTCATTGCCGGAGTTCTCTGACTGGGCTGACTCCGTCGCTGACTTAATGCTTTACGAAAACTAACCAAATACTTGCTTTGGACAACAACTCTGTTGAAACAAAACTAGCTGCTGCTCGTACCCGCCTAATTTTAGATAAACCATTTTTAGGGGCTTTAGTTTTAAGAATGCCACTAGAAATGGGCGACCCTGCTTGGTGCATCACAGCAGCTACAGACGCAAAAAAGATTTATTTCAATTACGAATATATCAACCAATTGCATGGTTCAGAAACTCAGTTCGTACTTGCCAAACAAGCATTACATTGTGCACTGTCGCACTTCTCACGCCGCAATCACCGAATAAAACATCGCTGGGATTTGGCTTGCGAATATGCAGTTAACCCGATACTAGTTGAGGAGGGTTTTACTCCACCACCGGACACATTAATTGAAGATAGCTTTACAAGTATGACTGCCGAGGAAATCTACTGCTGCTTGCAGGATAAAGATGATGGCGAAGCCGACAGCCCAGAGAATGAAGAACAGGGTAACGAGGAAACTACCGACCCTACTGATAACAAGGATTCTTCAGAATCACAACAAGCGCAAAATGAATGCGACAACGCTCCTGATGACCCAGAGTTCAAAGGCAGTCCCCAGCCTGCAACCATGTCACAACAAGAACAAGATAATTTATCTGTGCAATGGCAACAACGCTTGGCTGGTGCCGCTCAACAAGCACAGCAAGCAGGCAAATTAAGCGACTCAATGGCTCGCATGGTCGAGTTTATGTTGCAACCAAAATTACCTTGGCGCGCACTACTAGCAAGGCATATGACAGCAACAGCAAGAGATGATTACAATTATTCGCGACCATCATCACGTCGCGGCGATCCCTCAATATTTCCAAGTCTACGCAGTTCACAAGTTAATATGGTAGTTGCAATCGATGTCAGCGGCTCAATCGACGATGAAGAAATGAATAAGTTTCTTTGCGAGGTTGACGCAATTAAGGGACAACTACGCGCACGCATAAGCTTACTCGCATGCGATACTGAACTAGTAAAAGGTTCGCCCTGGGCATTTGAATCATGGGAAGAGTTTTCTCTACCTAAAACATTGACTGGCGGTGGCGGCACAGACTTTCGCCCGGTATTTGATTGGGTAGAAAAACAAGATCAAGCTCCCGAATTATTAGTTTACTTCAGCGACTGCATCGGAAAATTCCCAGACTATCGACCTAATTATTCGGTAATTTGGTTAGTCAAAGGTAAGCAACCCGTACCATTTGGCCAACGTATCCAATTGAACTGATGGATTTATCTCACGAAGACAAATTGCGCCTTAATGTATTACTCGCGCAGTCATTACACGCTATTCGCATCGACGAATCACGTATGGAACTCTATGCGCTATCTGAAAAGGGTGAAGCGAAAGTTACTTTGCACGCAAACTGCAAAGATGAGAAATATTTGAAAATAGTCCGTCAACGGCTATCTACTCACGTACTAGGCTCACCTGGAGGCTACCCAGTATTCATGCGCGGATGGACGCGCATGGGGCAAGCGCGTGATAACAGCTTAGAAAAATTACTCCTATTGGCCGAGCCTGAAGCGGTTGTTGCTGTTGCACATGCCAATGGGCTTACCAATGAAATTGCCAGGCATGCATGGTGGTGTGCGCCCAATGCTGAAAATGCACGCTGCTTATTGGAATCTGAACAAGTTGCGCAGGGATCGATGGGCCAAGAACTTGCAAAATTTTTGGTTGAATTCTTACCATTCGAAGAATCATCCAGAGCACTAATGAAATCAGTGCGATTAGTATTACAGCCCAATTTAATTGATGAGAAAACCAAGCTAGATATCTGGAAGCGCGGTAAGCGCCGCAATACATTTTACCTAGGTTTCATCAGACAGTGTCCAAACTCATTACCGATAGAAGCACAAACACATTCGCTATACGATAAACTCGGGCATATTAATCCTACTAATATATATACACAGAAATTAAAATCGCTATTTAGTCCGCAGGGACAAGCCGCATTGGAAGCAATTATTACCGTGATTAAGAAACCAAATGATCAAGATGTTGCAGTAGAAATATTTAACACTATTGGGACGCACTTCTGCACCGACAAGCAACAGATATTTCGTTGGCGAGAGATTAATGAGCTTGATGATTGCACTGAAAAAATACTTAACAACCCAGCAAAAGATATAAATAGCATTATCAATGATTGGCCAGATGCCAAACCTTTCATATATGCCGTAATATACTTATCCATGGTAAGCGAGACTTTACTAGACCCGGTATTCAGCGTCAGCGATGCGATCGGTTCTGTCATGCGCAAACGTATCTCTCACTTAACAGACCCAATATTAAAACAATTAAACACACTTAAAGAATCATGAGCCTTCTTCCCCTTTTCATAGACATCAAAGACAAACCTTGCTTAATTGTAGGAGGAGGGAAAATAGCAGCACGAAAATTAAAAATGCTGTGCAAAGCACAAGCCAAAGTCACTATTATCGCACCCAACATCTGCGATGAAATAAAATTGTTGCGTGAAGCACATTCGCTGACTTCACACCAGCGCAATTTTTCTAATTCTGACATTACTAACCAGAGTTTAATTATCGCAGCGACTAATAATTCATTATTAAACAAACACATTAGCGATTTAGCCAAACAAAAAAATATTCTTGTTAATGTGGCTGATGATTTCAAACAGGGCGACGTTGTTCTGCCTTCAGTGATTGATCGGGACCCAATTCAAATCGCTGTGACTACCGGCGGCGCTTCGCCTGTATTAGCGCGATTACTGCGTAGAAATTTAGAGCGCTGCACGCCTTCTGCATATGGTGCATTAGCTTCTTTAGTTGAGAAATATCGCCAAGAAACTGCAGATAAAATTAATGATAAGGATTCACGCAGACGTTTTTGGGAAGAAGTATTACAAGGTCCTATTTCTGAGATGGTATTGGCGGGAAAAGTAGCGGCAGCTGAAGCATCACTGCAACGCAAGTTAGCAAGCAAGAATTTCATCAGCAATGATAACGGAGAAGTCTATCTGGTTGGCGCAGGCCCAGGTGATCCAGACTTGCTGACATTCCGCGCATTACGCTTAATGCAACAGGCAGATGCCGTTGTATATGATCGTTTAGTTTCAGATCAAATTATGAATTTAGCCAGAAAAGATGCAGAAAAAATTTATGCCGGCAAGCAACGTGCAAATCACGCCATCCAGCAAGAATCAATTAACCAGTTGTTAGTACGTCTAGCTAAAGAAGGTAAACGTGTACTTAGATTAAAAGGTGGAGATCCTTTCATTTTTGGTCGCGGCGGAGAGGAGATCGAAACTTTAATGGAAGAAGGCATCCATTTTCAAGTTGTACCAGGCATTACTGCAGCGGCAGGTTGCGCTGCCTATTCAGGAATACCTCTCACTCACCGTGATCACGCGCAAGCATGCACCTTTGTTACCGGCCATTTAAGAGATGGAACAGTTAGCCTTAACTGGAAAATGTTAGCACACGCTAATCAAACCCTCGTTTTCTACATGGGACTACATGGCTTAAATATTATTTGCCAGCAATTAGTCAAACATGGCTTATCAGCAGATACACCTGCGGCATTAATCACCAAAGGAACCACACCTGATCAGCGCGTATTAATTGGAGATCTAATCAGCCTGCCTAACTTGGTCGATGAACAACATGTTCAAGGCCCAACATTAATTATTGTGGGCTCAGTTGTTTCCTTGCACACTAAACTTCATTGGTATCTGACTGATAAAGAAATTAAAGCATAATGACTAAATGTTGTTACGCTTTTTTGGGACAGCTTGCATTTGATTTATAGAACAATACACATTGAGATACTAATAAATCACACCACTCCACACAATATAAATGCATCAACTTACAATACGATTTATATTTTCAACTATCCTGCTTATATCTATTAATATGTTTAATTGTTCGCGAGCTAATGCAATCAAAGTTGGGAATATGGCCCCCGAGTTTCAATTAATTGACCAGCATGGACAAACACACACATTGGAAAAGTATCGTGGCCGATGGATTGTTCTATATTTTTACCCTAAGGACGATACTCCTGGATGCACAAAACAAGCGTGCGCGTTTAGAGATGACTACAAGATCATTAGTGCACAAAACATCCAGGTGCTAGGTATTAGCCTAGACTCAACTAAAAGCCACGCCAAGTTCGCAGAAAAATATAACTTACCGTTTCCATTACTAGCAGATAAACAAGGAAGTATTGCCAAAAGCTATCAGGCCCTCACATCGTTAGGATTTTTCAAGCTGGCTAAACGACATACATTTATTATCGATCCTAACGGAATAATAAAAATGATTTACCGCAAAGTAGATGTCGCCACACACAGCGATCAGATATTGACTGATCTAAAAAAATTACAATCCAAGTAAATAATTATAGTAGTATCCAGTTAACAACTCTTTCGGATAGTAGTCCAAAAGAAAAGATTGATTTTTAATTCAGCAGTACAGGTGTCCACTTCTTAATTTAAAGAAGCTGGATTAAACAGGGAATCTGGTGAAATCCCAGAGCTGCCCCCGCAACGGTAATCAAGTATAAATAAACAACTGTGTCACTGCACATTAGTGTGGGAAGACTGTTTATTCGCAAGCTCAGCAATACAATATTGCAGGCAAGCAACTTGAGAGCCCGGAGACCGGCCTGTCACTGAGCGGCAAATTGCGGTGGGCGATTCAGGCTGTTTAGACTTCACACTACTTCCTCCTGAATTTAAGAGGCATACCAGTCGGTGTGTTGTTTATGCATTCTATTGTCACTGCGTTTGCTCGTCATGTTCTAACTAGGAGAACACATGAGCTACTTACGCAACCTCGGTTTATTCACAGCACTACTTTGTTATTGCAGCACTAGTTTAGCCGAACCACTTCCCCCTATTTCAATTACGGCCAGCCGCATCGCAGTTCCTATAAATGAAGTTGCAGGTGCGATCACGGTGATTTCTAAGCAACAAATTGAGAATCAAAATGCAGTTTATGCCTCGGACTTACTGCAAACAGTGCCAGGTTTAAACGTCAGCACACAAGGAAGCGCAGGTAGCATGACTCAAATACGCGTGCGTGGGGCCGAAGCAAATCATATTTTAGTGATCATTGATGGGATTGAAGTGAATGACCCAGCCAATTCATCTGAATTTAATTTTGCTCATTTACTCGCTGACAATATTGAGCGCATAGAGATACTAAGGGGGCCACAAAGTGCTTTATGGGGTAGTGATGCCTTGGCCGGCGTTATCAATATTACTACCTCCCGCGCAGATTCTGGCACGGAGTTCATCGCATCTAGTAGTTATGGGTCAGAAAACACCTATCACGGCGCGCTGAAGTACTTATTAGGCACTGAAACATTTAACCTCGTTCTGAATGGAAATTTTATTGACTCTGATGGTTTTAATACCGCGACCACAGGAAACGAACAAGATGGATACGACAACTCAACCTTAAATTTAAAATCTACTTACCAAATAAATGATGCAATTAATGTTGGTATGAATTCTCGTTATACCAATGCTAGCAACGAATTTGACCCAGCACCTTTAGGTGTACCGGTTGATGGTTTTGGCAAAAATGATGTCGAACAAATTTATGCTCGTGGGTTTTTTGAGTTAAAACTCTTCAATGACGATTGGGTTCAACTTATAGAAGCCTCAATACTAAATACAAGCAACGATTCCACTGATGGAATATTTGGCAGGTCACAATCTGAGTCAACTAAAGAAAAATTTTCTTACCAGTCAACATTTACTTTACCTGAATTAGAATCCGTACCACTTAAACAATCACTCACCTTCGCGCTGGAACGCGAGCAGGAACGATTTAGCCAGCAAGGTGCTTCTTTTCCTGGCTTCGACCCAAATCAGCATCAGAAGATTACTAACTACAGCAGAATAGCAGAGTACAGAATTAAATTTCTTAAGCAGTGGGCGCTATCCGCTTCATTTCGTCATGATGATAATGATGAATTTAGCAATCAAAACACTTATCAAATTGGGATTAATTATGTACATCCCTCGACACATACTAAAACCTATGTGACACATTCAACTGGCGCAAAGAATCCTACATTCACCGAATTATTTGGCTTTGCTCCGAACAATTTCGCTGGCAATCAAAATTTAAACACGGAAACTTCTGAAGCATGGGAAATTGGTTTATCTCAAGATTTATTTGATAACCGTTTTCATTTCCAGGCTGCTCTTTTCTGGGAAGATTTGATTGATGAAATTCAGACAATTTTTCTCCCTACTTTTCAATCTACAGTAATCAATAACGAATCCCGTAGCGAACGTAATGGGTTAGAGCTATCAGTTCAAGGACAATTGAAAAACAACTTAACCGCGAGCGCGGCATATACTTATTTAGATGCCAGCGAACCAGACGCCTCTGGAAATAGTCGCACAGAAATAAGGCGACCAATTCACCAATGGTCGGGGCATGCGAATTACTCTTTTTTGGCCGACAAAGCCAATCTTAATGTTAGTATCAATCATATTGGCGACCGTAGAGATATAGATTTTAGCACTGGAAATAGACTGACTTTAGATGACTACACGCTGGTCAATATCGCAATGAATTATCAATATAACGATACTTTAAAAATGTTTGCACGCATTAACAATTTACTAGACGAGGAGTATCAAGATGCATTTGGTTTTGAGACAAGAGAGTTTTCCGGCTTAATCGGCCTCGAAATAAAATTATAGCGGTGATGGGAAATCGACTCACAAAAATATACACGCGCAAAGGTGATGATGGCAGCACAGGCCTAGCCTCAGGTCATCGCGTTAGCAAAGATGGCTTGTTGATTCAATCTATCGGCGATGTCGATGAACTTAATTCCACTATCGCTTGTGTTCGAGCAAGTCAAACCAATAAGAAGATTGACGGATTATTGATAGCTATTCAACACCATCTATTCAATATAGGCGGTGAGCTTAGTGCACCACAATGCATACTTATTAATACGAGCAACATAGATTGGCTAGAACGTTGGATAGACTTCTTCAATCAAGATTTACCTCCCTTGAAAGAGTTTATACTCCCTGGTGGCGACATTGGTATTGCTAATTGTCATCTTGCACGCACAGTATGTCGACGCGCAGAAAGAAGCCTGGTTGCATGGTCGCGACACAGTGCAATACGTACCGAACTCATCCAATATATTAATCGTCTTTCAGATTTATTATTTGTGTTAGCCAGAGTACTTGAAACTGATAAAAATTGCTCACCGACTTACTGGAATAAAGAGTTAGTATTACCTGAGCCAAATGAATAATAGGTGACTTATCTATGCGCATCGGTATTGATTTAGGCGGAACAAAGATTGAGTTATTGGCTTTAGATGATAATGGTGAAGAATTACATCGTCAGCGAATAAAGACACCTCAAGGGGACTATCAAGCAATTATTGATTGCATCAATAAACTAGTTGCATCCACAGAATCAAAGTTAAAAGCCAAAGGAAGCATTGGTATTTGTACACCCGGATCTATCTCTCCTACCAGTCATTTACTACGTAACAGTAATTCGACATGCTTAAACAACCAGCCTTTCAAACGTGATTTAGAAAAATCTTTGTCGCGCAACATTCGTATGGCTAATGATGCTAATTGCTTTGCGCTTTCCGAAGCAACTGATGGTGCAGCTAATAATGCAGGCATTGTCTTTGGTGTCATTATTGGTACAGGTTGCGGTGCGGGTATCGTTATCAACAAACAACTTATTGATGGCCCAAATTCAATTACCGGTGAATGGGGGCATAATCCTTTACCTTATTTATCTGACGATGAGATAAATACCACACAGTGTTGGTGCGGCAATTTCGGTTGTATAGAAACTTTCTTATCTGGCATTGGCTTTGAGACCGATTATCAACTCACCACGGGTATCACTCAAGACAGCAAACAAATTGTTGCTGATGCTAGTGCAGGTGATACTGACGCTACTAATGTGCTGTCTCGCTACCAACAAAGACTCGCAAAAAGCTTGGCTCATGTGATCAATATCCTTGACCCTCATATCATCGTGCTGGGTGGCGGCATGTCTAACATTGAGTCTCTGTATTCAACTGTACCAAATCTCTGGCAACCTTATGTATTTTCAGATACTGTAAAGACTAAATTAGTTGCACCAATACACGGTGACTCTAGCGGAGTTCGTGGCGCAGCATGGCTATGGAATTAACTATGTCTAAAAATTTTGAACACCCATCTTGGCAATGGCTCGCTGCAATCATTTTGTTTCTTGCATTTAGCCGCTTAATTCCCCACGCACCCAATTTCACCCCATTAGGCGCAATGGCATTGTTATCTGGGGCATTCATTAAGAATCTTAGAGTGTCAATATCGATACCAATTATTGCCATGTTCCTAAGCGACGCGATAATTGGATTTCATAGCTCCATGCTATATGTCTACGGAGCTGTTGCACTCATCGTGGTTGGCAGCCATTATTGGCTTAGACGCTTATCCTTAGTGTCCATAAGTTTGGCGGCTATAATTTCTGCGCTAGCATTCTTTCTTATTACAAACTTTGGAGCATGGTTATCTCACGACATGTATGCGCATACCGCTAGTGGCTTAGCTCAAGCTTATGTTGCAGGGATTCCTTTTTTCAAGAATACACTTATCAGTAATATACTTTTTACGGCGGTAGGTTTTTACGCATCGCAGCAACTCCCTAGCAAGCAACTTGCGGGCAGTTAATCCAAGAAACTACTTAACTACTTTTAAGTGTGATCGCTTAGTAGAGGGGTTATCTGGATCTGGTGGAGGCGTAATTTCATTATCTTCACCGAACATCATGCCTTGACCATTCTCACGCGTGTAAATAGCAAGAACAAATTCTACCGGAATATAAACTGAGGTTGGTTCACCATCGAATCGTGCATTAAAGGTAACGGTATCGTTAGATATTTCTAAATTTTGTGTCGCCGTAGGGCTTATATTGAGGACTATTTTACCTTCTTGCTCATATTGTCTAGGAACATGAACACTATCGTCTTTAGTATCGACTAGAAGGTGGGGTGTCATCCCGTTATCCAGGATCCACTCAATCATCGCGCGGATCAGATACGGACGTGTGGAAGTCATTGCCTATCCTTTGTCATCAAGAAAAGACAATGAACACTGGTTTTATCTTCAAACAATCGCTTAGATTAACGATTTAGATTGGTCGCATTTCTAGTTCTTCTTCAGTCAAGCTACTACGGAAAGAAGGACGATCAAATACTCGATTACTATATTCAACAATAGCTTTAGCTTCGGAAGGAAGATTGATATTCAAGCTAGGCAATCTCCATAACAATGGTGCGATGGAGCAGTCCACTAGGCTAAACTCATCACTTAAGAAGTAAGGCTTAACACTGAAAAGTTCTACTGAACTAATCAAGCTATCTTCTAAAATTTTACGCCCTCTCTCGCTTTCTTCTGCGTTGCCATTAAGGATAGCATCCACAGGAGCGTACCAATCTTTTTCAATATGGAACAATGCCAGGCGTGACTTAGAGCGTGACACAGGGTCGACAGGCATTAACGGAGGATGCGGGAATCTCTCGTCAAAATATTCCATGATCACACGTGAGTCATATAACACTAAATCACGATCAACCAGGGTTGGTACAGAATTGTATGGATTGAGTCCCGACAGATCTTCCGGTTTATTATTTTGATCTATTTGCACAACATCCGCTGTGATGTCTTTTTCCGAAAGAACTATTCTAGTGCGATGACTTTGAAGACAGGCAGGGTCTGAAAACAAAGTCATCACGGATCTTCGATTAGCGATTAACGCCATATATATTCCAAAGTTTAGTTAATTATTATTGTTAGTGGATATCTTTCCAATAGTCGCGCTTCATGAAGTACACAAATACCCCAAGAAAGGCTAGGAAGAATAACACAGCAACACCGATACCTTGACGCTTAAGCTGAGCCGGCTCTCCCATATAAACCAAGAAATTAACCAAATCGACAATCATTGCATCATATCCTTTAGGCGTTAGCTTACCTGGAACTTCTATTTCAAACGGTGACGCATGGCTATTACCGTGGCCATCGTCATGCGCATCATGATGATCATCTTTTGCAGCTAACTTTTGAAGACCTTGATACTCCCACAATACATGAGGCATTGATGTTCCAGGAAACTGTAGATTGTTAACACCACGTATGGCTGATTCATCAATGTAAAAGGATTTTAGATAGCTATAAATCCAATTAGCTCCACGCGATCTTGCTTTTACGCTTAAATCTGGTGGCGGCGCACCAAACCATTCTTTACCTTGGTCCACTGTTAACGCAACCGTCATAGTGTCACCAAACTTTCTACCAGTGAACATCATGTTTTCACGCATATTCTTTTCACTAATCCCTAAATCAGCAGCAACACGATTGTAGCGACTGAAAGAAGCAGAATGGCAAGATAAACAGTAGTTCACAAATGTCTTGGCGCCACGTTGCAATGACTTTTGATGATGAACGTCAACGTGCATTTCAAATAGAGGTCCACCGCCAGCTGCCCAGCCGGACGATGAAGACACAAGAGCAACTACACAGATTAATTTACAAATATTCTTCATGAAGTAACCCTCTCTGGAACCGGTTTATCTTGGTCTAGATTAGTAAATGCTGCACCTATTAAAGTAACAAATAGATATGCAACAGGAATGATCCATGTCTTCCAGGTTAATTCTGCAATTTCTGGATTATTTCTGAATACATCATATAAAGTAATTAATCCAACAAAGATGATGAACCACATGATGTAGTAGCCTGCTGAACGTCGCGTGCTGTAAATAGCCAACACGGCAAAGAACAAGAAATACAATTCAGACAGTCTTAATGCCATTTGTGAAGCCGTTGGCGTAACAGCCTGTACTCCGTAATAACCGAGCCATACAAACGCAATTAAGAAAACAAATAAGTTCACTTTATACAAAGCACTTCTATAACGAATCGACTTAACCACGTTTTTATCTATCCAAGGTAACAGGAATAAGATAAATACCGCAGCACCCATGGCAACCACACCCCAGAACGGATTTGGTATCGCTCTAAGAACTGTGTAGAACGGTGTGAAGTACCATACTGGTGCGATATGTTCTGGTGTCGCCAGTGGATTCGCTGGTTCAAAGTTAGCGTGCTCTAAAAAGTAACCCCCCATTTCCGGAGCAAAGAACACCACTAATGCAAAGATGAACAAGAATACTACCGTGCCGACAATATCCTTCACTGTGTAGTAAGGATGGAATGGAATGCCATCGAGTGGAACACCATCTGCGTCTTTATTCTTTTTAATTTCAACACCGTCAGGATTGTTTGAGCCCACAGTGTGCAATGCTGCGATATGAGCAACGACTAGTCCTAGCAAAACAATTGGCACCGCAATCACGTGTAGTGCGAAGAAACGATTCAACGTAGCATCTGAAACAACAAAGTCTCCACGAATCCATAATGCTAAATCATCGCCAATCACTGGAATAGTGCCGAAGAGGTTCACAATGACCTGGGCACCCCAGTAAGACATTTGTCCCCAAGGAAGCAAGTAACCCATGAAAGCTTCTGCCATTAAACACATATAGATCATCATGCCGAACAACCAAATTAGTTCACGTGGTTGTTTGAATGAGCCATACATCAAGCCTCGCAACATATGTAGATAGATGACAATGAAGAATGCCGAGGCTCCGGTTGAGTGCATATAACGCACCAGCCAGCCCCAATTGACATCTCGCATGATGTACTCAACCGATGCAAAGGCTAATTCAGCATCTGGCTTATAGTGCATGGTTAGGAAAATACCGGTAACAATTTGAAGCACTAGTATTAATAATGCTAGTGATCCAAAAAAGTACCAGAAGTTAAAATTCTTTGGTGCGTAATATTTAGAAAGATGTGCTTCCCAAAATTCGATAACAGGCAATCGTGAATCGACCCATCCGATAATTCCGCCTACTTTATTAGTCATTTATGCAGCCCCTTCATCAAGTTCGCCAACCACAAGTACGTTGTCGCTAAGAAATTTATAGGGTGGGACTTCAAGATTTTTATTTGCCGGAACGTTCTTATACACGCGTCCAGCCATATCGAAACTTGATCCGTGACATGGGCAATAGAAACCACCTACCCAATCTGGACCCAAATCTGCGGGTGCTAATTCTGGTCTAAATGTCGGAGAACAACCCAAATGTGTACAAATTCCAACCAGTACAAGTACTTCAGGTCTTAGTGAGCGTTCTTGGTTACGCGCAAATTCTGGCTGTTGGGCTAATTCGTCTGAGTTGGGATCTCGCACTCTTTCTTCAGTTGAATTCAGTAAAGAAACCATTTCCTCAGAACGACGTACGATCCATACAGGCTTACGACGCCATTCCACCTGGATCTTTTGGCCTGGCTCTAATTTGCTGACATCCACCTCTACAGGGGCTCCAGAAGCCAATGCGCGAGCACTTGGGCTCATAGTGGATACAAACGGTACAACCGCAACGGCTGCACCTAATGCACCCACTACACTTGCACTCACCGTCAACATTTTTCGACGACCCGTGTCTACAACGTGCTCCGACATGTAAATCTCCTTATCGATTACCTAATAACCTGCATTTAGTCAGCTTTCTTATGCTATAGAATAGTCCTTGCATAACGAGTCTTACTCTGCCACCTAAAAGCGCGGTAGGATGGCGTAACTAGTAAAAAACGTCAAGGCAAATTCAGTGATCCTAGTCAGTTAAGCTGGATTAATTTCATCAAAGTATTGATGTTCTAGGCTAAATATTTCTGCCAAATGCCCAGCCAAGGCCTAAACCCCGTAACGTTCAGTGGCGTGATGCCCCGCGCCAATAAAATGCATATTACACTCTCGTGCAATATGCACTGTCTGTTCAGAGATTTCGCCAGTCAAATAAACGTCAGCCTGACATTCAACGGCATCTTCAATCATGTGCTGTGCGCCGCCTGTGCACCAGGCAATTCGTTGAACTTAGCGCGGACCGGCGTCTATGTGTATAGGATCACGCATTAAACTTTGAGCGCATTTTCCTACAAATTGTTTAATATCCAAAGGGGTGTCTAGCATTCCTACATTTCCAATCGGTGTTTTGCTAGTTTTCTGAAGTGGTTCTAGATTTGAAATGTCTAATCGGCGAGCAATTTGGGCATTATTTCCGACTATTGGGTGCGCATCTAACGGGAGATGATAAGCCAGCAAGCTGATATCAGCACCCAGTAATGCTTGTAGACGTCTCTTTTTCATTCCTACCACTTGCGCACGCTCATTCTTCCAGAAATAGCCATGATGAACGATTAGGCAATCTGCCCCCCATTCAGCCACTTGTTCAATAATGGATAAACTTGCCGTGACCGCAGTGGCTACTTTTACGACATTTTGCCTTCCTTCAACTTGAAAGCCATTCGGGCAGTAATCGTGAAAGTTAGTAATGCGTAGATAACGATCAGCGTAATTCGTAATTGCAGCTAATGTACTCATGGAATTTGGTAGAAAAATATACCGTTATGATAACAGGGGTGTCTGCTGACGTCAGGCACAACGCATGATAGTGTGACCACCCCATGTTGCCTCGTAAATTTTTCATATTCTTAGCCCAATCTGCTGCCGTCGGAATAATGGCGGCTGCGATATTAATATTTCTATTGCCCAACACTTGGCTGCAATCTAGCAATGGTGGTATCAGCACGAATAGCTTAGCCAATATTGGCCCGTATTCTTATTCTGATGCGGTGTCAAAGGCTGCTCCCGCCGTAGTAAATATTTACACCAAAAAGTTGGTTAAAGGCTCGCGCACCTTTTCAACTAACAACCCTCAATTAGAACGCATATTAAGAAACATGTATGGGAGAAATTTAGACCGTACCGTTACTAGCTTGGGTTCAGGAGTAATCGTCACAGCAGAAGGTCATATTCTGACTAATAACCACGTCATAGAAAACGCGGAAGAAATTGAAGTGTACTTGCGTGATGGCCGCCAACTCAGCGCCAAAGTAGTAGGAGCAGACCCTGAAACAGATCTTGCGGTATTACAAATTCCAACCACCGAAGTGCCTAATATTACATTTGGTATTGCAAAACCACTGGCAGTAGGTGACGTGGTACTTGCGATAGGCAATCCATTTGGTCTAGGTCAAACAGTATCACAAGGAATTATTAGTGCGACAGGGAGAAATCAATTAGGTGTCAATGTATTTGAAAATTACATTCAGACTGATGCTGCCATTAACCCTGGCAATTCGGGAGGCGCACTGATTAATGCTAAAGGTGAACTGATTGGCATTAACACTATCACTTCCTCAAAAAACGGAACCTCTGTAGGCATCGGTTTTGCCATTCCTATTGTGCTCGCTAAAGAAGTAATGACACATATGATTGAATATGGGCGCGTATTACGTGGCTGGATAGGAGTACGCGTGCAGAATATTTCTCCGCAGTTATCAGAGTCCTTTAAATTAACTGAGAGTGGCGGCGTACTAGTTTCTGGTATCGTGCGTAACGGACCTGCTCATACAGCCGGACTATATCCCGGCGATATAATCATTTCCATGAACGACCAAATTCTCACTGAAGAGCGACAAGTGCTCAACGAAGTCATTCGTTATCGCCCCCAACAAAAGCTAAATGTTAAAGGTATTCGCAATGGCAACCTAACAGAATGGACTATAGAAGTTGGCCAGCGCCCTATCTATGGAGCATTAACCTATTAACGCGACTTGATGTAAGGCCACTTGCATCGCACATCGCGAGCAAAAACTGAATGCAAACTTATTCCTTGTTATGCAGCCATAAATCAGCGCAATACTGATTACGTTATGCGGCATAATCTACGCTACTTATATGGAGAGATCTAAGACCAACTTATTTGCTATGAATCGCTTTGGTTACACGCTGAAAGTAGAGGGTAAAAATATTCTTTCAGGCATAAACACTGACGACGAAGTTATCGACTCACAAATAAATTTAACTATTTAATGCGCCATTTAACGCATCACAAAATATTTTATTCTCTTCTTTAGATCCAACCGTTACACGTAAGCATTGTCCTAACCCCGCTTGCTTACTAACATTTTTAATTAGCACTTTTTGTTCCAGAAGATTATCAAATACTTCACCAGCATCACGCGATAGCATCTTAATTAAAATAAAATTAGCCTCGCTAGGATACGGTTTCACACCTTCTATAGCAGACAAATGCCCAAACAATGAACCACGCAATGATCGAATGGTTTCAGCTTGCTCAGCAAACAATGCATAGTTATCTAGTGCAAACTCCATGGTCAGTTGAGTTAACTGATTAATGTTATACGGCAAACGAATTTTATTAAACTCCGCGATTAACTTCGCATCTCCAGCAAGCCAACCGAATCGTATGGCAGCCAAACCTAATTTAGATGCGGTTCTAAGTAACAGCATATTGCTATTCTTTACTAGAACGTCAGTTAAACTATCGCCAGCAAATGGGCCATACGCTTCATCGACGACAACAATGCCCTGACTTTTATTTAGAATTTTGTGGATATCATTCTTGCTCCACAAGTTACCTGTTGGGTTATTTGGATAGGCAAGAAATATTAGCGCCGGATCGTATTTACCAATGGCAGCAAGCATCGCTGCCAGATCTAGTTGATAACTTTCATCCAACGGAACAATATGACAATCAACCCCAATCATCTCTGCAATCATTTGATACATTGAAAAGCTTGGGCTAACCGTTAGAATACATGCTCCTGGCTTAGCAATCGCTAATACTAATAGTTGAATTAGTTCATCAGAGCCATTCCCTAGCAGCAGGTCACCGCCATCATGTGGACCAAACTGGTCTTTCAGTTTTTGCTTTAAGTTCTCTGGATTAGGTTCTGGATATCGGTTTACTTGCGCATGACTCATGTGGTCAAGCCACTTGCTGCGCATATCCACAGGCAAAGTAAATGGATTTTCCATTGCATCCAACTTCACCAAGCCAGTTGCATCAGGGACTGCATATGCTTGTAATTTATTTAATTCCGGCCGCAACCGAGATAAAACATTGTTAGACATATTCAATTACTTAGCCGAACCTCTAAATTCCGCAGACCTGGCATGCGCAGTTAAACCTTCACTATTCGCTAATGTACTCGCGATACCGCTTAACTTTGATGCTCCTTGATCAGAGCAGTTCAAAATAGTCATACGTTTTTGGAAGTCGTACACTCCTAATGGCGATGAAAATCTTGCTGTCGCGCTGGTAGGTAAAACGTGGTTAGGGCCTGCACAATAATCACCGAACACTTCAGGTGTGTAATGACCCATAAATACTGCACCTGCATGTTGAATGCTTTCTAATAGTTTCGCTGGATCTTGCACAGACAGCTCCAAATGCTCAGGAGCGACTTGATTACTAATTTGGACAGCTTGCTGCAAACTATCAACCTTGACATAGCTACCAAATGTATTGATCGCTCGCTTAATAATATCAGCACGTTCAAGTGTGGGCAGTAATTTATTCATTGCTGCTTCAACTTTATTTAGCATGTCTTCCGAGGTGGATATTAGAGTTGTACGTGCTAACGCATCGTGCTCAGCTTGAGAAAACAAATCCATGGCAATCCAATCTGAATTAGCTGAATCATCACATATCACCAGCACTTCAGATGGCCCAGCAATCATGTCAATACCAACCTTGCCAAACACCATTCTCTTTGCAGTTGCGACATAAATATTTCCTGGTCCAACAATTTTATCTACTGCTGGTACGGTTTCTGTTCCATAGGCTAACGCGGCCACTGCTTGTGCTCCTCCAATACGAAACACACGATCTACACCTGCCACTGCAGCGGCTGCTAGCACTGTAGAATTTATTTTCCCATCAGGGGTCGGTGCGACCATAACTATTTCAGGCACACCTGCTACTTTTGCCGGTACTGCATTCATTAACACAGAAGAAGGATAAGCCGCAGTCCCTCCGGGCACATAGATACCTACACGGTCTAGTGGTGTCACACGTTGGCCTAGTAACGAGCCATGCTCATCGGTGTATTCCCAAGACTGAAGTTTTTGGTGTTCAGCATAATCTTTCACCCGCTGATGCGCCTGCTCCAATGCATCGCGTTGCGCAGGGGCTATCGCCTGTAAAGCGTTTTTCAGTTCTACTTGAGGTATTTCTAATTGCTGTGCATTTGCCAGTTCTAGGCGATCAAACTTATGCGTAAAATCAAGTAACGCACTATCACCTTTTGCACGAATTTGAGCAATGATGTCTTGCACAATATGCGAGACATCAGACTCATATTCCGTGTTGGCTTCTAGAAAATCAGAAAATTCTTTTTGAAAGGATTCCTGTTGCGAATTAAAGCGTCGAATTGTAAGCATATAGAAGCAAATGACCTAATCTACGCAGCCGCAGAATCTTTTGCCTGGCGACGCGCTCGTACAGCTTTAGCAAATTGCTCTAGCAACTGTTCTGTATCCGCCCAATTTATACAAGCATCAGTGACACTTTGACCATAAGTTTCAGCTTTGCCATTAACCACGTTTTGGCGACCCTCGACAATATGGCTTTCTACCATAACCCCAAAAATTCTTTTCTCGCCAGCTGCTAGTTGTTTACATATATCCGCACCAACATCTTTTTGCCTGTCGTGCTGCTTCAAGCTATTAGCATGACTACAGTCAACCATAACGCGCGGCGCCAAACCTGCTTTATCTAAACTGGCACATGCATCTTCAATACTTGCTGCATCATAGTTGGTTGCTTTACCACCACGTAAAATAACGTGGCAATCTAGGTTACCCGCAGTAGAAAATATTGCAGACTTGCCATCTTTTGTAACAGAAAGAAAATGATGTGGGCGCATGGCTGAACCAATTGCATCCACTGCAACTTGCAAACCACCATCAGTACCATTCTTAAATCCTACCGGGCACGACAAACCAGAGGCTAATTCGCGATGCACTTGGCTTTCGGTAGTTCGCGCACCAATAGCACCCCAACTAACCAGGTCAGCAACATACTGCGGACTAATAAGATCAAGATATTCTGTACCGGCAGGAATACCCATATTATTTAAATCTAATAATAATTCTCTAGCTAGTCTTAAGCCTTTATTGATTTCAAAACTGTTATCTAAATTAGGATCATTAATTAGGCCTTTCCAACCTACAGTTGTACGTGGCTTCTCAAAGTACACGCGCATCACTATATGCAAATCATCTGACCACTTATTGCGTTGCTCTAACAAACGCTTAGCATAATCACGCGCTGCATCTGGATCGTGAATAGAACACGGGCCAACGACAACCACTAAGCGATCATCATCACCATGAAACACTTTTTGAATATCAGTGCGTGCTTGATGCACGCAGCTAGAAGATTCGTCTGACAGAGGAAATTCTTCAAGCACCTGCATAGGAGTGCTTACTTCCTTCATTTCTATAATTCGTAGATCGTCAGTTTGGTATTTCATGTTATTTTCCTATTTAACTTTCTTCAATCGCATTGCGAAATTGTTCAACAATGTTTTGTAGTGTACCAACTCTAACTTTTAAAGACGCCTTATTCGCGACTAAGCGAGAGCTAATGTCTTCTATATGCTCAAGTGGCTGCAGGCCATTTGCACGTAATGTATTTCCTGTGTCAACCAAGTCGACAATCAGATCAGCAAGACCGGTTAATGGAGCTAGCTCCATCGAACCATAGAGCCTGATTATTTCAATTTGTTTTCCCTGCTGAGCAAAATACTGCTGCGCCGAGCGAACATATTTAGTAGCCACTTTTAGTCTTTTGCCAGGATCTGGAAGTTCAGATCTTCCTGCCACCATTAATTTACATTTACAGATGCCTAAATCAAGCAACTCATATATACCCTCCCCTTGAGTTTCCATCAGTGTGTCTTTGCCCGCAATACCGAGATCAGCTGCACCATATTGCACATAAGTTGGCACATCAGTAGCACGTATAACCACCACTCTTACATTTGGATCTTCTGTGTCTATCAGTAGCTTACGTGTCTTATTAAGATCTTCTACAGGCGCCATCCCCATACGCTCTAGTAATGACACAGTGTCTTCAAGAATTCGACCCTTAGAGATCGCTAATGTTATTTTACTATTCATTTAACTAGACCATTTAGCTTGGGAGTCTTTGTATATTCGCGCCCAATTGAGTAAGTTTCTCTTCGATACATTCATAACCCCGGTCAATGTGATAAATTCTATCAACAATAGTATCTCCTTGGGCAGCTATCCCTGCCAAGATTAAACTAGCTGACGCACGTAAATCTGTCGCCATCACTGGCGCACCGGTTAAATGATCTATTCCTGTAACAATAGTTGCATTGCCTTCCACGCTAATTTTAGCACCCATTCTTTGTAGCTCTTGAACGTGCATAAATCTATTTTCAAACACTGTTTCTACAATTGTTGCCGATCCTTCAGCAACCGCATTTAAAGCGGTGAACTGCGCTTGCATATCGGTAGGAAATGCTGGGTACGGTGAAGTTCTGATACTAGCACTTTTAGGTCGATTGCCCTTCATGTCAACCTGCGCCCAATCTTCACCCGTATCGACATAAGCTCCACAATCCTCAAGCTTCTGTAACACCGCATCTAAGGTTCGCGGTGCGGTATGGGTCACTTTTACACAACCTCGAGAGATAGCTCCGGCAACTAAAAATGTACCAGTCTCTATACGATCAGGTAGTACTGAATAATTACAGCCCTCTACTCTTTTCACCCCATGGATTGTTAGGCAGTCAGTTCCAACGCCTTCAATATTAGCGCCCATAGTGATTAAACAATTAGCTAAATCACCCACTTCTGGTTCGCGTGCAGCATTTTCTAATACGGTGGTACCTTCCGCCAAAACCGCCGCCATCATTAAATTCTCAGTCCCCGTTACAGTGACGCAGTCAAGCACAATACGCGCACCCTTCAAGCGAGACGCGGTCGCTTTGATATAGCCACCTTCCACTTCAATATTTGCACCTAGTGCACGTAGCCCTTCAATATGCAGATCAACAGGACGCGTGCCAATTGCACAGCCACCCGGAAGAGACACTTCAGCTTCTCCAAAACGCGCCACCAGAGGACCTAAGACTAAAATTGAAGCACGCATAGTTTTGACTAGATCATAAGGCGCAATACAATGTTTAATAGTGCTGGTATCAGACTCAATGTTCATCCGCTCATCGACAGTCAATGACACACCCATGTCGCCAAGCAATCCCATAGTCGTGGTCACATCTAATAGATGCGGCACATTGCCGATTGTCATTGGTGTATCTGCCAATAAAGACGCCGCTAGAATAGGCAGTACAGCATTTTTAGAACCAGAGGCTCGTACTTTCCCGTTCAGTGGTTGCCCACCAGATACTAAGAGTTTTTCCATTAATTTAATCTAATCTAGAATGTGCGTTGCTAGCTTACAACGCTGATAGAGAAATAGAAGAATTTTCTTACTTTAAGCAGAATAAAATAGCTTTTCTAATTGGTTATTTTCAATTAGCACAGCGAGTTGACCAGACTTTCCCTGTAGCGCAAATTTCTTGTTTCTAAAATTAGCCCAGCGCACCCAAGCAACCAGCAGAGCTAATCCACCGCTATCCACATGCACGACATTACTGACATCAATGCTGATAAACGATGCATCTGTAGGTGGGAACAACTTTTTTGACTGCGCCCACAAATCAGGCACCGTCACCGTAGTCAAATCGCTACTTACCCGAAAATTACCCCCACCTAAACTTTGCAATTCACTCATTGGAGCAATTGATGCTTACTAGCCAGCGTTGGTAGATGCTAAGCGATTAATCAGTGCGTCTAACGATGTCTCGCTAATCTCCTGAGAGAAACTAGTGCGAAAGTTTTTAATTAAACTTAACCCATCAACCACTAAATCAAATACTTTCCAAGAATCATCTTTTCTTCGAAACACATAATCCACTTGTAATGGTGCCCCGCTACCAATATCCAGATGTGACTTAACGCGATGACGCTTACCTTTTTGCTCGCCTTGCGGAGGAAATACCTTAACCTTTGCATGACCATAATCAGCCACTGATTTAGCATAAGTACGTACTAACATAGATTTAAATTGATTTATAAATTGTTCTCTTTGTTCTTCGCTAGCCGTTTTCCAGTGTTTCCCAAGAATCAACTTCCCCATTGATTGAAGATCAATCAATGGCAAAATAACGTTATTGATAACTTCGTTAACATAACCCTCTTCAGTCTTAATTCTTTCAGACTGCTGGTTAATTATCTGCAATAATTCAGACGAAGTTTGCTCAACGATTTGCTCTGGCGTTTGCTCTTCAGCACTCACCCATGTATTCACAGTACAAAACGTCAAGATTAAAATTGTAATCAGTTTATTCATTAGATTTCCTTAAAGCTTAGCCAGAACTAGCATTTGATATAAATTTACTAATTATTTCCTCTAAAACCACAGCCGATTGAGTGAATTCAATTTCATCGCCATTGCTTAGAGTGTCATCCTCGGCTCCAGGTTCCAGGGCAATATACTGTTCCCCTAATAATCCTGCCGTATAAATACTAGCTGCCGTATCGGATGAAAAGTAATTATGCCTAAGATCGACGCGCAACGTCACCTTAGCTTGGAGTCGTTCTGGATCGAACACGATATCACTGATCTGGCCAACACGAACACCTGACACAGTAATCGCAGAACGTACCTTTAATCCACCTATATTCTCAAAATATGCGGTTAGGTAGTAACCTTCTTTGGATGATATGGAACCGAAGTTACTCACGCTCATCGCTAGTACAAATAAAGCAGCACCTCCAATTACCACAAACAACCCAACTGCTATTTCCATAAACCTTGTTGTCATAAGTTATCTCTCAAAATTTTAGATATCGCTAAACATCAATGCCGTCAGAACAAAGTCAAGCGCCAATATCGCCAACGCTGAACGCACAACTGTCTTAGTCGTGGCACGGCTAACGCCCTCAGCCGTCGGTATAGCGTCATAACCTTCATATAAGGCAATCCAGTTACAGGCAATCCCAAATACGACACTCTTAATTACACCGTTAATAATATCGCTAGAAAAATCTACATTGGCTTGCATCTGTGACCAGTAAGAGCCGGAATCCACACCTAATAAACCGACCCCAACAAAATAGCCTCCCAAAATACCTACTGCACTGAATATCGCGGCCAGTAAAGGCATAGAAATAATTCCCGCCAAGAAACGTGGCGCAATTATTCTGCGAATCGGATCCACTGCCATCATTTCCATTGAGGCAAGTTGCTCTGTAGTTTTCATCAAACCTATTTCTGCTGTTAAAGCAGAACCTGCCCGTCCCGCATATAGCAGGCCGGTCACGACTGGACCAAGCTCACGCACCAAAGATAATGCTACAAATATTCCAAGAGACTCTTCCGCATTAAACTTGGCAAAATTTACATAGCCTTGCAGGCCAAGCACCATACCGACAAATAGCCCAGATACCGCAATAATAACTAACGACAGAACGCCCACTGAGTGGATTTCACGTAAAGTTAAACGGAATCTAATCAACGCAACACCAATTCCCTCCAGTACCCCGATGAAAAACAAGGCGGAACGACCTAGAGACTCAACCACATTCAGCCCTTTCTGGCCAACATTTTGCAGCCAATCAAGCACTATTATCTACCCGCCAATAAATCTTGAGTGTATTCAGCCGCAGGATAATGAAATGGCACTGGTCCATCTGGATGGCCATTTAAGAACTGTTGCACCCATTTCGAACTACTACTGCGCAAGCTTACTGGCGTACCAGATTCGATAACTTTTCCGTCAGAAATAACATAAATGTAGTCCGCGATAGAAAGCGTCTCTTCAACATCATGTGAAACAATAATACTGGTGAGTCCCAACACATTATTTAACTGTTTAATTAAAGTAACAATAGTTCCCTTAGTAATTGGATCCAGACCAGTAAATGGCTCGTCATACATAATCATCATTGGATCTAACACAATTGCACGTGCTAGTGCGACGCGACGTGCCATGCCCCCTGACAACTGACTCGGCATAAGCTTGCGTGCTCCTCGCAGACCAACCGCTTCAAGTTTCATTAATACTAGGTCGCGAATAATTTGCTCTGGGAGTTTCGTATGTTCACGCAATGGGAAAGCAACATTTTCGAACACATTAATATCTGTCAGCAGAGCGCCACTTTGAAACAACATGCCCATGCGCTTTCGCAACTCAAATAATGATGAACGACTGATAGCATTGACATCTTGGTCTTGTATACAGACTTTCCCAGCCAGCGGCTTCAACTGACCACCAATAAGCTTAAGTAGAGTGGTTTTTCCGGTACCACTAGGACCCATAAATCCCGTGACTTGGCCACAACGGATATCCAAACTTAGGCCTTTAAATATCTTATTAGAGCCACGCGAGAAATGCATATCGCGTATTTCTACTAGGGGCTCGGAACTTATATATTCGTTCGCATCAGTCATTAGGATGTTTTTTTTAAATAGGCAATCATACGTGGTCTATTGCTATTAGTGAATATGAGTGATTATCAAACAATAAATAACTGAATTTAAAATTTAGCCAAAATCAAAACATGTATAATCGCCCCTTTCTAAATAAATAGACATATGACGACTATCATCCTCGGCTTGTTAATTGGCTTTGCATTACTTCTCTGGAGTGCTGATCGCTTCGTCATAGGCGCAGTAGGCTTGGCTAAAAATTTAAATATCTCACCTCTAGTCATTGGTGTAGTCATTATTGGCTTTGGCACCTCTGCACCCGAATTACTCATATCAGGCGTTTCCGCATGGCATGGCAATAGCGGCTTAGCCATCGGTAATGCCATAGGCTCGAATATTACCAATATTGCTCTAATTCTCGGAGTCACTGCCTGCCTCACGCCGATTATAATATCGCGCCAAGTCATGCTACGGGAATTTCCACTTTTATTTGTAGCGATGGGTTTAGCTTGGTTCCTATTGAGGGACTCCATTTTATCTCTTACCGATGCATTGATTTTGCTGGCAGCATTGGTGATCGTAATCGGCTATCTCGCTACCAGCTCTGCAAGCTGCAAACAAGAAGAAGATGAACAAGACTGTACTATTGCAAAGTCTTTACTCTGGACCATACTAGGCTTAGTTTTATTACTTATCAGTTCCAATATTCTTGTTTCATACAGCGTTAAGCTTGCGCAGCTATTTGGAATATCAGATTTAGTCATTGGATTAACCATTGTCGCTATTGGAACCAGCTTACCAGAGCTAGCAGCATCAGTGACCGGTGCACTTAAACTCCACACTGATCTGGCCATCGGAAATGTGCTTGGATCAAATATATTTAATACCTTAGGCGTCATTAGCGTACCTGGCTTGATTAATGCTTACACAATCCCGAGTGAAGTTTTCACTCGGGATTTCCCAATCATGGTCGGGTTAACTGTTTTTCTTTTAGGTTTGGCTTACTTCACCCACAAAGGCAAAGGCATGCATCGAGCAAGTGGAATATTATTGCTGATTTGCTTTATCGGCTATCAAATTGCCCTATACATCCAAAGCGTTCAAAGTTAGCGACATGGTTGATATAGATTCAAAACAAGCGATTCAACTCGCGAAAGCAGTTATTCAAGAAGAAGCCAATGCTATCCTGGACCTCTCCGATAGAATCAATGATAACTTCATTTCTGCTTGCAAATATTTACTCAATCCAGCCGGGCGTATTGTTGTTTTAGGCATAGGCAAATCGGGCCACATCGGCCGCAAGATTGCAGCCACCCTAGCAAGCACAGGCAGTCCAGCTTTTTTTGTTAGTGCTGCGGAAGCGACACATGGTGACTTGGGTATGATTGATAAACAGGATGTTGCCATTCTGTTATCAAACTCTGGTCAATCAGATGAACTTTTGTCTTTACTGCCCCCATTAAAAAGACTTGGCATCACTCTGATTACACTTACTGGTAACAACCAGTCAACGCTGGCAACAAATGCAGATGTTAATCTTGATGTATCCGTCAAGCATGAGGCCTGTCCATTAGGCCTAGCTCCAACTACTAGCACAATTGCTATGTTAGCAATGGGAGACGCATTAGCCATTGCATTGTTAGATGCGCGTGGTTTTAATGAGCAAGATTTTGCACGTTCACACCCTGCTGGCAGATTAGGAAAACGATTACTAATAAAAGTCGCTGATATTATGCACCGCGACAATGAAGTTCCAAGCGTACGCGCAGACATGAACCTAAAACAAGGGTTACTAGAAATGACTAGCAAAGGTTTAGGCATGACTGCAATCACAGATAATCGAAATCATTTACTTGGCATTTTTACTGACGGTGATTTGCGGCGTGTGTTAGACACAGGCGTGAATGTTAATTCCACTATCATGCAAGACGTCATGACCGCTAATTGCCATACCGCTAACGATAATCAGCTAGCAGCAGAAATACTTAAAATAATGCAAACACTTCGCATCAATTCTATCCCTGTTACGAACAGTAAAAACGAACTGATCGGCGCACTGAATATGCACGACTTACTCAGCGCTGGTGTTATTTAATCCAACTACAAGTAATTAATGTGGAAAAACAAGCTTTAAGCAAACTTGCAACCGACATTCAAATGGTCATATTTGATGTTGACGGTGTATTTACTGACGGCCGCATTTGGATTAACCATTTAGGCGAAGAAACAAAATCGTTCCATGTGCGTGATGGTCACGGTATACGCATGCTTATCTATTATGGCGTTCAAGTTGCTGTACTATCCGGTCGCGAATCAAAAGCAGTCAATGTACGTATGCAAGAACTCGGTGTCACTGATGTCTTGCAAGGACAAATAGACAAACGTACTGCGTTTACCCAATTCGTTAACTCTAAAAATCTACTCGCAGAACAAGTAGCATTTGTTGGCGATGATATTATTGATGTCCCTGCCATGCAGCTCGCTGGACTATCTTTTGCCGTTGCAAATGCACATGAATGGGTGAAATCTCATGCAGATCACATCACCGAAGAGCTAGGTGGTCATGGCGCCGTGCGAGAAGTATGTGAACTGATTCTTGACTCCAAGGGTCTACTAACCAAAGCCCTTAATTATAATGTAACTCTATAGTCCTGAGACAATATATTAGAGCCAATGATTAAAACACTACTAATAACACTGTTATTTGCTGCCATTATTGCAGCAACAGGAGGCTATTTACTGGCGATTGAATCAGACTACAGCAGTCAGTTACAGAACACACCTGAACAGCAATACTTCACCCATAAATTTAAAAATTTTGCCCTCACCAACACCAATAATCTAGGTCAAGCACACTCTGTTATCCGCTCCCCTAGCACGCATTTATTGGTTGCCGAGCAAAAAACACTGATGGACTCACCCAAAATGGCCATGTACCGTGACCAAGAGCCGCCAATTATCATTACGGCAAACTCTGCTGAAGTTTTCCACCAACAAAACATCACTATATTAAATAATAATGTGAATGTTTCTATGCCTGATCAGCGCAATAACAATATCGTCATGAGAACCGAGCAACTAACATTAGACAATATTTCGCAAAGCGCTAAAACCGATCTGCCAGCAACCATTATTCACGCTAAGGGCAATATGCGTGGAACTGGACTAGAATTTAATCCGCACACCAAACAAATAAAATTTTTAAATAAAGTACGTGGCACTTATGAACGCTAAAACACTTCTGTTACTTACCCTATTCACCTGGTCATGCGTTGTTAACAATGCGTATGCTCGCACAGATGATGGAGAAAAACCCATACACATAACTGCTGATAGCGCAGAGTTAGATGAAAATTCTGGCATAAGCATTTATCGCGGTGATGTTAAGATGGTGCAAGGCACAACTATTCTACATGGCGACATTATTACTGTGTATACCGCGAATGATGAAGTAGAAAAAATGATTTCTGTCGGCAACTTAGCGACCTATGAGGAAACCACTGATGATGGCGATATCATTTATGCCGAGTCAGAGGAAATGATTCACAACAGCGCAAAGAAAAAGGTCGAACTGTTCCGTCGAGGGAAAATCACTCAGGTAGGTCATGTGATCCGTAGCGATTACATTCTTTACTTAACAGAAGAGGGCTTAATTGATACCGGCACTAAAAAAGATCGCATTGAAATAACTATTCAACCCAAAACTAAAACTAATGCAATCAAATAATCGCTTGTGGGCAAAACAGCTCGCTAAAAGCTATAAAAAACGCCAAGTTGTCCAAAGTGTCGACGTACAAGTCAACAGCGGCGAAATCGTAGGTTTGCTTGGGCCCAATGGTGCAGGCAAAACGACTACTTTTTATATGATTGTAGGCTTGATTCAGCCAGATGCTGGCAGTATTGGTTTAAACGATCAAGAGCTAACCAAACTACCCATGCATGCACGTGCTCAACAAGGCGTGGGATATTTGCCTCAAGAAGCTTCCGTATTTCGTGGGCTAACTGTCGAAGAAAATATCCTTGCTGTACTGCAGTTAAGAAAAAACATCCACAAACAAAAACAGCGTGAAATTTGTGATCGTTTATTGCTAGATTTACAAATAGAACATATTCGCAATAGCAAAGGCTTTAGTTTATCTGGTGGAGAACGCAGGCGAGTTGAGATTGCACGTACCTTAGCCATTCAACCTAAATTTATTTTATTAGACGAACCCTTCGCAGGCGTTGACCCTATTTCAGTTATGGATATTCAACGTTTGTTAAAACAACTCACCGAACGCGGCATCGGTTTATTAATTACCGATCACAATGTGCGCGAAACGCTTGGCATATGTTCGCGCGCTTACATCCTTAGCCAAGGTCAAATCATCGCAGAGGGAACACCGAACAACTTGCTAAATGATCAACAAGTACGCGATGTCTATTTAGGCTCTGAGTTTCAGCTTTAATTGTTACACAACATATAAGTAATACTTGGTCGGATTTGCATCGTGCTCATCACTTAGCAATGCTTCTCAAGGCTAATTTTTTGTGTAACCATCAGCACTCAGACACAGAGCAATAATTATGCCAATTTTTTAATGCTAAAGCCTTCCCTCCAACTACGTGTCGGCCAGTCTTTATCAATGACGCCGCAATTGCAGCAAGCTATCAAGCTTCTGCAACTATCCTCATTGGAATTACAACAAGAAATCCAACAGATTTTTGAAACTAACCCTATGCTGGAGAGAGACGAAGAATCCGCACTCAGCAATCAAGAGGCAGCTGAAGAAACTGAAGATGCCTCATCCAACGTACCTGCAGAACAAGATATCACTACAACAAAAGAGCAAATCTCAGACGAATTACCTATAGACAGCAACTGGGAAGATATTTACCAGGCATCTAATATTTACAGCGAAGCTCCACAAGAACCTTCGCGTGATGTATATGAAAACGAAAGTGGCGCAAGCAATTCTCTACAACAACACCTTCTTCAGCAAATTGATTTAATAAATCTCAGTGATGTTGATCGCGTCATAGGGATTACCTTAATCGACGAGATCGATAATAACGGTTACTTGACAGATAGCGTAGAAAACATTCATCAAGGCTTAGTCGAAACATTTGCAGAATTAGATGAAGTCGAGGCTGTACTACATTTAATTCAACATCTAGACCCTATTGGCACTGGCGCTAAAGATTTATCTGACTGCTTAGAAATTCAGTTACGTATCCTACCTTCAGATACACCCTACCTAGAGCAGGCGGTTGGTGTAGTGAAAAATTATATTGAAGTACTAGGCAGTCATAACACCAAGCTAATCCAGAGACGCATGGATTTATCCGAAGCGGAGCTACAAACAACCATAGAGCTTATACAATCTCTCAATCCTCGCCCAGGTGCACAGATATCAAGTATCAGCACTGAATACGTGGTGCCTGATGTATTCGTTGTAAGGCGCAGTAATTCGTGGAGAGTAGAGTTGAATACCGACTCTGCACCAAAACTTCGTATAAACAATACTTACGCTGACCTTATTAAGCGCGCCGACAGCAGTATCGATAACAACTATATACGCACACAACTCCAAGAAGCACGTTGGTTCATCAAAAGCTTACACAGTAGAAATGAAACATTACTGCGCGTAGCCACATCAATTATTGAACACCAACGTAAGTTTCTAGACTATGGGCCTGAGGCAATGAAGCCTTTAGTACTCCGAAATATTGCAGAAGAATTAGAATTACACGAATCGACTGTGTCGCGTGTAACCACAAACAAATACATGCATACACCTAGAGGAATTTTTGAATTCAAGTATTTCTTTTCTAGTCATGTTGGGACTTCCGATGGAGGCGTATGTTCTGCCACCGCTATACGCGCTATGATTAAGAAACTTATCGAAGAAGAAAATAATGCAAAACCATTAAGCGACAGTAAAATATCCAACTTGCTTGACGAAAAAGGCATCAATGTCGCACGCCGAACTGTGGCTAAATACCGCGAAGCTTTATCAATCCCCCCATCTAATGAACGCAAGCAACTGTAATCCATTAATTTTTCTGTGTTTTTATAGTCAATACTACCATTTATACCGGCAATTAAAATAATCGACATTGCCCGCACATTAAGCCCTCTTGTTGCGCTATGATTAGCTTAACAACAGGGAAATTGCACATTGACTTGTGCGCATAACTGCCTAAGAAATGCAACTGGAATTGCTTGCAGAAGAAGGTTATAAAGAAGCTGAAGAAATAGTCATTAAGTAACAATTCACGGAGGGATAAATGCAAATAGAATTAACCGGTCATCATCTTGATATTACCCCCGCAATACGAAATTTTGTTAATGAAAAATTCAAACGTCTAGAAAGGCACTTTGATCACGTCATCAACACCCATGTAGTATTATCTGTAGAAAAAGTTCGCCACCAAGCTGAAGCTTCTATGCTAGTCAGCCGAAATAAAATCTTTGCGAACGCTACAGCAGACGATATGTATGTCGCTATCGATAATCTCATCGACAAACTCGATCGACAGATTGTTAAGCATAAAGAAAAAATTAAAGACCATCACAACGAAGAAGGCGCGCACAGAAATCTGGCTTAGCGCGATCAATGCTTAATTATCACCATGGAAAATGTCTCACTAGCTCGTTACCTTGACGCAAGTCGAATTTTACTCCTGCAAAATGTCAGCAGTAAGAAGCGAGTGTTTGAGTTGCTTGGAGAGCTTTTAGCCGAAGACATAGACGAGGTACAAGCAACTCAAGTGAGCGCTGGCCTACAGGCGCGCGAGCGCTTAGGTGCCACCGCTTTAGGCGAAGGCGTGGCAATTCCACATTGCCGTATCGACAATATCAGCGAAATTCGTAGCGCCGTTATTAAGCTCGAACAGCCAGTTGACTTTGATGCTCCCGATGAGCAGAAAGTATCATTATTTTATGCTCTATTGGTGCCTAATGAAGCCACTGATGAACATCTAAACACCTTAGCATCTCTCGCTGAATTCCTATCAGAGCAGGACAATCGCAACCAGCTTCGAAACTGCGACTCTGCCAAACAATTACTCGATATATTTGCTAAAACCTCAGACAAGCATGCCGCATAACACTAGCACTTAGCCGCCAGTACGCCTAGACTTCCAATAGCACCCATTCAATGTTCGCGTAACATGCCAGAAAACACCACTCCACAATTGATTCTAGACTCATTAAGCAAAGAGCTAGATCTCTCTATTTGGCATGGTGAGCAATACATAAACCACCCCTTTTCACATCATAGCTTTAGTGATGACTCGGCTACCCTTGTAGGCTACTTTAATTTAATCCATTCCAATCAGGCACAGGTGCTAGGCAAAGTAGAATCAAATTATCTTCAATCTTTAGGAGACCAAGAAAAGAAAAAAGCCTACCAACGATTATTTGGCTCCGAGACAATCGCTATCTTTTTTACTGACGGCTTAATGCCGCCATTAGAATTAAAATCCTTTGTCGATGAGTATAAGGCCCCGATATTTTGCTCCAACCTTTCATCCACCGAAGTAATCACTCATTTGCGTTATTTTTTATCACGCGCGCTAGCAGCCAAAGTTACTTTACACGGTGTGTTTATGGAAGTAATCAGCCTCGGTGCCATGCTCACTGGTGAAAGTGGCTTAGGTAAAAGCGAATTAGCATTAGAGCTAGTGACGCGCGGGCATCGACTAATTGCTGATGACGCGCCTGAGTTTATGCGTATTGCGCCAGACATTGTTGTAGGATCATGCCCGCTAATATTAAGGGATTTCCTGGAAGTGCGTGGGCTAGGCATCCTCAATATACGTGAAATGTACGGTGACAGTTCGATAAAATTCAGCAAATATTTACGTTTAATAATTCATCTAACCTCAATGCAATCAATTCCCAAATCTGAAGATAGACTCGCCACACCACAGCTGACTAAAAATGTGCTGGGTTTAGAAATTCCTGTGATTCGATTACCTGTTGCTGCAGGCCGCAACCTTGCAGTTATGACTGAGGCCGCAGTGCGCAATCATTTATTAATGATAAAAAACTATAATGCTGCAGACGATTTCATTGAACGCCAACAGCGCTCTATTCAGCAGGATTCATGATGAGGATATTAATAATCACAGGCCTGTCTGGCTCAGGTAAATCTGTTGCTTTAAATACATTAGAAGATGATGATTTTTACTGCGTAGACAACTTGCCCGTAGCACTACTGCCAACATTTATTAATCAGTGTTTAGAAGAAGAAAAACACTACCACAAAAAAATTGCTGTCGGCATAGACTCACGAGCAGGAAATGAAAGCATCGACAATCTAATTAATATCGTACAAAAATTTAAAAATAACAAGATTCCTGTAGAGGTTCTATTTTTCAGCGCTGAAATCAATACGCTTATTAAAAGATTTAGCGAGACACGTCGCAAACATCCTCTTACAACAAATGATATTCCTCTAATCAAGGCAATTCACTTAGAAAAAGAATTGCTCAGCAAAATTGCTGATTATGCCGACTTAAATATCGACACCACTAAAACCAATGTTAGGCAGTTGCGCACATTAGTCAATCAAGTCGTGATTGAAAAATCATCGACCGGCTTAACCATTATCTTGCAATCATTTGGTTTTAAACACGGCATACCTAATGACTCGGACTTCATGTTTGACGTGCGCTGCTTACCAAACCCATATTGGCAGCCAAATCTTCGCAGCCTATCCGGCAAAGATGCCGCCGTGATGAGTTATTTAAACTCATACAGCGAAGTCGATAGAATGATAAAATCGATTATTGAATTTATGCAGGAATGGATCCCATTATTCGAAGAAGAAAACAGAAGTTACTTAACAATATCCATTGGCTGTACAGGCGGGCATCACCGTTCTGTATATTGCATTAATCAAATCGCCCATGAATTAGAAAAAAAAATGCAACAACCAATTACTGTCAGACATAGGGAATTTGAATAGAACATCATGCCAGTAGGAATACTTATTATTACTCACGGAGAAATTGGCGAAGAACTACTAGCGACAGCCAGATCCACTTTAGGAGGCACGCTACCTATTAATTGCAGAGCGCTATCCGTATCCCCTAACTGCGACCCTGACTCTCAGCACAAAAAGGCAGAAGCCATGATAGCCTCAGCAAATGATGGCAGCGGCGTGCTAATTCTCACTGATATGTATGGCTCCACTCCAAGTAATATCGCCAATGGCTGTAAAAATATTGCCGCTATAGAGGTGATTGCCGGCGTCAACTTACCTATGTTTATTCGTGTACTAAATTATTCTAACTTAACCTTGTCAGATATGACTGAAAAAGCATTGTCCGGCGGACACGACGGCATAATTTTATGCCAACAAGGAAAATAACAACCCATGTTAGAAGATCAAGCGACCATATGTAACAAGCTAGGATTACACGCACGCGCAGCAGCAAAATTTGTTGCCGCTGCTAGTGAATTTGAATCCGAAATTGAAATTGAAAAAGATGGCAAGCGTGTCAACGGCAAAAGCATTATGGGCGTGATGATGTTAGCTGCCAGTAAAGGTACCAATATTAAACTTTTCATCGATGGCGCGGATGCCGAAGATGCTATGATTAAAATTAAAGATTTAATTGTTTCTCGTTTCGGCGAAGACGAATAACACAACCATTACAAACAAACACACATGGCGTTAATTATTAGTGGACTAGGTGCATCAAGAGGCATTGCTATCGGCAATGTGCATTTGCTATTACGCAGCTCTCTAGAAGTATACGAACGCACACTGTATCCAGATGAAATAAGTACAGAAGTAAAACGATTTAAGTCGGCAGTTGACCGTGCAGGAAAACAATTACACAAGATTCAAGACTCTATTCCACCTGAAGCACCTAAAGAGATTGCTTCTTTTATCGAATCACACCTACTGATGCTGAAAGATTCGATGCTTTCCAAGGCTCCAATAGAAATCATCAAGGAAATTTATTGCAATGCAGAATGGGCATTGAAGTTGCAGCGCGACAAATTGATTGCAGTATTCGAACAAATGGAAGATGACTATTTACAGACTCGTCAAAATGATATTGATCACGTCATTAATCTTATTCAGAAAATGTTATTTGATCATCAATATGAAGTTGAAAAAGAAATTCAAACATTACGCGGTTCTATTATTGTTGCCGATGACTTAACACCGGCAGATACAGTAGTCCTGCAACATCAAAACATTGCTGGCTTCATTACCGAACTAGGCGGCCCACTTTCACATACTGCTATTATTGCACGCAGCTTGGGCATACCCGCCATCGTTGGCATGCAAGATGCTCGCTTTCTACTAAAAGAAAACGAACAAATTATTATCGATGGCTCTGAGGGTATGGTACTTGCCGGTGTCGACGACAAAACCATCAAAGAATATAAAGCCAAGCAAAGAGAGCAAAAAGAAGAACGTAGAAAACTAGAATCTCTGCGTGATGTAAAAGCCAGAACTAAAGACGGCATTGCTATCAACCTGCAAGCTAATATTGAATTAACCGATGATATTAAAGCGCTCAAACAAAGCGGCGCACAAGGCGTAGGCTTATATAGAACTGAGTTTTTATACATAGATCGCGATGAACCCGCCTCAGAAAACGAACAATTGAGCGCATATAAAAAAGTAATTCGCGCACTTAAAGGACTGCCTGTAACAATTCGTACTTTAGACTTAGGTGCAGAAAAAGAATTCGATCCAAAATACAAAGGGCCACTAGTACAAAATCCTGCTTTGGGTTTACGCGGGTTAAGACGCTCTCTTAAAGACACTGAATTATTCAAGCTACAGCTGCGGGCAATTTTACGTGCTTCTATCATTGGTCCAGTACGCATCATGTTCCCAATGATCACCAGCCACGAAGAGTTAATGATGGCGTTAACAGTACTTGATCAGGCCAAGCGCGAACTCAAAGAAAAAGACAAAGAATTTGATAATGAAATACCTATCGGCATTATGATCGAAGTGCCTGCTTCCGCTTTAGTGGCAGCGCGCTTTGCCAAGCAGCTTGATTTCTTATCAATAGGCACTAACGATTTAATCCAATATACGCTCGCCATCGACCGTATCGACGAATCGGTCAACTATTTATATGATCCGCTACACCCTGCCGTGTTGAGGCTAATCCAGCTAACCTTACAAGCAGGTAATCGAGCTAAAATTCCTGTATCTATGTGTGGAGAAATGGCGGGAGATCCTCGTTATACACGTTTATTACTAGGCATGGGCCTAAGACATTTTAGTGCGCATCCTGCTACCGTGCTTGATGTGAAATCGATTATTAATTCTAGCTCTGTAAAAAAATTGGAGCCTCAGTGTAAGCGCATTGTTAGCGCTGCAACTCGACCGGATAAAATTCACCAGTTAGTTGACCAACTAAACGAATAATATTTCATGAGTATGACAAAGCGAATATTATCTAGAATGGAATATTCGCACATTATTTGTTCAATATTTTTAAACGTCATTACTTATAAATCCTTTTTTGCATTCGCTTTACTAACAGGTACACTTGATTACATCTATACTCGAGCAGCGCGATCAAGGACCAGCCATGCCAGATACTCAAGCACGCGACAATCTACAAGTCATCACAGAAGCTCTCGATTCAGGAGAGATGCAACGTGCTGGGCATATATTAAATGCATTTCACCCGGCTGAAATCGCTCACCTATTAGAATCATTGCCACATTCTCAACGCATGTTCATTTGGAATATGCTAGATCGTGACGACGACGGTGAAATCTTACTTCACTTAGGTGATGAAGTGCGTAGCGGCCTTATTGAGGTGATGGATAAGAACCAGTTGATTTCTGCCACCGAAGGTCTGGACCTTGATGACTTAGCCGACTTACTAGCCGACTTACCAACTGCCGTTACTGATACCGCCCTTAGTAACCTTGATATAAGCGACCGCCAACGTTTACAAGCTGTTTTGTCTTTCGATGAAGATAGTGCTGGCGGCTTGATGAACACTGACACTATCACCGTTCGCAAAGAAATTAGCCTTGATGTGGTATTAAGGTATTTACGCTCACGCAAAAATCTTCCTGCTCATACTGACAGCTTATTTGTCGTTGACCGATATGAAAAATACATAGGCACATTAACTCTAGCTGATGTACTTACAAATGATCCTTCCACACTTGTTCAAGATCTTTTACAAGAAAATATAGAACCGATACTCGCCAACGATAGCGCCACCGATGTTGCACATACATTCGAAAATCTGGATTTAATTTCTGCCCCAGTAATCGACGAAAACCAAAAGCTACTAGGTCGTATTACAATCGATGATGTCGTTGATGTGATTCGTGAAGAAGGCGCGCACTCTATTATGAGTATGGCGGGTTTAACTGAAGAAGAAGATCTATTCGCACCAGTGACTAAATCCACACGCCGCCGCGCACTATGGTTAGGCGTCAACATGCTTACTGCCTTTTTAGCCGCTTGGGTAATTAGTTTATTTCAAGATACGCTTGAGCAAATTATTGTACTTGCAGTACTGATACCGGTAGTTGCAAGCATGGGTGGAATTGCTGGCAGTCAAACCTTAACCTTGGTAATTCGCGGATTAGCTCTTAAACAAATTGGTAAAGCCAACTCACGCATATTATTAATGCGAGAATTCGGCATTGGCATTCTTAACGGCTTACTTTGGTCAGTGATTGTCGCCATTATTGCTATTTTGTGGTTTCACGACCTACAGCTTGGTTGGATTATCGCACTAGCGATGATGGCAAACTTAGTTTGTGCAGGACTCGCTGGTGTAGTGATACCGATCGCATTAAAAAAGTACGGCATTGACCCGGCGCTTGCAGGAGGTGTCATGTTAACAACCATCACCGACGTAGTAGGAATCTTCGCTTTTCTAGGATTAGCTACGTTTCTACTATTGTAATAACTCTTCGAACTTCACTCCGATGAAAAAACTAAAGAATGAAAAAGAACTAGTTAAAAAAGCGATTGCAGCCGGTGTTAAGTACGGCGAACAAAGAGGTGTGGTTGAATTTGAAGCAACTGACTCAGCCAGTGAAAAAATAGAATATATTTATCGCTTATTAGTACACGACAAAGTAATTCAAGCTATTCCTCAAGAACAGATCTCACAGCAATCAATGCGCCATAGGCTAGCCATTTGGGCCTCTAAGTTAGAATAACCTAGAAAATAACAAGGCGTTTTTGTTACCTGGCTTGATTGACCATCAAAATAGTTTTTTCTTCAACCTCTTGAGCTATTTTTGCCAAAACCTCATCCTCAGATAATGCAGAAAGCATCTCTTGCGGCTTAATTAATCCAATTTTAGTTTTATTGTTTTCAGTAAACACCGATATTCGACAGGGTAAAGCCATATTTAGGCGCATATCTGTAGACAAAACTTTAGCAGCCTGCTGAGGATTACAAACCTCAAAAATTTTGCAATCATCCTTAAATTCAACACCTTTGCTGCGCAGCGTTTCTCCAATATTATGTATATGCAACACACCAAATCCATTCTGTTTGACAGCGACATCCAGATCGGTAGCTGCCTGTTCAAAAGATTTGTCTGATTCAACAATGTAATACATTAACCACCTCTCAAAATAAACGTCATCGCTACTAGTATAAACTTACTAACTCAAAACAGTATCCATATCGATTCATAAACTAAGCCACGAGGAATAATTGCAGCTGCTTTACTCGTCAGAGCTTATAAATAGCCAGAGCATTTTCTCCCAGCTGCTCTCTATAATCTTCAAATAGAAAAGTATATATCTAGCAGCACCCCATATACATTAAACACACTTAATATAGCGAAATCAATCAATTACATTATTTTTAATTTATGCAAGCATTAGAGAAATGCTTGTTTTACAGTACAGACTTAAGCCTTGGGGAGTGTGACGCCAGTCTGTCCCTGGTACTTACCACCGCGATCCTCATACGACGTCTCACATTCTTCATCAGATTCAAAAAACAACATCTGGGCAACACCCTCGTTAGCATAAATTTTTGCAGGCAATGGTGTAGTGTTTGAAAACTCTAAAGTTACATGCCCTTCCCATTCTGGTTCTAGCGGGGTTACATTAACAATAATGCCACAACGTGCGTATGTCGATTTACCCAAACACACAGTCAACACCGATCTAGGAATACGAAAATATTCCACCGTGCTAGCCAACGCAAACGAGTTAGGCGGGATAATACAAACATCCCCTTCGAAGTCGACAAAACTTTCAGGATTGAATGCTTTAGGATCAACGACAGCAGAATTAATGTTGGTAAAAATTTTAAAGTGATTTGAGCAACGTACATCGTACCCATAACTAGAAGTGCCATAGGAAATGATTTTCTCATCATTAACTTGTTTTACTTGGCCGGCAACAAAGGGCTCTATCATTTGTTGCTGATCCGCCATTTGCCGAATCCAGCGATCAGATTTAATCGACATAGGAATTTACTTATTTAAATGGTGAAACGAATGGCAGCTTAAAGTCGCCCTGCTTGGAAAATGGAATCGCGTAATTAAATATTGATGTTTTGATATTGCCCTTAACCGTGTAGTCCGCATGGCCAGTTCTTAGCACTTCCGGCAATGTTTCGATAATACCGAGGTAAGATAGACGCGCAGGCAACTCAATTGCCTCACGACCAAACGCAGGCACTGAAATTGAATGATCATCTTGACCAGTCACTAATTTTCCCCCAGAGACAAACACTTCGTAACTCAATCCGCGTGCACTCAATCGAACGTCATTTAGGATTATCAATATCAAGCGTAGCAATCGCATCAATACCACTTAATGTCGCATCAGTAATTTCCAAGCCACGCACCTGAACATTAGGCTCAATTAGCGGCTTTGAAAGAGGTCCCGCACATCCTGCCACTAGCAGCACGATACTCAGTAAGCTAACAACAATACGAAACATCGAGAAAATCCTTAATAATTATTATGTATTTTGAATAACGATTTTAGGGAATTTAGCACTATAGTCTTTACTTTTCACGGCTAATTTAGCCGCTGTTTTGCGCGCAATTTCCTTATAAATTTGACTAACCCGGCTATCTGGGGCGGCAATGACTGTTGGTTCACCACCATCGACTTGCTGACGTATGCTCATATCAAGAGGAAGTTTACCAAGCAATTCCACGTCACTTTCTTCTGCCATCTTTTCACCGCCGCCAGTGCCAAATATAGCTTCTTCATGACCGCATTCGCTGCATATATGCAAGCTCATGTTCTCGACCACACCCAGTACAGGCACTTCAACCTTTTCAAACATCTTCAGACCCTTGCGCGCATCTAACAAAGCGATGTCTTGTGGTGTCGTCACAATCACAGCACCACTCACTGGAATCTTTTGCGCGAGTGTTAATTGCACATCCCCAGTGCCCGGTGGCAAATCAACAACCAAATAATCGATATCTCTCCAGCGCGTATCGTTAAGCAGTTGCTCTAATGCCTGTGTCACCATAGGACCACGCCAAATCATTGGAGTTTCTTCATCAATTAAAAAACCAATCGACATTGCTTGAAGGCCGTGGCCTTCCATTGGCTCCAGACTTTTGCCATCACTGGATTCTGGTTGGCCTGAAATACCCAACATGCGTGGCTGACTCGGGCCGTATATATCAGCATCAAGCACCCCCACCGTGGCACCTTCTGCTGCCAATGCTAAGGCCAGATTCACTGAGGTGGTTGACTTACCAACCCCCCCTTTACCCGAAGCCACCGCAATTACATTCTTAATATTTTCCATAGGCTTGAGGCTTTTCTGAACGGCATGCGCCCGTATATTCCACCCGATAGTAATATCCACGTCCACAACGCCATCTAATTTACTGACTTCTGTGCCAATTTTTTCTGACATTTCCTTGATCATACTCTTAGCAGGATAGCCAAGCTCAATCACAATGGAGACTGTATCGCCGTCCACTTTAATATCTTTTACCCACTTTGCAGCAACTAAGCTCTTGCCGATATTGGGGTCTTCAATGGTCTTTAGGGTATCTTCTACTTGCTGTGGGCTAACGCTCGCCATGGGGTGAATCCTCTCAGTGACTAATTTCTATAAAATGGGGTGCAGTTAAACACTCCAGCACGCTTATTCCTAGCTCCTGATTGAGATATTCAGTGTCTACGCAATCTATCTAGCCGCACTTTTAGTAAGCTGGTAAGGTATGCCCTCATTAAGCAATTTGTTCTGTAAACACGTGAATAATCGAAGAATTTTAGTCACCAGCGCCCTTCCGTACGCCAATGGATCGATCCATTTAGGCCATCTTGTCGAGTACATCCAGACGGATGTGTGGACGCGCTTCCAAAAAATGTGCGGGCACCAATGTATTTATGTCTGTGCCGATGATGCCCATGGCACGCCGATCATGATTCGCGCACAACAGGAAGGAATCACCCCCGAAGAACTGATTGCCAACACCAAGCAAGAACATGAACAAGATTTTGCTGACTTTCATGTTAACTTCGATAACTTCCATAGCACTCATTCGGAAGAGAACAAATATTTTGCAACCAGTATGTTTAAAGCGTTGCAAAAAAATGATTACATCAGTACTAAAACTGTTACAGATTTATTTGATCCTAGTGAAAAAGTATTTTTGCCCGATCGTTTCGTGCGCGGGACCTGTCCGAAATGCAAAACAGAAGATCAATACGGTGATAACTGCGAATCTTGTGGGGCTACTTATACACCGTCAGATCTAATCAACCCTCGCTCCGCACTCAGTGGCGCTGAACCAATTGAAAAAGAAAATTTACATTACTTCTTTAAACTCAGCACATTAGAACCTGCGCTAAAAGAGTGGACTCAATCGGGCAGCTTACAACCAGAAATTACCAATAAAATTTCAGAATGGTTTGAGGATGGCTTGCAAGACTGGGATATTTCTCGTGACGCTCCCTATTTTGGTTTTGAAATTCCTGATGCACCAGGTAAATATTTTTATGTGTGGCTAGATGCGCCGATTGGTTATATGGCTAGCTTCAAGCATTATTGCAATCGTACGGGTGAGAATTTCGATTCATTTTGGAAGCTAGGCAGCGATGCTGAGTTGTATCATTTCATCGGTAAAGACATTGCTTACTTTCATACTTTGTTTTGGCCGGCCACATTAATGGGCTCAGGCTGGCGTACACCCACCAGTGTTTACTGCCATGGCTTCTTAACTGTAAACGGACAAAAAATGTCTAAGTCGCGTGGCACTTTTATTAAAGCGCACACTTACTTAAATCATTTACAGCCCGAATATTTACGCTATTACTTCGCAGCCAAATTAAATGATGGCGTGTCCGACATTGATTTAAACCTTGAAGATTTTCAACAGCGTGTCAACAGCGATGTCGTCGGAAAACTAGTGAATATCGCTAGCCGATGCGCAGGATTTATTTACAAAAAGTTTGACGCCAAATTAACTTCTCAATTTATCCCGGAAGGTACCAATGCTTTAAAACTTGCTAGCGAAAAAAATATAAAGATAAAAAATCTATACGAAGCACGCAAATATTCTGAAGCCATGCGAACTATTATGAGCCTTGCTGACACTGCCAACCAAGTCATTGATCAGTACAAACCTTGGGAACTAATCAAAGACGAAGCTAATCGCACCGAAGTTCATCAAGTTTGTAGTTTTGGTTTAAATATATTTCGCTTACTCATTGGTTATTTAAAACCAGTAATGCCAGAACTAGCCAAAAAATCTGAAGCTTTCTTAAACACTGAAATCAGCTGGAATGATTTAGCTAGCGGAAAACCCTTTATTGAAGGCCATGAAATTAACAAGTTCAAACCTCTCATTACGCGTATTGCAAAAGAGTCTATTGAAAACATGATTGAAGAAACCAAACAAGATGCAGCACCTAAAGCCAGCGATCCTATTAGTGATGAAATTTCATTTAATGACTTTTCTAAGTTAGATTTACGCGTAGCGCGTATTGCAAAAGCCCAACACGTCGAAGGCGCTGACAAATTACTCCAACTCACTTTAGACCTCGGCGAACCGACTGGCGGTTTACAAAAAAATGTATTTGCTGGCATCAAAAGCGCCTACAAACCAGAAGACTTAGAAGGCAAACTCGTGGTGATGGTTGCCAATCTTGCTCCTCGTAAAATGCGTTTTGGTTTATCCGAAGGCATGGTGCTGGCTGCTAGTGGTACTGGTAGCGGATTATTTGTGATTCATCCTGATGATGGTGCAGCACCAGGAATGCGTGTCAAATAGTACATCACATGAAATCTGCGGCGATCTCATTTAGCAAAACACTTGCTGTAATCGATGAAGACCGCTGCATTGGTTGCACGCTATGCATCAAAGCCTGTCCATTCGACGCCATACTAGGGGCATCAAAACAACTACACAGTGTGATCAATCAATTCTGCACGGGTTGCAAACTATGCATTAACCCCTGTCCTGTTGATTGCATCTCAATGCAACCTAATCACGCATTACAGAAAATTGAACCTGTTACTCCAGACTTTAGTCAACATAAGGCTTGCGTTCATTGTAGTGATTGTATTCCTGCTTGCCCAAACAACTTAAACCCAGATTCCTTATACGCAAATATTCGCAGTAAACATTTCATCCTGGCCGAAAAAAATTCGCTAAATTCATGCACACAATGCGGTGAATGCAATCAGGTATGCCCCAGCAGTATCCCATTGTCACAGACTTTTACTTTCGGCATTAACATGCTGCAATACAAAACCGACAAAAAAATCTTTACTCACGAAAGTAAGCAACGCGTTAATATTCGCAAACAACGACTAATACAGAAAAAAACTCAACAGCTGGATTTTTTATCCAGCAATAAACAGAGGCTTGCAGATAAACTACAAGCACTTAAGAACTCAGCTTTAGAAAAATAATTCATTTCAGTGACTTCCTTCCGATCGTGAACAAAACCAAACGCACAGAAATATTTAGTCGCTTACGCGAACTGAACCCGCACCCCACTACCGAACTAAACTTTAACAATGAATTTGAATTGCTGATTGCAGTAATTCTTTCTGCGCAGGCAACTGACGTTGGCGTTAATAAAGCCATTGGTCCACTTTACAAAGTTGCCAACACACCTGAGGCTATTTATAAGTTGGGTGAGAAAAAGCTAAAGACTTATGTTAAAACCATTGGCCTGTACAACACAAAAGCTAAGAATATTATTAAAACATGCAAGATTTTGATAGATGAGCATAATGGCCAGGTCCCTGAGAACCGAGAAGCATTAGAAGCTTTACCTGGAGTCGGTCGAAAAACAGCCAATGTGGTGTTGAATACAGTATTTGGGCATCCCACCATTGCAGTCGATACACATATATATAGGGTGTCTAACAGAACAGGCATTGCACCAGGCAAGAATGTCATTGAAGTTGAGAAACGTCTGCTGCGCCTAGTTCCTGAAGAATTCAAACGCGATGCCCATCATTGGCTGATACTTCATGGCCGCTACACCTGTATTGCACGCAACCCTAAATGCTTAAATTGTACAATACATGATCTATGCGAATTCACTAAAAAATCTTCCTGATCAAAAACATATCAGCATCATCCGATAGAGTGGGAACTCTATTATTTTTATTACCTCTAAAAAATTGCAACCATTTTACCTTACTTATAGAAAAGTAATAAATAACGCTAAATAATTTGTAATATAAGCTCTATACCCAAGGTCTTTATATTCAGAAAGTAATGATCCAAAAATAATTTTAAGTAATACCTCAACAAACAAGTACGGAGAACGTAAATGTCTAAGAAATTTGAACTTAAGCCAATCGCTGCGGCAGTCGGTGCTGCATTAACTGCAAGTGTTATCGCTATGCCTACCGCTAATGCTGACGCAAACCCATTTGATCTAACAGAGCTTTCTTCGGGCTACATGGTTGCAGGCAACCACGAAGGTAAGTGCGGTGAAGGCAAATGTGGCGAAAGCAAAGCCGGTGCTAAGAAAATGAAAGACGGTAAATGCGGTGAAGGTAAGTGTGGTGAAGGTAAGTGTGGTGAAGGTAAGTGTGGTGAAGGTAAGTGTGGTGAAGGTAAGTGCGGCGAGAAGTAATTCCCGGCAACTAAGCTCCACTGGTATCAGGATTGATACTGACATACTAGATTTAAATTTACATTGAATCTAGAACACTGAAACGGCGGGATCCTAATAGGACCCGCCGTTTTTTTACCCATAACATATATACTAAACATCAAACATAAGATGTTGGAGAGTACTAATGGAAATGCATGAATTATCGAGATTCGCATTAACAACCCTGGAGATTCTAGCGTTCCTATTTATATTTATTGTTGGCGCCAGCATTATTATTGTGGCGGTTTTATATGTTATTGACCGCTCTCAAACCAAACAAGCTATTCGACATAACTATCCTGTCGTAGGTCGTTTTCGTTATTTCTTTGAACATATGGGTGAATTTTTTCGCCAATATTTCTTCGCTATGGATCGCGAAGAATTACCGTTTAATCGCGCTGAACGATCCTGGGTCTATCGCGCATCGAAAAATATCGACTCTACTATTGCATTTGGATCAACGCGTGATCTTTACAAGCCTGGCACCGTTATTTTTGGTAACTGTCCATTCCCTAAGCTAGGTATAGATTCTGCTGAGCCTGAAGAAATCACGATAGGCCAGTATTGTAATCAGCCTTATAGCACTCGTTCTATCTATAATATTTCCGGAATGAGCTTTGGAGCAATTTCTAAACCCGCAGTACTGGCACTTTCAAACGGAGCACGTGAAGCAGGCTGCTGGATGAACACCGGTGAAGGCGGATTATCTCCTTATCACCTAGAAGGTGGCGCAGATATTGTTTTCCAAATTGGTACTGCCAAATATGGCGTACGTGACCATGAAGGAAATTTAAATACAGAAAAATTAAAAGCAGTCGCTGATCATAAACAAGTAAAAATGTTTGAGCTCAAACTGGCACAAGGTGCCAAACCTGGTAAAGGCGGTATTTTACCTGGTGCTAAAGTCAATGAAGAGATTGCCAATATCCGCGGTATTCCTGTCGGCACCGACTCAATTAGCCCTAACAGACATGTAGATATCAATTCAGTGGATGAACTACTCAACATGCTTAAAACTATCCGGGAAACAACCGGTAAACCGGCAGGATTCAAAACGGTTATTGGTGCTAGAGATTGGTTAGATGATTTATTCAAAAAAATCAGTGAACGCAGCGTTGAAGATGCGCCTGACTTCATCACATTAGACAGCGGCGATGGCGGAACAGGCGCAGCACCCATGAGTTTAATGGATAATGTTGGTTTACCTATCAAGCAGAGCTTGCCTCTACTGATAAACAAACTGAAACAATATGGTTTACGTGAGCGCATAAAAGTCATCTCTTCAGGAAAATTAGTGACGCCAGTAGAAGTTGCTTGGGCGCTTGCAACTGGCGCAGACTTCATCACTTCAGCACGTGGTTTTATGTTCTCAATAGGTTGTATTCAAGCCTTGCAATGCAATAAAAACACCTGTCCGACGGGTATCACTACCCACGACAAAGACCTACAAAGTGGATTAAACCCAGAAAATAAAGCAGAGCGTGTAAGGAATTACATCAAAAACATGGTCTATGAGGTAGGTGTCATTGCTCACTCTTGTGGTGTCACAGAACCAAGGCAATTACGCAGGAAGCATGCCTACATTGTTAATCCGCAAGGCAGATCAATACCGCTAGATGAACTTTATTCAAGCGAAACCACTTAATGTACACAATAAAAATATACCAGAACTTAGGAGTAAACATGATGGGAATATTTAATTTCATAAATTCGATTTTTGACAAACTACGGGTACTAGATTTTTTAGGACCTCTCGCTTTGCGCCTTTATCTAGCACCTGTTTTCTGGATGGCTGGCGCCAACAAAATTGACTTTTCAACCTTTATGCCATTTGAGTCAACCGTTAGTTGGTTCGGCAACCCCGAATGGGGACTTGGTTTACCTCTCCCCACTTTGATGGCTTTCCTTGCTGGGTGGACAGAAGTGCTGGGTGCAATATTTCTACTCATCGGTTTTGGTGTGCGCTGGATTTCCATCCCATTAATGATCACCATGTTAGTGGCGATTTTCTCTGTACATATTAGTAACGGGTGGCTAGCAATCTCATCTGGCTCAGGAATATTTGCGACAGAGCGAACCATAGAAGCAGTAGAACGTTTAGGTATAGCAAAAGATATTTTAAAAGAACACGGAAATTATTTATGGTTGACTGAAAATGGTAGCTTAGTTGTACTAAATAACGGCATTGAATTTGCGACTACCTACTTCATTATGTTGTTAGTATTATTTTTTATTGGTGCTGGGAAATTCTTCAGCCTTGATTATTACTTAAACTTCATTAACAAAAAATAGGATCTATAAAAACGGCGGAAGCAATCAAAATAATAGCTTCTAAAAAGAGAATATTATGTCTAAGGAATACTGTGTAAATGGTGCTGGCCTAGGTCTTAGGCGTGGACACATGATGGAAGAGCTTCTGGAGGTTAATCCCGCACAAGTTCAGTTCATGGAAGTTGCTCCCGAAAATTGGATTGGCATGGGTGGCCGTTTAGGTAAACGCTTTCGCGAATATACTGAACGTTATGACTTTGTTACGCACGGCTTATCTTTATCTATCGGTGGACCAACGCCGTTAGACTTAGCACTAGTCAAAGACATTAAAACGTTTATGCAACAGCATAATATTCTCAAGTACACCGAACATTTAACTTACTGTTCTGATCAAGGCCACTTGTACGATTTAATGCCAATCCCTTTCACCACTGAAGCAGTACATTACGTAGCAGACCGAATTAAGCAAGTACAAGACATACTCGGCCAACGCATTGCCATGGAAAATGCGTCTTGCTACGCAACACCTGGCAAAGAAATGGAAGAAATTGACTTTCTTAAAGCCGTACTTGAAGAAGCAGACTGTGAACTTCTGTTGGATGTTAATAACATTTACGTGAATTCAGTGAATCACAAGTATGACCCTATTACATTTTTACAATCTCTTCCTAAAGAACGCATTACATATTGCCATATCGCAGGACACTACAATGAAGCAGAAGACTTGATTGTAGACACACATGGTGCGGATGTGATTGATCCAGTATGGGCAATATTGGACAAAGCGTACGAAGCATTTGGTGTGTTTCCCACGCTATTGGAAAGAGACTTCAATATCCCCGAAATACCAGTATTAATGAAAGAGATCGATCAAATTTGCCAGCTACAACAAAAATGGAGTTGCTCAAACAATACGGTGAGCGCTCATGCCTGAGGCTGAACAAAAATTTAAAGAGGTGCAGTATGAATTTACTGCACACTTAAGAGATCCAGATAACAACCCTGCGCCATCAGAAATTGAAGATCGACGTTTAGAAATTTATCGGGGTTTATTATTTCGAAACGTGCAAGGCTTTTTAGCCAGCGGATTTCCTGTGACTCGCAAGCTTTATAGTGATGATGCTTGGCATAGAATGGTTAGAGATTTTTTCTCCAACCATCAAAGTCATTCCCCTTATTTTAGGGATATTTCTAAAGAATTCCTTATCTACCTAAACGAAGAACGTAAACCACAACCTGAAGATCCTAATTTTTTATTAGAGCTTACTCACTACGAGTGGTTAGAAATAATGTTGTCGTTTATTGATACCGAAATAAAGCTAGATGGCATCAATCAGGATGGCAATTTACTTAAGCAAATACCTGTGTTGTCGCCGTTAACACGACTTAATCGTTACAATTACCCTGTCCATAAAATCAAGCCTGATTTTCAACCTAAGACCGCACCAGAACAACCAACATTCATTCTGGTTTATCGAGATCAACAAGATAAAGTGGGGTTTATGGAGATGAATCCTATGACAGCCCGTTTAGTAGAGCTAGTAGCGGGCAATGAAACTCAAACTGGCGAGGAAATTTTATTATCCATCGCCAAGGAAATTCCTTCACTCTCACAGGACGTCATCATGCATGGAGGACACACAACGCTTACTCAACTACGCGAGAAAGACATCGTGTTAGGAACAAAAATAGAAACTAAAGCAGAATCGTAAGCTTATAATCTTGCAATGATATTATCAGCAAACTCCATAGTATTCACTGTCCCACCAAGATCACCCGTCAAACCTTCACCACTGGTTAGCTGCGCATCTATTGCTTCTCTAAGTCGAGTCGCTTTATCAGCTTCACTTACGTGATCTAGCATTAAAGCCGAGGCTAACATCAAAGCAGTTGGGTTAGCAATTTTCTTTCCGGCGATATCAGGCGCAGAACCGTGTACGGCTTCAAATATAGAAGCATCTTTACCAATATTTGCTGCCGGCGCTAAGCCTAAGCCCCCCACCAACCCTGCTATCTCATCTGAAAGAATATCGCCAAACATATTAGTCGTCATCAACACATCAAATTGATTTGGATTAAGCACCAATTGCATTGCACAGTTATCAACAATGCGCTCTTCAATTTCCAGCTGACCCTCGTATTTTTTACCAACTTCCATTGCAATTTCTAAAAATAAACCCGTGAGCTTTTTAAGAATATTAGCCTTATGAACAATAATGACTTTTTTACGCTTGTTTTTAATGGCCCAATTAAATGCAAACTCTACAAAGCGAGTACACCCATATCGAGTAATAATTCCTGTTGCTTCTGCAACCGCCTTAGGGTCATCCGCAATAGGAATGTAATGCTCTACCCCTACGTACAAACCTTCTAGATTTTCACGAATCAGTACGATATCTACATTTTCAAATCGCCCGCCCTGTAAAAAAGTTCGTGCAGGGCGAACATTTGCAAATAACTCAAACTCTTCTCGCAAACGTACGTTAATGGAACGAAAACCACTGCCCACTGGCGTAGTCAAAGGTCCTTTAAGGGCTAATTTAGTGCGACGAATACTATTTAGTGTTTTTTCTGGTAACGGATCTCCGCATACAGTTTCAGCAGCAACTCCCGCTAATTGCTCTTCCCATTCAAAGGGTGACTCTAATGCATCCAACACTTTTAGAGTAGCTTTAACAATCTCTGGGCCAATACCATCACCTGGAATTAACGTAGTAGGTATTTTTTCCATGTTATCGTTCCTTTGTAGTTAGCTATAAACTGATGAATTAGTATTCAATGCAACACTTATTGAATAGTGACTATTATCTCTTTATTCAAGCAACATGAAAACCGCTTTAGTCGAACATTACGGATCAAACGTAACAATAATTCGATCTAAAAAACATATAAAACAATGGCGCAGACACTAACGCTTATTTACTAAGCTTTGATGAAATTTATATTTATAGTGAAGTGAGAAAGGTAGATAGAACCCATTTAATGATGACCATTAATCATGCTGATTAATAAAGTCACGAATAAAACGTCGAATCTCGCGTGCCGCACTCGTATCCAGTTCATCGCAAAGCGACACAAATTCGTCACGCTCTTTTTTATTGATGCGTATAACCAACTGACTATCTTTATTCTTATTTTTATTTTTGCTTTTACTTTTATCGCTCATTACTTTTGGATCATCCTGACCGAAGGATATACAATGTATATACAGTATAGAATCTGAAGATTCGTCTTGTCAATGCAATCTATCCATACATTTAACCAGTAAAGCACAGTTTCAAGCTTTATTCGGTTGATATAAACATTTTTACAGTGCGTTAAACCTCAGAACCAATCAAGTCATACTCTGTTGCTTCTTCAATCACGACTTGTACCATATCACCCACTTGCAATTCTTGATTTGCATAAACATGTACCGCACCATCTATTTCTGGTGCATCCGCATAACTTCTACCGATTGCTTGTTCTTCAGTCACTTCATCAATTAACACCTCTAAAGTCTGACCCACTTTTTCTTCTAATTTGTTTTCGCTGATTTCCTGTTGCAACTGCATCAATCGATGCCAACGCTCCTGCTTCACTTCTTCAGCGACTTGACCATCCAGCTGATTAGATTTTGCCCCTTCAACTGGAGAATATTGAAAACAACCCACACGATCCAACTCGGCCTGTTTTAAAAACGTTAACAACTGTTCAAAATCATTATCAGTTTCGCCGGGAAAGCCAACAATAAATGTGCTGCGTATGGCTATTTGCGGACACAGCTCTCGCCAGCGTTGAATTTGTTCTAAGGTACGATCACTTGATGCAGGTCGACGCATACGTTTTAAGACATCGTAACTTGCATGTTGAAACGGCGCATCGATATAAGGGAGAATTTTTCCTTCTGCCATTAGTGGAATAACCTCTTCTACATACGGATACGGATACACATAATGCAAGCGCACCCAGATACCCAACTCACCCAAAGCTTTACATAAATCCAACATTGAGTTGTTATACACTTTGCCCCGCCACAATTGAGACTCGTGCTTTATATCCAAGCCATAGGCACTAGTATCTTGAGAGATAACAAGCAATTCTTTGACACCAGCCTCTGCTAATTTTTCCGCCTCTTCCATCACATCATGTAATTGACGACTTTGCAGCTTTCCACGCATAGAAGGAATAATGCAAAATGTGCATTTATGATTACAACCTTCGGAAATTTTTATATAGGCATAATGTTTGGGTGTTAATTTGATTCCTTGTGGTGGAAGTAATTCTATAAATGGATCATGTTCGATTAGCGCTGCCTTGCGTACAGCACTCATCACTGAATTCACATCTTGAGGCCCCGAGATACTCAACACTTCTCTAGGTATAGCCTCCAGGTCTTCAGTATTCACCCCCATACACCCTGTCACTATTACTTTGCCGTTTTGTGTTAACGCCTCACTAATTGATTCTAACGATTCTTGTTTGGCAGAATCAATAAAGCCACAGGTATTAACTATCACCGCATCAGCGCCTTCATATTCATTTGAGATTTGGTAGCCCTCACTGCGTAGCTGAGTAATAATGCGCTCAGAATCCACTAGTGCTTTAGGGCAGCCTAAGCTGATCATCCCCACAGAGGGACTATTATTATTTTCAGTAGACATAAATAGCTATCGATTACGGGTAGTGCTTGTTAAATTATTTATATAGTACGCTTTAACCTTGGACCTCATTAAAACATACTAAGCCATGGGTCAGATATTATTCTCCGCCGCACACAAATCCTCAGGAAAAACCATTGTTACTACAGGAATTTGTGCCGCACTGCGCGCTAACAACAAAACCGTACAGCCTTTCAAGAAAGGCCCGGATTATATAGACCCAATGTGGTTAGCAACAGCCTCACAACGCAGTTGCTATAACTTGGATTTCTGGACTCAATCCAATCAAGAGATATTACAGCTGTTTCATACTAAGAGTGCAGATGCTGACATTTCCATTATTGAAGCTAATAAAGGTCTTTATGATGGTTTAGCTTTAGATGGCAGAAATAGTAATGCCGCATTAGCCAAGTTACTCAGATCTCCGGTAGTGATGGTATCAGATTGCCGAGGCACTATTCGTGGTATCGCACCCCTGTTATTAGGTTATCAACAGTTTGATCCTGAAGTAAATATTCGAGGCGTGATCTTAAATTTTGTTGGTGGTGATCGTCATGAAAAAAAACTCCGCCAAGTCGTAGAGCACTACACTGATTTAAAAGTACTTGGCGCAATACACCGCGATGATGCATTAATGCTAGAAGAAAGATATCTTGGTTTAATTCCTAGCAATGAAGATCAACTAGCCACTGAGAAAACACAATTACTAGCAAACATTATTGGCAACCAAATTGATCTTGATGCACTAGTTGAAATTTCCACCCCTATACCACCGGTGCATTTCACCACGAAAAAAGTTTACGCATCATTAAATTTACGTATTGGCTACGCAAAAGATCGTGCCTTTGGTTTCTATTATCCCGACGATTTAGAAATGTTCCAGCAGTTGGGTGCAACGCTAGTTCCGTTTGACACTTTGAATGATAAAGATTTACCCGCTGTAGATGCAATTTTTATTGGCGGTGGCTTCCCAGAAAAATGCATGAATGAGTTAGAGAGCAATCAATCCATACGCACACAAATAAATAACGCACTCACTCAAGGGCTACCTGCTTATGCAGAATGTGGTGGGCTAATGTATCTATGCAACAACATTCAATATCAAGGCAGCAGCGCAGCAATGGCCGGCGTAATTGATGCGGATTGCATAATGACACCTACTCCTCAGGGACGCGGCTACATTCAGTTCAAAGAAAATCAGCATGCCTTTTGGCCAGCCAGCCCATCTCCAGCGATTAATGCCCATGAATTTCATTATTCGCATTTATCTGGATTAACAGAACACAGCACCCTGGTGTTTGATGTGATTCGCGGTAGTGGCATTCAAAACAAACAAGATGGAATACGCATCAACAATACGCTCGCATGTTATGCACACCAGCGCCACAGCGTTCACAACCCATGGATACTACAATTTTTGAATTTTATCGAATCCTGCCAATCCAAACAGGCTTAAGTGCACTAACCCAGGTATAATACGTTCAACAATATCTTTGGAAGTGACACACTATGGATGAAGTATCAATTACGCAAACAGCTGCACAGCAAATTAAAAAGTCAGCAGTAGAATCACAAACAGACAATTTGCCTTTACGCATTGCTGTCACGGTAAAGCCAGATGGATCGTTTCACTATGGCATGGGCTTTGATGATGTTGGCAACGCTAAAGGCGTAGATATCACTTATCATTCAAATGGCGTAGATATCGTCATCGCTAAGACTAGCTATGAATTACTCAAAGGTACTGTAGTTGATTACGCAGAGTTAGAACCAAAACAGTTTCACTTTGTGTTCTTAAATCCCAACGATCCCAACTACACTCCTAGTGTTTCCACTAAAGAATAGCACCACTAACACTGCTACGAATTTTGCCTATTTTATTCTCAGTGCAATCTTTCCTGAAAAAATTATCCAGCAACTTTAATCTGTCAATTGCAGGAATGTTGCTAGGTTTGAGTCTAGCTTGCACAAGCATATTTACTTCAACTTGGTCGCCGTGGATTTTGTGCTTGGGACTGATCCTAATCATATTAGCGTTTTGTAATTTATGGTCAAGCCATGTCATCCCTGCACAGCAAGTCAAGCACTGGACTCAAATGATTCGTGCTGGCGAATTGGGCGCAAAGTTTACGCACAAACCCAGCGGCGATTACATCAACATTTATCAGGATCTACAATTCATTGGCGAAATGTTGCAATCACTTTCAACTAACGCTGAAACACAGGTACAGAAACATACTGACCACATTGCACAAAAAACTCGATCACTATCTATTTTATATGATGTCGCTAACAGTATTAACTTATCGAGAGATATTGACTCACTATTAAGTCAGTTTCTTTTTAATATGACAGAGCTTGTAGATGCTCAAGCCGCTGTCGCTTACTTAGTTAACAATGATGATGAAGTTGAGTTGCTAACACATATCAACAGTAACGAAGAGATCATTACTGAACATGCAAGACATTGTCTGATCAGCCACCCCAGCAACATTCAAGAAGACGGTTTTGGAATCTTAAGTATAAAACTTTTAGATTGTGATGATATTTTCTGTAAAAAGTATTTCGCCAATGAAGAAATCTGCATCCTAGTTATACCACTGCAATATCAAGAGAAACTAATGGGCGCATACAACTTTTACGTCCGCAAAAATTCACTAATCAATTTTGAGGATTTTGATGAGTTGTTTACCAGTATTGGTCGACACCTAGGTGCAGCAATCGAAAAATCACACTTGGACAAAGAAACCACAGCTTTGTCGATCATGCGTGAACGTAATCATATATCTAACGAATTACATGACTCACTAGCACAAACACTAACCAGTATTCGCTTCCAAGTACGCGTGTTAGACGAAACCTTACATCAAGGTAATGAAGCTCAAAGCTGGGCCGAAATGGAGAAGATTGAAGCTTCGATTAATGAAGCACATACTGAGATTCGTGAACTAATTTCTCATTTTCGATCGCCTACTGTATTAGTCAGCCTTATTTCATCGATAGAACAATCAATTGATCGTTTTCGCCAAGTAAATGATGAAATTCAAGTGTTTTTCCAAAATGAGTGGCCAGAAATCACCTTACCAGCAGAAACAGAGTTCCATATTCTGCGTATAATTCAGGAGTCGCTAACCAACATAAGAAAACACAGTGACGCCGAAAATGTACGCATTATGATGTGTGCAAGCGGACCACACAGTTATAAAGTGCTAATAGAGGATGATGGCGTTGGATTTTCTAAGCCACAAACAAGCTATCATTCCGGTGAACATATCGGCTTATCGATTATGCAAGACCGAGCAAAGCGCTTTGACGGGGAGTTCACGCTAGAAAGTGAACCAGGCGAAGGCACACGAATTGTTTTAGAATTCACAGATAATGATCCATCCACAACCACAACTGACCAAATAAATAATGAGCTCTAATCTACGCGTACTGATTATTGATGACCACACTCTCTTTAGGGATGGCTTACAAGGCCTGCTGGAGCGACATAATATTGATGTTATTGGCTCATTAGGCGATGGTCACGAGGGTATCCGCCTGGCTCAAGAATTAAAGCCGGACATTATTCTTCTCGATATGCGTATGCCTAGCATTTCCGGTTTAGACGTATTAAAGCAATTGCAGCAAAATAATTTTGAAGCACCCATTGCCATGCTCACCACTAGTAATGACGAGCGTGATCTAGTCGAAGCGTTACGCAATGGCGCAAAAGGTTACTTATTAAAAGACATGGATCCAGATGACGTGGTCGCGGCATTACGCGAAATCGTCAAAGGCGAAACGGTGGTTGCGCCTAATCTTACCCAAATATTAGCGCGCGTGGTTAAAGGCGAGCCCATTTTGGAATCTGAACCCAGCCCTATTGATGACTTAACTCCTAGAGAAGCCGAGATTTTAAGCTTGTTAGCAGAAGGCCAGAGCAACAAGGTGATTGCCAGAAACCTGGGTATTTCTGATGGCACAGTAAAATTGCATGTGAAAGCCATTCTGCGCAAATTAAATATTCATTCACGCGTAGAAGCTGCGGTGATTGCGGTTGAACAAGGACTTCGCGCCAACAAAAAACCACTGTAGTTTATTTCCACTGAAGTTGACTAAATGAAAACGTTTGATCAGCTGGTCGCCGCAACGGCTGAGCATATTAGCGAATTAATGCCCTGGGATCTTGAACAAAAGCTTACTGACAACCAACCATTGTTATTAGTTGATGTGCGCGAAGCAGAAGAATTCAATGCCATGCATATTATCAATTCCATAAATATTCCACGTGGTATTCTAGAAGCAGCAGCAGAAACGGGTTATGACGAAACCAACTCAGAACTAGCTAATGCACGAGAAAAAAACGTGTTGGTAATTTGTCGATCCGGCAAATGCAGCTGTATGGCCGCTTACACATTACAGCAGCTTGGCTTTCAGAATGTGGCATCACTCAGAACAGGTTTGCGCGGCTGGCATGACTATGACCAGCCGATGGCAGATCAGCACGACCACGAAGTTGACGGCGACTTCGCTGAGCACAATATCTAAGACCACATGTTAGCTAGCTAATGCGTTATATACTAACTAGCGTCGTCATTTTAGTTACTCTAGTTTGAAGCGCTTTTTATATGACAGGAATTTTTAACACTTAACCTTATTCGTACAGTAGACATGAAACCTTGGCAAAGAAATCGGTTCGCATTAGTCGCAGTGATTTTCGCAACTATAATCACCACCAATATCCCTGGTTTAACCACAGCACAAATTGTGTCACTGACTGCACTATATATTTTATTATTTTTTCTATATCTGAAATTTTTTAATCGCTATCAGAAATAATTTTGTGTGATTTCTATATAACTCACCTCCCCTAAAATACATCCTATCATGCCCATGCAAATGGGCATCCAGTAATATATGACACCACTTTAATTTGCTTCCCAGATTTAGATAGACTGGATTCCCGCCTGCGTGGGAATAACGCATAGGGCTGGAATAACCTGGAAAGTTTTATATAACCTAAAGAATTTAATCGTAATGTTTATGATACGCTCTTCTAGCACCTGCTCTTTGCGTAATCACACCACGCACGACACTTGGGCCTTCTATTTCAACAGGCTTATACCCTGGATTAATCGGTCGTAAAAAAAACTTCCCACCTTGTTGAAAAAGTTGACGAAAAATATACTCTCCATCTATTTCTGCGATCACATATCTACCGCTTTCCACATTAGCAGCAGGATCAATAATAATAATGCAGCCATCTTTGAATTCTGGCTCCATGCTATCGCCTAGCACACGCAGTGCGAATGGCTCATCACTGGCACAGCCACCGCCAGCATCGAGGTCTAATAACTCTGGATTGTCACTCATAATATTTGATTTATTGATTTGTCTTGTTCAGCGTCTTTTTGTTGTAAAGTCCACAGCTGTGAGTATAACCGATTCCCTGCGAGTAATTGAGCATGCGTACCTTGCTCCACTACTTTCCCACTATCGACCACATAAATTTTGTCAGCATCAACAACGGTTGATAAGCGATGCGCAATCATTAAAGAAGTGACATTTTTTATGACCTCCTGAATCGCCTTCATTACTGCCACTTCTGTGTTTGTATCCAAGCTAGAAGTAGCTTCATCAAATACAATAATTTTCGGTTTCTTGAGGATCGCACGAGCAATAGCAACACGTTGTACTTCACCGCCAGACAATTTCAAGCCGCGTTCACCAACCACGGCATCTAAACCATCGGGTAACTTAGCAATTAATTTATCCAGATTTGCCAATGACACGGCTTGTTGTAATTCTTGTTCGCTTGCTTGCGGATTACCATATTGAATATTAAAACGAATGATTTCGTTAAATAGCATAGTATCTTGCGGCACCATACTGATATGACTACGCAAACTATCTTGGCTACAGTTTGCAATGTTTTCGCCATCCACATAAATGCCGCCTTCACTCACGTCATAAAACCTAAACAGCAAGCGCGCGATAGTAGATTTACCTGAACCAGATGGGCCTACCACTGCAACTTTTTACCCTGGCTTAATTTCCAATGACACTTGATCAAGTATGTTGCGATCTGGCGTATATGAAAAACTTACATTATCAAAGCAAATAGCGCCATCAGTGATTTTCAGAACACTAGCATTAGCTTGATCTTGTACTTCTGGTAATTTTTCTAACAACTTAGCTAGCAAATCCATATCCGCTAATGAATATGTGATTTGTCGATACACAATTCCCAACATGTTCATGGGCACAAATAATTGCAGCATTAACGCATTCACTAACACTAAGTCACCAATAGTCATTTCACCAGCGACTACACCTTGCGCAGCAAATATCATAATCCCAGTCACCCTTAAAGCAATAATGGTTGCCTGACCAAAATTTAATAACGACATAGTGAAAGTGCTTTTAACTGAGACTTGCTCCCACTTACTCAAGGTTTTGGCATACCGATCCACTTCATATTCCTCATTATTAAAATATTTCACTGTCTCGTAATTGAGCAAACTATCGACTGCTTGAGAGTGGACTTCAGAATCTAATTTATTTGCAAGATGGCGATAGTGCATACGCCAATTGGTAAACAGAATGGCGAAAACCACGTACGCAGCCACAGTAACCAAAGTAATCAGTGTGAATTGAACACTATAGGCACTGAATTAAATTGCTGTCACTAGCAGTATTTCAAACACAGTGGGAATCACAATAAACACAAAGTAATTTGATAAAGAGCTGAGACTTTGGGTGCCACGCTCCAGATCGCGCGTTACCGAGCCGGTGCGACGATCCAAGTGAAAGCGCAAAGATAGCTGGTGCAAATGAACCAGCACTTCGGATGACAACCGCCTTATGGCGTGGAAACGTGCACGCGCAAAGAACACATCACGTAATTCATTGAATAATCAGTGGAAAGACGCAATACGCCGTAACCCAACAGCAATACGATAGGCAGTTGTAGAACGATTTTTTCCATATTGAGCGAATCGACAATATGCTTAAGCACCAACGGTACGGCCACCGTGGCAACCTTTGCGGCAATCAAACAGCCAAGTGCCAGCAATATACGCCCGCGAAATTCCCATAAATAAGGAAAAAGGCGGCGCAAATTTTTCCAATCTGTACGAGTTGTGTGCGGATCTTCGGTACGCGCGTGAATTCCTTTCATGGCACTTTATTTATCCCTATTCAAAATTATTTTTACTCATAAAGTTAATAAAAAATTTCTATTTAACTTAATAAACTAGTTTTAGCTCACTTTCATTTATTCTTAAAATTGTAAGTCCACAATCGTACGCATTATTTTTATTTCGAGCTTGTTATTTACAAGTGAAGCTTGACATACACTACACGATAGTGCAGCGTATGTATAACTTATGTAATTAAAAAAACCAAGAAATAGAATGGCAACCTGTGATGAAAGAATTAAGCGAAGATGCTGTAAACAAAGAAACCCCAGAAGCTCGAATAGCTGCTGCAAGCAATTTGCCTCTGCCGATAAATTTAACAAAAGGTCAAGCAACACAAGATGAAGAGCTGTTGCGATTTGAAAGCAACACATCGACAGACACAAAAGCAGGTAAAGTTCTGAGAGAGAATTTCGCAGAACAAAATCAGCTATTACACCACAACTTTGATCGTCTTATCGACAAAACGGGCGCAAAAATAGATGCAGGAGAATTAGACCAGATTGGTTATGACGTAGATAAGGCTTTGCAGAATCGGATGCAAGTCTAGCGAAATTCAAAAATATTATTAGCGAGTTAGAAAAATCTGGGAAATTAAATTTAATTTTTGAAAAAGAAATAGCTGATTACTTACGATCGTTGAATAGAGCTGCAAAAAGCATTTTGAACATTCCGCCAACCCAAACCGCGGCAGAAGCTTGGCTTAACAAGCTTGAAAATATACCGGAAATTTCTGCGAAAGCAATCGCGTTTTTAGGAAAAAGGAAAGAAGAAAACGTGCGCCGCGTTAGCGGGTTATAAGAATGTGAATGTAAAAAAAAACAAAAATCGAAAGATGTTGAAATACAGAGGGGTCAAACACTTTATGGGTAAGGAAGAATAATGACAGCATCTGCAAACTTATCAGCCCGAAATTGTGCCCGGCGGTGATCGACTCGACGAAGAAAAAAGAAGAAGAACTAAAGAGTGGATGGCTGAGCGAAGAAAGATTTTTGCAGAGACGCAAGCAGAAGGTTTGGAGCTCGGCTTAAGTCGAAAAGAAGCTAATAAATTAGTGTATGAAAAAATAAGCGAGCCCAGCGAAACAGGCAAAGGAATTGCCGAAGCCCTGGTGACAGCGGGAAGTGCAATGACCGGCGGAACCGTCGGCGCAATTGCTGGTGGGATTTTAGGAGTGACTGAATCTGTGATCGGAAATTTAACAGATGAAGGATTTTCATATCGCGACGCGCGCAAAAGAGAGTCTTAATGCAACCTAATAATACAACTACACCCCTCGCAGATGTCCCCAGCGAGCTAGAATTACAGTCTACAGCATCTAATCACTATAGAGTAATCCGCCGAAACGGAAAAGTCACTCGCTTTAATCGCGACAAAATCACCATTGCAGTCACTAAGGCATTCCTCGCAGTCGAGGGAGACGCAGCAGCGTCATCAACGCGTGTTCATGACACTGTCGCTCAGCTAACACTGAGCGTAGAAGGTGCGCTGACTCGCAATCAGCACAATGGCGGCACGTTCCATATCGAGGATATTCAGGATCAAGTCGAGCTTGCACTCATGAGAGCTGGCCACCATCAAGTGGCTCGTGATTACGTGCTATACCGTGAGCAACGTGCATTAGAGCGCACTGAAAAGCAACAGGTCGCGCAACAAACAGCGGACGGCATCAGCATTAATGTGACGGATGCGGCTGGCAACGTAACACCACTTGATATTCAACGAATGAGCACGGTTGTAGACGATGCCTGTCACCATCTAGACAATGTCTCAGCACAACTCATTATTAATGATACGCTCCGCAACTTATATGACGGTGTGCCAGAGCGCGATGTCTCTACAGCAGTCACGATGAGCGCACGCGCACTCATCGAACGTGAGCCTAATTACACCTATGTTGCAGCACGTTTGCTGCTTGATCACCTTCGTTGCGAAGCACTTAGCCATATTTTTGGCACACCTAGCCGAGCGACTCAGGCAGACATGACAACTGAGTATGCCATTTACTTTGAAAACTATATTGAAGCCGCCGCCGCGCGTGGGTTAATCGATGCGAGATTAGCGCAAGAGTACGATCTAAAAGCACTCGGCACTGCACTGGACCCTGCACGTGATTACAAGTTTACTTACCTAGGTCTACAAACGCTGTACGACCGCTACTTTATTCATACTCAAGAAGGCACTCGCATAGAATTGCCGCAGGCTTTCTTCATGCGCGTGGCGATGGGCTTAGCGATTAATGAAGTAGACCGCGAAACACGTACTATTGAGTTTTATCGCTTACTGTCTTCTTTTGATTTTATGAGTTCTACTCCAACATTATTTAATGCAGGCACATTACGACCCCAGTTATCGTCTTGCTATCTGACCACGGTGCCCGATAATCTGAGCGGCATCTTTGACTCAATTAAAGATGATGCCATGCTATCTAAGTTTGCTGGTGGCCTGGGCAATGACTGGTCACGTGTTCGCGCCATGGGGTCACACATCAAGGGCACTAACGGGAAATCTCAAGGCGTTGTGCCTTTTCTGAAGGTTGCCAACGATACTGCGGTGGCAGTCAACCAGGGCGGCAAGCGCAAAGGGGCGATGTGTGCTTACCTTGAAACCTGGCACCTGGATATTGAAGAGTTCTTAGACTTACGCAAGAACACGGGTGATGATCGCCGCCGTACTCATGATATGAATACGGCGCACTGGATTCCTGATGTATTCATGAAGCGTGTGAGTCAACAAGGTGAGTGGACCTTGTTCTCACCGGATGACACTCCTGACTTACATGGCTTATATGGTGCAGCGTTTGAAACGCGTTACTGTGAGTACGAGCACCTCGCAGACGCCGGCGAAGTGACACACTATAAACGCGTTCCTGCGGTTGATTTATGGCGCAAGATGTTAAGCATGTTGTACGAAACAGGGCATCCATGGATCACATTTAAAGATCCTTGCAACATCCGTTCGCCACAGCGTCATAGCGGGACAGTGCATTCATCTAACCTGTGTACTGAAATAACCTTGAATACATCAGATGATGAAATCGCTGTATGTAATTTGGGCTCGGTCAACTTGGCGGCGCATATTACTGAGCACGGGTTAGACCAAGAAAAGTTAGCAAAGACGATTAACACCGCTTTGCGCATGCTCGATAACGTGATTGACATCAACTATTACAGTGTTGATAAAGCACGTGATTCAAACATGCGCCACCGCCCGATCGGTCTGGGCTTAATGGGTTTCCAAGATGCGCTGTATCAGTTACGTATTCCTTACGCAAGTGAGCAAGCCGTTGAGTTTGCTGATCTCTCGATGGAGATGATCAGCTACTACGCGATTCACGCCTCAACTGATCTTGCGGTAGAGCGTGGCACTTACGTCTCTTACGAAGGCTCGTTATGGTCTCAAGGTGTGTTGCCGATCGACTCTGTTGAGTTGTTAGAAAAAGAACGCGGTGGAGACTTAACAGTAGATCGCTCGACAACGTTGGATTGGGACACATTACGCACACGCGTGCAGTCTGTTGGGATGCGCCATTCAAACACCATGGCCATTGCACCCACCGCGACAATATCGAATATTTGCGGTGTCACTCAGAGTATTGAGCCGACATACCAAAACCTGTTTGTTAAGTCGAACTTGTCTGGTGAGTTCACCGTCTCTAACCCCTATCTCATTGCTGACCTTAAGCGACACAACTTATGGGATAACGTGATGATCAATGATCTTAAATACTATGACGGTAGCGTACAACACATTGATCGTGTCCCTGATGACATTAAAAACATGTATCGCACGGCGTTTGAAATCGATCCGCGCTGGTTAATTGAAGCGGCATCGCGCCGCCAAAAATGGATCGATCAAGCACAATCCCTTAATCTGTATATGGCTGAACCCTCCGGGCAAAAGATGGACAACTTGTACACATTAGCCTGGGTACGTGGATTAAAAACCACGTATTACTTACGTTCTATGGGTGCAACTCACGTTGAAAAGAGCACCATGCAACATCACCAAGAAAACAAGCTCAACGCCGTGCAACAACGCGCACTGAGCACACCAAGCGCATGTTCATTGCTTGACTCTGATTGCGATGCTTGTGAGTAATTAAGCGCACTTATCGATATTGATAGATATCGATCAACTTTGAATAAATTGATAGGAAAAAAATGAAAAATATGAAAGATATCGACATCGGTGCAGCGCGGATTCGCGTTGACGATAAACAGATTATTAACTGTCATGCTGATCTTAACCAGTTAGTCCCATTCAAATACGAGTGGGCGTGGCAAAAGTATCTCGATGGGTGCGCCAACCACTGGATGCCTCAAGAAATCAACATGACACAAGACATCGCGCTTTGGAAAGACCCGGATGGGCTCACCGAGGATGAACGGACGGTTATTCAACGCAACTTAGGTTTCTTCTCAACCGCAGATTCACTCGTGGCGAACAACTTAGTGTTAGCGGTCTATCAACACATTACCAACCCTGAATGCCGTCAGTACTTGTTGCGCCAAGCGTTTGAAGAAGCGGTACATACCCATGCTTATCAATACTGCATTGAGTCGTTGGGGTTAGATGAAGGCGAAGTCTTTAACATGTATCGTGAAATCCCCTCTGTTGCGAAGAAAGCAGAATGGGCATTGCCGTTCACACAAAGCTTGAGCGATCCGCACTTTTCAACAGGCACACCCGACATGGATCAACGTTTATTGCGTGATCTCATTGCATTCTACGTGGTGTTTGAAGGCATCTTCTTTTATGTTGGCTTTGTCCAAGTCCTGTCGATGGGGCGGCGTAACAAAATGACTGGGACTGCTGAGCAATTCCAATATATTTTACGTGATGAATCGATGCACATGAATTTTGGCATTGATGTCATCAATCAAATTAAAGTAGAAAATCCGCATCTTTGGAGCAGCGCGTTTCAACAAGAGATGAGTGAGCTGATTGCGAACGCCGTTGAGCTTGAGATTCAATATGCACACGACACGATGCCGCGCGGCATTCTTGGCTTAAACGCAACCATGTTTACCGAATACCTTCAGTTTATTGCCAACCGCCGTTGCGCTCAAATTGGTTTAGCAGAACAGTATGCGGGTGCTACTAACCCATTCCCATGGATGTCTGAAGTGTTAGATTTGAAGAAAGAAAAGAACTTCTTTGAGACGCGTGTCACTGAATATCAAACAGGCGGAGCACTGGTCTGGTAAGTATAGCATTGAGCTATCTGTAAAGTAGCCTTTTACACAGCGTTATGGGGCCCAGCGCGGCGGTAAAGCTTAGGCGGCAAACCTCTCTTTTGCCGCCTTTTTAATGCTGCTAATAAATCCTAGAATAATTTACAAATGATCTACTCAACAGTAATGGTGATCTTTTCAGACAGCACGGGGTTATCGTGAGGAATATGATTATGATTGCCCAACAACAACTGAAGTGTATGTGTGCCTGGTTTTAAGCTGAGTGTTGTTTCGGTTTGCCCACCACCAAAGTGGTTTATATTGTCATTTGCAGGAAGCGGCTTAGTCATGTCAGGAAGTAATTCCAAATCAATTAAAATATGATGGTGCCCGGTGTGCTCACGCTCAATGCCAGCAGGCGCCACACCCATTCCTCTTAAACCGAATTTAACAGAGAATGTTTCTCCAACCACCGCACCATCAGCTGGTTCAATAAAATACACCTTAGCATTTGCTGCGGCTTCAGAAACTGGACTGTCATCCGCATACACAAGTGATGTGCTAAACGCTACCCATATCAACACACTAAATATTAAACGAAGCATAAACGTTCCTTTTATCAATTGACTTTGCGTTAAATTATATAGGCCGTATATAACATCTGAACAATGAATTAAACAGATAATAGGCATATATAATATAAATAAACTACATGCATTATTCTATCAGGTAGTATCCACTGTCATAAGCAATTAAAACCTCATGTTTTATCCACTTACTCATACTAAAAGTTATGATCACCCTAAACAATAAAGTCGTACTCATCACTGGCGCAACTGGCGCTCTTGGCAATACTACGGCTAATATATTTGCGCAGACCAATGCCAAGTTAGCCTTAACGGGTCGCAGCCAGAAGAAATTAGAAGCTCTACACCCTGCTTTCTCTGCTAATGACTGTGCACGCACCGACCTATGTGACGAGCAAGCGACTCAAGATCTCATAGATGAAGTGATTGAGCACTACGGACGCATTGATGTGTCACTCACCATTGCCGGCGGCTTTGATATGGGCAAACGTGTACACGAACTGACTTCAGATGATGATTTCAACAAAATGTTTAATATGAATTTCATCAGCACACTCAACACTTGCAAGAAAGTTATCCTGCACATGCAAAAACAAGGTGAAGGAAGAATTGTCAACGTATCCGCACACGCCGCTACAAAAGGCAAAGCTAAAATGGCACCTTACTGCATTTCAAAAAGTGCAGTCATCACGTTAAGCGAAAGCTTAACCGCAGAACATAAAGACAACGACATCAACATTAACTGCATCCTTCCAGGGACAATAGACACACCCACCAATAGAAATGATATGCCCAATGCAGATTTCTCCACATGGGTACCGACAGAAGACATTGCTAACGTCATGTTGTATTTGAGTTCTGAATTAGCTAACTCAGTGAATGGTGCAATTTTACCTGTGGTTGGGAAAAGCTAGGTATTCACCCCACAAAGCGCACTGAAACAGCGTTATAAGCTTGATTAAGGAATGGGGAGAAAGCGCAATGCACACCTCTTCCTGGAAAACTCAGGCGGAGCAATCATTAAAAATTGAAGCAGAGCTTCAGGTAAGATACAAAAAATTATAACCCAAAAATTAACACTGACTAATAAGCACGTTCGTTTACAAAACCACGAAAAATAGTCAGAGCAATAATTTTTACATCAAGCCATAGCGACCAATTTTTGATATACCATAAATCATGATCAATGCGCTGCTCCATTTTATCCAATGTATCGGTTTCACCACGCCAGCCATTAACCTGAGCCCAACCTGTAATACCGGGCCGAACAGTATGCCTTAACATATAACCGGAGATCTGTTGTCGATATAATTCGTTGTGCGCTACAGCATGAGGTCGTGGCCCAACAATCGACATGTGACCTTGCAAAACATTATCAGGTTTGAAGTTCCTTAGGTCTTTTCTAAAAGAAGATGAGCTCAGAAAAAAAAATTTACTTTTCTTAATAAATCCTAGTGAAACTGATAACACTATTAACCATAACTATTTATGCGGGTTAGGAATAAAAATTACCGCCCAAGATCATTACGTAGCACCTATATATTCAAAAGAAGATATTATCGATAAAGAACTAGTCCGCATATTGGAAGTCAGGAGACCAAAATATATTCTGATCAATATAGGAGGAGGCGTGCAGGAAAGACTCGGGTATTATTTAAAAATTGCACTTTCATATAAACCAGGTATTATATGTACTGGAGCCGCAGTGTCATTTTTAACTGGCAATCAAGCATCAATACCTAGGTGGGCTGATGATTATTATTTTGGTTGGCTCTTTCGATGTATAGATAATCCCAAATTGTATGTGCCCCGATATATATCGGGGCTTAAATTAACTTATGTTATGTTTAACTTCAGGAAATTAACAAAATGAAGAGTATATTGGTATGTGGTGCCGGTGGTTTTATTGGTAGCCACCTAGTTAAGAGACTAAAAGCTGAGGGGCACTGGGTAAGAGGCGTCGATTTAAAATACCCTGAATTTTGGGAAACTGTAGCTGACGATTTTGTAATAGGTGATTTACGTGAACAGTCTATCTGCCGATCTATATTAGATAGAAGGTTTGATGAAGTCTATCAATTAGCTGCGGAAATGGGTGGAGCTGGATATGTTTTTACTGGAGAGAATGATGCAGATATTATGCATAGTTCTGCGTTAATTAATCTAAATGTTTTGCAAGCCTGCCGAAAAAGGAACACTAAAAAAATATTTTATTCCTCTTCTGCATGCATGTATCCAGAACATAATCAATTAGAGCCGGATAACCCCAATTGCGCAGAAGATTCCGCCTACCCCGCTGCACCGGATAGCGAATACGGTTGGGAAAAGCTTTTCAGCGAAAGGCTTTATCTTGCATTTTATCGAGATTTTGGAATGGACGTTCGTATTGCCCGCTTTCATAATATCTTTGGTCCTTACGGTACCTGGGATGGAGGTAGAGAAAAAGCACCTGCTGCTATATGTCGTAAGGTGGCAATGGCCAATGATGGTGATGAGATTGAAATTTGGGGTGATGGAAAACAAACACGTTCTTTTCTCTATGTAGATGAATGCATCGACGGAGTTCTGAAATTAATGGAGTCTGATTTCATGGAACCTGTGAATATAGGTTCTGATGAAATGGTGTCAATTAATCAGTTAGCAGAAATTGCTATGGCTATAGCAGGTAAGAAATTACGCTTAGAACATATCGATGGCCCTTTAGGAGTAAGAGGTAGGAACTCTGATAATCGGCTGATTGAGCAGAAGCTTGGTTGGAAACCGACGCAACCATTGCGAGATGGTGTCCAGAAAACGTATCAATGGATTAATGAGCAAGTTAAGACGAATTAGGCATTAGAAGAAAAAACTAGAAGCAGTGTCATAAACTTACTTCTTCTTATATTGTTTACAATATTCGGCAATCTTCTCTTTATCTTTATTAATCAAACAGACGGTATCTAGTACACCATGTCTATCCACTAGTGATAATGCTGCTTTGGGTTGTTTCTCCAGCGCATGGGAAATTGTCTTCATTACAAATGAACGGTCTGAATAGGATAACCTGGGCCAGGTGATCAGACCAATATCTATCACCATTTTTTGTATTCCAGGCTCCCACGGCCCCAGTGTTTCTGCGATATGAAGCGCTTGAATAAATTCTTCATCAATTTGGCCTAAGCGAAATTTTACGGTCATGACATTGCTCCAGGCATAGGGCCACGATGGCCGTAAAGATACTGATTTGATGTAATGGTTTAATGCTTGCTTGCGGAAATTTTCCGCCTCAGAATCTCCTTGTGGGAGTTTTGAAAAACGGCCTTCTATTGCAATAGCGTAGTGTTCATGAATTTTGGGATGATACGGATCCAACTCAAGGGCTTTCGATAAATCAGCTCGTAGACGATCCCAATCTGTATTGTTAAGTTCACGCTCACCTATTGTCCAACTTCTCAGTTCACTCTTTGCTGGGCTGTAATACATATCAGCAAGCCCCCAGCTTGCCGATATGTAAATCATGCAAAGTAATAGCAGGATACAAAAGAGTACACTTATGCGAACAATAGTGTCATTCATCAGTTAGATTGAAAGTGGGTCTGTGAGATAGTTTCCGGGGTATCAAATACCATCTTATTTGCTGCGGCTTCTCCAATAATCTTTTCCGCTGCTCGTCTCGCAGGTTCTAACTCTGGGCACCGAGCATGCAAGTTATGTGCATCACTTGCTATCACACTACCCCATCCACGCCGTACTATTTCTTCTGCACATTCTTTGAAGGTATTATTAAATACACCAGTTAACGAACCACCGGTAATCTGCAATAAACAACCAAGTTTTATAAGCGAAGACACTTTATCAATATCTTTAGATAAACTGCGGTTGCGCTCTGGATGAGCAATAAGCACCCTAACCCCCCTACTCAATAGCCATTTAATGAGTTCTTCATGGCCTGGAGGAATATGAGTATGCGGAAATTCCAGCAGTAGAACTCGCTCACCTTCGTAGCTACCTAAATAAGGTACTGCATCGTTATGCACCATCTCGAGGATTACATAATCAAACCTTATTTCTGCAGCGTAACTAATATCAATATTAATATTGTTCCGATCTAGCTCTGTACGAACTTTCTTAAATGCTGCTTGAATCGATTCTCGAGTATTATTATATCTGCCAGGTATAATATGGGGGGTAGCAACAATTTTTTTTATTCCCGACTTCATCGCATGGCAAATCATCGCCATTGAGTCTTCTATTGTTTTCGCGCCATCATCAATACCAGGCAAAAGATGGCAATGTATATCAATCATGGCGCCATCCTCAACCATGGCTTACGCTTTTTCGTAGCTGTAATAACCACCATAATATTGATCGTAACGGCCTGGTTTCTTGGACATATCGACCTGATTTAAAATGACGCCAACAATCGGGGCATTGACCTTTTTCAAGCGTTTAATACCCTCTTGAACTAGCGGGTAAGGCGTTTCATCCGCTTTAATTAAATAAATCACCTGATTAACCAATTGACTTAAAACTAATGCATCGCTCACAGCAACAGTAGCTGCTGAATCAATCACAATATGGTCGTATTTCTCTTTTAACTGCTCTAGTTCTGACTTGAAACGCTTAGAAGATAACATCTCTAGCGGATTCGGAGGAGTGCCTTCTGCCGGAATTACATCTATATTTTCTTTTTCAAAACTATGTGTGACTTGATCAATGGTGTAGGTCCCTGCTAAAAAGTGGACAAGACTAATATCTTGCGAGTCAAGCCTGAATACTTTACCAATTGAAGATCTCCTAAGATCGCAATCAATAAGAAGTACCTTTCCCATTTGGCCAAGCGATAACGCAAGATTCGCTGCCATTGTACTTTTACCTTCGCCGGGAACTGAAGACGTGACCATTATCACCTTTTGCTTCTCGTCCAGATTTGAAAGTAATACACCTGAGCGAATAGTCCTGATACTTTCTGCAAAAGGAATTTGACCATTATCCGCGTAATAACATAACGCCCCCACACTCTTGTTTAACAATGTTGTTAATTTAGGTGACACTCCTAAAACTGATAGATGTAATCGCTGCTCTACATCTTGTATATCCTTCACTGTGTTGTCCAAGACTTCGATTAAAAAGGCAAGCACTGTTCCTATAATCAGACTCAAAAGAAATGTAATTAGCAGAATCAAAGTCTTTTTAGGCTTAATAGGCCGTGATGGCAAAATTGCAGGATCAACAACGCGAGCATGAGCAGACTGCATATCACCAACTGCGCTGGTTTCTTTATAACGGCCTAAAAATGTTTCATAAATCTCTTGGTTTGCTTGAACACTACGCTCCAGAGCAATTAGTTCGCTTTCCTTTCTATTGATGTCACTCATATCGCGTTTGGTATGGTTCATTGAAGCGGACAAATGACTCTCTTTTGCACGAGCCACTTCATATTCTTTTTTCACCGACTCAACCACATTAAGAATTTGTGCTCTTACGTTTTTTTCCGCCGCCTCAAGTTCATCTATCGCCGCGATCATCTTCGGATGTTTTGGCCCATAGCGTTTCTTTAATTCAGCTACTTTACGTTGAGCTTCCGATTTTGTTTTCTTTACATTTTGTAAGCCAACATCCTTTAAAACTGCAGGGATTGTTTCATAGGCTTCAATAGATTTACCCTTCAATGCGACAATCTGGCGATACGCTGTTTCAGCTACATTCCGATTACGACGCGCTTCAATCAGTTCTCCTGTTAACTCATCCAGCTTTCTTGCTGTCAAACTGTCAACACCTCTAACGTCAATCAGTTTTTCTTTGTCCCGAAATACCTGTAAGGCTTTTTCCGACCTTTCCAGATTTTGTTTCAGTTCGTCTAATTGTTCTGTTAATGATCCAGTCGCTTCATGGGTTAGCAGTAATCTTCCTTCCAGCTCGTTCTTGATATATATATCCGCTAATGTGTTAGGAACATCTGCACTCAATTTGGGGTCAGTTGACTCAAAAGAAATATTGATTAACAAGCTATTACGAACTGGAGCTATCTTTAAATGACTTTTGAACCCCTCAAAAAGGTGATTGCGAATAGCACGATCTGTTTTAACCTCGTCTTCTTGAAGCGAATTAACAGGTAGCCAGGATCCTATTGCCGATAACGCCCTTAATATTAAACCTGGAGTTTGCAGATCGGGATCATATTCTGGGTGCTGTAGAATTTCTAGTTTATCAATAACCTTTTCTGATAAATTACGTGATTGAAGTATTCTATTTTGTGTTTCAAGATACTCGTCCTGCGCACCAGGAAGACCATAAACCTCTTCAATAGAAGAGATGATATTTTTTTCTTCAGATTCAATTAGGATTGTTGCTGTCGATTCATAAATGGGATCTACAGAAAAAACAACAAGCATGGTTAGCAGCGTCGTTACAACTGCCAGGCCTATTATTAGCCATCTATGAATAAACAGAATTCGTAGATATTCTTTAAGATCAATTTCATCATTTTCGTAATGATTAGGTTCAGGAGAAACATGAGCAGAATGTGGATCGTTCATAGATAAATTTCATGTATAAGCTTAAAAGAAGCTTTCTTCAATAGTGATAATATCGCCTGGTCTAATATACTTATCAAGCTTGACTGGCTTTGATTCTCCATTAGGGTCATCATCGCGAATAATATTAATTTTCTCTTTAGATGCTCTCTCCTTAAAACCACCAGCAATTGAGATGGCCTTACGCACAGTGATCCCCGGCTGAAATGGAAACCCTCCGGGAGCTTCAACTTCTCCATTTACATAAAAATTGCGGTATTCAAGAATATCAACCGATACTTTAGGGTTAATTAAATAGCCATCCTTTAATTGTGATGTAATTATTTTCTCCAGATAATCTGGGGTTACGTCCGTTACTCTTAATTCCCCAAGAAAAGGGTATGAGATAGTCCCACGGTCGCTAACACGAGATTCTAGATAGAGGTCTTCTTCCCCATAGACCTGGATGCGTACCACATCTCCTGTACCCAAAACATAATCCGGTACCCCATTTGCTGTTTCTGCATGCAGTTGTTCCGATGGTAGAAAAAGCAAAAACACGATGGCATAAAACAAAATGCGGCTGTTGTTAATTGATTGCGACATACTGCATAAGTTGGTATGAAAACTGTTGTATCTTAATACAAAAAGCTAATTTCTATAGAAAGAAATTAGCTTTTTGTATGTGGGGTTTTGAAGACAGACAAAGCTCCAAAAAAATCCTGCTTAGAAAACTACTTTTGCGTAGACCTCAAACAGATTCCGCTCATAGTCAAAACTGCTGGTTGTAGAATCACGTTCGCCATAACTATAACCTGTACCCAGTGTTGCCCACCGACGTGGCTCAAAATCAACATATGCACTAAATGTCGTCAAGTCGTCTTCACGTCCGGCTGTATCTTCGCTAAATCTATCTTCTTGATAACTAGCTTGTAAACGCGTCTTAACCTTTGAGGTCCATTCATGCTCATAGCTACCAGCAATTTTATCTTCCCGCGTAAAATCACCAGTACCATTCGTCTCAGCATAATCTCGACTTGTGTGTATATTAAATATTGAATAGGTTCTAGGCCTCCATTCAACTTCAACTTCCCAAATTGCGTCATCACCATCTTTACGTGCTCCCGCATCAAAATCTTTGGAAACATAGCCAAGTTTTGCTGAACCTGTTGTTTTATACGTACTATCCCAGACCAAACCAACGAGGCCTTTATAGGCCACACTATCCAGTGTTGGTGTTCCCGCCGCATCAGTCACATAGTTGACGTTCAACACGCGCCCCTCTAACACTGCTCGGGTTTTAGGCATCACACGGTAAAATAACCGGGCACTACCATAGGTATCTTCGCGATCACGCACTGTGGTGACAGCAAAATTGTTTTGATATTCCTTATCTTTATACCCTCCATCAATCTCAAAGCGCCCTTTTGCAGACCTCGCACCATAAGCCGCATTCACATCAACTTTATATTGGTCGTAGCGATCATATCGTTGCTGAACGAGCCCAGTACCTTCAGCAGCTCCGATGCCGCGAGGATCATGTCCTTTAAAATATTCAAAATCAATGCCTGCAGAAGTTTTTCTCGTTGGTGTATATTCGTAACTAGCCTGTATGGTTTTATCAACATAATCATCTTGATGACTACTATCATGCTCTCCTATGGAGAGCAGAGTTCTGAGGGTAATTCGATTTTTGTTACCTTGTAGGTCATAAGTAAGGCTTGGTTCAGTCAAGGTGATAAAGGTCTTGATTTCATTATCTGCGGCAAAGGTCAAATTATCGCTATGTGATAATTTGACTGATAACTCAGGAGATAACTTACCACCAGCAAAATCGAACCCCTGTCCATCAAACAGCTCTTCTGCATGTCCTTGAACGGAGAATAACGTAGTCGTTAGCGCTAATGGCAAACTGATTATTTTAGAACAGAAAATACGCATAATATTTTGACTCACAGGTTAGTAAACAAGGCACGTAAGTTTAGCATGGAAAACATGCTAAACTAAAACATAAGGACTTTGCAACTATATGATTTGACTATAATCCAGTCAAGCTAGCTCCCCAGCTTCTTACTCTCCAAGCTATTCTTTCTTGAACCTAGATTCAAGCTTATCCATGCTAACGACAATAGCACAACGAAAGTCGCGGCATTGGCAGGCATCTGCAAGTTAAATTCTACCGTTGCATGGCTCATCATCGCAATAATCCCCATAATTACAGCAAAAGACATCCCTCGCATTAAAGGGTCTCGTCGCCGATAATGGGCGGCCAATGCAGTAAAAATTGATGTGTCACTCACCATTGCCGGCGGCTTTGATATGGGCAAACGTGTACACGAACTGACTTCAGATGATGATTTCAACAAAATGTTTAATATGAATTTCATCAGCACACTCAACACTTGCAAGAAAGTTATCCTGCACATGCAAAAACAAGGTGAAGGAAGAATTGTCAACGTATCCGCACACGCCGCTACAAAAGGCAAAGCTAAAATGGCACCTTACTGCATTTCAAAAAGTGCAGTCATCACGTTAAGCGAAAGCTTAACCGCAGAACATAAAGACAACGACATCAACATTAACTGCATCCTTCCAGGGACAATAGACACACCCACCAATAGAAATGATATGCCCAATGCAGATTTCTCCACATGGGTACCGACAGAAGACATTGCTAACGTCATGTTGTATTTGAGTTCTGAATTAGCTAACTCAGTGAATGGTGCAATTTTACCTGTGGTTGGGAAAAGCTAGGTATTCACCCCACAAAGCGCACTGAAACAGCGTTATAAGCTTGATTAAGGAATGGGGAGAAAGCGCAATGCACACCTCTTCCTGGAAAACTCAGGCGGAGCAATCATTAAAAATTGAAGCAGAGCTTCAGGTAAGATACAAAAAATTATAACCCAAAAATTAACACTGACTAATAAGCACGTTCGTTTACAAAACCACGAAAAATAGTCAGAGCAATAATTTTTACATCAAGCCATAGCGACCAATTTTTGATATACCATAAATCATGATCAATGCGCTGCTCCATTTTATCCAATGTATCGGTTTCACCACGCCAGCCATTAACCTGAGCCCAACCTGTAATACCGGGCCGAACAGTATGCCTTAACATATAACCGGAGATCTGTTGTCGATATAATTCGTTGTGCGCTACAGCATGAGGTCGTGGCCCAACAATCGACATGTGACCTTGCAAAACATTAATAAACTGTGGCAATTCATCCAGCGATGTCTTACGCAAAAAACGGCCTACGGCAGTCATGCGGTCATCGTTTTTCTGCACTTGTTTTATCGTATCTCCGTCTTCACAGACGCTCATACTTCGAAACTTCCAGACAGTGATTTTGTTTCCAGACAGGCCGTAGCGAGTTTGTTTAAACAACACTGGTCCAGAAGAAGTCAGTTTTATGATGATAGCAATCATTAACATTGGTACTGCAATTAAAACCAGAATGACTGATGCAAAGATCATATCTTCAAGACGTTTTACAATTCCATCAGTATGGGTAAAAGGTCTGTCATGCACTCCAAGTAATGGAATACTGCCAAGATAACCCCAGCGCGTATGTAACAAACTAGATACAAAAAGATCAGGAACCATATAAGTTTGCGCAGTTGAATCGGACAACTGATTGATCAATGACTGAATCTCCCTCCCCTGGTCAGTTGGCAAGGCCATAAAAATCATATCAATTGAATGTTGATTTACATAATCAAGCACCTTATCTATTTTGCCTATCACAACCGCAGAAGACCGAGCATCTGGTTGATAACCAACCTCACGTATATCATCAAAATAACCAACAATACGTAACCCCAGCCAGTTTAGGCGACGGATCTCTGCAACAAGGTGCTGGGCTTGCTCACCCACACCGACAATAATGACAGATTTTGTATTTCGCTCTTTTTTTCGTAACGCATGCAGGCTTTTACGCAATATAAAGCGGAATAATGACAATACGATAGGTGTGAGCACCATCCAGCTAATCAATACCCGCCTTGAATAAAGCGACGAAACCTTCATAGCATAGGCAGCAACCAGCATGACAAAAATCACATGCAGCCAGGTAATAAGTAATTGCCATACTTCCTGATGAACATAAGTAAATCGCCAGGAATTATAAAGCCCGGTGACTTCTGCAATAATGACGTAGCTGAGAATAGAGAAAAAAGCCACAGCAGTAAAAAATTCATGCCACTCGACATGTAACAATATTGAGATCAACCAAAATAAGCCACCGATAATCAGAGCATCAACCCCTCTGAACACAGAAGAGAATAAATTATTATAGGGACTTATAAGGCCGCCTTTATGAGTAGACATAAATATAGCTTAATATAGAAAGTGGTATTAATACATACAGCAATACAACCATAATACAATTATTAAGAAATAAAACTGCCTTATGGTTAAAAGCAACTAAGCCCTTGCTAACTAAATAGTCTATAATTTTTCAACCCTAGAGCAGCAAAGATAATCTATCAGTCCAACACTTTGTAAGATACTTTATTTTAGCTGCACTTAAACACAACTCAAGCCTGTACTCTATAATGTCCTGTCGATATATAATCGTTCATTAAATACTAACACAATTTACCCCTATGAAATTAACTATTGGTTATGGATCAAATTGTTTAATTGTTCAGCTTGCCATCGAAAATAAAATTATCTTACAGTACGATGACCATAACTTCATAATAGAGATCACCAAGGTTGAGCAAAAACTTATAGTATTCGATGCATAATAATTCACACAAATGAATCAAAACAAATGAAAAATATCCTCATCACAGGCGGCGCAGGTTACATCGGTTCACATACCTGCAAAGCATTAGCACAAGCTGGGTACAATCCCATTACATTTGATAATCTGTCTGCTGGACATAAGCATGCGGTTAAATGGGGGCCATTAGAAATAGGTGATATTCGCGATTCAGAAGCATTGTCGAAAGTATTCAAAAAATATAAAACCGAAGCGGTTATCCATTTTGCATCAAAGATAGTAGTATCGGAGTCGGTTAGAGAACCCGAAAGTTATTATGACAACAATGTAAATGGCACCTTAAGCCTGCTTAATGTCATGCAAACACATTCAATCAATGTAATCGTATTCTCAAGCACCGCAGCAGTATACGGTTATCCTGAAACAAACCCGATTGAAGAATCACATCCTTTATTGCCCATTAATCCCTATGGCGAAACAAAACTGAAGTGCGAAGAATTACTCGAAAAGTATCGAGACACACACGGCATTAATTATATAGCACTTAGATATTTTAATGCCGCAGGTGCCGATCCAACTAGCGAACTTAGAGAAGAACACGAGCCTGAAACACATTTAATCCCCTTGCTATTAAAAGCAGCAAAGGAAAACAAACCTTTTTCACTTTTCGGCAATGATTACAAAACACCCGATGGAACCTGTATCCGTGATTATATTCATGTAACGGATCTGGCCAGTGCGCATATCAAGTCACTGGAATACCTGATAAATAATCAACGGTCACAATGCCTTAATCTAGGTACGGGAAAAGGCTATTCCGTACGAGAAGTCCTTGAAGCCGCCAAAAAAATCACCTCTAAAAAAATAAATGAAGTTATATCAGAAAGAAGGGAGGGCGACCCTGATAGCCTGGTTGCGAAAGCTGATGCAGCACAAAAAATACTAGATTGGCATCCACAACAGAGTGATCTACATAATATCATCCGAACAGCCTGGCAATAACATCAAAGGGTAACGTCCACTTTCTTGAGTGCGCCACATTAAGCTTACTACATCGTGTCAGAACGAATAAAAAGAGCATCCATCTGTAGTATTTCATCAGTTTTAGGATCAGCAAGCCAACCAACCGGACGTAAAAATAGAAATCCATGTTCTTCCATTACTTTCACCATATCCATAAACAACGTTTCACCTTCATACATGAGTTTAAAGGAGCTTTCTACGATAACAAAATCGACCCTTTTTAGAGTCTTTGCACCTCCACGCAACACATGAGCTTCGTAGCCTTGAACATCAAGTTTTAACAAACAAGGTGAAAGCAAGTCAGTTTCTAAAATCATTGAATCTAATGTTGAAACATCAACAACAATCTCTCCAGATTCTTGCGCACCAGGAAATGCTTTGCGATGGAAACCAGCTAAGGGCAATATTGAACTAGAATGATTCTGACTGTTGACATAGAATTTTTTTTTAGCTTTTTCATCTCCTAATGCAATCGAATAAACTTTAATATTATTTAATTTAGAAATGTTTTTTTTCAGTTGCTCCACACATTGGGGTTGAGGTTCAAAAGAGTGAATTCTAGCGTTAGGGAATAACTTAGCCGTCGCTACAGAAAATTGACCAACATTAGCTCCCACATCAATAATAGTCTTTGGACTAATATTCTGCTTAGCCAAGCTTGCAACCATAAAATAGGAAGTCACAGAGAACAAAGGCCAAGTAAATAACGAGAATATCGCTTTTGGATTTTCTAACAGGGATGCAATTTTTTGTAATTTCACAAAGATAAGAATTTTATTTTAAGTTGTATATTATTGTTTATTCTTTAGCACCACATATGCAAAACTTGTTAAAACAGGGATGGGATATTTAATGAGATTTTTACATAGCACATCGTGCATGTTCTTTATGAATGGCACTTTCCTATAGTACTCACCATGCCCATAGAACCCAATATATTTATCTACTACATAACCTAAATTTTCAAATTTCTTAATCTGTGATTGTATTGGGCCTCGACACCAATGATAGTATGCTGGAAACTTACCCTTCCTTCCGCTTTTACTCCTGCCAGATTGGAGTATACGTAAAAGTTTGGTAGTAATTATTTCAGGTATTAACCTATTAGCAACAAACGGTAACGCGAATAAAGTGGGGAAAAAATGCAATGCCAATCCATTTATAGCTAATAATTTACGGATATTTTTATGGAAAGCTTTTCCGTCTTTAACGTGTTCAGCTAGCATTTTACTAAAAATTAAATCAAATTCACCCGATAGAGAAAAATCTTCTGCTGCCATATCCGCCTGTATCTTATGATAGTTGCTTGGAGCTTTGTCTAGTTCCTCACTAGAAATATCAATAACTGTGTATTGCAAGTCGTTCTCTAATATAAAGTCAAGCCCCAATACAGGGTTAGCACCACCGCCAACTTCACATATTCGCTTGGCCTTTGATTGCAAAATCAAACGTTCCAGAAAAATTCTAAACTCTGACCAAGCAACTTCTGAATGATCATATTTTATTTCCATTAATTCTCCAGCTTGAGTTGTCTACCCAAATTTTAAATCAGCTTATGTATAGTTCTATACTCCGCAGAGTGCATTCCATGAAAATTTAGATGAGTAAGATAGAACGAAAAACTTGCCTGGCACATTCTTTTGAGCCAGCGCTTGTAACATCAATACTTAGCACTTCACCAAAATTTACAAGTTGGACTTTCATCTCATTTTGCTGCCTTATTATCTCCTGTAAAGATAACTCAGCTTTGCGATTACGAATCATAGTAGATTCTCCGCTCAATAGTACAATTAAATCTGGCTTTGGCGCTAGCCACGTCAGTAGATTAGCCATAAAACTAATTGACCTTAACTTATACCTCTTAGGATGAAAAAGAAGATCATAATAATATCGTTCATAAATAATTATTGCCCCATTGCGCATCATTGGACGAAATCTAATCAAATATGCAAGAGTGAAATCTAAAAAAAAGTATATATAAGCAATTAATGAAATGGACCATGATCTTGTAGGAAGCTTATTAGGGTTAGTAAAATCGTGATTTTGAAGCGCTTCGTTATTTAGAGAAGGTAGAAACCGCGGACGCCAATGATAGTGAAATGTGGATACTCCTTGATTGCGAAGCATTTCTTCTACTAACGTAGCTGTGGTAGTTTTTCCTGTTCCATCAGGACCAAAGAATGCAATTAATTGCCCGGTTTTTTTCATCGTGTTTTAAACATAACTTAATGCATTATTAATTTTTGATATAAGACAGCTAATTTTTCTGCAATAGCCATCCATGAATATTCTCTGATAATTCCATTATTATTTTGCTTAGAATTAACCATAAGATTAACTTTATCAGCTAACCCACCGTCTAAAGCATCAGTTTCATCAATAAACAGCAGACCTTCCTTGTCTTTAAACAAGCAGGGCAAGCCACCAAAAGGTGTCGCGATGACTGGGATGCCAACTGCCATAGCCTCTAATACACTAAGAGGGATTTGAACAGCCGCTTTTGGATCAATGGTTGGGAAAATATAGCAATCAGCCGTTTGATAAAAATGCTCAATCTGAGGTTGATAGTCTCTGATAATGAGACAACCAGCTTCCTCTAAAGCCATAACAAGATTAGTGCATTGTTCTGTTGTTGTGCTGCCAATAATGACAACTTGTATATTCGATCCTTTCTGAGCTTCCAACAATAATTGCAAATTACGATCGCGTTTCAGATGGCCTACGTGCAGGGCAATAATCTTATCTTTTGGTAAATTAAGTTTTTGTCTTAACTTATCACGAGTTTCCAAATTAATGGGAATAAAACGTTCGGCATCCACCCCCGAAATAGACATCGTACTATTCTTTAATTTTCGTTTTTGAGCCCATAAGCTCCAATAGCGAGAAGCAACGAGCACATGGTCAGGTTGAAAAAAACCAATTAAGACGTTAGCGAGCAATCCCCAGTATGGGTTTGTGAAGGTAAGTATCGTGCATAATTCTTTATTCTTGATTTTACATATTCCCAATAGCAGAACACTTTTATATGTGGGCCCCCCAATATAATGAAATATATCAAATGAATTTGAGCATTTTATTGACTCACTAGGAGATGCAATTTGAGCATGAATATTAGGTATGTCGTTTAGCGAAAGCATTAACTCACGCGCAATTTTTTTCATCCCCTCATCATTATGCCCCTTGGTGTCGCTAACCAATAGAACTCGGAGCTTTTCTTTAACCACTATCTTTATTCCGTTCTAGATTATATTTAAGCGCCCTATTAGCGAGTATATGATTCCATATATGCGCGACTGCTGTCGCTTCATCTTCTATAGCATCTTCAAATAAAGTAATATTGCTTGATGAATCCAACTTCTTAAGCGATAGCTCCCAATGTTTTCGTTCTAAGCATATTTCATATATTGGGAAAGACAATCCTGATAAAAATTCATGATTGTTATTGAAGTTTAAAATCGCAACCCCGCCATTTCTTACTACCTTAGAGATCACTTTGATTGGTGAATGCCCTGAATTTTTATTGGTGATAATTTTTCGTATAGGAGGCACAAATAAATGCCATTTGTCTGCCAAATCCAAAAATAGACTAGAAAATTCCTCTCCAAGACTTTCATCTTGAGTACACAAAGACAAAATTACACCACTAGGTAGCTTACGCTTTGCCTTGAAGCCAAGATAAATAGTTTGTAATGTGCCAATTGGATTTTTGAAAAGCTGTCTTTTAAAGACAGCATATTTCATCGCAGGAACTTTATTATTTAATGCGTCCCATTCCTTTTCTTTGATCTTATCGAAAATATCAACGGCCAGTTTACTACCAAATGAATGTGACATTACACTATGAAATGATTGTGAATCTTCCATTGTTAGAAAATGAACTTCACTACGGTATTTTTCAGGGACATGATTGTTATATAGCAAATGATGTATGCAGGTTATAGCCGCTTGATGCGAAGGTCTCGGATGCCATGTAATACCACTTCTCTGCCTGTACTTCAGTATTTGTTTTGCAGACAAATAAGATAATCCATGCCATCTTGCTCCAGCAAATAACTCTATTGTCAGTGCGAATCTTTGCGGGAAAATTAATTTCCCAAAACCTAGATAGATAGACTTTTCCCAGGCATGCTTCTGGTAACAGAACCAATTCATCGATGTCGCTACATTAGTTATTCCGTTTGCAGCTTTTTTGATATCACGATCTGATATAACTAAATCCAGATCGCCTGTGAGTTCCTCAGGGTATCCTTGATAATTACGTTCAACGCAATATTTAATTTTTTCATTATCAAGCCACTGAAAAACTTGTGCAAGAAACATACTTGCATTATCGTTATTGTATTCGGCCATGAGCTTGCTTCTATTCGGAGCAGTTACTCCTCCCAATTAAAATCTGTAGATGAGTAATCAAAATATTGCCCTCCAAATGCATCATTAAATTGCTTTGCGTCTGGTGCGTATTTTGGAGTCCAGTTTTTAGGCTTTCTGGCAATTAACATCCACGAATCCCTAACTCCGGGAAATAGAGTAGTAAATGCTTGGTAAGGCTTCCTGGCATATGCCGGTAAAACGTCTAACTGAAGATGATAGGTACTTAACTCTAATAATTCCAACCCAAGATATTCATTTAACAAGAAAAGATCCTGGTATACATATTCTCTGACATGCCCGTTCCACATGCCTGGATACCAATAGAAATAGTTAAATTTATTATAATTGGTTTTGCCCATCATGAGGTGGATGCGCTTACGTAAATTTGCGGCGTTTGGCACAGTTATAGCCAATATCCCTTCTGGTTTGAGACATTGGAGTAATGTGTTTAGTAATACTCGAGGGGAAGAATGTAGATGCTCCACAACATCGTGAGACATTAATACATCATATTGCCCTGCCATAAAAGGTAAAGGATTCGACTCTGTAGGTAGAACATAATCAATATCCATTTGTTCAGCAAACTGTAGTATTTTCTGGCGATTATCATCCAGCTTATGCCAAGCATCCTGTAAAGTATCAAACGCTGTAACCTTCATTCCGGCTAAAGAAAACATTGCTGTTTTATCACATGGGCCCGCTCCAAAATCTAAGACTGTCGAATTTTCATCAGTCCATTCGATTATCTTTTTCACCATATCCTGATATCCTGATTTACGCCCTTCTCGCACATATCCTTTAAATGGAAATTCGGTATAAACCTTGGACCACGCTTCTTCCAATTCATATTTAGATACTGTCACGCTATTCTTCCTTTAAAATTTCTTTACTCAATTATCATGTTGCGTTACAAAAACATGCAACTATTTCTTTAAGACTACACAAGTGGTTTGATATTCCTTAAACAACCATAGATTTCTGTGCATAGCGGCTTTCCAATGCTGTGCTGTTGGCCAGGGAATGAGCATTTTAACGATGTGTTTAAAAAACACTTTAGGAGATATGACTATCTGCTGTCCAAATGTCCCACAATTTACAATTTCACTAGCTTGAATTTCACCTCCGGGAAACATATCTGCCAGTTCTTCTACAGTTGGCCGAAACATGGTATCAATTGGAGCCAAATGAAATGGAAAGCTATACGGTACTGTGGCAACAATAAAACCATTACGTTGGATCATATCAACACATAGATTAGCCATTTTGTGAGGGGCAATAACGTGCTCCAGAATATTTGCACATATTACAGATTTTGGATTATGCGATAGAATTTGAGAATAAATATCCTCATCAAAAATATCTCCAACAATATCCACACCCTGACCTGGCTCAATATCTACATGCACTATTGTGACTCCACGTTTTTCCAGCGGATGAATAATAAACTCGTAGATAAACGACTGTCCCTTCTCCCTGAAGTTCTTAGTAGCGCTCCCTAGGTTAACTAGAGGGGTAAGTTGCTCAACTGAGTAGCTATTTAAGACATTACCTATCCACTTAGCCTCATTTAATAACATCTGGAGACCTTTATGCTATTTGGTTTCTACTGAGTAGAAAATATAAAGAACTAAAATGTAATCCACCTTAAACATTATTTAAAATTTCAAACCACATCAAAACGCCGTAGTATTCTGCTAATACTTGCCGGATTGAGGGAAATCAAGGTACTTCAACTTTAATAATATTCCAGCAAAAAGCCAAAAATATACATTAATAGGGTCAATATCTATTTGCCAACCTTTTAATGAAGTTGCTGCGACGACAGTAAGAAATCCTAATAGGGCTGCAGAGCAACTTTTGACTTCCCTATTTTTTATTTTTATATGTTGGATAATTCCCTGCCCAATGACGCTTAGAAACAAACCTAGTACCAATACCAGCCCAATCAAACCTAACTCATATATCGCCTTTGCGTAATAGTTTTCGATTACACCAAAACTCTCATAATCATAATTTTCAAAAGCATGTCTTGCGGGTCCGGTATTCATTCCGGTCCCCATTCCCCAAGGCGCATTTTGTAATGCTTCACTGATCCCTCCAATAAACAGCTCATTATAGTATCTCACGAATAATCGTATCATTAGTTCAGAAAATGTTACTAAGTTAAAATCCCCAATTAATAACACCCCTGCGAATAATACCAGAATACCCATGGTAAATATAAGCCCACGTTTAATGTTCCCTTCGAATGCGAAAATAGTTACGACGAGCAGCGGGATGAAAATAAAATTTGCTTTTGCCCCTGATAGAAGAGATGCAACTACCGTAATACCAAATAATATTTTAGCAAGTGTCCGCCACATACGGTTTCGATCAATTTGCCAAAGAATATAGGCAGGAATTATCATAGACATCGTATATCCTGAGTATTGTAGCCAGTAGCTGAACGTTGATGGAATTCTATATAACACAGCATTAACATCGTATATTTGAAAATTTTGAGTTGCCGCTTTTGCGGCATCACCATATATTGTAGTCATTACAAGTTTATAGCCTAATATACTACTTGCGACAAACTCTCCGATTCCAATTAGGCATGGTATGAATGCTATGATAACCATCATTCTTGAAAGTAACACTAATTCGTCAATGTTGCGGATAAATGCAAACCCTATGAATAACATTGGCAAATAAAAGAGCCAAACTTTTATGCCTATAAAAGCAACTAGCCAGTTAGGAATGGAGGAGTTTAAGGATTGAATTAAAACTAGAACAAATAGTGCGTATATGAATAAGACTATGTGTCTTGGAACATGACTGTCAGTGATAACATGTTTTTTACGCAATCCACATAAAAAGAAAGCTGCGTAAAGAGGAATTATGAAAAGAATGTCTTTAAAGATAGTCGGGAATGGGGAAGGATGCAATGCCAATGTTACAATTCCCGCAAAGGGGATATAGCAGATAAGTAAGTAAACACCTTTTCTCCATTTATTTATAATGACCAACCATATGGTTAATATAATAATGAGAGATACTGCAAATACAAGGATTTCCATAGGGGCAATTTTTTAATTATATCTTATTGCTGATTGCTGATTATCATCAACCTGTAGATTACCCCAAGTCATTGACTCTTAATCACTTTGCGGCTTGCTGTGTAAAGAGCTATTACCATAACAACATTTGTTATTAAAACACCAGACATCGCTCCATTGTAGTTAAATAAGTAAATAAGTGGATATATTAGAACCACACCAAAAAAAGTCATGATCACATACGACTTAAAAATTTGTCTTGTATGTTCAAGTGTCCTAAGCCATATTCGCAGCACAAGCGAGATGAATACGATGGGGTATATGAACACATACCACATTAAAATATCACTATAACTTGCGAATTCAGGTCCATAAAAAAAACTCAGCCAATAGGCAGGAGAAATTGTGATAATCAAAGAAATTAGAACTACACCAAAAAAACCTATGCTAGTGACCTTGAGTAAGTAATTCTTCATAACTTCGACACCATGCGATTGTAGCTTCTTTGCTGCATGGATAGGCACGACATTCTCAAGTCCTTGAAAAAGAATATGCATTACTCCCATAATATTTTGTGCTGATTTCATAGCACCCACTATTGACGCACCAAGCCAGCTTCCAGCTCCAATAAGAAATATATGACCGGATAACCATTGCACAACTGCAGAACCGATCATCCAGCGAGCAAAATACCAATTTCGAAAAAAAACAGACTTTATAATTGTTCCATCAGACACTACCTTTGGTAACGTATACATACTTAGCACAAAAGCTATGAGCGAAGTAATAGCGATCACCCACAATACCATACTACTGTTCATTGAAATATTCTTGAAGCACCATAGCAGTAATAGAAGTTGTCCTATGTAGCTAATGCCATCATTGATAAAAGCCAAATGCCCACGTTGACGTGTAAATAAATATTTTCGAAGGAAATCTTGACTTTGAAATGCAACAGTCACCACTATTAGAGCTGGAACGATTTCTAATATTTGCAAGTGAGGAAACATAGCGCTCATCGAAAACGAACCAAGGAAAATAAAAATAACTCCTAAGACACAGAAAGCTATCTGTTGTGTAAATACAGCACCGTAGTATTGAAGCAACTTGTCTGATGATTGTTTCGGCCCTATCGTCATCATAGGGTTAACAATAATAGCGAGCTGTAATCCATGAAAAAACAATACAACAGCCCATACAAGTGTGAATGTACCAAATTCTTTTAGACCCAAAAAGCGAGCAGTCATTATTCCAGTTAAAAAATTAACACCGCTCACCATAGCTTGATCTACCAGTGCCCAGTTTATATGCTTATACTTTTTTAACAGCTGGATTGTTTGTGAAGGTATACTTGCGACTTTCATACTTGCCTTTGAAGACATTAACGCTTTTTATGTTGTCAGATTTTCTGACATGATAATGAGTGAAAGTAACTTTTTATATTCTTCACTCCATATATCCTTCATGTCTTTAAAGTTCTGAATACTTTTTCGTGATGCTTTTTGAAAGTCAGCATCGTTTTTTACCCAACCAGTGATTTTCCTTACCGCTTCTTCAGTAAAATCACTTTCATTGGTAATGCTTATTTCTGCGTTTGATAGAAATATTTCAGGGATGCATCCTCTATCAATTGATATCACTGGTACACCTTGAGCCAAGGCCTCATAAATAGTTAATGGCTCGGCTTCGTGGACATATTTTGTTGGGAAAAGCAAGGTGTCAATTTCATTAAAAAACTGTGTTTTTTCTTTATCATATTTTGAACCAACATAATGCACCATTGGCAGATTTGAGATTCTGTCCATTACCCTATCTTTCACTTTTTCATCTTGAAACGGCCCAGCAATGTAACCTCTTACTTGAACGTTTTGAGCAATTAAGGCTTCCATTACATCAAGGTAATAAAATATTCCTTTCTCTTCACTTATATTAGAGAGGTAACCAATAGTTTCCAATTTGGATTTACTTATAATTGATTGGCCTTCGAATTCCAAAAGAGCAGCGTTTGAAAGAACATAAATATTTTGCGCAGCAGGATATGTTGTTTTTAACAAACACTCCATTTTGTTACATAGGACAATATGTTTAGCCGATTTTCCACCCGCAACAGTAAGCAATTTAGTAATGAGGCTGGGCTTATTTAGATACGCAAAGCTGTGGTGGTGCAAAAAAATTTCTTTGCCTAAAAATCTTGATAATAAGATAAAAAGTATTTCATATATTTGTCCAAGCCCTCCTGAAAGCCCTATATACATAGTAGACCAAGATGAGCGTGATTGCATTGAGAGCATAACACCCTTAAACACCTTTTTTACTCGTAGAATACGATTGAAGATATTACCGGAAAAAGCTTCAGGGGATAGGTCAACTAAAATAACATTATCTGTCATCAAAGCTAAGCTTTTGGCCATATGAGCATTAACCATTGCCATACCATGCACCGGGGGTGGTTGGGCTCCTACTACACAAACTCCGTCCTTATGCATGTTTTTGCTAGCACTCTATAAATTGGATATAATAATGCAAAGTTTACACAAATTAGTGGTAGATGTTTGCTTATAAGTTTATGTGTTGAATAAAAGGTCAGGGTTTCAACAGTTGGCATGGATTAATTAATACAGATAAGGGAGACGCAGCGCGCCTTTAATGAGCACTTTGTCATTGTTATAAAGTTATCGCATAACTTATTGGGTCAAAAAGGAAAATCAAGCCATAGCTTATTACAAGACCGCCCCCTTCTCTTAATGAATACTAATAATTAACGATTAAATATGAGTTCAAAAACCTCACAAAAGCGCATCATCAAGGTTGTACATTTTTCACCGCACACCACACAATAAACATCTCTTTTTAGTCAGATAGCTCTGTTATGAAGGTTGAAGAGACAACAACAATATTAGGTGTTAGTTTTTTGACTTCTGGATATTATGCTGCATTAGCAAAGCTAAGAGCAGGGGCTTTAATGGTTGTACCAGCTGCACCTGCTTTAGCTACTATAAACGAAGACCTTAATTATTATGAAGCATTAAAAGGTAGCGATTTTGCTATACCCGATAGTGGGTTTATGGTGCTCATACTAAGAGTTTTCTATGGAATGAGCCTAGATAAATTATCAGGTTTGAAGTTCCTTAGGTCTTTTCTAAAAGAAGATGAGCTCAGAAAAAAAAATTTACTTTTCTTAATAAATCCTAGTGAAACTGATAACACTATTAACCATAACTATTTATGCGGGTTAGGAATAAAAATTACCGCCCAAGATCATTACGTAGCACCTATATATTCAAAAGAAGATATTATCGATAAAGAACTAGTCCGCATATTGGAAGTCAGGAGACCAAAATATATTCTGATCAATATAGGAGGAGGCGTGCAGGAAAGACTCGGGTATTATTTAAAAATTGCACTTTCATATAAACCAGGTATTATATGTACTGGAGCCGCAGTGTCATTTTTAACTGGCAATCAAGCATCAATACCTAGGTGGGCTGATGATTATTATTTTGGTTGGCTCTTTCGATGTATAGATAATCCCAAATTGTATGTGCCCCGATATATATCGGGGCTTAAATTAACTTATGTTATGTTTAACTTCAGGAAATTAACAAAATGAAGAGTATATTGGTATGTGGTGCCGGTGGTTTTATTGGTAGCCACCTAGTTAAGAGACTAAAAGCTGAGGGGCACTGGGTAAGAGGCGTCGATTTAAAATACCCTGAATTTTGGGAAACTGTAGCTGACGATTTTGTAATAGGTGATTTACGTGAACAGTCTATCTGCCGATCTATATTAGATAGAAGGTTTGATGAAGTCTATCAATTAGCTGCGGAAATGGGTGGAGCTGGATATGTTTTTACTGGAGAGAATGATGCAGATATTATGCATAGTTCTGCGTTAATTAATCTAAATGTTTTGCAAGCCTGCCGAAAAAGGAACACTAAAAAAATATTTTATTCCTCTTCTGCATGCATGTATCCAGAACATAATCAATTAGAGCCGGATAACCCCAATTGCGCAGAAGATTCCGCCTACCCCGCTGCACCGGATAGCGAATACGGTTGGGAAAAGCTTTTCAGCGAAAGGCTTTATCTTGCATTTTATCGAGATTTTGGAATGGACGTTCGTATTGCCCGCTTTCATAATATCTTTGGTCCTTACGGTACCTGGGATGGAGGTAGAGAAAAAGCACCTGCTGCTATATGTCGTAAGGTGGCAATGGCCAATGATGGTGATGAGATTGAAATTTGGGGTGATGGAAAACAAACACGTTCTTTTCTCTATGTAGATGAATGCATCGACGGAGTTCTGAAATTAATGGAGTCTGATTTCATGGAACCTGTGAATATAGGTTCTGATGAAATGGTGTCAATTAATCAGTTAGCAGAAATTGCTATGGCTATAGCAGGTAAGAAATTACGCTTAGAACATATCGATGGCCCTTTAGGAGTAAGAGGTAGGAACTCTGATAATCGGCTGATTGAGCAGAAGCTTGGTTGGAAACCGACGCAACCATTGCGAGATGGTGTCCAGAAAACGTATCAATGGATTAATGAGCAAGTTAAGACGAATTAGGCATTAGAAGAAAAAACTAGAAGCAGTGTCATAAACTTACTTCTTCTTATATTGTTTACAATATTCGGCAATCTTCTCTTTATCTTTATTAATCAAACAGACGGTATCTAGTACACCATGTCTATCCACTAGTGATAATGCTGCTTTGGGTTGTTTCTCCAGCGCATGGGAAATTGTCTTCATTACAAATGAACGGTCTGAATAGGATAACCTGGGCCAGGTGATCAGACCAATATCTATCACCATTTTTTGTATTCCAGGCTCCCACGGCCCCAGTGTTTCTGCGATATGAAGCGCTTGAATAAATTCTTCATCAATTTGGCCTAAGCGAAATTTTACGGTCATGACATTGCTCCAGGCATAGGGCCACGATGGCCGTAAAGATACTGATTTGATGTAATGGTTTAATGCTTGCTTGCGGAAATTTTCCGCCTCAGAATCTCCTTGTGGGAGTTTTGAAAAACGGCCTTCTATTGCAATAGCGTAGTGTTCATGAATTTTGGGATGATACGGATCCAACTCAAGGGCTTTCGATAAATCAGCTCGTAGACGATCCCAATCTGTATTGTTAAGTTCACGCTCACCTATTGTCCAACTTCTCAGTTCACTCTTTGCTGGGCTGTAATACATATCAGCAAGCCCCCAGCTTGCCGATATGTAAATCATGCAAAGTAATAGCAGGATACAAAAGAGTACACTTATGCGAACAATAGTGTCATTCATCAGTTAGATTGAAAGTGGGTCTGTGAGATAGTTTCCGGGGTATCAAATACCATCTTATTTGCTGCGGCTTCTCCAATAATCTTTTCCGCTGCTCGTCTCGCAGGTTCTAACTCTGGGCACCGAGCATGCAAGTTATGTGCATCACTTGCTATCACACTACCCCATCCACGCCGTACTATTTCTTCTGCACATTCTTTGAAGGTATTATTAAATACACCAGTTAACGAACCACCGGTAATCTGCAATAAACAACCAAGTTTTATAAGCGAAGACACTTTATCAATATCTTTAGATAAACTGCGGTTGCGCTCTGGATGAGCAATAAGCACCCTAACCCCCCTACTCAATAGCCATTTAATGAGTTCTTCATGGCCTGGAGGAATATGAGTATGCGGAAATTCCAGCAGTAGAACTCGCTCACCTTCGTAGCTACCTAAATAAGGTACTGCATCGTTATGCACCATCTCGAGGATTACATAATCAAACCTTATTTCTGCAGCGTAACTAATATCAATATTAATATTGTTCCGATCTAGCTCTGTACGAACTTTCTTAAATGCTGCTTGAATCGATTCTCGAGTATTATTATATCTGCCAGGTATAATATGGGGGGTAGCAACAATTTTTTTTATTCCCGACTTCATCGCATGGCAAATCATCGCCATTGAGTCTTCTATTGTTTTCGCGCCATCATCAATACCAGGCAAAAGATGGCAATGTATATCAATCATGGCGCCATCCTCAACCATGGCTTACGCTTTTTCGTAGCTGTAATAACCACCATAATATTGATCGTAACGGCCTGGTTTCTTGGACATATCGACCTGATTTAAAATGACGCCAACAATCGGGGCATTGACCTTTTTCAAGCGTTTAATACCCTCTTGAACTAGCGGGTAAGGCGTTTCATCCGCTTTAATTAAATAAATCACCTGATTAACCAATTGACTTAAAACTAATGCATCGCTCACAGCAACAGTAGGTGCTGAATCAATCACAATATGGTCGTATTTCTCTTTTAACTGCTCTAGTTCTGACTTGAAACGCTTAGAAGATAACATCTCTAGCGGATTCGGAGGAGTGCCTTCTGCCGGAATTACATCTATATTTTCTTTTTCAAAACTATGTGTGACTTGATCAATGGTGTAGGTCCCTGCTAAAAAGTGGACAAGACTAATATCTTGCGAGTCAAGCCTGAATACTTTACCAATTGAAGATCTCCTAAGATCGCAATCAATAAGAAGTACCTTTCCCATTTGGCCAAGCGATAACGCAAGATTCGCTGCCATTGTACTTTTACCTTCGCCGGGAACTGAAGACGTGACCATTATCACCTTTTGCTTCTCGTCCAGATTTGAAAGTAATACACCTGAGCGAATAGTCCTGATACTTTCTGCAAAAGGAATTTGACCATTATCCGCGTAATAACATAACGCCCCCACACTCTTGTTTAACAATGTTGTTAATTTAGGTGACACTCCTAAAACTGATAGATGTAATCGCTGCTCTACATCTTGTATATCCTTCACTGTGTTGTCCAAGACTTCGATTAAAAAGGCAAGCACTGTTCCTATAATCAGACTCAAAAGAAATGTAATTAGCAGAATCAAAGTCTTTTTAGGCTTAATAGGCCGTGATGGCAAAATTGCAGGATCAACAACGCGAGCATGAGCAGACTGCATATCACCAACTGCGCTGGTTTCTTTATAACGGCCTAAAAATGTTTCATAAATCTCTTGGTTTGCTTGAACACTACGCTCCAGAGCAATTAGTTCGCTTTCCTTTCTATTGATGTCACTCATATCGCGTTTGGTATGGTTCATTGAAGCGGACAAATGACTCTCTTTTGCACGAGCCACTTCATATTCTTTTTTCACCGACTCAACCACATTAAGAATTTGTGCTCTTACGTTTTTTTCCGCCGCCTCAAGTTCATCTATCGCCGCGATCATCTTCGGATGTTTTGGCCCATAGCGTTTCTTTAATTCAGCTACTTTACGTTGAGCTTCCGATTTTGTTTTCTTTACATTTTGTAAGCCAACATCCTTTAAAACTGCAGGGATTGTTTCATAGGCTTCAATAGATTTACCCTTCAATGCGACAATCTGGCGATACGCTGTTTCAGCTACATTCCGATTACGACGCGCTTCAATCAGTTCTCCTGTTAACTCATCCAGCTTTCTTGCTGTCAAACTGTCAACACCTCTAACGTCAATCAGTTTTTCTTTGTCCCGAAATACCTGTAAGGCTTTTTCCGACCTTTCCAGATTTTGTTTCAGTTCGTCTAATTGTTCTGTTAATGATCCAGTCGCTTCATGGGTTAGCAGTAATCTTCCTTCCAGCTCGTTCTTGATATATATATCCGCTAATGTGTTAGGAACATCTGCACTCAATTTGGGGTCAGTTGACTCAAAAGAAATATTGATTAACAAGCTATTACGAACTGGAGCTATCTTTAAATGACTTTTGAACCCCTCAAAAAGGTGATTGCGAATAGCACGATCTGTTTTAACCTCGTCTTCTTGAAGCGAATTAACAGGTAGCCAGGATCCTATTGCCGATAACGCCCTTAATATTAAACCTGGAGTTTGCAGATCGGGATCATATTCTGGGTGCTGTAGAATTTCTAGTTTATCAATAACCTTTTCTGATAAATTACGTGATTGAAGTATTCTATTTTGTGTTTCAAGATACTCGTCCTGCGCACCAGGAAGACCATAAACCTCTTCAATAGAAGAGATGATATTTTTTTCTTCAGATTCAATTAGGATTGTTGCTGTCGATTCATAAATGGGATCTACAGAAAAAACAACAAGCATGGTTAGCAGCGTCGTTACAACTGCCAGGCCTATTATTAGCCATCTATGAATAAACAGAATTCGTAGATATTCTTTAAGATCAATTTCATCATTTTCGTAATGATTAGGTTCAGGAGAAACATGAGCAGAATGTGGATCGTTCATAGATAAATTTCATGTATAAGCTTAAAAGAAGCTTTCTTCAATAGTGATAATATCGCCTGGTCTAATATACTTATCAAGCTTGACTGGCTTTGATTCTCCATTAGGGTCATCATCGCGAATAATATTAATTTTCTCTTTAGATGCTCTCTCCTTAAAACCACCAGCAATTGAGATGGCCTTACGCACAGTGATCCCCGGCTGAAATGGAAACCCTCCGGGAGCTTCAACTTCTCCATTTACATAAAAATTGCGGTATTCAAGAATATCAACCGATACTTTAGGGTTAATTAAATAGCCATCCTTTAATTGTGATGTAATTATTTTCTCCAGATAATCTGGGGTTACGTCCGTTACTCTTAATTCCCCAAGAAAAGGGTATGAGATAGTCCCACGGTCGCTAACACGAGATTCTAGATAGAGGTCTTCTTCCCCATAGACCTGGATGCGTACCACATCTCCTGTACCCAAAACATAATCCGGTACCCCATTTGCTGTTTCTGCATGCAGTTGTTCCGATGGTAGAAAAAGCAAAAACACGATGGCATAAAACAAAATGCGGCTGTTGTTAATTGATTGCGACATACTGCATAAGTTGGTATGAAAACTGTTGTATCTTAATACAAAAAGCTAATTTCTATAGAAAGAAATTAGCTTTTTGTATGTGGGGTTTTGAAGACAGACAAAGCTCCAAAAAAATCCTGCTTAGAAAACTACTTTTGCGTAGACCTCAAACAGATTCCGCTCATAGTCAAAACTGCTGGTTGTAGAATCACGTTCGCCATAACTATAACCTGTACCCAGTGTTGCCCACCGACGTGGCTCAAAATCAACATATGCACTAAATGTCGTCAAGTCGTCTTCACGTCCGGCTGTATCTTCGCTAAATCTATCTTCTTGATAACTAGCTTGTAAACGCGTCTTAACCTTTGAGGTCCATTCATGCTCATAGCTACCAGCAATTTTATCTTCCCGCGTAAAATCACCAGTACCATTCGTCTCAGCATAATCTCGACTTGTGTGTATATTAAATATTGAATAGGTTCTAGGCCTCCATTCAACTTCAACTTCCCAAATTGCGTCATCACCATCTTTACGTGCTCCCGCATCAAAATCTTTGGAAACATAGCCAAGTTTTGCTGAACCTGTTGTTTTATACGTACTATCCCAGACCAAACCAACGAGGCCTTTATAGGCCACACTATCCAGTGTTGGTGTTCCCGCCGCATCAGTCACATAGTTGACGTTCAACACGCGCCCCTCTAACACTGCTCGGGTTTTAGGCATCACACGGTAAAATAACCGGGCACTACCATAGGTATCTTCGCGATCACGCACTGTGGTGACAGCAAAATTGTTTTGATATTCCTTATCTTTATACCCTCCATCAATCTCAAAGCGCCCTTTTGCAGACCTCGCACCATAAGCCGCATTCACATCAACTTTATATTGGTCGTAGCGATCATATCGTTGCTGAACGAGCCCAGTACCTTCAGCAGCTCCGATGCCGCGAGGATCATGTCCTTTAAAATATTCAAAATCAATGCCTGCAGAAGTTTTTCTCGTTGGTGTATATTCGTAACTAGCCTGTATGGTTTTATCAACATAATCATCTTGATGACTACTATCATGCTCTCCTATGGAGAGCAGAGTTCTGAGGGTAATTCGATTTTTGTTACCTTGTAGGTCATAAGTAAGGCTTGGTTCAGTCAAGGTGATAAAGGTCTTGATTTCATTATCTGCGGCAAAGGTCAAATTATCGCTATGTGATAATTTGACTGATAACTCAGGAGATAACTTACCACCAGCAAAATCGAACCCCTGTCCATCAAACAGCTCTTCTGCATGTCCTTGAACGGAGAATAACGTAGTCGTTAGCGCTAATGGCAAACTGATTATTTTAGAACAGAAAATACGCATAATATTTTGACTCACAGGTTAGTAAACAAGGCACGTAAGTTTAGCATGGAAAACATGCTAAACTAAAACATAAGGACTTTGCAACTATATGATTTGACTATAATCCAGTCAAGCTAGCTCCCCAGCTTCTTACTCTCCAAGCTATTCTTTCTTGAACCTAGATTCAAGCTTATCCATGCTAACGACAATAGCACAACGAAAGTCGCGGCATTGGCAGGCATCTGCAAGTTAAATTCTACCGTTGCATGGCTCATCATCGCAATAATCCCCATAATTACAGCAAAAGACATCCCTCGCATTAAAGGGTCTCGTCGCCGATAATGGGCGGCCAATGCAGTAAAAATTGATGTGTCACTCACCATTGCCGGCGGCTTTGATATGGGCAAACGTGTACACGAACTGACTTCAGATGATGATTTCAACAAAATGTTTAATATGAATTTCATCAGCACACTCAACACTTGCAAGAAAGTTATCCTGCACATGCAAAAACAAGGTGAAGGAAGAATTGTCAACGTATCCGCACACGCCGCTACAAAAGGCAAAGCTAAAATGGCACCTTACTGCATTTCAAAAAGTGCAGTCATCACGTTAAGCGAAAGCTTAACCGCAGAACATAAAGACAACGACATCAACATTAACTGCATCCTTCCAGGGACAATAGACACACCCACCAATAGAAATGATATGCCCAATGCAGATTTCTCCACATGGGTACCGACAGAAGACATTGCTAACGTCATGTTGTATTTGAGTTCTGAATTAGCTAACTCAGTGAATGGTGCAATTTTACCTGTGGTTGGGAAAAGCTAGGTATTCACCCCACAAAGCGCACTGAAACAGCGTTATAAGCTTGATTAAGGAATGGGGAGAAAGCGCAATGCACACCTCTTCCTGGAAAACTCAGGCGGAGCAATCATTAAAAATTGAAGCAGAGCTTCAGGTAAGATACAAAAAATTATAACCCAAAAATTAACACTGACTAATAAGCACGTTCGTTTACAAAACCACGAAAAATAGTCAGAGCAATAATTTTTACATCAAGCCATAGCGACCAATTTTTGATATACCATAAATCATGATCAATGCGCTGCTCCATTTTATCCAATGTATCGGTTTCACCACGCCAGCCATTAACCTGAGCCCAACCTGTAATACCGGGCCGAACAGTATGCCTTAACATATAACCGGAGATCTGTTGTCGATATAATTCGTTGTGCGCTACAGCATGAGGTCGTGGCCCAACAATCGACATGTGACCTTGCAAAACATTAATAAACTGTGGCAATTCATCCAGCGATGTCTTACGCAAAAAACGGCCTACGGCAGTCATGCGGTCATCGTTTTTCTGCACTTGTTTTATCGTATCTCCGTCTTCACAGACGCTCATACTTCGAAACTTCCAGACAGTGATTTTGTTTCCAGACAGGCCGTAGCGAGTTTGTTTAAACAACACTGGTCCAGAAGAAGTCAGTTTTATGATGATAGCAATCATTAACATTGGTACTGCAATTAAAACCAGAATGACTGATGCAAAGATCATATCTTCAAGACGTTTTACAATTCCATCAGTATGGGTAAAAGGTCTGTCATGCACTCCAAGTAATGGAATACTGCCAAGATAACCCCAGCGCGTATGTAACAAACTAGATACAAAAAGATCAGGAACCATATAAGTTTGCGCAGTTGAATCGGACAACTGATTGATCAATGACTGAATCTCCCTCCCCTGGTCAGTTGGCAAGGCCATAAAAATCATATCAATTGAATGTTGATTTACATAATCAAGCACCTTATCTATTTTGCCTATCACAACCGCAGAAGACCGAGCATCTGGTTGATAACCAACCTCACGTATATCATCAAAATAACCAACAATACGTAACCCCAGCCAGTTTAGGCGACGGATCTCTGCAACAAGGTGCTGGGCTTGCTCACCCACACCGACAATAATGACAGATTTTGTATTTCGCTCTTTTTTTCGTAACGCATGCAGGCTTTTACGCAATATAAAGCGGAATAATGACAATACGATAGGTGTGAGCACCATCCAGCTAATCAATACCCGCCTTGAATAAAGCGACGAAACCTTCATAGCATAGGCAGCAACCAGCATGACAAAAATCACATGCAGCCAGGTAATAAGTAATTGCCATACTTCCTGATGAACATAAGTAAATCGCCAGGAATTATAAAGCCCGGTGACTTCTGCAATAATGACGTAGCTGAGAATAGAGAAAAAAGCCACAGCAGTAAAAAATTCATGCCACTCGACATGTAACAATATTGAGATCAACCAAAATAAGCCACCGATAATCAGAGCATCAACCCCTCTGAACACAGAAGAGAATAAATTATTATAGGGACTTATAAGGCCGCCTTTATGAGTAGACATAAATATAGCTTAATATAGAAAGTGGTATTAATACATACAGCAATACAACCATAATACAATTATTAAGAAATAAAACTGCCTTATGGTTAAAAGCAACTAAGCCCTTGCTAACTAAATAGTCTATAATTTTTCAACCCTAGAGCAGCAAAGATAATCTATCAGTCCAACACTTTGTAAGATACTTTATTTTAGCTGCACTTAAACACAACTCAAGCCTGTACTCTATAATGTCCTGTCGATATATAATCGTTCATTAAATACTAACACAATTTACCCCTATGAAATTAACTATTGGTTATGGATCAAATTGTTTAATTGTTCAGCTTGCCATCGAAAATAAAATTATCTTACAGTACGATGACCATAACTTCATAATAGAGATCACCAAGGTTGAGCAAAAACTTATAGTATTCGATGCATAATAATTCACACAAATGAATCAAAACAAATGAAAAATATCCTCATCACAGGCGGCGCAGGTTACATCGGTTCACATACCTGCAAAGCATTAGCACAAGCTGGGTACAATCCCATTACATTTGATAATCTGTCTGCTGGACATAAGCATGCGGTTAAATGGGGGCCATTAGAAATAGGTGATATTCGCGATTCAGAAGCATTGTCGAAAGTATTCAAAAAATATAAAACCGAAGCGGTTATCCATTTTGCATCAAAGATAGTAGTATCGGAGTCGGTTAGAGAACCCGAAAGTTATTATGACAACAATGTAAATGGCACCTTAAGCCTGCTTAATGTCATGCAAACACATTCAATCAATGTAATCGTATTCTCAAGCACCGCAGCAGTATACGGTTATCCTGAAACAAACCCGATTGAAGAATCACATCCTTTATTGCCCATTAATCCCTATGGCGAAACAAAACTGAAGTGCGAAGAATTACTCGAAAAGTATCGAGACACACACGGCATTAATTATATAGCACTTAGATATTTTAATGCCGCAGGTGCCGATCCAACTAGCGAACTTAGAGAAGAACACGAGCCTGAAACACATTTAATCCCCTTGCTATTAAAAGCAGCAAAGGAAAACAAACCTTTTTCACTTTTCGGCAATGATTACAAAACACCCGATGGAACCTGTATCCGTGATTATATTCATGTAACGGATCTGGCCAGTGCGCATATCAAGTCACTGGAATACCTGATAAATAATCAACGGTCACAATGCCTTAATCTAGGTACGGGAAAAGGCTATTCCGTACGAGAAGTCCTTGAAGCCGCCAAAAAAATCACCTCTAAAAAAATAAATGAAGTTATATCAGAAAGAAGGGAGGGCGACCCTGATAGCCTGGTTGCGAAAGCTGATGCAGCACAAAAAATACTAGATTGGCATCCACAACAGAGTGATCTACATAATATCATCCGAACAGCCTGGCAATAACATCAAAGGGTAACGTCCACTTTCTTGAGTGCGCCACATTAAGCTTACTACATCGTGTCAGAACGAATAAAAAGAGCATCCATCTGTAGTATTTCATCAGTTTTAGGATCAGCAAGCCAACCAACCGGACGTAAAAATAGAAATCCATGTTCTTCCATTACTTTCACCATATCCATAAACAACGTTTCACCTTCATACATGAGTTTAAAGGAGCTTTCTACGATAACAAAATCGACCCTTTTTAGAGTCTTTGCACCTCCACGCAACACATGAGCTTCGTAGCCTTGAACATCAAGTTTTAACAAACAAGGTGAAAGCAAGTCAGTTTCTAAAATCATTGAATCTAATGTTGAAACATCAACAACAATCTCTCCAGATTCTTGCGCACCAGGAAATGCTTTGCGATGGAAACCAGCTAAGGGCAATATTGAACTAGAATGATTCTGACTGTTGACATAGAATTTTTTTTTAGCTTTTTCATCTCCTAATGCAATCGAATAAACTTTAATATTATTTAATTTAGAAATGTTTTTTTTCAGTTGCTCCACACATTGGGGTTGAGGTTCAAAAGAGTGAATTCTAGCGTTAGGGAATAACTTAGCCGTCGCTACAGAAAATTGACCAACATTAGCTCCCACATCAATAATAGTCTTTGGACTAATATTCTGCTTAGCCAAGCTTGCAACCATAAAATAGGAAGTCACAGAGAACAAAGGCCAAGTAAATAACGAGAATATCGCTTTTGGATTTTCTAACAGGGATGCAATTTTTTGTAATTTCACAAAGATAAGAATTTTATTTTAAGTTGTATATTATTGTTTATTCTTTAGCACCACATATGCAAAACTTGTTAAAACAGGGATGGGATATTTAATGAGATTTTTACATAGCACATCGTGCATGTTCTTTATGAATGGCACTTTCCTATAGTACTCACCATGCCCATAGAACCCAATATATTTATCTACTACATAACCTAAATTTTCAAATTTCTTAATCTGTGATTGTATTGGGCCTCGACACCAATGATAGTATGCTGGAAACTTACCCTTCCTTCCGCTTTTACTCCTGCCAGATTGGAGTATACGTAAAAGTTTGGTAGTAATTATTTCAGGTATTAACCTATTAGCAACAAACGGTAACGCGAATAAAGTGGGGAAAAAATGCAATGCCAATCCATTTATAGCTAATAATTTACGGATATTTTTATGGAAAGCTTTTCCGTCTTTAACGTGTTCAGCTAGCATTTTACTAAAAATTAAATCAAATTCACCCGATAGAGAAAAATCTTCTGCTGCCATATCCGCCTGTATCTTATGATAGTTGCTTGGAGCTTTGTCTAGTTCCTCACTAGAAATATCAATAACTGTGTATTGCAAGTCGTTCTCTAATATAAAGTCAAGCCCCAATACAGGGTTAGCACCACCGCCAACTTCACATATTCGCTTGGCCTTTGATTGCAAAATCAAACGTTCCAGAAAAATTCTAAACTCTGACCAAGCAACTTCTGAATGATCATATTTTATTTCCATTAATTCTCCAGCTTGAGTTGTCTACCCAAATTTTAAATCAGCTTATGTATAGTTCTATACTCCGCAGAGTGCATTCCATGAAAATTTAGATGAGTAAGATAGAACGAAAAACTTGCCTGGCACATTCTTTTGAGCCAGCGCTTGTAACATCAATACTTAGCACTTCACCAAAATTTACAAGTTGGACTTTCATCTCATTTTGCTGCCTTATTATCTCCTGTAAAGATAACTCAGCTTTGCGATTACGAATCATAGTAGATTCTCCGCTCAATAGTACAATTAAATCTGGCTTTGGCGCTAGCCACGTCAGTAGATTAGCCATAAAACTAATTGACCTTAACTTATACCTCTTAGGATGAAAAAGAAGATCATAATAATATCGTTCATAAATAATTATTGCCCCATTGCGCATCATTGGACGAAATCTAATCAAATATGCAAGAGTGAAATCTAAAAAAAAGTATATATAAGCAATTAATGAAATGGACCATGATCTTGTAGGAAGCTTATTAGGGTTAGTAAAATCGTGATTTTGAAGCGCTTCGTTATTTAGAGAAGGTAGAAACCGCGGACGCCAATGATAGTGAAATGTGGATACTCCTTGATTGCGAAGCATTTCTTCTACTAACGTAGCTGTGGTAGTTTTTCCTGTTCCATCAGGACCAAAGAATGCAATTAATTGCCCGGTTTTTTTCATCGTGTTTTAAACATAACTTAATGCATTATTAATTTTTGATATAAGACAGCTAATTTTTCTGCAATAGCCATCCATGAATATTCTCTGATAATTCCATTATTATTTTGCTTAGAATTAACCATAAGATTAACTTTATCAGCTAACCCACCGTCTAAAGCATCAGTTTCATCAATAAACAGCAGACCTTCCTTGTCTTTAAACAAGCAGGGCAAGCCACCAAAAGGTGTCGCGATGACTGGGATGCCAACTGCCATAGCCTCTAATACACTAAGAGGGATTTGAACAGCCGCTTTTGGATCAATGGTTGGGAAAATATAGCAATCAGCCGTTTGATAAAAATGCTCAATCTGAGGTTGATAGTCTCTGATAATGAGACAACCAGCTTCCTCTAAAGCCATAACAAGATTAGTGCATTGTTCTGTTGTTGTGCTGCCAATAATGACAACTTGTATATTCGATCCTTTCTGAGCTTCCAACAATAATTGCAAATTACGATCGCGTTTCAGATGGCCTACGTGCAGGGCAATAATCTTATCTTTTGGTAAATTAAGTTTTTGTCTTAACTTATCACGAGTTTCCAAATTAATGGGAATAAAACGTTCGGCATCCACCCCCGAAATAGACATCGTACTATTCTTTAATTTTCGTTTTTGAGCCCATAAGCTCCAATAGCGAGAAGCAACGAGCACATGGTCAGGTTGAAAAAAACCAATTAAGACGTTAGCGAGCAATCCCCAGTATGGGTTTGTGAAGGTAAGTATCGTGCATAATTCTTTATTCTTGATTTTACATATTCCCAATAGCAGAACACTTTTATATGTGGGCCCCCCAATATAATGAAATATATCAAATGAATTTGAGCATTTTATTGACTCACTAGGAGATGCAATTTGAGCATGAATATTAGGTATGTCGTTTAGCGAAAGCATTAACTCACGCGCAATTTTTTTCATCCCCTCATCATTATGCCCCTTGGTGTCGCTAACCAATAGAACTCGGAGCTTTTCTTTAACCACTATCTTTATTCCGTTCTAGATTATATTTAAGCGCCCTATTAGCGAGTATATGATTCCATATATGCGCGACTGCTGTCGCTTCATCTTCTATAGCATCTTCAAATAAAGTAATATTGCTTGATGAATCCAACTTCTTAAGCGATAGCTCCCAATGTTTTCGTTCTAAGCATATTTCATATATTGGGAAAGACAATCCTGATAAAAATTCATGATTGTTATTGAAGTTTAAAATCGCAACCCCGCCATTTCTTACTACCTTAGAGATCACTTTGATTGGTGAATGCCCTGAATTTTTATTGGTGATAATTTTTCGTATAGGAGGCACAAATAAATGCCATTTGTCTGCCAAATCCAAAAATAGACTAGAAAATTCCTCTCCAAGACTTTCATCTTGAGTACACAAAGACAAAATTACACCACTAGGTAGCTTACGCTTTGCCTTGAAGCCAAGATAAATAGTTTGTAATGTGCCAATTGGATTTTTGAAAAGCTGTCTTTTAAAGACAGCATATTTCATCGCAGGAACTTTATTATTTAATGCGTCCCATTCCTTTTCTTTGATCTTATCGAAAATATCAACGGCCAGTTTACTACCAAATGAATGTGACATTACACTATGAAATGATTGTGAATCTTCCATTGTTAGAAAATGAACTTCACTACGGTATTTTTCAGGGACATGATTGTTATATAGCAAATGATGTATGCAGGTTATAGCCGCTTGATGCGAAGGTCTCGGATGCCATGTAATACCACTTCTCTGCCTGTACTTCAGTATTTGTTTTGCAGACAAATAAGATAATCCATGCCATCTTGCTCCAGCAAATAACTCTATTGTCAGTGCGAATCTTTGCGGGAAAATTAATTTCCCAAAACCTAGATAGATAGACTTTTCCCAGGCATGCTTCTGGTAACAGAACCAATTCATCGATGTCGCTACATTAGTTATTCCGTTTGCAGCTTTTTTGATATCACGATCTGATATAACTAAATCCAGATCGCCTGTGAGTTCCTCAGGGTATCCTTGATAATTACGTTCAACGCAATATTTAATTTTTTCATTATCAAGCCACTGAAAAACTTGTGCAAGAAACATACTTGCATTATCGTTATTGTATTCGGCCATGAGCTTGCTTCTATTCGGAGCAGTTACTCCTCCCAATTAAAATCTGTAGATGAGTAATCAAAATATTGCCCTCCAAATGCATCATTAAATTGCTTTGCGTCTGGTGCGTATTTTGGAGTCCAGTTTTTAGGCTTTCTGGCAATTAACATCCACGAATCCCTAACTCCGGGAAATAGAGTAGTAAATGCTTGGTAAGGCTTCCTGGCATATGCCGGTAAAACGTCTAACTGAAGATGATAGGTACTTAACTCTAATAATTCCAACCCAAGATATTCATTTAACAAGAAAAGATCCTGGTATACATATTCTCTGACATGCCCGTTCCACATGCCTGGATACCAATAGAAATAGTTAAATTTATTATAATTGGTTTTGCCCATCATGAGGTGGATGCGCTTACGTAAATTTGCGGCGTTTGGCACAGTTATAGCCAATATCCCTTCTGGTTTGAGACATTGGAGTAATGTGTTTAGTAATACTCGAGGGGAAGAATGTAGATGCTCCACAACATCGTGAGACATTAATACATCATATTGCCCTGCCATAAAAGGTAAAGGATTCGACTCTGTAGGTAGAACATAATCAATATCCATTTGTTCAGCAAACTGTAGTATTTTCTGGCGATTATCATCCAGCTTATGCCAAGCATCCTGTAAAGTATCAAACGCTGTAACCTTCATTCCGGCTAAAGAAAACATTGCTGTTTTATCACATGGGCCCGCTCCAAAATCTAAGACTGTCGAATTTTCATCAGTCCATTCGATTATCTTTTTCACCATATCCTGATATCCTGATTTACGCCCTTCTCGCACATATCCTTTAAATGGAAATTCGGTATAAACCTTGGACCACGCTTCTTCCAATTCATATTTAGATACTGTCACGCTATTCTTCCTTTAAAATTTCTTTACTCAATTATCATGTTGCGTTACAAAAACATGCAACTATTTCTTTAAGACTACACAAGTGGTTTGATATTCCTTAAACAACCATAGATTTCTGTGCATAGCGGCTTTCCAATGCTGTGCTGTTGGCCAGGGAATGAGCATTTTAACGATGTGTTTAAAAAACACTTTAGGAGATATGACTATCTGCTGTCCAAATGTCCCACAATTTACAATTTCACTAGCTTGAATTTCACCTCCGGGAAACATATCTGCCAGTTCTTCTACAGTTGGCCGAAACATGGTATCAATTGGAGCCAAATGAAATGGAAAGCTATACGGTACTGTGGCAACAATAAAACCATTACGTTGGATCATATCAACACATAGATTAGCCATTTTGTGAGGGGCAATAACGTGCTCCAGAATATTTGCACATATTACAGATTTTGGATTATGCGATAGAATTTGAGAATAAATATCCTCATCAAAAATATCTCCAACAATATCCACACCCTGACCTGGCTCAATATCTACATGCACTATTGTGACTCCACGTTTTTCCAGCGGATGAATAATAAACTCGTAGATAAACGACTGTCCCTTCTCCCTGAAGTTCTTAGTAGCGCTCCCTAGGTTAACTAGAGGGGTAAGTTGCTCAACTGAGTAGCTATTTAAGACATTACCTATCCACTTAGCCTCATTTAATAACATCTGGAGACCTTTATGCTATTTGGTTTCTACTGAGTAGAAAATATAAAGAACTAAAATGTAATCCACCTTAAACATTATTTAAAATTTCAAACCACATCAAAACGCCGTAGTATTCTGCTAATACTTGCCGGATTGAGGGAAATCAAGGTACTTCAACTTTAATAATATTCCAGCAAAAAGCCAAAAATATACATTAATAGGGTCAATATCTATTTGCCAACCTTTTAATGAAGTTGCTGCGACGACAGTAAGAAATCCTAATAGGGCTGCAGAGCAACTTTTGACTTCCCTATTTTTTATTTTTATATGTTGGATAATTCCCTGCCCAATGACGCTTAGAAACAAACCTAGTACCAATACCAGCCCAATCAAACCTAACTCATATATCGCCTTTGCGTAATAGTTTTCGATTACACCAAAACTCTCATAATCATAATTTTCAAAAGCATGTCTTGCGGGTCCGGTATTCATTCCGGTCCCCATTCCCCAAGGCGCATTTTGTAATGCTTCACTGATCCCTCCAATAAACAGCTCATTATAGTATCTCACGAATAATCGTATCATTAGTTCAGAAAATGTTACTAAGTTAAAATCCCCAATTAATAACACCCCTGCGAATAATACCAGAATACCCATGGTAAATATAAGCCCACGTTTAATGTTCCCTTCGAATGCGAAAATAGTTACGACGAGCAGCGGGATGAAAATAAAATTTGCTTTTGCCCCTGATAGAAGAGATGCAACTACCGTAATACCAAATAATATTTTAGCAAGTGTCCGCCACATACGGTTTCGATCAATTTGCCAAAGAATATAGGCAGGAATTATCATAGACATCGTATATCCTGAGTATTGTAGCCAGTAGCTGAACGTTGATGGAATTCTATATAACACAGCATTAACATCGTATATTTGAAAATTTTGAGTTGCCGCTTTTGCGGCATCACCATATATTGTAGTCATTACAAGTTTATAGCCTAATATACTACTTGCGACAAACTCTCCGATTCCAATTAGGCATGGTATGAATGCTATGATAACCATCATTCTTGAAAGTAACACTAATTCGTCAATGTTGCGGATAAATGCAAACCCTATGAATAACATTGGCAAATAAAAGAGCCAAACTTTTATGCCTATAAAAGCAACTAGCCAGTTAGGAATGGAGGAGTTTAAGGATTGAATTAAAACTAGAACAAATAGTGCGTATATGAATAAGACTATGTGTCTTGGAACATGACTGTCAGTGATAACATGTTTTTTACGCAATCCACATAAAAAGAAAGCTGCGTAAAGAGGAATTATGAAAAGAATGTCTTTAAAGATAGTCGGGAATGGGGAAGGATGCAATGCCAATGTTACAATTCCCGCAAAGGGGATATAGCAGATAAGTAAGTAAACACCTTTTCTCCATTTATTTATAATGACCAACCATATGGTTAATATAATAATGAGAGATACTGCAAATACAAGGATTTCCATAGGGGCAATTTTTTAATTATATCTTATTGCTGATTGCTGATTATCATCAACCTGTAGATTACCCCAAGTCATTGACTCTTAATCACTTTGCGGCTTGCTGTGTAAAGAGCTATTACCATAACAACATTTGTTATTAAAACACCAGACATCGCTCCATTGTAGTTAAATAAGTAAATAAGTGGATATATTAGAACCACACCAAAAAAAGTCATGATCACATACGACTTAAAAATTTGTCTTGTATGTTCAAGTGTCCTAAGCCATATTCGCAGCACAAGCGAGATGAATACGATGGGGTATATGAACACATACCACATTAAAATATCACTATAACTTGCGAATTCAGGTCCATAAAAAAAACTCAGCCAATAGGCAGGAGAAATTGTGATAATCAAAGAAATTAGAACTACACCAAAAAAACCTATGCTAGTGACCTTGAGTAAGTAATTCTTCATAACTTCGACACCATGCGATTGTAGCTTCTTTGCTGCATGGATAGGCACGACATTCTCAAGTCCTTGAAAAAGAATATGCATTACTCCCATAATATTTTGTGCTGATTTCATAGCACCCACTATTGACGCACCAAGCCAGCTTCCAGCTCCAATAAGAAATATATGACCGGATAACCATTGCACAACTGCAGAACCGATCATCCAGCGAGCAAAATACCAATTTCGAAAAAAAACAGACTTTATAATTGTTCCATCAGACACTACCTTTGGTAACGTATACATACTTAGCACAAAAGCTATGAGCGAAGTAATAGCGATCACCCACAATACCATACTACTGTTCATTGAAATATTCTTGAAGCACCATAGCAGTAATAGAAGTTGTCCTATGTAGCTAATGCCATCATTGATAAAAGCCAAATGCCCACGTTGACGTGTAAATAAATATTTTCGAAGGAAATCTTGACTTTGAAATGCAACAGTCACCACTATTAGAGCTGGAACGATTTCTAATATTTGCAAGTGAGGAAACATAGCGCTCATCGAAAACGAACCAAGGAAAATAAAAATAACTCCTAAGACACAGAAAGCTATCTGTTGTGTAAATACAGCACCGTAGTATTGAAGCAACTTGTCTGATGATTGTTTCGGCCCTATCGTCATCATAGGGTTAACAATAATAGCGAGCTGTAATCCATGAAAAAACAATACAACAGCCCATACAAGTGTGAATGTACCAAATTCTTTTAGACCCAAAAAGCGAGCAGTCATTATTCCAGTTAAAAAATTAACACCGCTCACCATAGCTTGATCTACCAGTGCCCAGTTTATATGCTTATACTTTTTTAACAGCTGGATTGTTTGTGAAGGTATACTTGCGACTTTCATACTTGCCTTTGAAGACATTAACGCTTTTTATGTTGTCAGATTTTCTGACATGATAATGAGTGAAAGTAACTTTTTATATTCTTCACTCCATATATCCTTCATGTCTTTAAAGTTCTGAATACTTTTTCGTGATGCTTTTTGAAAGTCAGCATCGTTTTTTACCCAACCAGTGATTTTCCTTACCGCTTCTTCAGTAAAATCACTTTCATTGGTAATGCTTATTTCTGCGTTTGATAGAAATATTTCAGGGATGCATCCTCTATCAATTGATATCACTGGTACACCTTGAGCCAAGGCCTCATAAATAGTTAATGGCTCGGCTTCGTGGACATATTTTGTTGGGAAAAGCAAGGTGTCAATTTCATTAAAAAACTGTGTTTTTTCTTTATCATATTTTGAACCAACATAATGCACCATTGGCAGATTTGAGATTCTGTCCATTACCCTATCTTTCACTTTTTCATCTTGAAACGGCCCAGCAATGTAACCTCTTACTTGAACGTTTTGAGCAATTAAGGCTTCCATTACATCAAGGTAATAAAATATTCCTTTCTCTTCACTTATATTAGAGAGGTAACCAATAGTTTCCAATTTGGATTTACTTATAATTGATTGGCCTTCGAATTCCAAAAGAGCAGCGTTTGAAAGAACATAAATATTTTGCGCAGCAGGATATGTTGTTTTTAACAAACACTCCATTTTGTTACATAGGACAATATGTTTAGCCGATTTTCCACCCGCAACAGTAAGCAATTTAGTAATGAGGCTGGGCTTATTTAGATACGCAAAGCTGTGGTGGTGCAAAAAAATTTCTTTGCCTAAAAATCTTGATAATAAGATAAAAAGTATTTCATATATTTGTCCAAGCCCTCCTGAAAGCCCTATATACATAGTAGACCAAGATGAGCGTGATTGCATTGAGAGCATAACACCCTTAAACACCTTTTTTACTCGTAGAATACGATTGAAGATATTACCGGAAAAAGCTTCAGGGGATAGGTCAACTAAAATAACATTATCTGTCATCAAAGCTAAGCTTTTGGCCATATGAGCATTAACCATTGCCATACCATGCACCGGGGGTGGTTGGGCTCCTACTACACAAACTCCGTCCTTATGCATGTTTTTGCTAGCACTCTATAAATTGGATATAATAATGCAAAGTTTACACAAATTAGTGGTAGATGTTTGCTTATAAGTTTATGTGTTGAATAAAAGGTCAGGGTTTCAACAGTTGGCATGGATTAATTAATACAGATAAGGGAGACGCAGCGCGCCTTTAATGAGCACTTTGTCATTGTTATAAAGTTATCGCATAACTTATTGGGTCAAAAAGGAAAATCAAGCCATAGCTTATTACAAGACCGCCCCCTTCTCTTAATGAATACTAATAATTAACGATTAAATATGAGTTCAAAAACCTCACAAAAGCGCATCATCAAGGTTGTACATTTTTCACCGCACACCACACAATAAACATCTCTTTTTAGTCAGATAGCTCTGTTATGAAGGTTGAAGAGACAACAACAATATTAGGTGTTAGTTTTTTGACTTCTGGATATTATGCTGCATTAGCAAAGCTAAGAGCAGGGGCTTTAATGGTTGTACCAGCTGCACCTGCTTTAGCTACTATAAACGAAGACCTTAATTATTATGAAGCATTAAAAGGTAGCGATTTTGCTATACCCGATAGTGGGTTTATGGTGCTCATACTAAGAGTTTTCTATGGAATGAGCCTAGATAAATTATCAGGTTTGAAGTTCCTTAGGTCTTTTCTAAAAGAAGATGAGCTCAGAAAAAAAAATTTACTTTTCTTAATAAATCCTAGTGAAACTGATAACACTATTAACCATAACTATTTATGCGGGTTAGGAATAAAAATTACCGCCCAAGATCATTACGTAGCACCTATATATTCAAAAGAAGATATTATCGATAAAGAACTAGTCCGCATATTGGAAGTCAGGAGACCAAAATATATTCTGATCAATATAGGAGGAGGCGTGCAGGAAAGACTCGGGTATTATTTAAAAATTGCACTTTCATATAAACCAGGTATTATATGTACTGGAGCCGCAGTGTCATTTTTAACTGGCAATCAAGCATCAATACCTAGGTGGGCTGATGATTATTATTTTGGTTGGCTCTTTCGATGTATAGATAATCCCAAATTGTATGTGCCCCGATATATATCGGGGCTTAAATTAACTTATGTTATGTTTAACTTCAGGAAATTAACAAAATGAAGAGTATATTGGTATGTGGTGCCGGTGGTTTTATTGGTAGCCACCTAGTTAAGAGACTAAAAGCTGAGGGGCACTGGGTAAGAGGCGTCGATTTAAAATACCCTGAATTTTGGGAAACTGTAGCTGACGATTTTGTAATAGGTGATTTACGTGAACAGTCTATCTGCCGATCTATATTAGATAGAAGGTTTGATGAAGTCTATCAATTAGCTGCGGAAATGGGTGGAGCTGGATATGTTTTTACTGGAGAGAATGATGCAGATATTATGCATAGTTCTGCGTTAATTAATCTAAATGTTTTGCAAGCCTGCCGAAAAAGGAACACTAAAAAAATATTTTATTCCTCTTCTGCATGCATGTATCCAGAACATAATCAATTAGAGCCGGATAACCCCAATTGCGCAGAAGATTCCGCCTACCCCGCTGCACCGGATAGCGAATACGGTTGGGAAAAGCTTTTCAGCGAAAGGCTTTATCTTGCATTTTATCGAGATTTTGGAATGGACGTTCGTATTGCCCGCTTTCATAATATCTTTGGTCCTTACGGTACCTGGGATGGAGGTAGAGAAAAAGCACCTGCTGCTATATGTCGTAAGGTGGCAATGGCCAATGATGGTGATGAGATTGAAATTTGGGGTGATGGAAAACAAACACGTTCTTTTCTCTATGTAGATGAATGCATCGACGGAGTTCTGAAATTAATGGAGTCTGATTTCATGGAACCTGTGAATATAGGTTCTGATGAAATGGTGTCAATTAATCAGTTAGCAGAAATTGCTATGGCTATAGCAGGTAAGAAATTACGCTTAGAACATATCGATGGCCCTTTAGGAGTAAGAGGTAGGAACTCTGATAATCGGCTGATTGAGCAGAAGCTTGGTTGGAAACCGACGCAACCATTGCGAGATGGTGTCCAGAAAACGTATCAATGGATTAATGAGCAAGTTAAGACGAATTAGGCATTAGAAGAAAAAACTAGAAGCAGTGTCATAAACTTACTTCTTCTTATATTGTTTACAATATTCGGCAATCTTCTCTTTATCTTTATTAATCAAACAGACGGTATCTAGTACACCATGTCTATCCACTAGTGATAATGCTGCTTTGGGTTGTTTCTCCAGCGCATGGGAAATTGTCTTCATTACAAATGAACGGTCTGAATAGGATAACCTGGGCCAGGTGATCAGACCAATATCTATCACCATTTTTTGTATTCCAGGCTCCCACGGCCCCAGTGTTTCTGCGATATGAAGCGCTTGAATAAATTCTTCATCAATTTGGCCTAAGCGAAATTTTACGGTCATGACATTGCTCCAGGCATAGGGCCACGATGGCCGTAAAGATACTGATTTGATGTAATGGTTTAATGCTTGCTTGCGGAAATTTTCCGCCTCAGAATCTCCTTGTGGGAGTTTTGAAAAACGGCCTTCTATTGCAATAGCGTAGTGTTCATGAATTTTGGGATGATACGGATCCAACTCAAGGGCTTTCGATAAATCAGCTCGTAGACGATCCCAATCTGTATTGTTAAGTTCACGCTCACCTATTGTCCAACTTCTCAGTTCACTCTTTGCTGGGCTGTAATACATATCAGCAAGCCCCCAGCTTGCCGATATGTAAATCATGCAAAGTAATAGCAGGATACAAAAGAGTACACTTATGCGAACAATAGTGTCATTCATCAGTTAGATTGAAAGTGGGTCTGTGAGATAGTTTCCGGGGTATCAAATACCATCTTATTTGCTGCGGCTTCTCCAATAATCTTTTCCGCTGCTCGTCTCGCAGGTTCTAACTCTGGGCACCGAGCATGCAAGTTATGTGCATCACTTGCTATCACACTACCCCATCCACGCCGTACTATTTCTTCTGCACATTCTTTGAAGGTATTATTAAATACACCAGTTAACGAACCACCGGTAATCTGCAATAAACAACCAAGTTTTATAAGCGAAGACACTTTATCAATATCTTTAGATAAACTGCGGTTGCGCTCTGGATGAGCAATAAGCACCCTAACCCCCCTACTCAATAGCCATTTAATGAGTTCTTCATGGCCTGGAGGAATATGAGTATGCGGAAATTCCAGCAGTAGAACTCGCTCACCTTCGTAGCTACCTAAATAAGGTACTGCATCGTTATGCACCATCTCGAGGATTACATAATCAAACCTTATTTCTGCAGCGTAACTAATATCAATATTAATATTGTTCCGATCTAGCTCTGTACGAACTTTCTTAAATGCTGCTTGAATCGATTCTCGAGTATTATTATATCTGCCAGGTATAATATGGGGGGTAGCAACAATTTTTTTTATTCCCGACTTCATCGCATGGCAAATCATCGCCATTGAGTCTTCTATTGTTTTCGCGCCATCATCAATACCAGGCAAAAGATGGCAATGTATATCAATCATGGCGCCATCCTCAACCATGGCTTACGCTTTTTCGTAGCTGTAATAACCACCATAATATTGATCGTAACGGCCTGGTTTCTTGGACATATCGACCTGATTTAAAATGACGCCAACAATCGGGGCATTGACCTTTTTCAAGCGTTTAATACCCTCTTGAACTAGCGGGTAAGGCGTTTCATCCGCTTTAATTAAATAAATCACCTGATTAACCAATTGACTTAAAACTAATGCATCGCTCACAGCAACAGTAGCTGCTGAATCAATCACAATATGGTCGTATTTCTCTTTTAACTGCTCTAGTTCTGACTTGAAACGCTTAGAAGATAACATCTCTAGCGGATTCGGAGGAGTGCCTTCTGCCGGAATTACATCTATATTTTCTTTTTCAAAACTATGTGTGACTTGATCAATGGTGTAGGTCCCTGCTAAAAAGTGGACAAGACTAATATCTTGCGAGTCAAGCCTGAATACTTTACCAATTGAAGATCTCCTAAGATCGCAATCAATAAGAAGTACCTTTCCCATTTGGCCAAGCGATAACGCAAGATTCGCTGCCATTGTACTTTTACCTTCGCCGGGAACTGAAGACGTGACCATTATCACCTTTTGCTTCTCGTCCAGATTTGAAAGTAATACACCTGAGCGAATAGTCCTGATACTTTCTGCAAAAGGAATTTGACCATTATCCGCGTAATAACATAACGCCCCCACACTCTTGTTTAACAATGTTGTTAATTTAGGTGACACTCCTAAAACTGATAGATGTAATCGCTGCTCTACATCTTGTATATCCTTCACTGTGTTGTCCAAGACTTCGATTAAAAAGGCAAGCACTGTTCCTATAATCAGACTCAAAAGAAATGTAATTAGCAGAATCAAAGTCTTTTTAGGCTTAATAGGCCGTGATGGCAAAATTGCAGGATCAACAACGCGAGCATGAGCAGACTGCATATCACCAACTGCGCTGGTTTCTTTATAACGGCCTAAAAATGTTTCATAAATCTCTTGGTTTGCTTGAACACTACGCTCCAGAGCAATTAGTTCGCTTTCCTTTCTATTGATGTCACTCATATCGCGTTTGGTATGGTTCATTGAAGCGGACAAATGACTCTCTTTTGCACGAGCCACTTCATATTCTTTTTTCACCGACTCAACCACATTAAGAATTTGTGCTCTTACGTTTTTTTCCGCCGCCTCAAGTTCATCTATCGCCGCGATCATCTTCGGATGTTTTGGCCCATAGCGTTTCTTTAATTCAGCTACTTTACGTTGAGCTTCCGATTTTGTTTTCTTTACATTTTGTAAGCCAACATCCTTTAAAACTGCAGGGATTGTTTCATAGGCTTCAATAGATTTACCCTTCAATGCGACAATCTGGCGATACGCTGTTTCAGCTACATTCCGATTACGACGCGCTTCAATCAGTTCTCCTGTTAACTCATCCAGCTTTCTTGCTGTCAAACTGTCAACACCTCTAACGTCAATCAGTTTTTCTTTGTCCCGAAATACCTGTAAGGCTTTTTCCGACCTTTCCAGATTTTGTTTCAGTTCGTCTAATTGTTCTGTTAATGATCCAGTCGCTTCATGGGTTAGCAGTAATCTTCCTTCCAGCTCGTTCTTGATATATATATCCGCTAATGTGTTAGGAACATCTGCACTCAATTTGGGGTCAGTTGACTCAAAAGAAATATTGATTAACAAGCTATTACGAACTGGAGCTATCTTTAAATGACTTTTGAACCCCTCAAAAAGGTGATTGCGAATAGCACGATCTGTTTTAACCTCGTCTTCTTGAAGCGAATTAACAGGTAGCCAGGATCCTATTGCCGATAACGCCCTTAATATTAAACCTGGAGTTTGCAGATCGGGATCATATTCTGGGTGCTGTAGAATTTCTAGTTTATCAATAACCTTTTCTGATAAATTACGTGATTGAAGTATTCTATTTTGTGTTTCAAGATACTCGTCCTGCGCACCAGGAAGACCATAAACCTCTTCAATAGAAGAGATGATATTTTTTTCTTCAGATTCAATTAGGATTGTTGCTGTCGATTCATAAATGGGATCTACAGAAAAAACAACAAGCATGGTTAGCAGCGTCGTTACAACTGCCAGGCCTATTATTAGCCATCTATGAATAAACAGAATTCGTAGATATTCTTTAAGATCAATTTCATCATTTTCGTAATGATTAGGTTCAGGAGAAACATGAGCAGAATGTGGATCGTTCATAGATAAATTTCATGTATAAGCTTAAAAGAAGCTTTCTTCAATAGTGATAATATCGCCTGGTCTAATATACTTATCAAGCTTGACTGGCTTTGATTCTCCATTAGGGTCATCATCGCGAATAATATTAATTTTCTCTTTAGATGCTCTCTCCTTAAAACCACCAGCAATTGAGATGGCCTTACGCACAGTGATCCCCGGCTGAAATGGAAACCCTCCGGGAGCTTCAACTTCTCCATTTACATAAAAATTGCGGTATTCAAGAATATCAACCGATACTTTAGGGTTAATTAAATAGCCATCCTTTAATTGTGATGTAATTATTTTCTCCAGATAATCTGGGGTTACGTCCGTTACTCTTAATTCCCCAAGAAAAGGGTATGAGATAGTCCCACGGTCGCTAACACGAGATTCTAGATAGAGGTCTTCTTCCCCATAGACCTGGATGCGTACCACATCTCCTGTACCCAAAACATAATCCGGTACCCCATTTGCTGTTTCTGCATGCAGTTGTTCCGATGGTAGAAAAAGCAAAAACACGATGGCATAAAACAAAATGCGGCTGTTGTTAATTGATTGCGACATACTGCATAAGTTGGTATGAAAACTGTTGTATCTTAATACAAAAAGCTAATTTCTATAGAAAGAAATTAGCTTTTTGTATGTGGGGTTTTGAAGACAGACAAAGCTCCAAAAAAATCCTGCTTAGAAAACTACTTTTGCGTAGACCTCAAACAGATTCCGCTCATAGTCAAAACTGCTGGTTGTAGAATCACGTTCGCCATAACTATAACCTGTACCCAGTGTTGCCCACCGACGTGGCTCAAAATCAACATATGCACTAAATGTCGTCAAGTCGTCTTCACGTCCGGCTGTATCTTCGCTAAATCTATCTTCTTGATAACTAGCTTGTAAACGCGTCTTAACCTTTGAGGTCCATTCATGCTCATAGCTACCAGCAATTTTATCTTCCCGCGTAAAATCACCAGTACCATTCGTCTCAGCATAATCTCGACTTGTGTGTATATTAAATATTGAATAGGTTCTAGGCCTCCATTCAACTTCAACTTCCCAAATTGCGTCATCACCATCTTTACGTGCTCCCGCATCAAAATCTTTGGAAACATAGCCAAGTTTTGCTGAACCTGTTGTTTTATACGTACTATCCCAGACCAAACCAACGAGGCCTTTATAGGCCACACTATCCAGTGTTGGTGTTCCCGCCGCATCAGTCACATAGTTGACGTTCAACACGCGCCCCTCTAACACTGCTCGGGTTTTAGGCATCACACGGTAAAATAACCGGGCACTACCATAGGTATCTTCGCGATCACGCACTGTGGTGACAGCAAAATTGTTTTGATATTCCTTATCTTTATACCCTCCATCAATCTCAAAGCGCCCTTTTGCAGACCTCGCACCATAAGCCGCATTCACATCAACTTTATATTGGTCGTAGCGATCATATCGTTGCTGAACGAGCCCAGTACCTTCAGCAGCTCCGGTGCCGCGAGGATCATGTCCTTTAAAATATTCAAAATCAATGCCTGCAGAAGTTTTTCTCGTTGGTGTATATTCGTAACTAGCCTGTATGGTTTTATCAACATAATCATCTTGATGACTACTATCATGCTCTCCTATGGAGAGCAGAGTTCTGAGGGTAATTCGATTTTTGTTACCTTGTAGGTCATAAGTAAGGCTTGGTTCAGTCAAGGTGATAAAGGTCTTGATTTCATTATCTGCGGCAAAGGTCAAATTATCGCTATGTGATAATTTGACTGATAACTCAGGAGATAACTTACCACCAGCAAAATCGAACCCCTGTCCATCAAACAGCTCTTCTGCATGTCCTTGAACGGAGAATAACGTAGTCGTTAGCGCTAATGGCAAACTGATTATTTTAGAACAGAAAATACGCATAATATTTTGACTCACAGGTTAGTAAACAAGGCACGTAAGTTTAGCATGGAAAACATGCTAAACTAAAACATAAGGACTTTGCAACTATATGATTTGACTATAATCCAGTCAAGCTAGCTCCCCAGCTTCTTACTCTCCAAGCTATTCTTTCTTGAACCTAGATTCAAGCTTATCCATGCTAACGACAATAGCACAACGAAAGTCGCGGCATTGGCAGGCATCTGCAAGTTAAATTCTACCGTTGCATGGCTCATCATCGCAATAATCCCCATAATTACAGCAAAAGACATCCCTCGCATTAAAGGGTCTCGTCGCCGATAATGGGCGGCCAATGCAGTAAAAATTGATGCGATTACGATTGATGCCAGTAAAACTGGTCCAACCACCCCTGTTTCAGTCGCAAATTGCAAATAATCATTATGCGCTTCTTTGTTAAACCCCTGTATATCTACGCCACGATATTTCGGGAAGACCGCATAAAAACTACCTAGACCGCTGCCAGTTAGACGATAATCTTTCCATTGCTCCAAGCCGTATTTATTAACTTCATCCCGATTCTCACTCATTGCATTCGTTTGCTCTAATCTCTGTTTTACTTTTTCAAGACCAAACCATTGCCCCACAATTACCATATCAATAATCACAATACTGACAAACAAAACAATCATGGATTGTGTTGCATGTTTTGCACATATCAGCCCAATAACTCCCGTAATAAATAAGCTAGCAAAAAAAGCCGTATTCCCCATACGCGAATGCGTTAACACCAGTGCAATGACCATCATGATTAAACTCAATCTGACCATAATCTTTACACTCAGCACCAAACGAAGCAGAGTCAAGATTTTTTTCCTGGTTGTTTTAGCTATTTTAATCGACTGAGTATCCAGGGTTGCAATCAATAAACCAATGCCCACCGCAATCGTCATCCCAAGATAACCTGCCAAATGATTTCGATTAAAAAAAGTGCCCGTAGCAACACCAAGATAATCAGTCTTCTTGATAAAAAAACCATACTCCAGGCCCGACAGGGTCATCATGGCGCCAAACACGGCCTGGAACAAACCACTACAAAGCAGTACATAGGCCAGTATTTTTAAACGCCTGCGGTTAGAAACCAATACTAGTGCTAAAAGAAAAAACAGAAAGTAACAAATACTTAACAACAACCAAAGCTTAGTAATCTTTGGGTCGATACTGATACTGAAGTTTACTACGCCAGGTTGACCTAGAAACTCCTCAACAGATAACCAATGCTCCAATGATGAAGGTGAAAGATACTTCAGAATATAAGCAGGCAATGGTATTAGTTGGAATACGATGTACAACAACCACAGAGTAAAAGCTAAAAGCACATATTTTGCAGCGCGAAGGCTACTAGTGATTGACACCTTATTTTGGAGATAAAGCCAACACCAACAAATTGAAATCAGAGCAATCCAGATCGCCATGACTGACATCGCCCACGGCACCTCGCTGGCGAGGGGCAAGGGTATCCAAACTAGCAGAGCACAAAAGGCGTAAAACAGCGGTTTATCAGGTGATGTGCTTCCAAACATAAACGGGGAAAAGGGGACGCTACCCTTTAATAAGGAATCAGCGTCTTACTTCTATTTTTTAATTAACTATTTTCCTCTTCAACAGCAGCAATAAATTCCGCTGGAGTCAGTGGACTACCACCACTAGTGCTATTGTATGCCGTAGTTAACCTCGCTTGACGATTTCCTGAAGCAGCCCTATAGACTGCATTGAGAGATGTGCTTGCTTCTGATTGTGTTAATGTCGGATTAGCATTTGTCACGGATGCGGTGGTTAATACAGGCGCGTCGCTTCCATAATTCCTAGCAAGTGCATTATTAGCAGCAGCCGTGGCACTGTTTGCCGAGACACCCGGGTTGCTTGTTGCCGCATTCGCAAGGCTCGCTGCGAGAAATTCATATGTTCTTGAATTTATTACCGATTCAACTGCTGCCGTAACAGATGCAGCGGGAGCATTTTTTATGGTATTCGCAGTTTGAGTGGCTGTAAGTGTGCTGGGATCACTCACATTCGTTGAGGGATCTCCATCTGCATTCAGGATAGCCGCTGCCAGTAATTGCGCCGCCGTTGGTTCCGCAGCAAACACATGCTGATACGGCAACAGTAATACGACAAGTATAAAAAAAATTCGCTTCATCATTTTGACCACCCTGATCCAGTCTTAAATTAAACTATAACTAAGTTTAACAAAAAAAGATATACCGATAAAGCGGATCTATATAGGGGACGCTACCCTTTAAAAGGAATCAGCGTCTTACTTCTATTTTTTAATTAACTATTTTCCTCTTCAACAGCAGCAATAAATTCCGCTGGAGTCAGTGGACTACCACCACTAGTGCTATTGTATGCCGTAGTTAACCTCGCTTGACGATTTCCTGAAGCAGCCCTATAGACTGCATTGAGAGATGTGCTTGCTTCTGATTGTGTTAATGTCGGATTAGCATTTGTCACGGATGCGGTGGTTAATACAGGCGCGTCGCTTCCATAATTCCTAGCAAGTGCATTATTAGCAGCAGCCGTGGCACTGTTTGCCGAGACACCCGGGTTGCTTGTTGCCGCATTCGCAAGGCTCGCTGCGAGAAATTCATATGTTCTTGAATTTATTACCGATTCAACTGCTGCCGTAACAGATGCAGCGGGAGCATTTTTTATGGTATTCGCAGTTTGAGTGGCTGTAAGTGTGCTGGGATCACTCACATTCGTTGAGGGATCTCCATCTGCATTCAGGATAGCCGCTGCCAGTAATTGCGCCGCCGTTGGTTCCGCAGCAAACACATGCTGATACGGCAACAGTAATACGACAAGTATAAAAAAAATTCGCTTCATCATTTTGACCACCCTGATCCAGTCTTAAATTAAACTATAACTATAGCTAAGTTTAACAAAAAAAGATATACCGATAAAGCGGATCTATATAGGGGACGCTACCCTTTAAAAACAGTGCTATTGTTAGCCTATGCCACGACTCGCTAGAACTGTATTTGCCAAAATACCGCATCACATCACTCAACGAGGCAATCGCCGCGAAGATATCTTTTTTACTGATGAAGATTGAGAAACCTATCTTGCCTGGTTAAGGAATTATTGCCAGCAAGACAACGTAGAGATACTGGCCTAATTGTCTGATGAGCAATCACATTCATCTCGTCGCAGTACCTGACACAAAAGAAGGGCTGCAAAACGTACTCAAACCATTACACATGCGCTATGCACAACGATTCAATCGTCAACGAGGTATTAAAGGACATGTGTGGCAAGGTCGTTATTTTTCTGCGCCGCTAGATGACGGCTATCTCTGGGCGACGATTCGATATGTCGAACGTAACCCCGTGAGAGCTAGGATGGTGGAAAAGGCGGAGCACTATCCCTGGTCAAGTGCCGCTGCACATTGTTATGGCAGGGAAGATTAAGGTATTAACATCGAATACACATTGGTGCGCCCACTTGAGTCAGATGAAGAACTGGTCGAGCTGGTTAGCAATCGCTGATGAACCAGAAAAACTGGCCATCATTCGACGTAATATTGAAAAGGGCTTACCCTGTGGCGCAGTGAGTCCTTGCTTAAAAAACTGGAAAAGAAGATTGACCGCGTACTCAAATACTAACCTCAGAGCAGACCCAGGAAAAATGAAATTAAAGGGTAGCGTCCCCTTTTTTGCCCTTATAGCTGATTCCACTTTTTCTTTCGTTGCCATGGAATTCTTGTCAGGATGATACCGAATATCATACTGCCAATAACCACCAAAGCACCACTGATAAACCATTGCCTATCTTTCAATGGTGATTTCAATACTTCACTTTCAGCAGCTAATTTGTCGTAACGATCTTTTTCTTGGGCCAATTGGGTTTTAAGTTGATCATTTTCACGCTGTAGCTCTAATGGCAGCTTGGCAATATCTTTGAGTCTCTTAATTTCTCTTTCCATTGCCGTTTTTTCTTCAGCCACGGCTTGGTCAAATTTAGTCCTCAATTTTTCGTGCCGCTTCTCTAGCGCTGCCAAAAGATCTCGACCTGAAGGTTGATTCATTAAGTATCGCGTCAGCACCCAGCCCTCAACACCATTAGGCATACGCACATTAGTATAACCATCACTCTCTTGCAGAACTTCTAGTGGAGTACCACTTTTTATCTGTCGGCGAATTTCATGCTGGGTGCTTTGACCAGTACGCAACATGATTTCAAATTCATCAGTGACATATTTAGTGGCAGCGACACTTGCCTGGCTAACGACAAATACTGTACTTGCAAAAAACATCCTGGCTAACATGATTGTGTATTTATAAATCAACTCGTGAAACGGTATACCCATCTTTTTCAATGAGTGCTAATACGCCTTTTTCACCATATAGGTGAACCGCACCTATAGCGATGAAAGCATCTTTTTCGCGCATTGGTTTTCTCATGTAATGTTGCATGACGATATTTCTAATTTCAATTACATGTTTTAAATAGATATCACGCCATTGTTTATTCTCTGGTTCATCCGGGATGAAGCGTGTACTTATTTGATACATAGCTTTTAAATCTTGCTTTAAATAAGCATCTAGCATGTCATCAATAATGTTCTGCATTTCAGTGTAGCTTGCCACTGTGAAATTAAGTAACGCTACCTGTGCATCAACAGGCATTTCTTGTAATGTAACAATAAATTCCTCAATTGATTCTACTTGATACAACTCTTTTCTCTGATTCGCTGCACGATCAAGTAATTTATAATCCAGGATAGCTGCATTACTTTTTGCTTTGACGGCAAAACTACGCATCGCTGCCCAAGGTCTTAACGTATTAATAAATTTACGCTCCATACCCAGGCCACTCAATACATCTTCAATTTTCTGATAAGTTTCTTCGCCCACTAATTCTTCTAAGGTTTCACCTTTCGGCAGCACCATATCACCCTTAATCAGCTGACCTCCTGAATATGGGTTCCAATAGTGATCACTGGGAAATGCTTCCATGGCGAAGCTTTTTGATTCGTCTAGTACTTTATTGATTTTTTCATGTAACACACCAATACGCTCATCGTTCATATGCAAAGTGCCAAAAATGTGGCCAACATACTCTCCATCTTTTTCTATTTTCCAGAACAAACCTTGTTCAAATGCATCTGCATTTTCCTTAGTAGACACCCAGGCTGTCACTATTATGGTAATAATTATTGCAACTGTGAGATAAATCTTAGTCTTCATTCACTTCTCCAGATCACTTATTTTATTATAATTAAAGACATCAACCTCGCAGACTAATTCAAAAAAAGCCGCTTCACGCGAATGAAGCAGCTTTTAATGGCTATGAATTATCTAACTCCGATAATGCAAGTTTATAGCTCCCTAAGTATCTTTGGCACATGTGCATAAGCTGGCGATATAGCTTCATGTGGACATGCATCAATACACGCATAACAACGGATACACTCAGTCTCATCTATAAATAATGAATTGTAATAAAGACCTGAAGTATGCCCTGGGTTTACGCGTTCAAATGATGTCACTTCACCATCACTGACCTTAAAGTTAGTGGCTTCTACAATGCAGTTCTTTATTGGCTTAGCCATTAAGCATTCATCGCATAACACGCACTTTTGGTTATCAATTACAGGGGCAGGTGATCGTGCATCCTCAAACTTATCATAATAGATATCAGACATTGACAATCCAGCTTCTTCCAACACTTTTACACCATGATCAATCATGGGAGGTGGCCCACAGAAAAATGCTTTGATGTCATCGCTAGTCACTACACCTTTGTCCAGATACTGTTCTTTAACATGTTGTGTCACAAACCCACGTGGACCCGCCCAATCACTGTCTTCTAGTTCTTCAGATAGTACTGGAATAAATTTAAACAATTTGCCACCTGGCCACTTACCTGCCAACGCATTTAATTCATCAATTAGATACAAATCTTTTTGGGTGCGCGCACCATAAAAGAAATAACAATCTCGCGCGATGCCTTGCACACTGACTTGTTCAACTAATGCGTTAATAGCACTCATACCACTTCCACCAGCAATGCACACCATGGTTTTATTGGAATCATCTAAGCCAAACTTACCCATGGGCCCAGATACTTGGACTTTCTCACCTTCGCGGTTTTTTTCTGCCAACCAGCCAGAGAATTCACCACCTTCAACCAGGCGAATAAAGAAAGTATATTCGTTGGGATTTTCTAACTCCGGTGTCTTTGCAAAAGAATAAGAACGGGGCTTTTGCATACCTTCCACTTTAATCGTCCCGTACTGTCCGGCCCTTGCATTCAATTGATGCGAACCTTCAGGACATGTAATAACAACTTCATATGTATCATAGGAGAGATTACTGAACTTGGTGATCACGCCTTCGTTGGTATAAACACGTAGCGTTTGGATATCCGGATTTGGCTCAGGTAGCGTCCTAATATGAAAATCAAACGGGTCGTTAAATGTGTCAAACTTTGCCATTACTTAAATACTCCTGGATGAATTTTTTCGGCTTGTTTTAAAATCTCAGCATCAGTTGCTTCTACGCTCTGATTGCGAGGATCTTCCCGCCATTTTTTAATATACCCTTCCTTACCACCCCATTCCTCAAGTAAGGCTTGCTTACGCATTTTCTTGTTAGCTTTTTCTACTTCCACCAAACAAGAATAGAAAGTTGGACTGTTACCAAAGTCAGTCAACATTTCTGAGTTCAATGCATTAATGTTCACACCTCCGGGTGTATTACTGCCTTTGAACTGTTTTTGTGTAGAACACATACCTGACAACATACCTTCAATAATGACAACATAGGCATAAGTCTCACCACGGTCGTTATACAAACGACATAAGTCACCATCTTGCAACTTACGCTTAGATGCTTCTTCAGGACTCAACTCAACAGTTGGGCGCGACATCATTGCTTGTAAGCGCGGCACTGATTGAAATGAATCACCAATGAAGTAATGCGATGCGCTACTTAATACCTGTAACGGATACTTATCTCGCTTAGGGTCTTCTTGGCCTTCAATTTCAGGAACATACGTGGGTAATGGGTCAACACCTTGCTTTTTTAAAGCCTCACTGTAAATCTCAATTTTACCACTTTTTGTTGGCCAACCATTCTTGAGGAAGTTTCTGCGATCACTATCAGTATTAGCACGCGCCCAGCCGTTCTTCTTCAAACCTTCAAATGTAATACCTTCCATTAACGGATTAACTTCATCTTGAACTAAAATGTCTCGAATGATTTCCTCATCAGTTTGAGTAAATGCATTGTCAGTATCTTTGTCATACCCCATCTTTTTAGCCAACATACGGAATAGTTCAGAGTTACGTACACTCTCACCTAACGGCTCAATAATTGGCTCATTCATTACGTAATACCAATTACCATAAGTCGCTACTAAATCTTGGCGTTCTAACTGAGTATCAGCAGGCAATACGATATCTGCATAATCACAAGTATCTGTCCAAAATGTCTCATGCACCGTCACTTGCAAATCATCACGCATTAATCCATTCCGTACGCCATTCGTGTTTGGCGCACAGTTAGCCGGGTCAGAGTTATAAATAAAGATAGACTTAATAGGTGGATCTAATTGCTCCCCGTCAGCCCCTATATTGTCATCTAATGCTCGTCCAATCTGGACCATACTCAATTGACGTTTTGATGCACGATCTCCCAAGTCAGGTCTGTGTAATTTATTCATGTCATGACGCAACCACATTTCTTCTAGGTTGCCGAAGCTAGCACCTCCACAGCGATGTCTCCATGAACCAGTAATACATGGCAGTAACAAAACTGATTTACACATTTGGCCTGCATTTTGGTGACGATTAAGCCCGTAGTTCGCACGAATCACAGAAATCTTAGCTGACGCATACTCTTTTGCTAATTTCTCAATATCAGCTGCAGGTACGCCAGTGATTTGCTCAACTTTATCTAAAGGGTAATCAGGTAACTTAGTTTCGAGTAATGCTTCCCAACCAAGCGTTTGCTCTTTCAGGAACTCCAAATCATGCATATCATTATCAACGATGACTTTCATCATCCCCAGCACTAAAGCAGCATCTGTTCCAGGTTTGGGTTGAATATGCCAATCTGCCATCATGGTGGTACGCGTTTGACGTGGGTCAATCACTACTAACTTTGCACCACGCTGTTTCGCCTCACGAATAAATGGAATGGCGTGAACACCTGTACTGACTAAATTTGCCCCCCAAAGAATAATATAATCCGCTTCTTGTGCCGCTTCATGAATAGATGTGTTGGAATGTGCCATACCATATGTATGTAACCCTGCCCACATGGCTGCATAAATACAAATAGATTGCTCTAATCGTGCTGCTTCCATTTTGTTCCAGAAGCGTGTGTCCATTGTCCAGTAACCCACCATACCCATGGTGCCTGAATAGGAATACGGTTGAACGGCTTCGGAACCATATTTCTCAATGGTTTCTTTGAAATTATTAGTAATTGTTTCTAATGCTTCATCCCAACTAATGCGCTCAAATTTCGCACCAGGCCCTTTTGGCCCTACGCGCTTATGTGGATACATCACTCTGTTATCGTTATAAACAAAATCAAGATAGTGATTTACTTTGTTGCACAAGTAACCACGTGTAATAGGATGCGTGGGATCACCTTGCACACGTACTGCTTTGCCTGTGGAATCGTCTCGTGTCACCAACATTGAGCATGAATCCGGGCAATCATGTGGGCAAAATGAATGGTGAACTGAAAAACCTTCTGGGACTTTTATACGATCTTTGACTTCCGTAATCTTGATATTGTCTGTCATATGCTGCTGACCTCCTCTACGCTTGAATCTATCGCTTATTATTGTGTTTATTTGTAGTACTAGCTCATTACTAGCAACATACTACAAGCCCATTTTTAGAACAACTTATGGTGCTTATTTTTGATGAATGTAAAGCAAATTAGCAACCCATTGCCATAATTACCATAGGGGCATCTGATCGTCTTCAATCGCCTCAGAATCAAGTACTAAATTTGAAATAGAAACGCCCAATAAACGTACCGGCAAATTCTTAACTACAGCATTTTCTAGCAACGGCGGAATAACAGCTATAATCGACTTTGCATCACGGAATCCTGTTTTAGTAGAATAGCTACGCGTGACTTGAGTAAAGTCAGAAAACTTCACTTTGATAGTGACAGTTTTCCCTAGCCCACCAAATTTCTTCAATTGTTGCTCTAACTCAATACACTGTGTCTCGAACACTTTGAGCATTTCATCTTGAAAGTGTAAATCTACCTCAAAGGTATCTTCAGTCCCTACCGATTTTCGTAAACGGCCAGCTTCTACAGCTCGAGTATCAATGCCACGCGAGGCATTGTAATAATACTGAGCTGATTTACCAAAAATTGGCTGCAACGCTTCCAATTCCCAGGTCGCTAAATCTGCGCCAGTGTATATGCCTAGTCCTTGCATCTTTTCCTCGGTGGCCGGACCCACTCCAAAAAATTCACAAATGGTGAGCTTTTTTACAAACGCCAGGCCTTCTTTGGACGAGATATAAAACAAGCCATCTGGCTTACCCCGATCTGATGCAATCTTGGCAAGAAATTTGTTATAGGACACACCAGCGGATGCTGTTAGCCGTGTCTCTCTTTTAATCCGTTGGCGGATATCTTTTGCGATCAACATACTTGAGCCTGCACGCGCAATCTCCTCAGTAACATCAAGAAACGCTTCATCCAGTGCCAGCGGCTCAATAATATTAGTATATTTTCGCAGAATGTCTTGAATTTGGAGCGAAATTTCGCGATATATCTGAAATCTAGGCCGAACAAAAATTGCCTGCGGACATTTACGCTTAGCGGTTGCACAGGCCATTGCCGAGTGAATGCCAAATTTTCGTGCTTCATAACTACAGGTGGCTACTACACCACGATGATCAGGGTCGCCTCCCACCACCAACGGTTTATTGCGATATTCAGGAAAATCGCGTTGCTCAACTGATGCATAAAAAGCATCCATATCTATGTGGATAATGCTGCGATCAGACATTGGCTAGAAACAGCACATAACGTGAATGATTTACCAGGGTTAATAATTAACTATTCGTTTAGCTCACAAAGTTGACTGATCTCGTTGACCCGCACTGTAGTAATCCGTAGCATTTAGCCCATCGAATTAAAACCGTACAAAAATAATAACGATCACTATTGATCACCCATTACTTTTGGAGACACTATAATGAGCAGTTCAAATTCAAATCTACCAATAATTTTATTGGTAGTAATAGCAATTTTAGCTTTAGGCGGATTCTATTACGTTGACCGTACTTCTACTACAACCGATATCGCTGCCATCACAGATAGCGCTGACACAGAGAGCATGGTCAAATCTAAAAAGAAATATGAAGCAGATAAATCTGCATTTTCTCACTCTGGCTATACAGGCTCCGTTAAAAGTTATCTTTCAAAATTTAGCGATGGTGCACCTAAACCAACTAAAGATGTAAAACAACATTCTGGTTATAGTGGAAGTGCCGACGAATATGTGGCTGAGCATAGCAGCGATGAAATTGCCATGTTGGAATCAAACGCCAGCCATCACTCCGGATTTAGTGGCTCAATGAAAGATTACGCCGCGGGTAAATTCAGTACTCGTAGTGCTCCAGCAGCAAGCAAATCTAGTAGTACAGCTAAAACTTCAACTGCACCAAAAACTAGCAGCAGTTCTAACGCTAGCTCCCACTCTGGATACGAAGGCTCTGTTAACGATTACTTAAACAAGTACAAATAATCATCTAGTAAATCTAGTTGACTGGCAGTTTCGCACGTAATTCATCTCTATCGAACCACCAGCTGCTGCCTACAATCGCATCAATCATTTTACCTAGACGAGTAAACATCTCGTCTAGGTTATTCAATTCTAGCATTTCAATCCATATTTGAATTGACTCTTCATCTTCAATGTCGCGATGCCTTTTAGCCACCACAGCAATTAGCTGCTTAGCTAAAAACATTAAACTTTCTTTTTCTTCATCTTTACTACGCAACTCAGCGAGATATAACGCCGCAACACTTGCTACTGCAGCACCATCTGAGTTGTCTGGTGTTTCATCAATAATGTAAGACAACATATCTACCGATAATGCAGATTCCACGGGGTAGGTCACCGCTAACCAACACGCATGCCCAAGCGCTGTAATTGAGTCATCCTGTTCTGACAAATAAAGTAATTCACATGCTTCCACTGCCTGTTGGAAACATTCACTTTGTATAAACGTTTTAACTAATGGGCGAGCTTCTTGCCAACAAGTGACATGCTTACCTAAGCCTAATTGAGCTCTGGCTATATTCAGTTTCACTTTAGCCACATCAACCAAGTCAGCCTTGTCACCTAACTCGGCTAGCTGCTGCATAAGTTGCTGTATTTCTTTTTCAAAAAATACATGTGCGTCACCCAAGTCTTGACCACTAATGGTTTCTGACATCGCTTTGGAAAGAATTTCTCTACTCATATAAATACAACTTTAATTAATAAAAGGTTTTGAAAAAGTTAGCGAACAAGCTGAAACTAGAATAAAAATTACTCGTATAGATGCAGTTTATACGTACGACATAAAGTTTTAGAGATGATTTTAAACTAACTATTAAGCCTTAATATGGGGATTCATCAGACAAAAAAAAAGCCCCCAAGATGGGGGCTTTTTAATTTCAACATGATGGTACGTTAAGCGTAGTTAGCGATCTGATTCATTTCAGCAGCTACTTTGCGCTCGCCTTCAGATGCCATCTCATCATCCCACTTGTTCATCTGCTCTTTCATGTACTTATGCCATATCGGCGGTAACAATGCCAATGCAAACAGCGTGAAGTACCCGCGACCACAATTCGGAGAGCCTACTTCGTCTAACTCCCAAAAATGGGTCTCGCCACGGTCGTGGTGATCACCTTGACGACCAATCTCAATGAAAAACCAGCTAGTGAATGCCGTGCTGTTATCCCAACTATGTCGATAATCAATCGGCTGACCTTTCTCGCGAATTAAACCGTAGTGCTCAAGGTAGTTCAATGCTTCTAACTCAAAGTTAGAGATCAACCACACGATCGCTAAGCACCCTATGCCTATCCAGCCACCCACAAACCAGAACAATAAAACGGTGGGTAATGCCATGAAGTATCCTCGGATCCAGCGGTTCTGCCATGATAAAAATGGTACGCCTAGTCTTTCTAAACGTTGCTTCTCCATCACGAATAAGAATTTACTTTGCCCTATGCCAGACAGTGGGTAATGCTTGTATAGGCTTCTTCCTCGCGGCGCAGTCGCCGGATCATCTACATGACCTAGCTCTAAGTGATGGTTGTATACGTGGGCATAGCAGAAGTGTGCCTTGCCTGATAACGCCATCATCCAGCGCGCAATCACAAAGCTGAAGCCTTTGGTATGTGCCAACTCATGACCGTAGATAATCCCGATGCCGGCAAAAATACCCGTTGAAATTGTCGCTCCAATTAACTGTGACCCTGTAATGCCATCTTGTATTGTCATGCCTAGTAGGCTTGACTCGACAATAGGAACGCCTGTCATGTATTGGAATATGCGCCAAGCTAACACTATCTGTAAGCAGATGAATACACCTAGCATGCCGTACATCACACCATTGTGTAATGAGGGAATCCCATACAACTCACCGTCTTCGTCAAAGCCTGCACCCGGGGTTTGGGCTTTGGTTAATGTGTCGATAATAATCCCGACACCCAATAGTGCTACGCCTGTCCATACCCATGGACCGCCCGCTAACACACCAAACATCGCCGCTAATATCAGCAATGGTGCTAAAAAATAACGCACATTAATTAAAATTTTCTTCATCCGTACCTCCTTAACAGTCACCACTCAAAGCATGATATAGAATAAGTGCTTAATAGTTGGCGTTAACTATAGCAAAACCATTCCCAATTACCAATATTGGTAATCTTTTGTCTTGTACATTCCGATGACAATGTACTAAAATTGTCCGATATAGTCGGACATAAGAAGTACATAAAGCTGGACAAATACATAACAAAACGAGCGCAATCAGAATGGAGACTAATGTCACAAATCCTCAGCACCCTATACAAGTGGTTGCCAGACGCACGGGCTTAACTGCGGATGTCATCCGCGCATGGGAAAGACGTTATCAAGCAGTCACTCCACAACGCGCAGCCAACAATCGCCGATTGTATTCGGATCTTGATGTCGAAAAGCTCGGTTTATTAAGAAAAGCTACCTCGGCAGGTCGCCGTATAGGTGATATTGCCAATCAAGCCATTGACGAGCTTTACGCATTAGTCGAGAACGACGAATCGGCAGCGGCGCAAGCCCGAAACATTCCTTCAGAGCGTCCAAACACAGGTTCTGTGATGGAACATTTTGAAGAGTGTTTGGATGCCATTAATCATATGCAACCTAGCGCGTTGAAAGCCAGCTTAGTAAAAGCTGCTAATACATTAGGCATTCCATTTTTATTAGAAGACTTACTGCGACCTCTCATTGCTTATGTTAGAGACGAATGTCGACGCGGCAACATGCGTCTGTCTCAGGAAAGAATGGCCACTGCTATGGTACGTTCTTATATGTGTACTTTGACCGCTTCCAAAAATGAACACGACTCCAACTATAATTTAGTTGTGACTACACCGATGGGGCAGTATTACGATTTAATTGCACTACGCATGGCAGTGGCAGCCAATTTATACGGATGGAATTCTATCTACTTAGGCACTGAGTTACCTGCCGACGAAATAGTCTACGCTTGTGCGCACACTCGAGCCTCTGCTGTCGCATTAGGCATCGCAAGACCTGCTGACGATCCTCATTTACCCAATGTGCTGCGTCAAATCAAAGATTCGCTATCAGGAAGAACTACATTGATTGTATGCGGTAACGCTGTATCAGGTTACACTGAGGTTGTAGAAGAAGTTAACGCAGTTGTTGTTCAAGCTATGGGTGAATTAAGACTAGAATTAGATCGCCTAAAGCGTCCCATCTCTGCTTTTCTTGAAGACGAATAATTAATAATAAATTTATCAACAAAATAATATCGCTATGACTCGACCCTCTAGTTTCAGTTACGAAGAACTTATCGCTTGTGGCAACGGAGAAATGTTTGGCCCAGGCAATGCTCAACTTCCAATACCTAACATGTTAATGGTAGACCGTGTAATGACTATTAATGAAGACGGCGGCAACTACAAAAAAGGTAAAATTATTGCCGAACTAGACATCAAACCAGAGCTATGGTTCTTTGATTGTCATTTCCCAGGTGACCCAGTGATGCCAGGTTGCTTAGGCCTTGACGCTATGTGGCAGCTAGTTGGATTTTATCTAGCCTGGCGCGATAACCCTGGACGAGGACGTGCACTAGGTGTGGGTGAAGTGAAATTCAGCGGGCAAGTATTACCTACTGCTAAAAAAGTTACCTACGAAATAAATATAAAGAGAATGATCACACGTGGCGTGGCATTGGGTATTGCTGACGGTATTATGTCTGTTGATGAGCGCGAGATTTACCATGCTAAGGATTTACGTGTTGGTTTGTTTACTTCTACAGAAGATTTTTAAATAATTATTCACCGCTCTTGTCATTCTGCATAGGCACGAATCCAACTAATATAATTAATAGCTCACGAGCTATACTTGAAAATCCACAGAAAATAGCGTTACTTTCAGCGCTTCGATAGCATCAGTTAAACAGGCAAGAATCGAGTAATAAGCTTCGTGTAACAGCTATGCTCATACCAGTATTAGTAGACGAAACCTGGACCCAGCGGAATCTTTAACCATACCCAGGCAATCAGCAACACCATCCAAGCAATCAAAAAGCCAATGCTGTACGGCAAGGTCAAACTGATTAACGTTCCTATCCCTGCTTGACGATGATATTTTTGTAACAATGCCAAAACAATAATTATGTATGGATTTAACGGTGTAATCACATTCGTTACTGAGTCACCTATACGATAAGCTACCTAGGTTAATTCAGGCACAACACCTGCTTGCATTAACATAGGCACAAATACCGGTGCCATGAATGCATATTTTGCAGACATAGAACCGATTAAGAGATTGCCCAAACAGGCCAGCAACACGAAGGCAAATAACAAAAAGCCAACATCCAACTGCAACGAAGCCAGCCAGCGCTAGCATTTCACCTAAATGCGAATATTTAAACACTGCAATAAACTGTGCTGCAAAAAATGCCAACACAATATACGGCCCAAGATCAGCAACTGTGTCGCCCATATATTTAGCAAACTGTTTACTGTTTTGAATGGTTTTTGCTTTATAAGCCATAGACAACACCTGGAACAATAAACAACAGAAATAACAAAGGAACAGTCACTTCTATCCAACGGGGAAATCGTTTGCCGTCTCCGTGTAAAGGGGCTCCTGGAATATTAACCGCTAACAAAACAACCATGATCAATAATAAAAAAGTAACGCCTGCCAAAATCACTGCAGCTCTATTCGCATCACATACCTTTACATCCTCAGACATAGCAGAGGGATTTTCATAACTAATATTAGCTACACGTGGTGCCACCCACTTTATTGGGACTAACCAACCAGTAAATGTAAGCACAAAAGTCGAAGCAATCATGAACCGCCAATTGCTGGTTACTGCAACCTGATAATTAGCATCTAAAAACTGTGCGGATGTTTCGGTGAAACCTGCCAACAATGGGTCAATACTAGTAATAAACAAGTTGGCGCCAAATCCGGCTGAAACGCCTGCGAAACTCGCTACTATTCCCAGTATCGGAGAACGTCCCGTGGCCATAAACAAAATTGCAGCAATGGGTGGCAACACAACATAACCCGCATCCAGTGCCATGGAAGACATAATGCCGATAAAGATTATCGCCGGAACTAAATATCGTTGTTTAATTGAGTTTCCCGCTATCACAATTAAAGCAGGCAATAATCCACAACGTTCAGCTAAACCGATCCCAAGCATCCCCACAAGAACAATACCCAGGGGCGGAAACTCAATAAAATTTTTAACCAGTGAACTTAGCCACCACCAAACTCCCTCATTACTAAATACCGATCGCGCTTGAAGTAATTGCACGGATCCATCTGCACTCGGCTTTTCAATCTGCCAACTGAACCAGACCGCCAACTCGGCACAAGCAATAATAACCGCTGTATCAATAACAAATAAATACGCAGGGTCTGGCAAGCGATTACCCAGGCGTTCAATACTCGTTAGCCAGCTGTTATCTAATTTTTCTGCCATTTAAATCTGTAGCTATGTAAAGAATTATGTATAAATTTGATTTAGAAGCTGACAATTAAACGCGAAAAAAGCATTGCTTAAATCGACTTAAATTTTATATGAAAACTTTTAGTCATCACCAAGACCGCGATCGACTATCTCAAATACATCCCTTGATAAATTAGGCACGGCTTTAATACGCTGAAGTGATTGCTTCATTAGTTGTTGGCGCCCTGCATCGTACTTCTTCCAATTGATTAAAGGTTTTACTAAACGAGATGCTACTTGAGGATTAATAGCATTCAATTCGATAATCTTATCGACCAAGAATGCATATCCCGCCCCATCTTTGGCGTGAAACGCAGTTGGGTTCGCCATTGCAAATACACCAATTAATGCGCGCACTTTATTTGGGTTCTTAATTGAAAAACTTGGATGATGAAGCAATTCTTTTATTGTTTCTAAAACGCCTGACTTGCGCGAACGAGCCTGCAAAGAAAACCATTTATCCATCACCAAGGCATCACCTTTCCACCTATCTGCAAATATTGCTAATGCCTCGCTTCTAAATGCTACATCTACATCATTAACTGATTCCAAAGCTGCCATCGAGTCCGTCATATTATTAGCGCTTTCGAATTGCGCTTTAGCTAATGCTATATATTGATCTTTCCCCAACAGGTTTAAGTACAACAAGCAGATGGACGCTAATCGGCGCTTACCTATATCAGTCGCGTTATATTGATAATCACCAACAACGCTGTTTTTCTGATAGATCTCTAGCAGCAAAGGTTCTAATGATGTTGCAATATTTGTCTGCAACAACTTGCGAGCTTGGTATATTGCATCAACATCTATTGGCTGAATAAAGTCTGCTAAATAAGACTCTTGTGGCAACACCATCATTTCTGCTTTAAACGCCGAATCAATTTGATCATCGCTCAACACTACTTCAAGCGCTTTCACATAACGCGACGCGTCGGAAATTTTTGTTTTAGTCTTGACTGCAATCATCGCATCCAACAACCACTCAGTGGCAAAACGTTGGCCTGCATCCCAACGATTAAATGTGTCGGTATCATTTGCCATCAAAAATACAAAATCATCTGCGCTGTATTGGTAATTCAATTTTATTGGTGCAGAAAAATTCTGCAGAAAAGAAGGTGTTGGGTTTTCCTTAATCCCAGTAAATACAAACTGCTGCCGTATTTGTGTGACGTGTAAAGTCATTTCTTCACCCGAGTCATAACCATCATCTGCCACAGTTAATATCATTGGTTTTCCATTTGAATCAAATAAAGCTGTTTTTACTGGGATCAAATAGGGCTGAGGTTCTGGCTGCATTTTATTTGTCGGCAACTCTTGTTCAAAGCTAATTGTGTATTCTTGTTTATCTGCATTCCATGTACTTGAAACATTCAGCGTTGGAGTGCCGCTTTGTGAATACCAGTTTAGAAAATTTCCTAATTCAAAGTTATTAGCTTCTGCCATTGCCGCTGCAAAATCATCGGTAGTGACAGCTTGGCCATCATGCTTTTCAAGGTATCGTTTCATGCCTTTCTTGAAACCTTCTTCACCCAATAGGGTTTTGTACATACGCACAACTTCTGAGCCTTTTTCATAGACGGTAAGCGTGTAGAAATTATTTATCTCCATATAAAACGATGGGCGAATTGGATGTGCCATCGGGCTACCATCTTCGGCAAATTGATAGGTACGCAAATAGCATACATCTTGAATTCTTTTAACCGCTCTAGAAGTTACGTCTGAAGTAAATTCTTGGTCACGAAAAACAGTTAACCCCTCTTTTAAGCTCAATTGAAACCAGTCTCGGCAAGTGACTCGATTTCCTGTCCAGTTATGGAAATACTCATGCGCGATGACACCCTCAATACTCATGTAGTCCGCGTCGGTTGAAGTTTTAGAACTAGCCAACACACACTTGGAATTAAATACATTCAAGCCTTTGTTTTCCATCGCGCCCATATTAAAGTCATCAACTGCAACGATCATGTATGTATCAAGGTCGTACTCAAGATCGAACGTGTCTTCATCCCATTGCATAGCTTTTTTCAGCGATGCAATTGCGTGGTCACATTTATCCGCATTGTGCGCTTCTGTATAGATTTCTAGACTAACTTCACGACCACTAGCAGTTTTATATTCATCACGACAGCAAGATAAATCTCCTGCGACCAATGCAAATAAATATGATGGCTTAGGATATGGATCATGCCATTGCGCAAAGTGTCGCCCTTCTGCCAACTGACCTTCTGCCATTCGATTACCATTTGAAAGCAGCACCGGAATTTTCTTTTGATCAGCTTCAATACGTATTGAAAAAATCGCCATCACATCAGGACGATCCAGGTAATAAGTAATTTTTCTAAAACCTTCTGCCTCACATTGGGTACAGTAGTTCCCCGAGGAAAGATAAAGGCCTTCCAAGGCGGTATTCTGGGCAGGATCTATCTCCACCAATGTGGACAATACAAATTGGCTAGGCACGTTTTGTATAAGCAATGATTCTGTGCTAACCATGTACTCTTGATCAGATAGTTGCTTATCATCAATCTTTACCTCAACTAGCTTAAGCTGCTCACCATGCAACTCTAAGCTACTACTTGACGAAACATTCTCATTGGCCTGCACATGCAGCTCAGCATGCACCAAAGTTTTTCCATCAAACAACTCAAAGCGTAAATTAACCTTATTAATCAAATAATCAGGTTGCTGATAATCTTTTAGGTATATTGCTTTTGGATTGCCTTCTTTCATATTAATAACTATTTTGATCGTTGAGAATTTGAGTTAATATCCGCACAGAAAATATCTATCCGCATAGTGTAATGATAAATTTAAAACCAATATACATAAATATTGCTGGCTATCGCTTCACGCCAATTGACGATCTTGAAGACACTTTAAGCCAACTCAAAAGCTTGTGTGCTAATTTAGACATCAAAGGCTCTATCTACCTAGCGAGTGAAGGCATCAATATTGGCTTGTCTGGCAATATTTTAGAGATTCAAACATTTCGCTCCAAACTTAATCAAGATGCGCGCTTTGCTGATATGCGTTTTCACGAACTGTATAGCCAAGAAAGGCCCTACAGTAAAATGACCGTGAAAACCAAAACTGAGTTGGTCCCCATTGAGGACAACACATTAAAAGTAGGTGATTTTGATCATCAGTACTTACCACCTTTAGAACTTAAACAGTGGTTAGATAATGGCAAAGATTTTATTTTATTGGATATGCGCAACGCGTTTGAATTTGAACTTGGCACTTTTGACAAGGCGCAACAATTAAATTTGAGACGCTTTAGAAAATTGCAAACTAAAGCTAATGAATTAAATAATCTACCAAAAGATAAGCCAATTGTTACTTTTTGCACTGGCGGTATTCGTTGTGAAAAAGCAGCCCCCTATCTAGAAAAATTTGGCTTCGATCAAGTCTATCAACTTGAAGGGGGTATCATAGAATATCTGCGCCAAACCAAAGGTACACATTGGCACGGCAATTGTTTTGTATTTGATGACCGCGTGTCCATTACCGAAAAACTCGCTCCACAACATTTTGATTTATGCACAGATTGTCAACTAATTCTCAAACAGTCTGAAGTAGAGTTTTGCGCATTATGCTTAAGCAACCATACTTCACAAGATGCCACTATTTGATTTTTGCTTTAACTTCACCAGCGCCAAGTTTAGAGATGACGAACAGGGATTCTTACACCGCGCATTCGATGCTGGGGTCAGCCACTTTCTGGTGCCTGGCTCCGACCAAGAAGATAGTCAATTTGCAGTAGAGCTTGCCGAACTATACCAACCAGGCATATATGCTGCCGTAGGGGTACACCCCCATCTGGCAAGAAATTGGCAAGACAACACATTAGCGACTTTACGTAGTTTGGCAGAAAGTGAACGTGTTAAGGCTATTGGTGAAGCTGGTTTAGATTTCAATCGAAATTTTTCCAGCCACGAACAACAAGAGTTGGCATTCCGCCAACAAATAGAATTGGCAATAGAGCTTCAAAAACCTTTGTTTTTACACGAGCGTGATGCCCACGATAAATTTTTCTCCATATTGAGTAATTATAAAAACCATATAGGCCCGACAGTAGTACATTGTTTTACTGGTGACGCTCAAGCATTAGAAAATTACTTAAACATGGATTTATACATTGGCATTACTGGATGGATCTGTGATGAACGACGCGGTGGTCATTTGCATGACCTGGTGAAAGTAATCCCTGAGCATCGTTTGCTGATTGAGACTGATGCCCCCTATCTATTTCCGCGCACATTCCAGCCCAGACCTAAGAAAATGACCAATGAGCCGGCATATCTTCCCCATATTGCTGAACATATTGCTTACCATCGTGGGGATAGTATGGAGAGACTTTGCGATTATACTATGAGCAACTCATTACGCTTCTTAGGCGTTACCGATTTGCAATAATAATTTCACCGAGACAGTATATTTGTATGAAAATCCAAACCGCTATTGAAGAGAAAATCAAAGCTTCTTTAACACCTACATATCTGGAAGTACTCAATGAAAGTGGCAAACACAATGTTCCCCCAGGATCAGAGTCACATTTTAAGGTAACCGTAGTTAGCAATGAGTTTGATGGCAAGGTGTTAATTGCGCGACATCGCATTATCAATAAATTGCTTGCGGAAGAATTAGCAGGCGCTATCCATGCACTTTCAATACATTCTTTCACGCCATCAGAATGGTCTGACAAGAATGAGCAATCACGCCAATCCCCACCTTGCCTGGGTGGAGCTAAACGCGAACTATCAAATTAGTCATTAGCATTTAGTCAACATGTACACAAATGATGTTCAAGAAGAAGTTGTACGCAGAATTCTAGAGCTGCGCATTGAACACAGAGACTTAGACGATGCCATTCATGCTTTGTCGCAAGCAGATTATGTAGATCAATTGCAGTTAAAACGTCTCAAAAAACGCAAATTGAATATCAAAGACACCCTACAAAAACTGGAAAGCGGATTAATACCTGATGTAGACGCTTAAACTATTACCCTGCTATTTTCTCTAACGCGGCAGTCATTTTTACGTCATTAACAGGAAATGCAATTTCCACACTAAACTGAAATTGTTGTCGCAATTTTTCAAGATGATTTTCAAATTCGGCTTCATACAACACCACAAACTCAATTTGTTGGTTTGTTTGCGCAACAGCAATAATAGATTCAAGACTACTAAGGCGATCTCTAAAAGTATGCTGGTAGTTAAACTCAGCGACAATCACATCAACATTTTTCTTTTTAAGAAAAGACAAAGCTTTACGCATTGAAGACTTGATGACGACTTCATAGCCATACTGCTGATATAAGTTTCTAAAATCAGGATAACCTCCAAGCTCAATAACAGCCAATAATAATTTCTTAGTCAATATCGGACTATCTGAATTGCTCTTTCATGATCATGCATCATCTCACCGGTATGCATAGAAAAATTACCGCGCTTTCTATCTTCAAAATATAGATCTAGCGTTTCATTGATAATAGGAAAGGAGAGATCCGACCACGGGATGTCTTGTTCATCAAAAAATTCTGTTTCTAAACTTTCTATCCCTGATGAAGCCTTCCCATCTTCGATGTCAGCTTTAAAAATAATGTACACTTGGCTGATATGAGGAAGATTATAAACTGCGAATAGTTCTAAATTTGATGAGCGCGCAGTGGCTTCTTCAAAAGTTTCTCGAGCCGCAGCTTCTTGAATAGTTTCATGATTCTCCATGAAACCTGCTGGTAATGTCCATGTGCCACAGCGAGGCTGAATAGCTCGTTTGCACATCAAAATCTTACCTTGCCATTGCGCAATGCAACCTGCAATAATTTTTGGATTCTCATAAAAAATTGCGTCACACCGAGGGCAACAGTGTCTCAAACGATTATCTCCCTCAGGAATTTTATATTCGATGTCACTCGACCCACAACAGCTACAGAATTTCACGCTAATCGCTCCAATTAAACTACAGATTAGTGAATAACGAATACTCGAAGCTAGAAAGGTAGCATGTCACACACAATTTATGAACCTATGCACAATAGTTTATCGCTTGTGGGTTCTCTTATAGGTAACGGTTTTCCAAATGTGTAGCCTTGTCCATAATCATATGCTTAGACTTTCAGTGCTTTGATTATTTCTAGCTTTTCAAAAAGCTCAGCATGATTACAAAGATGCTTGCTACTATTAATCGATACAACTAACAGGTCTAGACGGATCTCTAATCCACTGGCTCCAAGAGCCAATAAATATCTTAGTTGGGGGTATCCCAGCAATCGCTTGTGCCAGCAGGTTATGGCATGCAGTTACGCCTGAACCACACATGTTAACTACGTTAGTTAGCGGCTGATCCTGAATAATATTAGCGAAGCGTTGGTTAATTACATCAGCAGTCTCAAACAATCCACTACTGGCTAAATTTCCACTAAACGGGAGGTTGTGAGCAGCTGGTATATGCCCTGGCACTGGATCAGTATTCTTATCTCTCCCGGTAAAGCGATCCGCAGCACGTGCATCAATTAAAGTAATTCTATTCGCTTCTAGCTCAGTCTGTACTGTTCCTATATCTACCAACCACTCCATATTGGCAGTTCCAGAAAAATTACCTGCGGCGTATTCAACATTCTCCTGATCAAGAGGAAAACCTTGCAGATCCCACTGTTTCATCCCACCATTTAACACGGCGACTTTACTATGCCCCATCCAACGCATCATCCACCAGAGTCGCGCCGCAAATGCCCCAGAGATGTCATCATAAGCAATCACCTGAGTATCGTTATTAATTCCCCACGATTGTAGTTGAGCTAAAAACACATCTGCATCGGGAAGGGGGTGACGCCCTGAAGTTTCTGTCATCGCTGAGGACAGCTGTGTGTCCATGTCTGCAAACTGCGCCATCGGCAAATGCCCGGATTGATAACTCTTCAAACCGCCCTGAGGGTCTTTAAGGTTGAAACGACAATCGAACACACGCACATTATCTTGATCAATAATTGGTTTAAGTTCTTGTGCAGAAATAATTGTGTTGTAGTCCATATTTCCCATCCCTTATAATTTATATTTCTTTAGACGCCTTCTCTTTCTCTTATTATAATATATCAAGCTTCAGTGAAAATTATTTTCTTCTCCTGCGCATACGATAGTCCCGCACACCTTACACGATACTCACAATAAAAAATCATTTGAAATTTGCGTTAATGCAAAAACGCAGGCATCACCTATCACTTTATTTCTCTCGTGATTCACTCATTTCATTGAGACCATACAACTCATGTCTTCATTACCTCTCACAGGCTCGGAAAAAAATCTTCTCATCAGTACATTTTTTTTGCGGCATACATCTTCAAATATCTTTGTTGCCGGCGCTGGCGCACTAACATAAATATCATGGCACGATAAATCTTCATGGTCTTGCATGGCTTGAATAATATGAGCTTCTACTATCGCGCACCCATTGAGGGGGTTTTCAGTTAATTGTTTTATTGATTCATTCAATGTAACACCCGTATAACTAAAGTTATCAAATGCATCAGTCCACGAGCGGCACAGGTTATGCATATACAAGCCATCTCGACCACACGACATCCAAATCAAATGGATGTTTAATTCTTGCTCTTGCGCAGTAATATGTTCTAACAAACTTTTAATTGCAGCAAAGCCGGTATCAAATGCAAATAAAATCACTGGCCGATTAGCATTCTCATCGTAGACAAATTCACCAAAAGGGCCTTGCAATTCTATGTTATCGCCCAGCCTCATTTTATCCGCAACCAAGTGTGATACTGGATCATCTTTACTAACTCGCAAATGCAGCTCAATGAGTCGATCTTCACATGGGCAACTAGCAATAGAAAATCGGCTAGTACCAACACCTTCTAGGCCGATTTCTACATACTGACCCGCCAAAAAGCGTAACCGATTAGTCCGTGGTGTTTGCACTACTAGACGGAAAACCTCCTCAACGAGTTGCTGAACTTTTCGTACTTTCACATTCAACTTCTGCACAGGGATATCTGAAACATTATTCGTAACCACTGCATCAATGATGACATCATCATTTATCGCACATACGCAAGTAAGAATTTGTCCCTGAAGCTTCTCGGCTTCAGGAATTACATATTCTCTTGTTCTAATATCCCTGGCATTTCCGCTTACTAAGCGAGCTTTGCACAACCCACATGTACCACTACTGCAGCCGTAATTAACTGACACTCCCGCACGAATAGCTGCTTCGAGAATTGTTTCATTCTCTTGCGCCATAAACGTTTGCTTATTGTTATAAAGGGTAACCTTGTGTTCCATAATGACAGTTCACGCAATTTCATCACCTTGGGGCTAGATATACTTTCTGGCCTCAATCAAATGACACATTAATAATTAAACGCTAGGGTGCCGCCGCTATGCGCATCTTCTCATTTTAAAATTTTCGAATCTTAACCCTGCTAAGTATACTCGCGGCAACAACAATTTACGTCAAAGACCAAAAATTGGTCACTCAGGTCAATAGCCCAGTAGCGCAAAGATACATAGATTCGCTATCTCCAGAAAGTTTTTCTACAACTGATAAATTCATCAAGTGTAAAAGTGAGAAGTACAACGAATTCGGTGACCTTATATTCCCAGATGGATTTGACAATCCAAACCCATCACCGCTTTACCCTCAAAACAAAGTCGAGATCATGGCAGGAAGACGCGCGCTTAGTAGGTCTTATTCTGAAATGCCAAATAGTCTCAAGAAAGTTGTTATTAGGAGAAAAAACGGCCCGAGAAATTGGCTGGATTGATAATGTATAATTCTCAACATGCGCACTCACTACCCCCAGATTAAAAGCTACACTACGAAAGATGGCTCGACTATTCGCGAGCTCATGCATCCAGATACACACTCCAATAACAATCAAAGCTTTGCACAAGCTATAGTTCCTGTAGGTATTCAGACCGAATTACATGTACACAAAAAATCTGAAGAAATTTACCATGTCACTCAGGGTGAAGGTCTAATGTCTTTAGGTGAAACGCAATTCCAAGTAACAGTAGGCGACACAATTAGCATACCCTCCAATACTCCCCACCAAATCTCCAATACTGGTAAAAATGATTTAGTGTTTTTCTGCACCTGTAGCCCAGCCTATTCTCATGAAGACACTGTTATAATTTAATCTCAAACACAACACCTAAAAAAATTCAGTGGACACCAAAATCAACCTTAATGATTTAATAAAAAAATCAGCTATAACCGTTGGCGTACTTTCAGATACACATAACCAGTTGAATGATATTGCAATTAAGTCATTACACAGTTGTGATGTGATTATCCATGCAGGAGATATTGGTAATGCGGATGTACTTAATGCCTTAAGCACACATGCTGATTATGTTTTCCCCGTAAGAGGCAATAACGATACCGAAGAAAAATGGGCCCCACAAGATTTAGCTGCTCTGGCTGACATACCTGACAACCTTGAATTACATTTTGACGATAATGTAGTTGCCGTTACTCATGGACACCAGTTCCTTAAATCAGAAACACGACACGACAAATTAAGAAACCAGTTTCCTCATGCAGATATTATTATTTATGGCCATAGTCATCGCCTAGTGTGCGACCAACAACAGACTCCCTGGGTAATCAATCCAGGAGCAGCTGGTTACACACGTACGTTTGGTGGCGCATCTTGCATAATATTAAACTACCAAGCTAAAAAGTGGTCAGTTGAGCAGTTTCGTATCCCCGAATAAGGAAGATAACTAGTGCAATACACCTTGAATGATTTCACCATCTGGATGCAATAATGATAAATACTCAATTTTATTGCTAAATTCTACCACTACGCCGTTATATCTATCTGCCCCATTAATACTAAATTCAAACGCATAAAAACGACGCAGCCTTAGCCTGCCATTCTTTCTTGCCGGAAATACTTTATTCAAATGAATTGATTGATCCAGCATCTGCACATGATTTTGCATACAAAACGAATGACAGCGCTTCATTGCAAATTCACGTGAGCGCAATCCATCAACCCAAAACCATACACCTGCTGCAATAACAGCAAGTACTATGAAAACATCCAATTTATTTGCTTCACCCTAATGCTTTAAAAATATTGTCTCTAATCTGATCAACCTTACCCACACCTTCGACCCTCACATACTGTGGCGCTTTATCTTCAGCACTATCTGCCCATGCAGAATAGTATTTAATCAAAGGCTCCGTTTGCTCATGATAAATACGCAAACGTTCACGTACTGTATCTTCCTGATCATCATCACGCTGAACCAGGTCTTCACCAGTGGTATCATCCTTACCTTCGACTTTTGGTGGGTTATAAATAACATGATAAGTCCGTCCCGAAGCAAGATGCGCTCGACGCCCACTCATGCGTTTAATAATTTCTTCGTCATCAACATCAATTTCAACCACGAAGTCTATATCTACACCTTGAGTTTTTAACGAATCGGCTTGTGCCAATGTGCGCGGGAATCCATCAAACAAAAACCCATTGGCACAATCACTCTGTTGAATTCTTTCTTTCACTAAGCCAAGAATAATCTCGTCTGAAACCAATTGACCAGCGTCCATTACTTTTTTAGCTTCAATCCCCAAGGGAGTCCCCGCTTTCACTGCCGCCCGCAGCATATCTCCTGTCGAAATTTGCGGAATCCCATAGCGCTCCGTGATGTAGGTTGCTTGAGTTCCTTTTCCGGCGCCTGGCCCGCCTAATAAGATTGCACGCATTGGTATATACTCCTCGCTTAATTATTTTTATAAAGCAGCATTTTGACACACACCGTTCCAGTAACCCACCGTATTAAACAGATTTACGGTGCTAACAATGTCTTCAATCCCTGAAGTTATAGTGATACTAAGATTTGGCGTGTGCTTACTGATAAATTTAAAAAACTAAGCAAGTGTCACAATCTCAATATATTATTTACCTCTAACCGGTAGCAACCACATTTCTATAAGGCAAAAGTAACATGAGTAAAAAGAATGCTTTCTATGCCCAGTCGGGCGGCGTAACTTCAGTAATCAATGCAACTGCATGCGGCCTGATTGAAACCGCACGCAAACATAAAGATAAAATCGGTAAAGTCTATGCCGGTCGCAATGGCGTTATTGGCGCACTCGCCGAAGAGTTAATTGACACATCTAAAGAATCGGCTCGTTCAATTGCAGCCTTACGCCATACACCATCAGGTGCTTTTGGCTCATGTCGATATAAACTAAAAAACCCAGAACAGGATCGTGCGCAATACGAGCGACTTATCGAAGTCTTCAGAGCTCATAATATCGGCTACTTCTTTTATAATGGCGGCGGCGATTCTCAAGATACTTCGCATAAAGTGTCACAAATCAGTAAATCCATGGGCTACCCTATTCAATGCATTGGCATTCCTAAAACGGTAGATAATGATCTTCCTATCACAGACAACTGCCCAGGCTTTGGTTCGGTTGCAAAATATGTCGCCGTTTCTATTCGTGAAGCCGGATTTGATGTCGCCTCTATGGCAAAAACATCAACCAAGGTATTCGTCATGGAAGTGATGGGGCGCCACGCCGGTTGGATTGCTGCGGCAGGTGGTTTAGCGGCTGAAAAAGAAGGTGATGCACCACATATTATTTTATTCCCAGAAGTTCCATTCCGAAAAACTGCGTTCATGAGGCGCGTAAAAGAATGCGTTAAAAAATATGGTTACTGTGCCATTGTTGTTTCTGAAGGGGCTGCTTATAAAGATGGCACCTTCCTCGCTGACGTGGGAAGCGTCGATGCCTTTGGGCATAAGCAATTAGGCGGAGTCGCGCCTGTGGTTGCACAAATGATCAAAGATGAAGCCGGTTACAAATATCATTGGGCCGTAGCTGATTACTTACAACGCGCCGCACGACATATTGCTTCTAAGACAGATGTCGATCAAGCCTATGCAGTTGGTAAAGCAGCGATAGAATTTGCACTGCAAGGCAAGACTGCCATCATGCCTACCATTGTTCGTGTCTCTAATAATCCATACAAATGGAAGATTGGCCAAGCATCTCTGGCTCGTGTCGCCAACGTAGAAAAAATGATGCCTGCCAGTTACATTACTAAAGATGGCTTCGGCATTACTAAACGCTGCAGAACATATTTAGCACCGCTGATCAAAGGTGAAGACTATCCTCCTTACAAGAATGGCCTGCCTCAATATGTAGAACTCAAAAACGTTCCTGTTCGCAAAAAACTAAATACAGATTTTAAAATTTAAGCATCCACAAAGATGAGAGAAGTCGAAAGATTAATTCAAGAAGAGAAAGCTAAGATAGTCGCTGAAACGGCCGTCATCCCTTGGAGAGAACTAGAAAAATTTTATGCTCAAGGAAAAATAATTCTAGTCAGCGAAACATTAAACTTAGTTGATGTGGGTTACTCAATTTCACTTGATGATGCCACCAAGATCATTGAGTGGATGGAAGCTGGATTGCTAGTTAAAGAATTTAACAATCAAGCTAAGGCCTGGCATAAAGAAGATGCTGAAGTGTGGAGCGTGGTGATTAATCCCTGGGTGCTTGTTCAGGCCATTAAACCCTCTATTGCCGAATAGATAACTTACCATCTTTATGAGTCACGGAAAGATTTCTTAAGAACGACATGCCCAGCAAAATTTCTTCGCTATCCATGTGTGGATTTATATCAGCCTTCACATTGTATAATGCGATATCACCAAGACTAATACGCTCTAACACTGTTGAATAAACAGTCACATTACCGTTAGCCGTACTTGCGGTGAGAGGGTTCCCCTTCTTCAGCCCAACTTTATCTGCAACTCGTTCAGGCACTGACACAAAACTTGCGCCGGTATCCACTAAAAACACAACGGGCTTACCGTTAATTTTTCCACTAGCAACATAGTGGCCATGAGTACTGCTTTGCAGTACCACTTCTTTACCACCGTTGTCTAACAGTTGTGTGCTTAAATTTTGGTTAGGGTTGCGCTTATTGTCCAGCATATTGGTAAACAAAAGTGTCAACAATCCTATTGCCACCACCCATGACAGGACTATCATCCATTTGCCTGCTGTCGTACTGAAATTGTTTTCTTGTTCGCTCACTAAATAAATGTTCTCAATGCTTTGTCATTCCCGCGAACCACTGCATGGACGCAGGAGATAGAGTAATGCAGGGGCAATTACCGAGACGGGAATCCAGCAAGGGTTTACAAGCTAACAGAACGCAATTGCTCTGCTGCATCTTCTGGGCTAACGGTACTGACAAATAAGCCAGACCCCAATTCAAACCCGGTTGGGATACTTGTACGAGGACAAATTTCTAAGTGCCATACGTAGCTTTCCACACAATCTTGCCACTCTGGCGAATGCGGCAAAGAATGCAAAAAGAAATTATACTGAACACCACCTAGCACATGATTGAGCCTTTGCATGGTATGTTTAAGCACTGTCGCAAAGTCATTTAAGTGTTCGTCTTTAATTTCAATGAAATCAGCCTGATCAAATAATGGAAGTATTTGCACCTCCCACTCAAAGCGACTCGCGAATGGTTTCACTGCTATAAAATATTCACCACGCTGAATAATATATTGCCCAACATTTATTTTCCGCCACACCTCACCTGATTGGCGATCATAGATAGTTGCTTCAAAGGTTAATGCTTCATCAATCAGCGTGTGAAAAATATTTTGATTGTATTTTTGATAATACTGACGCGTTGAGTTTAATTCATTCACTACGTTTTCAGGCACTACCGGCATTGCGACAATTTGACTATGCGAATGAGCAATGCTGGCACCTGCCGCAGCCCCAAAATTCTTAAACACTAAGACATATTTGATTCGATCATCACTCGCATAAATTTCTTGCATGCGATCACGAAACATCGAAAACATTCCCGCAATATGTTCAACATCCATCTCGCTCACACGTATGCCGTGATTTCTATGATCAATAACGACCTCATGCCTACCATAACCATCAATGACTTTTTGCAAACCAAAATTAAGAGCATTACCACTTTGCTGAGGACTTAGTACAGGAAATAGATTTTCTACTACACGCACCTTCCAATCTGTCGGTGTTGGCCAGGCAGCAATGGTTGCTGGTGTCATTCCCTCGTTACCTGTACAGAACGGGCATTTTTCTACATGCTCTCGTATATCACGCTCAACGGGAGCCTCCTCCTTCCTTGGACGCAATCCACGTGCAGTGGACACTAAAACAGATTCAGATGGGACGATTGGATTAATTCTAATTTCACGAATACCTTGATTCTCATCACTCATCTATCTCTCCAGTCTTAATTTAGTAGATAACCAATTAATTTCAAACATCATCGTATAACTTGCTGTACAGAATGACATTTGAATTCATAACATCTAAGACCATAATTATCACCTCTAACGAACCACACCCAAAATAAGGTGAGCTTATACAACACAAAGTTAAATCTATCTGATGTCATATTAAGAACCATTTACTCAGCATAACTATTCTTTAGACTATCTATATTTTGAACACAGAAAATTATTCTTCGATCAAACTATTCAACCGCTAGAAGATTTCCTGATGCAGATCAATGATACATATGTAACGTTTATATAAACTGAATTTACAAATTTTAATTCAGGTTACTTTTAAATGGTTGCTCAGACTTTTTCAAAAGCTGTTACCAGCTTTCTATGTTTATTGATTTTATCTTCTGCCGTTAATGCCACTGATCATGATCGTTGGATTGTTCGATTACGCGCGATCAGTGTTTCCCCTGATGATAGTAGTGGCGACATTGCTATCAATGGAACATCAGTCCCGAATAGCGGAGTGGGTGTTGACGCAGACATTGTGCCCGAACTGGATATCACCTACATGTTTACCAAGCATATAGGCTTAGAATTAATCTTGGCTACATCCAATCATAATGTGACCGCACGCGGGTCACGAAGCTCACTGGGTAAGGTAATTACCTGTAGTAGCTCAGACCTGATCGTACCGTTACCGGTTATTGATAGGAGTCTGTCAGTTTAGATGTGAGCTAAATTCTTTTCAGCCCAAATCAATTTACCATCCATTAACCTGTCCATAGGTGTGCTACCACCGCCCATGTTGCCTTGATGAGTGCGTTCATTGTGATCAGTTTCTATCCAGTTGTCTTGATCTTTTGGTCAATCCTCCCTGGTTGAGTACCGTTTTTTCCTGAAGGTAATTTGATAAAACTCATTCAGAGATGCCATGGGTTTGCGGTGATCAATGTCGTTAATGGCCAGGTATCACCGATCGTCATGATGCTCCACGCGCCCACAATATTCTGTGCCTCTGTCGGTTAAACTACGTAGCATCGGCAAGGCATGCTTTTCAAAAAACGGTAGCACCTCATCAAAGAGTAGGTCTGCGGCGGTAATCGGCGTCTTAGTCGTGTAGAGTGCCGCAAAGGCGATCTTGCTGTAGGTGTCTACGAACGTTTGCGGGTATAGCCGACCAACACCTTTGAGGTGGCCTAGGTAAAACGTATCCTGGCTGCCTAAATAACCAGGATGTGCCGTGTTAATCTCACCACAGGCCTCGTCATCCTGTTTCTGTTTCTCAAGGGCGGCGATCTGTGCATCGCTTAAGATAATGCCCTCCTTGGCAATTTCTTCTTCGAGTGCTTTGAGTCGTTTCTTGAAGTGCTCTTGATGATGGCGCAGCCAAACGCAACGCACACCGCTACCAGCGATCAACACACCAGTTCATTGCTGCTTCGATGTTGCCCAACCGCGGGCTGTTCAATCGCTGACGTAACCACTGCATGTGCTGTGGGTTCATCCACACGGTTTTTAACATCGGCTGTTCTACGACTCTTGTCAATCCGTGAGTCAATGCCACCTTCTTCAACCCGCTCTTGATAACGATAGAATGTGTCTCGCGACACCCCCATGACTTGACAGGCGCTAGATACGTTGCCCAGTTCTTCTGCTAAGTTAAGCAAGCCCGCCTTGTGTTTAAGGATTGGATTGTTAGTATGAAGCATGAGAGTTACCTGCCTTTTTGGTTTGATTTAAAGATTTCAACACCTTTATCAAAACGGGTAACTCTCGCTTTTGCAACCCTTGTGGATTGCTAATTGTCAGATCGGGTCTGAACTATTACAATTTACATCATACCGCCCATTCCACCCATGCCTGGTGCGCCCATTGCTGGCGCATCTTCTTGAGGTAGCTCTGCCACCATGGCTTGAGTCGTAATCATAAGACCAGCAATTGATCCTGCGTTTTGAAGTGCAGAACGAGTGACCTTAGTTGGATCAAGGATCCCCATTTCGATCATGTCGCCGTACTCACCTGATGCTGCGTTGTAACCGAAGTTACCATCGCCTTCATCAACTTTAGCAAGCACAACTGAAGCTTCGTCACCTGCATTAGCAATGATTTGACGTAGAGGTTCTTCCATTGCACGGCGTGCAATATTAACTCCTGCCGTTTGGTCGTCGTTGTCACCAGTCAAGTTAGCCAATGCTTTGCGTGCACGAATAAGTGCAACACCGCCGCCAGGCACAACGCCTTCTTCTACTGCTGCGCGCGTTGCGTGTAATGCATCTTCAACACGTGCTTTCTTTTCTTTCATTTCAACTTCTGTTGCTGCACCGACTTTAATCACTGCAACACCGCCAGCTAACTTAGCCATACGCTCTTGAAGTTTTTCTTTGTCATAGTCTGACGTGGCTTCTTCAATCTGTGCACGAATTTGATCAACACGTGCCTTGATTGCGTCCGCTTGACCTGCACCATCAACAATCGTTGTGTTTTCTTTAGTGATTTGAATACGCTTAGCTGTACCTAGGTCTTCTAAAGTGGCTTTTTCTAACGACAAACCAACTTCTTCAGCAATCACTGTACCACCAGTAAGAATGGCAATATCTTCTAGCATTGCTTTACGACGATCACCAAAACCAGGTGCTTTAACAGCAGCCACTTTAACAATACCGCGAATAGTGTTCACTACTAATGTTGCTAGTGCTTCACCTTCAACATCTTCAGCAATAATCATTAAAGGACGACCTGCTTTTGAAACGCCTTCTAATAAAGGAAGAAGATCACGGATGTTTGATACTTTTTTGTCATGTAACAAAATGAACGGGTCATCCATATCACATGTCATGCTGTCTTGGTTATTTACAAAGTAGGGAGAAAGATAACCGCGGTCGAATTGCATACCTTCAACAACGTCTAACTCATTCTCTAATGCATTACCTTCTTCAACAGTAATCACACCTTCTTTACCTACTTTGTCCATAGACTCAGCGATGATGTCACCAATGGAAGTATCAGAGTTTGCAGAAATACTACCTACTTGTGCAATAGACTTGTTGTCTGAACATGGCTCTGAAGAAGATTTCAAAGCTTCTACTGCTGTCGTCACGGCTTTATCAATGCCGCGCTTAAGGTCCATTGGGTTCATGCCAGCAGCAACTGCTTTCATGCCTTCACGAACAATTGACTGTGCCAATACGGTTGCTGTTGTGGTTCCGTCACCGGCAACATCAGAAGTTTGTGAGGCCACTTCCTTAACCATTTGTGCGCCCATGTTCTCAAGTTTGTCTTCTAGCTCAATTTCTTTCGCTACTGAAACACCGTCTTTAGTAACTGTTGGTGCTCCAAAAGATTTATCTAGAACAACGTTACGACCTTTTGGTCCAAGAGTTGCCTTAACTGCGTTTGCTAGAGTGTTTACACCATTCACCATACGGGCTCTGGCGTCATCTCCAAAAATTACTTCTTTTGCGCTCATATCGTTTACCTTTGCTTAAATTTTATTTAATTCAAAAAATCCTGATTAGCAATCTAACTAGATCAGCAACTAGCCTTCTATGACAGCCATGATGTCGTCTTCACGCATCACTAATAAGTCGTCGCCGTCTACCTTCACTTCAGTTCCAGAATATTTTCCGAACAGAACGGTATCGCCTACTTTGACGTCTAGTGCTTGCACTTTTCCGCTGTCGTTTGCTTTGCCGTTACCCACAGCAAGAATTTCACCTTTAATAGGCTTCTCTGTAGCAGAATCAGGGATAACAATTCCACCCGGACTGGTGCGTTCTTCTTCCATTCGCTTAATCACTACACGATCGTGTAAAGGTCTTAAATTCATATCGTATTTCTCCTAACAATTAAAAAACTTAAAATTCTTTATAGACTCAAAGAGTTACTATTTTTGTTAGCACTCTAGCCGAATGAGTGCCAATGATACGGTTCAGCCCAGCATTGTCAAGACAAAAATGATTACTTCCAAGGGTCTTCATCGCTTTTTCTAAACTCTCCCTTGATAACATTGGGGTCATGAGATTTAGAAGAATCAGCACGATGAAATCCGCTCGACGTGACCTTCATATTCTTGATTGCCCAAGCAATAATAGTCTGACGCGTGAAGGGAATTAGACATAGAAAACCGATAGTATCGGTGAGAAACCCTGGCGTTAGCAATAATGCTCCACCAAAAATCAGCGCCACTCCTTCCAGCATCGTCGTGGCCGGCAACTGTCCGGTGGCCACTTCTTGCTGGAATCTTGCCATGGTGCTAAACCCTTGAGCACGCAGCAGAGATACGCCAATCAGTACTGTCACTATTACCAATACAACCGTTGGCAACGCCCCTATCAGCCCACCTAGTTTTATAAATAGGTAGATTTCGATCAGTGGGACACCAATAAATAACGCGGCAACGATCGGAAAACCGCGCATTAGAGTTTGCTAGTTTTTATACCCATTACCCCTATATAGTGACACCTAAGCAACTTTACAATGGCGAATAAAATATTTATCTAAAAATGTATGCCTATAATAAGTAATCAAAAAATGCTGCTAGTCATGACCACAATGACCGACATCGATAAGGGAAAATTGCTCGCTCGCCAGGTAGTCGAGGAACGGCTAGTTGCCTGCTGCAACATAGTGCCCAGAATCACATCAATTTATCGTTGGAATGATGAAATGTGTGAAGATCAGGAATGTCTATTAGTAATGAAAACTGTAGAAACCCGGCATAAACAGTTAAGTAAATTTGTTTTACAGCAGCATCCTTACGAAACCCCGGAATTAATCGCTTTACCCGTCACCGAAAGCACACAAGAGTATTTATCATGGGTCATCAAAGAAACCGTTTAATTAACCAAGCCGTTTGGGCACACTTACTATTAGCGCTATTACTTATTAGTGCATCAAGTCTGTCATTTGCTGTAGATGCCCCATTTGGCAATAGCAGCGAAGATGAAGAATTTCTTACTGTTGATGAAGCATTTCAACTAACCGCGACTCGCAAATCGGCGAATGAAGTAAAATTATTTTGGAATATTGCTGACGGCTATTATTTATACAAAAAACGCATTAGCGTCAGCAGTGAAGATACTGACACCACCATCGGTGAACTAGATTTACCAATGGGTAAAAACCAGCATGATGAATTTTTTGGTGACGTTGAAATATACGAACACAGCTTAGATGTCGTTGCCCCTGTTTCTGCAAATACCGATACAGTTCAACTAATTGTCGGCTACCAAGGATGCGCACATGCTGGCTTATGTTATCCACCAGTCAAAAAAACATTGGCTGTTTCACTGCTCAGCAATGCCAGTAACTCCACTATGAGTATGGCAAAGTCAGTTGGTACCGCCAGTGTTGCCAGAGCCAGCCCATCCATATCTGCCAATGAGCAAGATAGTATCTTAGAAAATCTTAAAAACGCTAACCCTCTGGTAGCTATTTTACTCAGTTTAGGCTTTGGCATTTTGGTGGCATTCACCGCTTGCATGTATCCGATGATTCCTATCTTGACCTCATTAATCATGGGTCAAGGTGAAAAAATAACTGCGTTTAGAGCGTTTAGTTTGTCGCTTAGCTACACCCAAGGCATTGCCATTACCTTCGGCATTCTTGGAGCAATCATGGCCTTGGTTGGTGAAGCATTAGGCATTCAAAGCAATCTACAAACTCCTTGGATCTTAATTCCATCAGCATTGCTCTTTATTGGTTTAGCAATGTCTATGTTTGGCTTCTATGAAATCCAAGTACCGAGCACACTTCAAAGCAAGCTAAACGAAAAAAGTAACCAACAAAAAGGGGGCTCTTTATTAGGCGTTGGCTTAATGGGCGTGCTGTCTGCATTAATTGTCGGTCCTTGTGGCGGCCCGGTGTTATTGGCCGTCCTCGCGTTTGCCGCTCAATCACAAAACCCCCTGGCTGGATTCTTATATTTATGGATATTCGGGACAGGCATGGGGTTACCGCTGCTCATTATGGGTTCAGGCGGCGGTGCATTGTTACCCAAAGCAGGCACCTGGATGGATAAGATTAAAGCAACCGGTGGCGTGGTTATGATTGGCTTGGCCATTAGCTTTTTAGAACGCCTTAGTCCGACTTATATACCAACTTCCATCATCATGCTGATGTGGGCTGCACTACTTATCATTGTGGCTGTTTATTTAGGCGCATTCAAATCACTATCTGACGACTGCAACGGCTGGAGTAAACTGTGGAAAGGACTAGGCGTAATTCTGTTGATTTATGGCGCACTGTTCTTAGTCGGCCTTGCCACAGGTGGGAAAGACACTTTGAAGCCACTCACAGGCATCATCTCAAGCGGACATCAAGCGACAAACCAGCAATATGTTGCTCAACGTATCAAGACAGTAGATGATTTAAATCGAGAATTAGCAGCAGCCAAAGCCGCTGGCAAGCCAGTGATGCTAGATCTTTACGCCGATTGGTGTGCTTACTGCAAGGTCATGGAGAAGAAGGTATTCCCCGATCCAGCAGTCGTTGCAGCCACAGAAAATGTTGTGTTTTTACAGGCTGATATTACTGTTCAGGACGATGCTGATAAGCAATTAGCACGACATTTAAATATGCCTGCACCACCAATATTGTACTTTTGGGATGCTCAAGGCACTGATCTAAGAAGTAGCCGATTAGTCGGCAATGTGACCGCTGAGCAGCTAGTCGAGCATCTAAATAGCATCTTTTAAATCATATTTTGTTTAACTCTGGCTGACCGCATTAATACTGCACTTAGCCAACATCACTGTCTCGCAAATCACTATATTGCGGCAAACCTCTGAAAATTTGCAGCTAAATTTGCCTATCTTGCCTCATATTAGACGGCTCGTTATTTTTACGGCACAATACTTCCAAGTTAAAAATAACAATCTAAATAAAGAATTCACCCAGCTAATGAGCAAAATCCTTCTTTTAAATGGTCCAAATTTAAATTTGTTGGGCTCCAGAGAGCCTGACGTCTATGGATATGACACATTAGATCAGGTTGTAGATAGCACATTGGCCCATGCAAAATCGTTAGGCCACGAGTTAGTGCATTTGCAATCCAATGCCGAACACGAACTTATTAATAGATTACATAGTGCTAAGCAAGAAAATATTGAATTCATTGTCATTAACCCCGGTGCATTTACTCATACAAGCATAGCTTTGAGAGATGCATGTTTAGGTGTCGACATTCCATTCATTGAAATACATATTTCAAATGTATTTGCGCGTGAAGAATTTCGACAAGTGTCTTACTTATCAGATGTTGCGGTAGGAATTATTTCCGGCATGGGTATTTACGGATACCAACTTGCCATCAGTGCTGCACACAACCAGTTAATTAAATAAAAAGAACTAAGCACATGGATATACGAAAAGTAAAAAAACTTATTGAGTTGCTAGAAGCATCTGGCATTGCAGAAATAGAAATTAAAGAAGGTGAAGAATCAGTACGCATTAGTCGCGACAATCCTAACGCAGCTGTTATGCCTATGCAGTATGCAGCCGCGCCTGCGCCAATGCCTGCCGCAACAGAAAGCGCTAGCACCGAACCTTCAGTTGTCAGCGGTCATCAAGTCACTTCTCCTATGGTTGGCACTTTTTACGAAGCCTCATCACCGGGAGCAACACCTTTCACTGAAGTTGGCAAACAAGTTAAAGAGGGCGATGTGCTTTGTATTATTGAAGCGATGAAAATGCTTAACCAAATTGAAAGTGATAAGTCTGGCACCGTTAAAGCGGTACTTGCCGAGAATGGCCAACCTGTAGAATTTGGTCAGCCGCTTTTTGTCATTGAATAATAAGATTAATGGCTTAACTCAATCACTGAATAACTCGATGTCTTGCCATTTGCAACGCATCATAATAAGAAGAATCACTGAATCATGTTAGAAAAAGTTGTTATAGCCAACCGCGGTGAAATTGCTCTACGCATATTGCGTGCATGTCGCGAACTTGGAATCAAAACCGTTGCCGTACATTCCACTGTTGACCGTGAATTAAAGCACGTAAAGCTAGCCGATGAATCTGTATGTATCGGGCCTCCCCCATCGACTGATAGTTATTTAAATATCCCTGCCATTATTAGTGCGGCGGAATTAACTGATGCTTCAGCGATACACCCAGGCTATGGATTTTTATCTGAAAACGATGACTTTGCTGAACGTGTTGAATCCAGTGGCTTTGTGTTTATTGGCCCAACGGCAGACACTATTCGCCGCATGGGCGATAAAATTTCTGCCAAGATTGCTATGCAAGAAACCGGGGTGCCCTGTGTCCCAGGATCAGCCGAACCACTCACTGATGACTTTGCTAGCAACTCTAAGCTAGCGAATGAAATTGGTTACCCCGTGATTGTTAAAGCGGCTGGCGGTGGCGGTGGTCGCGGCATGAGAGTCGTTCACAGTGATGATGAGCTCGCGGATTCAATCTCATTAACCAGAGCTGAAGCAATGGCCGCCTTTAACAATGGCACGTTGTACATGGAGAAATTTCTAACCACTCCACGTCATATTGAAATCCAAGTACTTTCAGACACACATGGCAATGCGATTTATTTAGCCGAACGCGATTGTTCTATGCAACGTCGTCACCAAAAAGTCATTGAGGAAGCACCTGCGCCAGGTTTAACCGAAGAAGAGCGTAAATTTATTGGTACGCGTTGCACAGATGCCTGCAAGATGATTGGTTATCGTGGCGCAGGTACATTTGAATTTTTATACGAAAATGGTGAATTTTATTTCATTGAAATGAATACGCGCGTACAAGTAGAGCACCCTGTTACCGAGTACATTACTGGTATCGATATTGTCAAACAGCAGTTGTTAATCGCTGCGGGTGAAGCGTTATCTATCACACAAGACGATGTGAAAATTACAGGTCACGCCATGGAATGTCGATTAAATGCCGAAGACTCGGACTCGTTTATTACTAGCCCAGGAAAAATTACGCGTTACCATAGCGCAGGTGGCTTTGGTGTTCGGGTTGATTCACATATTTATTCTGGTTATACCGTCCCACCTAATTACGATTCTATGATCGGCAAGCTAATCACTCATGGTGAAGACCGTGCTACGGCAATCAGACGTATGCAGGGAGCATTACAAGAAATGATTATTGACGGAATCAAAACCAATATTCCCTTACAACTTCGTCTCATGGCTGATGCTGAATTTGGCAAAGGACAAGTTGATATCCATTATTTGGAACGATTGCTCGAAAGCCAAAAGTAGCTTTGATGGCACATGCACCAGTTACGCGTACAAATTAATGCTCACGCAGCCGAGCATGTTGAAGAGTTATTGTTTACCTGTGGTGCGGTTAGTGTTTCTTACGAAGACGCCGCAGATGAACCCATTCTAGAACCCAGTATTGGCGACCACCCACTATGGTCTAATCTTTTCTTGCAAGGCCATTTTGCTTCCGAACAATCTATTCAACTCGCCTCTAAAGCACTAGAAAACGATTCTTCAGTTAGCCAGCAAATTGCTCTAGCACAAATTGAAGACCAGGATTGGCAAGCTAATTTCCAACAACAATTTAGTGCCATGCAATTTGGCCCATTATGGATCTACCCATCCTAGGAAGATAATCCTGCTCCTAGTGGAATTAGTTTGCAGCTAGACCCTGGCCTCGCATTTGGTACTGGGCATCACGCAACAACGAGCTTATGTCTGAGTTGGTTAGGTCATGCAGAATTAAAAAATTTAAGCGTGATAGATTTTGGCTGTGGCAGTGGCATTCTAGCCTTAGCTGCTTCACGCTTAGGCGCAGCTCATGTGTATGCAGTTGATATTGATCCGCAGGCAATCACAGCAACTTATGACAATATTGGCCGCAATCAACTGGAGGTGAGTGATTTTACGGTAGGCACTAGCGAGTGTTTAGCAAACGTTACTACGGATATTATTATTGCTAATATTCTTGCAGTACCATTAATCAATCTTCGTGAAACATTTCTACACCACCTGAAGATCAATGGCACACTGGTGGTATCTGGAATATTACATTCCCAGACAGATTCAATCTGCCAACATTACTCTCAGCACTTCACTTGTATTCAGATAGATCAACAGGAAGACTGGACATGCATTTCGTTTACACGAATCTCAGCATGAGCTGGTAAACTGGCCACATGCTTACTCGTTGCCCTAGTTGTCACGCCGCATTTAGCATCACTGACCAACAGTTGGAGATCGCTGCAGGCATGGTGCCCTGCGGCATGTGTGAACATGTATTTGATGCTCGATTATACCTGTTCGACCATACTCACAATGATATGCATGAGGCAGTCGATGTTGAACTCGGTGAAGAGGAAGCCGCTGCTATCGATTTAGAATTTTTAGATAGAGAGCTTCATAGCACTCATCCACATTTGCCAGAACCCCCAAAAGTCACGCTGCCATCTGGATTCGATATCACTGACAATACAGATAAACCTAGTGAATTAGAACAAACTCAGGAAACGACTATCCCAAAAGTCATTGCCGATGATGTTTTCAACCTAGACAGCGAAACAGCTGCTATTAATCCTTATAAAATGGCTGCCATCTATTGCAAGCATATTTTTGCTAGCGACTCTCGCATTACAGATTGTTGCCGCAACAAAACTAGAATTTATCCCGCAACGGTATCACACTAAACTATGCCCGTGGATTACTTGCGCAATTGAAACCCCTCGCGCACTCAGCAAAATAGAAGTACTAAATCGAAGCATTTATACTCACCCCAGCAAAAAACAAGCGTTGATGGTAACTGTCACTATTATAAATAGAGCTGAATTTTCTCAGCCTTATCCATTGATTCAATTGCGATTTTTAGATATTGCTGGCGATGTCACTGCTGCCAGACAGTTTGCAGCCAATCACTACTTGTTGGCGCAGACCCACAACAACTTTCACAAGCCGCCGTATTCAATGTCGAGCATGGCGCCGACATTATTGATATCAACATGGGCTGTCCAGCCAAAAAAGTGTGTAAAGTCCTTGCCGGCTCGGCATTACTTGCTAACGAAGAGCTAGTGAAGAGAATTCTTACATCAGTTGTTAATGCCGTAGATGTACCCGTAACATTGAAAATTCGCACAGGTTCAGATGCTGATAACCGTAATGGCGTTCAGATCGCTAAAATTGCCGAAGATTGCGAAATACAAATGTTGACGGTACACGGCCGAACACGTGCCTGTCGCTTCCTTGGCCAAGCAGAATACAAAACAATTTGCAACATAAAAAAATCTATTAATATCCCTGTGGTTGCAAACGGAAACATAAATTCTCCAGAAAAAGCAAAAAAGATCTTGGCAATTACCAACGCAGATGCGATTATGATCGGACGTGCGGCACAGGGTCAGCCGTGGCTATTTCGCCAAATTGGCCACTATCTAAAATTCAATGAAAAATTAGAACCCCTCCCTTAGCGGAGATGCGTATTATTGTATTGACTCAATTTAAACGAATTGTATTCCCTGTATGGAAAACAACAAGGAGTGCGCGTAAATATATTGGTTGGTATTTAGATATATGCTTGACTCACATCAATTCAAACGGAAAGTGCTCTCTGTAGCTAATGCAGATGTTCAGTTCAAGATGGTACGCAGTTACTTGCAAGACGCAGAATTAATAATGGAGAACGTTGCATGACAAGTTCAGTTACAAACCTTAATGTTTCCGAGTTACACCCAGTAACTCCTACTCAAACCCTAAGAGAGTCTGTTGCAGATTCATTGCGCAGCTATTTCAGCAAGTTAGACGGGCATGCTCCAGATGACCTTCACCGGATGGTGATAGAAGAAGTTGAAAAGCCTCTATTAGAGTCAGTTATGAATTACTGTGGCGGCAATCAAACTAAGGCTGCTAAATGCCTAGGTCTAAACCGTGGAACGCTACGCAAGAAGCTAAAGCACTACGACGTCCGTTAGTCATATGTCGTCAGACACTAGCCGACGGCTTCAACGCGCCCTTATAAGCGTCTCTGATAAGTCTGGTCTAGAACAGTTTGCGTCTGAGTTACATCAAGCAGGCATACACATCCTATCTACTGGTGGTACCGCTGCACAACTAAGTGCAGCCAGTATTCCGGTGACTGATGTAAGCGAACACACTCAGTTTCCTGAAATCATGGGTGGTCGAGTTAAAACCCTGCATCCAAAGGTGCATGGCGGTATTCTTGGTCGCGAGCATATAGACGATGAAGTAATGCAAGAACATGGGATTGATGCAATCGACTTAGTTGTCGTTAATCTTTATCCATTTGCACAGACTATAGCTAAACCAGATTGCACATTAGATCTCGCCATAGAGAATATCGATATTGGTGGTCCTACCATGTTACGCGCTGCAGCAAAAAATCATGCACGCGTTGGTGTAGTGGTAAATCCGGCTGATTATACTCAGTTATTAGCAGAGATTAAAGCCAATGATGGCTGCCTTACGCATGAAACGCGTTTCAATCTTGCTCGCAAAGCATTTAGCCATACAGCCGAGTACGATGGCATGATTGCTAATTACCTCGGTCAGCAAAATGAAACAGCTTTCCCTGAAACACTGCATTTAGCCTTTAATAAAAAACAAAGCATGCGTTATGGTGAGAACCCCCATCAGAATGCGAGCTTCTATGCCGAACCAAATCCTGTGGAAGGCTCTGTGGCCGCTGCAAAATTCATTCAAGGCAAAGAATTATCGTTTAACAACATTGCAGATACAGATGCTGCGCTACAGTGTGTAAAACAATTTACTGCCCCTGCTTGCGTTATAGTTAAGCATGCCAATCCCTGCGGTGTTGCGGTAGCAGAATCAATCACAGGCGCATACCAGAAAGCTTATACCACTGACCCAACTTCTGCCTTTGGCGGCATTATTGCTTTTAATCGTCCGTTAGATACAAACACGGCGAAACAGATTCTTGATCAGCAATTTGTTGAAGTAATCATAGCACCCGGCATTGAAGCAGGTGTCACTGATATCCTCAGCACTAAACCCAATACTCGCGTACTTGATTGCTCAAATACAACCCCACCAAATAATGGCTTTGATCTACGCAAAGTTAGTGGTGGTATCTTAGTACAAGATCAAGACAATGCGATTGTACAAGAATCGGATTTGAAAATAGTTACTCAGCGTCAACCAAGTGTGCAAGAAACTCGTGATTTATTATTTGCTTGGAAGATTGTTAAGTATGTGAAGTCCAATGCAATTGTCTATGTACGTGATGAACAATCAATCGGTATTGGCGCAGGCCAAATGAGCCGTGTCTACTCTGCCAAAATCGCTGGTATTAAAGCCAGCGATGAAAATTTAGTGGTACAAGGTTCTGTCATGGCTTCAGATGCATTCTTCCCGTTCAGAGACGGCTTAGATGCTGCCAATCAAGCTGGCATCACGGCAGTGATTCAGCCAGGTGGTTCACGCAATGATGCAGAAATTATTGCCGCGGCTGATGAGCATGGCATGGCAATGGTATTTACTGGCATTCGCCACTTCCGTCATTAAAAGGCTTTTCAACTAAGCGCTCTTCCCTGACTATCCTTTAGTAGATCACATGTCCATAGCAATTCAAATTGGACAGATCATGTTTCCGCTGATCACCATTGTTAGTGTAGGCATCTTTGTAAGTTTACGTAAGCATCCCCAACTCGACTCCATCAATGATATAAACCTGCATGTATTCATCCCAGCATTAGTATTTTCATCATTACTGCAGCAACAATTTCAATTTAAAGAATTTGCAATACTTGGCCTAAGCGGATTGGGCTTAGTACTGTTAACTGCGGTTATTGCCATACCTCTTGCTCGTCTATTAAGAATTGAATACCGTACTGTGGCACCACCGATGATGTTTCATAATGCAGGCAATATAGGACTACCCTTAATGAGTCTTGCGCTCGGCCCCAAAGGATTAGCTGCTGGATTGATTCTTTTCTTAGTCGGCAATATTACTCACTTCGGTTTAGGCTCTTATATGCTTGATCAAAATGCTAAATGGCTGCGCAGTCTCACGTCGCCTGCAATACTCGCCGCCATTCTGGCGTTATTTTTACAAGCGCAGAATATTCAAGTTTCAAGTTTTATGATTCTTCCCATTAATATGCTGGGCAGTATTGCTGTACCTTTAATGTTGTTCTCTCTTGGCGTGCAGCTGACAAAAGCAAATTTTGATTTCTGGAGACTAGGCGTATTGATTGGCATTCTCACCCCAGCTATAGGCGTTGCATTGGCATTAATAATAACGGCAATTATCCCTTTAGAAAAAACTCAAATAGGCGCATTAATTTTGTTTGGTGCACTACCACCAGCAGTAATGAACTTCCTATTTGCAAAACGTTATCAGCAAGAACCAACAAAAGTTTCTGCTATAGTATTAGTGGGTAATGTACTGGCAATCGCCACCTTGCCCTTAGCATTATTATTTGTATTACCTCGATTTAGCTAAGTAAAAGAATCTTATGAAGAGTATTTTAGTCATTGGCGGCGGTGGAAGAGAACATGCACTGGCCTGGAAATTTATCCAATCGCCAAATACAGAAAAAGTATATGTCGCACCAGGCAATGCTGGCACAGCGTTAGAAGAAGATATTGAGAATATCAATATTTCCAGCGATGATATTGCTGGATTACTAACGTTCGCAAAAGATAAAGAAATAGACTTAACCGTGGTCGGACCTGAAGCACCTCTAGTAGCAGGCATAGTTGATCAATTTGTTACTGAAGGCTTAACTATCTTTGGCCCCAAGCGATTCAACGCTCAATTAGAGGGGTCAAAAAGTTTTGCTAAGCAATTTATGCAGCAATGCAACATCCCTACTGCAAACTACCAAGAATTCACTGATGTTACTCAAGCAACTAACTACTTAGCCCAGCAATCTTTTCCTATTGTTATTAAGGCTGACGGTCTTGCTGCGGGTAAAGGAGTAGTAATTGCCCAAGATAATCATGAAGCCACCGAAGCTGTCGTATTGATGCTAACAGATGGCGCACATGGTGACGCCGGAAGAAAAATTGTTATTGAAGAATTCATACAAGGTGAAGAAGTTAGTTTCATTTGCTTGGTTGATCACGACACAGTGATTCCATTAGCAAGCTCTCAGGATCATAAAGCACGTGATAATGGTGATCTAGGGCCGAACACCGGTGGCATGGGTGCATATTCGCCCGCACCTTTACTTACTAATGCTCTACACACAAAAGTTATTTCTGATGTTATTCAACCTACAGTACAAGGCTTTATTGATGCCGGGTATCCATACCAGGGTTTCTTGTACGCTGGCTTAATGATTACTGCTGAAGGTATACCAAAGGTACTCGAATTCAATTGCCGATTTGGTGACCCTGAAACGCAACCTATTTTAATGCGCTTACAAAGTAATTTTTCACAATTATGTTGGGATGCCGCACGTAATCAGTTAACGGAAACAAGTTTAGACTGGAATCCGCAAACAGCTCTTGGTGTAGTGATGGCCGCAGGAGGTTACCCATTTGATTATGCTAAGGGTGAAACTATTAGCGGCATAGAAAATATTAGCGCCAGCCACACAAAAGTGTTTCATGCCGGCACAGCATTAAAAGATAATACAATTACGACTTCTGGTGGTCGCGTATTATGTGTGACTGCTTTAGGTAATGATATAAAAATTGCCCAACAGAATGCTTATCGTAGTGTAAAAGCGATTAACTGGAAAGACGCCTATTACCGCGACGATATTGGATTTAAAGCGATTAAATAGCGTTAATTTTTTATCGCTAACTCTTTGATGCTATCTCTTCATTGCATCAAAGAATTCGACGTTATTCTTACTAGACTGCATACGTCCCAGCATAAACTCCATCGCTTCTATTTCATCCATCGAATGCAAGAACTTACGTAAGATCCACATTTTTTGAAGCACTTCAGACTCTATCAATAATTCTTCGCGGCGCGTACCTGACCGGTTGATATTCATTGATGGGTAAATACGTTTCTCTGCAACACGGCGGTCCAAATGAATCTCCATATTACCTGTACCTTTGAACTCTTCATAAATAACTTCGTCCATCTTAGAACCGGTATCAATTAATGCCGTTGCTAAAATAGTTAAACTTCCACCTTCTTCAATATTTCGTGCGGCCCCAAAAAATCGCTTAGGTCGAGTTAATGCATTAGCTTCAACACCACCAGATAAAACTTTTCCTGATGAAGGCGCTACAGTGTTATAGGCACGTGCTAGTCGCGTAATTGAATCTAATAGAATAACTACATCACGTTTATGTTCAACTAAACGTTTAGCTTTTTCGATGACCATCTCAGCCACTTGCACGTGGCGACTTGCTGGCTCATCAAATGTACTGGAAACTACTTCGCCCTGAACCATGCGCTGCATTTCAGTAACTTCTTCCGGGCGTTCATCAATTAGCAATACGATCAGATAACAGTCAGGATGATTTGCAGTAATACTCTGAGCAATATTTTGCAGCATAATTGTTTTGCCGGCTTTTGGCGGAGATACAACTAAACCACGTTGACCCTTGCCTATAGGCGCACAGACATCAATAATCCGTGCCGTAATATCTTCAGTACTACCATTACCTCGCTCTAGATTAAGAAGTTCATCGGGGTGTAATGGCGTTAAGTTTTCAAAAAGAACTTTTGTTTTAGCATTTTCCGGGGTGTCGAAATTAATCTTATCGACCTTAAGCATCGCAAAGTATCGCTCGCTGTCTTTAGGGGGGCGTATCTTACCCGCCACAGTGTCGCCCGTTCGCAAGCCAAAGCGTCTAATTTGGCTAGGTGAAGCATATATATCATCAGGTCCTGCTAAGTATGAGCAGTCTGCTGAGCGCAAAAACCCAAACCCATCTTGTAATATTTCAAGTACCCCATCACCAAAAATATCTTCGCCACTTTTTGCACGTGCCTTTAAGATTGTGAAAATAATGTCTTGCTTACGCATGCGAGCCATATTGTCGATGTTCATTTCTCCGGCAAGTTCGACGAGCTCTGCGGCGGATTTAACTTTTAATTCGGTGAGATTCATAAACTAGATTTTTGGTTTTATGTAGTTTTTAAGAGGTACTTTAAAGAGTTTTATTGACAGCACTTAGACAAACGGAACGAGCGTCCTAAGTGTTTAGAAATTGGTTTACTTGCCGAATTGGGCCGGTTCTTTTTTGATAGAAATGATGCTACTGGTTATGTTGTAATTTGGAATCGGTCTAGAGGCAAGGCGCTACTTGGTAGCGTAACGACCATCAACTTAGCACTAATTTTTAAGGGCGTCTAGTATAAATAGTGTCCTTCAACCCGTGTTTTAAATACTCTGATCTATAAACGCAGTTAACTGTGATTTTGATAGTGCGCCCACCTTAGTAGACTGCACGTCTCCGCCTTTAAATATCATCAATGTTGGTATTCCGCGAATACCGAATTTTGGCGGTGTAGCTGGATTATCGTCAATATTCAGCTTAGTAATTTTTAACTTTCCTTGGTAATCAGCTGCAATTTCATCAAGAATAGGTGCAATCATTTTGCATGGCCCACACCACTCTGCCCAGTAATCTACTAGTACTGGTACGTCACTTTGTAACACTTCTTGGTCAAACGATGAATCTGTAATGTGCGTGATATTATCACTCACTGATGGACACTCCTAATGAAATTTTCAGGTTTTGATGGAATATAATTGTATATTTAACGCATATTTAAAGTGAAAACAAGCCTAGTTTTACCGATACACAGCCCACAATTATTCACAGACTAGAAAGCAAATACCACGTTATACTACATGCTATGGCAATTAAAGGATTAATCGGCGTTTTAGGCGGCAGTGGATTTGTGGGTAGCGAATTATGCGCTCAACTAGTTGATGCAGGATACTCGATTAAACTAATTACGCGCAATATTGATAAGTGTCGACACCTCAAGGTTTTACCTTCACTGTCAATAATCCAAGTTAATGACTTCCATGCCAACACCCTTACAAGCGCTCTTAAAGACTGTCACGCACTGATTAATTTGATCGGCATTCTTAATGAAAAAGGCAGTGACGGCAAAGAGTTTCATCAAATCCATGTAGACATTACTCGCGCAGTACTGAATGCCTGTGAGAATGCAAAAATTTCTCGATTGCTACAACTGAGTGCATTGAATGCCCATGCTGACGGTCCCAGCCATTACTTACGCAGTAAAGGCAAAGCTGAAAATTACCTTAAAACCTTTTCAGGGCCTCAAGTTAATTACACAATTTTTAAACCCTCGGTTATATTTGGCAAAGGCGATAGCTTTTTAAACCGATTTGCAAATTTACTAAAAACCATTCCTGGAGTATTTCCATTAGCGTGTGCAAATGCTCGTTTTGCTCCGGTATACGTAGGTGACGTCGCCAAGAGCATAGTAGTCTCTGTGGACGATAAAACCACTTACAACAAATCCTACGAGCTGTGCGGGCCCAACATATATAGCCTCAAGGAATTAGTCCAGTACACCGCTAATATTTGTAGATATAAACGCATTGTACTCGGCTTGCCAATGTTTTTATCGAGACTCCAAGCAACAATATTTGAATATATGCCAGGCAAACCATTCTCGAAAGATAACTTTAATTCATTAAAGCTTGATAGCATCTGCAGTCAATGCAGCCCTTGTACAACTTCATTGCAAGCAATTGCCCCTACTTATTTAGATAAGAATTGATGCATTTATTATTGGTGGCTAGTTGTATGACACTGCCCATCTTGTAAAAATTCAACTCGTTGCTTTTTGTTTAGATATTTAGCGCTCTCTACCACTCGATAAAATTTATCAAAGCTTTTGTTACAGGCTTTGAACAAAATAACAAAGGCAGGCACTAATGCCTGATAAGTTGAGAATGCATTTAATTTTGCATTATTCATGTCTTCTATCACCCACCGATTATAACTTTTATATTTTCCCCACTGCTTAGTTTTACTGGTGATTAACTGTTGATATTCCGCAAATGCATCTTGTTTAAGATGAATTTTTTCTCGCTCACTTAAAGCTGATTCATATATTTCTGTTAGCTGGTCACGCAAACCATCTATGATCTGATAAATCTGTTGTTTTTCCTGTTGCGATTGTAAATAGCGTTTTAATTCAGCATTTTTATTTTCTGACTTAAGCCACGCGATCACACCTATCTTACCCACAGCAGAGGCAAAGGCTTCGTTGAAACTGGTATCATTTTTTATATAAAGTTGCTGATGTGCCAGTTCGTGAAAAATATATTCCGCAGTTACCAACTCCCCTCTATTCAGCATACTGCTTAGTACTGGATCGCTAAACCATCCCAGGGTTGAGTAGGCGGGAACAGGTGCAACGTAGACCTCTAGCTGTTGCTGGCGAAGCTGATTTGCAAATTGCTGCGCTTTACTCTCGTCAAAATAACCTCTATATGGCACACAACCCACCAGCCAAAAACACCATGACTCAGCTTGTAATGAAAGTGTCGGTGTAGCAAATACTACCCAGGTAACATAATCACGTTTTAGATCGACATAACTGGTATAACTTTTATTATCAGGCAGAAGTAATTTACTAGAAGCGAATTCACGCATTCTTAAGATATCTTTAAATATATTTATTTGCGTTTGATCCAGGCTTCCATCATTAATCAAACTTGATATTTCTTGCCTGTCACCCATTAACTTTAGATGACCACTACTGGTATGAGCAATATAACCAAGTGTTGAGCAAGCACTTAGCTGCAATATACTACTCAAGATCAGAATTCGAGTTAGAATACTTTTATCAAACACACTAGTTGGCTATTAATAATGCAAAAATATCTGGTTGGCGGTGCAGTTAGAGATCGCTTATTGAGTCTACCAGTACATGAACGAGACTGGGTAGTGGTTGGCTCTACACCACGAGAAATGCTCAGCATGGGTTTTCGCCAGGTTGGCAAGGACTTCCCTGTTTTCTTGCATCCAGAATCGGCAGAAGAATATGCGTTGGCACGTACAGAACGCAAATCTGGAAAGGGTCACAAGGGTTTTCAAGTATTTAGCTCGCCCGACATCTCTTTAGAAGAAGATTTACTACGACGTGATTTAACTATCAACGCCATTGCCGAAGACAAACTTGGTAATTTGACCGATCCCTATGGCGGGCTGGACGATATTAAAAATCGTATTTTGCGCCACATCTCACCAGCATTTTCAGAGGACCCCTTGCGGGTTCTTAGAGTCGCACGATTTGCTGCACGATTTTGGCATTTAGGCTTTACTATTAATGCAGCGACATTAGAGCTTATGTCTTCAATTAGTCACAGTGACGAGTTAGAGCAACTGTCACGAGAACGTATCTGGCAAGAAACTAAACGTGCCTTAGAAACAACTCATCCTGAAATTTATCTGCTTATCCTTTTACAGATCGGCGCTTTAGAAAAAATCGCGCCAACTCTTAATCAAGCTTTACAAGCCAAACCAGCATTATTGAGATTACCCAAGTTAGGAAATTTCAATAGCTATGAGTTTAGATATACCAGCTTAGTCATGCTTGCAAGCGAAAACAATGGCGCCTTTAATCCTGAAATCGCTAGCGAGATAAACAAGCACTTTGCCTGTCCAAACTCATTGCAAGAACTTGCAACAATAACTACTAGCCATTTTACAGATTGCCGCAATGCGCTTTCTAGTAGCAGCGACGGTATTTATAAAATCCTGCAAAAACTAGATGCCTTTCGCCGTCAATCGCGCTGCCTACAAATCTTAGACTGTATGCGGACCATGTTAGATTTATTTGATTTCCCGCCTTCGCCTTCTCTGGAGTTTCTATCCAATCTCGTGCCACAATTAAATGCTGTTAAATTAGATCCCCAGTATCAGCAAACACTAAAAGGAAAAGAAATAGGCGATGCATTGATTGCGCAACGCAAACAGCGTATTGAACAAGGGATGAATAATTAAGATTTAAATAAACGCAAACAGAAGCACACCCAGAACAAGTCGATATATTACAAAAGGCATCATGCCGACAATATTGACCAGTCGTACAAATACCTTAATACATAAATAAGCCACAATGCCTGACAATGCGAACACTGAAAATACCGCAGTTGTGTCCATGTCTAATTGATACGACATAAGCTGCATCGATTTATATGAAATCGCTGCCAGAATTGCAGGTATGGACAATAAAAATGAGAGCCTTGCTGCGGCTACTTTTGTCAAACCCATCATCAAACCTGCAGTCATGGTGACACCCGAACGCGATGCTCCTGGAATTAAGGCAAATATTTGTGCAACACCAATAAATAAAATCCCTTTCCAACAAAGCTTATACTCATCATTTAATTCTTTACCTGTTCTATCTGCATAGGCCAAAAATAATGCAAACACGATTGTTGTTGTTGCAATGACATTTGCACTACGTAGATGCAGTTCAATAAAATCCGCCAACAACAACCCCGTAAAAACGATAGGAACAGTCGCCATTATAATTCCTGATATTAAATGTAATGTTTCCTGATTCTCTTGTGCTCCTGGATTAAGCATTGCCCGAATCATTTCTTGTAATTCTTTTCTAAAGTAAACCACCACCGCAACCAAACTACCCGCATGTGCTGCCACATCCATTAACAGACCTTGGTCTTTCCACCCCAACACAATTGAAATCAACACCAAATGCGCAGAACTTGAGACCGGCAAAAATTCTGTTAGTCCTTGGATAATGCCTAATGCAACTATTTGTATTAAATCCATTTGTTTAAAGTTCTCTATAAACGGTGAAGCATATCTCTGCTAGTAAATTGGTTGGATGCAAATTCAATGTTTTTTGTTAACACCACCACTTGGAATCGTTCGCCCATTTCCGCAGGCATCATTAAACGTTTAATTTCTGACTGCTGCTCGAGCGTCATGGCATCTTGATTATGAGTAATCACTTTTTCAAGCGCATTACTCGCCAGCAGAAAATGTGCTTGGGTGCTATAAGAATTAATGTTCAAACCGCAGCGCGCACTAGCTTCAGCCAACGCAGTGAAATCAATATTACACGAAATGTCTTGTAGGCCGGGCCATAACAATGGTTGCTCATTTGCCACATGACGATAATGACAAATCAGTGTGCCCATTGAACGCTGCTCATGATAGTACTCACTACGAGCATAACCATAGTCGATATAAAAAAATATCCCCTGATTCACAAATGAAGCAATTTTCTCGATGAAATTATCTAATAGCATATTGACGTCGCATTCATAACGTTCGCCTGTTGCCCCCAGCACTGATTTCGGCAAACGTTCAAGCATGGCCTTTGAAAGGCTATCGTCAGCTGGGATATTAACAAATTGCAAATCACCGCTATCATCAAGCGTCACACATCGCTCTAATAAGTTATTATCCTCAATCGAGATTAGCTTGACAGGCAGTGCATCCAACACTTCATTAGCGATGACTACAGCACAATCAATAGGCGTGGTTAAATCTTCTAACCATTCAATATCACATTCAGATTGAAGCCCTGATAAACATAATTTTTGTCGCTGCCTTAACGCAGCACTTTTTTCTACAATGTAATAGCGTTCCGGCATACAGCCATTACGGTTCATCGCTTGAATTAAATCTGCGGCAAACTTGCCACTGCCTGCACCAATCTCAACAATAGAAAACGTACCAAGTTGATGTTTAATTTTGTTAATATGCTCAGCAAATGCAATAGCGAAGAAATTGCTTCGCTCCGGACTGGTGGTGAAATCACCTTTTGACCCAAAGATTTCACTGGCGCTTTCGTAATAACCAATTTTTTCAGCATACAAACATAACTGCATATAACGTTCGAAACTGATAGGCCGATTGTTGCGATGAATCTCATCTGCAATCATTTGCTTGCAAAGTTGGCTACGCTGCTGTTCTTCCTCCGAGGGAATTGGCATTTCAGTATTCACCATGTACAACTCGTAACAATGCCAGCAAAAACATATCTCATGCCGATATGGTACATTAAACAAAATTTAAATCGTTGGAATTATTTATGGAGCATTCATCTAACCGAGTTGCATTAGTCACAGGTTCAGCAAGACGAATTGGGGCGCAGCTAGTTCGCAGACTTCACTCTGAAGGCTTACATGTAATACTGCATTACAATGGCTCTAGGGATGCCGCTCAGGTTATTGCCGATGAACTCAACTCAACTCGTAAAGATAGCATCACTATAATTCAGTTCGATTTACTCGATATTGATCAGCTTGATACTTTCGCCAAAAAAGTATTATCCATATGGGGGAGGCTGGATGTCTTAGTCAACAATGCCTCAACATTTTATCCGACTCCTATGCAAGATATCAGCATGGAGCAATGGCATGATTTAGTTGGAGTCAACCTACAAGCACCGTTGTTTTTAACTAAAGCACTTGCGCCTTCACTAGCCAAGACCAAGGGCTGTATTGTTAACATCGTTGACATTCATTCAGATCGACCATTGAAAGGCTATACCATCTACTGCATTGCCAAAGCAGGCTTGGCAATGTTAACCAAATCTCTTGCCAGAGAATTAGCGCCAGGGGTGAGGGTTAACGGCGTCTCTCCAGGAGCCATTATGTGGCCTGAAATAGAAGACTATGAACCGATGCATCAAGAAATCATAGAACGCACAGCCTTGAAAAGAGAAGGCAATCCAACAGATATTGCTGACACAGTCTGGTTCTTAGTGAATTCTGCCGATTATATTACTGGACAGATCATCGCAGTTGATGGTGGACGCACTTTAAGCAATTAACACAGATTTTATGACTAATTTATTTTTTAACGGGCTTAAAATATATTTTATCTGATTGATAGCATTATTCTTAACAAAGACCAAACCTATTAAGATAGTTATTACTTTTAATACGCTAGATTTACTCAACCAGCTTCAAATCTACATTCTGCTTATCAAAATCCTCCCATAGCTGAGCAAACGATGTGTTTAATATTGGGTGGCGCATATCACCAGCAATATCTACCAATGGCTTCAAAACAAAAGCATATTTAGTAATATCTGAACTAGGCACATGGACGCCGTCTCTATTGATTTTTGACTTGCCATAAAGCAATTGATCCAGGTCGATTGTTCGAGAAATATATTGATTCTTACTATCTCTTACTCGCCCATGATGAGCCTCTAACTCACGTAAATACTGACGCATTTCTGGTGGAGAGATATCGGTATCCAGGCCCACCACTAAATTATGAAAATCGTCGCCACTAAATCCTTCGGCAGCAGTTTCATAAATGGGAGAGACTTGCAGTTCTCCAAACTTTTCTGCCAACTCTTTGAGCACTTGGGGAATATGTATGTGCTTATCGATATTGCTACCGATCCCGATATATACCTTTTCCATTTAGCTAGGTTCTTGCTCCGCGTTCTATCGTCACGCCTACTGCCGCCGACCCTCTCACGGCACCTAGTTTAGCGATCGAAATACGTAACCAGGGAATGTTGAATTCTTCCATCACTGTAGTGGCAATCAACTCAATCAGCGTCTCCACTAACTTTGGTTGATTTTCCTCCACCAGTGCGCGGATTTTCTGAGAAATCTCTTTATAATCAAGGGTATATTCTAGATCATCGGTGTCAGCCGCCTTCGAAATATCCGTCGCCATTTCTAGATTGATAGTGATTTTCTGATGAACTTGGCGCTCCCATCCAAATACACCGATGACGGCATCCATGCTTAAATCACGTATAAATACTGTGTCCATAATTGAGCTGAGTTTCCTCTTTAATTACCTGACTAGCGAATCGACGTCCGATCGCCTCTATATATTGTCTACCATATACCTTTCTGTTAAGGTACGCCGCCCATACGTAATATACAAACACAAGAAATTTTACAATGTCTAGAGTATGCCAAGTTACCGGTAAGCGGCCTGTTGCAGGAAACAACGTTTCGCACGCGCATAATAAAACGCGCCGACGATTTCTTCCAAATTTACACACCCATCGATTCTGGGTAGAAAGCGAAGGTCGTTGGGTCAAATTGCGCCTATCTACTAAAGGAATGCGAATTATTGATAAAAAAGGGATTGATGCTGTTCTTGCAGACATGCGTTCTCGCGGCGAAACTGCCTAAGCAGCAGACAAACCCGCAAAACCATTGAGATAAAGCCATGCGAGATAAAATTAAATTAGTTTCTACTGCCGATACGGGTCATTACTATACGACCACTAAGAACAAACGCACCATGCCAGACAAGATGGAGATCAAGAAGTACGATCCCGTTGTTCGCAAGCACGTACTCTATAAAGAAGCTAAAATTAAGTAAGCCTGTTTAATCGACCACGCTTAACTTCTTAGGCGTGGTTGTAAATCGGTTGCAGCGAATAATTTCGCAGTGATTGAGCAAACTCCTCTAATACCCGAATTCCTGTCGCTTCCGCTTCCTGACACCATTCAGCAACGGCTTTCAGCATACCTTCATATTCTTATATTTACGCGTCCACACGTCTGTCAGGCGTTGCTGATAATCATAGACCGTTTTAAGCTGAAGATTGTCATGCAAAATCTGATTGAGATGATCTATCTGTGGTGCAGTCATACGGCTACGTTCACGTATGAGCGCTTTTTGTACTCGTTTTAACGTCTCTCTGTAAGCGCCATCGGCTCGCCCTATCTCCACCTTTAAAACTGGCAAAGTCACCTGCCTTGCATAGTCTGCCATGACATGAAGCTTACTCGTCAGCATTGCGCGCACTGACTCAAGGGCGAGCCGTTCCTTTTCTAATAGGAGACCTTGTTGTTTTGGTCTAGGCGCCACTTTCTTCACTTCCGCCAAACCCAAGGCACTGAGCAAACGAATATACATCCAGCCAATATCAAACTCCCACCAATACACTGAAATGCGGGCAGAGCTGGGATAAGCATGGTGGTTATTATGTAATTCTTCACCCCCAATAATAATGCCTATATTGGTCAAATTTAGTAGAGCCGTCTTGCGGTTCAAAATTGCGATAACCCCAGTAATGTCCAGCACCATTGACTAAATCTGCAGCAAAAAATGGAATCCAAGCCAATTGGACCAAATAATGTGAGATAAACAATTAAGCAAATACCCATGCCGGTAAAGCTATATCGTGTATAGATCTTCTCTACCCAATCCTCTGGCGTGCCATGCCCGTATTCTTTGCTAACTTGAGGATCAGACGCAGATAGACGATACAACTCGGCGCCCTCCAGCAGCACTTTCTTAATTCCGTACACATAGGGACTATGTGGGTCATTCTCACTTTCTGTGCACGCGTGATGGTTGCGATGCACCGCTACCCATTCTTTAGTATTTTGGCCGGTAGTAAACCATAACTAGAAGCGGAAGATATGACTCATAAAGGGGTGTAGTGTAATGGCATGGTGCGCCCTGGCAACGATGCAAATATAATGTCACTGTACACAATCGTAAGATGAGTAGCGAGCAATACGCAGAGTAAATCACTCCACCAGGGTAACTGTAAAATTCCTTCTAGCATCTAAATAATTCCTTCAAAATCTATCAAAACTTTTATCGACAAATAATACGTGGACATAGGGATAGCCGGCAAGTTGTGTGCGAAATTAAGGGTGATCAACATACAACTACAGATGAATATATACATGTTCAGTCATATTTTCTTGTCGAGATTCCCCCACAAAAAAGTGCTTAAATCATCTGCCATGACACAAACACTACTTAGAGCTTAGCCACTGAATGACTTGTGACGCAAATGCACCGGAAAATGCGTCTCCATACCAGCTATTAGTTAGTGTGAAGAAATTAGTTGGACGGAGCAGGCGTCCTCCCTTGCTTAATTGGAATCGACCCTGACCCAAGTGTGTCATGATAAGCCCAGACCTTTGCCGTGACTAGCTCAATATTATCAATTGCTAGACTAAACCCCAAACATTGTTGATAAGCCTGTTAAAACTGCATATCAATATCTTCGTCAGACCGCTTGTCCACGCTTGCGGCTGGTAAGCGCCCCAAGAACTACATTCGCGTTGGGGCTACCGTAGTATCACGGACAAAGTGCACCAGCTCTGGTTCTATGCTCAGGTGCTTTAAACCTGCAAGAATGGCTTGCTCAAGGGCATCTGGGATAAAGAGAATTTTCCAAGTAAAAAATGCTCCATTTTTATATAAAACCTGTAAATATCCCTTCTATGTCAATACCAACTACCTTGATCATTGTCCCCACACTATTAAATTAGGCTGACCCGCATGGAACCGATTATTCAAGCCACTAATGTAAGCCACCATTACAGGCACCAGCCCTCTGTGAAAGAACTTAGCTTAACGTTAGCGCATGGTGAAGTCATGGCCTTACTGGGCACCAACGGCGCAGGCAAAACCACCACCTTGCGCCTTCTGACTGGCGAACTTGCACCCGATGCGGGGAAAGTAACGATAAATAACATCGACTTAAATTTACATCCTCTGCAAGCTAAAAAAAGTTTAGGCTATCTTCCCGATACTGCCCCGCTATATGATGACCTCAGTGTCGATGAATATTTAAGTTTCTGCGCACGCATTAGATGCATGAGCCGAGCACACACACGTCAACGCGTACAAACATTTTGTGAGTTAGAGTCTGTCGGTAACCGATTAATTAAAAAATTATCTAAAGGTTATCAGCAAAGAATTGGTATTGCGCAAGCCATTATCCATGATACCGACAGCGATTATTCTCAATGAACCTACCAATGGACTCGACCCCACTCAAATTCATGAAATGCGTGATTTGATCCTTCACTTGCGCAATGATGCGGCGGTTTTATTATCCACGCACCACCTTAATGATGTAGAACAGATTTGCGATCGTGTGCATATGCTTAAACAAGGCAACACTGTGTTTTGCAAAAACATTGATGACCTTCAACAGGCTACGCGAGTACGTGCACGTTTTAGTGACGCGCCCCCATGGATGCACTCAATAATATTCAGACCATTGACAAGGTTCACCGACTGAATGACAACACGGTAGAGTTAATTATTAATGATGATTTAGATAAAACAAAAGCTGACCTCTTAGCCATGTCACAAACGAATCAATGGGGTTTGGTAGAAATTTACGACATTCGTGAAACATTAGAAAATGTCTTCGTCTCTGAAGTATTGAGAGGCGCTCACTAGTATGGTGGCAATCAACATTTTATTAAACGAGTTGCGCCGCATCTGGATGCAGCCATTAGTCTGGGTAGTGCTTGGCTTAACTTTCATTGTGATTGCTTTATTATTTTTAGTCTTACTGAATAATTTTCACCTAGACATTCAAGTGAAATTTTCCAGCAATGACAATGCGCCGGGTGTGACGGATTCGGTATTTTACCCCATGTTATTTTGGAGCGCCATCATCGGCGCATTAATGATGCCTATTTTTACACTGCGCGTGGTCACCGAAGAGAAGATACGCCAACAGCATACATTACTGAGCAGTGCGCCAATTAAATGCACCACGATTATTCTCACCAAGTTATTAGCCATTACCTCTGTCGCTGTCGGTTTTGCACTGCTAACTTTAATCTTTCCACTCACCATGTCTGGCATGGTTAATTTAGACTGGGGCAAGATTGCAGCGGGCATTGTTGGCATGCTGCTATTTCAAATTAGTTATGCGTCCATATGCGTATGGATCGCCACACTGACTCAAAACATTATGTTTACCCTGCTAAGTTGCTTGGGCATGTTTTTACTCTCGTTTATTTTATTCAGCGACATCAGAACAAAGCGCCAGCAATTTATTTTTGCATACGTCCAGCTTTACTCATCTGCTCTCGCCATTGTCGGGATTAATCACTAGCGTTGATATGTTTTACTTCACTATCGTCACCACGCTGTTTAGCGCCTTATCGATTATTCACTTACGCTTTAAAAGAGACTAGCTATTTTGCCCAGCATTAATTACAAACGACGCGCCAGGCTCAAGTTATACGCATACTCTTTTTTATGCGTCATCATGGCGGGTGGTTTATTGTGGCTCAATAGCTTAGCCAACTGGCAAATGGATTGGACAGCAGGTGCGCGTAATACTATTAATGAGTCTAGCATTGAATTACTACAAAGCATGGAGGGCCTTATTTCACTGCACGCCTATTTTGATAGTGACAGCAAAACACGGCAACAACTCAGCCGTTTCATTGATAAATATAAACGCTTCAAACAAGACATTTCTTTAGCGTTTGTCGACAATCAATTATCCAGTGACCAACTGATTAAGATGGGCTTCAGCCAAGTGGGCGAGCTCAAAATTTCATATGCAGATAACACTACCTTCATTAATCGCGTTAACGAACAAGACATGACGAGCGCGTTATTTAACGTTGCGAGAAAAGAAGATACTTGGTTGGCGGTGATTCAGGGCCACGGAGAACGCGATCCACTGGATGTCGGCGCACGCAATGCGTACTTAGGCGGCGAACTCAAATTAATCGAAGAGTTTCTAAGTAAGGGCGGTAATTTACTTTGGTTACGTGACCCAGCCAAACAAAACTATTTTTCCAGCCTGGATGAGACTTTAGGCATATCGCTGACTCCAGGCGTTATCATTGATGCAAATACTAAGCTGCGCATACTGCTAGGAATTAAACATGCGGCCGTGATTCCGGTCACGGAATTCCATAAACACAGCATCACTGAGGCATTAAAAACACATTTATTATTTCCTTTTAGTAGCGCTATTAATCATCAAGACACTTCTAACTGGCAAGCACACACACTATTCAAATCATTAGAACGATCCTGGGCTGAAGTTGGTGAGATAAACACAGATAAGTTAAAATACGAGCAAGACTTTGGTGACACACAAGGCCCACTCACCATCGGACTAGCGTTATCGCGTCACATTGAACAAAAGCAGCAACGTGTCATTGTCATAGGAGACTCTGACTTTATGGCCAATGGTTATATTGGCTATCGTGCCAATTTTGCACTCAGTTTGAATATATTAAATTGGCTAACTGAAGACGATAAGTTACTCTCTATTGCACACCGCGCGGCGCCAGACCAAAGTTTAGAGCTATCAGACAAGGATGTAACATTCATTGCACTAATATTATTACTCGTTGTGCCTGTGGTATTAATTGGCACAGGGTTTGGAATACGTTGGCGACGCCACAAACACTAATATCTATCATTACTATGACTACCTCGGCAATAACACACGGATCTGTGAACGAAGCACTCAACATTAATGTCAGCACTGATATTGTCAGTGGCCTGCATAAATTTTTTACGGTGAGGTACAGCGATGAACCCGCCGATAATATTATTCACTCACTGGCCAATGTCACGGCACCTTCATTACAATCCGAACAACTATTTGAATCCTGGCAGGGGGCAGTTAATCACGCCAACCATCCTGATGGGTGGCAATTATTTCAAAATGATCAATACCTATTAGCCTGTGTGCCAGCATCATTATTTGCACACTTGCCGATGGATCAAGCCACAGAAGCGGCATACTCGGCTATTTTTGAACAGATGCATGCTGGTGGTTATCCTTATCTGGTACGCACTTGGAATTTTTTCCCAGGTATCACCAGTGATGGTTATGCCGGGTCTGATCACTATCAGCTTTTTTGTTCAGGCCGGTCACGTGCATACGAGCAGCAATTATTAGAGGAACAAGTGTATCCCGCAGCGACAGTCATCGGCACTCAAGGTGGGAGCATGCAAATTTTCTTTATTGCTGCCAAACAAGCAGGCATCGGCATAGAAAATGTCTTACAGGTCAGTGCGTATGACTACCCTTCAATATACAGTCAAGACCCCCCTTTGTTCTCGCGTGCACTGTTGCATCGCAACCAGTCACAAGAAATATTGTTTGTCTCAGGCACTGCTAGCATCACTGGGCACGATACTCAGTATGCCGGCGACATTAATCGACAAACCGAAATATGTTTAACCAACATTGAGCAACTTATCTCAACCGCCGTGAACGAGCAAAATATGACAGCGATTACGCTACGCGATTTTTCTCAATTTAAGATCTACATTAAGAACCCACACAATATCGACACTGTTCGCACGCATATTCAACAAATCTTAGGCGCAAATGCGCCGGTGCATTATTTACAGGGTGATATGTGTCGTTCTGATTTATCGGTAGAAATAGAAGCCCTCGCCATTATTCCAGTGATATAACACCCCGTCGATGCCAGAGCTTCCTGAAGTAGAAACCACGCGGCGCGGCATTGAACCCCATGTAAATGGGCAAAAAGTGTTATCGGTGGTGACACGCACTAAAAAATTACGCTGGCCCATTCCCAGCCAACTCAACAAAAAACTCAGCCAGCAGGTGATTACCTCAGTTAACCGGCGTGGAAAATATTTATTACTCAACACGGACTCTGGCACACTCATTATTCATTTAGGCATGTCAGGCAGCTTGCGCATCACTGATGCTAGTGCGGCTGCGCAAAAACATGACCACGTGGATGTGGTTTTCAAAAAAAATATATTGCGCCTACGTGACCCACGCCGATTTAGTTGTGTACTGTGGACGAGCAAAGACCCACTCTCGCACAAACTATTAGCCTCATTAGGGCCAGAACCGTTAGAAGAAGAATTTACTGCACAACATTTATATCACGCGTCGCGTAACAGACGCATTTCAGTCAAAGACTTTATTATGAATTCTCACATGGTTGTTGGTGTAGGGAACATCTACGCTACCGAAGCGTTGTTCACCAGCAAAATTCACCCACTACGCGCCGCAGGAAAGATCTCTTTACCTCAATACGAATTATTAGTCAGCGCGATTAAAGAAATATTAGTGGATGCCATCCAGCGCGGTGGCACAACCTTAAGAGACTTCACACGAGAAGATGGAAAACCGGGGTATTTTCAGCAAGAGTTACAAGTGTATGGAAGAACTAAACAGCCTTGTGTGGTGTGTGCACATCCATTACGTTCAACTAAACAAGGACAGCGGACGACGACTTATTGCACGAAGTGTCAGCGTTAGAGTCAGAATAAAAGATAAAAACAAATAGAAGGTGTACTGACCTCTTTTATTTATTGTTAACTGTAAACATTTCACTGGTTCTCCAGGCTTTTAAAACACTCAAGATTTAATGCCTTGAGAAAAGCGCAACCCATTATGGTGATAGTTCCATTTTTATCATCTTTTATTGATATGGCATAAGAATTATCATTGCCACAATCTACATTCCAGTATGCAATACCTCTTTTCGTGTCCACGCCTTGGAAATATACCCTATTAACATTTGCGCATTTTTCACCGTTTTGAATTAAATACTCATTAAAAAATTCTGCTCTCTCTTTTTCTGATTTTCTTTTAACTTGATCATGGAAGCTATTAGCCAGCACTGAGGTTGGAATTAAAATTACTATGAGTATTGTATTTATTAATTTCATTAATTTTATCTCTTGTTTACTGACAACGCCTCAATTTGCAACGAGCATTAGCGAGTCCGACAACATTGGCTTATTAGCCGTAACCAGCTCAATATCTGGCAAATTATTGGCAACATCTTGAACGGTTTTATACTCTATTAAGCACCCGAATTACTACAGGTAGTGGTTCCGCCCATATTTCAGGTAAATCAGCTTCTCCTTGCATAGTTACAGGAAATGCCAACTTCTCAACTGGAGGACAGAACTCTGCGGACACTCCTTGTTTGTTACCCCTTGCATCAATGCGATACCAACCAAAAGCCTCAAGGTAAACAGCATTTAGACCATGCAGACAAAATGGGGGAGTGTCAGTAATGGTTAAGCGTTGGTAACACAAACCCGCTGGAATATTATTTGCTCGAAGAAGTGCTGTTAGCAGATGGCTTTTTGCATAGCAATAATCTGTTCCATGATTGAGCACGTCTGACGTTTTGTACGTTACAGGGCTTAGTTTGTAATCCCAGCTATGCTTAATTTCATCTCGGACAAATTCAAAGCACTTCCGAGCAATTTCTTCGGGTGCAGATGAGCCTTCAGCTAGTATTTTTGCTTGAGTTAATACAGCTGGTTTTTTCCAATCTATATATTCAGTAGCTTCTAGATATTTATTCATATGTATAAATATTTAAGACGGCTAACGCCGAAAGAAACCGCGCTTACAGCATCGGCTTGCTTGATTTGTTATGTGCTGAATACCCTAATTATAGAGTAAATAATAGAACCAAAAAAACCATGTGGAGCCCTATAAAACCAGTTAACTTTGTTTCCTGAACGGTCGTTATCAGATGAAACCAACAGCCATCTCCCTTTTTCTGTAACTCGCCCCTTTGCTATATCAAGATGCCCCCATATCCCCGTAAGATTATTTTCTTTATTGATGACTAAAGACCCTTCTCCAAATTCTGCTTGGTCATTTTCATCGAAATCAATGAATTCGACATAAATAAAAAGGGTATTGACCCACTGCTGTCCCAGTAACGCGGCGCCAAAGATAAACTAAGTTGAGGTGAACCATGTTTATCTGGTTTTACTTTATTAAATAAACTGAACAAATCGCGCCTAATAAATAAATTGGTATGTAGCAGACGAATGATCTGTTGCATGCTTTGCGTTATTTTTGATTGACACTTCATAAATGCAATGAGCAAATAAACACACAATGCTGCTAGCACTTGAGTCAAGACCGCATTTTTACTGATCCCTAGAAAATTCTTAATCTTTAAGTTTTGTTTAATCCACTTAAAGCATAATTCCACCTGCCAACGTTGTTTATAGATGTCGGTAATGGTTTGAGCAGACCAATCAAAATGATTGGTGATGAATGCATAATGTTTACCTGTCTGTGGGGCTTGATATCCAACACAACGAATGGGGTACAACTGATTGCCGGCACGTTGTTTTGAGGTGTATTCAATGATTTGATCGCGTGTAATGTTGCTGTTTTCAGCGATGGGTTTGCGCTCCACCACACGATATAGCGCATTACCTCGAATACGTGTCACCCAATAAATTCCCTTATCTGTTAAGGCTTTATGCCATCGGTAGTGATTGTAGCCCTTGTCAAAGACCACTACGGAACCACCAGGAAGGTTTACCACTTCATTTTCAGAAATACGGCTTTCCGTGACCCGCGCGAAGCTTGGAATCAACCCATCGTGATCTAAGCCCAGATGCAGTTTGAAGGCGGCTTTCTTGCGATTGTAATCTGCCCAGGGAAACAGTTTCATCGAAGCATCTAGCAAACTACCATCTCACGAAAACAACTTCCCTTTGCATCGAAACCCATGTCGGGGTGAGTGATGTAAACAACGTTGATAGAGTTGTTCGAACAAAGAAGCATAAAATTGATAATCGCGTTGTTCATTGGCGCGTGCCAGGGCTGATTTACTGACCGACTGACAACCTAAATGGTAGTGTGTATATTGTTGGTTGATCAGACAACTTTCAATATCACGTAAACTTTGGCGGCCATTGAGTTGCCCCACGGCTAATGCCACGAATTGGCTCCAACGCGATAGTGCTATCGACCTGATTCGCGAGGCGTTCAAATTCATGTCTCGGGACCATTTTAAGCATCTGAGATAGGACAGTGTTACAATGCGGCATGGCTTAAATCTCCTTATGTATACAGTGTTTTCTAGACAACTACATTGTATCAATTAGTTGAGATTTAAGTCTGTTTATCTTCTCCTTACTGGGACAGCAGTGGGTCAACGCCCTTTATTGTGCCGGCGCAGCACTGCTGCATCCGTGTGCTTTGACTTGTTATGTGCTTTTTATTAGAACTCAAGCGCATCAATCTCTTTCATCAATCTGTCAGTTTCTGAAAGCGCTACAGTGATTTTTTGATAGTGCAAAATATCATCAAACTCCAATACCCTATCTTTTCTGTCTTTGAGCCATTTTTGGGCAGGTTGATAACCGCCAATGTAAAACTCCCAAGCGACTTGTGGCACGTTGTCAAAATACTGCGTGCCGTTGATGAAAACCTTACCATCTTTGTATTTTGGTTTCCCCACTACATTATCGCCATCCATTGGATATTGAGTAATGTATTGCTCAACGATAGGGCTTTCTAGCAAATGAACTTGGCGTATTTCCCCGCCTAGCTTTACCAACTGCCAAAAGGTTTCTTTGTTTTTTGGATAAGGTACTCTCGGGAAATCTATTTTTAAAAACTCTTTGAATTTACTGCGATAGTTCGGCGAATGCAAAATGGCATAAATGTAATCTAAAATATCAATTGGGGAAAAAGTATTTTCTGTAGTTTCTTTTTCATTGGTAAAAGCCAAGCCTAATTTATCTGCTAGTTTTTTTACTATTTCAGTTTTTAGATTTGGCTTTCTTTCTTCTGTTTTCTCAATTGTTTGTTGACCGTTTTTTTCTGGGTAGATATAGAGAGGAAAGGCGTATCCTGTTTCTTTTGTCTGTAAACTAACAGTACATACTTCGCTCAGATATTTTGATATGAGTATATGCTGAAAATCAAATGTACTCTGTTGTCTACAACTAACCAAAGCCAAACTACCCTTCAAGATATGATGAGTAACTTTCTCAGCTGGTCGACTTACAATTTTAGGATCGTAATAAATGCTTCTAACGTCAAAGGGGCGGTATAAAATTGGTTTAATGTTAGTCTCATTGTATTCCACTCCTGTGATTTTGTGAGTTATCTTATAGCTTCCAGAATCTACAACTCGATAGTCTTTTATAAAATCTGGCGGTATGTCATTACCCAATAAAGTTTTAAACTTGTCTTTGGTTTCATTTTTAGAAATGCCAATAAAGAGTTTATCTCGGTCTGTTTTTATACCGCTATTTACTTGTGTAAATAATTCGTTGATAGATAAAAAACTGTTATATTCTTCTTCTAATTCAAAGTCTTTAGGTACGAAAAAGTGGTAAGGTTGATTTTTCTGAATTGAATTCCAATTAAGACTTGAAATACTGTGTTCATTAAGAAATTCATATTTCGCGTTTCTTTTACCAAAAAGGTCATAATGAAACACTTTACCGGCTTTGCTTTTATCCCCATTTTTTATAAAAATGTTAATTGAAACACCTTGCTGTATATCAAAAACATTTTCATCTTTCCCACCATCAGGGGCAGTTTCATTCTTCTTGGCACTTCCATGTAAATCGATAATATAAATCTTATCAAAATTCTCTAGCAAATGTTTTCGCATTTGGCGGTGTGTAATTCCGTCAATAAAGCTATTGTTTGATATGTAAGCCAAAACACCACTTCCATTTTTGTCGATATAATGTTGTCCGTAGCGAATGAATTTGATGTAATCATCATCTAAATTTGTCTTTCTTTCATTAAGATCTTTTTTATAATCATTCAAAAGTCGTTGTATCCATACCCCTTTATTTGTACTACTCACAGCATAAGGCGGATTACCGATTACACACATTACTGGTGTGTCTCTTTTGATATGATTGGCTTCATTAGCTTCGGTGCTTAACCAATTGGCAAATAATGTTCCTGTGTCTTGGTGATGTTCTTCTAGGCTATTAGTCAAATACACTTTAAAGCGCTGGTTAGATGTAGGTTTAAACCCTGTCTCGGATAAGAGCAAATCCAATTTCAAGTGTGCCATTGCATAGCTTGCCATGAGCAATTCAAAACCATTCAAGCGCGGCAATAAGTGGCTTTCTATATAGTTACTCCAAATGCCTTGCTGCCCTTGAAACTTTTGGTGAATGTGCTTTACCACCTCTGCCAAAAAAGTACCTGTTCCTGTTGCTGGGTCAAGAATTTGTACTTTGTGTACTTCTTGCTCCATTTGTTTGTAGCCTGTTGAAGAACGCTTGTCAGGTGTTTGGCTATTAACTTTTATAGTTGTTTTACTGGTGTCGGCTAGACCTTGCGGCAAGTCAAATTCTGTTTTTAGGATATCGTCAACTGCTCGAACAATAAAGTTGACTACAGGTTTCGGCGTGTACCAAACCCCGCGCGCCTTTCTTAATTTCGGGTCATATTCACTTAGAAAGGTTTCGTAAAAATGGATTATAGGGTCTTCCATTTTTGTGGATTTCCCGTAGTTCTTTAAAATTTCTTCTACGTTGCATGCCAAAAATATTTCTGAAAGATTTTCAACAACCCATTTTATTCTGTCGTCAATATCTGGCCCAGCAATGTAGCCAAACAGTTTTCGTAGAAATGGATTCGATTTTGGAATAAGTTCAGCTGCTTCCTGCCGACTAAAAGTATCTAAGGTTGGATCATGTAAGCGCGCTGCAAACATTCCGTAGGCAATTGTTTGAGCATAAACATCTGCAAACCCTTGCGGCGTGATGTCATGTATTAAAACCTCCTTGAAAGCCAACATTTGATCTTTCAGCGTACTGTCTTCTTGGTTAGCTTCATCGCTAGATAAAGCTTTTCCGATGATGTCAGAAAGCAAGCGGGCCTTGCCCGCCATCATTTCTGCTAATTTTTTGGGGCTTTTTATTGTTTGCCCAACTTGAGTGCAAAAATCTTTGATTAGATTTTCAAAGTCACCAAAATTTTCTGGCAAAGGTTTTATGTCTTTGTCTGTTATTTCTGCAATGGCAATCTTGGTAACGAGTTCGCCTTCTAGGTAAAGGTGAAAGTTGATGTAGTCTGTAAAAATCAGGTTGTTTAGAGAGGCTTTGTAACGGTCAAATTGTTCTTTGTTTCCAGTCTTCTTGCTACCTTCAAGGTCTTTATCGCCAATGTCTTTCGCCTCAATAAAACCAACAGGAATATCCTTCTTCGTTAAAATGTAGTCCGGCGCGCCACAACTCTGTCTTTTTGGCTCGTTAGTAACAAGAACATCTGAAACAATAGCCTTGATTAGTTCTGCTAAATCACCTCGATAGGTATGCTCAGTTGCATGACCTGATTTGTAGTGTTGATTAACCTTGTTTAGATAATTAGTAATACTCATCGGTTTCCTTACTTAGGCTCGTCAGGAGAGGCACATAACGGTTGTGTAAAGGGTACTGATCCCTTTTATAACTAAGGTAGGCTACGTTCAACATGGAAGTCCAAAGAAGATAAAAGGGCGTTGACCCACTGCTGTCCCAGTAAGGAGAAGATAAACAGACTTAAATCTCAACTAATTGATACAATGTAGTTGTCTAGAAAACACTGTATACATAAGGAGATTTAAGCCATGCCGCATTGTAACACTGTCCTATCTCAGATGCTTAAAATGGTCCCGAGACATGAATTTGAACGCCTCGCGAATCAGGTCGATAGCACTATCGCGTTGGAGCCAATTCGTGGCATTAGCCGTGGGGCAACTCAATGGCCGCCAAAGTTTACGTGATATTGAAAGTTGTCTGATCAACCAACAATATACACACTACCATTTAGGTTGTCAGTCGGTCAGTAAATCAGCCCTGGCACGCGCCAATGAACAACGCGATTATCAATTTTATGCTTCTTTGTTCGAACAACTCTATCAACGTTGTTTACATCACTCACCCCGACATGGGTTTCGATGCAAAGGGAAGTTGTTTTCGTGAGATGGTAGTTTGCTAGATGCTTCGATGAAACTGTTTCCCTGGGCAGATTACAATCGCAAGAAAGCCGCCTTCAAACTGCATCTGGGCTTAGATCACGATGGGTTGATTCCAAGCTTCGCGCGGGTCACGGAAAGCCGTATTTCTGAAAATGAAGTGGTAAACCTTCCTGGTGGTTCCGTAGTGGTCTTTGACAAGGGCTACAATCACTACCGATGGCATAAAGCCTTAACAGATAAGGGAATTTATTGGGTGACACGTATTCGAGGTAATGCGCTATATCGTGTGGTGGAGCGCAAACCCATCGCTGAAAACAGCAACATTACACGCGATCAAATCATTGAATACACCTCAAAACAACGTGCCGGCAATCAGTTGTACCCCATTCGTTGTGTTGGATATCAAGCCCCACAGACAGGTAAACATTATGCATTCATCACCAATCATTTTGATTGGTCTGCTCAAACCATTACCGACATCTATAAACAACGTTGGCAGGTGGAATTATGCTTTAAGTGGATTAAACAAAACTTAAAGATTAAGAATTTTCTAGGGATCAGTAAAAATGCGGTCTTGACTCAAGTGCTAGCAGCATTGTGTGTTTATTTGCTCATTGCATTTATGAAGTGTCAATCAAAAATAACGCAAAGCATGCAACAGATCATTCGTCTGCTACATACCAATTTATTTATTAGGCGCGATTTGTTCAGTTTATTTAATAAAGTAAAACCAGATAAACATGGTTCACCTCAACTTAGTTTATCTTTGGCGCCGCGTTACTGGGACAGCAGTGGGTCAATACCCTTTATTGTACAGTTATGTGATTTGTTAGAAGCCAATTCTAGTTGGCTTTGACGGCTTAATGATTTCGTCAATTCTTTCAACTTCATAATGACGATGAACTATTTCAGCTTCGTAACCATAGGATATTTTTTCATACAGCAATACCTGCAATGAATCTCCGGGCTTAACATTCTTGTTTCGACTTTGAAACTAGGTGAGCCATTCAACATCTGTGATTTTGGCTTCTATACCTCTTCCGTCATAGTAAAAGGCCCACATTGACTGACCCAAATAATCAGGCTTCTTAACTTTTATAATGCACTTTCTTGAAGATTCTATAACTTCTTTTGTTAAAACCTCGCGAACAACCTCATTAGAGATGCTTAGCTCATTATTAAATATAACTTCATTATCTTTATAACGATAAATAGCTTCGTCTTCATCAGACAGGTTTTCAAGACTTTCTTGAACGGAACGTATATCAGAAAGCAAAGTTTCAGCTTTCGGGGAAGAGTAAGCTGGTAATTGTTTAAGGTCTGTTTCTTCAGCAAGGCCTAATAACTTACCTTCCAATAATTTTACCCCATTTATATCTACTATTTCATCTTTGTCTTTAAGCCAATCTAACACAAGGTATTTTCCTCTAACTAAGAAATAACCTAAAATTCTATTCCATTCAACATCTTTAAGAGCCTCATCCGGCAAACCTTCTATGAGATCTCTAAATCTTGCCTTAATTGAGCCTGACTCTATTTCGTCAAGAACTAATGTGCATCTTAATGAAACATCAAAAGAGGCTTCCAACAAATGCGAATCCATAGCTTGGAGTGAATCAATTAACCCAGACATTGCCTTAAATACACGAGCAGGATCTCCTTCACCAGGCTTGAAATCTATCGTTATTTCAAATTCGTTATCTTCCATTTAATTATTGTCTTATAACGGTTTAGCTAACAGGTACACAAATAGCATGCATCCTAGTTGGATGACCTGTTTTAGCGATTCCACGGAAATAATGGCCTCAATATTCGCTCATAGTCTCTAGCTAAAGCAGTAATTAAACAAAATAAAGAAATTTGTATTAGATATTGCTCAATAACGCTTTCAGGAACTAAAAAGATTACAAATAAATAAGCTAGTAAGCTTAATACTGAGCACCAACCAAAGATAGCCGTAACATATTCCCAACGAAGCGAAGAATGCTTCCCACTAAGCAAATTAGCAACGAGTATTATTACTGCGGGAACTAATTGTGAAGATAATTCCATGAATTACTATAAAATCAATTAATAACAGTTGCAATTAATTGGATGAGATAAAGGGTGATCTTATTGAATGACAGCCAACCCTTCACCACGCAAATCAGAGGCCGCTTCAACTTTATTATTTTTTGGATGCCAGATAATGGCGTGCATGTTGCCATAGGTGCGTGACATTTCTTTTAGCGGGTGACCTTTGTTGGCAAGCGTTGTTTTTTCTTTTTCTGTTAACGCGTTTATTTCGAATTGAATTTCATCAGGGAGGTATTGGTGATGAAATCTTCGTTGGCTGACGATTTCATTTACGTTGGCGCCTTGTTGATAATTGATTAATGCTAGTGCCAGCATACTGATTATTCTGCTCCCTCCGGGCGTGCCCACAATTAGCGTGCGCTGTTCATCTCGTGCAAACAGTGGCGTCATACTAGATAGCATGCGTTTACCAGGTTCAATGGCATTGGCGTCTGACCCCACTAAGCCCCAAATGTTGGCCACACCGCCCGACATGGAGAAATCATCCATTTCATCATTGAGTAATATGCCGGTGCCGGGGGCAACAAAGCCACTGCCGAAAGGGTAGTTGATTGATAATGTAGCGGCGACATAATTGCCTTCACTATCTAAGACTGAAAAATGTGTGGTGTCTTCTCCTTTGGATGTTAGTGACTTTGCGAGTGATTCACTTGTGCTGGCTTTTGCTTGGTTGAAGCTAGCAAATTTATCTTGTGCATATTGCTTATTCAGCAATTTGCTTAATGGCATGTCAGTGTAAGCCGGGTCACCTAAATATATTGCACGGTCTTGGTAAGCACGGCGCATGGCTTCAACGACCTTGTGTATTGATTCGGCATCATTAAGGTCTAATACTGGGCTTTGTTCTAGCATGGCCAGAATTTGTGAGATCACCACGCCGCCCGAGGTGGGCGGTGGCGGCATGATTATTTCTATGCCGTGGTAGTCGGTTTTAATCGGTGTTCTTTTCTCAATACTATAGCTTGCCAAATCTTCTAGGCGCCAAATGCCTCCTGCGGCTTGTACGCCTTGCACCATTTTTTCTGCCACGTCACCATAGTAAAAACCCTTGGCACCTTGTTGTGCAATTTTTTCTAGTGTGTTGGCTAAATCAGTTTGTCGAACAACAAACTCATGTGGGGGGACTTCGCCCTTATCTAAGAAAATATCGCTCGCTGCGGGTGACGCTAATAACGCTTGTTGGCGCAAGCTGGCAAGTTTTATGTAATGGTCGCCTGGGGTGAAGCCCTCTTTGGCATATTTGATGGCAGGTTGCAGGTTGTCTGCTAAGGTCAAACGCCCATAGTGTTTAGTTATATGTTCCAACGCAGCAACTACGCCAGGAATGCCGGCGGCTAATGGACCATTGATTGATTGACCGGTTAACCTGCCTTCTTCATCTAGATACATATCATGCGTTGCATCCAATGGGGCAACTTCTCTGCCGTCGATGACTACATCGGCATTAGTGGATGAGTCATGTAACAACCAAAACCCGCCGCCGCCTAAGCCGCTACCATAAGGCTCAACCACCGCTAAAGCAGCACTCATGGCGACAGCTGCATCAAATGCATTGCCGCCTGTTTGTAATATTTGTTCGCCGGCTTGTGTGGCTAGCTTATGCGCGCTGGCGATGGCGTATGGGTTTTTATTGTCGTCCGCATACGCTAAGCAGGTGAATGACACAATTAATATTAAAAGAATTCTGCAAATAATCATTTAAGATTTTTTCTCCATCAGTCCAGCGTATTTATTTTCTAGCTGTTGATTGGTTTCAGTATGGCTTGGGTCCACTAAAATGCAGTCAACGGGACAGACTTCTACACATTGCGGCTCATCAAAATGTCCGACACACTCGGTGCATTGCTGATGTTTTATTTCGTAGATTTCTTCGCCTTCAAAAATAGCGTCATTGGGACACTCAGGTTCGCAGACATCGCAGTTGATACATTCGTCGGTAATATAAAGCGCCATGATTATTTGTTTGAAAACTTATTTTTCAGTGCTTGTTCCACATTAGGATGTACAAATGTTGAAATGTCACCCCCCAGCAGTGCCACTTCCCTGACGATACTGGATGAGATAAATGAAAATTGTTCGGCCGGCGTTAGGAATATCGATTCCAGAGTAGGGTCTAGGTGGCGGTTCATTGTAGCCAACTGAAATTCAAATTCAAAGTCAGATACAGCACGCAAACCTCTCAATACCGCTACTGCACCATGGTCTCTGGCAAAGTCTACCAACAAGCCATTAAACCCACACACTTCTACGCTTTGATACTCTGAAAATACTGCATTGGCTAAAGAGACTCGCTCATCTAAGCCGAATAGTGGTTCTTTCTGTGGGCTAGCCGCAATGCCGACCACGACTTTATCGAATACGTGCGTGGCTCTGCGGACTAAGTCCGCATGACCATTGGTGACTGGATCAAATGTCCCGGGATAAACAGCTATCTTTGTCATGGGTAATTTTACTCGGGTTATCACTCTGCAACGTTATTTCGCTGCCATTAACCCGCATTCTACTTGACCTGCTTTTAACTGTCTCTGCCATTGCCAACTGTCTGGCAATGTTTGGGGGAATTTTTCTGGGGAAGCTTCTAAGTAGATCAAACCACCTTTTTTCACGCACTCACTGGCCATTAACATTCGCAGTATTTTGTCAGGATTGTATTTAGCGAACGGTGGGTCGAGAAAGATGATGTTGAACTGAGCAGAACAATGTTGCATATATGCTAAGGCATCGGCACAGGTTAAGCTGATTTCTTGCGCATCTAATTTTTCTACTTGCTGCGAGAGTAATGACACGACTTTTTGATCATTATCGACCAACGTTGCATGGGCTGCGCCACGCGAGACGGCTTCAAAACCTAAAGCACCGCTACCGGTAAAAAGATCTAAGCAGTGACTACCTTCGATGCGTGTTTGCAACCAGTTAAATAATGTCTCTCTAACACGGCTTGGTGTGGGACGAACACCCTCTTGCAGAACAACGGGCAGCTTAGTGCCACGCCAACGCCCAGCAATAACCCTAACTTGCAGAGGCGCTCGCGCTAATTTATGCGTCTTCTTTTGGCTTTTGCTCACTACCGACCACGACAGTCACAAAGGTATCTAAGTCTAGATGCTTACGGAATGCTTGTTTCACATCTTCCAGGCTAACCTTTTCAATATTTTTATTGAAGTCATTCAAATAGGTTAACGGTAAACCGTAATAACCAATTAACGATAAATAACCTAAAATATCTTTGTTGCTATCGACGCGTAGCGGAAACCCGTTCATGATGTTTTGCTTACTTAAGGTGAGCTCTTCTTGTGTTGGGCCATTTTCAATAAAATCGGTGAGTACTTCGTTACATACTTGAATGGCTTCTGTTACCTGGTCTGAACGTGTTTGCAGGCCAAGCATAAACGGACCAGATTGTTCATAAGGTAAAAAATAACTATACACACTATAAGACAACCCGCGCTCACTGCGCACTTCTTTCACTAAGCGCGAGGTAAACCCGCCACCACCTAGAATATGGTTGCCCACATATAAATTGAAATAATCTGGGTTGCCACGCTCGATCCCTATTTGCCCCATCCGCACATGCGATTGTTGAGAGGGGAAATCTACATGTTCTTTTGTTTCTACCGAAGGCTTCACTGCTGTAATTTTTTCTTTTGCACTTCCTTTCGCTAACGAAGCACTTATTTTATTCGCAATGTCTTTAGCTTGTTTTTGCGAGACATCACCCACAATCGCCAAAATAGAATTTGTCGCGACAAAATAATTTTTGTGAAATTGTTTTATATCTTTGAGTGCAATCTTGTTTGCACTTTCTTTAGTGCCGCTTCGTGGCTGCGCATAGGGGTGTTGCTGGTAGAGAAGTTCGGAAAATTTTCGCCCAACAATATCACTTGGGCGTTGATCACTATCTTCCAAGGCAATTAACAATCTCTTCTTCTCTCTATCAAAATCCCGCTCAGGGAAAGAAGGTTTTGATACCACATTAATAAACATGGTTAAGGCATCGTTAAAAAACTCATCATCAGTAAGGCTACGCAATATCACACTGGACCGATCTAGATCTACGTTCGCGCCAAACTGTGCACCGACATCTTCAAACCTTGAGGCAACATCATCAGCATTAAGTTTTCCTGTGCCCTTGTCAAGCAAGCCATGTGTCATCGCTGACAGGCCTGCTAGCTCATTATCACGCGCGCTACCGGCGTCAAAGGTTAGTGCCAAATCTACCATGGGGAGTTCTGGTGAATTGACATATAACACCTTAATACCATTGTCAGTTGTCCATGTATTTATTTCTGATAGGGCATAAACAATGGAAGACATGCTGACACACAAAAATACAATTACAGCTCGAATTGACATAGTGGTTTTAATCATTTTTTAACCCCTAAGCCTTGACGCGCTTGCGGCGTTAAATATGCAACTGTTTTAAAGTCATCGACCAAATATTTCTTAGCGACTTCGCGTACATCTTCAGCGGTAATTTTTTGTATGTTGTCCGCATAGTCATTCATTGCTTTCCACCCTAGACCAACGGTCTCTAAAGAACCTATCACATAAGCTTGTCTTTGCACAGAATCTTGTTGATACACTTCGCCTGCCACCACTTGTGCTTTCACACGCTTTAGCTCTCTCTCGCTCACCAGTTCGGTTTGTAATTTTTCTATTTCCTGACTTATCGCTTGTTCTAATTCTTCTAAGGTATTTTCCGCATTTGGTGTGCCATCGAATAAGAACATACTGTTTCTTGCAGAATATAGATCGTATCCCGCCCCCGCACTGGCAGCGACTTCTTGCTCACGCACTAGGTGTTTACTTAAGCGAGAACTTCTTCCACCATCGAGTATTCCAGAGAGAATATTTAATGCATACGCTTCGCGGCTATCTTTAACTGTTTTCAATGTTGGCACTTTATAGCCAATGATCATATACGGAAGTTTTGCCACCGCTTTGACTTCAACGCGGCGTGTCCCTACTTGTCTAGGCTCGAGTCTGGCCTTGAGCGTTGCCACCTCTCTTGATGGCACTGGCCCGTAGTACTTCTCTGCTAACGCGAACACTACCTGGGGGTCAACATCGCCAGCCACAACCAAGGTGGCATTGTTGGGTGAATACCATTGCTGATACCAATCACGCAGATCTGACACTTGCATATTATCAAGGTCGTTCATCCAACCGATCACTGGGTTGTGGTAAGGACTACTATTAAATGCCGTGGCATTGAATTGCTCATAGGTAAGCGCATTTGGGTTGTCTTCTGTGCGCAGTCGTCTTTCTTCTTTCACCACCTCTAGTTCTTTTGTGAACTCTGATTCGTCTAAATTTAACTGCGCCATACGGTCTGATTCAAGGTCAAAGCTGGTTTCTAACTTTGATACATCAAACAATTGGTAATAGGCTGTAAAGTCTCTGCTGGTAAACGCATTATCACGTGCACCGATACTGGCCAATATCTCTGAGAACTTTCCCACTGGATACTTAGGCGTCCCCTTAAACATCATGTGTTCTAACACATGAGATACACCGGTAATGCCACCATATTCACTGGCCGATCCGACTTTGTACCAAACCTGAGCAGTCGCTACGGGTGCTCGGTGATCTTCCTTAACAATGACTTTCAGTCCATTTTCTAATGTTTTTTCATGTACAGTTGCCCAGCTATTTGTCACTAATAAAAAAGAAACCAGAACTGCATTTATTGATAAAATAATTTTCTTCATTCGCATTGACTAACTGTGGTTACGTTACAATAAGATTCATGTCTTACGACAGCGGGTGAATTCGTTTGTTCAACCCAAGCATAGCATTATATTTCTTACCATTATTTACTTATATGACTGACCAAAATTTGCTCGACCGATTAAAACAAGGCTTATCTAAAACGCGAGGCATCCTCGCTGAAGGTGTCCAGGAGGACTCATCCAAGTCCGTTGAAGAAATTATCACGGATGTTGAAGATGGCTTATTGATGGCGGATGTAGGAATAGAAACGACCGACAAGCTAATTACTCAACTAAGAGCATTAGTAGCACAAGACAAAAAGAATAACTCCCACCTGAATATTTCCGAATTATTATCGCAATGCATATTCGACATTCTTGAACCAAGCAACAAACCAATGTTACTTGGCAGGATCAAGCCCTTTTCAATTTTAGTGGTGGGAGTTAACGGTGCCGGCAAGACAACAACCATTGGAAAACTTGCTAGACGCCTGAAGAAGAACCGCAAATCAGTCATGTTAGCTGCCGGCGATACCTTTCGCGCGGCGGCTGTAGAACAATTAATTACATGGGGAGAAAGAAATGATATTCCTGTCATCTCACAGTCCACTGGCGCAGATAGTGCCTCGGTGGTGTTTGATGCGCTCGAGTCTGCGACTGCTCGTAACATTGATGTATTAATCGCAGACACGGCTGGTCGTCTCCACACCCAAAACGATTTAATGGCCGAATTGCAGAAAGTGAAACGCGTAATGAATAAAATTGATGCCAACGCGCCGCATGAGACATTACTAGTACTCGATGCCAGCATGGGCCAAAATGCATTACGCCAAGCAGAAGAGTTTCATCAATCTATGAATGTGACAGGTTTATGCATCACTAAGTTAGATGGCACGGCAAAGGGAGGGGTTGTCATGTCCATTGCGGATCGATTAGGGTTACCTATTCGTTATATTGGTGTCGGCGAAGCGATTGAAGACCTACAGGTATTCGATGCAAAAGAATTTACCTCAGCACTCATTGGTAACTAGCACACAGACTATTAAATGATTCGTCTTCAAAAACATTTGCAAGCGTTACCCTGAAAGCGGCGAAATTCTCGCTCAAATTGATCTGCAACTAGATGATGGTGAGATGTGTTTTATTACTGGCCCTTCTGGTTCTGGCAAAAGTACTTTATTAAAAGTAATTGCATTAATTGAAGCGCCAACCCGTGGCAAACTTTATTTTGACGAAAGGAACGTTACTGGTCTTAATAAATCTAGCATTTCTACTTTCCGCAAAAAAATGGGGTTAGTATTTCAAGATCACCGATTACTCAATGATCGTAACGTATTTGAAAACGTTGCTCTGCCACTGCGCATTAATGGATTTAATCCCAAGGACATTCCCATGAAGAACAAGAGCAGCTCTTGATAAAGTAAATTTGCTGAATAAAGAAAAATCTAGCCCCATTTCTTTATTAGGTGGCGAACAACAACGCGTGGGCATTGCGCGCGCTATTGTGCACAGACCGCGCCTATTATTAGCAGATGAGCCAACAGGTAATCTTGATCCAGCACTATCATCAGACATTATGAAATTATTTTTAGACTTTAATCAGGTTGGCGTCACCGTATTAATTGCCAGCCACGATATAAGCTTGATTAAAGATTTTAATAAAAAAATATTGAATTTAGATAACGGCCGCTTAGTGAATTAATCCCCAGTCATGAAAAACAAAACCACTCAGGCAATTCTTTGGCTTGAGCATCATATCGATAGTTTTAAGCTCAGTTTTACTCGTGCAATCACCAGCCCAGTTTCATTTATTTTCACCGCATTAATGATTGCTATTGCGCTTTCAATTCCAATCAACCTTTATGTAGTATTTTCAAGTGTGCAGCAATTAACTAACCAGTGGGATAATAACAAACAAATTACATTGTTTTTAGCTGACAACGTTAACCACAAACAAGCACAACAACTAGCAGAATCTATTGCCAGCAAAAGTGAAATTGCTAACGCTTCTGTAATAAACAAACAAACCGCACTAGATGAATTCAAGCGGCAAATGGGCTTGGACTCAATTGCAGAAAATTTACCGCAAAACCCTCTTCCTCATTTGATTATCGCTAATCCTGAAACAACCATTTCAGATTTCGCATCATTACAAACATTAGAAAATGAGCTACGCAATATTAAGCAGATTCAACAAGTACAGTTTGATCTACTTTGGTTTCAGCGCTTACAAGCCATGCTAGCAGTGATCAATCGCATCCAATGGATAGTCGGTATTGTGCTGTTATTAGCGATAGGACTAATTATTGCCAATGTGGTTCGCTGGGAAGTAGCAAGTCGTCATGCAGAAATTGAGATTATAAAATTAGTCGGCGCCAGTGATGCTTATGTCAGACGACCTTTCTTAATATTCTGGTTTTTGGTTAGGAATCGCCGGATCCTTACTAGCACTCATCATTGTTTCACTATGCAGTTGGCTTATCCAACAATCGACTACAAGATTATCTTCACTGTTTGGCAGTGATTTTCAATTAACCACACTATCAATAGGTTTGGCCAGCTTAATTATTATTAGTGTTAGTTTATTAGGTGTAGGAGCCGCATGGGTTTCGGTCACACATAAACTCAAACCTTACAGTTAATGCTCTACCAATCTTCAACAAGATTATGAATCTGTTAATCGCCAATTGATTGCATCAGCAGTATCGAAGATTAACTCTCGAGTAAACGATTGGTGTTCTTGATCTTAAATTCTTTTTTGCATATGCGGCAAACCTTTTTCCAACCATCCATCAATAGTTGATTGGTCTACACCAAAAATGTGGGCAAGATCAGCCTTGCTAACTTGGACTCCTGGCATGAATCTATCTCTTTTTTTACATTAACCGTGGTACAGAAAATTGGTCTATTGATCTCAGTATATGACACGGGGTAGCTAACGATAATTACCGACTATCTCACGATGTAGACCAGAAATCGGTATTGCTATCGCACCCTATGCGCTAAGACGAGCAATCCTTTTCTCTAAACTAGAGTATAGAGATGAACGGTACCTGAATAGCCTGCCAATACCCATAGTCAGCTTCTTCTATGGGCAGGTATGGTCGATAAAGTGAACGCCTTGACCTGAGGCGCAGCGGGAACTATACAGCTGGTTAGCACTCTAAAAAGGAGAGTGCTAAACTAGCCTAATGTATCAATTGGAGAGTACAAGCCATGAGTAACAGCTTGGTCATTTCACACCCACATGAGCTAACTTTAACAGCTGGAAGTCTGGATGCCTATATCAATGCGGCGCACCAACTGCCTATCTTGTCTGCTGAAGAAGAGCGGAACCTGGCGACTCGCCTACGAGATCATCAAGATCTTGAGGCTGCGCGCACTCTAATTACTCACCACCTACGTTTTGTTGTGCGGGTTGCACGCGGTTATAGCGGTTATGGCCTGGCGCTGGCTGATCTTGTTCAGGAAGGCAACATCGGGCTTATGAAAGCCGTTAAACGCTTTGACCCCACCATGAATGTTCGTTTGGTGTCGTTTGCTGTGCATTGGATTCGTGCTGAAATGCATGAGTTCATTCTGCGTAACTGGCGCATTGTAAAAGTAGCCACCACCAAGGCTCAACGTAAGTTATTTTTTAACTTACGTAGTAAGAAAAAGAGACTTGGCTGGTTAAACAATGAGGAAGTAGAATCTGTCGCCATGGAACTGGGTGTTAAACCTAGTGAAGTACTAGAAATGGAATCTCGCCTTAGTGGTCAGGATTTAGGATTTGACGCGCCGAGTACCTCAGACGATGAAGACAGTATTTTTTCTCCATCTGCCTATTTAGCACATGAGAGCGAAGACCCTGCCACCAACTGCGAGAAAGACAATTGGTCTGGGCACCAGACTGATCGACTGTTAACCGCAATGGGTGAATTAGATGACCGCAGCCGTGAAATTATTCAGGCTCGTTGGTTATCTGACAAGAAGCAGACATTGCAAGAACTTGCTAAGCATTATGGCGTCTCAGCAGAGCGTGTACGCCAACTAGAGAGTAATGCGATGAAAAAACTTCAGTCTTATATAGAAGCTTAAGATATAAACGGTAAATACCGATCTATTAGCAGTACTGCAAATAACACCATCAAATAAATAATCGAGTAAACGAAGGTATTTGTTGCCTTCGCATTACTCTTAGTTATTTGCAAACTGATGGCGTAATACAAAAAGCCTGCATTCAGCAGCAATACACTCACTAAATAGAGCCACCCTGACATCCCGGTTAAAAATGGGAAAATGGTGATGACACACATCAACACTGTGTAGAGGGTAATTTGTAAACGCGTAAAGTCATCCCCATGTGTAACAGGCAACATCGGAATATCTACCTTGGCGTATTCTTCCTTGCGATACAGCGCTAACGCCCAGAAGTGTGGTGGTGTCCAAGTGAAGATAATTAATAACAGTAGAAGTCCATTTGCTTCAACTTGTCCTGTGACAGCAGTCCAGCCGAGTAATGGTGGGGTCGCACCTGCAATACCACCAATGACGATGTTTTGTGGTGTCGCCCGTTTCAAATACATGGTGTAAATAATCGCATAACCAACTAACGAGGCAAACGTAAGCACCGCGGTAATAACATTAATCTTGATGATCAATATCGCCATGCCGATGGCACCGATAATGCCAGCAAAGGCTAGTACGGAAGTTTTGCTTAATGACCCAGAGGGTAGTGGACGTAATTTAGTTCTATCCATTGCTGCATCAATTCGGCTATCAGCCACATGGTTTATCGCGGCGGCAGAACTGGCGACGAGCCCGATACCCAAGGTGGCATAGATAAACATCGCTAACGCAACATTGCCAGGATCTGCCATCAACATACCGACAATTGCCGTAAACACCATCAACGCGACTACTTTTGGCTTACATAGCTCTAGATAGTCTTGCCAGCGAGCCAACGGGCCGAAGGCTAAACTCATTAATGATGAAGATGGTTTTGTAGACATATTGATGTGGCTAATAGCTAGTGCGGGCGGATCTTAGCATATATATACTCGCCACAAGACTAAATAACAGTAATAAGGCCACACCATTGTGTAGCACCGCCACTGCCAATGGCAACTTAAATACGACATTGGAGATGCCCAAACTGACTTGTAAGGTAAGCAGCCCAAGCATGACTAACGCATTCATTTTTAACAAACCCTGTGCATCAGCGTGCTTCCACAACCGAGTTGCATAAAAAAGAAGTGCCACTGTGGCCACCACAGCCCCTATTCTGTGGACATAATGAATTGCCACACGCGCAGGATGATCTAGCACACCAAATTCGTAATCAACTCCTAACCCTCTCCATAAAACAAAGGCATCTTTAAAGTCCATGGGTGGCCACCAGGACTGTTGGCATTGAGGAAAATCAACACAGGCTAATGCGGCATAATTAGAACTTACCCAGCCTCCCAAAGCGATCTGGCCGACCAAAATAAACGCGGTTAGCACAGAAATATTAAATAAAGACTTAGCTAGGTTTAAACTTAGTTTCGGCTTCCGTGAGGTGGTTCGTAAAAATTGCCAAGCAATTAAATTGAATAGAAAAAACCCACCCAATAAATGTCCCATCACAATTAGCGGTTTGAGTTGCAAAGTTACAGTCCACATACCTAACAACGCCTGAAATAATAAAGCACTGGAAAGCAACACTCCGGCAAATATATGGCGTTCACCATTCTCATCTTTTCTAAACAAGAAAATAGAAATAATAAAAATCAATACACCCAAAGTGCCTGCGAAATAGCGGTGAATCATTTCTTTCCACGCTTTGGGCGCTTCTACGGTGCGATCAAAGTTAGTATTTGCATTTGCCACTTCTGTGTCTGTCTCTGGCACACCAATAATATGTCCGTAACAACCTGGCCAATCAGGACAGCCCAGACCCGCATCAGATAGACGAACATAAGCACCTAGCACGACTACCACAAAAGCTAGCAGTAAGGCCGCTAATACAATATTACGAAATATAGTATTCATTATGGTTTATCCGATATTAGAAATTTTAAGTAGTTTCTTGATGTCCTTTAACATGCCTCTTGATGTTGTAGAAGTATTATATTTCATCATCAAATTGCCGATCGGATCAATAAGATAAATAACTCCCTGCTCAAGTTGTTTTTGCTTGCCAGATTCATCTTCAATTTCAAGTTTAAGCAACTTGCCAATACGAGTACGTTGATTACGATCAATAACACCTGAGCTAACTTTATTTACATCAGTTAATAATGCCGATTGAATTCGATTTGTTTCTCTGCCCGTCGCTTTTTTTGTTTGGCGCAATTTAAATAAAGATGCTTCGCATCGAAGATCACACCCATTAGGCGAATACACAAGATACGTCCACTTGCCTGCAAAACTTTGAAAGTCAAGGATTTCATTAGCTGGCAACTGTATGACTAAAGTTTTTATGGGTTGCGCAGGATGAATTAATTCTCCGTGAGATACAGATTTTGTTGTCGGCATCTGATCACGCAATGCATACATAGCAATCGCAATCAAAAGTGGAACAACGAATAGTGCTATTAATAAATAGCCAGACAATTTTGAATTTTTAGTTTTCATTCTTTCAGTTTCCATTTTTTGGCCATCGGTCTAATACTGTATAACCACCACAAAACAACAACAGCAAATGCCATGGCATACCATTGAAATGCATAACCGTAATGTTTTTTAGATGACAAATTATTTGCCACCCAATCTCTTCTATAACCATTTGGTTCTTGCTCATCCAATCTAAGCGTAAATGGTTGCAGCGTTTCTCCCAATCGTGTTGCTAATTGCGCATAATTTACAAATTGTATTCTTCTTGGCCAACGTGAGTCTTCGCCATCGGCAATACCGCCCAAGCTATAAGTGTCATCATAGGGCACATAAATACGTCCCGTTATTGTCATTTTTTTACTTTCAAATTCGACCATCGGCAATTCATTTCTACTGTATCCTTGAGCCAACCAACCTCGATCTACTAACACCCAGACTTTAAATGTCTCAACATAAAATGGTGTCAATACACTGTATCCTGTCATACCATCCCTAACTTGATTATCAAGCAGGAATTGTTTTTTTTCTTGGTATCTACCAGTTAACTGAATCTTTTTATAACGCCAGTTTTCAATGTCACTCAACGGTAAACTAATGGAATCAAATGCTGACTCGTGATCACTAACTGCTCGCTCAATTTCACTTTTAACACCACCCCGACTCAACTGCCATGTGCCGAGATTAACAAACAAACTTAACACTACAATAGTGCTTAACTGTACAAGCCAGAATCGTCCTGTATATCGTTTTGAGGAAAGCATTTATAAGTAATGATCGCTATACTGAGCATCCGACCCCAAATATTCAGAGCTCGTCATGTTAGTTAAAATTTTTGTCGTAATAATCTTCCTACTCATACTTTGGAGTCTAGCATCTGCGCTGTTTCAGCTTATGGTATCTAAAGAACGTAATGATAAAACTGTACGCGCGTTAACTTATCGAATTAGTCTATCTATCTTCGCCTTTATTATATTAATTATAAGCAAGTCTCTCGGCTGGATATAACCCTACAGTTTATAGTTTAACCTCCAAAAGAAAAAAGGCGCCATATAGACGCCTTTTTTGCTAGCGTGCTTTGTTGCTTAGATCATATATACGAAAATAAATAATCCTAACCACACGACATCAACGAAGTGCCAATACCAAGCGACCGCTTCAAATGCAAAATGTCTTTCTGGTGTGAAGTGCCCAGTAATACACCTAAACAAGACGACTGCTAGCATAATTGCGCCAAGGGTCACGTGAAAGCCGTGGAAGCCCGTCAACATAAAGAATGTCGTACCGTAAATACCAGAACCCAATGTTAGACCCAGTTCTTTATAGGCATGGACATACTCAATTCCTTGGCAGTACATGAAGATTGCACCAAGCAATACTGTTAAAAATAAGCCTAAGATTAACTGCCCTCGGTGGTTTGCTTTTAATGCATGGTGCGCCCAAGTTAATGTCGCGCCACTAGACAATAACAATGCTGTGTTGATCGCAGGCAATCCCCACGCAGGCATAAACTGATAGTCTCCACCTATGTTTCCAGGACCATTGGCGTTGTTTGGCCATGAGCCTTCGTAACCATTCCATAAGAATGCATTGGTAGTTAATCCACTACCTTCGCCACTTAACCATGGAAGCGAGTACTGTCTTGCATAGAATAACGCACCGAAGAATGCTGCGAAGAACATGACTTCTGAAAAGATAAACCAGAACATACCCCATCTAAAAGACATGTCGACTTGCATGTTATACATGCCTTTTTGATTCTCTCTTATCACTGTACCAAACCAACCAAACACCATGAACAACACAATGCCAAGACCAACCAACATTGTTGGTGATCCCCATGAGACGTTATTCAAGAAGTTGGCGAAACCCACCATTAGCGTACATACGCCTATAGAGCCAACAATTGGCCAATGGCTTCCGTGCGGGATGTAATATGAATTATCAGCGTGTGCCATGATTTAATCCTCAATTAAATGCTAGTACAGATTCTTTTGAATCAAGTTTATTAATTTTTGCGCTTTGCGTTATATCGAAAAATGTATAAGAGAGCGTGACTACTTTTACATCTTTCGGCAATTTAGGGTTGATCATAAAACTCAACGCCATTTCAACTTCTTTCCCAGCCTCAATAGGCTGATTCTCAAAGCAAAAACACTCTGTCTTTACTAAGTGTCTATTTGCCACATACGGAGTGATACTCGGTACGGCTTGCCCAATCATCGCTGATTGAGTTGTATTTTTAGCAATGTAGTTCGTTATATAGACCCGCCCCGGGTGCACTTGCAATTTACTTATCGCAGGTTTCACTTTCCATGGCATTGATTGATTCATGGAAACATCAAACTCTACCGTGACCAAACGCGTTGTATCTTCTTGTATTTCTTGTGAGACTAGTTGTTTTGAATCCTGTGTAAAACGTAATCCCGTCAAATCACAAAACACGTCATACAAAGGTATCAATACATAACCAAATCCAAACATACATACACACACTAACGCTAGTTTAGTGACAACGGATTTAGAATTTTTAGTTTGCTTATCCATTATTTAATGTGAGCTGCTAACCAAAAAGTAAAACCCAACATAAATAACAACGGCAACCAACGCCAGTATTGCTACTGTTTTGTTGGCTGCTTTTTGCTGTTTATGTTTAGCGTCCATTGCTTAACTAAACTCACTCTTATTTAATAACAGGAGGAGTTGTGAAACTATGGTACGGAGGAGGTGAAGGCAATGTCCACTCTAAACCTTCCGCATTTTCCCACACTTGGCTGGTTGCTTTCTCTCCGCCACGTATTGCCTTAATCACTAAGTACAAAAATAGTAGTTGTGAGAGACCGAAACCAAATGCTCCGTAGGTTGCCATTGCATTGTAATCCGAGAACTGCAATGCGTAGTCAGGAATACGTCTAGGCATTCCGGCTAAGCCAACAAAATGCATTGGGAAGAATGTCAGATTGACAAAAATGGTTGATAACCAGAAGTGTGCTTTACCTAACCCCTCGTTATACATATTTCCGCACCACTTAGGTAACCAGTAATACACTGCCGCAATAATCGCGAAGATTGATCCTGGTACTAACACATAGTGGAAGTGAGCCACCACGAAGTATGTGTCGTGATATTGGAAATCGACAGGCGCTAATGCAAGCATTAGTCCTGAAAAGCCGCCAATTGAGAACATGATAATGAAACCCAGTGCAAACAACATGGGCGTTTCAAAAGTCATTGCGCCACGCCACATTGTTGCAACCCAGTTAAACACCTTTACACCCGTGGGCACCGCAATCAACATAGTAGCGAACATAAAGAACAGCTCACCCGCCAATGGCATGCCCACCGTAAACATATGGTGCGCCCATACGATAAAGGATAAGAAGGCAATTGAACCCGTTGCATACACCATCGACGCATAACCAAAGAGTGGCTTACGTGCGAAGGTTGGAATGATACTCGACACCACACCAAACGATGGCAGAATCAAAATATAAACTTCAGGATGACCAAAGAACCAAAAAATGTGCTGGAACATCACTGGGTCACCTCCACCTGCTGCATTAAAGAAGCTAGTTTCAAAGAACTTATCTGTCAGTAGCATGGTGATACCACCGGCTAACACTGGCATTACTGCAATTAAAAGATATGCGGTAATTAACCAAGTCCATACGAACAGAGGCATTTTCATTAATGTCATGCCAGGCGCGCGCATATTTAAAATAGTTGCAATCACGTTGATCGCACCCATGATGGAAGACAAACCCATAAAATGCATAGACAAAATGACAAATGGAAGTGCATCACCTGTTTGCAGTACAAGTGGTGGGTATAATGTCCAACCACCTGCTGGGCCACCACCATCCATAAATAATGTGGATAACATCATGGCGAAGGCAAAAGGTAGAATCCAGAAACTCCAGTTATTCATACGAGGAAGTGCCATATCTGTCGCACCTACCATCATAGGAATTAACCAGTTAGCCAGACCTGTGAATGCCGGCATTACCACACCAAAGATCATCATGATCGCGTGCATGGTTGTCATTGAGTTGAAGAATTGCGGGTCAACAAACTGTAAGCCTGGCTCGAATAATTCTGTTCGAATCACCAACGCCATTACGCCGCCAATTAAAAACATGATAAATGAGAACCAAAGGTACAAGGTACCTATGTCTTTATGGTTAGTTGTAAACAACCACCGCTTTATCGAATAAGGACTTTCCTGGTGATCATCATGATGATCGTCGGTAGCAACCGTACTCATTGTGTACTCCTTAAAGTATGTAACATTAAATAATAATCGTGAATTCATCTGGCTAGTCTTTTATTGCGTCACTGCTGCGTATTCTGCGCCATCTTTTTCCAGCGTTGTGTTATCTGCAAGAAACTGATCAAACTCAGCCTGCTCAACAACACGCACTACAATTGGCATAAACCCATGATCTCGGCCGCATAACTCAGCACACTGTCCTCGGTAAGTCCCAGGTGTATTAACTTTTGTCCATGCTTCATTGATGAAACCAGGGATAGCATCTTTTTTAACCGCTAAATCTGGCACCCACCAAGCATGGTTGACATCATTGGCTGTAATTAAGAAACGAACCTTTTTACCAACTGGCAACACTAGCTCCTTGTCTACTTCTAGGAGATAGTTTTCTGTTTTAGCTTCTTCGCCGTTAATTTGGCTTCGAGGGGTGTTAAGCACACTATAAAAATCAACTCCTTCGTCAATATATTCATAGTGCCATAGCCACTGATAGCCAGTGATTTTAACCGTTAAGTCGTAATCACTTGTATCTTCCATTTCAACTAATGTTTTAGTCGCTGGAATGGCTAATGCAATTAAGATAATAAATGGGATGGTTGTCCAGATAGCTTCAACTGTCGTGCTTTCATGGAATGTTGCAGGTGTATAACCTTTGGACTTACGGTGAGCAAACATCGAGTAGAACATCACTGCAAATACAAGCACAGCAATCCACACGCATAACCAGAAGGCAATCATGTGCATATCATAAACATTAGCACTGATATCCGTTACTCCAACAGGCATATTGATTGGCTGTCCGGCATTCGCAGCTCCCATTGCAGCAAACATACCGCTAACGGCTGATAGCCATTTAAGCCAGTTATTACCACTCATCATTAATACTCCCTATATAAAAAATCTTTCTAAACTGATGGCAAAAGTGCCCGGTTAATAGATGCCGCTAAACCCCTACGCTCTTCATTATTGAGGCATGCACCGATTTCTAATTCTTTCCCTTTTGATCTCATGACTAATCGACTTTGCCAATGAGGCCTGACCGGTGGACACAACTCCACGCGAATCCACGCTCGTTGAAAACTATGCAAATGTCGCATTTTTTTTCGGCCTACCTCAACGGTTATGTTGTCGGCATCGATCGAAATTACTTCACGCCGGGTAGTCTGCAAACTACTCCAGTAAAGTATCCCTGTCAGCATTATGATTTCAAGACCTGCGAACGGCAGAATGACCCAAAACCCACGTAATGCAAAACCAGCAGCAATCCCAAACGACACAATAGCTAGACTGGCTATTAAAATCTTATTTTCCCGCCACGACATCGAGTTATTCGGCGTCACTACAAAACGAGAGCGCGAGTTATCAGCTCCCACTCCCATGTTACCTGACGACCATGTTGACTGATTTCATGTGCAGAAATTAATTGTTACTTAGAACATTCAATTACAGTGAATACTTATCCGCAAATATTAGCAATTATTGATGTGAAATTCATAGCGTTTCTTGTGGGTATTTCTAGTTTGATTTGAGGTGAATTGATCCAAATCATGTCGCACAACATGAACACATTTTAATCAATCGGCCTGAGCATGCTTCTTCGTTAGCCAAATAGCACTAATTTTAACCTCTTTGACTACTTAAATCGTACCGGTTGCCATTCGTTTACATTATTTTGAGTCGATGCTACCAGAGATTGCTTCCAGCCATGCCCATAAATCACCTCATAGCTGGCAGGATACTTACCGTTCGGCAGCACGAATTTTTCATACTCCCTCATAACATCATTTAAGCGCCTTCTAGTCATCAATCCACGTGCTCGTTGTTCTAAATGATTAGTAGCACCAGTATCTTGTAAATCTTTTAATAACTGCATGGGGTCAGAATACTCAACTGTAATAGTTTCTGATTCCATCACCGGCGATTGGAACCCACTGGCGAGCAACCCATCTCCCAGCGATTGCATATCGATAAATGCACTGACATGAGGATGCTCGTCTACTTGCGCAAAACAATGGCGTAGTTCTTTTAACGTATCTGGACCAAAACTTGAAAACAATAATAACCCCTGATCTTTTAGAACGCGGCAACTTTCCTGGAAAGCCGCACCAATATCATTACACCATTGGAAAGTCGATGCAGAAAAAATGATATCCAATGATCTCTCTTGAAATGGAAGTGACTCCACTTCACCACATACTGCATATTGGTAATTCGCTTTATATTCATTTCTTGCCCACGCCAACATGGGCAGGGCAAAATCAATCGCGTAATAAGAAGTTTCACCGTACTGCTTGCGTAATGAATTGCTAGCTAACCCCGTGCCACTGCCTATATCCAACAAAGCATGCACATGGCCTTCTTGCAAAACATTTAATTTATCCAACAGACGAACAAGAATCTCTTTTTGTACGACCGCCGCTTCATTATACGAAGTGGCAGCTTTAGCAAATGCTGTTTTAACTTGATCACGTGAAACTTTCATTTATTCGAATAGATAATGTTTGATTATCCGTGCAACTGCTTCGGGTTGAGAGACATGTGGTGTGTGACCCGCACCTGAAATGATAGACAGTGGCGAATTAGAAATATACGCCGCATATTGCGCAGATTGGAGATTAACAACAGCATCAGACGACCCATGTATAAATGATGTTTTGCATTTAAGCATTGTTAATTCTTCTGACAAATTTAATTGCTGCAACAATCTCAATCCAATCCCACATTCTACTAAATCGTAACTTTCAAAATCATACACTCTTTTAAGAAAACGCAAACACTCCTTCGCTGCTGCATCATTTTTTACTTGTAGAGTTAAAAACTTCTTTAGCGCAGTCACTGGCTGTGATTGATATTGTTTTAAAAACTGATTAAACCATTGGTAATCAATGCCTGAATTTTTATTCCCCGCACACACAAATTTTGGCGTTGAAGATATAAAACAAATATTTTCAACTACTCTAGGAAAACGCACGGCTAACTTTATCGCTAACAATCCACCCATAGACCATGCCACGATATTAGTCGGCATCGTGATATTTGCTGCTAATTTTTCAATGTAGCCATCAATGTCACTTAAAGTGCTATCAACCTCAGCACCCTTAAGCCAAGAAGGCTTTGTACAATTTATCTGGCAACCATCACCCAATGCTGAAATAATTGGCTCCCATACCGTGCATGTTGCACCCCAGCCTGTAAGCAATAATATGTCTTTTCCCACTTCTTGTTTCCTAAAACATCAGACTAAAAGAATGCACCCTTAATGGATTTACACGCGATACATTGGTTCGGTATCATCCTTGCGTACCTGGCAGGATCTATTTCTAGTTCTATTTTAATTGCGCGCATATTTCAATTGCCAGATCCTCGTAGTTTAGGTTCGGGCAATCCTGGTGCAACCAATATGCTGCGCACCGGCAGCAAGAAAGCGGCTGCTTTTACTTTACTGGGAGATTTACTTAAGGGACTCATTCCTCTCTTAATTGCGCGCAGTTTAGGCTTTGATCTATTTGTATTATGCTTGATAGGCTTAGCCGCCACTATTGGCCACATGTTCCCCATCTACTACCAATTTCGTGGCGGGAAAGGGGTTGCGACAACCTTAGGTATACTTTTTGGCATCAACTGGCTACTTGCCATTATTTGGATTGCTGCTTGGGTAAGTACAGCAAAATTAACTGGCTACTCTTCTTTAGCTGCACTCGTTGCCACTGCGCTGCTTCCCGTTGTTGCATATTTTATGCACTTACCTATGGTCGTTATTTATCTTACTGGCATCATCGCCACCCTGGTGATATGGCGACACCGGCCTAACATCAAAAATTTACTCGCTGGGAAAGAATCTAAAATTAGCAAAAAAAAATAACTCGTCTATTGTTGTAATGACCAACGTGGATATACCTTTATTTCATTGGTACCAACAAACTTTTCTGCCAATGCATACTGCAAACCAGTATAGGCAATCATCACTCCGTTATCGGTACAAAATTTCATGCTAGGAAAGATGACATTAACATCATCTAACTGATTAAATTTTTCACGCAGTCCTCGATTAGCGCTAACGCCACCAGCGACTACTAGCGTATCTAATCCTGTTTGTTCGATTGCTTGCTGGCATTTAGCATACAAAGTGTCAGTCACTGCTTGCTGAAAAGCATGGGCAATGTCAGCTTTCTCTTCTGATAGCTGCTTAGCTTTTTTATACTCCAACAGCGTATGAGTTTTTAAGCCACTAAAACTAAAGTCTAGGCTTGGATGGTCAATCATCGGCCTAGGAAAGTCATCTCTCTTTGATATTGACTGCTTCGCCAATTTTTCTATCGCGGGGCCACCTGGATAACCTAACCCTAATTGCTTTGCGACTTTATCAAAGGCCTCACCAACTGCATCATCCCGACTTTGGCCTAACACTTGGTGATCGCCCAAGCCATTAGCTTGCACCAACATGGTATGACCGCCGGATACTAGCAAACACAAAAATGGGAACTGAAGTCCTGATGCTTGATCTATAAAAGGTACCAGTAAATGTGCTTCCATGTGATGTACCGGGATTGAGGGAATCCCCAACGACCAAGCCATGGATTGACCAACTGAAGCCCCCACAAATAATGCGCCCACCAGGCCAGGCCCAGCGGTATAGGCAATGGCATCTAACTGATTCAGTGTTAAATCTGCCGCTTTAAGGGTTTCTTTTATTAATGGCGTTATCTTGCGGATATGGTCACGAGACGCTAATTCGGGGACCACTCCTCCATATTGCGCATGAAGTTCGATCTGACTATATAATCGTTCCGCAAGTAATTTCCCTTTCTCATCAATGATCGCCACGCCGGTTTCGTCGCATGAAGATTCAATTCCAAGCACTTTCATAAGATATTTTGCACTTCCTTGTAGAAAAATGTGGTGAAAAAGTCAGTTTTATAGTTGTAATCAAGCATAGCGCAATTATAATCCACCGTCTTTTTGTCAATTCATCACAATAGTAACGAGGATTTATGCCTGGAGTACGAGTAAAAGAAAACGAGCCATTCGATGTGGCTTTACGCCGATTTCGCAGATCATGTGAAAAAGCCGGTGTTTTAACTGAAGTTCGCCGTAGAGAATTCTATGAAAAGCCAACAGCAGTGCGTAAACGCAAAGCAGCCGCGGCCGTTAAACGTAACCTTAAGCGTGTTTTCCGCACAACTCTTAAGCGTCGACGTCTATACTAAGTGACTGATTCAAGTTCACTGAAAGAACAAATCGTGGCAGAAATGAAATCTGCCATGAAAGCAGGCGATAAAGAACGACTAGCCACAATTCGTCTGATTCTCTCCGCCGTTAAACAAGTCGAAGTTGATGCCCGCACCGAGCTAAATAATCAGGATCTTATCGGCATTTTGGATAAAATGGCTAAGCAGCGCCGTGAATCCATTGAGCAGTTTGAACAAGCGGGCCGAAATGATCTTGCTGACAAAGAAAAATCTGAGTTGGCGATTATTGCTGACTATCTCCCACAAGCATTGAGCGATGACGAAGTAACTCAACTTATTAATCACGCTATCAGCCAAACCTCTGCCTCATCTATGAAAGATATGGGCGCTGTGATGGGGATACTCAAACCCCAAATGCAGGGTCGCGCAGATATGCGCCAGGTCAGTAAGTTAATCAAGACAAAATTGTCTAATTAAAAAATATCACTTCGCATAACCAGCCATCTTCGGCTAGGCTTTCAATCCATAAAAAAGCAAATAACGACTAGAATTTCCCATGCCTCCATTAAAAAATGATCGTTTCATCCGCGCACTATTGCGTCAACCTGTCGACAAAACACCGATATGGATAATGCGTCAAGCAGGACGATACTTACCTGAGTATCGTGCGACGCGACACAAGGCAGGCGATTTTCTTACTTTATGCAAAACGCCAGAGTTAGCCTGTGAAGTGACGATGCAACCACTGGAACGATTTGAATTAGATGCTGCTATTTTATTTTCTGATATTTTAACTATCCCTGACGCGATGGGTCTGGGTTTAGAATTCAGAGAAGGTGATGGCCCGACATTTAGCAACCCTATAAAGACAAGTGCTGATATAGCAAAACTTTCTATACCCGATCCTGGCGGTGAATTACGCTACGTCACTGACGCCGTATCGCTGATAAGAAAAGAATTAAATGGCCACGTCCCACTAATTGGTTTTTCTGGCAGCCCATGGACATTAGCCACTTATATGGTTGAGGGTGGTTCTTCCAAGGATTTCAGCAAGGTCAAAGGCATGCTGTACGACCGTCCAGCGGATATGCAAACGTTACTCGATATTCTAAGTGACAGTGTAACAACGTATTTGAACGCTCAAATTGAAGCGGGCGCTCAAGCAGTGATGGTGTTCGATACTTGGGGGGGAACATTAACGCCGGAAGATTATCGCCGATATTCGTTAAGCTCGATGACTCGTATCATCGAACAGTTACACCGTAATTACAATGGAAGCACTATTCCCGTCACTTTATTTTCCAAAGGGGCAAATCATTCGCTAGCAGATTTAGCAGATTCTGGCGCCAATGGGGTAGGGCTTGATTGGACCGTCAATATTGCTGATGCCAGCCGTATTGTTGGCGACAAAGTGGCACTGCAGGGGAACCTTGACCCGTCTATTCTATATAGCTCAGAAGAATCTATTAAACAGCACGCAAAGAAAGTGTTAGATGATTACGGCAAAAAAACCGGACATGTATTTAACCTTGGGCATGGCATTCACCCCCCCATCGAACCGGAAAAAGTAAAAACGCTAGTCGATTTTGTGCATGAATACAGCGCGTCACTCAATCAAAAAATAATACGCTGTGACTAAAATAGCTGTTCTGGCAAACTTTCTGACTGCCCTTGACTGGTATCCAAATTATCGTGATCAATATTTGGTGCAGTAAATGCTAAGCTTGGTACTTGATCGATATGGAAAGCCTCTTCTATACCAAAGCCACTATCCTGATCAACAATTGAACCTGTTTCTGGATTCACTTTTAGCATCATCATATCTTTTGGTAGTGGACGCTCAATACGCGGCTCACTCTGAAGTGCAACACGCATAAAATCAATCCATATTGGTAGCGCGGCAACGCCCCCCACCTCACCACGTCCTAATGGTTTATTTTCATCAAATCCTAACCACACTACGGTCGCTACATTAGGGTGATAGCCAGCAAACCACGTATCATGCTGGTCATTAGTTGTGCCTGTCTTCCCCGCGATATCAGAACGGCTAAGTGCCAGTGCTCGTCTGCCAGTGCCAAACTTAATCACATCTTTAAGCATGCTATCCATTTGATAAGCGTTCACTTCAGATAGCACTCTTGGTGCAACACGAATTTTTGCACTTTCTGAACCAGTTGATTCAGTGAGTCCCAATTCCACCATCTCTTCCGCATGCATCAAAATCTCTGCTGATAATCGAACGCATTCTTCATCACAAACCCGCGCAGGATTAGCCATAAACAAAACCTCTTCATCTGGACCTTCTATTCGTTCTATAAAATACGCGTCCACCTTATAGCCTCCATTAGCGAATACTGCATAAGCATTTGCTAGGGTTAGAGGAGTGACCTCGCCGCTACCTAAAGCAAGCGTTAAATCTTTAGGTAACTTTTCAATATCAAAGCCAAATTTACTTGCATGTTCGCGTGCGAATTTTCGGCCGATATCGCGTAATAAACGAACGGATACCATATTTCTGGACTTCGTCAGGGCCAAACGCATTCTCGTTGGGCCAAAAAACTTGCTTGAGTAATTTTGTGGCCGCCATGAGTTTTCTGTTGCAGCATTTTCAAACACGACTGGTGCATCGTTAATCACACTCGCGGGCGTAAATCCTGCTTCTATCGCCGCCGAGTATATGAACGGCTTAAATGAAGAACCTGGTTGCCTCATAGCCTGCGTTGCACGGTTAAATTTACTCGCATAAAAATCAAAGCCGCCCATTAACGCCGCCACTGACCCATCTTCAGGACGCAAAGAGACCAACGCACTAGACGCTTTGGGAATTTGTCGAAGCTGCCAACCTTTAGCGGTGTTTGCCACTCGGATGATATCGCCGGCTTTTAATACATCTGTCATCTTCTTTATCCTGGGGCCCAGGCTATTTTGTGATTTATAAGCTCTGGCCCATTTCACACCGTCAATGTCTAATTGAATGATTTCTTTAGACAATGACACGATGGCTGATTTTTCATTTATCTCCGTGACAACGCCTGGCTGTAGATCTCCTACTGTTGGCATCTTAGCGACTACTTCGGTGACCACTTCCACATCTGTCAGCTTATCTACAGGAATGCTTCCTTCTGCCCCCCGATAACCATGGCGTAAGTCATAAGCCAAAATACCACTTTGGACAGCATCAACAGCGGCTTGCTGCTTACTCGCTTCGATAGTGGTATATACGCTATATCCAGCTGAGTAGGCTGCATTTCCATACAGCCCAGTCATATGCGCGCGCACCATTTCTCCTATATATGGCGCATCAACTTCTAAGTTGACTGCATAACGCTTAGCCTCTACTGGTGTTGCAATTGCGATCTCATAATCTTCTTCAGATATTTTCTTAAGCTCGAGCATACGTCCGAGAACATAATCTCTGCGCACTATAGCTCGCTCTAAATTACTAATGGGATTAAATCTTGAGGGTGCTTTAGGCAACCCAGCAATCATAGCGATTTGATCTAAAGACAGCTCGGAAGCGCTTTTCCCGTAATAAACCTCAGCTGCTGCACCAACACCATAAGCTCTCTGACCCAAATAGATTTTATTCAGATATAACTCAAGAATTTCTTGCTTGGTCAATTCATCCTCGATGCGCAGCGCCAGCATTATTTCTTTAATTTTGCGCACATAGGTCCTTTCTGGGGTTAAGAAGAAGTTTCGCGCCAATTGCATAGTGATCGTGCTTCCGCCCTGTGCCTTTTGTCCGGTGATGACTAGACTTATCAGCGCTCTTAGCAGACCTTGGTAATCGACGCCGGGATGTTCAAAGAATCGATCATCCTCAGCAGCTAGGAAAGCATCAACCATTGTCTGGGAGAGTTCCTGATAAGAAAGAGGAATTCGACGCTTCTCACCAAACATTGCAATCAATTTGCCTTCGCGGCTATAAACCTTCAAAGGTGTTTGTAGTTTTACATCTTTAAGAGAGTCAACGGGAGGGAGTTGAGGAGAATAAATGAGGTACGCAGTCGACAAAATTGCCCCCACCGCGACAGACACAACGATTAATCCTATAAAGCCTAGCTTAAACAACTTTATATTCAATGACATATGACTAAAATGTTATTAATCCTGTTAAGTTACGAGTCTAAGGCAAGAAACAAATGAAAGAGTTCTAAATTAGCTTACATTACTAAAAACTCACACCTTGCATTATAAGAGTTCGGCTTACAATTTTATAAAAAATATAACTAGACTAAATAACTGACGGAAACTAAATGTGCTTCCATTTACTTCGCGAAAAAATCCAGTCATTGGTATCGATATTAGCTCAACCTCGGTGAAGGTATTAGAGCTTTCTCACGGTGGCTCCGGATACCGAGTTGAGCATTTGAGCATTATGGTGTAGAGCCTCTGCCAGCAAACTGTGTCACCGAAGAAAAAGTGATTTCAGATGTTGACGCGGTTGGCGACTCTATACGAAAAGTGCTCAAACGAACAGGAACAAAGTCTAAAAAATGTACATTAGCTGTTACCGGTCCCACCGTTATTACTAAAGTTATCACAATACCATCCTCTCTATCTGACCAAGAAATAGAAGGGCAGATACAATTTGATGCTGATCAATACATTCCCTATGCGCTAGAAGAGATCCACCTGGATTTTAATGTACTTGGCCTAACCGATGGCAACCCTGAAACGGTCGACGTACTTCTTGCTGCTTCACGTAGTGAGAATGTTGAAATGCGAGTCGCGGTGGCTGAAGCTGCTGGCTTAACCCATGCTGTAATTGATGTTGAGGCTTACGCAATTGAGAATGTTTACCCGCTCCTTTCAGCCCAGATACCCTAACCAAAGTATCGATGAAACAATTGGGATTCTAGACATTGGTTCCACCATGATAAGTTTAAATATCATGCAGAACAGCACTATGATCTATACTCGCGAACAACCCTTTGGTGGCAAGCAACTCACTGAAGAAATTATGTATCAGTACGACCTTACTTACGAAGAAGCCGACCTCGCACAGAAGGAAGGCGGTCTTCCAAGCAACTACGTCACTGACTTGCTTGAACCATTTAAATTAACAGCGGCTCAACAGGCTAATCGCTTTTTGCAATTTTTCTATTCTGCCAACTAGCATTCCATGGTTGACCACATCATATTAGCTGGTGGCTGTGCTTCAATTCCTGGTTTAGATGAAAGAATTCAAAGCGAATTAGATATATCAGTATCGATAGCCAGTCCGTTTACACATGTTTCGCTAGGCCCAAAAGTTAATCCTCAAGCACTAAGCAAGGATGCGCCCGCCTTACTAATTGCTTGTGGCCTTGCGTTGAGGACATTTGATTAAACACCATGGCTAAAATTAATTTGCTCCCGTGGCACGAATCACAGCGCAAAAAAAAGCAGCAAGAATTTATGATCGTACTGGGTGTAGGGATGGCAATTGCTGTACTAGCTGTCTTGTTAGTTCACTTTCAAGTAGATGCAAAAATCAAAGGGCAAGAAAGACGTAACATATATTTAGCAAATGAAATAGCCCATGTAGACAAACAAATAAAGGAAATTAAAAAATTAGATGTTACCAAGCGTGCGCTTATTGATCGCATGGAAGTTATTCAAAATCTTCAAGCCACTCGCCCCGGCATTGTTCATTTATTTGACGAGATAGTTAACACGCTTCCAGATAGCGTACACCTTACCGAGTTAACTCAAACTGGAAACAGCATCAGCATATCAGGGCGCGCAGAATCAAATGCTGGCGTTTCATCATATATGCGCAACATAGAAAATTCGAAGTGGCTAACTAAACCAACACTAAGCGTTATATCTACAGAAAAAAAGTGATAATGGGCTTAGAAGTTCATTCTCATTAAATCTAGCGCAAACCAATCCAGATGCAGACCTAAAAGAGTAATTCATCATGACATTTTCTGACATTAATAATGTAGATTTCAACAATATTGGTACTGCACCACTAACTGTAAAAGTGATTGTCGTTGCATTTCTTATTGCCTTCATTATTGAATTAGGTTTTTATCTTGATATTAAGAATCAACTTGCTAATTTTGATGTAGCAAAAGCGAAAGAAGTTGAGTTGAGAAGTATATTTGAAGTACAAGTAAAACAAACAGCCAACTTAGATGAACATAAAACCCAGCTAGAAGAAATGAATCGTACATTTGGTACTTTGTTACGCCAGCTACCGAGTAAAACAGAAATTCCCGCCCTAATCGTAGATATCTCTCAGACCGCATTGGCAAGTGGATTAGAGGCTAAACTATTTAAACCCGGCAGTGAAACAGAGAAAGAATTCTATGCTGAAAAACCTATTAAACTAGTGCTGGACGGGGATTACCACCAGTTCGGTTTATTTGCAAGCGAGGTTTCAGCACTTCCCCGAATTGTAACATTACATGATATTAAACTATCACCTAACAAGGATGGTGAGAAAATGACGATGAACGCATCCGCTAAGACATATCGATATTTAGATGGTAACGAAAAATAAAATACAACACATAATAAATACTCAAGTGAAAAATCGAATGACAAGCAAACACTTGAGCTTACTATATATATCAGTATTTTATATCTCTATACTATTAGTCAGCGGATGCACTGAAGATACTTCCGAGCTTGAAGTTTGGGTGGAAAATGTTAAATCAAGGCCTCAGCAGCGTGTCGAGCCTTTACTGGAAGTTATTCCATATAAAACATTCACCTATAATAAAGCTGACAAGCGTGATCCGTTTGACGATAGTATATTTCGTCCAAAAATAGGGCAAACAGCTTCCAAACATTTCTCTAGCATCACGCCGGATAATACTCGTGTTCCCGAGTATTTAGAAAGCTTTCCTTTAGATATGTTACACATGGTTGGTACCATGCAACAAGACAAGAAAACGTGGGCCTTAATTAAAACGCCGGATGACACCATTCAACGGGTGCTGCCTGGAAATTACCTTAGACAAAACAATGGGAAAATTATTTCAGTGACTGGCGATGAAGTCAAGCTAGCAGAAATTATCCCTGATGAATTTGGGGGTTGGCGAGAACGTTCTTCGTCAATCACTCTTAGCGAATAACTTTATTTTCAAACATGGCTAGATACGAGCTCCAATCAAGACTCATTAACACCTTAACCGAATGGTAAGTGTCATGGACATCTATCACTCAACATTTATATAGTAAAGTCCCAATTAAAAGCATCAGCACGGTGCAATCTAATGGTCGTACTAGAGTAGTAGTAAATTTAAATTCGCTACAGGAATACCGAACTCAAGCACAAGGAAATAACTATATCCTCAGAATTGGCGGAACTAACTTAGCTACAAATGTACAACAGTCAGCAAGTTCACCAAGAAGGACTACATCGGTCAATGCCGATAATAATATTAATCTAATTGACTTCAGACGTGGCAATCACAATTCTGGCCGGGTGTTAATTAACCTATCAAACCCGAATACACCAGTTAGCCTAAGCGAGCAAGGCGGTAGAATCATAGTCAACTTTGAAGACACCAAATTACCAGCATCATTGCAAAAACGCTTTGATGTGAAAGATTTTGCAACACCGGTCAACTTTATTTCTTCAATCTTCAGCAGGCAAGGATGTTCAAGTTGTAATCCAACCAGATCCAAATATTGATTATGAACATTTGGCGTATCAGTCTGATAACTTGTATGTATTAGAAATAAGAGAAGTCTCTGATGAGTTAGTTGAAGCTAGAGGCAAGCAAACTTATGAAGGCGAACGCTTATCACTTAACTTTCAAAATATTAAAGTGCGCTCTGTGTTACAGCTAATTGCAGATTTCACTGGCCCGAACTTAGTTGTTAGTGACTCTGTCGGTGGAGCATTAACTCTACGCCTAAAAAATGTACCTTGGGACCAAGCCCTAGATATAATATTGAAAACTAAGGGCTTAGGCGTGCGCGAAAACGGAAACGTTCTATACATCGCACCAAATGAGGAAATTGCAGCTCGTGAAAAATTAGAGTTAGAGTCACAACAACAAGTAGAAGAATTAGCTCCGTTACGCTCAGAATTTATGGAAATTAATTATGCAAAAGCTTCTGAGTTAGCCGAACTCCTAAAAGACAGCGATAACAGTCTACTATCTGAACGTGGTCAAGTAAGTGTTGATGATAGAACTAACACTCTTCTTATTCAGGATACAGCTTTGAAGTTAAATGAAATGCGCCACTTAATTAATCGCCTGGACATTCCCGTTAAACAAGTGTTAATCGAATCAAGAATCGTAGTTGCAAATGATGATTTTAGTAAAGACTTAGGCGCCAAATTTGGTGTGTTCAATGTAGATGGAAGAGATCTTGGTGCAAACAAGGTGTCTGACGTCGCGGGTGGCAACTTAGATCTATTAGAGCCTCTAACCGCAGGCAACCCAGTTCCTATTGAAGATACGCTTAATGTCAATCTTCCTTTAGCGGATGCAACTAGAGCTGGGCAATTTACCCTCTCATTCTTGAAACTACCTCTTGGCTTTGCTGTTAATTTAGAACTTTCTGCTGCACAAGCTGAAAGTAGAGCTGAAGTGATGTCTAACCCAAGAATTATTACCGCAAATCAAAGCACTGCAAGAATAGAGTCTGGCACTGAAATACCCTATGTTTCTCAAACATCAAGTGGTGCAACAGACGTAGAATTTAAGAAAGCTGTGCTGTCATTAGAGGTTACACCTCAAATCACTCCTGATGATCGCGTTAATATGGAAGTATCTGTCACTAACGATAGTGTCGGAGGTATAGTCTCAGGCATACCAAGTATTAATACCAACGAAGTTACCTCAAACGTGCTAGTAAACAATGGCCAAACTATTGTACTTGGCGGAATATACGTAGAAGAAAACTCTGAGTCCTATACAAAAGTGCCATTCTTCGGAGACATACCAGTTGCTGGCCGACTATTTAGACGAGACAGCGTCACTGACGATAAACGAGAGTTGTTGATATTCATCACACCTAAGATTATCGATGAACAGCTAAATTTGACTAGATAGTAACTAAAGCAGCCAAATAGTTTCCAAAAGCCCCACACCCGCGGGGCTTTTTGTTTAGAATAGGATAACTTTTCATATCCCAGTTGTGAGCTTAGTAAATGCCAACAAACATTATCCTAATCGGCCCAATGGGGGCAGGAAAGACTTCGGTCGGTAAACGCTTAGCCAAACAACTGAATAGAAAGTTTTATGACTGTGACAAAGTCTTAGAAGAACGAACTGGAGTTGCTATTAATACAATTTTTGAACTCGAAGGCGAACAAGGATTTAGACAACGAGAAACAAAAATTCTTCAGGAGTTAGTAGAAACAGAAAATGTCGTCATAGCTACCGGCGGCGGTGCAGTACTTTTGCCAAGAAATATAGCGTTATTAAATCAAAGCGGTATTGTTGTTTACTTAAAGGCATCTGTTAATTCACAAATCAAAAGAACTAGGCATGACAAAAACCGTCCACTACTTCAGACTCATGATCGTCGTGCTACACTTCATAATCTAGCGGAAACACGTAACCCAATCTATGACAAGGTTGCAGATATTACAATTGATACAGATACTCAAAGTATCAGTTCATCAATCGAACAGATAATTTCTCAAATCAATCACACTGGCATTTAACTCTTACACTCATGCGCACATTGAAAGTTGATCTTGGCTCACGCTCTTATCCAATTTACATTGGCGAAAACTTATTGGCACAAAGTGGCTTATTGGCAGCGCATATTAGCGGCAAACAAATAATTGTCATCTCCAATGAGACTATTGCACCGCTTTATATGGATAAGTTGTTAGCTTCTTTAGAAAACCTGAATGCACACAAAATAATTTTGTCCGATGGAGAACGCTATAAAACACTAACAACTATTGAATCAATATTCGATCAGCTTTTAGAAATGAGATGCGCGCGCGACATTACAATAATTGCATTAGGTGGCGGCGCTGTAGGTGATATTAGTGGATTTGCAGCAGCCTGCTACCAGCGCGGCGTAGACTTTATTCAAGTTCCAACAACATTGCTATCACAAGTGGACTCTTCTGTTGGCGGCAAAACAGGTGTCAATCATCCTCTAGGAAAAAATATGATCGGCGCATTTTATCAGCCTCAATGCGTGCTAGTTGATATCAGCACTTTACACACTTTACCGAGTCGCGAATTAAGTGCAGGCCTTGCCGAAGTTATTAAGTACGGGCTAATTGCAAAAAAGCCCTTCTTTAACTGGCTAGAAAATAATATTGACCGCATATTAGAATTTGATAGTGATGCAATAGAGTATGCCGTCGAGCAATCATGCTTATGCAAAGCCGAAGTAGTGGCAAGCGATGAGCACGAAAAAAATGGTCGACGTGCTTTATTAAATTTGGGCCACACCTTTGGTCACGCCATCGAAACAGGGATGGGCTATGGAAATTGGTTGCACGGTGAAGCCGTTGGTTGCGGCATGGTGATTGCTGCGCAATTCTCGGCCAAGCTTGGTTGGCTATCTGACAAAGATGTCAGTAAAATTTCCAGACTTGTGTCTACAGCTAAATTACCTATTCAACTGCCTAAAGAATTAACCGTGGATAAAATGGTTGAATTGATGGCGATAGATAAAAAGGTCAAGGACGGTAAGCTCCATCTTGTACTATTAAAAGATATAGGAGAAGCTGTTTTAACAAGCAAATTTGATCACGATTTACTTTACAACACTCTAAACGAGTTACATAACAACACCTAAATATATGGTCGCTACTACTGTGCATACATCCAGCTCTAAACCCACAAATTCTGGGTTGGCTGAATATGCAGTTACTCAAGACCAATCACCAGGCAGAAATTTTTCAGAACCTGCTTGCCAAACACGCACTGAATATCAACGCGATCGAGATCGTATCGTTCATAGCACAGCCTTCAGGCGATTAGAATATAAAACCCAAGTTTTTATTAACCATGAGGGAGACTTATATCGCACTCGACTTACCCACTCCATTGAAGTTGCACAAATTGCTCGCTCAATATCTCGTGCTTTACATCTTAATGAAGATTTGACTGAAGCCATAGCACTTGCACATGATTTGGGTCACACCGCGTTTGGTCATGCTGGGCAAGACGCGCTGCATCAATGCATGAAAGATTACGGCGGTTTCGAGCACAACCTTCAGTCGCTGCGGGTAGTAGATTTTCTTGAGGAAAAGTATCCTGACTTTAATGGCTTAAATTTAATGTTTGAAACTCGCGAAGGAATTCTTAAACACTGCGCAATTAAAAATGCGCGTAACATGGGGGCGATAGGCCAACGTTTTATAAATCATACCCAACCCAGTTTAGAAGCACAGTTAACCAATATTGCGGATGAGATTGCTTATAATAATCATGACGTCGATGATGGTTTACGCTCTGGCTTGATCACCATTCAGCAACTTCAACAAGTAGATTTATTTGACCGTCATTATTCTGAAGTTAACACAAGGTTCGCTGATTTACCGGATAAAAGGAAAGCGCAGGAAACCATTCGCCGCATCACCAACCAATTAGTCTGCGACCTGATTGATAACACCTTAAAAAATATTGAGTATAATAATATTAAAAGCATTCAAGACGTCCGTTCATCCAAGACGACCATTGTCGCTTTTAGCGCCAACCTAAAAAAACAGATGGCCGAATTAAAATCTTTCTTACATGCCAACTTGTATCAGCATGAACAAGTTAATAAGATGAGCACTAACGCAAAAAAAGTTATTTCCAATTTATTTACAAGCTTCTACAGTAACCCCAAGTTACTTCCGGATGAACATCGAACCAAAGCATTGGCCAGAAAAGAAATAGGAGGCGACGATGAATTCGCACGTGTTATTGCAGACTATATTGCCGGCATGACAGATCGTTATGCACAAATTGAATATGGTCGAATCAACTAGCCATTTGACAACTTTTCGAAGCATTTATGAGTAAGGAACAAGCACAAACTGCCCCAGCCTCACTAACTGAGGAAGACCTAAGCAAGCTAGGCTTGAGAGAGCATCCGTTCATCGAACATGCTAATCACTCATATCTGTATAGCGATAGCCAGTTGGAGATGACTTCTAATATTATTATGGAGTATCTAGCTAACCCAACCACTACTATCGTACTAACTGGTGAAGACGGTGTTGGCAAAACTACTTTTCTACGTAAAGTGTTACGCTTAGGCCACCAGCAGTACCTGTTTTTCACCCTTCGAGTTAATAATGAAACTAACTTTGAATTTATTGAAGATAAAATAAAACAACGCTGGGTACTTCCAGATAGAAATGAACATTCATTGGCTGCTGATCTTTCAATCGAAAATTATGTCATCACGTACTTAAGAAAATACACTCATGCAGCAATCATTATTGATGATGCACATTTTCTTAGCTCATCTACCCTAGATAAACTACTCGCTTTAAAACACAGAATAAGCTTAGCTTATCCACTTAGTCTTGGTCTTATATTGGCTGGAGAGAACACGTTAAAACTTGCTATTACTGAACTTGAAGATTCAAACCCAGCTTGCACTCAGGTATACCAAATTAATGTGCGCCCTTTTACCAGAGTACAAACAGGGCACTATATAGAACATCGCCTACAAGCCGCAGGCTTAGAAGGTAAAATCTTATTAGATGAAACTGATTTCACAGAAATCCATAAAGCCACTCTTGGAAATATTAGACAAATCCACGAACGTGCAATTTTAGCTTTACAAAATCAATGTAGAGAGAGCTCACTTGAAAGTGTATTAAACCCACACATTACAACACGCAACCCTAAGCTCAAGGCGCCAATATTCCTAGTCTCGGTATTAGCGTTTATTGGTATTGGTTTTTATATCGCTCAACGCACAGCTAATAATGGCGTCGAAGAGGCTATTATTCCTCTTGAAGGTCCACTCACAAGCGAGCCAACCCTGCCTTCTATTACACCGGGATCTGATAAGCCCCCCAGTAAGCAAACACCCTCACTACCATTGCCCAATGTATCATCAGATAAGCCGGCAGCCACAGATATAAAAGCCCCCAAAATAGCTGCGATAAAAGAACGGCAAGAAGAAGTCTCTCTTTTATCAGAATCTATTGAGGTACCAGATGAAAAACAGTTAAAAGAAAAATTAATTGAGAAGACTCAAGTAGCCACAAAATCAGATACTATCGAAACAAAGAAAACAGTTATTATATCTGAGCTCATCAACGATGAGCCTGCATCAATAAGTCAATCAGTACCAGAAACATATGGTAAAGCTTGGCTAAAGAGCCTTGACCCAACGAGTTATACCTTGCAAGTTGTTGCCACCAAGAAAACCAAACAATTCGAGTCTCTTCTTAAAAAAGAGAATTTAAAAGATAACTATGCTTATTTCGATAAACCGATTAAAGAGGCTACCTTCCATGTGCTAGTAATCGGCAATTATAAAACTCGAGATGATGCTTTAGCCACAGTTGATCAGCTATCTAGCAACCTAAGAAAAAATAACCCCTGGCCCGTCCCATTGAAAAATATCCAAAGTTTTTTGAACTAGCCCCCGATCAAAGTTAATTGTGTTGACATCCTTACGGCAGCGAGTAGTCTTTCTAAAATGTAACCACTAATTACCTTTTACCGAGACAGCTAACTATGGCTGGAAAAATTCCGCAGCCTTTTATTGATCAAGTCCTAAATCAGACAGATATAGTCGACCTGATTAACAGTCACATCGATTTAAAAAATAAAGGCAAGGAATACACGGCTTGCTGCCCTTTCCACGGCGAAAAAACCCCTTCATTTACTGTCAGCCCCGAAAAGCAGTTTTATCACTGCTTTGGATGTGGTGCTCACGGCACAGCTATCAATTTTTTGATGGAGTATGAAGGCCTACAATTTGTTGAAGCAATTGAAGTACTCGCGAATAGATTAGGTTTGAAGGTTACAGTGGAAGGTGGTAGCACTCCTCACAATGATCAGCACGTACTTTATCAAGCGTTGGAGGAGGCTAATAAATATTACCAGCAACAATTACGTTCAAATCAAGATGCAATCTCTTATCTAAAGTCTCGTGGTATTTCTGGCGAGGTAGCTTCTATATTTAATATTGGATTTGCGCCTACAGGTTTTAACAATATCAGCAACGCTTTAGGAAAGCAGTTTGACCAAGCCACCTTAGTTAACACTGGTTTACTATCTGAAAAGTCTAAAAATAAAACATATGACCGCTTTCGCAGTCGCATTATGTTTCCTATTAAAGATACACGCGGAAGAACAATCGGTTTTGGCGGCAGATCTGCTGATGACACTATGCCAAAATATATGAATAGCCCTGAGACAGAATTATTTCATAAAGGCAATACGCTTTACGGTATTCATGAAGCAAGACAATCGCTAGGTAAGATCAAGCAACTGATAATTGTAGAAGGATACATGGATGTTGTCGCTCTTTGTCAACATAACATAAGAAACTGTGTCGCTACACTTGGCACGGCAACTACTGCTCAAAATATTCGCAATTTACTTCGCTACAGTTCCGATTTGATTTTTTGTTTTGACGGCGACCGTGCAGGTAGAGACGCGGCTTGGAAAGCATTGGAACAAATGCTTCCTGAGTTTAAAGATGGTATAAATATTCGTTTTGCATTTATGCCTCAAGGAGAAGATCCAGATTCTTTAATTCGCAGTTTGGGCGAAGATTCTTTTAATAAATATTTATATGATGCAACATCATTATCAGAATACTTTTTTACCAACCTCATAAAAGACATTGACACATCAACGCCGGATGGCCGGGCAAAGCTTGCTAGCACTGCCAAACCCTTGCTCGCTAAAATACCGCCGACTGTTTTTCGCGACCTTATGTATAAAGAATTGAATGAAAGAGTAGGAACAACAATCTCAGTGGCGCCCTCTGTCATTAACAACAACCCACAATCCTCTCCAAATATAAACAGACAAAGTCGTTCCTTAAAATATACTAAAACACGTTTAGCTATTGCGTTACTTATTAGAGACCCATCGCTAGCTGAAAGCTCTTTACCAATTGAGGAGCTTTCTCATTTATTACCAGTGCCTGACATCGACTTATTAATTCAGCTACTTGAAATTATCGAAGCTGAACCTAATATTAGTGCTATTGCTTTAGTTGAAAGATTTCACAATCAAGATAGTTATGCCTCATTACAGAAATTACTTCTGTGGGATCCACCCGACATGGATAATCGTGAACTTTCGTTTAAACAGACAATGGAGCGTTTCAGAGATGATATTCGCAGAAATGAGCTAGACTTGATTATCTAGCAGGAAAACTTCTAGGAATTTAATTAGCCTATTCTAACAATCAAGTTATGTAAATAACCAACTAAGCACATATACACCTCATTTGGCGGGTATAAATACTTTGCACACCCACATATAATGAGCGGTTTGATTAATTGTTATTTCGCACAGGTAGCCTAATGGAACCAGATTCAAATTCAGAACAGCAAAATACAGAATATAGCCTCAAAGACCTGATCGCCAAAGGTAAAGAACAGGGCTATCTTACCTATGCTGAAGTAAACGATCACCTCCCTAATACAATCGTTGATCCTGAACAGATTGAAGATATCATCAGCGTGATCAATGACATGGGAATTAAAGTCTACGAACAAGCACCTGATGAAGACTTGTTACTGATTTCTGAGTCGGCAGCATCTGCCGATGATCTAGCCGAAGAGGCCGCCGCTGCACTGGCATCTGTAGACAGCGAATTTGGCCGCACCACTGACCCTGTACGTATGTATATGCGTGAAATGGGCATTGTCAACCTTCTTACTCGTGAAGGCGAAATCAAGATTGCAAAGCGCATTGAAGAAGGGCTATCACAGGTGTTATTTGCGATAGGTCATTTCCCGCGCTCTATTGAAACTTTATTGCTTCTTTACGCAAAAGTAGAAGCAGAAGAAATGCGCCTGACAGACCTTATCTCGGGTTTTATCGACCCTGATGCAGTAGAAGAAATACCCACGCCAGCGGTAGTTAATCGTGCTGCTGCTCAAAAAACTAAAGATAAAGATAACTCTGAAGAGGAAGAAGAGAAAATTGACACTGGGCCAGATCCAGAACAGGCGAAAGAGCATTTTGAGAAACTAGCGATGCTATACAAGACATCTCAATCAGCGACAGTTCTAAAAAATCCCAAAAAAGCAACCTCTTCACGTGCAGAGGTTGCTGAATGGTTCATGCGTCTTAAACTTACTCAAAAAGTAATTGATGCGCTTGCCAGCAGCTTACGAACATCAGTAAGCAGTATTCGTAACCATGAACGCTTAATCATGGCTTTATGCGTGGACTACTCACGCATGCCTAAGAAGAAATTTATTGAATCATTCACTGAAAATGAAGCCAACCCAGAGTGGATTGCTGGCTTAGTTAATGAAAAAGCCAAATACTCAGAAGCGTTACTAGAAGTCCAAGAGGAAGTAGTTAAAGAACAACAAAAATTAGCTACTACCCAGGAAAGCGCCAAACTGACTATTGCTGAAATTAAAGAAATCAATAGACGCATGTCTATTGGTGACGCAAAAGCGAGAAGAGCCAAGAAGGAAATGGTTGAGGCCAATCTACGCCTAGTAATTTCGATAGCTAAAAAATATACCAATCGCGGTCTCCAGTTCTTAGATCTAATCCAAGAAGGCAATATTGGATTAATGAAGGCTGTCGATAAATTCGAGTATCGCAGAGGGTACAAATTTTCGACCTATGCAACTTGGTGGATTCGACAAGCGATCACTCGATCTATTGCTGATCAAGCACGCACCATTAGGATACCGGTGCATATGATCGAGACGATCAATAAATTGAATCGTATCTCGCGCCAAATGCTCCAGGAGATGGGCCGAGAAGCTACTCCTGAAGAGCTTTCTGAACGTATGGAAATGCCAGAAGATAAAGTACGCAAAGTTCTAAAGATTGCCAAAGAACCGATTTCCATGGAAACACCCATTGGCGATGATGAAGACTCACACCTTGGTGACTTTATTGAAGATGCTAATATTGAATCCCCTGTCGAAGCTGCAGCAGGCGTTGGCTTAAGCGAAGCGACTCGTGAAATACTGGACTCATTAACTCCACGTGAAGCCAAGGTACTACGTATGAGATTTGGTATTGACATGAATACTGACCATACCCTTGAAGAAGTGGGCAAGCAGTTCGACGTAACACGTGAGCGTATTCGTCAAATCGAAGCAAAAGCATTACGCAAGCTCAGACATCCAACTCGCTCTGAACAGTTACGTAGCTTCCTTGAGTTAGAATAACTACTTGTCGAGTAATAAAAGGTAAAGCCGTATACTTTTCGTAATATACAAACCTCTCCCGGGCCTGTAGCTCAGTTGGTTAGAACAGAAGACTCATAATACATGAATATGTAATACACTTTTTAACTTGGTTTAAGCGGGCCTGTAGCTCAGTTGGTTAGAGCAGAGGACTCATAATCCTTTTGTCGTAGGTTCGAATCCTACCGGGCCCACCAAGCCAGTGTAATGCAGGTTTTACAAAGGATTTCCTTGGAATTCCATTCAGTCTTACTAGTATCTTTTTTGGTCCAAGGCCATGTCCTTGGACCAATTCTGATTGTATTAAATCATGGGATGCCCTAGACTACCATATGAATGGGTTCTAATACCGTAACGGTATTAGTGTAGGTTACGATTTATGCTTCTCCGCATTACAAGACTCTTCGCACACTGTTTAAATGCCGTGTCAATTTGTCCTGCCGCACTAAGCCTACCAATCAGCTGTTCATGGATAGCTTTTAATTCTTCATCACTTTCAGCTATTTTCATCTCATCGAACAAAATATAGATCGATTTATGATGCCAGTGACAACACAGTTAAAGATTGGTATGAGTTGGTCAGGCAGACCAAGCAACATACCAATCTAAAAATAATGGTAGAGACCAACACTGTTTAGTTAGTAATTTACAGCTCCCCGAGGAAAGTAAAAAATTTGCTATCTAAACAAACTACAAATAAATTAAGCCCGCAATGCTTGGTCTAAATCACTAATAATATCTTCAACATCCTCAAGCCCAATTGACAACCTAACCACCTCAGGCCCAGCACCTGCAGAAATTTGTTGTTGCTCTGATAGTTGTCTATGAGTAGTTGAAGAGGGATGTGTTATGAGCGATCGCGTATCACCAATATTTGCTAGGTGAGAAAATAACTCACAACGCTCAACTATTTTAACACCAGCTTTGTAACCACCTTTTACACCAAAGGTAAATACCGCGCCTGCACCATCAGGACAATATTTCCGTGCTAACTCATAAAAAGGACTATCGGTTAATCCCGCATAAGAAACCCATTCTACTTGGCTGTGGGTTGTTAACCACTTAGCCACTTCTAATGCATTATCAGCATGCTTCTTCATTCGCAAAGACAAAGTTTCTGCACCAGTCAATGACAGATACGCATTCATTGGTGACATGGTTGGCCCAAGATCCCTTAATCCAACTGCATGCCCATACATAGTAAAAGCCATTGGCCCAAATTTCTCATGGAAATTTAACCCATGATAAGCACCACAACTTCCCGCTAATCCTTTGAATTTATCATTTTGTGCCCAGTCAAAATTTCCCGAATCGATGACAGCACCACCCATAGCGTTACCATGACCTGAAATAAATTTCGTGGTGGAATGAACAACGATATCAGCACCGAATTCGAATGGCCTACATAGTGCCGGAGAAGGTAATGTATTATCTACGATTAGAGGCACGCCTGCCTCATGAGCAATTTCAGCAATTTTTTCAATATCACACACCACACCGCCTGGATTAGCCAAGCTCTCGGTAAACATTGCTTTTGTATTTGGTGTAACCGCTTTACGAAAGTTTTCTGGGTCGATTGGATCAACGAAGATCACTTTCCAGCCAAACTTTTTAAACGTGTGGCCAAACTGAGTAATCGAACCACCATAAAGTTTATTAGAAGCGACAAAGTCATCACCCGGCTCCATCAAAGCAAACAAGGCAAGTAATTGTGCTGAATGACCCGATGCAGTGCATGTGGCGCCTACACCACCCTCTAGACTAGCAACTCGCTCCTGGAATACACTAACCGTGGGATTGGTTAATCGAGAATATATGAACCCTGACTCCTCTAAACTAAATAAGGCAGCAGCATGATCAGCATCTTTGAACACAAACGCTGTAGCTTGGGTAATAGGGACAGAACGTGCTCCCGTAGCAGGATCAGGCTCAGCACCTGCGTGAATTGATCTTGTTGCAAATCCTAGTTTTGAATTGTCAGCCACAGCCTTCCTCTTATAAGTTAATCTTAATTTAAAACCTTATAATATCTTATTTTAGATAGCAAGGGTAACTCATACATCTGTACTTAAACACTAGCAATTAGTAATTTCGCCTATCTAGTCAGAATCGTGTTATTAGTTCTCTTCTAGTAACTATGTGAGGTTAATCACTCAAGCGAGTTAAATGATTCTGTCTGCTACTTTCATACAGTCAATTTAACGGCCAAGCGCTTCTGCAAACTCAAGCATATTATTGACAATAAAACCGCAGCTACAAATAAATATAATCCATAATGCGTCTCAGCGGAGGCAAACACTTTCAATTCAATACTTGCCACGAATAGTGCGACTACAAACACATCCAGCATCGCCCACCTGCTCACAGCCTCAAGCATCCTATATTCATATTTTAAAAGTATATTTAGTATTACCCCGCTAATAACTAACAGCATATACTTGAGACTTGGCAACAATATTGCAAATATTAATATCACCATAAACAACAACCATTCGCCCTCGTTAAGCAACGTTAATAGAGCAGAATAAATCGAAACTGTGTTGGTAAAAATATATAATTCACTTATTGATAACAGCGGACTGAAAATCGAGAATACAAATAGAACAACACCTAATGCGACCAATAGAAGATAAGTAGCCCTCAAAGTCAAAATTATATTCTCCCTTTTCTGATATTGAACACCCAGAGACTAGTTCTTACTACTATGCAACACTACTGTGTATCAAAGCACTTTACTTAGATGCTGACGCCATTTATCAAATCTCTCTGCCTAATAAATTTAGACAAAGCATGTATTATTAGATATTAATTTCCACACATTGGATACTAACAACTATCAATCAATCGTTAAGCGAAAAATTTCTATCCCTTTCAGCATTATGGCAATTACAAAATACACTTGATATTACAAACTTAAATTTAGTGCAGACACTTATCAAGACGCGTAGTGACCTTATCCATATATCCGAAGGAAATATAAAAGTCAGATGAACGACAAATTAGAACTTAGTCCATTCGTGGTGACATTAAACTCTGAAAAAGTCATAGAGTATTTTCGCGATCGCCCGCTAAGCCAAAAACAACAAGATGATTTAACTGCTACTGATAAAAAGTTAAACCTAGGTATTGACCTAGCAGGCGAATTTATTCAGCAGCCCACAGACCAAGATAAAGCTATTTTTATGGCCAATATAATTGTAAACGCATTAAATAGTGATGATGAGACTACTATTGCCGTGGCATGTGCTTTCCTAGCGACGAGATATATACATTTGAAGCAACTTAAAATCACAGCCCATGAAGGTCGTATCTCAATTGAGTTAATTAATGATCAGCTTTATGCTGACCCCGTCCCGATAAGGTTTATACCGAAAAAGGACCTTCTTTAGCCTCTGCTAGCAGCTTATCCATCCCCCTACATTACCCAACCTAATACTCAGCACTAGGATTATAAGGCTATTGTTAAGTTGACCATCATCCTTCCAAACCACAATATTGGTTCAGTAACTATATGATTAAACTTGCTTTTTTACTTAGCTTATCGATGAAAATACTTTATTCCCTGATGATATAGAGGCATTACCATTCAAGTTAAACCCTCAATCGTTTACTTTATTTTTTATCGTTGTGCATTTACCACATTAGTAATTTGCTGATAAACAAATAGGACGGTGTTTGTCTTATGAAATTACAGCATTAAAGGCTCCTAATACACTGATCTACATTAAATCCTTATATTTTTATCTATCATGCTACGTACCATTTTCTCGTGTTGCGCCCAAACAACACTTTCCTAGTTTTATTGGAGAAATACAAAGTCATTGTGGTAAGATCGCAACGCTTGATAGGTATTAGGCCATATTCATGATTGTAGCTACATTGTGAATACGCACATAAGGAAATGTTCGAAGTCTAGTACTGAGTGGATTTATTAAGGAAGGGAGCTCTGGTTGTTCTAACTAAGCAACTATTGCTGCATTATCCATTACAAGCAATTACTCGAGTACATTTAACTTAAATATCAAAAAGATGGAGTACATCTAAATGAAAACTAAACTATTAGGAACAGCGCTTGCGCTAGGCCTAGCTTCAACAGCTGTGACAGCTGGCGGAGTTGGCGGCGGTAACGCAAACTCTAGTTGGACTATCTACGGATGGCAAAACTGGTCATATGAATTTCTTGATATCGATAATGGCGGTGCCGGCGGTAGTGACCGTAAAACCCAACGAATCAGTGGAAACGCAGCAAATATTGGTTTTGCAGCAACTCTTCCGACTGGCATATCTATGGGTGGACAAGAAGTAAAGGTTAATCTCCAATGTGAGCAATTCACTTTCCATAACCGTAACAATGGTTCTTCTGACTTCTGTAACAGAAACAGTAAAATCAGCTTAAGCGGTTCTTTTGGTGAATTCATGTTCGGTCAATGGTTGTTACCTTACAACGAAATGGTTGCACAGTGGGTTGATCCATTCTATGACGCAGGTGCTGATTCAAGTTCTTCAATCATGGGTAACATCGGTGGTAACCAATCATTTTTCTATAATGGTGGTTTCACTGCTGCTGCTGCATTAGGTGGTGTTAACTTCGCTAGCCAAGCATTCAATAGACGCCAAGAAGAAGTTGTCCAGTACTGGTCTCCTAACTTAAATGGCTTCACTTTCCGCCTTGCAACAAGTAACGCTACTCCTGGCAGCATGTTTAGTGCAGGTGGTGGTAATGTTGGCGCTAATAAGCTTGACCCTCGCATTTGGTCAACTGGTGTAGCGTATGAAAACACTCTTGCTAGTGGTGGTAACGTTTGGTTAGCTGCTACATACGAAGTTCATGATGAGTGGGCAGCTGTAGAATTTGGCTGTAATGACTCTGATGATGAGTCATATCGCTTAGCTGGTCGTTATATCCATTCGTGGGCCAACGGCATGACTACTCAAATCTCAGCAATGTGGGAAAACCTAGAGTATGACCATGAAGTTTGTGGTCGTAATACAATCGCAACTCACGTTGCAGATGGTAGTGGTAGCTTAGACCTAGAACGTGATGCATGGTTACTTTCTGGTAAGCAAACATTTGGTAACGGCTTTGATTTCCGTTTCTCATACATGGATGCTGATGAGTATGATTGCTCAACAGGTTGTACTACTGAAGATGACACAGATGGAACAGCAATGAACCTAGGTGTTTACTACACAATGCCTGCAGGAACTGAGTTTCGTGTTACTTACTCTGAAGTAGATAACGAAGACAATGCTGCATATGACTTCGGTATTAGTGGTTCTGGTACTAGTGGCCGTACTGGTGATGACGTATCTATGATCGCACTTGGTATCGTTCAGTGGTTCTAAGCTAAACTCTTAGAACTGTAGTTCTATACAGTTAAAACAGGCACCTTCGGGTGCCTGTTTTTTTTGCCTACTATAAACAGCTGATTTTCACTAAACTATCTTGTAATATCCCTGTCTATAAAAATATCACAACAGGTTACCCTAATGCTGAAGAACCCTTTTTATCCATTAACTATATTGTTTTTAACTACAAGTGCATGGGCAGAATGCACCCCAGAAACTGTTGAATTTTACTTGGATAAAGGCTTCACACAGGAACAAATAACGCAGCTGTGCTCTCAATCATCTTCCGAGGCCTCTTCATATCAACCTTATCAAAAACCTATAGTTATCATGCAAGAGGGAGCATCCCCCTCTAGCCGCGGCTTAACGATTGAAGAAAGAAGAGCCGTTAATGAACTAAAAGGCGGTATTAATGGCAGGTCTATAGAGGTAACAGACACACATATTAATTTCATACAAAAAGTCTGCATTCGTGCAGGAAACTCACCCGAAAAAGAACAAAGAATTGATAAATGTATTGATTCTGCATATTCTATTGCTAGAGATGGCTTACGAGTCACCGAGTCTGGCTCTAGCTTATTATTATTTGGTCAACAACAAATTACGATTACCAGTAGTAGCATCCAAAGAAAACTTTTGGTCGCCGATCCTTGGGATGCATATCCACCAGATATTCGTTATCTATTAAAACGTAAATATGACTCTCAAGAGGCTGGAAATACTACAGATATACCGCTTCGAAAAAATGCTTCTGCTAGCCAAATAGTTAGCGCAATTAGAACTATCGCTTCTTCTACAGAACTTAAAAAAACTGGCTCACATAAAAGTGAAGTAGCGAAAGTACTTGATAAAAATTACGTTCCTCCCACTGAAGAAGAGTATATAGCCTCGCAACCCACATACAAAGAAATACAAAAAGAAAAGAAAAGTAAGAAAAAGTGGTGGAATCCGTTTGACTAATAGCTAACGCTTTACTTGCTCATTAGAGACTCTTCTTGCATATTCCCAGGAACTGGGATATTCATTAATTCTAGAATAGTAGGCGTGACAGAGCCCAACCCTTTTCCTTTTTCTAGTGTAATTTTATTATTTCTATGATTAATCACCATACACGGCACTGGATTAGTCGTATGTTGTGTATGTGGATCACCGGTTAATGCATCATACATTTCATCACAATTACCATGATCCGAGGTTAATAGCACGCTAACCTGTTCCTCAATTGCCGCATCCAGCACTCGCCCCACTTCTGTATCCATCACTTCTAACGCTTTAATAATTGCTTCTGGGACAGCTGTGTGACCGACCATATCACCGTTAGCAAAGTTGACTATTATTAAACTGTGTTCTCTGTCTTCAATTGCTTTGATTACCACGTCAGCCACTTCTTTAGCACTCATTTCTGGCTTTAAATCATAAGTGGCCACTTTAGGCGAGGGCACCATAATACGATCTTCACCAGGATAAGGCGTCTCTTTCCCCCCGTTAATGAAAAATGTGACATGAGGGTACTTCTCTGTTTCAGCACAATGTAACTGCTTCAGACCCATATTGCTCACCACTTCAGCCAATGAGACTCTAGGGTGCTCAGAGGTAAACGCAACTGGGCTACAAAATGAAGAATGAAACACTGTCATCGTACACATACTAACTGGTTTAAAGGTTCCTAAATCAAACTCCTTAAAATCAGGTTCAGCTAATGCGGCCCCTAATTGTCTTGGCCGATCATTCCTAAAGTTAAAAAATATAACCTCATCGTCTTCTTCAATGCGGCAGGTATCTTCAATAGCAGTTGGTAATATAAATTCATCAAACACATCCTTTTCATACGACGCCTTAATTGCATCTCTAGGGGAGTTAGCTTGTAACCCGCCATCATTGACTAATGCATCCCACGCAAGTTTAGTTCTATCCCAACGTTGATCACGATCCATTGCATAATATCTGCCAATGACACTATGGATCGCTCCATTAGCAGCTTCTAATAATTCGTTAATATCATCAAGGAAACTATATGCACTATTAGGACTGGTATCTCTCCCATCGGTAATCATATGAACCGCTGGTTTTACACCATTTAATTTACACATGGCCAGTAACGCCTTTAAGTGTTCAATATGAGAATGTACGCCGCCATCAGAAACCAATCCTAATAAATGTATTGGCCTTGATTTTTCTTTTGCGGATTTAAGCGCTTTGATAAGCACTGGGTTTTTAAAAAAACTGCCATTATGGATTGCATCATTAATAAGCACTAAATCTTGATGGATAATATTGCCACAACCCATCGTAATGTGTCCCACCTCAGAGTTACCCATTTGGCCTTCGGGCAAACCTACTGCCGGACCCGAAGCTTCTAATGTTGTGTACGGATAACTTGAAAAAAACTTATCTAGCCTTGGCGTATTTGCTTGGGTGACAGCATTATTATCCCCATCAGAATTAACGCCATATCCATCCAGGATAATTAGAATCGCGCGTCGAACAGCATCATTTTCATTTACAGACATTGCAGTTAAATACTAAGGTTTATTTATTTTATTTTCTGGTTCTATTTCATCTAATTCTAGATCCATCTCTTCATCCGTCATTGCGCGAAAACGTGTGTCTTCAGGCACTGTACGCTTATCTACAATCTTCGACATAATTAAGCCTAACTCAAACAAAAACCAAACAGGAATCGCTAACAACACTTGTGAAATTACATCCGGCGGGGTTAACAGCATTCCCACAACAAAGGCCGCAACAATGACATAGGACCTAGCGCCTGACAACGCCTCAACAGTCGTGACACCAGTCATAACCAATACAAATGTAAGCACTGGTACTTCAAATGCGACACCGAAAGCAATAAACAATTTTGTAACAAAATCTAAATACCGACTTATGTCAGTCATCACAGCAACACCTTCAGGCGTTACCTTGGTAAAAAAACCAAACACAAGCGGGAATACTACAAAATATGCAAACAACATTCCCAAATAAAATAATATTGAACTCGATGCTAATAGCGGAAGTACTAAACGTTTTTCATGTTTATACAAACCTGGTGCTATAAATGCCCATAGTTGATATAAAATCCACGGGATTGTTAATACAATCGCTAACAGCATTACCATTTTAAATGGCGTTAAGAATGGTGAAGCAACATCTATCGCTACCATTGTGCTACTTTCAGGGAGGTGCCTTAATAATGGCTCTGCTAAAAATGAATAAATTTCATTGGCAAATGGAAATAAGCACAGGAGAACTATTACTACTCCAATTAATGTTTTAATCAGTCGGTCACGCAACTCAACTAAATGCGTGATTAAGGACTCTTGTTTTTCTTCCTGTGTTTCAGTCGTCATTGACCTAATCTTTATTACGGATAAATCTTAGTAGAAAGTAAACAAAGTTAACAACAGGTAATGACGGCTAGTCATGTTTATTAGAAATTTCATTATGCTTTGTATCAGTACTATCTAATGCCTTTTGAATTTCCTCTTGGGTTTCTGACTGTGTATCATTAAGAATATTTCTTAGCTGAGAAATTTCGCTCTGCTGCTTTTCTAACATCTCTTTTAGTTCAGCGGCCTTTAATTCATTTTCTATATCTGAACGTACAGACATCATCATTCGTTTACCTTTGCCTACCCAGCGACCAATTTTCGCAGCTAATGCTGGTAACTTATCTGGACCAACAACTAATAGTGCCACCATGAGGACTATTGCTAGCTCCCAAAAACTAAAATCAAACATACTAATTAACGTATTCTATTTGATTATTTATCTTTAGGTTCTTCTGAGTCAGTCGTTTTATCAGCTTCTTCATTCTTAACTGCTGATTTAAAATTCTTAATCGCGCCACCAACATCACCGCCCATATTTTTTAAGCGCTTAGTTCCAAACAATAGTAAAACTATTGCTAAAATTATCAGCAGCTGCCAAATACTAATACTCATTACTAGTCTCCTACATTCTTGTCTATTATTAAGTCGCCTTACTAATTTCCTCTATTGGCTTTCTCTTCTAAGCCCGAGAGCCCAAATCTTCGATCTAGCTCCGCTAACACGTCATTAATATCCAAACCTTTATTCACAAGTAATACCATGCAGTGAAACCAAAGATCGGCTACTTCTTTAGTAAGCTCAATTGAACTTAACCCTTTAGCAGCAATAATTACTTCACTGGATTCTTCACCCACTTTTTTTAAAATGTGGTCTAAGCCCTTCTCGTACAAACTTGCCACATAGGACTCATCCGCTTTGGCATCTTTACGCGCAATTAATACTTGTTGTAGTTGTTCCAGTACTTCCCGATTTTTCATACCAATGACTTATATCTTATTGTACTTTTAAGGATATCATACCCGTCTGTCACTAGTGTTCTGATGGTTTAGAGAAGAGAAAGTTTATTCCCGAACGGTAATTCCTTGCTTACGCATATGGGCTTTTGCCTCTCCTATAGAATACTCTCCGAAATGGAAGATACTGGCGGCTAATACAGCATCAGCTCGCCCTTTTGAAACACCGTCACTTAAGTGTTGAAGGTTGCCGACACCTCCAGAAGCAATCACAGGAATCGACACTGATTCACTGACTTTTTTAGTTAGTTCAAGATCAAAACCGGACTTAGTACCATCACGATCCATACTGGTTAATAACAGCTCCCCAGCACCGTAATCCGTCATTTTCACTGCCCATTCAATCGCATCAATATTCGTTGGCTTGCGTCCTCCGTGGGTAAATATTTCCCAACTATCTGGCTCGGACGCTGAAGACACTTTTTTAGCATCAATAGATACCACGATGCATTGCGAACCCACTTTTTGTGAGGCTTCTTGTACAAATCCTGGGTTATGAACTGCAGCAGTATTAATACCAACTTTATCTGCGCCGGCATTAAGCATTCTACGAATGTCATCGACATTACGAATACCGCCACCGACAGTTAGAGGAATAAATACTTGTGAGGCGACTTTCTCAACAACATGTTCAATCGTCTCTCTGTCATCAGAGCTTGCGGTAATATCTAGAAAAGTAATTTCATCGGCGCCTTCAGCATTATACCGCTTAGCTATTTCTACTGGATCACCAGCATCACGGATGTCTACGAACTTAACACCTTTTACAACACGTCCAGCATCAACATCGAGACAGGGGATAATACGTTTTGCGAGTGACATAAGCTTTATGCCATGTGTTTACTGGCAATTCCTTGGGCTTCCGTTAGATCAATAGTGCCTTCGTATAAAGCTCGACCTACAATCACGCCCACGATTCCTTCTTCATCTGTTTTGCATAATCTTTTAATGTCATCGATGTTAGTGACGCCCCCTGATGCAATCACTGGAATATGGATTGCTGCTGCCAGTTCAACCGTTGATTCAACATTTAAGCCTTGCATCATTCCGTCACGACTGACATCGGTAAACACAATCGATGCCACACCATCAGTCTCAAAGTGTTGGGCCAAATCAACAACATCATGGTGAGATAACTTTGACCAGCCATCAATAGCAACTTTTCCATTCTTGGCATCTAACCCCACAATAACGTGCCCAGGAAACTCCAAACACAAATCGTTAACAAAGTGAGGTGCGGTAACAGCACGTGTGCCAATAATGACATATTGCACACCGGCTTCTAGATATTCTTGAACGGTATCTTCATCACGTATTCCACCGCCGACTTGTATTGGAATATCAGGATGGTTGGAAGTAATTGACTTAATAATATCAAAGTTACGTGGTGCACCACTAACCGCACCATCCAAATCGACTAGATGTAATCTTTTAGCACCTGCTTCAATCCAGCCTTCAGCAACTGCCACTGGATCTTCGTCAAATATAGTTTCATCATCCATTCGGCCCTGACGCAAACGTACGCAGCGGCCTTCTTTAATATCTATCGCAGGAATAATAATCATATCGGTTATTAGCTCTGTTTAATTGCCGTTCCAGTTTAGAAAGTTAGTAAGTAATTGTAAGCCATTATCAGCACTTTTTTCAGGGTGGCATTGCATGGCAAATACCTTACCATCTGTAAGTACAGAAGAGAATTCAACGCCATAATCTGTCATGCCTGCTGACTGTTTTGAGTCTGCAAGACTAACGTAATAGCTATGTACGAAATAAAAATAGCTGTGCTGGTTAACACCAGCCCATATAGGATGATCAATTTTTTGATCAATAGTATTCCAACCCATATGGGGGATTTTATGTGCACTAATATCAGCGATTTTAAAGGTATCCGAGAATGCCTTGACCGACCCTTTCAATAACCCCAGACACTCGGTGCCATTATTTTCTTGACTATGTTCTAGCAACACCTGCATTCCCATGCATATCCCCAAAAACGGCTTTTCCGAAGCAGCTTTCTGCACAGAACCAGCTAAATCAAATTGATTAATCTGTCGCATACAATCTGCCGCCGCGCCTTGTCCAGGGAATACAACACGATCACTATTGCTGATAACACTCGGGTCTCTAGTGATTTGAATATCAAAATTACCATTTGATACTTTTGTCAGAGCACTGAATACGGAATGTAGATTACTCATCCCATAATCAACAATAGCTACTTTTTCCATGGTATAAATATAACGACTAAATTGAGCAGCAGATTGACACTCAATCTAACAGGTGCGTTATAGCGCTCCCTTGGTAGACGGTAGTTGATCAGACATACGCGGGTCCATTTCACACGCAACGCGCAAAGCCCTTCCCAACGCTTTAAAAATTGTTTCAGCAATATGGTGCGCATTACAACCACGTAAGTTATCGACATGCATTGTCACTTGAGCATGGTTTACAAAACCCTGCAAAAATTCAATGATAAGGTCTACATCAAAATCCCCAATGCGCGCACGCGGGTAATCTGCGTGATATTCAAGGCCTGGTCGCCCAGAAAAATCTATCACTACTCTGGATAGCGCTTCATCCAAAGGCACATAAGCGTGCCCATAACGGCGCACACCTTTTTTATCACCCATGGCCTTGCTAAATGCTTGGCCTAATGTAATACCAGCATCTTCAACCGTATGATGTGCGTCAATATGCAGATCTCCTTTGGCTTTAAGCTTGATATCAAACTGGCCATGGCGGACAACTTGATCGAGCATATGATCAAGAAAAGGGACACCGCTATCTAACTCACCTTTACCTCTACCATCAATATCTAGTTCAACAGAGATTTGAGTTTCTAATGTGTTTCGTTCAATTTTTGCAGTTCGTGAAGCCATAACGATTTATTGTGTAGGTAACAGTTATATTTAAAATCTAATTGTAGTGCTAATTTACACTTCTAGCCAGAAAGTGACAGGCCCATCGTTAGTTAATGTTACTTGCATATCTGCGCCAAATACTCCGTGCTGCACATTGTTATATTCTTTTTTTGCGTAGGTAATTAACTGCTCAAAATATTGTTTGCCAAACTCAACTGGTACGTTTTTACCAAAACTAGGCCGGTTACCGCGCGCAGTATCTGCTACCAAGGTAAATTGTGGGACAAGAATCAAACCACCCTGTATATCTAATAAGCTAAGGTTCATTTTATCAGCATTATCAGGAAATATTCGATAATTTACGATACGTTCAAATAAGCATAAGCATTTTTTAGTCGTATCATCCGATTGTACTGCTACTAAAGCCACAATACCTGTTTCGATGCATGCCACCGTTTGATCATCTATGCTCACCTGTCCAGCCGTTACGCGTTGTATAAGTCCAATCATGAGTATCGTACTGCTAGCTCATTGGTTGCCTTCACCAAAGCATGCACAATCTCAGGCTCACTAGCAGAGTGACCACTGGTGGATGCAACATAATAATCAGCCTGAGGCCAAGCTTGGTGTAGCGCGAAAGCCTGCTGAATAGGACACACAACATCATAGCGACCATGAACAATATAACCTGGAACATCCCTCAATAAGTAAGCATTGCGTAATAATTGATCCGGTTTTAAATATGAGTCATGCATAAAATAGTGGCATTCAATTCTGGCCAAACTGAGTGCAACTTCATCGCTGCCAAAATGATCCGTCACACTTTGTTTAGGGCGCAAGGTAGAAGTGCGGCCTTCCCATATTGACCATTCACGCGCTGCTTTTAGTTGCTCTTGTTTATCATCACTGGTTAAACGGCGATAATACGCTTTCACCATATCTTTGCGTTCTTCTTCGGGAATAACAGCTTGATAGTCTTGCCAATACTCTGGAAATATTGCACTGGCACCTTGTTGATAGAACCAGGCAATATCCTCTGGCCGACAAAGGAATATTCCTCTAAGTACTAAGCCTAATACCTTATCTGGGTGAGTCTCTGCGTAAGCAATGCCTAAAGTAGACCCCCAGGAACCACCAAACACTACCCACTTATCAATATTCAACTCATTACGTATTCTCTCGATATCAGCAATTAAATGTTGGGTAGTATTATCTTCTAAGCTTGCATGCGGTTTAGAACGGCCTGAACCACGTTGATCGAAGAGAATAATTCGATACTTCTCTGGATCAAAGAATCTAGGATGATAACTTTCACAACCTACACCTGGACCGCCATGTAGAAAAACTGCAGGTATCCCTTGTGGATTTCCATACTCGGCTATCCATAATTCATGTCCTTTTGAAACCGGCAGATAAAATTCTTTGCGTGAGGATATCTCTGGATAAAGTGTTAACATTTATAGCATTCAGTGTTTGAGTTAGTCACATGCAATATATAAAACCACCTAAGTCGTTATTACACCTGAGCGGCAAAGCCATTGCTGATTATGAAATGATCCAAGCTAATGACCGAGTATTGCTTGGGCTTTCTGGTGGTAAAGACTCACTGAGCCTACTGCATATTTTATTACATTTAAAAAGACATGCACCGATTTCTTTTGATGTTGGCGTAATTACGGTAGATCCACAATCGGACTCATTTGATCCATCACCTTTAAAACCATACCTTAAGTCTTTAGGCGTGCCTTATTTTTATCAGTCGGAACCTATTTTAGGTTTAGCGGATAAACATATGGACAACAAATCTTTCTGCTCATTTTGCTCGCGCATGAAGCGTGGCGTTATTTATAGTACTGCCAGAAAAGAAAATTATAACGTCATTGCGCTAGCGCAACACTTGGATGACCTTGCAGAAAGCTTTTTAATGTCTGCCTTTCATGGTGGGCAATTGAATACTATGAAAGCTAACTATGTTATTGATGCTGGTGATCTTCGTGTGATTCGCCCATTAGTCTATACACGTGAAAGACAAACACAGGCCTTTGCTGAAGATGCAAAATTACCAGTGATCCCAGAAAACTGCCCTGCCTGTTTTGAAATGCCCACGCAGCGGCATTACTTCAAGCAGTTGTTAAACAATGAAGAGAAAAACAATCCAGGGGTATACAAAAGCTTATTATCGGCCATGAGGCCATTAATCAGCAAAGACAATACACGCAATCAAGCCGTCAATTCGTAGTATTTTTAATTCAGAACTTTTGAAAAATCTTCTTACTAAATTAAGCTTGGGATTTTTATCTTGTTTTTCTCTAAGCATGCACCATCGTTTAGGTGGATTTATAGGTTCTTTACTTTTTGTTTTTAAAAATCGGAATAAGCATATTGCACAGGTAAATATTAGCCTTTGCTTTGCAAATCTAAACGATGCCGACAAACAACACTTGCTAAAAAAAACATTACAGGAAAATGGTAAAACACTTATCGAATGTTTTTGGTTATGGCGACATCCTCAGAAAGTATTAGGTGCGTTACTAGGCAATATAAAAAATCATGACTTACTACAACGTGCGAGCAAACAAGGCACTATCTTTGTTACACCTCATTTTGGATCTTGGGAATTTATAGGCTTACTCACTGCAGCAAATAGCGACTTACTTATCTTATATGCGCCGCCCAAGTCTGAACATATTACGATGCTTTCTTGCCAAGGCAGAAGCAGTACTGGTGGAACAGTAGTAAGCACTAACAAATTAAATGCTAAACATTTAATGAAGCATATTAAAAATGGTGGCAGTGTGGGGATATTGCCGGATCAGGTCCCCGAAGGAAACGGTGGTGTGTATTCCTCTTTCTACGGTAGACAAGCTTACACTAGCACCTTAGTTTGCAAGCTGGCTAAAAAATTACAATGCCCAGTCGTATTTTGTTATGCCTTACGAAACACGCAAAAATCATTGAAGTACGATGCCTACTACTATGACGCACCTGAAGAAATATTTAACGAAGACACAACACTCGCTACAGATGTTTTAAATAAATGTATTGAAGATTTTGTCAATACATCGCCAGAACAATATGTATGGGGTTACAAAAGATTCAAAAATCCTGCGCCAGGCGATAGTAATCCTTACTAGGTTATTCTTACTGGGCTATCCTTAGAGACAAACTTCTTGATTAAATTACTCGTTTAGCCACAATCATTGCCTGATTACGCCATCCCTGTTGGATATCTCCACTCACCCCCTCCTCTCTATACACTAATACTTCCATTCCATCACATAGCGTTAGAAGTTCATTTTTCGCTAACAAATAGTCAGGGTTGGTTGTACCAATTTGATGCGCCTTTTCTAGCGTAAAGGTTTGGTAAAACAACAAACCTCCAACATGCAGGCTGTTACATAATATGGGAAAAGTCGGCCTATGCAAAAACTGCGACACCGTCACTACGTCAAAGCTTTCTTTTTTTGGTGGTGTCTTTTCCACGTCTCGCACACCTGTACTAATATTTAAATTATTTTTCTGGGAGTAATTATCTAATTTTTCTAGTGCGGTAGACGAAACATCCCACGCATGCACTTGCAGTTTCTGTTTTGCTAGCAAGATTGCATTTGCCCCCATTCCACAAGCAAGGTCTAATGCCTTACCAGTATTTGGTAATAGATGAGAATTTTCAATCAGTACTGTGCTTGGGGTAATGTCCTCACAGCCCTGCTGAAAATAAATATTATTCCACTTATCAGAAATGGAACTCATTAGATACTTAGCGTTGCCAAAATACAGGCGTGAATATAACTAACAGTGTAAAAATTTCAAGGCGACCAAGCAGCATGCCTAAACATAAAACGATCTTGCTAAATCCATTGATACTTGAATAGTTTTGTGCAACTTCTCCTAAACCTGGGCCTAAATTATTCAGTGTTGCAGCCACTGCTGAATAGGCTGTCACTTGGTCTATACCTGTCGCCATCAACAGTAATAGCATAACAATAAACACCGCTATATAAGCAGATAAGAACCCCCATACTGCTTCCATAATTCGATTCTCTACCGGCTTCTTACCAAGCTTTACTGCAAATTGTGCATTGGGATGTATCAAGCGCATAATTTCACGCATACCTTGTTTAAACAAAAGTAGTATACGAATTACTTTCATCCCACCTCCGGTAGACCCAGCACAACCACCGATAAAGCTAATCATAATTAACAGAACAGGTAAAACTGTTGGCCAGAGATAAAAATTCTCAGAGGTAAACCCAGTCGTAGTGCCCATTGAGACTACCTGGAAAATAGATTTTGTTGCTAATGCAAACCATGCTTGATTGGATTGGTGCATATACAAAACACTAAACGCAAACACACTAACAACTGCCAGAATTGAAATGTACATTTTGAATTCAGCATCTCGCCAGTAATATAGCATTGAGCGGTTACGCCACACTATAAAATGCAATCCGAAATTTGCACCAGAAGCCAGCATAAAAACAATAGCGACCCATTCAATCGTTGCGCTATTAAAGTACTGAATATTTAGATCATGTGTTGAAAACCCGCCAATCGCAATTGTTGAGAAACTATGACTCACAGCATCAAAGATGCTCATTCCAGCAAACCAATATGTTAGTGCGCACAAAACTGTTAGTGACAAATAGATATACCACAATGCTTTTGCTGTTTCGGTAATTCTAGGTGTTAACTTACTATCCTTTACTGGGCCGGGCGTTTCTGCACGATACAGTTGCATTCCTCCAACACCTAACATTGGCAGGATGGCAACGGCTAAAACAATAATCCCCATACCACCTAACCACTGAAGTTGTTGCCTGTAAAATAAAATTGAATAAGGAAGGTTGTCTAACTGGGTTAATACCGTTGCACCCGTGGTGGTTAAACCTGAGATAGACTCAAATAAGCTGTCAATAATAGATATATGTACAGCCTCTGAAAGTAATAATGGTAATGCCCCAAATGCGCCTAACACTGTCCAAAATAAAACAACAATAATAAACCCATCACGCAATCGAAGGTCACCATGATGCTTGTGATAAGGTAACCACAGAAGAAACCCTGTTAGCACTGTCGCTACAAATGCATTGCCAAAACTATTGTAGACATCTGTTTCACCATAATACATACCCACCAATAATGGCGGCAGCATAGTGATACTAAATACCATTAACAACTGACCTAGAATTCGTTGAATGACTGTACGTTGCATACTCGCTGGTAGTTCCTATATTACAAGTAGTCTCTACACAAAAGTGGCACTAACTTGAAACATTTTTTCTACATCGCTGACTTTATGCTTATCCGCCAAAAACATAATGACGTGATCTTCAGGTTCAATAATTAAATTAGGCTTAGAAATAAGCACTTCATCATCACGGACAATTGCTCCTACAGCAGCGCCACGAGGTAACTTTAATTCTGATATTTTACGACCGACAACTTTTGATGTGTTTTCATCACCATGAGCAACTGCCTCTATCGCTTCAGCCGAGCCTTTACGTAATGAGTGCACTGCGACTACATCACCTCTGCGAATATGTGCTAACAATGCACCAATAGTGACTTGTTGAGGAGAGATTGCTATATCAATCATGCCGCTTTCTACTAACTCTACATAACTAGGCCGATTGATTAATGACATAGTTTTTCTCGCACCTAAGCGCTTTGCTAGCATCGCTGATAAAATATTTGCTTCGTCATCATTGGTTAACGCACAAAACACATCGACGCTATCAATGTTTTCATCCACTAGCATATTTTCATCCGCGGCATCACCATATAGCACAATCGTCTTATCTAATGTCTCAGATAATACCCGCGCCCGATCTGCATCACGTTCAATTAGCTTGACTCGAAAGTGCGGCTCTAGAATTGCCGCAAGCTGTGAGCCAATATTTCCTCCGCCAGCAATTAACACTCGTCGATTTGGTTTATCCAAGCCCTGTAGCAGGGTTGTTACATTTTTAGCTTGTGCTGTGGATGCGACAAAAAACAAGTCATCTCCAGCTTCTATAATTGTGCTGTCACCAATGTTTAACGTCTCTTCACCACGGTACATTGCAACTATCGAAGTATCCATAGTCTTCATGCCATCAAATATCTTACTAATGGGCTTTCCTACAATTTGACTATTATCATGAACCTTAATTGCGACTAGCTGAACCTTACCATTAGCAAAGTTTAGAACTTGTAGTGCACCAGGATGTTCTATTAAGTTTTGTACATATCTTGATACCAGCAATTCAGGACTAATCAAAACATCAACCGGCAGCGCCTCTTGCACGAATAGATCTTGATAATCCAAATAATCTGCCGTTCGTACGCGTGCTATTTTTGTCGGTGTATGAAATAAAGTGTAGGCCACTTGGCAGGCGACCATATTTGTCTCATCGCTATTAGTCAGTGCCACAATCATATTGGCGTCGCGCGCACCCGCTTGTTCTAAAATACTAGGGTATGATGCGTGGCCTGTAATTGTCTGCAAATCGGCACGATCCTGAATTTCTCGCAATACTTTAGGATTGCTATCAACTAAGGTAATGTCGTTGGACTCATTAGCCAAGCTAAGAGCCAATGATCCGCCAACTTGTCCAGCACCTAGAATTATTATTTTCATTGATTATATGAGATCAAATTTGGCTCGAATTGTATCTTCATTCGCAGCTAACAAACACCGTTAACTTGAATCTTTTGAACCAATTCCTAGAGAACGCAATTTTCGATATAAGTGCGTTCTTTCCATCCCCACCAGTTCGGCAAGTTTGCTAACACTGCCATCAACTCTTTTTAACTGGCGCAACAGATATTGTTTTTCAAATGCTTCACGCGCCTCACGAAGCGGCATATCTAGTAAGCTTTCAACAATGGTTGATTTATTTTCTACTTCACTGGATTTGCTTGGAAGTGCCTGTTTAACATCATCGACCGTAATTTCCTCACTTCCCCCCGTTACCAGAAGTTCTTGAATAATTGCTTTTAATTCTGTGATATTACGCGGCCATTGATAATGCAAAAATGCGTTCTGGGCAGCAATTGAGCACTTACGGTAATCGTAATTATCAGACGCACATAAGTTATCAATAATGAGATTCACTAATTCAGGGATGTCTTCACTATGGCTTCTTAACGGAGGTACGCTAATACGTGTCATTGATAATGTTGTTTGTAGATCACTTAATATTGATGGTGCTTCTGTGGTTATTGACGCGGCAACTTTTACATTAAATCGTTTAAACACTTGCACTGCTGATAGTTGCTGTAAAAGATCAACAAGTCTTTTCTGTACAACTTGATTTATCTGGTCAGCATTTTCAAAAAATATAGTGCCACCTCGAGCGAGCTTTACTGAATCTATAAGTTCCGTTTTAAGTTTAGACCAAGTTGATTCATCTGCCCTGGCCATATCAAACTGCTCACTGCTAACCATCACAAAAGGTTTACCAGCACGCTCGCCCAGCTCGTGAATATAGCGCGCGATTGTATACCTCCCTGAGCCTTCTTCACCAGACACAAACAAATTAGTATTCACTTGAGCGCAACGTTCACAAATCTCAAACAACTTTTTCATGACAGCGCTTTCTCCAACAGGTGTCACAAAATTCTTATTTACATTCCTTACGAGTGTATTTATATCATCTTGTTTGTTTCTGCTACCTAGAGCTTTTCGAATTGTTTGGATCAGCTTTGCCGTTGTCGGTGGCTTTTCAACAAATGCGTAGGCCCCCAAACGGGTTGCTTCCACTGCGGTTTCAACCGTGCCGTGCCCTGACATCATCACCACAGGACATTGTAAAACTTTATTATCTTTCCAGTCTTTTAATAAAGTAATCCCGTCTTCATCAGGCATCCAAATATCCAACAGCACCAAATCGTATTCAGACTGAGTAATTTGTTGGCGCGCACTTGCCGCTGTTTCAGCGGCGTTCACTCGATAACCCTCATCAGTTAAGATGTCACTTACTAGCCCACAAATATCTGGCTCGTCATCAACTACTAGGATTCTTTCAGTATTCATCTAGTTTCTACTCTCAATTTTTTCTTTATCTTTTTTCGCCGCATAATCATATAAAGGAAAACGTATATTAATAGAGGCACCACCCTGTTTTTGATTTGTCGCTCTTATAACGCCATTATGCTCTTCTATTATTTTTTTAACGATCGCTAAGCCCAAACCATTCCCTTTTGGCTTAGTTGTCATATAGGGGTCAAAAGCACGCCCCAAGACGTCGTTAGGAAACCCTGGTCCATTATCAACAATTTCAATACCAGCATGCTTTGTATTGGCAAATTCAAACAGGAAAGTATTAATCGTTAATATACATTGTTCCCCATCAGGCATAGACTCAATCGCATTCTTGATTAAGTTATGTATTACTTGGCGTAGTCTTACAGAGTCTCCTCGTATATTCAGTGAATTTTCTTCTAGATTTAACTTTATATTTACACTCTTTTGGTCACCTTTATATAATTCAACTGTATCTAGCACTAAGCTATTTAGGTCTAACGGTGTTGGCTCCATCATTGGCATACGTGCGTAGTCAGAAAAATCATTTACCATTAACTTCATTGATTCAACCTGTTGAACAATTGTATGCGTTGCACGATCAACTATCTCAAATTGATCTGTAGCCAGATTGGGCAATAACTTTCTACGTAACCTTTCAGCAGACAGCTGTATAGGCGTAAGTGGATTTTTGATTTCATGCGCTAGTCGTCTAGCAACTTCACCCCATGCCGAATCCCTTTGTGCTTGAAGCAATGTCGTCACATCATCAAATACTAAGACACAACCTCGCTGCGATTCTTCCTCACTAGGTAGCTTGACTGTTTTACATAGAATAGTCTTTGTACCCTGCGGGGTGAACACTTCCATTTCCATCTGCCATTCTTCTGTTTCTTCTCTAATCTTACTATCCACCAATGCGCAAAAGTCTTTTAGAAAACTATACGTTGTCCCTATTTGAACAAACTGTTTGCCAATAAACTGGTTCATATTGATATGAAATATCTCACTCGCCGCCGCATTAATTGTTTTCAAAGCAAATGAACTATCCAAACTCAAAACACCAGAAGACAAATGTTCTAGTATTGTTTGTAAATACATGCGTTGATTTTCAATAATGCGTTGGTTAATGATTGTAGTATCACGCGCAACCGTAAGTCGCTCTGTCATTCTATTAAATGATGCCACCAACATACCCAGATCATCATTTTGTCTTACTGGTAATTTTTTATGATACTGACCAACAGCTACCGCTTTAGTCCCCTCAGCAAGTTCTTGAATGGGAGCAACTAAAACGCGCGACCAATAGAATGCAGCAAATACTGCAAATAGTGCACCTAATGCCAATACAAGAGTGAGTACTAATATAAAGTTTTGTTTAAGCGGGGTACGCAGATAAATTAATTCACTGTATTGTCCAAAGGCAGCTTGCACATTGGTAGCCAAGTCACTTATGCGATCTGAAACTGGATATAAAAATTGCAGTAACCTTGTTTCACCTACTGTAGAATCTGAAGGAACTGGATAAACCATTCTAATTTGTAACCCAGCCTCTGTTGTAGGGTCTAATGCGACATAGCTTTCACCTTGAAGGGCGAGTTGCAAAACACTCTCACCAGGAAGTTGTGTCACGGCTGCGCTTGGCTCAGCATTGCCTGAAGCGATTATTCTATTATTAGAATCAAATAGTGCTATTTCAGCAGCACCTGTGCTACTAAGCAAATCATTAATTAATAAAGTTGCATTAAAAGATTCTGCATCCACAAATTTTAATGCTAGTGGTTCAGCCTGTTGTCGCAAGGTTCTTATATGCAAATCAAGAGAAGAGCGGCTTAGATCCACTGCATCTTGTAAAGCACTTTCCACTTTTACATCAAACCAACTATCAACACCGCGTTCTAATAGCCAAATAGAGAAGGTGTATACAATAAACACCGGCATACTTGCAGTGAGCACAAATAACAAAACTAAGCGCAAAGTTAACTTAGCCCCGGGCGCTTGGCGTCTTAAACGTCCCACTAGACGGCCAATGTTATAAATAATCAGTGCTATAAAAACTGCCAGCAAGGTCGCATTAATTGGCAATAACCAATTATGCAAACGTCCGAAATAAGCCACACTCTGTGTTGCATCGCCCATTAATAAAATTGCCGCAGCCAATGCTGCAAACATGATAGCTAACAGCCATCGTTCGCGTACTAATACTTTTCTTACATCGGCCATACAGTCCACCCGCTTGATGGGCGCCAACCTGGTGACACATAACTTTTTATGCGTAAGGGTAAAGGCAGGTTTTCAGAAACCAAACGCGCACGTGCTCTAAAATAATATTTTTGTTTTAGATCTAATTCATTAGTGTTTGTAAGTGCGGCATTATGTATTCGGTGTTGGTAGTAAAATGCGGAATATAAATCTGGGAAACTACGTTCTATATGACTTCCCATTTCAACCATTACAAATTGTTTGGATAGGGCATGGTACTTAACACGGAATTCTCTCTGCAATTGGCTTAATAGCGGATCTAGCCAGTAAAGATTTTCTTGGCGTAACTCTATCTCCAACAAAAATGACATCTCTATGCCATTTGTTAATGCCTCTTTGACTCGATCATCTAGCCTGTATTGAACCTCACAGTCGACTGTAACTTTTTGATCTATCACATCCGATGATAAATCACTAACAATGATGCCTTCATCTGCAAATACATGTGAGGAATAGAGTGTTAATAAGATAATAAAAGAAAGATGGCATAGAGCTAGTAGGCGCATTATATTTTTATCCTGCCTAAATTTTCTCTATCTTGCCAAAATTCATCACCAGTGTCTTGGTTAATAGACTAATCTGAGATTATTAGCTTTAAACAGCTGTTTCGCCGAGCACTTGGTTTTCTAACTGATTTGAGTTGGAAAAATCTATACCAGACACGCACTTACCACCTTCTGGCACCAACTCGCTTATAACCAGTACACGATCACCCGCTGCCACGCATATACCCAACCTAGACACCTCAACTATACGACCTGGTTTATCAGTGCATACATCTGTGGAACCTAATAAGGCTTTTGTTATACGCAGTCTTCGACCATTTAACGAACTATATGCTCCTGGCCATGGGTGAAATGCTCGCACTTTTCGTAAAATAACTTGAGCAGACTCACTCCACTCAATTAAACCATCAATCTTCTTTAGTTTTGAGCAGTAGCTAATGTTAGAAGGATCTTGAGGTGTTGGCGTACACGATGCTTTAGTGATCTTCTTGATAGCGTCAAGTATAGTCACACCTCCTAGCTCAGCTAACTTGTCATGTAAGCTTAGCGCAGTATCTTGGTTCGATATTTCACATTCAGCCTGTAACCAAATATCTCCGGCGTCCATCGCGCGTTGCATCTGCATAATGGTCACTCCGCTAGTTTCCTCTCCTGCCAAAATAGTATGCTGGATTGGAGATGCTCCACGCCATTTAGGCAATAGTGATGCATGTATATTTATACAACCCAATTTAGGCAGGTTTAGTAGCTTTTCAGAGAATATTTGGCCATAGGCGGCAACTACTAGAAGATCTATATTTAGCTCTGATAGCTGTGATAAAACCTCATCATTATTAACGTTATCAGGCTGGAAAATTGGCACATTTCCCGAAATTATCGATTGTTTAACAGCACTTTTTGAGACCTTCCGTCCGCGCCCAGATTGTCGGTCTGGCTGAGTAAGCACCACCACCAGCTGATGTTGGCTACACATAATGGCTTCTAACGCTGGAACTGCAAATTCAGGCGTCCCTGCATACGCAATACGTAAACTTTGCATGGTCAAATTTTCTCGGAGTGTATGTAATGCTTATGCTAAATAGCGTGAGATGAATTGCTAGAGTTAGGCAAGTCGCCTGATTTTTCTAGTTTAGTCAGTTTCTTCTTTATTCTCTGTCTCTTCAGTGGCGATAAATAATCTACAAATAACTTACCTTGTAAATGGTCCATTTCATGTTGAATACATACTGCAAGTAAGCCATCTGCATCTAGTTCGAATGACCCACCATTTTCATTAAGCGCTTGAATTTTAACCTTTTCTGCACGCACCACATTTTCATAGAACCCTGGGACAGACAAGCAACCCTCTTGCATTTCCTCAGTGCCATCCGACTCAATAATTATTGGGTTAATCAAACACAATGGTTGATCTTTGTCTTCAGACACATCCATAACAATCACCTCAAGTTGGATGTTTACCTGAGTTGCAGCCAAACCTATGCCTGGCGCCTTATACATGGTTTCGAACATATCCTTCACCACTTGTCGCACTTGATCGTCCACCTGAGTAACTGGACGAGCTTTAAGTCTTAATCGAGGATTAGGGAAGTGTAATATTTCAAGTAGTGCCATTGAGTTATTAAGGTTGATTAAACAAGTTTCACTTTATTAAATAAATTTCTTAGGTCTACAATTCAGGCCTTATAACTAATGCTAATATTTTAAACCATCGCAAAGTCCAATGCGCAAAAATCTTAAACGAATTTATAAATTATTACCTGTTGTACTAGGCTTAGTACTTATTTCTTCAGGCTGTAGCACAGCCCCAAAAGAATCAGATTCAGACATCACGGATACCACGGTTAACAATACTGTGGCTATGAAAAAGGAAAGATCCTCTACAACGGTGTACGAAATAGATAATGCTGATGTTGATGCCCAATATTTGCCAACATTACCACAGAATAACCAAGCAATATTAAAGCCCTCTGCACCAGAACAGTACACTGTGAAAAAAGGCGATACATTGTGGGATTTATCTAACAAATTTCTAAGCCAGCCATGGTACTGGCCAGAAATTTGGTACATGAACCCACAAGTACAAAATCCTCACCTTATCTACCCAAGTGATGTTATTAAGATATTTTATGTGAGTGGCCGACCCTATTTAACAGTACATGGTAATAATAGAGTATCCAGTATTGAACGGCTTTCACCGATTATGCGTGGGCAGCCAATTGAGGCAACAAAAAAAATAATTCCGATTCAAGCTATCGAGCAATTTTTAACACACCCTCTTGTTATTGGCCTTGATGAGCTTAAGTTTTCGCCTCATATTATTGCATCAAAAGACGACCGGCTAGTATACGGTACACAATGATCTAGTTTACCTTCGAGACTCTTCAAACTTAGTGGTAGATACCCAATATGGTATTTATAGACCTAGCACGGCATTGACTGACCCCATAACTGAGCAGATATTAGGCTATGAGACAATCCATGTAGGCGAGGGCAAAATTATTAAAGCTGGCGACCCCGCCTCTCTCTATCTGACAAATGCTAAACGAGAAATACTTCGTGGCGATCGAATTTTAGAGGTTGAAAATCTAGATGTAGATACTGACTTTTATCCGAGCCCCCCCAATCAAGATATTGATGGTCGCTTAATCTACTTATATGACGCAATAACCCAAGCTGGCGCATACCAAATAGTCGTAGCCAATGTAGGAAAGGACCATGGAATAGAAAAAGGTCATGTACTTGATAATTAATAAAGCTGGTCAGCTGGCCCCGTTTGTCCTAAGTGTGGTGAAAACGACCGAATTACTAAAATGCAGGGAAAGAGCACTCGTATAGGTACTTATAAGTGTCGCGCTTGTCGCAAGCCTTTCACTGTGAAGGTCGGTACTATCTTTGAGTCAAGCCGCGTTAAAATGCACTTATGGTTACAGGCCATCTATTTAATGTGTGCCAGCAAGAAAGGCGTCAGCAGTAATCAATTACACCGTACTCTGGGCGTTACCCTCAGGACAGCCTGGTTTATGTCTCACCGAATCTGCGAAGCAATGCGCAGTGACGATCTGGCTAACTTCGGCTCTGATGGCGGCACAGTGGAAGTCGACGAAACGTACATTGGTCACGACACCAGCATTAAGCCAAAGCATGAAAAGAAAGGCCGAGGTTTCCACCACAAGTATAAAGTGCTATCTCTGGTAGATCGTGAGACTGGCCGCGCCAAATCAATGGTGGTTGATCGCGTTAACGCAAAAACACTGATACCACTGGTAAACGAAAACGTAGCCAAGGAAGCTGTTACCTACACCGATGAGGCCGCTGCCTACATAAAGTATGTACCTGCACCACAAGCATGACTTTGTGAGCCATGGCGCTGGCGAATGTGGTCGCAGCGTAGTTCACACAAACACTATTGAGGGCTATTTCAGCATCTTCAAGCGTGGTAATGAAGGGCGTATATCAACACTGCGGCAAAAAGCATTTACACCGCTACTTGGCAGAGTATGATTATCGCTATAACTATCGTCAAAAGAATGGGTTTGACGATGCACAAAGAGCGGACGCTTTACTGGGAGGTATTGTTGGCAAGCGACTGATGTATCGGGATTCGTCATATCAGATGGTAGGCCAGGAATAGATAGATTGGAAAAAGCCAAGGCGCAACAAACAGTCGAGTTAAAAATAGATGGCCTCGCTGAGGATGAGGGTGCTGTCGGCTTTTCTGTGTTTCGCGAAAAACTAGACACGCTTGGCAGGCTCCTTTCAGAGTCTGAGCGACATGTAGAAAATACAGGGCAGGCGAAATCAAACTTTCTGGTTACCGATCTCAAGAAGTCTAGCGCATACATAAGCCTTGAGCCTTATGCGAAAGATGATTACTCCGGTTCTATAAATGCGGTTGATTTTCTGGCCGATGTGCTTAAAGACATTGATTCCGAAACTGAATCTTTGCGAGGCGTAAAGTCTTCTCTCGTTAAAAAAATTGAGGATATTTGCAAAGGCTCAGGGGACAAATTCTCTGAGCAAGTACTGCTAATTGGCGGCAATAAGTTCACGCTCAATGAGGCTCTTGCTGATAAGGCTAGAAAGTATCTGGATCAGAAATATGAAGCCTACGGCTAAGTGAAGGGCGTTCTAGGTCGGGTCAATGTCCATGATCGCGCACAATTCTTTATTTATCCTGAATTTGGTGAAGGCTCAGTTGAGTGTCACTTTGACGCGGATAAGTTTATGAGCAAGGTCAGGCAGGCGCTTGGCTGTCTCGTCATAGCTGATGGGGTGATGGAGTACATTGGCTCCGATTTGAACCCTACCTCGGCCTTCATACAAGATATAGACATTGTGCCAGAAGATTATCAGATACCCCTAGTATCTCGTTTTTCAGGGATTGCGCCGAATTTAACGGGCGATTTTGAGATTGATCAGTTTATTACGGAAGTACGCAATGGCTGGTAGCGCTGAAGCAATATATTGGGATACCTGTATTTTCTATGCACTGTTGTTGGGAGGAACCACGCACGGCGAGGGCGTGTTCCAAGGCATAGAAGATCAATATAAGAGTTTCATAGCCGGCAGTACAAAGTTGATGACCTTTACCATAGCGGTGGCTGAAGTTGCTGCGGGGAATTTTGTGTCTTCTGACCACCTTCGAGAATTCAAAGAGTTGAGGTACGCGTCTGGCTTCAATTTTTCTACACCTACTTTCCCAATTATGGAGCTAGCCAGTGAAATTAAAGACTACTATTTCAATAACCCATTAGGCTTAGATGGAAAGTATAAGCATCTCGATTTAGGTGACGCAATTCATCTAGCTACGGCGATTAAGAATGAAGCGAGCAAGTTCGTAACCCTTGATGCGAAGAACAAGTCACGCACTGACTCAATTGGCCTGCTAAAGATTGGAACGGCTGTAGCTGAGCAGTATCAATTGGATATTGTAAAACCGGAACCCCCTAAGCAGATCCAAATGTCTTTGCCGGAAGGGGGCAGGTAGATGGGTGACAAAGAGCAATCAAAGAACTTTGCTGACACGGCCAAAGAGCTTGAGTGTGACGAATCAGAGGACGCGCTCGACAAGGCTATGGATGGACTGAAGGTGAAGACCGAGGCCAATCCAGAGGAGGAAAAGCCCAAAGAGGAATAACCAATTCTGGCTAAACTGCACCCCTAATTCTGTATGGATACGTCAAGTATAATAACGCCAAAAAAAGACCAGGAAAAACAAGTTTTATTCCCCAACGAACGTTCTGCAGACGCAATTGTATTTCGTGTATTTGACAACCTTAGCTACCTATTTATATTAGATGCTAATCGCTCAGTTAGGAGCGGCGATTTGGTTAACAGTCCTAACTGAGATGTCTAACATTCTTGTTCAGTTGTGCGTCAAAGGCTTCCAAGTAGCACTCTAGCCAAGTAACTTCCTCTACTTGATTAGTAGAGGAAGTTACTTAATGAATCAAATAAAAGATTGGCTCAAACTTTGGCACATCCCTGGTGTCGGGCCAAAATATTTCAACTTTCTACTCAGCAAATTCCCTAATATTTCTGACGTATTTATCTCAAGCTTTAGCGACTTAGTCGCTAAAGGCATACCTCCACGAATTGCCCATGCACTAGTTAAAGAGGAATCTACTAGTTATAAAAAAGACTTAGCCTGGCTAGAGTCTAAACCATACAATTATATAGTTCTCAAATCTCATACCAAATACCCCGACCTTCTTAGGCAGATATATGCTCCACCGCCTATTCTTTATGCCTCAGGCAATATCGAGTTATTACGCCACCCCTCAAACATAGCCATCGTTGGTGGAAGAAAAGCCAGTTCATTAGGCAAGTCACTAGCTTTCAAATTTTCATCTGAACTGGCAGAATCAAACATTTCAATAGTTAGCGGATTAGCTCAAGGTATAGATAAGCAAGCTCATCAAGGTGCCTTAAGTTCAGATAATGGTAACACTATTGCCGTACTTGCCAACGGCTTAGATAGTATTTATCCACAAAAACATTGTGCTCTAGCTAGCGATATCGTTTCCAAAGGCTTATTGTTATCCGAATTTGCTCCAGGAGTGAAGCCATTACCCCAGCATTTTCCTAGACGAAATCGAATTATCAGTGGATTATGCTTAGGCACTATGGTGATAGAAGCGGCGGCTAAAAGTGGCTCTTTAATCACAGCTCGCTACGCGCTTGAGCAGAATCGAGAAGTATTTGCTGTTCCAGGACCAGTTAATAATCCACTAAATTCAGGGTGTCATAGCTTGATTCAGCAAGGAGCTAAGTTAACATCTTCTATTGAAGATATATTTTCAGAGTTACCCGCATTAACCCAAACCTGTAAACCCGATCTTGGCTGTTTAAAAAACCACCACTCATTGAGTTATGAAAATGAAAAGTTGATCGAGTGTCTGGAATATACTCCCATGGCAATTGAGCTAATTATTGAAAAAAGTGGATTGACCCCAGAACAAGTTTCCTCCATGCTGACAGAGCTTGAATTAGGCGGTCGAGTAGTCTCAGATGCCTTTGGACACTATATTCGCGCTTAGCAACGGATTTGATAAATGAAAGAAAACGTTCTTGATGTCTTAACTTACATGTTTGAAAGCTATTTTGAAGAAGCGGACGCCATGTTTAATCGTGAGGCGTTATTAGAAGAGTTAGTTGAAGTTGGATTTGACCATGACGATGTTGAAAAAGCCTTTAATTGGCTGGCCGACCTCCCCACTTCAAATGATGACCTGCAATTAACATCACCGGGGAATGATTCTACCCGGATTTATAATCCGTGGGAGCTTAAAAAGCTCGATTTAGATTGCCAAGGTTACTTATTAGAACTTGAGAAAATGGGCATATTAACTGCTGCAAGCCGCGAACTTGTACTTGACAGAGTCATGGCATTAGAAGCAGATGAAATAAATATAGAACAACTTCGATGGGTTTGCTTGATCGTGTTGTATAACCTTTCCGGCACCGATGTGCCTTACAATTGGTTAGAAGACGTGATCATGGATTTATCTTCATCCCACATTCACTAAGTACTGATCACTTTTTTACTTCATGTAGTTCCAAAATGGGTAAGAACCTAGTCATTGTAGAGTCGCCGGCCAAGGCCAAGACAATCGAAAAATATTTGGGTAAAGATTTCACTGTGCTGGCATCTTATGGACACGTACGTGATCTTGTCCCTAAAGAAGGTGCTGTCGATCCTGACAATCAATTCGCTATGAAATACCAGCTAATTGAGCACAATGAAAAACACGTTACCGCAATAAGCAAAGTTCTAAAAAAATCCGATGCCTTGTATCTTGCAACTGACCCGGATAGAGAAGGTGAAGCCATTTCCTGGCATTTGTCTGAACTTTTGAAAGAGCGAGGCCTGCTTGATGATAAAGAAGTACACAGAGTGGTTTTTCACGAAATTACCAAAAGTGCTGTTCAAGACGCGATTGATAACCCTCGCGAATTGGCCAGCGATTTAGTCTGTGCTCAGCAGGCCAGACGTGCACTGGATTATTTAGTCGGCTTTAACCTTTCACCTTTACTGTGGAAAAAAATTAAACGCGGCTTATCCGCTGGTCGAGTGCAAAGCCCGGCATTAAGACTGCTGTGTGAACGTGAAGATGAAATTGAAAAATTTATTGCCAAAGAATATTGGACGATTGAAGCCGATTGCAAAAAAGGCAAACAAGCTTTTCAGTCAAAGCTCACACATCTTAAGAAAGATAAGCTGACGCAGTTTGACATTAACACCGAAAAACTGGCCCAAGCAGCACATAAGACCTTAACCAAAGCCGCTGACGGCAAGCTTGTTGTTGGCAAGGTTGATAAAAAAGAGAGAAAGCGTAATCCAACGGCCCCGTTTATTACCTCTACCATGCAACAAGAGGCCATTAGAAAATTAAGATTTTCTGCGCAGCGTGCCATGCGTACTGCCCAGCAATTATATGAAGGAATAGATTTAGGTTCAGGCCCCGTTGGCCTTATTACCTATATGCGTACTGATTCAGTTATTTTAGCGAATGAAGCCGTAGAAGAAATTCGCGAATTAATTAAAACCCGTTACGATGAAAAATCGCTCCCTAAAACACCGCCAACCTATAAAACTAAATCTAAAAATGCCCAGGAAGCTCACGAAGCAATACGGCCGACTTCTTCCTTACGCATACCAGAAGAAATAAAAGAATTTCTGTCTGATGAACAATACAAGTTATACGACTTAATTTGGAAACGCACTGTTGCTAGTCAGATGACACACGCTACATTAAATACTGTCGCTGTGGAGTTACACTGTGGTAGTAACGAAAATATTTTCCGCGCGCTAGGCTCTTCAATTAAAGATGCTGGTTTTATGGCTGTTTATCAAGAAGGCGCTGATGACAAAGCCGCCGATAGTGGCGATGAAAAACTACTTCCGGCCATGAAGGTTGGCGATGAAATTAATCTACAAGAAATTCGTTGTGAGCAACATTTTACTGAACCGCCACCACGTTTTACTGAGGCAAGTTTAGTTAAAGCACTTGAAGAATACGGTATTGGTCGACCGTCTACTTACGCCTCTATTATTACTACCATTCAAAATAGAGAATATGCGGAAATTGAAAGCAGACGATTTTTCCCTACCGACATAGGACGTTTAGTCACTCGCTTTTTAACTAAGCACTTCACTCAGTATGTTGACTATGACTTTACTGCACGTCTTGAAGATGAGTTAGATGAAATATCACGTGGTGAAAAAGAATGGGTTCCAGTGATGGAATCTTTTTGGAATCCGCTCGATGAATTAGTTAAAGACAAAGAAGTATCTGTCACTCGCGAAGAAGCCATAGAGGCTAGAGAGCTAGGCACAGACCCTAAGTCTGGCAAACCAATGAGTGTTCGCATGGGCCGGTATGGACCTTTTGTTCAAATTGGCACTAAAGATGATGAGGAAAAACCAAAATTTGCTGGATTACGTCCTGGTCAAAAAATGGATTCCGTGACACTTGAAGATGCACTGGAATTATTTAAGTTACCGCGTGATCTCGGTGAAACAGAAGACGGTGAAAAAATCTCTGCTAGCTTTGGTCGCTTTGGCCCTTATGTGAAATTTGGCACTAAGTACGCCTCTATTAAAGGTGAAGACCCACATACAATTACTCTAGAACAAGCCTTAGAATTCATTGCGATTAAAAAAGAAGAAGACGTAAACAAGTTTATTAACGAGTTTGTCGAAGAAGGCATTCAAGTGCTAAATGGTCGTTATGGACCCTATGTGACGGATGGAAAGAAAAACGCCAAAATTCCAAAAGATGTAGAGCCCGCTTCTCTCACGTTAGAGCAATGCCAAGAGATGATTGCAAAGGCCCCTGTTCGCAAAGCGAGGCGCAAAACCGCTAAGAAGAAAAAAGCGACTAAAAAGTCTTCTTGAGTTAGCTACTAAGATTCGCTGATGACCTCTTCATCACACATTAATGCGGCAATAGTTTTAAAACACTCTGGAATCATTGCCCACCAAACTGATACCGTGTTCGGTCTTGCCTGTTTGCCAACAAAAAAGTTATTAGTGCGACTAACTAAAATTAAAAATCGTGCTGCACATAAAAACTTCATTCTGTTAACAAGCAACTCAGACCAAGTTGTTGACTTTATTCACGCAGATGAAAAAACCCTACAAATATTGAATACACCCACCAAAACACCGACAACGTGGCTAGTGGATGCAAGCAGCAATGTACCACCACAATTATTAGGTGCTACCCATAAAGTGGCTATTCGTATCAGCCAACATCCAAGTATTAAAAAATTATGTGAAGAGGCGGGCGCCATCGCTTCGACTAGTGCAAATATATCCAATCAAGAAACTTGTACCAATGCACAGCAGGTACGTGCAGTGTTTGGACCTAATATTGATTTCATTGATCAGAATCAAACGCCCGGTAGCGGGAAATCTAGTACCATTATCGATTTAAACAGTGGCGACGTTTTACGCAGGTAAATATAATTTATGAGTAGTTCTCCCAACCTGACTGATGTACTCACTTATTTTGAGTCACTACAAAATAAAATCTGTGATGCTCTTTCTGATATTGATGGCAAACAATTTGCCGAAGACAAATGGACTAGAGAAGAAGGTGGCGGCGGTCGCAGTCGTGTATTAACAGGCGGCGCTGTTTTCGAGCAAGCGGGTGTTAATTTTTCACGTGTCAGTGGCGCTCAGTTACCAAAGGTAGCCACTACACAACGTCCGGAGCTATCTGGTAGTAATTTCGAGGCTGCTGGCGTTTCATTAGTGATTCACCCCAATAACCCCAATGTACCGACTAGTCATTGCAATGTTCGCTTTTTTCTTGCCCAGCCCAAAAATGGTGATCCTATCTGGTGGTTTGGGGGTGGTTTTGACTTAACCCCCTACTATGGATTTGAAGAAGATGCTGTTCATTGGCATCAAACAGCAAAAGATGCATGCGACCCGTTTGGTGACAATACCTATGCTAAATATAAAAAGTGGTGTGACGACTACTTTTATCTTCCACACCGAAAAGAACCTCGGGGAGTTGGCGGCCTATTTTTTGATGATCTAAACGAACCGGACTTTGACACAAGCTTTTCTTTTCTACGCAGCGTGGGTGATCATTTTGTCCCAGCCTATTTGCCTATTGTAGAACGACGAAAAGATTTAACCTTTGCCGATCGTGAGCGTCAGTTTCAATTATATCGTCGTGGTAGATATGTTGAATTTAACTTGGTCTACGATCGTGGCACATTATTTGGCCTCCAATCAGGCGGACGTACAGAATCCATCCTAATGTCACTGCCACCGCAAGTACGATGGGAGTATAATTGGCAACCAGAAAATGGAAGCCCAGAAGCCGACCTCTATGATAATTATTTACTTGCAAAAGACTGGTTAAACCAACACTAAGGATAATTTAGTGAGTTACTTCCCCAATAGCAGAATGCGTAGAATGCGCGCTTCCTCTTTTAGCCGTGCGTTAATGCAGGAAAATATATTAACCGCTGCTGACTTAATTTATCCCCTGCTCATTATTGAAGGTAAGGGTAAACGTGAGCGTGTCACTTCTATGCCAGGCGTTGAACGTGTCAGTCTAGACGAGTTACAAAAAGAAGCCTCAGCAATTTACCAGTTAGGCATCCCTGCTATTGCACTTTTTCCGGTCACTCCTGGCGACAAAAAGTCATTGGCTGCTGAAGAAGCCTATAATCCAGAAGGACTGACTCAACGGGCTGTTCGTTTAATTAAAGAAACGGTGCCAAAGCTGGGTGTGATTACCGATGTCGCTCTTGACCCTTTCACATCCCACGGACAAGATGGCTTGATTGATGAAAATGGCTATGTCGTTAACGATGAAACGGTAGAAACTCTTGTAAAACAAGCCCTCTCTCATGCTCAAGCAGGCGCAGATATCGTAGCGCCCTCAGACATGATGGATGGACGGATAGGTGCCATACGTACTGAACTCGAAGGTCAGGGTTTTGTTAATACTAAAATCCTATCTTATGCGGCTAAATATGCATCAAGTTTCTATGGCCCCTTTCGCGATGCGGTAGGCTCTACCAGCAATTTAAGTGGGGGGAATAAGTTCAGCTATCAAATGGATCCTGCTAATAGTGATGAGTCTTTAAGAGAAGTGCAGTTAGACTTAGACGAAGGCGCAGATATGGTGATGGTTAAACCCGGTATGCCTTACCTCGATATTGTTCAGCGCGTAAAAATGGAATTTGGTGCCCCCACTTTCGTCTATCAGGTCAGCGGAGAATATGCCATGTTAAAAGCCGCATCCCAAAACGGTTGGCTAGATGAAAAGACTTGCGTGCTTGAAACATTACTTAGCATGAAGCGTGCAGGTGCAGATGCGATTCTGACTTACTACGCAAAAGATGTTGCACATTGGCTACAAGATTAGGGCTGCAAACTAAATAATTACGCTTGTGGAAACTAATAAGTATGCGGTCATTGGCAACCCGATTAAACACAGCAAATCACCTCTAATTCACAACGCTTTTGCCGAACAAGAAAAAGTAGCGATCGATTATCAATGCATTCTTGCTGACGAAAATAAATTTGCCCACAGCGTTAATCAATTCATCACTGAGGGTGGATTAGGTTTAAATGTCACCGTGCCGTTTAAAATTGCCGCATATCAATTATGCCAACAATTGAATGAATACGCGCAGGCGGCAGGCGCAGTAAATACACTGAGCTTTAATTCAAAAATTGGTTGGATAGGCGCAAATACTGATGGTATTGGTCTATTGACTGATTTGAAAAACAATCAACATCTAACATTAAAAAATAAAAACATACTCATTCTTGGTGCTGGTGGCGCTACACGCGGGGTATTATTACCGCTGTTACAAGAAAATCCAGCACGAATTTTAATTGCAAATAGAACGACAGCTAAAGCGGATACGTTGGCAAAAACATTTTCAGCGGCTGGAAATATCGACAGTTGTGGTTTTGAAAATATTGACGCTTGTGAATTTGATTTAATTATTAATGCCACTTCCGCAAGCTTAGACAACCAGGTTCCACCGGTTACCGATAATATTGTGGGATCAGAAACCGTTTGTTATGACTTAGCTTACAGTGACAAACCTACCGCTTTTATTAACTGGTCAAATAAATTACACGCCAAAAAATCGATTGATGGCGTAGGTATGTTAATAGAACAAGCAGCTGAGTCTTATTATATATGGCGAGGCTTTCGGCCAAATACTAAACAGGTATTTAACTTACTACGCCCAGAAAATTAATTCTCAGCATTTCCGTGCATTTGTTTTACTTTCACATAATGGTTTGCTGAATAAGATAAATATTTAATTTCTTTCTCGCTCAGTTTGCGTACCTTCTTAGCTGGCCGGCCCATCCAAAGATATCCCCCTTCAAGTTCTTTTCCATTGGTGACCAGTGAACCCGCACCTATCATTGCATGCTTGTGTATTACGGCATGGTCTAATATCACTGAGCCAATGCCAATTAAGCAGCAATCCATTAATGTGCAAGCATGCAGAACCACTGAGTGGCCTACTGTGACATCATTCCCAATCGTCATGCTTGCCCCGCCGGGGCTATATTCACCATCATGGCTTACATGCAGAATGGAACCATCTTGAATATTAGTTCGCTCACCAATAATAATGGTATTAATGTCACCTCTCACCACTGACATTGGCCAGATAGAACTATCTGCTCCCATCGTTACCTGCCCGATGACTAATGCCGTTGAGTCAACATAAGCAGTTTTATGTATGGTCGGTGTGTGTGTTTGAAATGTTCTTATACTCATCGCTCAGCGTATTGATGTTAATTATTGGAATATAGTCGGCAATGCTATCATGCTGACAAATAGCCGAAAATGACTTGTTAAATACCATGCCGTTAAAACCTAAGCTAATTGCATATGCACAGCTAATTCGCTTGAACAAGCCAATCGGCATTTTTCTGCTGCTTTGGCCAACACTTTGGACGTTATTAATTGCGGGCGAAGGTAAACCGAGTTTAGCTATTTTAATTGTATTTACACTTGGTGTTATTTTAATGCGCTCTGCTGGTTGCGCCATTAATGATTATGCAGACCAAAATTTCGATGGCGATGTAGAAAGAACTAAGAACCGCCCTATTGTGAGTGGTCATGTATCTTCACTAGAAGCTGTTTCTATATTTGCAATCTTAAGCTTAATTGCATTTTGTTTAGTCGTATTTTTTTTAAATAAGCTGACACTAATGTTTTCTTTAGCCGCAGTAGCATTAGCTGTCTCTTATCCATTCACTAAACGTTTGCATTACCTACCTCAGGTTCACTTAGGCCTAGCCTTTGCGTGGGCGGTCCCCATGGCATTTGCGGCACTAACAGATACTTATCCGCCAAAATGGGGTTGGCTATTATTTATTGCCACTATCATTTGGACAACGGCTTATGACACTATCTACGGTATGGTAGACCGTAAGGACGATATTAGAATTGGTGTTAAATCTACCGCGATTTTATTTGGTTCTTCGGATCGTACTATTATTGGTATTCTGCAAATATTTGTATTGCTCGCATTAATCTCAGTCGGCACACAGGTTGAATTACGCTACTGGTATTTTTGTAGTTTATTCTTGGTTGCATTATTTTTTATTTATCAACAAATATTAATTTATTCACGTAACCCACGTGATTGTTTTGATGCTTTCTTAAATAATAATTATGTTGGATTAATTATATTTTTAGGTGTCGCAGCAAGTTACTGGTTACCTATTTAGTACGAGCTATCGCCCAAACACTCACATACTTAACACCCGATTTTTTTAAACAACGACTCAGTTCATTAACTGTAGCAGACGTTGTCACTACTTCATCAAATACAATCACATGATCATTCTGAATTGGCTTAACTACTGTAAACGCACCTTTTACATTTTTTCTACGTTGTATCTTTACTTTACCTGTTTGCGTTTCTGTATTTTTCGTTCGTGCCACGCTGTTTAAGTCGCAGTCAAATTTAACTTTTTTATTTAGTGCTTTAATTAATTCAAACACTGCATTAAATCCTCTTTCACGCACTCGTGCTGGATGGCTAGGCATAGGTACAACTAAACCTGTTTTTGAAATTTCAGTAAATTTTTCAATAGATAACTCAATTAGTGTATGCGCATTTTCCCACTGATTAAGATATTTATAACCTGAAATCAGTTTATCGATAGGCGACTGATACCAAAAGCTAGCATGCAGGCCATCATAATTAGGAGGCACTTTTTGGCATTCCCCACATACCTTAGTAACACTTAGATTTGCTGCGATTGGTAGCCCGCATACCACACATACACTCTCATTGAAGCACCAAGGTAAGTGACTAATACAAAGATCACACACAGCGGATTGACCTTTATTATGACTGCCGCATACACAGCATACCCATGGATATATCATCCTGCTGGTTGCAGATCCTAACTTGTAAAGTTTGTTGATACCTTTCATTTGACAAGTGCTTGTAGGCGTTTAGACTCCTGACCTTATATATTTTAAAAGTGAGCGCTAAATGAGCAAAAAAGTATGGAACAAGGAAGAGGTCAGTAATATCTTTGCAAAGCCTTTTAATGACCTCTTATTTGAAGCACAGAGTATCCATCGCACTCACCATAACCCAAACACTATTCAAGTTAGTACGCTACTTTCTATCAAAACAGGTGCATGCCCGGAAGATTGTGCGTATTGCCCTCAAAGCGCACGTTATGACACCGGTTTAGAACGTGAGCGCCTACTATCACTAGATGAAGTTCGAACAGCTGCGCGCAATGCCAAACAGCAAGGAGCCACACGATTTTGTATGGGAGCAGCATGGCGCAATCCTACTGATAGGAATCTTGAAACCGTCATCAAGATGATCAAAGCGGTTCAATCAGAGAAGTTAGAAACTTGCGTCACATTGGGCATGCTGACGGAAAAACAGTCTAAACGTTTAGCTGAAGTTGGCTTGGACTACTACAATCACAACCTTGATACATCACCTGAGTTCTATGGGGATATCATCACTACACGTGATTATCAGGATAGATTAGATACGTTGAAGCATGTAAGAGAATCAGGCGTTAACGTATGTTCAGGGGGAATTTTAGGCATGGGCGAAAACCGCCAGCAGCGTGTTGGCTTATTGCTGGAATTAGCTAATCTGGACCCTCAACCGGAATCTGTCCCCATTAACTTGTTAGTACAAATTGAAGGGACACCCTTATATGGCACAGATGAACTCGATCCTATTGAGTTTGTACGCATGATTGCAACCACTCGTATTTTAATGCCAGATGCTTATATTCGTTTATCCGCCGGACGTGAATCTATGAATGACGCGATGCAAGCACTGTGCTTCCATGCTGGCGCTAATTCGGTATTTTTTGGTGAAAAACTCTTAACCGCACCAAACCCGGATATTGATCAAGACGCTCTTTTATTTGAACGCTTAGGTATAAGCTTAGAGGCACAAGCAAGTCATTAACAAAACACCCAGAAGTACCGCCAGTGCTGTCTTCAATTTCACAGCAGCTAACTGAGCTAAAACAGCAAGGCGCTTATAGACAGCGGCGACCATTAAGCAGTCCTCAAGGCATTGAAGTTGTAATTGATGGTAAAACGTTTTTATCTTTTTGCAGTAACGACTATCTAGGTTTAGCCAATGACAGCCGTGTTTGCCAAGCAGCCAAAGAAGCTATTACTAACTATGGTGTTGGCAGTGGCGCCTCCCAGCTTATTAGTGGTTACTCATCACTACACGCTTCATTAGAAGAACAATTATCTGAATTTCTTGGCTATCAACGCTGCGTATTATTTTCTTCTGGCTACCTAGCAAATCTTGGTGTTATTTCAGCGTTCAGTTCGCGGCATGGTTTAATTCTAGAAGATCGATTGAACCATGCTTCATTAATAGATGCTGCAAAGTATGCAGGCGGTGACTTAAAACGATACCGGCATCGCGATATAAATCACGCAAAAGATATTATATATAGCAGCCAAGCGGAATCGCGCTTAATCGTCAGTGATGGCATATTTAGCATGGAAGGCAGTATTGCACCCATAGAACAGCTCTACCAACTAAAAAGTCGTAAGACCGATAAATTAATTATCGATGACGCACATGGAATAGGTGTGCTTGGTAAGCATGGCAGAGGCAGCTTAGAACATAAAAATATAGCAACATCTAAAGTAGATATATTAATTGGAACATTCGGCAAGTCATTTGGTAGCAGTGGTGCATTCGTATTAGGTGGTAACGATACAATTGATTATCTTATTCAAAAAGCACGCACATTAATTTACACCACGGCTCCTCCAGCTGCACTTGCTGCAGCCGCGAAACAAAGCTTAAATATCGTTATTAATGAACCTGAGCGGCGCCAACGATTACATACAAATATTCAATACTTTCGTAAAGCCTTATCGGAAACGAAGCTGGAATTACTAGATTCAATCACAGCTATTCAAACTATTATTATTGGCGAAAACAAACAAACCCTACAGTTAAGTAAACAACTAGAAAAACGAGGTTTACTTGTCCTTGCTATACGCCCACCTACCGTGCCAAAAAATACAGCACGCCTACGCATCACATTATCCAGTGAACATAGCCAACAACAAATTGATCAATTAGTTTATGCATTATTAGAACTAGAGAATTCTACAACTTCACCCAGTTAGCTCGTTAGACTAATCCATGCTCTGCCATGGAAAAAGTATCCTCACCAATAATAATATGGTCAAGCACACGTACATCGATCAAATCTAGTGCTTGTTTGAGTCTTTTAGTAATTTGCTTATCGGCCTCACTTGGCTGATTCTTTCCAGAAGGATGGTTATGCGCAAAAATTACTGTGGCTGCATTTGTCTTTAGTACTAATTTCACAACCTCGCGCGGATAGACACTTGCTCCGTTTATCGAGCCGGTAAAAAGCTCTTCATAGCGAATTAACTGATTACGCGTATCTAGCAATAAACAAGCAAATACCTCTTTTGAGTAATCTCGCATTTTAGACAATAAGAACTTAGCGGCCTCTTTTGACCCGTTCATCGCAGGCTTTAATACTAACTGTTCCATTAAGCTACGTTGTGCAATAACGTTAATCGCAGAAATTTGAGCAAATTTTGCTGGCCCTAAACCTTTGATTGCTTGCAGCTGTGTGCTCTCACACGCGAGTAAACTACGTAGGTCACCAAAATGATTAAGTAACTCTTGTGCTAGCTCGACCACGCTTTTGCCAGGTGTGCCTGTTCTTAGAATAATGGCAAGCAATTCAGCGTCTGTTAGAACATCTGCACCCTCATTGACGAGCCTTTCTCGAGGGCGACTTTTGATGGGCCAATTTCGAATCATCAACTATAAAAACTAGGGTTAGATTCACGATCTGAGGATTGATTCTGGTACACTTCTTTTCCATGAAACTTGCAAACAAGCATATTCTTGTCGCCGTTAGCGGCGGAATCGCTGCCTATAAGAGTGCCGAATTTGTACGTGCACTTCAAAGGGCCGGTGCACAAGTACGTGTGGTAATGACAGAAAGTGCAACTAGGTTTATTACCCCGTTGACCTTTCAAGCACTATCAGGTTATCCCGTGCATACTTCTGATGACGCTAGCTTTGATAAAGCAGGCGTGGATCACATCGCCTTATCGCGTTGGTCAGATGCCATTATTATTGCACCTGCTACCGCTAACATTATTGCCAAGATTAGTAATGGCGTCGCAGACAGTTTTGTCAGCTCATTGTGTCTTGCACACCAAAGTTCTTTAGCCATCGCTCCCGCAATGAATCAAGCAATGTGGAATAACTCGGCTACTCAACAAAATATAACTACGCTGAAAGAACGTGGTGTAAAAGTATTTGGTCCCGCGCAAGGAATTCAGGCCTGTGGTGAAACTGGTGAAGGAAGAATGCTAGAGCCTGACGATTTAGTCCATCACTGTATCGCTCTCTTTGCTAACCATAGCTTAAGCGCTAAAAAAGTAGTTATTACTGCTGGGCCTACTGTAGAACCCATCGACCCCGTTCGTTTTATCAGTAATCGCTCATCTGGAAAAATGGGCTACGCAATTGCAGGTGCCGCATTGGAGGCTGGCGCACACGTCACCGTTATTAGCGGGCCCACACATTTGCAAGAAAATGAACGCATCAACTATGTACATGTTGAAACTGCACAGCAAATGTATGCAGCAGCTAAGGAGCACTGTATTGATGCTGATTTATTCATTGCTGCCGCTGCCGTTGCCGATTATGAACCAACAAATATTGCCGATCAAAAAATCAAGAAAAAAGATGACACTCTTTCTATTCAATTATCGCGTACACCAGATACATTAAAAGAAATAAAGTTATCTCACCCTAGTTTATTCTGTATTGGGTTTGCTGCTGAAACAGAAAATCTTATTCAACATGCATCAGAAAAATTACGTCAAAAATCTCTTAACATGATTATTGCCAACCAGGTTGGGTTATCTAATCAAGGTTTTAATAGTGACTTTAATGCGGTTGAAATTATTTCTAGTGACAGCACTATCTCATTACCTCGTGCACGTAAATCAGAACTTGCCCGATTGATTATTAAAAACATTGCAGACCAACTTAAAAAAGAAGCCTCTCAAACAAATGTCACCTATCTCCAATCAAAATAAAATTAAACTTAAAATATTAGATCAGCGCATTGGAACAGAATTTCCAACACCTAGTTATGCCACCAATGGTTCAGCTGGGTTGGATTTACAGGCTTGCGTTAATGGAACAATGACTGTTATGCCTGGTGAAACGCATTTAATTCCTACGGGTATTTCAATATTTATTGATGACTCATCACTAGCGGCTGTGATTCTTCCACGTTCAGGGCTTGGTCATAAACATGGCATTGTGCTTGGAAATTTAGTTGGGTTAATTGATTCTGACTACCAAGGGCCTCTAATGGTTTCACTATGGAACAGAGGTGATAAAGAATTCAAAATTGAACCGGGGGATCGTATTGCTCAACTCGTGTTTGTCCCTGTTGTTCAAGCAGAATTTGAAATGGTTGATGACTTCACACAAACGGCACGTGGTGAAGGTGGATTTGGCCATACCGGCAAACAGTAAGTAATGACTTTTAATGATTAATCTAAGGAGAAGACAATGGATGTAACCTCCAGCATATTCCGCGCATATGACATTAGGGGGGTCGTTAAAACCGACTTACGTCCTGATGTGGTTTTACTCATTGGTAAAGCCATAGGCACTTTATATCCAAACTGCAAAAAGGTCGCGATTGGTCGTGATGGCCGCCTTACCAGTAAAGAGTTATCAGACAATTTAATTGAAGGCTTACGTGCTACAGGTATCGATGTCATCGACATCGGCGAAGTACCGACCCCTGTTCTTTATTATGCCACGCACGCACTTGGCACAGGCTCAGGACTAATGGTCACAGGTAGTCACAATCCACCTGAATATAATGGCATTAAAATGGTCATGGGTGAAAAAACTCTATTTGGCGATATGATTCAGGACATCTACGCCTGCATTGAAAATGGAAGTTTCAATAATGGCAAGGGAACTCTAGAAGAAGTTAATGTATTAGATGACTATATCAATACCATTTGTAAAGAAATTAAATTACAGCGACCATTATCAATAGCAATAGATTGTGGCAATGGTGTTGCAGGCCCCTCAGCGATTAAATTATTTAACGGTTTGGGTTGCAGTCGTGTCGATGAATTATTTTGTGATATTGATGGTAACTTTCCAAATCATCACCCCAACCCAAGCGAGCCTGAAAATTTAGAAGATTTAATTAGTACCATCGTGAATAACAAATTAGATCTAGGTTTGGCTTTCGATGGTGATGGTGACCGTGTTGGTATTGTTGATGAACACGGTGATGTTTTATGGGCAGATCGTCAAATGATGTTATATGCAAAAGATGTACTTTCACGCAACCCAGGCTCAGAAATCATTTTTGATGTTAAGTCATCGCGCAATTTAGCGAGCTATATTGAGAAAGCAGGTGGGAAAGCGACCATATGGAAAACGGGCCATTCATTTATTAAAAACAAAATGAAAGAAACCGGTGCACTACTCGCAGGTGAAATGAGTGGGCACATTTTCTTCAAAGAACGTTGGTTTGGTTTTGATGATGGCCTGTACTCAGCGGCACGTATGCTAGAAATTCTTGCTGCAGACTCTAGGCCTGTGAGTGAAATATTTAATGACCTACCCAATGATATCAGCACCCCAGAGATAACCGTTACGCTAGAAAATGATGGTGCTCAGCATGAGTTCATTAAAAAGTTTATCAATCAATCGAACTTTACTGATGCAAAACTATCCACTGTTGACGGTGTTCGCGCTGACTTTGATTATGGTTGGGGTTTAGTACGCGCCTCAAATACGACACCTTCATTAGTAATTCGCTTTGAAGCTGAAAGCGAAGAAAAATTAGAACAATTAAAAGATAATTTTAGATCTCAGATTCATTCAGTTGACTCGACGATTAATCTACCTTTTTAAAGGGAATTATGCATTTAACTTGACAACAGGACAAACCATTTCAGTACAAAACTTGACAAAACCTTAAAATAGTCCGATAATATGTTATATAACAATTAAAGCTACTAGGTACAGGTTATGGGGAGAAAAAGTAAGGCAAAAGTGTTAAACCTCTATGAAATCATGAGCTTGTATAAGACCGAGGAGGATGTGATCCGGTATTTTGAGGGGATACGCTGGGGGGATAAACCAGTATGTGTCAAATGTGGCTGTGATGGGAAGATCACAGTGCAGAAGAAGGTAGGCGATTATTGGTGTGGAGATTGTCGTGGATACTTCAATGTATTCACCAATACGCCGATGGCGCGTAGCAAAGTGGATATCCGCAAGTGGATATATGCCTCTTACACCCTGATGACTTCACGCAAAGGTATCTCTTCTTTACAACTATCTAAAGAGATTGGGGTACAGCAAAGGACGGCCTGGTACATGTTGCATCGCTTACGATTGGTTTGTGGTGAAGACCTCCAGGCGTTGAGTGGCCACATAGAGATTGATGAAACCTACCTTGGTGGCAAAGAAGCCAACAAGCATGAAAACAAGAAGCTCAAGGCAGGACGTGGGGCGGTTGGCAAACAAGCAATCATCGGCATGAAAGTACGCGGTGGTCACGTTAGGGCGGTTCCGATAAGCAATACCGATCAACATACCCTACAGTCTACGATCCATGAAAATATCACTGCTGGAAGCCAGTTATTTACTGATGATCATAAGGGGTATGTAGGTCTTGAGCGTTTGTATCAACATGATACGGTCAATCATAGCGCAAAGGAGTTTGTAAACGGTATGGCCCACACAAACGGCATTGAAAGCGTCTAGGCGGGGTTATAACGGGATTTATCATAACTGGAGTAGAAAGCATTGTCGGCTTAAATATCAAGGTAAAACAAGATCATAAGCAGGTTAAACGAAAGGGATACTGAAAAGATTGTAAGACAGCATTTTTCCAAAGATAAATTGGTTGACAAAATTACCATTGAAGAACAATCCTCAAACAACCCAAAAATAACAGAACTCTTAAAAAACGCCTCAAAAACAGGTAGCGGTATAGGCAAACCTGAATTTCTTATTTCAATAGATGATGAAGATTTACTTATCGTTATAGAGTGTAAGGCAGATATATTAAAGCACGAAAGTGAAAATAGAGGCCGATTTGCTGATTATGCAGTTGATGGCGTTTTACTTTATTCTTCTTATTTATCTGAAAAATAAAATGTTTTATCGTTAGCGGTTAGCCGTGTTGAGAAAGACAATATTAAAATTTCTTACTTTATTCAAAAGAAAGGTCAGGATATTACGGAGCAGATTTTTGGAAACAAATTAATCAGTATTGATGATATTCTTTCTGGATTAAAACAAGATGATGCCAAAAGAAATGAAAAATACGAAGAGTTATTAGATTACTCTAAAATTCTAAACGAGCAACTACACAAATTAAAAATAAAAGAAGTTTGCTTGTGAGTGGTGTTTTGATAGCACTCAAAAATAAAGATTTTTACAGGAGTTACTCGGGGTTATCAAGTAACAAGATGTTGGCAGAAACACTTGTCAGCACCATTAAAGAACAGCTCAAAGATGAAGATTTACAAGGTAATAAAGTTGGGAGACTAATGGAAAACTACAGTTTTATCAAAAGCCGCCCAAGCCTAATACATAAAAACAAGGATAAAAAAAAACAAAAAGTCTAAAAGATTTGGTTGATGAAATTGATAATAATATTAATGGTTATTCAAGAACCTATAGGTATTATGATATATCAGGGCAATTTTATATCGAGTTTTTAAGATATTCTAATGCTGATAAGGGACTAGGTATTGTCTTAATGCCACCCCATATAACAGAGTTTTTTGCTGATATTGTGGATATATAGCCTGATGATGTTGTATTTGATAATTGCACAGGAACTTCTGGTTTTTTAGTGTCAGCAATGAAAAAGATGATAGAGAAATGCGATGGAGATCGGGACAAAGAAAAAAGCGTCAAAAAAATCAACTATTCGGTATAGAATACCAACCTGAAATATATCCACTCGCTGTATCAAATATGTTTTTACATGGGGACGGGAAGAGTAATACCATTGGTGGAAATTGTTTTGATAACATTACCATTGAAAAAATTAAAAACAAAAATCCAACAGTTGGGTTTTTAAATCCCCCTTATAAATCAGAAAAAAACGATATAGAAGAGTTTGAATTTGTATTAAACAATTTAGATTGCTTAGAGAAGCACGGCAGGTGTGTGGCTATTATTCCTATGAGTTGTGCCTTAGCACAAAAGGGGGAAAGGTTACGATTAAAAGAAAAACTGCTATCTAAACACACTTTAAAAGCGGTGTTTTCTATGCCTAATGAATTGTTTAAAAATTCTAAAGTAGGAGTTGTAACTTGTATAATGGTATTTGAAGCTCACATACCACACCCAGCAAACAAAAAAACTTTCTTTGGGTATTTTAAAGATGACGGTTTTTATAACAAAAAATAGATTTGATTATGATAATCAATGGCAAGGCATAAAAGAGACGTGGATAGATTTATATACTAATAATACTGTTAAGGCTGGTTTTAGCGAAGTTTATAAAGTGTCAGCAAACGATGAATGGTGTGCAGAAGCGTATATGGAAACTGATTATTCAACACTAAGTAAAGATGACTTTACAGAGACGCTAAAAAAGTATGTCGCCTTTGATCTATTAAATAGATGATATTATGAAAACTGTACCTCTATGTAAAATTTTTGATATTAAGTACGGTGTTAATTTGGAGTTATCTAATATTGAACAAAGCAAAAACGGCATTCCTTTCGTGTCAAGAACAGAAAATAATAATGGTGTAAGCGCAAAAGTTCCTTTAATTGAGGGCGTTGAACCAAATCCAGGAAATACCATTTCTGTAGCAGGTGGCGGGTCTGTTATGTCTAGTTTCTTACAAAAGAAACCTTATTATAGTGGTCGGGATTTATATTACTTGAAACCTAAAACAAAACTTACCGATAATGAGATGCTTTATTATTGCATGTGCTTAAGAGCAAATAAATATAGATATTCATACGGTAGACAAGCAAACAAAACCCTAGACACCTTATTAGTTCCATCATTGGATAACATTCCTGATTGGGTGAATATAGCAGAGGTTAAAAATCCAAGTAAAAAACCAATTACAAATAAAGTATTTGAATTAAAAACAAAACAATGGCAATACTTTAAATTAGTAAAATTGTTTGAAATAACGGGTAGCCAAACAACCCCTATTCTGGAATTAGAAGAATATGGTGATGGCGAATATCCTTAATGTAACAACACAAGCAACAAATAATGGAGTTGGTGGTTTTTATGATTTTTATACAGAGGAAGGGAATTGTTTAACTGTTGACAGTGCTGTGATAGGTTGTTGCTCATACCAAAATTCAGAATGAATAAATACATTGCACTGTTTTTAACCACAATAGTAAACTTGGAGCAGTATAGATACAATAATGGTAGAAAGTGTAGTCAAACCAGAATGAAAGAAATTAACATAAAATTACCAGCAAATAATGGCAATCCAGATTGGCAATTTATGGAAGGTTATATTAAGTCATTACCTTATTCAAAATCGTTATAACAAAGGATAAAATATTTTGATATTTAAGTATTAACATGTAGGGTGTGAGGTAAATGACATAATGAAACAAAAATACTTGGAGAAAGCAGTCAAAATGCTACTGAACGCTGGTCAGCTTCCCAATCATAAGCGGCCAATACCCGGTGCAAAAGATTTGAAAAGGCGATTTGTCCTGCGGATAGACCAGTGTGGGAAACCCACGCTAAAAGAAGTCAAATAATTAGTGGTTTTGTCAAGTTAAATACATAAATTCCCTTTTTAAACGACCATGAACTCTAGTGACGCCATTAATACAGCAAAAGTTTTAAGCGAAGCTTTACCTTATATACAACGATTTTCTGGAAAAACCATTGTTATAAAGTATGGCGGCAATGCCATGACTGAACCTGATTTAAAAAATAGTTTCGCTAGAGATATCGTATTGTTAAAACAAGTCGGTCTACAGCCGATTATTGTCCATGGTGGTGGCCCTCAGATTGGTGAATTATTAAAAGCATTAGGCAAAGAGTCAACGTTCATTGAAGGCATGCGTGTTACTGATCAAGAGACAATGGATGTCGTCGAGATGGTGCTTGGTGGCAAGGTTAATAAAGAGATCGTTCATCTAATTAATCAGCAAGGTGGAAGTGCAGTAGGCTTATCTGGTAAAGATGGTGATTTAATTCATGCAAAACAACTTAAATTATCTTCTACTGATATAGCAGCCACCGCTTCTGAAATTATCGATTTAGGCCATGTTGGAGAAGTAAGTGGGATTAACCCAGCCATACTGAAAACATTTATTGATAGCGACATTATTCCTGTGATCGCTCCCATTGGCATCGGCGATAATGGTGAAACATATAATATTAACGCTGACTCTGTGGCTACCAGTATTGCTGCTGTCGTAAAAAGTGAGAAGTTAATTTTATTAACCAACACAACCGGTGTCATGGATGGTGACACGCTACTTACTGGTTTATCTCCCTCTCAGGTGAATAAATTAATTGATTCAGAAGTCATTTATGGTGGAATGTTACCGAAGATACGTTGTGCCGTTGATGCATTGCAGTCAGGCGTACATACAGCACATATAATAGATGGGCGCATTCAACATGCGGTATTGCTCGAATTATTTACTGACCAAGGAATTGGAACGCTTATCGAGAGGTAACAGATCAATTAGTGAGTTCTTTGTAACGCTGCATATCTTCACCAAAACGCTTACGAAGTCTTTTTTCTCTAATATATTCTTCGATCCCAGCAATATATCAAATCGACTCAGCACTTTAAGCTCATTGCTGTGTATCCACTCAGGTTGCTCCATACCTCTATCAATAAACCGATTACGGCTGTCGTTTAACTTAACCAACTCTTTTTGCTGCTTGCGTACAGGGACTTGGTCTCCATATTGAGTACCACCATTTTTATCTTTCCAGCGATAATATTCAGCCAATACCACACCGCTCCACATCACGGAGGTAATTGACATTATTATTGTGATTTTATGAAATCGCATATAGAAATCGACTACAGCAGGGCATTCCTCATTCAAGCTAGATTAGATTACCAATTTTCCGGCGAGCTCTCACTCAATACCATAAGCTTGTCGATAGAATGTTAATTGTTCCAGTTGGCTGGAAAGATTTTCATCTGATTTTGCAAATTCCAGTAAGTCTTCCAGTTTTGCGATAGCTAGAACCGGAATATTGTAGGCTTTTTCAATTTCCTGGATGGCACTTTTACCCTCAGAGCCTTTTTCCTGCCGATCCAGAGCGACCAATACCGCTGCAGGTTCTGCTCCAGCCTCCTGTATAAGATCCATACTTTCACGAATCGCCGTCCCCGCTGTAATCACATCATCGACTATTACCACTCGTCCAGCCAGCGGCGCACCAATTAACTTCCCTGCCTCACCATGGGCTTTAGCTTCTTTTCGGTTAAACGCTACTCCAACCGAACGTTGATATTGACTGTCTAGAGCAATCGAGGCCGCTGTTGCCAAGGGGATACCCTTGTAAGCAGGGCCAAATAATAGATCGAACTGTATACCCGACTGCATCAATTTATCGGCGTAAAAGCGTCCCGAGCTATTAAAAGCAGCTCCTTGATTGAATTTTCCAGCATTGAAAAAGTAAGGGCTTATACGCCCTGATTTAAGAGTAAATTCACCAAATTGTAATGCCTCATTTTCAAGGGCAAATTTAACAAAAGATACTGCATTCATAATTTTTAAGTCTAATGATAGTTGTTTTTCAGCATGCTAAAGTAAGCTCCTCCTTTTGACAATCTCACCTATTTTCCATTGCCTACTACTAAGATAATTTCTTTGAATGCCAATGGCATTCGAGCTGCTGCCAGAAAGGGTTTTTTTGACTGGTTACCCCAGCAAAACGCAGATGTTGTGTGCATCCAAGAAACCAAAGCACAATTTGACAAACTACAAGCGGACCCAAGTTTCTTCCCTGAAGGCTATCACCACTATTATGTAGATGCTCAAAAAAAGGGCTATAGCGGCGTGGCGATTTATTGCAAAAACAAACCGAACAAAGTTATTACCAAGCTAGGTGTCGAAGAGTTTGATAATGAAGGCCGATACTTAGAAGTACAGTTTAACGATATCGCTGTTGTTTCTCTTTATGCACCCTCTGGTTCTTCAAGTGAAGAAAGACAGCAGGCCAAATTTCGTTTTATGGATGTTTTCATGCAACACCTGAAATCCCTTAAACGACGTAAGCGTGAATACATCATTTGCGGGGACTGGAATATTGCCCATAAAGAAATTGATTTAAAAAATTGGAAAGGCAATAAAAAGAACTCTGGCTTCTTACCCGAAGAACGTGCATGGCTGGATGATTTATTTGATAAGCAAAATTACGTTGATGCATTTCGTCAAGTCAATCAACAAGAAGATCAATTTACCTGGTGGTCAAACCGAGGACAAGCCTGGGCAAAAAATGTTGGGTGGAGAATTGATTATCAGATTACGACACCTGGCTTAAAAGGCCTGGCGACTTCAGAGTCGATCTACAAAGATGAACGTTTCTCAGATCATGCACCGTTGATTTTAAATTACAAACTGTCTTTGTAACCAGTCAACGGAATTATATGAATCATAATCTCCGTTCAAATATTGTTGCTTTATTTTTCCTCGGCATTTCATCTGGGCTACCCATATTATTAGTCTTTGGCACGCTGTCTGTCTGGCTAAGAGAGGCAGGGATTGAGAGAGCCACGATTGGTTTTCTAAGTTGGGCAGGACTTTCCTATGGGTTTAAATTCATTTGGGCACCGATTGTTGATAGTCTAAGTATTCCCCTATTAACACAACAATTTGGCCGACGGCGTTCTTGGATGCTTATTTCACAAGCCACTGTAATAACCGCACTAGTATGGATGTCGTTATGGGACCCACAACAAACTCATTTGAATTTTATGTTACTCGCTGCCGGTGCTGTGTTACTTGGTTTTGCCTCTGCTACGCAAGATATTGTTATCGATGCTTATAGAATTGATATTGCTCCGGATGATCAACAAGCATTACTAGCGGGTGTTGCTATTGCTGGTTATCGTATCGGAATGTTATTCGCAGGTGCTGGCGCATTAGAAATAAGCGCATGGATTAGCGAAGAAAATAGTTATGACTTTCACTCTTGGCAATTTGCTTACTTATGTATGGCGGGTTTTATGGTCATAGGTGTTGTGACGACATTACTTATAAAAGAGCCACTGATAGAAATCTCTCGAACACCCATCAATAGTCAATTACGATTATTTTTACACTTTCTATTGATAGTCTCTGTCTTTGTTTTTAGTTTTATTATCTTTGCCAATGTACTCAGTTATTTCAAATCTGATATCACTTTTATTAATCTTTTAATTTCAGCTGTAAGGCTGGCATTATCTATTCTTGTTGCTGTCGTCGCTGGAAACACGTTAAGTAATTTAGGCCTGTTAAGTAAGCAAGAATTCCGTGAAGTTTACATTTCACCCTTTGTAGATTTTTTTAACCGCTATGGAAAACTAGCTTTATGGTTGTTGCTCGTAATATGCCTCTATAGAACTTCAGATATAGTCATGGGGGTAATGGCAAAAGTGTTTTATACAGACATGGGTTATAGCAAAATCCAAATTAGTCGTATTAGTTTTATATTTGGCACCATCGTGAGTTTAATTGGTGGCGTATTTGGGGGTCTATTAGCTATTCGTTACGGTGTCATCAAGATATTATTTATAGGCGCAATCGTAGCTGCTTTATCAAACCTGATGTTTATTTATCTAGCAAACTTACCTGCCCCTTCGCCCATTGCTTTAGGTTTTGCCATCATCGGTGACAATCTATCTGGTGGATTAGCTGGCGGTGCAGCAGTAGCATTTTTATCAACATTAGTATCTAAACAATTTAGTGCCACTCAATATGCAGCTTTTAGTTCTATTACGCTTTTATTCCCTAAGTTATTAGCTGGTTATTCAGGGCAAATTGTTGATCATGCCGGTTATCAGTCTTTTTTCTTAATCACTGCACTTATGGGTATACCCGTAATACTTTTAATTCTATTAATTTGGAAACCTTATTTAAAATTAATGTCTACTAAATAAGTATAATCTTTATTACTGTAAAGAATTTTTAGCCATCAACCTAGGTGAACCTATGACTCATACACTCAAAATCTCATTAATATTGACTAGCATAGTTTGTGTAATATTATTAAGTCCTCTACAAGCTGGCTGGTTTGATAAAATCAAAGAAGTCATTAATACCGGCAGTAACTCATCAAGCTCGTCACTGTCAGACAATGAAATTGCTGGCGCCTTTAAAGATGCTCTAAGCATTAGCTCAGAAAATGTTGTAAGTCAACTTAGTGCTCCTGGAGGCTTCAATTCAGATTCTAATATTCATATCCCCCTACCTGAATCTTTACAAACTGTTCAGAAAGCTATGAATAAATTTGGTATGGGTAGCTCTTTAAATAGTCTTGAAAATAAGCTTAATCAAGCAGCAGAAATAGCAACTAAAAAAGCTAAACCTCTATTTTTAATGCTATTAAGGAACTGACTTGGAGCGATGTTAAAACTATTCTAAATGGTCCTGATAATGCAGCAACACAATACTTCAAAGGTAAGATGTCTTCACCATTATCAGCAGAGATGAAACCAATAGTGGATAGCAGCTTAAACCAGATGGGCGCTATAAAAAGTTATAACAACACTAATGGTAAATATAAATCTTTACCATTAGTTCCAGATGTCAAGGCGAATTTAAGCCAACATGTATTAAATAAAGGGATTGATGGAATATTTTATTATTTAGCCATCGAAGAAAAAGAGATGCGTGGGAACCCCGCCAAAAGAACAACTGAGTTACTCAAAAAAGTTTTTGCGCAATAGCTTAAGGATCAATTTTTATTGGGGTCCCGTCTTGCACGAGATCCCATACTTCTATCATATCTTGATTTTCTAAGGCTATACAACCTTCAGTCCAATCCTCTTTACTAAAGGTTAGTTTTATTCTTTCTGCCCAGTTGCTTGGTTGGCCGTGAATCATTATGGCACCACCCGGATCAACTCCCGCTTCTTTAGCTGATCTTGTCTGCACAACATTTGGATACGACACGTGGATAGAACGGAAAAATTTACTGCCTGGATTACGCCAATCAAGTATATACAGGCCTTCTGGTGTTCTAGAATCACCCTCTTCCTGCTTTTGTCCATCAGGTTGTTTACCCAGTGCAATTTTATAAGACCTCACAACTTGATCTTCAGAATAGAGATATAACTTACGCTCCCTCTTTTTTACTAATACGTAGTCTATGAGGCCATCAAACTTAGTAGCCTTTTTGGTAATATTTATCCTTGGCTTAGCTTGAATTTTAGTTTGCACTGATTCCAATAATAATGGTGTGCCAATATCGGCACCAATGGGTACAGACATTGAAAATATTAAACTAAGCATTATCCCTAAGTATATTATTTGCATAAAGACAACGGCATTCCCTGTAATTCGCTACCCACAAATAGATTAAGGTTGACTGCGTTTACTCTTAATCCATTTAAGTATGGGTTCCCACTGCTCTCGGTCAACTGCCGTGGCTGCAGGCCCCATTTCAAATATCCCTAGTCCTCTTTCTGCCGCACGCACATAATTCTGATTATCACGTAGCATAGTTAGGTAAGGTATTTTTTGCTTACTTAAAAATTCATCTAGCTCCCAGGCAATGTTGGTGATTTCCCTAGCTCGGTTAGCCACTATAGCCACTTTTGCCTTCTTTTGAGAAACAGGTGCAGATTTTTTAAGCTCAGCTAAAAATTGCGTCGCAGCACGCATATCTATAGGTGATGGAAGAACCGGAACCAAGATTGTTTGTGCTTTTTTAACAAATTTTGTTAGCTCAGCGCCGTGTACAGCTGCTGGGACATCCAGAATGGCAATATCAGTTTTTCTTTGTGGTTTTTCAGCATTTCGCTTAAAGCCGGCTATTCCCTGTATCGGCTGCTTTGCCGAGGATCTTACAGATAACCAATCGAGGCTGCTGCCCCGTGGATCATAATCAACAATAGTGACTTTTTTATTTTGAGACGCAAAATAGCTAGCTAGATTAGTAGCAATGGTGGTCTTACCCGAACCGCCTTTGGCGTTGATTATCATGATATGACGCATGTTTCCCCCTAGTGTAGGTGGTGCTTATAAAATCAATCCGTGATTCTGAACTATGCGCAGGGAAGTCTCAAGTTGTCGATTTGTTTATTGACTAAATTCGGCTACAACGGGAGTATGATCTGAAGGTCGTTCCCAGCTACGCGGTGTTTTATCAATAATGCTGCTTTTACATTTTTCATTAAGTATTTTACTTGCCAAGATGAGATCGATCCTCAAGCCATGATTGCGGCGAAACCCACCACCACGATAGTCCCACCAACTAAATAATTTTTCTTCTTGTTCAAATTGACGAAAGGTATCTGCCAATCCAAGCGATAACATGTTTTCATAAGCTTGTCGCTCCTCATCGCTGCATAAAATTTTATCTTTCCACCTATCAGGGTCGTGAACATCGCGATCATCTGGTGCAATATTAAAATCACCTAACACAACGACTTTCTTGTAAGTCTTCATCTCTTTCTTTATATGTGCCGTAACTTTGTCTATCCAATTCAGTTTATAAGCAAATTTTTCACTGCCAACCTCTGAACCATTAACCACATATAAATTAATAATCCGTACATCACCCACTGTTGCAATTATAATTCTACGCTGTGGGTCATCTAGATTCTCTATATCAGTAATTAAATCTTGTGGTTTTATTTTCGCAAGAATCGCTACACCGTTATAGGTTTTTTGGCCAGAGAACACAACCTGATATCCGGCCGCTTCAATATCCTCTTGAGGAAATTCAGGATCTTGGGTTTTTGTCTCTTGCAGTGCAAGAACATCAACCTTTGTTTCATCTAGCCACTCTAGCACTTGTGGTAAACGTACGCGTAATGAATTGACATTCCAACTAGCTATTTTCATAAATTAATGTGCTATCGATATTCTCACAGAGGAAAACAAAAAGGATAATCAAATTTAAATTGTTTTTTTCAGCAAACCCATATTTTGCTAGCTCGCTACTTGATATGTCACCGGTTTATAAGCTGCTAATTATGTATTGTCTCCAGAACCTTTAATTAGACATCAATATTGGTTGCATGCAATGCATTTTTTTCAATGAACTCGCGTCTAGGCTCAACTTGATCACCCATTAAGGTTGAGAATATTTCATCTGCAGCAACAGCATCTTCGATACTAACTTGAACTAGTAATCTTGTCTCTGGATCCATAGTGGTTTCCCATAGCTGACTAGGATTCATTTCTCCTAGTCCTTTATAGCGCTGAATAGCCTGGCCTCGTTTGGCTTCTTCCATTAGCCAACTCATAACATCACTAAATTGATTGACGTCTAGCTTTCTGTCCCCACGTTTTATATATGCTCCTTGTTCCATAAGGGTGCTGGTATTTTGCGCCACGTTTTGAAGGATCTTGAATTCAGAACTCTCAAAAAATTCTGTCGAGTAGATATCATCATTACCCAGGCCGAAGACAAATTTCTGGATGGTGACCCTTTTGACATTATCGCTCCATTCAATTTCTGCGCTGAACCGTCTACCTGGAGTTGTATCTGTATTTAGCGCTAAAACAATAGAATCAATCCATTGTTTTACTTCTTCCTGTGTATATTGAACGCCGAGATTGGTATCTTCTCTTTGTGCTTGGATAGGGATTCTAAGCATTGCTTTAAGAACTTCATCATCATGTGTCTGAGCCAATCTTTTTACAATAGCAATTGAAGCCATATATTCTTTGGCTAATGTTTCTAGCGCGGCTGAATTTATTGGAGGAGAATTTGGGCTGATATGTAGTTGTGCTTTTTCAATCGCCATTTGTAACAAGTGACTATTTAATTCTGCCTCATCTTTTACATAAGTTTCCTGCTTGCCTTTTTTAATTTTGAATAAAGGTGGTTGACCTATATATACATGCCCATTTTCAATTAATTCAGGCATTTGTCTGTAAAAGAAAGTTAACAATAAAGTTCTAATGTGTGAGCCATCCACATCTGCATCAGTCATTATAATGATACGGTGATATCTTAGCTTAGTAAGATCAAATTCATCTTTTCCAATACCACAACCTAATGCTGTAATTAATGTAGCGACTTCTTGAGAAGAAAGCATTTTGTCAAAACGTGCTTTTTCTACATTTAAAATTTTTCCTTTCAATGCCAGTATTGCTTGCGCATGACGATCACGACCCTGTTTAGCAGACCCCCCCGCAGAATCACCCTCCACCAAGAATAACTCTGAATTTGCAGGATCTTTTTCTCGACAGTCAGCAAGCTTTCCTGGTAAACCAGCAACATCTAAAGCGCCTTTTCTTCGTGTCATTTCTCGCGCTTTGCGAGCGGCTTCACGCGCTCGGGCTGAGTCAACAATCTTACCAATAATAGCCTTTGCTTCTGCGGGGTTTTCTATCAGGAACTCTTGCAGCATTTCAGCAACAAATGACTCTACAATTGGTTTTACTTCAGACGAAACAAGTTTATCTTTAGTTTGAGATGAAAATTTAGGATCAGGCACTTTTACTGAAAGTACTGCCGTTAAACCTTCCCGCGTATCATCTCCGGTAAGAGTTATTTTATGTTTCTTGTTGTAGCCTTCTTTCTCCATAAACGTGTTGATGCCACGCGTAAGCGCTCCTCTAAAACCTGATAGGTGTGTACCACCATCCCTTTGGGGAATATTGTTTGTAAACGGAAAAATATTTTCTTGATATGAATCGTTCCACTGCATTGCTGCTTCTACTTCCACCTCATCGCGTTCTTTCTTCGCATACATAACGGTTGCATGTAAAGGTGTCTTTTTTGAATTTAAATGACTTACAAAGGTACTAATGCCACCTTCGTAATGAAATACATCCTTCTTACCTGTGCGATGGTCGCTGAGCTCAATAATGACACCTGAATTAAGAAACGATAGTTCACGAATACGTTTAGCCAGGATTTCATAATGGAATTCTGTATCAGTAAACACATCAGCACTAGGCTTAAATTTAACCCTTGTTCCTGACTTTTCCGTGTCCCCAATAATTTCTAGCGGCGCTTGCGGCTCACCCATACGGTATTCTTGTTTATAAATCTTGCCGGATTTATAGATTGTTAATGTGAGTAATTCTGACAAAGCATTTACTACTGAAATACCTACTCCGTGTAACCCCCCGGAAACTTTATAAGAATTATCATCAAATTTTCCGCCGGCGTGCAGTACCGTCATAATTACTTCTGCTGCTGAACGATTTTCTTCTGGATGGATGTCTGTTGGGATGCCACGTCCATCATCAGTTACTGTTATCGAGTTATCCACCTCAATACTAATTTGAATGCTATTACAGTGGCCGGCTAAAGCTTCATCAATAGAGTTGTCGACAACCTCAAATACCATATGGTGTAAGCCCGTTCCATCATCAGTATCGCCAATGTACATCCCTGGACGTTTTCTTACCGCCTCCAGGCCTTTTAATACTTGAATATTCGAAGAATCGTAACTCATTACTATTTATCTAATTAGTGAAAGCATGATTATACCACCGATGAAACACTGCCATGTTTCACGTGGAACCATTTTACCTCTTTATTTATACATTTCATGGAGTCTCTAGATACAGCAGAAATTATCACTTGAGAGTCCAATTCACCTAAAATCTCTATAGCTACTTCCCGACGTTTACTATCAAGTTCCGCTGGAAGCTCATCAAACAGATAAATAGATGATTTATTGTATTGCTGCTTTAATAATTTTGCTTGTGCCAGCTTTAATGCAATAGCCAACACCTTTTGCTGCCCTCTAGAACTTATCTTAGAAAACTCTTTCCCCTGCCAACTTATCTTTAAATCGCCTCTATGTGGGCCATTTTGAGTCGAAACAGGCAATTCACTTGATTCCAGTTCGATATCTAATAACTCACCTAAACTAAAGTCTTGATTCCATCCTGGCGAATAAGTTAGTTCTATGTTCTCCATAAAACCAAATCTAAGCAGAACCTCTTTCACATAAGGTGCAATCTCTTTACTGTATTTTGCTAATGACTGCCTAATTACTTCTCCATTTTGAGACAAATTCTGGTGCCAATAGCGTGCATCCCTGATATTTCTAGTTTTTAAGCAGCTATTTCTTTGCTTTAGCATCCTTAAATACTCAGACCAGGCCCGAGCAAAACTTAGTTCCACGTGGAACATTCCCCAATTCAAGAATTTTCTTCTTTCAGCTGGACCGCCAGTAATTAACAGGTATGATTCAGGATGGATATCAAGAACAGGCAGATTTAAAGCTAAATCAGACCATTTATTAACTTTTTCTTGATTAATATGTAATTCTTTTGATCCAAGGCTAATTTGTACGCCTAACTGGGTAACACCAGACTGATTAAATACTTGCCCAAATAGAATTAACTCGGATTTTCCTGTACTTACAATATTACTAGTTTTACTGGTGCGGAAGCTTTTACCACAACTTAGAACGTTGATCCCTTCTAAGATGCTTGTCTTACCTACACCGTTATCACCAAAGAGAACATTTATACCGGATGAAAATTTTAACTCACACTGAATAAATGATCGCAGTCCCTGCGCCTGCAATTGCTGCAACCACATTTAAGACCAAAACCACACTAGAGCCGCATTGGCATTACAACATACTTGCGATTTTCCATTTCTGGACAAACAATAAGTAAGCTACTGTTGGTATCTTGGAGATAGAAGTGCACTTCATTAGATTTAATCGTATTAAGCACATCAACTAAATAGTTAACATTAAAGCCAATTTCCAACTCAGGACCGCTATAAGATATATCGAGTTCTTCTTCAGCCTCTTCCTGTTCAGGATTATGTGCTTGAATTTTAAGAAGATTCTCACTAAATCCTAAACACACACCACGGTATTTTTCATTGCTTAAAATAGATGCCCGCATTAAACATGAACGCAGAATTTCACGCTCAATAGAAGCAATATATTGATGACCTTCAGGAACGACACGTTGGTAATCAGGAAATTTGCCGTCGATTAATTTAGTAACAAAACGAATATCGCCAAAATTAGCCTGCAGATGATTCTGACTAAAGGCTAAATCTACATTTCCGTTAGACGCAGATAAAATACGCATAAATTCCTGAACCGCTTTTTTAGGAACTATCACTTGTCGGTCAGGGACTGAACTATCCAAATTTGTCTCTGCCATCGATAAACGATGGCCATCTGTGGCAACTGTTCTTAACTTTCCACCTTCGGCCTCCATCATCAAGCCATTTAAATAATAACGCACATCTTGTTGTGCCATAGCAAATGAAGTGTCTTCAATCAATGAGTGCAACTGGTGTTTATCGATTGCAATAGTCTGATCCACTGCAATTTCATCAACTAAAGGAAATTCATTAGCAGCAAGTGTCGCTAAAGAAAAGCGGCTTTTTGCTGATTTAATTTCTACTTTTTCTCCGCTGCATGAAAATTGAATATCGCTACCTTCTTGCAATGACTTACATATATCTAATAATTTGCGGCCAGGAATAGTAATTGAACCACCCTCTGGATTGATATCAATTGTCGCAGAAACTTCTAACTCTAAATCTGTTGCTGTAATAACTAAATGACCATTTACATTTCTAAGCAAAAAATTAGAAAGGATGGGCATTGTTTGTCTACGTTCAACTGCACCTACAATAAGTTGTACTGGTTTAAGTAGCTCTTCTCTTTGAATACTAAACTTCATATGGATGATAATAATATTTTTTTGATATAGTAAGATTACTATTATTATAGAGATTATTTTCTGTGGATATCACAAATTTACGCTTTAAAAACAAGGCTTTATACAAAGTATAAATTGTGTGTATCTATTTGGTTATCGACTATAACTTAGTATAAATTAAATTTTAAATTGGAAAAATAAAGTTATCCAATGTATATGAATAACTTATCCACAAGTTAGGTGCTAAGTATACGCAATAGATTCACATAGTCGTCATTTATTTTAAAGTCACTTTGTCTCAATTCTTTAATTTTACGGCATGCATGAAGTACGGTTGTGTGGTCTCGACCGCCAAAAGCTTCGCCTATTTCCGGCAAGCTGTGATTAGTTACTTGTTTTGCTAAAGACATTGCAATCTGTCTTGGTCTTGTTATTGATCGAGTACGCCGTACCGAATTCAAGTCTGATATGCGAATTTTATAATATTCAGCCACAGTTTTTTGTATGTTTTCTATAGTGACTAACTTTTCTTGCAGAGTAATTAAGTCATGCAAAGCTTCTTTGGCAAATTCTAGTGTGATTGTTTCACCAGTAAATTGAGAGTTGGCTAATACGCGGCGTAAAGCACCTTCTAACTCTCTGATATTTGAGCGAAGACGTTTCGCGATAAAAAATGCCACATCATGAGGAAGATCCACCTTAACCGCTTCAGCCTTACTTTGTATGATGGCAACACGCGTCTCTAATTCAGGTGGCTCAATGGCCTGGGTTAGTCCCCAGCCAAAACGAGATTTCAGACGTTCTTCTAGTCCCTCTAACTCTTTTGGGTAACGATCGCAGGTCATTATAATTTGCTGCTGTCCTTCCAGTAATGCATTAAAAGTGTGGAAAAACTCCTCTTGAGAGCGCTCTTTGCCTGCGAAAAATTGTATATCATCTATTAAAAGTACATCTACTGAACGATAATGTCGCTTAAATTCGTCGATTGAGTTATGTTGCAACGCCTTTACCATATCTTGCACAAATCGTTCAGAGTGCAGATAAACAACCTTAGCCAGCGGATTTAGCGCTAAAATTTGGTTGCCTATAGCATGCATTAAATGGGTTTTACCCAAACCAACACCGCCGTACAACAATAATGGGTTGTAGGCTTGGCCAGGATGGTTAGCAACTTGCACAGAAGCCGCTTTAGCAAGCTCGTTAGATTTACCTTCGACAAAACTATCAAAGGTAAAATCTTGATTTAGGTTGTGCGTATAAGCTTTACTGCTAGGTGCCGCTGGTGGCTGGGTCGATATCTTCTGTATGCTTGGGGGAGCAGCTACGGCGTTTCGGCTACCAACACTGATAATGACCTTCGTTATATCCGAATCTTTTCCAATGGACTCCACTAGCTGGCTAATTCTCTCTAAATAATGATCATTGACCCAATCCAACACAAATCGATTGGGAGCTAATAACGTGAGTACTTGGCCTTGTTCCTGAGGCTGTAAGGGACGGATCCAGGTATTAAGCAACTGTTCTGATAACTCAGACTCAAGCTGATGTACACATGAATTCCAGAGGAGACTTGTCATTATTTTAAGTTGATATGGGTTTATGTTTTTATAATAATCCAGCGCAAAGCTAGACTAATCATTATAATGTCCTATCTGGCGACGGAAACAGTATTATAATCGTTGACAAAATAGCATCTGGCAATTAATGTTCGCACCCCCTCAATATATAATCATCAGAATCGGGTATTTGCAGTGAAAAGGACGTTTCAACCAAGTAATTTGCGTCGTGCACGTACGCATGGATTTAGAGCACGAATGAAAACTCGTGGTGGCCGTGCGGTTATTAGAGCACGTAGAGAAAAAGGAAGAGCCCAACTCTGTCCATAACGGTTGCTTATTAAACCTCAGTCTAATCGTTTCTCTAAGCAGGACCGCTTGTTATCTTCGAAAGATTTTCAAGAGGTATTTGCTAAGCCAATAAAATCAGCTGATTCAGCCTACACGATACTCGCAAGACCTAATCAATTATCTGGTCCTAGATTAGGTGTAATAGTAAGCAAGAAAAATATTCCCAAATCTGTCGGTAGAAACCGTTTAAAGCGAATCGTTCGGGAAAGTTTCCGTACCCATAAACATATTATTAACGGTTTTGATGTGGTGGTAATATGCAGGAAAAATTGTGTGAATATACTAAACCGGTCGCTTTCTAAGAAATTGCAGAAACACTGGAAGTTTTTAAATACATATGCCGAATAAAATTTTTATTGCGATAATCCGTTTTTATCAGCTGTGTATAAGTCCTATGTTAGGGCCACACTGCCGATTTTCGCCAACCTGTTCCCAATATGCTTTAGAAGCCATTAATACCTATGGAGCAGTGAAAGGTTTGTATCTCACCGTTAAAAGAATATCAAAATGTCATCCTTTCCACTCAGGCGGTCATGATCCTGTGCCGGAAAACTCTTGGATAAAAACTAATGGATAATCAAAGGTTCTTCTTATATATCTCACTGTTGATGGTTTCTTATTTATTATGGAGCTCTTGGTCAAAAGAAAATGCGCCGATAGTGGAGGCCCAGCTTACAGAGAAGCAACTTGCTTCTCCATCAGCCAACCTTGAGAGTGATGTTCCTCAATCAGCAAGCACAAATACTGCGCCAACAGAAGTAACCCCCTCTTTAAGTAACAGAAAAGAAGTTAAAAATGATTTCGTTGTAGTAGAAACTGATGTATTTACTTTACATATAAATACTCGCGGCGCAGACGTTCATCGTGCGTTACTGAAAACATATCCTGTTGATAATGACCAAAAAGATGTTCCCTTGGTCTTACTAGATAATGAGTCAATAACATATATAAGTCAGTCAGGCTTGTTACATGATCGAGTTAATAATATTGATGTTAGGCCGCTGGCACCAAATCATCATAACGTTTATACAGTAGAAAATAAAAAATATATATTAGCTGAAGGACAAGATGAATTAGTCATTCCGTTTTATTGGCACAGTGATAACGATGTTTTAGTTACAAAAACTTATCGCTTTAAAAGGGATAAGTTTCTAATTGAAGTTGATTATAAAATTTCTAACCAAGGCCAGCAGGATTGGGTTGGTAGACAGTATCGTCAATTACGTCATAGCTATGTTAGTGGAGAGAGAAGTCTCTTGCGATTACCGACTTATACTGGCAGTGCGTATTATGATAAAAAATATGAAAAAATATCCTTCGACGATATGGCCGAAGAACCACTTGAAAAAGAGGTGGTTGGTGGCTGGGCTGGGATGCTACAACATTACTTTTTTTCTGCCTGGCTGGCTGAAGAGTTTGAGAATAATTTTTACTACACTAATGTTGTGAAAAATGCAGTTGGATCTGACTACATCATTGGAATGCGATCAGAGCCATTAAAAGTGGCGCCAGGTGAAGCGGCTGAATTTAAAGGTCGACTATATACAGGGCCCAAATTACAAAAGCGCATCGAAAAAATCCAACCCGGCTTAGAGTTAACAACAGACTACGGAATTTTTACGCCTTTATGTAAGCCGCTATTCTGGATTCTAGATTTCATACATCAGTATGTGAAAAACTGGGGTTGGTCTATTATTTTAGTAACGTTACTTATCAAACTGGTTTTTTATCGTTTATCTGCCGCAAGTTATAAATCAATGGCAAGAATGCGCAAAGTTCAGCCTAAAATGACATCCTTACGTGAGCGATATGCTGATGATAAGCAAAAGCTAAATACTGCTATGTGGGATCTGTATAAGAAAGAAAAGATCAATCCACTGGGCGGTTGTTTGCCAATTTTAATTCAAATGCCCGTTTTCTTATCTTTATATTGGGTGTTAATTGAAAGTGTTGAAATGCGTCATGCGCCTTTCATGCTTTGGGTACAAGATCTTTCATCCAAAGATCCATTGTTTATATTGCCCCTGCTTATGGGTATATCTATGTTCATCCAATTTAAACTGAACCCAAGACCACCAGATCCAATGCAAGAGAAAATATTCATGATCATGCCGGTATTCATGTCAGTATTTATGGCATTTTTCCCAGCAGGTTTGGTTTTATATTGGTTTGTAAATAATTTACTTTCGATTTGCCAGCAATGGTACATCACACGTAAATACGCAAACGATTAAGTGTGTCAAAGACAGAAACAATTTGTGCGCTAGCAACACCAAGCGGTAATGCTAGCGTAGGAATTATTCGGCTTTCAGGACCATGCGCGCTAGAGATAGCAAAAAAAGTCACGCATAAAGACCTCACTCCTCGCTACGCACACTTCTCAGTGTTTTTTGATCAAGACAACGATGTTATCGATCAAGGAATTGCAATTTACTTTCCTGCACCAAATTCATTTACTGGGGAGGAGGTAGTTGAACTACAACCCCACGGTAACCCCTATGTATATCAGCGAATAATTAACGCTATAAATAAGCTAGGTGCACGACATGCATTAGCGGGTGAATTTAGTGAACGCGCATTTATTAATGGCAAACTAGATTTGACCCAACTGGAAGCAATAGCAGATTTAATTGCCAGCGGGTCGGAGCAGGCTGCTAGATCCGCGGTGCAATCTATGCAGGGTAAGTTTTCTGAACAAGTGCAGCTAATTCTAAATCAACTTATTCAGATACGGACGCATATTGAAGCATCATTAGATTTTGCGGAAGAAGATATAGAAACTGAAGCAAGAGAAATAGTTAGTAAAAAATTAACAACCTTGAGCACAGAAATTAATGTGCTATTCGATATAGCTCAAAAAGGCGCTAAGTTACAAAAAGGATTTACCATAGTGCTAACCGGTAGTCCGAATGTTGGGAAGTCATCTTTGTTCAATGCTTTGTGTGTACAAGACCGCGCTATCGTGACAAATATTCCTGGCACCACGCGTGACGTAGTCTCGGTTGATATGGAACTGAACGGCATACCGATACGATTATTAGATACCGCCGGAATTCGTGAACATGCCGAGCAAATCGAACAAGAAGGAATTGTGCGAGCAAAATCTGCAATGGAAATCGCCGATGCTATTATTCATGTACTTGATGGAACAGAGTTGGCAGCAGAGCATAATTTTGAAAATACCGTGGAGAACAATATAACCGTGGTGAATAAAAGTGATTTACTTGACAATGACTTTAATCAACCAGGCAAAGCAATATTAATCTCTGCAAAAACTGGACAGGGCTTAGATAAATTACGAAATCAAATATGTCAGTTATTGCACATACAACCGTCAGAGCAACAAGCGCCATTTTCCGCTCGAGCTAGACACTTAGATGCATTGCGACGATGTTTACAACATTTTGAACGGGCGCTAGATCAAACAAATAAATTGAGCCCACTAGAACTCGTAGCAGAAGAATTGCGCATTGCTCAGCAAATACTTGGAGAAATCACCGGGGAGTTTACTCCAGATGACTTACTGGATTATGTATTTCGCGAATTTTGTATCGGCAAGTAGGCACTGGTATTGTATCATTTCTGGCCAATCTTAAATCACATCAAATAAATCAAGGTAATGCAGCACGAGTTTGAAGTAATCGTTGTAGGTGGTGGACACGCAGGTACCGAGGCCGCATTGGCATCGGCGCGTATGGGTGCACGCACGCTTTTACTGACTCAAAACATTGAGACGATAGGCCAAATGAGTTGCAATCCGGCCATAGGTGGCATTGGCAAGAGCCATTTGGTACGAGAAATTGATGCCATGGGTGGCGTCATGGCTAGTGCGGCTGATCTGGCAGGAATTCAGTTCAGAGTACTGAATCAGCGCAAAGGTCCAGCGGTACGAGCCACGCGCGCGCAAACCGATCGTATGCTTTACCGCCAAGCGATTCGGTCCGCTATTGAAAATCAACCGAATCTATCTATTTTTCAGCAAGAAGTAGACGATCTAATTGTTGAACAAGGCTGCGTTGTGGGTGTTGTTACTCGCATGGGATTAAAATTTAAATCTTCGGCAGTAATACTGACTGTTGGGACATTTCTTGGTGGTCGTATATTTGTTGGCCCACAAACTTATCAAGCTGGCCGTGCAGGTGATTCTGCTTCAGTGCGATTAGCTGATCGATTACGTGAACAGCCATTAGATGTGGATCGTTTAAAAACCGGTACGCCTCCGCGCATTGATGGCAAGTCGATTGATTATTCAAAAATGGAAGTACAACCAGGTGATCAGCCGTTGCCGGTATTTTCGTTTATGGGATCGCGTGAGCAGCACCCCCAACAAGTCAATTGCCACATTACTTATACCAACGAGCATAGCCATCAAATTATTCGAGACTCGATGCATGAGTCACCGATGTATAGTGGTGCGATTAAAGGTATTGGCCCACGCTATTGCCCCTCAATAGAAGACAAGGTCACGCGCTTTGCAAATCGTGATCGTCATCAAGTGTTTATTGAGTCAGAGGGCTTATATACACATGAAGTGTATCCAAATGGAATTTCCACAAGCTTGCCATATGAAGTGCAACTTGAAATGGTGCACACAATTCCAGGCTTAGAAAACTGTCATATCACGCGTCCAGGTTATGCCATTGAGTATGATTTTTTTAACCCAACAGGATTACAACCAAATTTAGAAACAAAATCATTACCAGGTTTGTACTTTGCGGGACAAATCAACGGAACGACTGGTTATGAAGAAGCTGCGGCACAAGGTTTAATGGCGGGAATAAACGCTGCGCGCGCCGTGCAAAATGAAGAGGCAATTGTTTTACGTAGAGACCAAGGCTATATCGGTGTGATGATTGATGACCTAGTTACACACGGTACACAAGAGCCTTATCGCATGTTTACCAGCAGAGCAGAATACCGATTGATATTGCGTGAAGACAATGCAGATCTTCGACTGACTTCGATAGCTAACGACTTAGGTTTAATCGACGAAGCAAGATGGACGCGTTTCTGCTGGAAAAAAGAAACAATAGAAAAAGAACAGGCAAGGCTTGAAAAAACTTTTGTTCAAACAAGTCACGTTACTGAAGAGCAGGGCAAACGTTTGTTTGGAAGTAAAATTGAACGTGAATACAGTATGGCGAATTTATTACGTCGACCTGAAGTTTCTTACGCCTCTTTTGCTGAGCTACCTAAATATGCGCCCTATTTAGAAGATCAAGAGGCCATCGAGCAAATTAATATTCAAGCAAAATACGCAGGCTATATGCAGCATCAAACAGATGAGATTGAAAAATCAAAACGGCTTGAAGATACCCACATACCTGAAGAGTTTAACTATAGTTTAGTCAAAGGTTTATCTAACGAAGCACTGCAAAAGCTCACCAAGATTAAACCTAAAACGGTAAGCCAGGCCTCAAGGGTTTCTGGTGTGACCCCTGCAACTGTATCGCTATTATTAGTACACTTAAAAGCACGTAGCCAAGTTCTGGCAAACGATGCTAGTAAAAGATCAGGGGTTGCCCTTGATGGCTAAGTTTCCTAGTCATTGCTAGCACAGTCGACAAGATTTACTTACCTATGGATATTCGATCCCGCCTGGAAAGTGGCGCACAGCAATTAGCTGTGCCAGCGACTGAAACACAATTTGATTTGCTGCTGGCCTATCTAGAAATGATTCAGAAATGGAATAAGGCCTATAATCTAGTTGGTACCTCGAAAGCCGGTGAATTGGTTCAAAAGCACCTGCTCGACAGCCTTTCGATTATTCCGTATATAAAAATGACACCAGTTTTGGATGTTGGCAGCGGCGCCGGGTTACCAGGTATTCCTTTAGCTATTTGTCTACCTGACATATCATTCACTCTACTTGACTCAAATGGCAAAAAAGCCAGATTCATGCGCCAAGTAGTTATGGATCTCAAATTAACTAATGTCGATATTGTGCAAATACGAGTAGAAAATTACCAGCCTAGTGTAGCGCCTAAAACGCTGCTGGCACGTGCTTTTGCGCCGTTGGCTAAAGCGTTAGAGATACTCAGTGCCGTATGCGATCGACAAGGGCAGGTGCAGATTATGCTAGGGACACAACCCAACGAATTACCAACCCTCAGCCATGTAAGTGACATACAGTTTCATTCAATTACCATTCCTGGCTTAGATTCACAACGCCATCTACTGATAGCAAATCGAATTTAGTCGATATGGCCAGAATAATAGCAATTACCAATCAAAAAGGCGGCGTTGGCAAGACTACCACTACGGTTAATTTAGCAGCATCGTTAGCGGCGACTAAAAGAAAAGTGCTGTTGGTGGACCTTGATCCGCAGGGCAACGCCACTAGCGGCTCAGGCATAGATAAAACCGCCGTTAAAATTTCTGTTGCGCATGTGTTGTTAGAGCAGCACACGATTGATGAATGTATCATTACTGGCGAAACCGCTGGTTATGATTTACTGCCATCAAATGAACAACTAACCAGTGCAGAGGTCGGTTTACTTCAAGGACATGGTCGAGAATTTAAATTAAGACGCGCATTAGAACAGGTGACTGATAAATACGATTATATTTTAATAGATAGTCCGCCATCACTTAATATGCTGACGGTGAACGGCTTAGTAGCTGCCCAAAGCGTAATTATCCCAACTCAATGTGAATACTATGCATTGGAGGGGCTATCAGCACTGTTAGGAACCATTGAAAGAGTGCGCCAAAGCGCCAACCCAGAACTTCAGGTTGAGGGGGTGTTGCGCACCATGTTTGATCCACGTAACAACTTAGCTAATGACGTTTCCTCGCAACTGACTACCCACTTTGGTGACAACGTGTATCGCACCATCATCCCAAGAAATGTCACATTGGCCGAAGCGCCTAGCCATGGCCTACCTGTTATTCGTTATGATAAAGGTTCGCGTGGTTCGCGCGCCTATATTGCGTTGGCAGGAGAAATGTTAAGGCGCGAAGAAGCTGCATCACAGCCGGGAGCATCGTAAAAATATGAGTGGCCAGAAAAAGCATAAAGGCTTAGGTAATCTAGGTGTCGACATTTTACTGTCAACACCAGCAGAAGCAGTTCCCGCACAATCAGAAAAAAAATCAGTGATAGGACTCGATTATATCCCTGTCGATTTAGTGGATCGCAGCCCATATCAGCCGCGCCAAACAATGACTGAGGAAGGTTTAATAGAATTAGCTGACTCGATTCGTAGCCAAGGGTTGATTCAACCCATCGTGGTACGTAAAACCGCTAATCGGTATGAGTTAATAGCCGGTGAGCGCCGCTGGCGCGCGGCACAAAAAGCAGGCCTAGATGAGGTTCCAGCTGTCATTAAAGAAGTTAATGATGAGTCTGCGGCAGCAATGGCACTAATTGAGAACCTTCAACGAGAAGACCTTAATCCGATCGAAGAAGCTTCTGCGATATCCAACTTAACCAAACAATTTGGTTGGACTCACCAAGAAGTGGCTGATGTGCTGGGTAAGGCGCGCGCTACCGTGAGTAATATGCTGCGACTGCTCGAATTGCCTAATGAAGTACGTGAGTTAATGAAGCAAGAAAAATTGAGTATGGGTCATGCTCGAGCATTGCTTTCATTGCCAAGCAGTCAGCAGCACCAAGTGGCATTAACTATTGTTGCCAAAAATCTAACAGTTAGACAAACTGAACAAGCGATACGAAAGTTAATAAATGGCGACAATAAAGCAGCGGGAAATTCTAAAAAAGACTCTAATATTCAAAATTTGGAGAACATAATTGCTGATACCTTAGGGGCAGCAGTAGTGATCAAACAGAGCACTAACTTGAAGAAAGGCAAAATCGAAATTCAGTATAACGACTTAGATGAACTCGATGGTATTCTGCGTAAAATTGGTGTTGATAATTAGCCGGACTCGCTTTTAATAGTACAGAAAAGCACCAGGTCAATATTATTGATGTACACATGTTGAGATTTTATTCACCAACGCTTATACTCCGCGCCGCGAGCAAGATTCGTTTGTAGCATGAGGATGTATATCCTTAATTTAAAACAACAAAATCAAACGAATGAAAGTATCAACTTTGTGCCGGCAACTGCCTGAATAGGTTGAAAAATTGGCTAATAAGCAATCGCTAGTCAGTAGAATTTTAATAGCTCAGGTAACAGTGAGCTGTGTATTAGCGGTGTGTTTAATTTTTCTAGGAAAACTAGTCGCACTTTCTGCATTGCTCGGTGGTTTTATCTGCGTAATCCCAAATTTTTATTTGGCTCGCAAATTAACAGGTAAACACACAGCCGATGGAAATCAACTGAAAAATAATATCTACAGCGCAGAAGTTGGCAAGATAGTTATCACTGCTGCACTTTTTGCGGGTGTATTTGCAACACAAGAATGGATTCGTCCAGTGGCGCTACTGGCAGGGTTTGGATTAACGCAACTAACGCACTGGTTAACCCCTGTGGTTATGTCGGGTTTCAACAAATAATTAGGGATTTATAGAAATGGCAAGCGAAGAGCTGACCGCTTCTGGATATATAAAGCACCACCTAACTAACCTTACTTACGGCCAACATGCTGATGGTCACTGGGGTTTTGCACATAGTGCTGCAGAAGCTTCTGAAATGGGGTTTTGGGCTATTCACGTAGACACTATGTTTTGGTCAATACTTCTTGGTGGACTTTTGATGTTTATCTTCTCAAGAGCTGCAAAGTCTGCGACAGCAGGAACACCAAATGGTTTAGTAAATTTCGCAGAGTGGGTTATCGACTTTGTCGATGACAACGTAAAAAGTACTTTTCACGGGAACACACCAATTGTTGCGCCAATGGTTCTAACAATATTCATATGGGTGTTGGCAATGAACTTAATGGATTTAGTCCCCGTAGACTGGATTCCACATTTGGCGACAATGTTTGGCATTCACTTTATGAAGGTGGTGCCTACGACGGATCCTAATGCCACCATGGGCATGTCGCTAACAGTGTTTTTCTTGGTTCTTTTTTACAGCATTAAAGTGAAAGGTATCGGCGGATTCGTCGGTGAGTTAACGCTTCAACCTTTCAGTGCAAAATTCCCTTTCAGCATTATCTTGTTGCCAATTAACTTGTTCTTGGAAGGTGTAGCGCTTCTAGCAAAACCTGTATCATTAGGATTGCGATTATTTGGAAACTTATATGCCGGTGAGATGATCTTTATATTAATCGCGCTGATGTATGGTGGTGGCATAATTGCCGCAACCTCAGGTGGCTTATTGCAATTAGCATGGGCAATCTTTCATATACTAGTAGTAGTATTACAAGCATTTATATTTATGGTGTTAACCATCGTCTATTTAAATATGGCGCACGAACATCATTAATAAACACACACGAATCGAATCATAATTTAAAACATCAACATAGTAGAGCGGAGACGTTATGGAATTAGCACAAGCAGTTGTTTTCTTAGCAGGCGGTATATTAATGGGCTTAGGCGCATTAGGTGCTGCTATCGGTATTGGTAACTTAGGTGGAAAATACATGGAAGGTATTGCACGTCAACCTGAATTGATCCCAATGTTACGTACACAAATGTTTATTGTACTTGGCCTAGTGGATGCTGTTCCTATGATTGCTGTAGGTATTGCGTTCTACATGATCTTCGCCCTTTAAGGCTGAGTTTTAAGATCACTTATTTATCTATAAATGAGGTGCTAAGGTGAACATTAACGCCACCCTAATAGGGCAATCAATTGCATTCCTGTTTTTTGTTTGGTTTTGCATGAAGTTTGTCTGGCCCCCAATTACGGGAGCCATGGCCGAACGCAAAAAGAAAATTGCTGAAGGTTTAGAAGCAGCTGAACGAGGCATGCAATCTCAAGAGTTAGCTCAAGAAAAAGTGCAGCTACAATTAACTGAAGCGAAACAACAAGCTTCTGAGATTATTAACCAAGCGCAGAAACGTGCAAACGAAATTGTTGAAGAAGCGAAAGGTACGGCAGTACAAGAAGGCGAGCGCATTAAAACAGCGGCGCATTCTGATATTGAAAAAGAAATCAATAAAGCAAAAGAACAGTTACGTTCTCAAGTATCTGCTTTAGCGGTTGCTGGTGCTGAAAGAGTACTTAACAAAGAAATCAATGCCGATGCTCATAAGGCGGTGCTTGATGAACTTGCAGCACAAATTTAAGGAACAGACGTGTCAGAATTAACTACAGCAGCACGCCCTTACGCCCGAGCAGCGTTTGATTATGCATCTACAAATGGTGTCACTGATCAGTGGGCGGAAATGTTAGGTTTCTGTGCAGCAGTAGCAGATGACGCAACTATGAAAGCAGCCCTGGATCAGCCAAGTTTGAACAGACAACAATCAGCAGAATTGTTTAATGAAGTATGTGCAGAAAAGCTAGATGAAAGCAGCAAAAACTTTATTAAGCTATTAGCAGAAAATGATCGCATTTCATTACTGCCTGATATCGCTGTTTTGTATCATCACTATCAAACAGAAGCTGAAGGTGCCGTAGATGCGCAGCTAATAAGTGCACTAGAAGTGAGTGATCAGCAGGTGCAAGCAATATCTGCCTCATTAGCAAAGCGACTAGGTAAAAAAATAGCCATCACTACAAGTATTGATGAAACATTAATTGGTGGTGCAATCATAAGAGCTGGTGACATGGTTATTGATGGCTCAGTGCGCGGACGCTTAGAAAAGCTATCAACTACGCTTACCAAATAGAATTTAGATTAAATTATGGAGTTTAAGAGGAATTCATATGCAACTCAACCCTACAGAAATAACAAGCTTAATCAAACAACGTATTGATAAGTTTGAAGCCGCGTCTGAAGAGCGCACAGAAGGAACAGTCGTCGCGGTTACTGACGGTATTGTTCGGATTCATGGTTTAGCCGATGTAATTTCTGGAGAAATGATCGAATTTCCAGGAAACATATTTGGTATGGCTTTGAACTTGGAGCGAGACTCAGTTGGTGCCGTTGTACTAGGTGACTACAAGCAGATTTCTGAAGGCGACAAAGTTAAATGTACAGGTAACATTCTTGAAGTGCCGACAGGCCCTGAGTTACTCGGTCGTGTAGTGAATTCTCTCGGCGAGCCAATTGATGGTAAAGGCCCAATTGAAGCAAAACTAAATGCACCGATTGAGAAAATTGCACCAGGTGTTATTGAACGTAAATCAGTTGACCAACCAGTACAAACTGGATTGAAATCAATTGATGCCATGGTGCCAATTGGTCGCGGGCAACGTGAGTTGATTATTGGTGACCGCCAAACAGGTAAAACAGCAGTTGCACTTGATGCCATCATTAACCAAAAAGGCACTGGTGTTAAATGTATTTACGTAGCCATTGGTCAAAAGAACTCATCGGTTGCCAACGTTGTAAGAAAATTAGAAGAACATGATGCAATGGGCCACACCATTATCGTATCAGCGGCAGCAGCAGAGTCAGCAGCGATGCAATATATTGCACCTTACTCTGGTTGCACAATGGGTGAGTACTTCCGTGATCGTGGCGAAGATGCATTAATTATTTATGATGATTTATCTAAGCAAGCAGTAGCTTACAGACAGGTATCGCTATTGTTGCGTAGACCACCAGGTCGTGAAGCTTATCCTGGTGATGTTTTCTACTTACACGCACGTTTGTTAGAGCGTGCATCTCGAGTCAACGAAGAGTATGTAGAAGCATTTACTAATGGCGCAGTCAAAGGCAAAACAGGTTCTTTAACGGCATTACCCATTATTGAAACGCAAGCAGGTGATGTATCTGCTTTCGTGCCAACTAACGTAATTTCAATTACTGATGGTCAAATCTTCTTGGAGTCAGATTTATTTAACTCTGGTTTCCGTCCAGCGATTAATGCGGGTTTGTCAGTATCTCGAGTGGGTGGTGCAGCACAAACCAAGATCGTTAAAAAGCTTGGTGGCGGTGTTCGTTTAGCACTGGCACAGTATCGGGAATTAGCAGCATTCTCACAGTTCGCATCAGATCTTGATGAGCAAACTCGTAAGCAGCTAGAGCGTGGTGAGCGAGTCATGGAATTGATGAAACAACCGCAATACTCTCCATTAACAGTGGGTGAGATGGCGATATCTCTTTATGCAGTTGATAAGGGTTATATCGATGATGTGGACAAGAACAAAGTGGTAGCGTTTGAGGCGGCAATGCATGACTACTTACGTTCAAACAACAAAGATCTTCTCAATCAAATTAACCAGACCGGCGATTACAACGACGATATTGAAGCAGCCATTAAGGAAGCTGTTGAAGCGTTTAAAGCTAACGGTGTTTGGTAACACCTATGTCAGGCGCTAAACAAATACGTACCCAGATTTCGAGTATTAAAAATACTCAGAAGATCACGAAAGCAATGGAAATGGTTGCCGCGAGTAAAATGCGTAAAGCACAGGATCGCATGAATGAAACACGTCCTTATGCAATTAAGATTAAGCAGGTAATTAATCACCTAGCAGCAGCGCACTCTGAGTATAAGCATCCGTATATGAATGCTCGCCCAGAAATTAAGCGTGTAGGGTTTATTATTATCTCTACTGATCGCGGACTATGCGGTGGCTTGAATGTTAACGTGTTTAAAAGTGCATTGCGCCAGATAAAAGAATATCAAGATCAAGGTGTAGAAGTAGATCTAAGTATTATCGGATCAAAGGGAATGGCGTTCTTTAAACGCTTGTCAGACCTAAATGTTGTATCTCATGCTAGTGGCTTAGGTGATAATATTCATATGAATGAAATCATCGGCCCAGTAAAAGTAATGTTAGATGCATATTCTGAAGGCAATATCGACCGTCTACACTTAGCAGAAAATGAATTTGTGAATACAATGACGCAAGCGCCAGAAATATCCACACTGCTACCTTTACCAAAAGACGAAGAAGAAGTTAGACAACATCATTGGGATTATATTTATGAGCCTGATGCCAAAGAAGTATTAGATTCACTACTAGTTAGATATGTTGAATCAATTGTGTATCGCGGTGTAGTTGAGAATGTTGCATGCGAAATGGCTGCAAGGATGATTGCTATGAAAAGCGCATCGGATAATGCTGGTAGCCTCATCGATGATTTACAACTTGCCTATAACAAAGCACGTCAAGCATCAATCACTCAAGAATTATCTGAGATTGTTGGCGGTGCAGCAGCGGTATAGGTCTGAAAAGAATTTATATTTAAAGATTGAAGTAACGAGGAATTAACATGAGTACTGGTCAAATTATAGAAGTAATCGGCGCGGTCGTTGACGTGGAGTTTCCATCCAGTCAGGTACCTAAAGTGTACGATGCACTCAAAGTAGATGAAAAAGGATTGACGCTAGAAGTACAACAGCAACTTGGCGATGGTGTTGTGAGGACCATTGTTATGGGTGCATCCGAAGGAGTACAACGTGGATTACAAGTAACCAACACAGGTGCGCCAATTAATGTCCCTGTAGGACCTGAGACGTTAGGCCGTGTGATGGATGTACTTGGTAACCCAATTGATAACGTTGGTGAAGTTGGCAATAAGTCGACTATGCCTATCCACCGTGAACCACCTAGCTTTGAAGAACAAGCAGGAGGAAACGAACTCCTTACTACAGGAATTAAAGTGATCGATTTGCTTTGCCCATTTGCTAAGGGTGGAAAAATTGGTCTGTTTGGTGGTGCGGGTGTTGGTAAGACCGTTACCATGATGGAATTAATTAACAACATCGCAAAAGCACACTCAGGTTTGTCTGTGTTTGCAGGTGTTGGAGAGCGTACTCGTGAAGGAAACGATTTCTATTACGAGATGAAAGAAGCCGGCGTACTCGATAAAGTAGCGATGGTTTACGGACAGATGAATGAGCCACCGGGAAACAGACTTCGTGTTGCGTTGACAGGATTAACCATGGCGGAGTATTTCCGTGATGAAGGTAAAGATGTATTGATGTTTATCGATAATATTTATCGATACACATTGGCAGGAACAGAAGTATCAGCACTACTAGGGCGTATGCCATCTGCGGTAGGTTACCAACCAACATTGGCAGAAGAAATGGGTGCGCTTCAGGAACGTATTACTTCAACTAACAGCGGATCAATTACTTCAATTCAAGCGGTATACGTCCCTGCTGATGATTTGACTGACCCATCGCCTGCAACCACATTTGCCCACTTGGATGCGACTGTTGTACTTTCACGCCAAGTAGCAGAATTAGGTATTTACCCAGCAGTGGACCCACTTGATTCTACAAGTCGTCAATTAGATCCATTAGTCATTGGTCAAGAGCACTATGACACTGCACGTGATGTACAAAACACATTGCAGAAATATCAGGAACTTAAAGATATTATTGCGATTCTTGGTATGGACGAATTATCAGAAGAAGATAAGCAAGTCGTAACGCGTGCCCGTAAGATTCAACGTTTCTTATCACAACCATTCAGTGTGGCAGAAGTATTCACTGGAACACCAGGTGAGCTAGTCCCATTAAGTGAGACCGTAGCTAGTTTCCGCGCCATTGTTGACGGTGAGTACGATCATCTGCCAGAGCAAGCTTTCTATATGGCTGGTAATATCGACTCAGTATTAAAGAAAGCTGAAGAGCTTAAGTAAACGCTAAATATGGCCATTAATATGCAACTTGATATCGTTAGCGCTGAAACAGAGATCTTCTCTGGGACGGTTAATGCAGTCTTTGCCCCAGCGATAATGGGTGATGTGGGGATTTACCCTCAACATACGCCATTAGTTACTCAGCTTAAGCCCGGCGAACTAAAAATTGAAGTTGAGGGTGAAGAAGACCTATACATCTATGTATCAGGTGGCATGCTAGAGGTTCAACCAGACGTTGTTACAGTCCTTTCAGATACAGCAATTCGCGCTGAAGAGCTTGATGAAAATATGGCTTTGGGGGCAAAACAGCATGCTGAAGAGCTACTTAAGGATAAAAAATCTGGGGTAGATAGTGCAAGAGCCCTGGCAGAACTTGCTGAAGCAGCAGCTCAGTTAAGAATGATTGAAAAAATCCGCAAAGGTAAGGTCTAAAAGCTTAAATCCCTAATAGATTCAAAGTGTTGAGATAGATAGAATATAAAGGCAGCCAAATGGCTGCCTTTATCGTTTCTACGTAAGGGTAAATAATTAAGATATGGACTAGAATAGTAGTGTAACCTTTTCTATTTCAATGAATTAATGGATCTATGTCTCTAAACGTCGTTATATTAGCTGCCGGTCAAGGCACTCGTATGCGTAGTAAACTGCCTAAAGTACTGCATCATGTCGGGGGCAAGTCAATGCTGGCACATACAATCACCACGGCAGAAAACCTAGGTGCTGATAGAATCATTATCGTTTACGGCCATGGTGGTGAAGCAGTTCGCTCAGCCATCCAAAATAAAAAAGTTGAATGGGTAGAACAAAAAGAGAGGCTAGGTACCGGCCATGCAGTTCAACAAGCAATTCCATTTTTTAGTGCAAATGTAGATGAAAACATTCTGGTCTTATATGGTGATGTACCTTTTGCAACAGAGGGCACTCTAAAAGCATTACTAGATCAACAACCTTGTGATTCAATGGCCATTTTAACCACTGTGTTAACTAGTCCACATGGTTACGGGCGTATCGTTCGAAGTGTTCAAGGTACGGTTGAAAAAATAGTAGAAGAAAAAGATGCCAATAATGAGATCAGACAAATAGCTGAAATCAATACAGGAATATTATGCGCTTCATCACAAAGCTTGGTTAAGTGGCTAAACAATATAGATAACAACAATCAGCAACAAGAATACTACTTAACAGATTGCGTAGGTTTAGCTGTAGAAGAAGGTAAGTCTGTTGAAGCAGTGATGTGTGAAGATCCTACGGAAGTGATGGGTGTGAATAATCGTGTTCATCTAGCAGAAATGGAAAGTGCCTTCCAGGCAAGACAACGAGAAATTTTAATGCTTAATGGTGTAACACTACGTGATCCATCAAGTGTCTTTGTAGAAGGAATAATAGATATTGGCAACGATATTATTATTGAGCCGAATGTTTTATTACGTGGGAGTGTGTCAATCGGCGATGATGTCTCTATTGGCATGAACTGCGTAATCACAGATAGTGTCATTAGTGCAGGAACGGTTATACATCCAAACTCTGTAATAGAAGATTCAAAAATAGGTAAACACTGTGAAATAGGGCCTTTTGCTCGCGTGCGTCCTAAGACAGAGTTAGCTAGTCAGGTGAAGCTTGGCAATTTCGTCGAAGTAAAGAAATCAAATATTGCTTCTGGTAGTAAAGTAAATCATCTAAGTTATATCGGCGATGCTGAAATAGGAAAGGATACTAATATAGGTGCCGGAACAATTTGCTGCAATTATGATGGCGCTAATAAGCACAAAACAATCATTGGAAACAATGTTTTTATAGGTTCTGATACTCAACTGGTTGCTCCGGTAAAAATAGATGATGGTGCAACCATTGGGGCAGGGTCAACCATTACCCGGAATGTCCCAGCAAAAAAATTAACCCTGTCTCGTAGCAAACAGACAACCATAGATAATTGGCAGCGCCCGGTTAAACAAAACTAGTCAAACAAAGTAAGTAAAGGGAAGTAAGGAAACTTTCAGTATGTGTGGAATCGTTGGAGCAATCTCAAAAAGAGACGTATCAGATATCCTATTAGAAGGCTTAAAACGTCTTGAATATAGAGGATATGATTCTGCAGGCATGGCTGTGCTTAACAAGGGCTTACTGGAAAGAATAAGACGCCCGGGCAAGGTGTCTGAGTTAGGCGATGCATTAGAAGAATCAAGCCTAACGGGAATAGTTGGTATAGCGCATACTCGATGGGCGACTCATGGTGTGCCCTCTGAATACAATGCACATCCACATATCTGTAATGGTCGTGTAGCAATTGTACACAATGGCATTATTGAGAATTACCAAGAACTACGTGAAATGCAATCTAAAGCGGGATTCAAGTTTACATCTGATACTGATACCGAAGTGATCGCGCATCAAATTGTTCTATATTTAGATAAAGGCGATTCGCTATTTTTTGCGGTACAAAATACCGTTAAAGACTTGAAGGGTGCCTATGCGCTAGGTGTGATTGATCGTACAGATGAGGATAGAATTATTACTGCGCGCAGTGGCAGTCCTTTAATCATTGGTGTAGGCGTAGATGAAAACTTTATTGCATCTGATGTGCACGCACTATTAAAAGAAACGCAAAAATTTATCTACTTGGAAAATGGCGACATTGCTGAAGTTACTCAAGATAAAATTTCTATTTTCAACCTAAATGGTGACTTTGTAGAAAGAGAAATTAAGACCAGTAAACAAAGTTCAGAAGCAGCAGAAAAGGGTGAGTATGCCCATTACATGCTTAAAGAAATATATGAGCAGCCTCGCGCGATTGCCGATACCTTAGAAGGTCGAGTTCTCAATGGACGAGTCACGGATGAAATTCTTGGGCCAAAAGCTAAGGATACCCTAGATAAAGTACAGGCAATACAAATTATTGCATGTGGCACAAGCTATCATGCAGGCTTAGTGGCTAAGTATTGGTTTGAAGAGATTGCAGGTATTCATTGTCATGTTGAAGTCGCTAGTGAATTCCGTTACCGCAAGCACGTAGTAAGGCCAGGCACTTTATTTGTGACAATTTCACAGTCAGGAGAAACAGCAGATAGTCTTGCTGCATTGTTGCAGGCAAGTTCGGAGAACTATGTTGGTTCACTCGTGATTTGTAATGTTCCTGAGAGTTCACTAGCACGAGAGTCAGATTTAGTATTAATGACGCATGCGGGACCAGAGATCGGCGTAGCATCGACTAAAGCATTTACCACACAGCTAGTTGCATTAATGATGCTGGTAATACTAGCAGGTCGTCGTAATGGCTTGCACCCAGAAATGGAAAAAATACTAGTTGAGCAGTTACTGAATTTACCTGTTCGAATTAATAAAGCATTATTGTTAGACGCTCCAATTAAAGAATTAGCCAAGTTATATAAGAATAAGAATCATGCGCTGTTTTTAGGCCGTGGCTCTCATCACCCTATCGCTATGGAAGGTGCTTTGAAGTTAAAAGAAATATCATATATTCATGCTGAAGCATACGCAGCAGGTGAATTGAAGCATGGACCAATCGCCTTAGTAGACAGTGATATGCCTGTAATCGCTGTTGCGCCTAATAATGAATTGTTAAAAAAATTAAAAGCTAATATTGAAGAGGTGCGTGCACGAGGTGGTGAATTGCATGTATTTGCTGATGCTGGTTGCGCGTTTGAGTCAGAAGAAGGTGCACAGTTAATTGAATTAGATGCCCCTGAAAATGCTGTTGCTCCTATTATATTTACAATACCACTACAACTACTTTCCTATCACGTGGCCGTGCTTAAAGGCACGGATGTTGATCAGCCACGCAATCTAGCTAAATCTGTGACAGTCGAGTAGTTTTGAGTGGAGAAAACTCTGAACCAAAATATTCTAATTATTTGTGTTTCGTAGTCTCAGTTCAAACCAATAAATTAATGAGTGAATATGGTGGGAAATATGGTGGTATTTCTTACTCTGATTCTCAACAAAAGACTCATGACTTAATCAAATCACTTCATGAAAGTGGTCTTGGTTATAGAAGAATTGCTCATCATCTTAATCAAAGAAACATCACTACTCTTACTGGAAAGGAGTGGAAGGGAAATCATGTCTTTGCAATCTTGAAAAGATATAGAGAGAGGGAAGAAAGATTATCCAGAAGAGAAGAAGTATTTGAACCAGAGATTTCAAAGTTTGAGGTGAGGTGGGAAAGAAATTACTAGGGAAGTTCAAACACAATCCCTTCAGATTTTGGGGGAGTACCTATTTCCTTTTATAGATTACAAAAAAATAATAATTCTTTTTACGAATTGTTTGTTGATCAGTTTTGAGGGGGTGCAGTTCCATTTAATGATGGTGAGAAACCAAATGCACCAGACTTAATCTGGTTCTCCAAACTTCTAACAATCACATCACTATTGTCAGTCTCAAAACCTACAAAACGATATGAGAGGTTACTCTGGATAAAATCTTTAGTCAGTTTATCCAGAACTCCAATTGAAGGTTTGTAATCACCTTTCTTAATCAGTTTTGGAATTACATAGAAATCATGGATATAGATGCAGAACTGGTCACCACTTCTTCTACTAGATGCATGAGAAATCATTCTTGAGAGAGGACTGCGTTTCTCTAGAGATTTCTGCAATCCACTAATACCGATATAAATGAACTTTTCGTCTTTATCCCAGACTGAATAGATTATTGAACCTTTGTTTGGGATATGTCTTCTAGGGTCTTCAGAAAAACTTATAGAACTAGTTGAAGAGTCAAATAGTGCAGATAAATCATATCCATCTAAAACATAGTTAGTCATAACAGACAAATACCACATTAACTGCGATAAGTCCTCTTTGCAGAGTGTCGTAATAGAGTTTACCCAAACACCAGTTTTTTATCCGACACCTTTACTGTCGTTTTTAAGTTGTATTTGACGAATACGACAATAAGCATCAGAATCTAGAGTCATAAACGACACTAATGAGGATTGTTATGAAAGTTGGATATGCAAGAGTTAGTTCAGTAGACCAGAACCTAGATGTTCAGTTGGAAACACTGAAGAGTTTTGGTTGTGAGAAGATTTACCAAGAAAAAGTTTCTGGAACTTCTACTCAAGGAAGAGATGAGCTCAAGGAATGTATAGAATTTGTTCGTGAGGGTGATGAACTGGTCATTACTCGTATTGATAGACTTGCAAGGTCAGTTCTAGACCTTCAGTTGATTGTGAAGGAACTATCCGACAAGGGAGTTAATCTTTCTGCAACTGAACAACCAATCTCCACTAAGGACGCAACTTCTAAATGTTTCTTGGATATGTTGGGAGTGTTCGCAGAATTAGAAACCAATCTTCGTAAAGAGAGACAGTCTGAAGGTATTCTTCGCGCAAAACAAAAAGGTGTTTATAAGGGAAGAAAGTCTTCAATAGATGCAGATAAGATTAAGGAACTCAAAGAGTCTGGTCTTGGTGCATCTGCAATCGCAAAAGAAATGAACATTCATAGAGATAGTGTCTATAGAGTTTTAAAAACCTAGTGAGTTGAAATTTCTACGTTTTTCATTTAGCGTTTAAAGATGCCAATTGTATATATTTTAACCAATGAAAGTATGCCGGATACCATTAAAATTGGTGTCACCGACAACTTGTCTAGAAGACTACGAGCATTAGACAATACCTCTACCCCACTTCCCTTTGAGTGTTTTTACGCATTAGAGGTAGAAGATGCGAAGGTGATTGAAGACCTTCTCCATGAAGCATTTGATGACAAGAGAGTTCGTCAAAATCGTGAGTTTTTTAACTGCACTCCAGAACAAGCAAAGTCTACACTGAAAATTGCAGAAAAAATGGGTGGACGAGATGTAACTCCTAAGGAAGTAGCTGTTGAAACAGAACAAGATAGACAAGCACTTGATAATGCCAAAAAGAAAAAAGGCAGGGTAGATTATTTCGGTATTCTTGGAATCAATATTGGAGAGACTCTCACATTTTCCAAAGACCAGAATCTTACTTGTGTAGTGAAAGAAAATGGACAAGTTCTTTTTAGAGAAGAACTAACAACATTGTCTGGTTCTGCATTAACTATCGTTTCTGAGATGGGATACAACTGGCAGCAAGTGAGAGGTGCTGGTTATTGGTGTTACAAAGGAACTACCCTTTTAGATTTGTACCAGCAGTCTCAAGATGGTTAAAAAAATTGAGTTCACTAAATTACAAATTGAACAAATCACCAAACGTTATCAAGAGGGTGAAACACCTTCCCAAATAGCAAATACTTATGGTTGCTCACGTGATGTTATAAGAGACCGTTTGATAGAGAATAGGGTGAGTCTAAGAAAATCTCGAGTTGATAAAAAATGCACGATATGTGGAGTAAAATTAACCAGTGAAAACACTACTTGGTATCGACAAAAAAATTACATTTACAAATGTAATGAATGCATGAGGCAAGAAAAGGCGATTGACGCAAATGAATGGAGAAAAAATAATCCAGATAGAGCAGGAAAAGGAAGCGAGAAATATAGACGGAACTTAAAGAAAAAAAACCCAAAGCGATATACTGCCCAACAGATGAGAGGAAGTGCCAAGAAAAGAGCAAATGCACTAGACCTTGACTATGACTTAGACTCTAAATACCTCGAGTCGATAATGCCTGATGTTTGCCCAAGCTTAGGATTGGAAATAAAATATGGTGGTGGAGAGAAGACAAAAAATTCAGCATCACTTGATAGAATAGTGCCCGAAAAAGGTTATGTAAAAGGGAACGTAATGATAGTTTCTCAATTAGCAAACCTTATGAAGAATGAGGCAAATTCTGAAGAAATGCTCAATTTTTCTAAATGGGTTATGAAAACGTATAAAAATTAATTACGTCATCTGATGCCTAATGACATTAAAGGGTCAGTAAATACAAGGACTAAGGCAGCCTGGGTTTAACGGACAGTTCAAAAAAGAGACAATACTTTTAGAGGTGATCTATGTCAAAACGTCAAACGTATACCCGAGAGTTTAAACGAGAAGCGGTACGGCTTCTTGAGCAAAGTGATCAAACCACTGCTGAATTGGCCATTCATTTAGGCGTTCGTCGCAACCAGCTCTGTAAATGGCAAGAAGAAGTCAACAAGCATGGTGTGGATGCTTTTCCAGGTTCAGGGCGCCGTGAAGAAAGTGAAGTTGTCCAGCTGCGGCGCGCACTTAAGCGTGTGAGGAACGCGACATTCTAAAAAAGGCCGCACAGTTCTTTGCCAAGGAACTCGAGTAAAATATGGCTTTATTCAAACTCATCGCTTTGTGTTTAGTATTAGTGCGATGTGCCGTGTGCTGAATGTGGGTAGCAGTGGCTATTACGACTGGCGTGATCGTAATGAAAGTCTACGTGCTCAGGAAGATCAAGTGCTCTTAGCGAAGATTCAGAAGATCCATGTTCAGTCCAAACATGCCTATGGTTACGTGAAAACTTGGAAGGCCTTGCACACTCAAGGTATTCAATGCGGGAAACATCGCGTGGCCAGATTACGCAGGCAACATCAAATCGAAACTAAACGCAGCAAGCATTTTAACATCACAACACGTTCTAAGCACCGTCATTGGATTGCACCAGATCATGTTAAGCGGATGTTTACAGCAGCACAGCTAAATCAAGTCTGGGCAGGTGATGTCACCTGTGTGCCGACACGGCAGGGATGGTTATATCTCGCCATTCTGCTCGACATGTATTCACGTAAAATCATTGGTTGGTCGATGTCGCGTCGCAACAATCAACCGCTTGTGCTGAATGCACTACAGATGGCGATCATACAACGGCAACCTGGTGCTGGTCTCATTCATCATACTGATCGCGGCCGACTCTATGCGGCTGATCAATATCGTGCATTGATGCAACAACACCATATTATCCCGAGTATGAGTCGCAAGGGAGATTGCTATGATAATGCGGTGTCAGAAACATTTTTTAGCACATTAAAGAATGAACTCATTCATGGGAGAAATTACACGACAAGAGAACAAGCAAAAAGTGATATCTTTGAATACATCGAATGTTTTTATAATCGTAAACGCATTCATCAAACGTTGAATTATCAAACACCGTTTGAATATGAAAATAATCATGCGTATGCTTAACTAATCTGTCCGCTTAACCTGGACTGCCTTATATTGACCCTCAAACCAACTTAATGTTGGGAATTATGAGTGAAATTTCGCAATACGATAATCAGTTGAGAACCGAAAGATTTAGATTGGGAAAACTTCAACGCATTAGACAAGGGGGATGGATGGGTGGACCGCCACCGTATGGCTATTCACTTGATAATAGCAAATTGGTTACTAACGAAGAGGAACAAAAGTGGGTTAAACATATCTTTGAGAGTTACTAAGAATGGAGACTCAATTGATGAGATAAGAACACAACTTCTCAGAAATGGTGTTGTTACTAGACGTGGTAATCCAGTTTGGTCTCACGGGTCAATTGATAAACTTCTAACTAACACTCACTATGAAGGTTATTATATATACACAGATAAAAAGTCAGGTGACACTATTCGGATAGTATGCCC